>CAWEQV010000044.1:0-296592 GCA_963811285.1 uncultured Chitinophagaceae bacterium | reverse complement strand
AAAAAGACCGCAAAAGCAATGAAAAATAATTCAATCCACAAAACAAATCGCATCCTTCTCGTCCTTTGCGCGTTGGTTTTATTGGTAATTCTAAAAATTCCGATGTGGCGTATTGACCTGAATGCGCCACAATATCCGGAAGGACTGAGATTACTTATTTATCCAAACCACATTGGCGGCAATGTCGACATTGTAAACGGATTGAACCACTATATCGGCATGAAACCGCTTCATACACAAGATTTTTTCGAGTTCACAATCTTGCCGGTTATCATCATTGCTTTTGCGGTCTTATTATTAACAGCAGCCATTTTTAAAAAGAAATGGATGCTGACAACCGTCTTTGTTTTGTTTGTAGTTTTTGGAGTAGTGGCGATGGTGGATTTTTGGCGGTGGGAGTATAACTATGGCCACAACCTAAATCCGGATGCGCCGATTATTGTTCCCGGAATGGCGTATCAACCTCCGCTGATTGGGTTTAAGCAATTGTTGAATTTTGGCGCCTATTCTATTCCGGCGCTTGGAGGTTATTTATTTTTTGGTGTTGGCCTTGTTTTGATGGGGATGAATATCGCTCAACACAAAATCAACCGGAAACTTAAAAAGATAGTTTATAAGAATAAAACAATTCCTCATGCGGCAGTATTTATTCTTTCGGCCGCACTGTTTTTCCAATCTTGCAACAGTGGACCTACGGCGATTGTTGTAGGAAAAGATAAATGTGATTATTGCAAAATGCCCGTGAGCGACAATCGTTTCGGGGCAGAAATTTTAACCGATAAAGGAAAGGTTTATAAGTTCGATGATGCACATTGCGTGCTCTCTTTCCTTCATTCACCTTTATTTGAAAAGGAGAAAAACTATAAAATTTATTTCGTCAATTTTTCAGCCGATCATTCTTTGATTCCTGCATCAACTTCCTATTTTCTTAAGAGTGATGAACTAAGAAGCCCGATGAACGGGAACGTTGCTGCCTTTAATAATGCAGACAGCCTCCAGGCTCGCAACTACTAAATATTCAGGAACCAGGTTGGACTGGAATGAATTAAATAAGCCATGAAGCATTTTCTTTTAGCCATATTGTTTTTGTTTTTCATTTCGCAAATTGCCTTTTGCGGACGCGTACATGTTGTGAAGAAGAATACCAGCCTTAGTTCTATCCAGGCCGCGATCAACCAAGCCAAAGATGGAGATACGATTTTGGTTTATCCGGGCATTTACAAAGAAAAAAATATTCAGATTAATAAATCGCTTGTTTTGATCGGAAAAAATTTCCCGGTTCTTGATGGCGAACACACTTATGAAATGGTTTCTATCCATGCGGATAATGTTGTTTTTGAAGGTTTCAAATTGATTCATTCCGGCGTTTCAAGCCTTACAGATATTGCAGCGATAAAAGTTTTTTCCAGGAGAAATGTGGAGATAAAAGACAATGTTTTTGATGATACTTTTTTTGGAATTTATCTCCAAAAAGCCGTTTTCTGCAAAATAGAAAACAATCATCTCACCGGCGAAGGTTCTACCGAACAGCAGAGTGGTAATGGCATTCACTGCTGGCAATGCGACAGCATCACCATTATTGGCAATTCAATAAAAGCACATCGCGACGGAATTTATTTTGAATTTGTAAATAACTCGCTGATCGAAAAAAATCTTTCCAGCGACAACTTGAGATACGGTTTGCACTTTATGTTTTCACACAACAACACTTATATCTCGAATACTTTTAGAAATAACAGTGCAGGCGTTTCCGTAATGTTTTCCCATGGGGTGAACATGATAAAAAATATTTTTGAAGATAACTGGGGCGATGGTTGTTATGGCATTTTCTTAAAAGAAATCACCGACAGTTATATTTCGGAAAACCAATTCCGGCGCAATACCACAGGCATTTTTATGGAAGGCGCCAACAGGGTAAAGGTGGAAAAAAATCAATTTATAAAAAATGGATGGGCGCTCAAGATCGATGCAAGTTGCCAGGATGACGCACTTACTTTCAACAACTTTTTAGGCAATTCATTCGACATCGGCACCAACGGAACTTTGGTATGCAATTTCAGCCATAATTATTGGGACAAATATGAAGGATACGATTTGAACAAGAATAATGTTGGCGATGTGCCATATCATCCTGTAAGTCTTTTTTCAATGATCGTTTCAAAAAATCCTTCAGCAATGATTTTGTTCAGAAGTGTGATGGCTTCGCTGTTGGATAAAGTTGAAAAGATTTTACCAAGTCTCACCCCGGAAAATTTAGTTGATCACAACCCTTACATGAAACCAATAAGATTATGATTATCGCAAATAATGTCACCAAAAAATTTGGAAAACTTACAGTGCTGAACAATGTTTCAGCCACTTGTAACCGCGGCCAATGTATCGCATTGATCGGGCCGAATGGAAGTGGAAAAACGACGCTGGTGAAGTCGATTCTCGGCATGGTAATTCCTGACAGTGGATTTATCACGTTCAATGATAAAAATATTCATCACGATTGGTTGTATCGTGAACACATCGGCTACATGCCGCAAATAGGCCGTTACCCGGAAAATATGACGATCGGGCAGTTGCTGAATATGATGAAAGATATCAGGTTTAAAAGCGGACAAGCTTCGCTCGATGAAGATTTGATAAAGGAGTTCAAACTGCCAACACTTTTGCAAAAAAGAATGCGCACTTTATCGGGAGGAACGACTCAAAAAGTAAGCGCATCACTCGCTTTTCTTTTTAATCCTGATGTGTTGATTCTTGACGAACCCACAGCAGGACTGGATCCTGTGGCTTCCGAAATTTTAAAAGAAAAAATTATCGCAGAAAAACAAAAAGGGAAATTGATAATGATCACCTCACACATTTTGAGTGAATTAGATGATCTTATCACGCATGTACTTTATATGCAGGACGGCAATCTTTTGTTCCATAAAGATATTGACCTCCTGCGCGCTGACACCGGTGAACAAAAACTTTCAAGAGCTATTGCTTCTGTAATGCAAAAACGCTAATCGAATGAAATAAGATAAATAAAAAATGATAAAAAGATAATTAAATATGTAATCGTTGACATACTGAGAAATAAAATTGTAATCGCCTACACGTTGCTGTTACTCGCTATTTCTTTCAGCTTGTTCAACCTGGAAGATAACACTGACAAAGGTTTGCTCGGATTGATGAATATTGTATTAATCATTGTGCCGCTTATCAGTATTATTTTTTCAACCATTTACGTGTATAACAGTGCCGAGTTTATTGAATTATTGGTAAGTCAGCCGTTGCAACGAAAACACATCTGGATCAGCCTTTTTGCCGGGATTGCCATCGCCTTAACACTGGCTTTCGTGATAGGCGTTGGTATTGCGGTTTTGCTGTATTCCTTTACTGCTACCGGTTTAATTTTGGTTGGTGTTGGATTAATATTGACCATCATATTTGTTGCCATCGCTTTACTGGCTGCCGTTTACACAAGAGATAAAGCAAAAGGAATCGGAATTGCAGTTTTACTGTGGCTTTATTTTTCAATCATTTTCGACGGCCTGGTTTTGTTTATTCTTTTCCAGTTTGCAGATTATCCATTGGACAAAGCGATGTTGGTGTTGAGCGGATTGAACCCGATTGACATGGGAAGAATATTGGTTTTATTAAAGATGGACGTATCAGCCTTAATGGGCTATACCGGCGCCGTTTTTCAGAACTTTTTCGGAACAGCAATTGGAATGATTATTACACTTATGGTCATGTTTTTGTGGATGGTAATTCCTGTGAGTTTATCGCTTCGCAAATTCAGGAGAAAAGATTTGTAACGCAGTTGTTAGAATTTGAAAATTAAAATTAAGAATGGATCAAACAAAAGAAATAATAAGCATTGAGGATATAAAAAAATTGGTGGATACTTTTTATGATAAAGTGAGAAGAGATGAATTGTTGGGGCCGATTTTTGACGAAAAAATCGGTGACCGCTGGCCGCAGCATCTGCAAAAAATGTATTCTTTCTGGCAAACCATTTTGCTGGGTGAACACACCTACTTCGGAACACCTTTTCCTCCGCACGCAAATCTTCCCGTGACCGGAGAACATTTTCAACAATGGATGAAATTGTTTAAAGAAACTTTGGATGAAAATTTTAAAGGAGAAAATGCTGAAGAGGCAAAGTTTCGCGCAGCAAAAATGGCGCAAATGTTTGAATCTAAAATTGCCTATTACCGTAATCGTGGTTCGGGAGGTTTAGTATAAGAAAGCGGATGGTAAAGACAAAAGATATTTTTATAAAAGTACTGATCGGCGACGAGGAATTGCAGTTGGAAACGTACACTCATGAATACAGAAACCTCATGATGTTATTATTCGATAAAATTTACCTGGAAGATTTTGGAGAGTGCAAAGGAATGGGCAGATGCGGCACTTGCATGATAGAAATTGTTGAAAGCGAACGTGCAGATTTCTTACCTTGGAAGAAACGAAGAGGCGACGATGCAAAAGGCGGGATTCATGAAAAGCAATCAAAGATTAGCATGCCAGATACTGGTAAATGAAGAATTAAAAAATGCAACGATCAGGGTGTTGAATAATTAAAGACGAAAGAAAGATAAGTAAATAAGGCGGTTCGGTTTTATAAATAAAATCCGGCTGCATTTTTTAAACCATTAAAAAATATAAAGATGAAAAATGTATTAAAGACAGTAAACAAAGAAATGATCCATTTTTTTATTCTGGCTTCTGTTCTGTTTTTAAGTGCTTGTAAAAACAATAATAATTCTGATTCAGTACTTGACAGAACCTACTCAGGCAACGGCGATGATTTGCCAAAAGAAATGCAGGTGATGGTTCCGCCGCCCATGTTGCCAAAGTTTGACCAGGTAGAAAAAGGAGGCTCAAAAGTGATACAGGTAACTTTTACCGTCGAAGAAAAGAAAATAGAAGTGGCTCCGGGCGATTCAATGTGGGCGTTTACTTATAATGGAACTGTTCCGGGGCCAATGATAGTAGCGCACCAGGGAGATTTTATTGAATTGACACTGAAAAATCCATCCACTAATACCCAGCTGCACAATATCGATTTTCATGCGGCTACCGGTGCTTTGGGAGGTGGTGATGTGTCACTCGTGTCTCCCGGTCAGCAAGTCACTTTCAGATTCAGGTGTATAAGAGCCGGCGTGTTTGTATACCATTGTGCTCCCGGCGGATTGATGGTTCCTATCCATGTTACAATGGGAATGAATGGCGCGATTATGGTCTTACCAAAAGATGGTTTAAGAGATGAAAATGGCAACCAGATCACTTTTGACAGAGCTTATTATATTGGCCAGGAAGATTTTTATTTGCCCAAAGACAAAGATGGAAAGACGATAAATTTTCCCTACCGTTCAACAAGAGGTACAAGCAATGGGCGAATCAATCAAATCACTTAAACCTACTAATATTGTTTTCAATGGAAAGAAAGGCGCTTTGTTAGGCCCGAATGCTTTAAAGGCAAAAGTGGGAGAGAAGGTTTTGTTTATTACATCGGAAGCGAACAGGGACACACGAATTCATCTTATAGGCGGCCACGCAGATCTTTACTGGCCGGGTGGAAAATTTAGCAACAAACCTTTTACCGATTTTGAAACATGGGAAATTCCCGGAGGAAGTGCTGCTGCTGCATTGTACAAATTCAGGGAGCCCGGAACTTATCTATTGCTGGATCACAACCTGATTGAAGCATTTGCCTACGACGCAATTGCGCAAGTGAAAGTAGAAGGAAAATGGGACAGCAGCCTGATGAAAGTAGTTCATCCTCAAAACCCCATACCATAACCTAAAACAATAACTAAGAAAGCAAAAGTATTTTTATGAAAAATATAATCAGTATTTAAGTACTTTAATACTTTTATTATTTACCTTTACAATTCAATTAACTCTTAAAAATTAAAAAAACATGGAAACTTTATTGCAACCCGAAAATATCCTTAATGTAACAGTGATAGAACCGAAGTTGAAACACCCAACGATCTTCGCGCGCTTTGATGAATTAAATCCTGGAGAAAGTCTAACTATTCACAACGATCATGATCCGAAACCCTTGTATTATCAACTGCTTGGCGAAAGAGGAAATATTTTTACATGGGAATACCTGGAGCAAGGGCCGGAATGGTGGAAGGTTAAAATCAGCAAGAAACTAACAGGAGAAACTGACGAAACGCTTGGTGAAATTGCAACGAAAGATTTAAGGAAAGCGCAGGTGTTTAAAAAATATGGCCTCGACTTTTGCTGTGGCGGAAAGAAAACCGTAAAACAAGCTTGCGCTGAAAAAGGAATAGACGTAACAAAAGTGGAACAGGAATTACAAAATGCCGATAAAACTTCGTCTACTGCCAGACCGTTACCTTATAATGACTGGAGCCTTGATTTTCTTGCCGATTACATCGTTAACACCCATCACAGTTATGTAAGAAACACCATTCCTGACCTTTCCAATTTCGCTGCAAAAGTTGCGCGTGTGCATGGTAGCCGTCATCCTGAATTGTTGGAAATAAACAATCTTGTGCAGTTGGTTTGTAGTGAATTAAGTTCACACATGGTGAAGGAAGAAAAAGTTTTGTTCCCTGCAATAAAAAATTTGGTGGCTGCAAAACTTAATAACACATCGCCAGATGCAGCAAGCACTGCTGTGATAAATGGAGCGGTCAACACAGATGGAAGAAGAACATGAAACCGTAGGAAATGCCCTTGAAAAAATCAGGGAATTAAGCATGAATTACGCATTGCCTTCAGATGCATGTGCCAGCTATTCTTTTGTCTTTAAAACGCTTGAAGAGTTTGAAGATGATTTGCATACGCACGTTCATCTTGAAAACAATATTCTGTTTCCGAAGGCACAGCAAACTGCTACGATATAAGCCGGAAAAGAAAGGCCGTTGCTACCAAATGAAAAACAGGCATTGTTTACGAAACATCCGGTAAGACAAGCCTGTTTTTTTAAGCTTCCTAAATTTCCAATTAATATGACCATAAACGCAAATACAAAAATTGCAAAAATAATTAAGCAGAATCCTGAAGCGCTGGAGGCGATAATAAGCATCAATCCTAAGTTTGAGAAGCTGCGTAATCCTTTGTTGAGAAGATTAATGGCCGCAAGAACCAGCATTGGAATGGCTTCGCAAATTTCCGGATTTGATGTTGAACAATTCTATGAAAAACTCCAACCTCTTGGTTTTGAAATCGACAGAAAGGCTGTGCATGAAACCATTAAAGAGAAACCAAAACTACCTGGTTTTTTTAATTCAATTTCCCCTGATCAAATAGTTTCGTTTGATGTGAGGCCGATAATAAATGGAGGTAAGGATCCTTTGAATTTAATTATTGAGAAGGTGAAAAATGTTCCTGCGGGAGGGGTTCTTAAAATCATAAATAGTTTTGAACCGACTCCGTTAATTTCTTTATTGAGTAAACAAGGTTTCGAATCTTTCGTAGATAATTTAGATGATGAAACGGTGGAGACTTATTTTTATAAAAAAGATACACAGGAATTTGAAATAAATGAGCAGGGGAAAAGTGCACAAGGGTGGGATGAATTGTTGGAAAAATTCAAAGAGAATTTAGTCACCGTTGATGTACGCAATTTAGAAATGCCTCAGCCGATGATGACTATTTTGGGTGAATTGGAAAAGTTAAGTGAGAGCAAGGCTTTATTTGTTTATCACAAAAGAATTCCGGTTTTTTTATTGCCTGAATTAAAAGAAAGAAAATTTGATTACCGAATAAAAGAAATAGCGCCAAATGAAGTGCGGCTGCTGATTTTTAAAGATTAAGAATGTTTCCGGGAGTTACCAATAATGGCCTTGCAAAAAACACTTCTTACAAAGTGGTGTTGCCTTTTTATGTTTATGCGGGATTGTCTTTCCTCGTCGCCACGATTTTTCTTCTATTTTCTTCATCGGCTTTTTTGCAACATTATTTTCATCCGCGAACGCTTGCCATTACACATCTTATGGCGCTCGGTTGGGGCACGATGATCATCCTCGGAGCCAGTCATCAATTGGTTCCTGTATTGATTGAAGGAAAGTTGCACAGTAATGTTCTGGCGTATCTTTCTTTTGCTTTTTCAGCCGTGGGGATTCCGTTATTGATTTATTCTTTTTGTGAATTTGATTTTGGCTGGATTGCACAGTGGGGCGCTATTGCCATCAATCTTTCCGTTTTATTTTATCTCATTAATATTGGCATCAGCATGTCGAAAAGTAAAGTAGAAAATGTGCATGCCATTTTTGTTTTTACAGCCACTCTTTGGCTTTTTATCACAACACTTGTCGGCTTATGTTTGATTTATAATTTCACCTATAATATTTTATCGCAGGATTCTTTATCCTACCTGCCGCTACATGCACATCTCGGAATTATCGGGTGGTTTTTGTTATTGGTGATTGGCGTTGGTTCCCGTTTGATACCACTCTTTCTCATTTCAAAATACAACAACACCAAATTATTATGGTGGATTTATTATCTCATTAATATTGCTTTGATAAGCTTCCTTATTATTTTTTTATACATCAAAATAAATTGGCTGTACCTGCTTCCTGTCGCATGTCTTGCCGTTTCTTTGGTTTTGTTTGGCTATTATTGTTATCAAGCTTACCAACAGCGAATCAGGAAAAAAGTGGATGAGCAGGTGAGGCTTTCATTGTTCTCTGTTTTGATGATGGCGCTCCCTTTATTTTTTTTATTGATCATCATTTTGTTTTTGATTTTTTCAAAAAGTAATTACCATTTAGTGATCACGTATGGCTTCGCCATTTTCTTTGGATGGATCACAGCGATAATTTTCGGAATGACTTTTAAAACATTACCCTTTATCGTGTGGAATAAAATTTATCACCACAAAGCAGGTTTGGGAAAAACACCTAACCCGAAAGAATTATTCAGCAGCAAAATATTTTATTGGATGAGTATTTGTTACCTGTGCGGATTTATTTTATTTATAACAGGCGTGCTTATTTCAAATGAAATGACCATTCAAATTGCAGCAATACTTTTATTATTAACCGCTGTACTTTACAACGGCAACGTATGGAAAACAATAATGCATAAACCCGCTACTCATGAATGAAATTACAAACGATGAAGCCAAATGCAGTGTGGCTTTGGAAGCATTGAAATCAGTAGATGATCCTGAAATCGGCTTGAATGTAGTTGACCTTGGGTTGATTTATCAAATTGATTTTGATGAGGATCAAAAGAAGATTTATTGCTCTCATTCGCTCACCACACAGTTTTGCCCGATGGGTGAATCTATAAGTTCAGGGATTGTAAATGCACTTGAAAATGCATTCCCGGATTATGATGTAGAAGTAAAAGTTACTTTTGATCCTCCATGGAATTCAGAAAAAATTTCGGATGAAGGAAAAGAATTTTTAAACAGCTAAAAAATGCTAAGTAATACCTGCAAAACCGCTATAAAAGCTGTCGTTTACTTGTGTTCAAAATACGATGCACAGCAAAACGCAAGCATTAAGGAAATATCAGAATTTATCAACGCCAATGAACATACCGTTGGAAAAATTTTACAAACACTCGTCAGGCAAAATATAATCAACAGCATGAAAGGGCCGTTAGGTGGGTTTTTCATTTCCAAGCAACAACAAAAACAACCGATCATAAATATTGTGGAAGCAATAGACGGCAAACAAGTTTTTAAAAGTTGTGGCTTGGGTTTGAGCAAATGTTCCGCTTCTCACCCTTGTCCTATTCATGATGAGTACAAGGAAGCTCGTGATATTGTTGAAAATTTATTCCGTCAAAAAAAGGTGCTCGATTTATGTGAACCTGTAAATAACGGATTGGCCTATTTAATGGGATAGTTTCGCCTGCAATAAAAAGATCACGGGTTTTTTATGCAAATCGATTTTTTCTTTCTTCCAATCTGCTACACTTTTTGTTTTAATAAATTCATTGGCAGAAGTAATATCAGCCGCTATACAGAGTTGAGTTGTAGGATTGCTGTGTTGTAAAATGCTTTCAAACATTTTATTATTTCGATAAGGTGTTTCGATAAAAATTTGAGTGCATTTATTTTGCGCTGATTCTTCTTCTATTTGCTTTATCTTTTTAATTCTTTCTGCGTTATCTATGGGTAGATAGCCAAGAAAGGAAAAATGCTGACCATTCATTCCGCTCGCCATTAAAGCCAGCAAAATTGAATTAGGACCAACAAGTGGTTTTACTACGGCGTTTAATTTTTGAGCTTCATGAACTAATATTTGCCCGGGATCGGCAACTCCAGGGCAGCCGGCTTCACTAATGATAGCAATATTTTTTCCTTGCTTGATTTTTTCGCGAAGAATAGTAAGCTGTTGCTCTTCAGCTTTATGAATTGCGTGCCATTCAAAATCATCAATCACAATTTCTTTATCCATTGCTTTTAAAAAACGCCTTGCAGTCCGTTCGTTTTCTGCAAAAATCACTGAGCACTTTTTCATTGCACCAAGTATATAACCCGGAATTGTCTCAACTGCATTTTCAGACAAAAAAGAAGGAATCAAATAAACCATTTCAAATAATTTGGAAAAAAATATTAATCGAACTTAAGCATTTAAAAATAATTGGAAAGCCATTTACTTTGTAAATTAAGAACAGAAAATCATGAAAAAAGTTCCACTATCTTTTTATGAAAGAAAAGACGTTGTAAAAATTGCTAAAGAATTATTAGGAAAAATTGTGGTAACCAATTTTGATGGAAAAATTACGTCAGGAAGAATAGTGGAAACTGAGGCGTATGTTGGCTTTACAGA
This sequence comes from uncultured Chitinophagaceae bacterium, assembly GCA_963811285.1. Classification (GTDB taxonomy): domain Bacteria; phylum Bacteroidota; class Bacteroidia; order Chitinophagales; family Chitinophagaceae; genus Ginsengibacter. Next base: position 285,835 of record CAWEQV010000044.1, on the reverse strand, counting down.
TAAAGCTTCGCATTCATTTGGAGGAAGAAGAACCGCCCGGAATGAGCATATGTATTCTGCAGCAGGCACAGCTTACATCTATATTTGTTATGGAATGCATCAAATGTTGAATGTAGTTACCAATAAAAAAGAAATTCCAGATGCAGTTTTAATCCGGGCGATTGAACCACTGCAAGGAATTGAAATTATGTTGGAAAGAACAGGCAAAATCATTTCCGACAAAACGCTTACTCGCGGACCCGGTAACGTAGGAAAAGCATTAGGAATTTTCAAGCATCATTCAGGTTTGTTTTTATTGGACGAACAAATCTATTTATTGGATGATGGAGAAAAAATTCCAAAAGAAAATATTGGCATTAGTAAAAGGATAGGCGTAGAAAGCGCTGGTGCTGACGCGCAGCTTCCTTACCGGTTTTATGTAAAAAGGAATAAGTATGTAAGTGGGAAAAATTCTTGATTTTATCAAATAAAATATAAATTCTTTAAATGAAAATAAAAGTTGAAGTTTCGTGTTATTAAAAATTAGAATAATTTTTAACCCCTCAATTTCTTTTACAAAAGCTTAATTTTGCAAACTTAATTTAAAATAAAAACAAAAAATTAATTATGAGCACAGTAAAAGTTGCCATTAATGGTTTCGGCAGAATCGGGCGTCTTGTTTTCAGGCAGATCTACAATATGGAAGGAATAGACGTAGTGGCCATCAATGATCTTACAAGTCCTAAACAGTTAGCACATCTATTAAAATACGACAGCTCACAGGGAAGATTTGAAACAGAAGTAAAACACACCGATAATTCAATAATTGTAAACGGTGAAGAAATAAAAATTTATGCTCAAAGAGATCCTTCTCAAATTCCATGGGGATCACATGATGTGGATGTTGTTATTGAAAGCACAGGTTTCTTTGCAGATAAAGATAAAGCTCAGGCACACATTACAGCAGGAGCAAAAAAAGTAGTTATTTCAGCTCCGGCAACAGGGGGTGTAAAAACGGTTGTGTTTAACGTAAATCATGAAATTCTTGATGGAAGCGAAACAATCATTTCATGCGCATCATGCACTACCAATTGTCTTGCGCCAATGGCGAAAGTATTGAATGATTCTTTCGGAATTCAAACAGGTTTTATGACTACCATTCATGCTTATACCAATGACCAAAATACTTTGGACGCACCGCATGCAAAAGGAGATTTAAGAAGGGCAAGAGCAGCAGCGGCGAATATCGTTCCTAACAGCACCGGCGCTGCAAAAGCAATTGGCCTGGTATTACCTGAATTAAACGGAAAACTGGATGGCGTTGCACAACGGGTTCCGGTGATCACAGGTTCAATTACAGAACTCACCACTATTCTCAACAAAAAAGTTACTGTTGAAGAAGTAAATTCAGCAATGAAAGCCGCGTCCAATGACAGCTTCGGGTATAATGAAGACGAAATTGTAAGTTCAGATATTATTGGAATTCATTATGGTTCTTTATTCGATGCTACTCAAACAAAAGTCTTAACTGTGGGTGATAACCAACTGGTAAAAACAGTAAGCTGGTACGATAACGAAATGAGTTATGTATCTCAATTAGTTCGTACAGTTCATTATTTCGGAAAATTGATCAAATAGAAAACTACAATTATCCTGATTAAAAACTTCTCCCTTTCTTAGTTGAAAGGGAGTTTTTTTATTTTAGAAAATAATAGATTCTGTTTTAAAGTAATTGATCTGTGTAATCAATTACTGCACCTTCAAGTTGTAATTTTATTTCTTTCCATGTTATTGGTTTTACACAAATTGGGTCCGGCTCTTTTTCAGCTTCCTCAAATGCGACAAGGCTATGAATGATAAAACCAGGATCAATTTGAGGAAATTTTGTTACAAAAATTTCAATCATTTTTGAAAGAGGGAAATCATTTAATAAAAAAGCAATATCCCAAAAATCTTTTTTTGAAAATCGGTTGCTCAGCGCCTGGAGTTTCATCGGTATTATATCGGCTACACTTAAAAGCCTTGAATCTTTAATCTGTTCAAACTGTTGAAGCCAGTTAAAAGGGTATAAAACAAAATCAACTTTAATCTCATTGATGCTAAACATCATTGTTTGGTTTTGTTCAAATAACAATTCAACCTTCCGGAAATTAGTGGTTATTAACTGAAAGATTTTCTGATTGCTAAATTCGGAATTTGTAAAGAAATCGAGGTCAACAGAAAGCCGGTGTTCCATTCTTAAAGCCAAATTGGTACCGCCGCCGAGAGCAAAATGATCCAAAGAATGTATGGCGCAGATTTTCTTTAAAAGTTCCAGGGTAGAGGGTTCAACTGCATTCTTTTGTAACATTTAAAATCAGTTTTGTCCAAATGTAAAATAACACAAAGAAAACTTAATACAGTTTTGCCTAAAAAAGACGCGTTAATAATTTCTTTACGAATACGTTGCAATCCATAAAAGCGCATAATTTCTACCTGGTCATTCCATGTTCCAAAATTGAATACTTTTCCCATTATAAAAAGTGATGATTTTTCAAAATCCAGGTCTTCAAACGAACAATCCCAAAATGCTTTTTTTGATATAGAAGGTGCTCTCATATTATCAAATAAAATAAAGGATAAAGTTAGATAATTAATCCTTTATTTTATTTCTTTTTTAATCCGGATAAATATTTTTCGAGGGCAGAAACCATACTGGGAGCTTCCGGTTCAGGAGCAAGGATGTCAGGGTGAAAACCGGCCTTAATAATCGCTTTGCGGGTATTGTCACCAAAGGCGCCAATCAAAGTGCCGTTTTGTTTAAAAGAAGGACAGTTTTCAGTGAAGCTTTTAACACCAAGGGGAGTGAAGAAACAAATAATCTGGTATTGATGTTTTTCTACAACAGCTCTCACATCATTTGAAGTGATCTCATAAAGTACAGGTATAGCAAAATCGCAGTTGTTTTCTTCTAGCCATGTGGTGATTTCGCTATCAAATGAATGTGAACATGGATACAAGAACTTTTCCGTGTCTTTGTATTTGTCCATTACTTCAAACAGGTTTTTGGTAGTGCCATCACAACTATAAAAAACTTTACGCTTTCTGTACAAAATAAATTTTTGAAGATAAAGCGCGACCGATTCTGTAATACAAAAGTATTTTACCTCCTGTGAAACACTGATCCTCATTTCATCACAAATTCTGAAAAAATGGTCAATGGCGTTGCGACTATTAAAAATAACGGCTGTATAAGAAGAGATATCGATTTTCTGCTTTCTGAATTCTTTGGATGGAACGGGTTCCACGCTTATTGGGTTGGCAAAACTCAGGTTAACATTAAACTTTCTCGCCATTTCAAAATACGGTGATTTTTCACTTTCCGGTTTTGATTGGGTAATGAGAATGTTTTGAATTTCCTTTACTGTTTTGGGTTCCTTAGGTTCTGTTTTTATATCCATTTTAGAATTCATGCAGTATGTGCACAAAGTTAGGCTTTTTCTTAGGACAATTCCAAAAGCCCACTTTAATAAACTGCTAAATTCATATTAAATAATCAATTGCTACTTTATAAAGGATCAACAAAGGAATTATTTCTGCACCTGCGATATAAATAATAAAATGAAACGGATTCAATGGTATCTTCTTTTCAATTGCCTCATAGCTCTTTACATATCTGGATAAAAAAAGAAGGGTTATTATCAAAAAAGATACATCGACAATTGCGGGTAACCACTGGCGGTTGATAAAGGCAAGTAAAATAATAATCGGAACTAAAAAAATACCAGTGATCTTGTTTACAAGAAATATGGCAAAAATATACCCGTTGGTACTTTCCTGCACATCCGAAACCCATCCCATAAATTTTAATATACAAAACTTAAGAAAATACAGTACAGCTATTGAAAGGATACAGAAAGGAAGTAAAACTTTTCCATTGAAGAGCCGCGGTGGATGATAAAAATTAAACAGAAGCCAGATATAAATTCCTGCTGTAATGGCGAAAAAGATGTTTAATATAAGTGAAGGAAGCGTTGCCTGCTGCAACTGATCCGACAACTGTGTTTGTCTTAAAGATGTATTAAAATAAACACGGAAAAGGTTTTTAAAATAACCCGTGAAAAAAGTTCTGAAAAGCCCGAGAATTAAAAGGACAAGGCATAACAGGTAAAACAAAAATTCTTTGCCTGAAGGCAAATGCGCATGCTCAGAAAGAGAAACAGGTTTACTATTGCTGTTGATGTAAGGATTCTTTGCCAACAAAACACTGTCAATAGCAGAAACAGGTTGAGAAATAGTTACAGCCGAATCCGGAATAGAGTCTGCAAGACTTTTTAAACTGTCGCCGGGATTTTTTTGGACAAAAACGCTTTTCTTAACGGAAACTAAATTTGATGAAGGATTACTATCTGCCAAAACAGGAATCTTTCTTTTTTCTGCGTTTACTGTATCTGTTATGTTCCTTTTCGTTACAAGCGGTTTTTTATTGATCAGCAGTTGATTTGTATCAGGTTTTTTCTGTAACAAACTATCTGTTTCATTTTGCGCACGTGAAGTATAACTACACAGCATAAGAGAAGCGCAAAGGGCAAAACAAAAGACAGGATTCATTTTCATTTTGTCAAAAATAGTTGATATATCCAAAATGTATTTTGGAAGAATTACGAATATCAAAATTTACATCGTTACGCTTTCCGACTGCATAACTAAGGTTCAGCAAACCAAATTTGGTTTCAAATTCCATCCCTATTCCTCCGCTTATAAATGAATTGGAATAATCGGTAGCATTAAATTTGGTACGCGTGAATCCAATATCAGAAAAACCAAAGAAATAAGAATTGGTCCCTAGTAAATATCTGTATTCCCCCGTGAATACCGCATATTTACTTGCATAAATACTTTCTTCATCAAATCCACGAAGTAACGCATAGCCACCAATTCGAAACAATTCATTTTGAAAAATTTGTGGACTTTCGATCCAGCCAATATGCGCGGCCGTTTTAAATGTACTTGCTTTTCCTAACGGAAAATAATGGGCTGCCGAGGCAACCAATTTAAAGCGATAGGTTTTTGGTTTGACCGAATCATAAAGAGAGGCAAAATCAAAACCAGGATTTGAGGGGTCTTTAAGATTTACAATGTCATTATTTTTTGATGTTTTCTTAATACCGGCTGTCGCAGTAACATTGAGTACATTTCCTTTTCTCGGATTAAGGTTATAGTTTGTATTTAAAAAATGATAGCCAATCCCTAAATTACCTGATTTTACATCAATATACGGAGGCAACATTTTATTGTAAATGACGCGATTGGTGTCTACTCCACCTGCAAGCAAATAATCCTGTTCGGCCTGGTAAAAAATATCGAATGTTTTGTTGGCAGAAAAAAGGTATTGAAATCCCAGTATTCCATTTAGTTGCAAATAGGAAGAATCTTTTTTCAATAAATCAAAAGAAAAATGAAATCCAAACTTCGAATTGAAAATATAAGGAATGGAATACGCCAAATTCAGTCGCGGTGATTGCGGTTGAAGTTGTTGCCAATTCAATAAAATAGTTTCTCCGGAACCAAAGCTGTTTTTCAAATCAAGATGAACATCCGCAGTAAGTTGCGCCTTCCCGGTAATGGTGTTTGCGGGAACGAAGCCGACCAACACATTAATCTGACTGCTTCGTTTTGGTTCAAGGTATAAATTAAGAGTGGCGCCGGTTCCAAGCATGGTTACATCTGATCCTTGTTGTTCCTGCACAAAGGAAAGTTGCTGAATACGATTGGAAACTTTTTGAAGCTTTTCATTATCATATATATCCCCGTTAAAAATGCCAAGGTAATGCTGCAGGAAAAGATTTTTTATTTTCACTTTCCCATACACATGGATACTGTCAATATGATAAAGCGGCCCTTTATTTACACTTAAGCTGGCTTTCAATTTATCATTATTTATTTCAATATTCTGCAAAGAAACCTGCGCAAAAGGATATCCATTGTTCTCATAATATTCAAGAATTTTTTGCTCCTGCCAATTGCAATTGTGAAAAATCCAATTCTTTATTTTCAAACTGATTTTCATTCCATCCAATGCTTTCAAGCACATTCTTATCTAAACTATCTGTAGAAATTTGCGCCCATTTAAATTTTTCACCTAAATATATTTTTGCACGTGCTTGTAAAGAATCGTAAAAAACAGAATCAACCGAAGCCGCCGGAAAACCTTTACTGAGTAGCGTTGCGTGCAACCCATCTATATATTTTTTTGCACTTTCTTTATTATCAAAACCAGTTTTCAATCCCTGACGATGAAGATTATCCAAAGTATCTTTGCCTGAAAAAGTATATTCTACCAGGTATTGTTTTTGCGAAAAAACCGTTGTAGAATCAAAAATAAGAGGTAACAAAAAGAGCAGCGGAATTCTCTTGAGATATTTGGTAGTGGCTGGTTTCATTTGATGATTCAAAGCTATATTGAATTTATGAAACGCCCGCGATTGTAAACATAAAATTAAATTTGTTGGCAGGCTTTTATATCCATATTCCATTTTGCAAACAGGCTTGTTATTATTGCAATTTTCATTTTTCAACTTCAGAAGGTTCAAGAAACGAAATGACGAGTTCTTTAATAAAAGAAATAGAGTTGAGGAGAAAAATGCTTGAATCGACAGATCAAAAAGATTTTGGTGTTATTTCCTCTGCAGGTGAAAAATTTGAAACCATTTATTTTGGTGGCGGCACGCCAAGTCTTCTTTCTGCTGATGAAATTTCTTCAATTATTTCTGCTATTAAAAAGAATTATAACGTTCTTCCGAAAGCAGAAATTACGCTTGAAGCAAACCCTGATGATATCAATTCAGAAAAACTTTCCGGTTGGAAAAATGCCGGCGTCAACCGGTTAAGTATCGGCATTCAATCCTTTATTGAACGTGATCTTAAATGGATGAATAGGGCGCACAACGCCCAACAGGCTTTAATTTCGATTCAACTTGTAAGGCAAGCCGGTTTTAAAAACTTTTCAATTGATCTGATTTTTGGAACCCCCGGATTATTTGATGAAGAATGGAAAAAGAATATTCAAACCGCAATCGATTTAAATATTCCACACATTTCTGCTTATGCATTAACCGTAGAACCAAAAACCGCTTTGCAAAAAATGATTGAATTAAAGAAAAAAGAAAACGTAAATAATGATGTGCAGGCAGGACAATTTTTGATGTTAATGGAGATGATGCGAAATGCAGGTTATGAACATTATGAAATTTCAAATTTTGCAAAACCGGGCTTAAAAAGCAGGCACAACAGCAGTTACTGGCAGGGTGAAAAATATATTGGCATTGGCCCTTCAGCTCATTCTTTTAATGGAACTGAAAGAAGCTGGAACATTGCCAATAACCGGATTTATATTCAATCTCTTCAACAAAATGAAATTCCATCCGAGAAAGAAATTCTTTCAATCTCACAAAAACTGGATGAATATATAATGACTTCATTGCGGACGATTGAAGGAATGGATTTGAATTTTATTGCAGAAAATTTTTCGTCCGGCGAAAGAGAAAGGATTGAAAAATTGCTTGAAAATAATGTTGAAAAAGAGAATTTTTTCCGGCTAAATGACCGGATTATTTTGACGGATAAAGGAAAGTTATTTGCCGATGGAATTGCTGTTGAATTATTTGTTTAAGCCTTCATCCGAAATAAAATTTGAGGGTTTTTGTTGGTTTACTGGTACTTCTATTTTACTGCCTGCATTGTCACTAATTTCCTGTAAAATCCTTCAAGTGCCATCAAAGTATCGTGTGTACCACGTTCCACAATCTTTCCTTTTTGCAAAACGATGATTTCATCTGCATGTCGAATAGTACTCAAACGGTGAGCGATTACAATGCTCGTCCTGTTATTCATCAAATTATTAATAGCATCCTGAACCAGTTTTTCACTTTCCGTATCAAGAGAAGAAGTTGCTTCATCCAAAATCAAAATCGGCGGATTTTTAAGCACGGCACGCGCAATCGTAACCCGTTGTTTTTCGCCGCCGCTCAGTTTATTTCCTCTTTCGCCAATCGTTGTGTTATAGCCATTTTCTTTCGTTAAAATGAAATTGTGGGCATTTGCAATTTTGGCCGCGTTTATTATTTGCTCTTCGGTCGCATTGTCCATTCCAAGGGAAATATTATTGGCAATGGTATCATTGAATAAAATTGGTTCCTGGGTTACAATTCCCATTTGATTGCGTAATGATTTAAGCGAATAATTTTCGATTTTAATACTGTCAACCAGTAACTCTCCTTTTATCGAATCATGAAATCTCGGTATCAAATCAACGAGTGTACTTTTTCCCGCTCCCGAAGAACCGACAAGGGCGACAGTTTTCCCTTTTTCGATTTTTAAGCTAATATCATCCAGGATCACTTTTTCACCATACGAAAAAGTTACATTTTTGAATTCGATACTATTACTAAATTCATGTAAAATAACAGGATTCGCAATCTCTTTAATCGAAATATCTTCTGCAATCAAATGTTCGATGCGATCAATACTTGCGGCGCCCTTTTTTATGCTGTAAGAAGCTGCGGATAGAGATTTAAGGGGCTGAATGATTTGTGAAAAAATTAAAATGTACGCGAGAAAATCTCCGGGATCAAGAAATGAATTACGCAATACCAATCTGCCTCCATACCATAAAACGCAAGCTACAGCGGTTACACCTAATACTTCACTTACAGGTGAAGCCATATCGCGTCTGCGTATAACTGCATTTTTTATATTCAGAAACTGTTCGTTTTGGGTTTCAAACTTATCGAATTGTTTCTTTTCCGCATTAAATGCTTTAATCACCCTGATACCGCCAAGTGTTTCTTCAATAGTAGAAAGTATTTCGCCTAGTTTTTCCTGTGCGCGGGTGCTTTGTTTTTTTAATGAACGGCCAATCCTACCGATAATAAAACCTGAAATTGGCAAAAACAATACGAGAAAAAAAGTAAGTTGCGGACTTAAAATCACCATGTACATAAAGAACAGGAGAATTGTCACCGGCTCCCTGAAAAGCGTTTCCAGCAGATTGATCACGGAGCTTTCCACATCGGCGAGATCATTCGTCAGCCGGCTCATGATGTCGCCTTTCTTTTGTTCATTAAAATAACCAATCGGCAACACCAATATTTTCTGGTACATTTTTCTGCGCATATCATTCACTACCAAATTGCGGACAGGTGTCAAAAAATAAATGGCGAGATACAAGAAAATATTTTTTAAAACAATGAAAGACACAATCAAAATACAAATGACCGCCAGTCCTTTTATATCTCCATTTGGTGTTTGTAATGTATGGTTTAACCAAATCTTAAAATAGTTGATTGGATTTATATGTGTAAGAAAACCGGTTTTGGCCGTGTCAGCGGCAAGCGTATTTTGTTTCTTAAAAATCAGCAACAAAAAAGGACTTAAAAGTCCTAAGGAAACCACAGCAAATAAGTTGGAAAGAATATTGCAAGTGAAATAGGCGAAAATTAATTTAGGGTAACGGCCCGCATAACGAAAAATAGTCCGTAAATTCTTCATTAAAACAATTGAAATGCTTAATTAAATTGAAATAGCAGCAAAGTAACTAATTTTACAATGAACGATAATTATATATCATGACAGAAGGCAAAAGGCAAAAACAGGTAGCCACAGAAATATCCAAAGAATTGAATGATATTTTTTTGAAAATGGGGCTTAATATGATTGATGGCGGTATGGTTTCAATCTCATCAGTAAAAATAACACCAGACCTTTATGAAGCAAGAGTTTATTTAAGTTTTTTCCAGGTAAAAGACCAGGAAGCGGCTTTAGAAAAATTTAAAGATCTGAGCAGTGAAATACGTGGTGAATTAGGTAGAAGAATGCGGCACCAGTTACGTAGCATTCCTCAACTCACTTTTTATCTTGATGATACGCTTGATTATGTTTTTAAGATTGAAAAGTTATTGGATGACATCAAAAAGCAGGATCAAAACATTGACAATTCACAGGATAAAAAATCCTGAGTTTCACGATTCAAGAGAGATACTTCTTAACCAGTAAACCCACAAAAAACTTGCATTTTAAATTTGCATGGCGCTATTTTAAAGCAAAGAAAAGTACAAATGCTATCAACATTATTGCATGGGTAACTGCTGGCGTTATTGCTTTTTCTACCTTGTGCCAGGTGTTGGTTCTAAGCGTTTTTAACGGGTTTGAAGGTTTGGTAAAATCACTCTACTCCAACTTTTATTCTGATGTAAAAGTAGTTCCGGCAAAAGGGAAAACATTTACACTTACGGCGGAGCAACTCAATAAAATTCATAGCATCTCCGGCATTAAAGGCACTTCTTTAAATATTGAAGAAAAGGCGCTTTTACAAAATGAGCAACAACAAACAGTAGTTTTATTAAAAGGAGTTGATTCTGATTATTATAAAGTTTCCGGCGTGCCTCAAAAAATGTATGATGGCACATTTAATACCGGAACAGCAGACAACCCCAAATTGATTTTAGGAGCCGGCATAGAAAGTGCAATTGGAGTTCAGGCGGATAGAAATCTTTTCCCAATTACTGTTTTCCTTCCCAAAAAAACCAGTTCTAACAATCCGCTTGCTGCTTTAAGTGAAGGAAATGCCACGACTTCCGGAAGTTTTGCCATTCAACAGGATTTTGACAATAAATATGTAATTACCAATCTGCCATTCATGAGGCAACAAATGAAATACCAGCCGGATGAATATAGCGCTTTGGAAATTTCTTTAAAAGATCCCTCGACGACTAATGAATTCACGCAGACACTTCAAAAAATGCTGGGGGGTCAATATAAAGTGCTTACGAAATACGAACAAAATATGAGCCTTTACAATTCGATGAAACTAGAGAAATGGTTCATTTACGCAGTTCTTACGTTGATCTTGATAATAGCTGCATTCAATATGGTAGGCGCTTTAACCATGCTGGTTTTGGAAAAAAGAAAAGATATCAGTGTATTGCTATCAATGGGAGCAGACAAGTCTTTGATTAAAAAGATATTCTTAACCGAAGGTGTTTTACTGGCGGTAGTAGGAACCGGAATTGGAATTGTACTCGCACTAATGATTGCTTTTTTGCAAATGAAATACCATCTTATTAAACTGGCCGGCGCTTCTTTTTTGATTGATTATTTCCCGGTAAAATTACAGCTCACTGATTTCATTCTTGTCATATTAACGGCATTCATTATAGCTTTCACTGCATCCTGGTTTCCGGCTAAGAAAGCTTCTCAACAAATTTTTAACCTTAAAACATAAAAAGTTTTTTCTCCGAAAATTGTTTCTATAAGTTTTGATTATTGAAACTAATTTCTAATTTTGTCTCCCACCCCTTTGAAACGCCAATCACTTCTTCAGAAAGTATTTCCCCATTATCTTTAGAAAAGCAAATGCTTAGTTATTTTTTGCATTTATGATGTTGATTATATCATTCCAATTCCTTCCGATTTTATTTGTGGCATCAGCATAAATTCCAGTTCCTCAGAAAGTCCGTTTCTATAATTCTCCAATTTGACATGATAAACTCTTATCATTTTAAGCAGGGAAAAATATTTATATGCAGCTTTTTACTATCACAATTTCTTCTCGCAAATTCAGTAAGTGCATATTTATGTTTGCAATTTTCTTCCTTTTAGTATCTGTCGGCGATGCGCAAATTCGTAAATACAGCCTTGTCTATTCCGATAACATTAAAGGAAGTTCCACGATTTTTGGCAATACGCTCATGAACATTATTAATGATAGTACAGGCGTAGTTGATACTACAGCAATGAATGATAACAGGAGTGATGGATACAGCATTTATGGCAACGATGGTTCCGATATGGAATTTGTAGATATTGACGGCAATACCGGCAATGGAAGTGTTACCCGCAATTCATCTTCTGCTGATCTGATTCTGCCCGCAGGAACGAATACAATTAAACTCGCCAGGCTTTATTGGGGCGGCCGCATAAGCGATGCGGAGTATGATCTTATAAATCCCGCTAACAGAACCATCAAGATCAGGAAAGGAACTACCAATTCATATTCGGATGTGACAGCTTTGGGCATGGATACTACTATAATTACGACCGGGTTTACTGAATACCAGGCTTATGCAGATATCACCAATTTTGTAAAAAATAATGGTGCCGGCATATATGAAGTGGGCAATGTCCCGTTGAGCACAGGCGCAATTTCTAACGGAGGAAACCACGGAGGATGGAGCATTGTTGTTGTATATGAAAATCAATCACTTCCTTATAACAGCGTACGACTTTATGATGGTTTTGAAGTGGTTTATAACGGTGGATTTGATACAACGAGTACGGTAACCCTTACAGGCCTCAATGTTCCGTCTGGCGCATTGTCTTCCGGTGACGCAAAAATGGGAGTAGTAGCATGGGAAGGAGACGCTAACCTTCCAGGAGACTTTTTAAAGATCAATGGCAACACTTTTTCAAATGCCACCAATCCTGCTGATAATCCATGGAATGGAACTATTACCGATAACGGCTCGCATGTCACCACCAAAAATCCGGATTATACGAACCAGATGGGAATTGACATTGATATGTTTAATGTGGGTAACGGTTATGGAATAGCACCAAATGCGCAAAATGTTACACTTGAGTTTGGAACAGAAGCAGACAAATATTTCCCTGGTGTTTTTACTTTCACCATTCGGATGAAAGATCCAACCATCACCCTGGAAAAAACAGTGAGTGATGCTAATAATAACCACCTGGGAGAGAGTGGAGAAACATTAACTTATACTCTTTCAGGTTCAAACAATGGACCCGGCAACGCAAACAATATTGTAATTTCTGACACCTTACCATCAACAGTTACATACAAAGCCGGCACTTTAAAAGTGATCAGTTCACCCGGAATAATACCGGGCATTAAAACTGATCAACCGGGAGATGATGTAGCAGAATATGTTTCAAATGGCGGGGTAAAATCTGTTTTCTTTAGAATCGGAACTGGCGCTACAGCAACTTCGGGAGGTACGCTTTCTGCCGGGCAAAGCTACCAGGTTCAGTTCCAGGTTACAGTAAATGATCCTGGCAATGGCAACCCTGTTCCCTCCATAATGAACATCGCACGCATTACTTCAAGTTCCGATGCCAATGTAGATTTTGTGGATGATGGAACCGCGATTATCAATCCTGAAGCCGGACCGATGCCTGTTACTTTAACTCGCTTCACTGCTAAACTGCTACAAACAAACCAGGCAGAAGTGGATTGGAGTACTTCAATGGAAATCAATTGCGACAAATTTGTTGTTCAAAGAAGTTATGATGGAACAGTATTTACCGATGTTCAGGCAGTTGCCGGAAACGCAACTACCAATTTGGTACACAATTATTCTGAGATTGATGATCTTAATTCTTTTACCGGAAGCATTGTTTATTACAGGTTGCAACAACTTGATATTGACGGGAAAGAAAACTTATCCTATGTGATTCCTCTTAAATTTAAAAATGAAGGAAATCTTACTACCGTTGCTCCGAATCCTTTTTCCGATTTTATAAATATAAATACCCAATGGGATAAGCCAGAAGTTGTAACAGTGAAGATTTTCGATCTACAAGGCAAGCAACTTTTATCAAAACAAAAACAGTTAAATAAAGGAAATAACAATATAAGAGTTGACAATCTTTCAAATCTTCCTGTCGCAACTTATTACCTGCAATTAATATCACCAAGTCAAAAAATCGTGAAAAAAATAACTAAATAATTAAATCGTGAATCCCTTTCCAAGAGGTTGCCTCAAGGGGCACCTCTTTTTTTTTATTTCAGTGAAAAAAATAGTAAACGAATAAAAAAGGCTGATTTCTTTTTTACTATTTAAACAAATGATAAGTGATAAAGCTCATAAAGTAAGCAAGGGTGGTCATGTAGCCAAGCATGATCATGGGCCATTTCCACGATTGAGTTTCCCTTTTTACAACCGCAAGTGTGCTCATGCATTGCATTGCCAACACATAAAATATCAGCAGTGATAAACCGGCGGCCAGCGTATATACTTTTCTTCCATCCGGCCATCGTGCAGCATTCATTTTTTGGCGTAAAGTGGCGTTGTCTTTATCTACATCATCTCCCACGCTATAAAGCGTCGCCATTGTTCCCACAAAAACTTCACGTGCAGCAAACGAAGTTATTAAGGCAATTCCTATTTTCCAGTCATACCCAAGTGGCCGGATAACCGGTTCTATGGTTTTACCCAAAATTCCGGCATAAGAATTTTCAAGCAATCCGGTATTTTCTAATCTTTTATATTGCTTTTCCTGCGAAGGATTTTGCTGAATAAGCCTAGCATATTTTTCAGACACCGCATGCATTCGTTTTGGCGGGCCAAAAGTGCTTAAAACCCACAGCAATAAACTGATTACCATGATCACTTTTCCGGCTTGTGTCACAAAAATCTTCGCCCGCTCAACCATTGTGGAAAAAATATTTTTCCATCTTGGGCCACGGTAAGACGGAAGCTCAAGAATGAAAAAGCTTTTCTCATTGCTTTTGATAAACCATTTCATTACATATGCAGCCAGTAAAGCCATCGCCGTTCCTATAAAGTACATCAACATCATGACCATTCCCTGTAAACTGATGAAGCCAAAATACATTTTAGGTGGAATAATTAAAGCAATGAGTACCGTATAAACGGGCAGGCGCGCACTGCAACTCATAAGCGGTGTACACATAATAGTGAGCAATCTTTCTTTTTTATTCTCAATATTTCGTGCACTCATAATTGCCGGAACCGCGCAGGCAAGCCCACTCACCATTGGCATTACACTTTTGCCGTTAAGTCCCGCTTTGCGCATTATTTTATCTGTAAGAAAACTTATCCGCGCCATGTATCCTGTATCTTCCAAAAGTGTGATCAATCCAAAAAGGATCATGATTTGCGGAACGAATACCAGAATTCCACTAAGTCCGGCAAGAATTCCATTAATAAAAAGATCGGTAAACCAGCCAGCAGGAAGTACTGTGCCGAGCCACCCTGAAGACTGGGCAAAAACCCATTCAATAGCATCCATCGGGTATTGGGCAATTACAAAAATGCTCTGAAATAAAGCAAAAAGAACGATAAGTAAAATAATATAACCCCACGTTCGATGCAACAGGACATCATCAAGTTTTTGAGTAAATAACGCCTTTTGCAACGGATCAGTTTCTACCACCGTTTGTTTCATTATCGTTTTTATTTTTCCATATCGCTGCAAAATTTCCTCCGCCTGTGTTTTGGTCGGATTAAATTTTGTTTCAGTTTCAATGTTTTCAATCGCTTCCTGGGTTTCATTATTCAACGCAAAATTTTCATGATTGATGAGGTAATGAATAGCCCGGTAATCACTTATTCCAGGAAAAATCTTTTCAACTTTTTTGATAGCCTCCGGTGCAAACGGTTGCATATTTACAAAATCACGTTCCACAAAATTATTAAGGTTTGAAGCTGCATTATTAATCGCACTTTTTAATTGCGCAATGCCCTTATTTCTCCTGGGATTTACAGGAACTACAAATACGCCAAGCTCTCTTTCGAGGCCTGGCACATCGACTTTTATTTTATTTTTATTGGCAATATCCATCATAGTCAGTGCTATTACCAACGGCCTTTTCAAATCAATAATTTGCGAACAAAAAAGGAGATTTCTTTTTAAATTACTCGCGTCAGCCACCAATACAATAATGTCCGCTTTTATATGAGGATCCTGATCCAGCAATACTTTATAAGCCACCCATTCGTCCGCCCTTTTTGGATAAAGACTATACGTCCCCGGCAGATCGATGATCTTCCCGGTAACAGATTCAGAAATTTTTGAAATGCCGGTTTTCTTATCAACAGTTACCCCCGGAAAGTTGCCTACTTTTTGATTTAAGCCGGTAAGTGTATTGAAAAGAGAAGTTTTTCCGCTGTTTGGGTTTCCTACTAAAGCTATATTTAATTGTCTGCTCAAATGATTTAAATAATTGGCAAAAGTAACAGTGAGAATTTAAAAAACTTTACGAAATAGGGAAACAGATTGTTGGCATGAAATTTTATCATTATGTTCACTTATAGTTTCCAGTTAATTTCGTCTTCCAAAGTAAATGTTACCATATGAAATATTTTTTTGTTTCCCTGATCTTTTTAGCCTCGGCATCTTCCGCACAAAGATTAAAAAAATCTGATAAGGAAGTTATTGTAAACCTGCAAAAAGAAATCACTTATCTTGCCAGCGACCAACTGCAGGGCAGAAGAACCGGCACGGAAGGTGAAAAACTGGCCTACCAATATTTATCTTCTCAATTTGAAAAAGCCGGGTTAGCACCGAAAGGAGATGATGGTTCCTATATTCAAAGTTTTCAAATAGATGAAGGAAAACAAATATTGCCCGCAACTCACCTAATTATAAATGACACACCACTGCAAACCGGGAAAGACTTTTTCCCTTTAATTTACAGTGGCGACGGCTCTGCAAAAGGAGATGTATCTCCTGCATTTAAGGAAAAAGGTATGCCATGGTTTTGGGATATAAAAGAGGTGCTTGAGGAGAACCAAAATAATCCGCATTTTGATGTTGCAGACGCGATCAGGAACAAGGCATTAGATATAGCTGAAAAGGGTGCTTCTGCTCTAATAATTTACAATTCAGGAAGCAATGATGACGGATTAGAATTCGACGGAAAAGCGAAGGCCTCTCAAATAGCAATTCCGGTTATTTATCTCTCCAAAGAAATGGCGGCTAAATATTTAAGTGACGATGCTGCCAATTTAACCATAGACCTCCAAACAGCATTGGGTAGCAAAACAAGAACAGGACATAACGTGATCGGATATATTGATAACGGTGGGGCATATACAATAATTTTAGGCGCCCATTATGACCATCTGGGACTGGGTGAGGACAATAATGCACTTGACCCTAACAATCATGAAGTGCATAATGGCGCTGATGATAATGCGAGCGGAACCGCTGCAATGATAGAATTGGCAAAAGCTGTTAAAGATTCTAAATTCAAAAACAATAATTATCTCTTCATATGTTTTTCGGGAGAAGAATTGGGTTTGCTGGGATCAAAATATTTTACACAAAAACCAACAGTGCCATTAGAAAAAGTTGATTACATGATCAATTGTGATATGATCGGACGGTTTAATAATGATACAAAGAAGATCATAATTGGCGGCTACGGAACTTCTCCTGAATGGAGCAGGATTCTTCCGAAAAAAACAAAATCACTTACGGTAAAATTTGATTCAAGTGGAATAGGGCCAAGCGATCACACTTCCTTTTATTTAAAAAATATTCCCGTTCTCTTTTTCTTCACGGGCATGGAAAAAGATTATCATAAAGCAACTGATGATGCAGATAAAATAAATTTCGTTGGAGAATTTAGAGTAATTCAATACATTGAAGACATTTTAAAACAAACAAACAACAGTCAAAAAATTGCATTTTCAAAAACGCGGGAACCTAAAATGGAAAACGCGCATTTCTCTGTTACCTTAGGTTTTATGCCTGATTATTCTTACTCGGGAAATGGAGTGAGGGCCGATGCGATTATTGACGGGAAAACCGCCCAAAAGATTGGGATGAAAGCAGGCGATGTAATTACAAAATTGGGCGATTACCAGGTAAGTGATCTGAACAGTTACATGGCAGCGCTGGGAAAATTTAAAAAAGGTGATTCGACTTTAGTTACTGTAATGCGTGGAAATGAGAAAATGAATTTTGACGTTGTTTTTTAAAATAATTGGCTGATGAAATTGCGAATTGACAATGAGGCAATGTTGGAAGAATTCTTTGAAAACACTCGCCTGCTAGGCATTGTAGCCTCTATTGAACAGTATCGCTTTTGCTGGCATTTAAATCAATTACTCAATTTTGATTTCAGGATTAACAACAGTATCGAGATACATTTAAACAAAAAAACACGCAATTATTTTTTCCCCATCTATCAATATGGCGAACAATCAGGAACTATAAAGCACTACCTGTATAATAATGAAGACGACGGGGAATATCTTTTACCGGAGTTCAGGCATCTTGATTTTTTATGGCTTATGAAAGATGATGTGCTCAAAGACCAGGAATTATCTGTGTTAATGAATTCTATCAAAACAGTTCCTTCTGTGCAAATGGTGGTAGAACTGACAAACGAGAAAATTAAAAACAAACAACATCTCATTTTTTAAAACATTTATTATGTGGGAAGAACAAAACAATAAACTTCATAAAAAATTTCAGTTCAAAAATTTTTCAGAAGCATTTGCATTTATGAGCCGTGTGGCGCTGGCTGCAGAAAAAATGGATCATCATCCAAAATGGACAAATGAATACAATAAAGTGGAAATCTGGTTGTCAACGCATGACGCAGGGGATATCGTAACTGAAAAAGACAGGAAACTTGCAAAAATTATTGATGGATTGTAAACATCAATTAAGAGTAAAATAAAAATCTTTTCTTTTTGTTGGCTTACTATGGTAAAACGTGAATCGCTTTTTCATCTTCGGCAATAAATTTTCCTACCGGAGTTGAAAATTTTTCTAATCCGTTTTCCTTTAGAATATCTTCAACTTCCTTTATCGCAGTTGGTTCAACAGCAATTAATAAACCGCCGTTAGTCTGTGGATCAGGAAGAATAGAAAAAGCCTCCATCACGTTTACACCTTTATCAAAACTTATTTTTTTGCTGTAGCTGTTCCAGTTTCGATAAGTCGCATCCGGAACAATTTTTTGTGAAAGATATTCACGCACATTTTCGATTAAGCATAACCGTGAGTAATTGACTTCAACAGAAAGCCGGCTTCCTTCAGCCATTTCTGTCAAATGTCCTGCAAGGCCAAAACCCGTTACATCTGTCATTGCAGAAACACCTTTTACTTTTCCCAGAAGCTTACCAACAGAATTTAAGCTTATTAACTGTTCAACCAAAACTTTGAGATCTTCTTCTTTTAAAACATCTCTTTTTTGAGCTGTTGAAAGAATTCCAACGCCAATTGGCTTGGTTAAAAAAAGAACATCACCTTCTTTTGCTGTATTATTTTTTTTAAGATCCGTTACCTGAACAATACCATTAACAGACAATCCAAAAAAAGGTTCAGCAGAATCGATACTATGGCCGCCAGCCAATGCTATTCCTGCTTTGGTGCAAATATTTCTTGCTCCTTCCAGCACTTCTTTTGCAAGAGAAGCGGGAAGTTTATCTACCGGCCATCCCAGCAAAGCGATTGCCAGAATTGGCTTTCCGCCCATTGCATAAACATCGCTGATGGCATTGGCTGAAGCAATTTGTCCAAAATCAAAAGCATCATCAACAATCGGCATAAAAAAATCAGAAGTAGAAATAAGTGCAGTGCCATCGCCCAAATCATAAACTGCTGCATCGTCTTTGCTGCTGTTTCCTACCAATAAATTTTTATCCGGAAAAGTAAACTGTGAGTGAAGTATTTCTTCCAAAACCTGTGGCGAAATCTTACAACCGCAACCGCCGCCATGCGAATATTGTGTAAGTCTGATTTTTTCTTTGCTTTCTAAGTTTTCCAAATCAGCTTTTCTTTTTTCGTACTAAAATTATTTTTGAATTTTTGTTGAGATCGCCGCTGAAACGTATTTCATAAATTTTCGCGCCTTCCCTTATAAGCAGCAGCCCCGTATTCGGCGGAATACTTCCCAGGTTTTCAGCATACATAACTACCGAAATGGAATCGCCCATTTCAGGAGTTAAATAAACGGTTTTACTAACAGCAGTCACAAGCAATCCCACGCGCGGCATAATTACTTGCCCATTGAGCAAAACGCTTACCGTATCGCCGTCAACTGTTCCATTATCATAAAGAGAAAAAACGAGACTATCCTGTGCTATTTCAACAGTACGTATCGTTTCCAGCTCGCGCTTCGAAAGTTCTGCAGCAGCCGGAGGAGTTATCACTTTTGGTTTTATAACAACAGCCGGTTCTAATGAGTTGGGCTTTTGCTGATTTGATAACGGATTAATTTTTACCTGTTGGTTTACTACTTCTGTTTGTGTGGAATCTCCTGCTTTATTACCATTCGCAACAACTTCTTGTTTAACCCTGTAACTGTTGATCTCATTGGGTTGTGCAGCAGCCGTATTCACTTTTTGTTGACCAGCCACAGATACATTTTCTTTATTCTTTTTTATTTCAGTACCAGTAGAAGAAGTGTTTTCATTATTAGCGACTTGCGATTGATCAACCGTTGATTTTCCCTTTTGGTTTATCGCAACCTGGTTTTCAGCAGATTCGTTTTTATTTTCTTCCGGGCTTTTCAAATCAGTAGAAGGCGCTTGGTCTGTGGCCTCTCTATTGGTTGGTTTTTTATTCTGCGTAACTGGCTTTTCAGAAACAGATTTCTGATTCGTTAAAGAGTTTGCATTACCAGAAACAGGTTCCTGCTGACCCGGAATCTTCTTTTCGTTTATAGCAACCGAATTATTATTTGTTTCTGCATTAGTTGGCTTATCAGATGTTTTTATCTCGCTGACATTCATTGATTCATTTTCTTCTTTTTCAGTAGTTTTTGATGTGATAGGAGAAGGAGAAGTATTATTAATTTGAGGAGTTTGCCTGTGTTTGATTTATAGCAACCGTTTTATTATTCTTTTCTTTTGTATCTATCTCGTTTTCAGAGATTTTTACATCGTTTGCAGTTGTTAATTTATTTGCTTCTGCTCCATCAGTTGTTGATGAGATTCGTCCAGCAGAAGTTTTTTTGTTTTGAGAATTGCGCGTGGGTTCATTTACCACAATCGTTTTATCATTAGATTCTTTTTCAGCAGTTTGAACATTCACTGCATTTTTATTTTGCGCTTTTATAGTTTGTTCCTTTCCTGGATTGGTTTTACCAGAAATGGCACCTTTGCTTTCAGTATCATTTTTGACCTCTTTTGGTTCTATCGTAACAGCGGATGACACGTTATTTTCTGAAGCTTCATTCCCTTCATTTACAGCAACCTTTTGGCCATTTTCTGTGACTTTATTAGCCGGCGCAATACCAGATTTTTCTTTTGTCAAAGGCTTCACTTCTGATGAGGTGGAAGAAGATGCAGGCGTGACTTTGTCGTTAACCGCAACATTATTTTGCGAAGCAAGTGAAGGAGGAAGGAATGCGAGTTGATTTGCAAGCCCAAGCTCGATAAGTTTTTTTACAATAATCGTTTGCCGCGGCTCAACCTTTTTTTTCTTTTGAAGAAAAATACTGCCGGTCAACGCGTTATATTTCCGGGTAGCATTCGTACGCCAAATGCCACTTAAGACCTCGGCGGAGTCATTTTTGGATAGTGTCAGAAATGAAAACATTTTCACACCTTTTGCTGCTGGTTCTGTATAATTGTCATAAACAAACTTTTCATCTTCTACATAAACCTGGTCTTTTTTTATCCGCACTTTAACTTCCTTGACTCCAATATTTTTTACATTGTCAATTATAAATGTAGTGTGAGAAAATCCGCTCGTTTTGCCGTTCACATCGTTTATTGCAATTTCATAATGAATCGTTTGTTTCGTGGTATCATTATACATATATCCTACCCAAACCCCGGAAATATCCTGGGAAAAACTTTTTAGCGGGAAAATAAAAAAGAGTAAAATCGCCACGAGGATTTTAGATATATGGTTTTGCTGGCGCATGAGTTATATGGTTCTTAAGGTTGTTGGCGGTTTTCAAAATTAGGATTATAAATCCTTCCAAAAATATAAAATTATCTCTCAGGTAAAAACGCAGCATTTCCTTTTTCCGTATTCTTACATGCAATTTTTAGCAATAAAGATTCAATGTCTTCACGCTTTTGAAGGCTTTGTGCATACATTTTATCGTAATACTTTAATAAAATATAGAATGCTTCATACAAATTGCCTTCTTTAATAAACTGAACCGTGTTTTTTGTATTCAATCCTCCTAATCTCTTTTGAATTTTTAAAACGCAATCCACAAGTTCCTGCTTGTCGTAAATCCCATACATTCTTTCAATGTTTTTCAATCTTTCCTCAAACGGAATTTCTAAAAAATACAGCCGGCTTTTACGCATCTGTTGCCAAAACACTTTCGGAATTCCAACAGTTCCTATGTGCGCACTTTCATCTTCAACCCAAATTTGGTTTTTCGTTTGTGCATCAGTGTTACACTCTTGGAAATTTTGCCAAAGTTGTAAGGCAAGAAGATTTTCAAACATTTCAGAGGAAGGTTGAATTTCTTCTCCAAGACCTCCAAACGCTGATCCTTTATGATTGGCAAGGCCTTCAAGGTCTATGGTTTTTTCTCCCATCCGTCTTAATTCTTTCAAAACCTCAGTTTTACCAGAGCCTGTAAATCCTCCCAATACTTTAAGTGAATATTCTTTTTCAAACTGAGCAAGTACCCATCTCCTGAACGTTTTATAACCTCCTTTTAGCAAGTAAATTTTGTAGCCATATAAATTCAAAAGCCACGCTACAGCATCGCTACGCATTCCCCCGCGCCAGCAATGAACGAGAAATGTTTTTGACTGAGAACTTGAGTTTTTGTTGTGAAAAAGAGCCAGATTTTCTACTTCTCCCGGAATTACTTTCATCCTTTCAGAAAAGTAATTCAGGCCATGATTCACTGCCACCTGCCGGCTTTCTTTCTTATAAGCAGTTCCGATTATTTTCCTTTGTTCATCGGTAAAAATGGGAACAGAAAAAGCTCCGGGAATATGCGCATGTGCATATTCTGATGGGCTTCTTGCATCAAGAACCGGGAATTCATTTGAAAGCTGTAAGAAGTTTTCAATATCTATTTTTTCAATAGGCATGCGGCAAATTACATTTGTTTACAGAAATAATCATTCCACTTCTTTCATTTTTACTGTAAAGTGCCGTAAGGCAGGCGCTTCATATTCAATTTGCAAACCTTTAATTTTCTCTCGGTTTTTATACACTTCAATAATCACTTCAGCTACATAATCAATATGGCTTTGCGTGTAAACTCTTCGCGGTATTGCCAGCCGCACCAGTTCCATTACTGCAGGAATTAAGTTTCCTTTTACATCATATTTGCCAAACATCAATGAACCAATTTCAACTCCTCTTACACCACCTTCAAGATACAATGCTCCCACAAGTGCCTGCCCCGGATACTGCTCAGGTGGAATATGAGGAAGCATCGCTTTTGCATCAATATAAACAGCATGCCCTCCCGCAGGTTGCATTACAGGAACATTCGCACTCACCAATTTTTCGGTAAGGTATTCTATGCTTCGTATCCGGTATTGAAGATAACTTTCTTCCATCACCTCCTTCAGGCCAATCGCGATTGCTTCAAGATCGCGACCGGCAAGCCCGCCATACGTAGGAAAACCTTCGGTGATTACCAAAAGATTTCTGCATTGAACGGCCAGTTCTTCATTCCGCAAAGCAATAAAGCCGCCAATATTGGCAAAGGCATCTTTTTTGGCGCTCATCGTACAGCCATCCGCATACGAAAATAGTTCCGTGGCAATCTCCGGAACTGATTTATCAGCATATCCCTCTTCGCGCAATTTTATAAAATAACAATTTTCTGCAAAGCGGCACGCATCAATGAACAATGGAATTTCATACTTTTTACAAATTGATTTCACTTCTTTGATGTTTTGCATGCTCACTGGTTGGCCGCCACCGGAATTATTGGTGACCGTAACCATGAAAAGGGGAATATTTTCAGCACCTTTTTCCTCTATAAATTTTTCCAATGCTTCTGTATCTACATTTCCTTTAAAAGGTGCTGGAACAGAAGGAAATTTTCCCTCTTTGCACAAAAGATCAATGCCCTCAGCACCGGAAAATTCAATATTGGCGCGTGTGGTATCAAACAAGGTATTGCTCACAATATATTTTCCTTTTCCTCCTGTAACCGTAAATAAAATTTTTTCAGCGGCTCGTCCCTGGTGTGTAGGAATAACGATAGGCATTCCTGTGATCTCCTGTATTGTTTTTTCAAAATGAAAAAAACTTTTACTGCCGGCATAAGATTCATCGCCCAGCATGATGCCGGCCCATTGAGCGCTGCTCATAGCACTTGTTCCACTATCTGTGAGCAAGTCGATCAGCACATCATCTGCATGAATTAAAAAAGGATTATAGAAAGCCTCTTTTAATATTTTTTCTCTTTGTTCTTTTGTGGTAAAATGGATAGGTTCTACCGATTTAATTTTGAACGGTTCAATAATAGTATGCATAAATATTTTTTAAAAAATCAGCAAAAGATGGTTTAAATAAAAAACCAAAACTCCTGGTAAAACGAAAAATTTTTTAGGAAACAATAATTAAGGAACGCAGCGCGTCAGGTGGGTTTTCTGATAATATTGATCCACAGAAGTATCATTCAGCAAAAATAAATCTATTTGAACTAGTGAAAACAATTTAAAACCAAATTTGTTTCTTTACTGCAAACTCCTTCAAGATTACCCTTCAATTGCGGTAATTTTGCAGCAGAAAAAACTATAGACGGAAACTTTCCGCTTATAAATTTTTTAACAAATTCGCTCCAATAAATAAGGCAAAGAAACCCGATATTACCTATATTCACGTTACATTTTTAAATACATCTTCTTTTAAAAATGTACAATTTGTTCTAAAAAAAATAAATGGATAAATTAATTCAGGAAGAGGAAAAATTTAAAGCCATATTCCAAAACGCTTCCCTTGGTATTCTTGTTATCAACGAATCAGGAAATATTGCTCTCGTTAATGATTTTTTAATCAAAGAATTTGGGTATGATAGTGTGGATGATTTGATTGGCAAAAAAATGGAGGTTCTTATCCCGCCAAGATATAGAAACCAACATGTGCACGACCGCGATAAGTTTATAGAACATCCGGCTACAAGGCCAATGGGCATTGGCAGAGATTTATATGGTATCACGAAAAACGGAAAAGAAATTCCTGTTGAGATCAGCCTTAGTAATTATACGGATGAAAAGGGCGCTTTTTCAATCGCCTTTATAAGTGATATTACACCCCGTATAGAAGCCGAAAATATTCAGCGCCAGCAAAGGCTTCAGTTAGCGGCTATGAATAAAGAAATGGAAGCGTTGAACGAAGAACTTGAAAAAAAAGTAGAAGCACGGACGGCGATTTTACAGGAAACAATGGAAAAACTGGAAGCGTCAAAAGATGAATTGTCGAAAGCTTTGAGTAAAGAAAAAGATCTGGGCGATATGAAAAGCGCTTTTGTTTCAATGGCTTCTCATGAATTCAGAACACCATTAAGTACCATCCTTTCTTCGGCATCATTGCTCGCAAAGTACAAGCTTACCGAAGAGCAGGAGAAACGCGACAAGCATGTACAGCGAATTAAATCTTCTGTTTTTAACCTGAATAATATCTTGAATGAATTTCTATCTTTAGGCAAGATTGAGGATGGAAAAGTTGCTGTGCATGAATCGCTTTTTGACGTTAGAGAACTCGTCAGCCAGCAGATAAATGAAATGGCAGAAATATTTAAGGCTGGCCAGGAAGTAAAATATACCCATACCGGAATTCCTGATGTGCTGCTGGATGAAGTTATGTTCAAAAATATCCTGATAAACCTTCTTTCAAATGCGGCTAAATTTTCTGCTGAAAATAAAACGATATTTGTTGCTACAGAAGTTACTGATCACAAACTTACATTTTCAGTAAAAGACCAGGGAATGGGCATTTCAAAAAAAGACCAGGAACATTTATTTGAGATATTTTATCGGGCTACGAACGCGACTAACATTCCGGGAACCGGACTTGGATTGCACATCGTAGCCAAATATGTGGAAATGATGAAAGGCAAAATAGAAATAAAAAGTGAATTGGATAAGGGAACTGAAATAAATATAATCTTTGCACAATGACAAAAATATTATTAGTAGAGGATAATAATGAAATAAGAGAAAATACTGCCGAAATTCTCGAAATGGCCAATTACCATGTAGCAACTGCCAGCAATGGAAAAGAAGGCTATGAAGTAGCGCTGAAAGAACAGCCCGACCTTATCATCTGCGACATTATGATGCCAGTTTTAGATGGGTATGGACTGCTGCATCTTATGAACAAAAATGAAAATCTTAAAAGCATTCCGTTTATTTTTCTTACGGCAAAAACAGAGCGTGGCGATTTTAGAAAAGGAATGGAAATGGGCGCTGATGATTATATTACCAAACCTTTTACTGATATCGAATTATTGAACGCTATCGAAAGCCGGCTGCAAAAAGCAAGAATCCAAAATGAACGTGCAGCAAGCGCCAGGAACCTTGAAGATTTTTTTGATGAAATAAAAAACGAAGATGCGTTGGAAAAATTAACGGATTCAAAAATTGTAAATCGGTATAAGAAAAAACAACGCGTTTACGCCGAAGGCAACCATCCGCACAGTTTATATTATTTAAGTTCCGGAAAAATCAGGACTTACAAAATCAATGAATTAGGTAAAGAATTAACTATTAGTTTGTATAACGCTGGCGATTTTTTCGGATACAATGCACTTCTCGAAAGCTCTGCGTATAAAGAAACCGCCGAAACATTGGAAGAATCCGAGATCAATATTATCGGCCGTGAAGATTTTGAAATACTGGTGAATAATAATAAAAAAGTAGCACAGAAATTCATCAAGCTTCTTGCTCACAATGTTTCCGAAAAAGAAGAACAACTGCTGAACCTTGCTTACAATTCTCTTAGAAAAAGAGTAGCTGACTCTATTTTAAGCCTTTCCAAAAAATACAAAAAAGAAGACGCTACCGATTTTACCATTCATATTTCGCGAGAAGATTTGGCTCACATTGCAGGAACTACGACAGAATCGTTGATCAGAACATTGAGTGATTTCAAAAATGAAAAATTAATAGAGGCGGAAGCCGGTTATGTAAAAATATTAAATGAAAAGAAGCTGCTTGATATGCTGAATTAGCACTAATAACTTTGCAGCATTTTTTCATTAAACTCTTTTGAGAGGCTTGTATATTTTTCTTCAAATAGCAGGATGTCGTTGCGCAGATTGTTATGTGTAGCGATGAGTTGGGGCGACACGGCCGGTTTGTTTTGAATAATATCGGAGTAAGCCTGTAGTTCCTTAATCAGTTTTTTCAACCCTTCATCCTTCAATAATAGTTCATTCTGAAAATATTCGGCAGTTTGCAAAAACTGGTGATCTTCACTATTATCCACCATCTCACTTAACCGGTATTTGAGCAATGCATTTTCCTGCCTGTAAAACTCTACGAGCCTGAGCCACGACATGTGTTCGTGTTTAATCTGATTGTTTTTTGCAATGTCCATTTTCGACTTTTCAGTAGCCATTATCATTTCAAAAATGCTTGTAACTCACCTCAATAAAAATAAGCGTGTGCAAACATCTTCATGATTAATCATGTATAATGTTTAAACCTTCATTTAATAGTTTAGCCGCAACTGTTTTTGTTGCTGGCTCATTTTGAATGCGGGAATTTTTTATGTGTTATTATTTCTTCTCCTTCTACCTCCAATTCCTCATATCTACCCGTTTTTTCTGTGATATTTATTTTAAAAAACATCCCTGGAATTTTTGAATGGTTCCCGGTATGAAAAGGCCATTCAGGACTTAATTTTACTGTTTCACTGGAAATGAGGGGAAGTTGCCGGTTCATCAATTTTTCTACTGCATCATTTTTATCTTTTTCTTCTGTAAGCTCTTCAAATGTTCCCCAAACCAAAACAGATTCCCAATCTGCCATATCTTTCATCGTATCCACCTGGAAACAGACATTTGGGTTTTTGCGCATAATAGAAACCTTCAATCCTTCAAGACTATGCACATAAATACTTTTTCCGTCGTATGCATAGCTTATCGGAAGGATATACGTTTTACCATTATCATTGCAACCCAGCCTACCAATAACATTCCGCTTAATAACATCTTCAATTTTGTCGTTACTTAAAATCCCGAACATGGTCTTTTTTTTAGTAAAACTAACTTTCTCCACATTTTTCAAAAATGATGCTAATCAATCTACTTAATGACAATAATCATATGACCCTCAACTCAGCCTTTTGGCTTATATAATCGCGGAAATTCTTCCGAAAAATCAATATTTCTTCTATTTCATAAAACAGAAATTGATAAAATTTATTCGTTTATTGTCTCTGTCTTTCCTGCAAACTTGCGAACAAAATAAAAAGAGGCAGGTTATTTGTAAATTTATAATTCATGCCCAGTCTCATTTCGTTTACTGATAAAGGCCTTTACTGCCAGCCAGGAAACTTTTATATAGATCCGTGGAAACCGGTAGAAAAAGCACTTATAACTCATGGCCACAGCGATCATGCGCGATTTGGAAACAAGTATTATTTATGCCAGCGTTTCACCAAACCGATTTTGCAATTAAGGCTTGGGGATAACAATTATCAAACGGTTGAGTGGGGCGAAAAGATCCTTATGAATGGGGTTGCAATTTCGTTTCATCCTGCAGGCCATATTATTGGTTCTTCACAAATCAGGCTGGAATATAAAGGAGAAGTCTGGGTAGTAAGTGGCGATTATAAAACAGAAGATGACGGCATCAGCGGAAAGTTTGAACCATTAAAATGCGAGGCGTTTATCACGGAATCGACTTTCGGCTTGCCCATTTATCAGTGGAAACCTCAAAGTGAAATTTACAGCAATATCATCAATTGGATCAATAAAAATAAAGAAACAGGGAAGACAAGTATTCTTATCACTTATAGCCTCGGTAAAGCGCAACGGGTAATCCAGGCGATAAAAGAAACTGCTGAAAATATTTACGCTCATGGCGCTGTTTTTAATATACAGCAAACACTTATTGATGCAGGTTGGAAACTTCAACCTTTGGTACATGTTACGCCGGAAACTCCCAAAGAACTTTTGAAAGAAACGGTTGTCTTTGCTCCTCCGGGAGCTGAAGGCACTTCATGGTTGAAAAAATTTCATCCTTATTCACTGGGCGTTTGCAGTGGCTGGATGCAGGTGCGAGGCAATGCACGCAGGAGAAATGTAGACGCAGGTTTTGCACTCAGCGATCATGCAGATTGGAACGGACTTTTAGAAACAGTAAAAGCCACGGGCGCTGAAAAAGTTTTTGTTACTCATGGTTTCCAGGCTTCGTTCAGCCGTTATTTGAATGAGCAAAACATTGCTCTTGCTTCGGAAGTAAAAACAAAATTTGGTGATGAAGACGAAGAAATGGATTCGCCATTAGAAATAAAAGAGGAGCGACAGTTATGAAAGAAGAAGTTTCCATAATTCCAAATGAAGATCCGGTTCCTTTGATGAGTAGGCCGGGAATAGAATTGTTTTCGCAACTGGTTGCAGAATTAAGTACTTCCACAAAAACCAATGATAAACTTCAAAGCCTTGTAAACTATTTTGCCACAGCTCCTGATGAAGATAAAGTTTGGGTAATTGCGATTTTCAGTGGGCGAAGGCCGCGGCGCGCAGTGAGTTTTAAATTAATGCGCGAATGGTGTGCAGAAGTTACAGGTTTACCGAATTGGCTTTTTGATGAATGCCACGGCACCGTCGGCGACCTCGCAGAAACCCTCGCTTTATTGCTTCCTGAAACAAAAGATGATAGTGAACCAACAAAAAGCCTCTCTTTTTATTTGGAAAAATTTATTGCGCTGGAAAAGGAAGATGAAGCGATAAAAAAGAAATTCATAATTGACAGCTGGAAAAATCTTAACCGTGATGAAAAATTTGTCTTCAATAAATTGATTACGGGAAGTTTTAGGATTGGTGTTTCGCAAAAAACGATTGTAAATGCGCTGACTAAAGTAGTTCATCTTTCCGCTTCTGTAATTGCGCATCGCATCAGTGGAAAGTGGGATCCGGTGACGACTACTTTTAGTGAATTGGTGAGTGAATATTCTTCCGTTTCTGATTTTTCAAAACCGTACCCGTTTTATCTTGCTTATGCGATTGATGATAAAGTGGAACTTTTAGGCGATGTGGAAGAATGGCAGGCTGAATGGAAGTGGGATGGAATCCGCGGGCAACTGATCAAAAGAAACAATGAACTTTTTGTCTGGAGCCGGGGCGAAGAATTGATGACCGATAAATTTCCCGAGTATTCTATTCTAAAAGATTTACTTGCTAACGGCGTAGTTTTTGACGGAGAAATTATTCCTTCTGTTGATGGGAAACCTTTGCCCTTTGCTGTTTTACAAACGCGCATTGGAAGGAAAAATATTTCTAAAAAACAATTACAGGAAGCGCCGATAAGTTTTTTCGTGTACGACTTGCTGGAATACAATTATGAAGACTGGCGTGAAAACCCTTTAATCGAAAGAAGAAAAAAACTGGAAGAAATTATTCAGCCAATCGAAAATAATGTGATCAGAATTTCGCAAAAAATCGTCTTTCAATTCATGGGAAGAATTGAGCGAATTAAGAAATAAATCGAGAGAAATGAATAGCGAAGGAATCATGCTAAAAAGAAAAGATTCCGTTTATAAAGTTGGACGAAAGCGCGGTGATTGGTGGAAATGGAAAATAGATCCGTTGGTAATCGATTGTGTTTTGATATATGCGCAAAAAGGAAGTGGACGTAGAAGTAATTTATATACTGCTTACACTTTTGCAGTCAAGGACGGGGATGAGTTAGTAACTTTTACCAAAGCTTATTCAGGACTCACGGATAAAGAATTTGCACAGATAGATTCGTTTATAAAAAGAAATTCACTTGAAAAATTCGGGCCGGTTCGAACTGTAAAACCCCAGTTGGTTTTTGAAATTGCCTTTGAAGGAATCGCAGCAAGCAATCGCCACAAAAGTGGAGTGGCATTGCGTTTCCCACGAATGAACCGCTGGCGGAAAGACAAAACTGTCGACGAGATTAATACGCTTGATGATTTAAAAGAAATGCTGGAAACCTATGGGAAATAGAGATAAAAGTGTCCCGAAGTTTAGAATAATTTAGAGGTTTAGAAGACTTTTTCAATAGAACGAAAGTTCGTTAATTACTTTTAATTTTCTTTGCCAAATCAATAAGTTTCGTAACTGTGTTTATATTCCTTACGGTTCCTTTTTCCGACATTTTTGGAAATTTAAGTTTCGATTGCCCCATTCCATCCGGATAATGAATGTAAATTTCACGGTCACTCAATATTATTTCTTCTGGTCCTTTATTTGAAAAGCCTTCTAAAAGGTCTTTCGGCACTTTATTTCCAAAAAATGTTACACCCACTTTTGAAGGAACAGCATCAGGAAATGGATTATCGGAAATAATTTCTTCGAGTTCATCAATAGTTCTGATAATTACATAGATGGAATTTTTTAAACGTGTTTTAAGTGTATCTTCAAGTTTCTTAACCGCCTTTTCTTCCGAAAGTTTACTTTCAAAAAGAACATTCCCACTTTGGATATACGTTTTCACATTCTTAAATCCAGCTTCTTCACAAATAGATTTCAGTTCTGCCATCGGAAGAATGTTATTTCCTCCTACGTTTATTCCCCTTAAAAGCGCTACAAATATTTGCATATTGATTAAAAGATTAAGATTTTAAAGATATCAAAAATCGTCCAGCCATTCGATTTAATTCGTGAAATTCGTGACTTGCAAATGAAATTAAAAAACACTCCGGGTTTTCAAATAATCAACCAGTGGCTCATAGCCAAAGATTTCATTCCATTTGCTTTCCAGGAAGAAACGTGGCAACATATTATTGATAAAAAATCAGGGCTTGTAAACGCGCCAACGGGTTGCGGAAAAACGTTTTCTGTTTTTTTGGGCGCAGTAATTAATTTCATTAACGAACATCCGAAAGAATATAAAAGCAAAAGCAAAAATGGCCTTCAACTCTTATGGATAACGCCATTACGTGCGTTGGCAAAAGACATTGGCCGCGCGATGGAAGAAGTAATTGCCGAACTGGAAATGAACTGGAAAGTTGGTATCCGCAATGGTGATACAACGATGGCCGAAAGAGCCAAACAAAAAAGAAACGTCCCTGAAATTCTCATTATCACTCCTGAAAGTTTGCATCTCTTGCTGGCACAAAAAAATTATCGTGATATTTTTAAAAGCCTGAAAATTATTGCCGTTGATGAATGGCACGAACTGCTCGGCAGTAAAAGAGGCGTGCAGGTAGAACTGGCGGTTTCAAAAATAATTGAATTAACAAATGAAAACAGTAAAGCAATAAAAACTGAAAAAAAATTTTCTGTTCCTTCTGTTTGGGGAATCAGTGCGACTATTGGAAACTTAGACGCAGGCGAGGGAAGTATTGCTTTCACCACTTTCAGAAAAAGGATTAAACGTAAAGAACTTTGTAACCGTTACCGCTAAAATTGATAAACCGATAAAAGTAGAATCAATCTTTCCTGACGAGATTGAAAAATATCCGTGGGCAGGCCATTTAGGAATTAAACTCGTTGAAAAAGTCATTCCAATTATTCTTGAAAGCAAGACTACTTTAATTTTCATCAATACAAGAGGAATGAGTGAAATGTGGTACCAGGCTTTGCTTCGTGTTTGTCCTGAACTTGCAGGAGCCATCGCGCTTCATCATGGCAGCATCGACCAGGCGCTTCGATTTTGGGTGGAAGAAAATCTGCATACAGGTAATTTAAAAGCAGTTGTTTGTACGGCCAGCCTTGACCTGGGCGTTGATTTTCGACCGGTGGAAACGGTGATACAGGTAGGTTCGCCGAAAGGAGTTGCGCGTTTTTTACAAAGAGCCGGAAGAAGTGGCCACCGGCCTGGAGAAGTGAGCAAAATTTATTTCTTACCTACACATTCTCTTGAATTGATTGAAGCGGCAGCGCTCAAAGATTCCATTGCTATTAATTTAATTGAGAACCGCGAACCAAGAATTTTGTGTTACGACGTGTTGATTCAATATTTAAGTACGCTTGCAATTTCGGATGGTTTCTATCCGGCAAATGTTTTGAAACAAATCAGATCTACATTTTGTTACAGGGATATTACTGATGAAGAATGGCAACAGATTTTGCAATTTGTAACTGCCGGTGGCGTTGCACTTCAGCAATATGACGATTATAAAAAAATGGAGATTATTGATGGTCTTTATAAAATAAACAGCCGCAGGATTGCGATGCGCCACCGCATGCACATTGGTACGATCGTAAGTGATCCCATGTTGAAAGTAAGATTTTTAGGAGGCGGATATGTTGGCGTAATTGAAGAATGGTTTGTTGCAAGAATGCAGCCTGGCGATGTTTTTACCCTTTCAGGAAGAACATTGGAATTTATGATGATCAAAGATATGACTTGCATCGTAAGAAAATCTTCTGCGAAAAAATCGGCAATACCGAGCTGGCAGGGAGGAAGAATGCCGCTTTCAGCGAATCTTGGTTTTATGCTGAGAAAAAAATTTGATGAAGTTAACTCCCCTAAATCCTCTACGGGAGATGGGACTTGCGAAGAACTGGAAATTTTAAAGCCTTTGTTTGAATTGCAGGAATATCTTTCTCATATTCCAAAGCAAAATGAATTGTTAATTGAACAGATAGAAACGAAAGACGGATTTCATTTGTTTGTTTTTCCTTTCGAAGGAAGATTAGTGCATGAAGCCATGGCAGCGATTCTTGCTTATCGGCTTAGTTTGATTAAACCAATCAGTTTCTCTTTCGCCATGAATGATTATGGTTTTGAATTATTGAGCGATCAGCCAATTCCGTTAGATAACGATAATGCTTACACGCTTTTTTCTCCGGAAAATTTATTTGAAGACATTCAGCGTAGTGTAAACAGTGTGGAGATGGCGAAAAGAAAATTCCGGGATATAGCCGTTATTGGAGGACTTATTTTCCAGGGTTTTCCGGGTGAACAAAAAAAAGCAAGGCACCTGCAATCTTCCGCCTCTTTGCTATTTAATGTTTTTTCAGAATATGAACCGAACAACCTGTTGTTGCGCCAGGCTTACAATGAAGTAATGGAACAACAAATGGAAGAGCAACGCCTTCGTGATATGCTGGAAAGAATTCAAAAAGGGAAAATTATTATTACTTATCCGCGCCGCCTCACTCCTTTCTGTTTTCCAATAAAAGTAGATAGTATGCGGGAGGATCTTTCCTCGGAAAAACTGGAAGAAAGAGTAAAGAAAATGCAACTGCAACTGGAAAAATAAAAATATCCGTTTTTTATTCGTTCACTACAAACCGTTTTCCCCAAGCTTTAATGCATTAAGAAAAAAATCAACCTTCAGTTGTACAATTTTCTTGAAAATAATTCGTTGTAATTAAAAACCTCCTCCTATGATTGTAACCATTGCTTTCATTATTTTCATGGCCGGCTTATTCTTTTTTTGTTTTATATCCTTTATTTCAACACAAGCCAAATGGGAAAAAGAGCGGATTTGCAGGCAATTGAGCAAAGAAGGCGCTGCTAAGAATCTCACTTTTTGCAGCCAGGAAATACTTCAAAACAAGGTGATGGGCTTTGATGGAATTCATCGTAAAATAATGATCGTTGAAAAAAATAAGGGTGCTTATAATACTTCCATCATCTCTCTTGATGAAGTACAACATTGCCAACTGGTAACTCCCGAAGGAACTTTTGATCCGGTAAATTGCAAAAACTTTAGCAGCAAAATAAGAAATGGCGCCTTAGAACTGCAGTTCCAATTTAGCAATTCTCATCAAAACGCCTCGATTAGCTTTGCAAATGGATTGATTAGCTCCAAAAGAGAACTAGCGTTGCTCGGAGCAAAAGCTGAATACTGGTGTGTAATGTTTTCTAAAATGCTCAATCCACAAATGAGTGTAAGAGCGTAATCATCTAATCTTTTCAAACCTCAGCATATGAAAAACACTTTAAAACTTTTTTTAGTTGCTATTGCTTTTCTAACCATACTTGCCGGTTGCAACAGCTCAAAATATGCTTCTGCCCAACACAATCGCGGTGTTAATAACAGGCATTACAGCGGTTATTAATTTCAGGTTACATCCCCGGAAATTCGAATCAAAGATTTTAATTGATTGATTGTTTAGAAAAGGAACACGCATTTCCTTTTCTTAATTATTACCTTGCGGGAAAAAAATTGCCGGCTCCCATTCGTTTTATATTTCACAAACAAACTCTTTGGCTTTCTGCAGCCCGATGCATTTTTTGGGAAGAAGAAAGAGTTCTTATTCTTTCCGATTTGCATTTTGGAAAATCAGGACATTTTAGAAAATCAGGTATTGGTATTCCTCAAAATATTTTTAAGGAAGACCTGCAGAGATTGTTTGCTCAAATGCAGTTTTTTAAACCGAAAACTTTGCTGATCACCGGTGATATGTTTCACAGTAAGGAAAACAAAGAAGGAGATTTTTTCCTGAGATGGAGAAAGGATTTTCCTGAAACCCAATTTTACCTGGTGAAAGGAAATCATGATATTCTCAGTTCTTCTTTTTATAAAAAAGCTGATATCCGGGTTTTTGAAAATAAATTAAACATAAAAGATTTTTGTTTTACACACGATGCCGATAGTTGTACCGATGAATCGTTTACCTTCTCAGGGCATATTCATCCGGGCATCAAAATGAAAGGTTTGGCAAATCAAAGTGTCATGCTCCCTTGTTTTTATTTTGGGAAAAAACATGCGATATTACCGGCGTTCAGCGCCTTTACAGGTTTGGCAAAGATAAATCCATTAAGACAAGATCATATTTTTGCTTTGGTTGAAAATTCGGTAATAAAAGTTCAGTAAATCTCTGATAGCAACAGTGAAAGAAGAATTTTTTTAAATTTTTATTTTGCAAATGAATTTGGCTTTTTCTTTTTAATTACCTCATTTTCAAAGATCATTTCTTTTACTTTTTCAACTTTTGTATCCACACCATTTAAAATATCCCTCCAGTTGGGCCCTACATAAACGTCTGGCAACACGCCGGTTCCTTTTACCGGAATATGATGGTATTGTACCAGCTTGAAAAATGGAAGCCGCACCCTGATTTTTGTATTCGGCAAGGTGATGTCCGGTATCATAATTCCTGAATTTCCATACCATCCGCCTCCGGTTTCTTCACCTACCAGTTTGATATTTGATTGGCCTTTTACATCATTACAAAAAATGGAACTGGCAGAAAATGTGAGCCCGTTTGTAAGAATATAAATATTTCCGTTAAAATGATTTTTTTGTTTAGGCCTAAACGTATGTCGTTCCCAATATCCGAAATGATACCTACCGTCCTTCTCTTTGTGAGTAACAAAAAATAACCCGATATTATTTAAAAATCCGTGGGAAATATAATGTGTATATGGCGACAAATTATTACTGATTGCATCCGCAGTATCTGCTACTTTAAAAGGAGTGGATCGTAAAAATTTGGTAAGAAAAACGGAGTTAATAATATCGCCGCCGCCATTGGCTCTTATATCTATCACCAGGTTTTTTGTTTTATTCTTTCGCATTTGCCGGAAAGAACGGCGAAAAAAGTTTTTCAAATGCCCCTTTGAAAAATCATTTACGGTCATCAATGCAAAAGAAGAATCATATTGTAATGAACGCGAAAATTCCATTTTTTCGCGATGGGTATATTTTACTTTTTGCCTTTTTTCAAGAATCTTTTTCTTTTTGGAGGTGTCCTGTGGCGGCTGAAAAAAAGGAATTACTTCACTTTTAGAATGGCCTGACGTATCGGTGTAGGTTACCTGGTAACTTTTGTATAAGCCAAAAATGTTACGATGAAAATAAGGAAAATCAGCGCTTAGGCGAATATAATTTACATTTTCTGAGTAACCATCTTCCACCAAAAAATGAAACATGTAATCAATCATTTCATGATTCGGAATGCCGTTGATGGAGGTAATAAATGAACCGTTGTTGATCAGCCGGTTCTTTCGGTTCAGATTGCCGATTACCATCATAGTATCTTTCCAAATTTTTAAATAGAGCGGAAAAGAAGGAATAATTTTATTTTTTATAAAATGATTCCAACTTTTGCTCATGTTGAAACTTGTATGACCACAATGGATCACAGAAGTAAGCGGTGCAATAATCTTCCAGCCAAACTGGAGTTCCGTCATTGAATCCTGGATTGCGTTATATCCTGCATCGAAATAATAATCCATACTGTCTTTGGAAGTGTACCAATAAAGAGAAGGATGTTTTTGTTCGAGGATGTTGCGCAATAAACTATAATCTTGCTGTAACTCTTTTTTAGGATATTTCTTATTAGGATTATAATGCCTGGAGGCCGAGCAGGAAAACAAAATCGGTAAAAAAAACAAAAGATAAAGTCGCCTCATGATTTATAAACCTAATAAAATTGTTTCGATAAAATTAATTTGACACTTAAAAAATCATTGAAGCGCATTCCAGCCCTGGGCAGTTAGCGGGTGTGTATTTCCACCTTTGGTTATTATTATAGATCCTTTTTCTTTTTCAGTAATGTAGCCTACAATGCTGATGTTTGGGTTTTCAGATATTTTGTCAAAGTCCTTTTGATCAATCGTGAAAAGCAATTCATAATCTTCACCTCCACTTAATGCACATGCTGTAGGATCCACCTCCAACTTGTATGCAAACTGCCTCGCCATTTCATTTATGGGAATTTTTTCTTCATATAAGATACAACCGGTGTCACTTTTTTTACAAATGTGTAAAAGTTCACTGCTCAGGCCATCACTTATGTCGATCATTGAAGTAGGCTGAATTTCTTTTTCCGCAAAAAATTCGATGATATCCCTTCGCGCTTCAGGCTTTAATATTCTTCCGACAATGTAATCCTGGTTCTCAAGATCAGGCTGAACACCTTTTGTTTCAAGAAAAACTTTCTTTTCTCTTTCCAGTAATGTCAATCCTAAAAAAGCCCCGCCTAATTCTCCGCTTACACAAATTAGGTCGCCTTTTTTGGCTCCGCTTCTTGTTACAAATTTATTCGGCGCTACTTCGCCAATTGCGGTTACGCAAATTATAAATCCTTTTTGTGAAGAGCTTGTATCGCCGCCAACCAAATCAACATTGTATTTATCACACGCAGCGTAAACGCCTTCATAAAATTCGTTTAACGCTTCTACACTGAAGCGATTGCTGAAAGCGATGCTCATGGTAAATTGAGCCGGGAAAGCATTCATTGCGTACACATCACTCAGATTTACGATAACACTTTTATACCCAAGGTGCTTTAAAGGCGTATACATCAAATCGAAATGAATTCCTTCCACCAACATATCAGTTGTAATGACCGTTTGTTTTCCAAAATGGTCCATTACAGCCGCGTCATCACCCACTGCTAAAACAGTGGAAGCATTTCTTATTTCATTATTTTTTGTGAGATGATCTATCAATCCAAACTCGCCAAGAGAGGAAACTTCAGTTCTTTCCGGATTCATTTTACTTTTTTAAACATTGAAACTATAGCAGGCAAAGTTAATTCCAATTTTTTGAAGGGATTTGATTGAATATCGTAGCACCATAATTATATCATAATTCGATAAAAGTTCTTTTTGAAAACGCGATAATTTTTTGTAAGAATTTTTGTTTAACCTGATAACTCCGGACTCTGATGCGAGGTGTTTGATTTTGCATGAAAAATGAATGAACTTAAAATATTCGATAAACTTTTCGACATTTATAATTGGGATGATGACATCAGAAAGTGGTGAATCAACAGATACAAAATGTTCTTATCTCTTAAAAATTCACGACTTCCCAATACGCTTTTTTGGGCTTCAGAGTTGTGTCAAAAAGCAAAGGATAATTTTTTCTTCCAGGTACCGGGTAATTATCCAGCCACGTGTGTTTATCTGAAATGTTCCAGAAAGTGACGCCGGTAACCTCTTTTTTGTGCTTGCGCAGAACATCAAAGATCATCTTGTATTGATCTGCTTGCTTTTGTTCCATCTCAGGTGTATAATCATCCTTATCAGCAGCGGTTTTTGCCCTCCTGTTTTTTTCCCATTTGTAAAGTGAAATATCCAGTTCAGTAATCTGAACCTTTAAACCCAATGAAGCCAGTTTATTGATCGTATAT
Organism: uncultured Chitinophagaceae bacterium; assembly: GCA_963811285.1. Taxonomy (GTDB): domain Bacteria; phylum Bacteroidota; class Bacteroidia; order Chitinophagales; family Chitinophagaceae; genus Ginsengibacter. The sequence goes on along the minus strand of CAWEQV010000044.1, from coordinate 246,972 downwards.
TCTAACTGATCTTTGGAAGGCTCATAGATTGACCAATGCCCTTGTATGCCTACTGCGTTAACTGGCACACCTTTATCTTTCAACTGTTTTAATAAACGATACACACGGTCCACTTTTTCTTTACGATCAAGATTGTAATCATTATAAAATAAAACGGCATTTGGATCTGCAGCATGTGCATATTCAAATGCTTTTTCCAGGTAATCAGGTCCGCAGATCTGATACCATAAATCATTCCGCGAATAATTTAGAACTATCATCGTCTATCGCCTCATTCACTACATCCCACGCATAAATTTTCCCTTTGTAACGATTGACAACTGTGGTAATATGATCTTTTAATCTTTGTAATAAAACTTCTTTAGAAACCAATTTACCGGATGAATCCGTAAAGAACCATGACGGGGTTTGCTCGTGCCAGCAAAGGTTGTGGCCTCTTACCCTTAAATGATAACGTTGTGCAAAAGCTACAATTGAATCTGCATCTTTCCAATTATAATAATTTTCTTTTGGATGGATAGGCCCCATTTTCATCGCATTTTCAGGAGTGAGGCTATTAAACTGTTGCAGAATTAATTTTTTGGTTTCCGGATCATTTAATGACTGTACGGAAACTGCTACACCTATCGGGAAATAATTTTTGTAATAATCTTTTAGTCCTTTGTTTTCATTCTTGTTTAGATGATTGGTGTTACTGCATTGAATAAAAAGCAATGCAAATATTAAGGGCAAAAAATAAAATTTCTTCTTATTCATTGGGATAGTGTTTCTTCTTATTTCGTTTTAAATTCTGAGTAGTTTAATCATTCGGATGTTTAAATTCATTGGCAATAATGTCATCCAGGTTATTGATAGGCCGCTCAAGATCGTAAGGAATCGGCAATTTGCTAAACTGCTGGAAATATAAAGTACACGCGTCCTTCCACAAAATTGCATTCATGGCTTCCCCGCGTAATTTCCGTTGTACTTCCATAAACTGCGTGCTGTCGACAAAAGGCCCTGATTTATCCCATATTTTTTGAAATTCACGAACCTGGTTCACCCCCTTTTCATAATGATAGCACAATGCATCCCATAGCGTTTGACCATTCTTCATTGTATAATTCCATGGTAAATGGTGGAACCATAACAAATATTTTTCAGGACAAGTTGCCAGGTTATTAAATTCAGAGGCTAAAGGTTCATGATACTGGTCTACTGCATCGCTTCCTTTCCTGGTGCGGTCAAAACCGATCCCGTAAGCGTCTGCCTGGTGAAAATAGGGCGGGGTCCAATCCGGACGTACTCCTTTTGGCGCCCACCAAGGCCCTGGTCCGTAGTGCCCGTTTGCAGACATGATGTGATGCAGGCCCAATGGCATCATAAAATTTACAGCCGCTTCGCGGCTCTCCAGCATCATTTGTTTAACCGGTGCAAGAAAATTTTTATTCCAATCGGTTGTATAATTGGCTTCTCCCAGCTTTTGTGAAGGATCATTATAAAAAGTGAGTTTGATCCATTCATCTGCAATTTCCTTGCTTTGTAAAGTGTCGTTCCACGCCAGTCTTCCAAATGCATACCAGTTGGCTTGCGCAAACGGGTTCCCTGTCCAGTTGGTATCTAAACCAACATTGGAAACACCAGCAATGGCCGTGTGTTTTTGAGGATAAATACTACCATCTGTACATCGTGCAACCGTGCTTCCAACTCCTTGTTGGTAGGTATCGCTTTTTAGACATTCTTCCCACATGGTTGAAAGAAAAACAAGGTACACAGAGTGGCCAAGGTATTCCTGGGTAACCTGTAACTCAGGCATAACCGATGTTTTTTTCATAGCGCCAAACAAAGGACTGAAAGGTTCCCGCGGCTGAAAATCTACCGGGCCGTTTTTAACCTGTATAATAACATTATCCCTGAATTTTCCGTCGAGAGGCATAAATTCATCGTAAGCTTGTTTTGCGCGGTCTTCATTATTGGCACTATAAACAAATGCACGCCACATAACAATTCCTCCATATGGTTTTAAAGCATCGGCGAGCATGTTAGCACCATCAGCATGAGTGCGGTTATAATTTTGTGGACCCGGTTGGCCTTCACTGCTTGCCTTAACCAGAAAACCTCCAAAGTCAGGTATCAAACCATAAATCTCCTTCACCTTATTCTTCCACCATGCAATCACACCGGGATCTAATGGGTCAGCAGTTTTCAAATCACCGAGCGTTGAGGGCGAGGCAAAATTTACGGCTAGATAAACTTTTACTCCATAGGGCCGCAATACATCTGCTATCGCTTTGGCACGGGCAAGATAATTGGCACTTAATATTAATGGCGAAGCGTTTACATTGTCGAGCGACGCACCATTAATCCCAACTGATGCATTGGCACGTGCATATTCCTGCCATAAGGTCTTATCACGATCTGTAACCGTAAACGGATCTTCCTTGCGCCAGAAAATAGAATTGCCTGCATAGCCCCGTTCTATGGTTCCATTTAAGTTATCCCAATGATCTAAAATTCGGTGCTGGTAAGAAGGATTAAAAACCTCATTATTTATTGGTTGATTGGTTTGCTGGCGACGAAGCAGTTCATACACCCCGTATAAAATGCCTAAATCTGTATTTGCCTGAACAGAATTTTTGCCAAGCCGAAAGCCATCATTTTTTAATTCTTTATCCTTTTTGAGTGTAAGCGTAACCGTTGCATTAGCATCACCCTGCCAGCCTTGTTTCAACTCCCTTGTTGCAATGGAAAGTGTAGGGGAGTTTTTTTTGCAAACCACGGTTACAGGTTCTGCTTTTATATCCCGCATCCATAACTGATGGCCATCCTGAGCAGATAGATATAAAACGGTAAAAAGAAAAAGAATATTAAAAATAGCTTTCTTCATGGTTGAAAAGTTTATCTGAATTTTTTTGGTTTATTTTATTCCACGGGTTGTTTCTACTTCGGCTTCTTTTCAAAGTTTAAAAATTTACTTGCCCATGGAATAAAATATTTGAAGTTGGGTGCGTCTGTATGACCACCATCATGTTGCCGCCATGCAAGCTGACCATCAAGTAAACCTGTATTTACCGGCGGCATTTTTTCTTTCATATAATCGTTTGAAACCCCAAGGTCTTTTGCCCCCAGTAATTTGAAAGCAGTACCTGCAGCAATAGTTGCCATATAGCTGCCTTCATGGTCGAGCCAATGAGCATCACCTTTTTCTGGTATGCCATAACTGATGAAGGTTAGTCTTGGTGCGCAAAGGGCAATCAGTTCATGGGAATCAACTGAAAGGTCGCAGCCGGTTTTACTACCAATGGTTGCTTTTGAAGCGCCATATTTCATAAAGTTTCCGGCCATCCAATAATATTCTCCCCCGGTAAGGCTTTCAACCGCTTCTCCATAATTGCGTCGCAACAAAGTGGCTCCTCCCTTTCCAGATGAGCCAATCAATCCAACGGCAAAACGTGGTTCAAAGGCAAGTGTTACCAGTGCTCCTTTTCCATATCTTGAAACGCCTTCGATTCCTACTTTTTTTGCATCTACTGAATTATCTGTTTCCAAATAATCGAGAGCGCGTGCTGCACCCCATGCCCATGCACGAAGAGCGCCCCAGTCATCCGGTTTACGTGGTTGACCTTTGTTTACCAATCCTATTATTCCGCGTGTTATACCGGCCCCATTGTCTGCTTGGATACTGTTAGGATCCAGGGTACAATATCCCCAGCCCGCCTGCAGTAGTTGTTCTGTTGGTGAAAGTTCTGCAGGACGTGGAGCAAAGAAATTTGGCCCGGCCAACCGGGTAACTGGTAGGTAAGCCGGGTATTTATCAAAGATCTCCTTTACGGAAGGGTCACTTTTTATCATCATTTCTTTAAAAGCCGTATTTAATTTTTCCATATCAGTAACTGATGGTTGCGCTGGCGCAGGAAACGAAGGATTGCCAAACATCATCAATACCGGAACAGGCCCTTTTACATTTGCCGGCACTACCAACATCATTTTGATATCAACATTGATCAATGGATATTCACTGTTATCTACATGCCCAATAATTTGCTTCGCAACAACGGGGATAAAGCCTGGAAAAATCATTTCATGATCGGTGACTTTTACTTCCCAGTTCACTTTTGGAATATTTGCGGGAAGTTTCCCGTAAACTTCTTCTTCAAGGCTTTTTACAATTTCCGGACGGCGTACTTTCCACCACATTTCAGGAGTAGTTACTTTTTTACCGGCATTAGTGGTAAGTATGTCAGGTAATTGCGGGCAGGGATTAGCTTTCGACTCATCGTAATTAGCATGGTTTGGTGCATTTTCATTACCACTCGGTCCGGGCCGCAATTCTTCTATTCCCAACTGTTTCATCATGTTGTCATGATCTTGCTGCGCAGTAAAATCTACCGGCTTTGGATATTTGCTACTGTCAATTGAATGCTGTGCCAAAGCAATATTTGCAACGCAGGCAATCAACAGGGAAAAAGTAATTTTTTTCATTAATGTGTGATTTTGATATTCGGAAGAATCTTTTCGTTTTTCTTAATACTATATAGTTTTACTCTTTGAATACTATAGTCATCAACCGCGATCCTTGATGCACTTGATTTGCCCAGTTTGCCGCCAAAACCATTTATGGTTTATCATCTGTCAGCAATTGGGAATAATTGCCATTTCGTACAGGTTTTGTTATATCTCTCGTGTAAATCGGGTATTCAACAGGTAAAAAGAGTAATTACAGTAAACCTACTTTTTCTTTTCATTTTTATTCTGTTTCAAATGGTGATGCGGGTAAATCTTCCTTATTATACAAATTGGGATTTACAGGATTATCTGCCCACGCATATCGCACATACTTCGGATCTTTTACTTCATCGCTCCACACCACTACTTTATCTCCTTCAATCTTTGCATTTGCCAAAACAAACTTTTTATCAGCGCCGGCAATGGTAAAACCTCCTTCCACATCTCCGGGAAGAGGAGAGGTAAGAGAAGAATCCTGCGGGCTTTTGAAAATTAAACCGGTGCCCGTGTGTGTAAACGAAATAACTATCGAGTCACCGTTAATTCTGGAAGACTGGTATAACGGCCCCGAATACACGATGTTTTCACCGTAAGCAATTTTTTCTGCTGCTAAAGCCAAACGATTGCCTACCGGTTTTTTCCTGTCGGGATGAATATCGTTCCATTCGCCGAGGTCAATTGCTACAGCCATCGCTGTATTAGGAACGGATAATGCTTTCAGTTGCGCTTCTCTTAATATAGCCCATTGGCTCTCTGAAGGAAGGTAATCGTAGTCTCCAAAACCAGGAAGCTGCACATACAAAAAAGGAATGTTCCCTTCCAGCCATTTGCTACGCCAGTCTTTGATCAAAGCTGGTTGTAACTTCGCATAATCCTGGGCATTATTGGCATTACTTTCTCCCTGGTACCAAACAATTCCTTTGATGGTATAATTTATTTCAGGGGCAACCATGGCGTTGTATAGTGCTGTTGGTGCATTTTGTGGAGAAAAGCCAAAGCCTCCTCCTCCACCTCCACTGAAACGACGGGGAATAAAAATTTCACCTACTTTGTATTGCCAATAACCTTTCAGGTCAACGGTATCGCCGCCTGCTATTAATGAATAGGGCTTGTCAGGTACGAATCCGCCTTTTCCGAAATTATTGGTAACCCGAACTACAAATAAATTTTTGCCTGCTTTCAAAAGTCCATCAGGAACAGGATATCTTCTTTGCGGGTACTGGTAAGTAGTGTTGCCAACTTCTTTCCCGTTAATGTATAAAGTGTTTGCATCTACAATTCTTCCCAAAAAGACTTTTGCAGGTTTGCCAATCATCGATTGCGGTACTTCTATCTCTTTCCTGTACCACACCACACCGTTCAAATCTTTTAAACCCTGATCTTCCCAATAGCCGGGAATACCGATTTGTCTCCATTCTTTGGGCAAATACGATGTATTGTACCATGGAATCGGCCCAGTAAGGCCTTTATCCTGCGGACGTGGCATAGAACCATTTCCGCTAAAATTCCTTCTGCTAAAGCTATTAAGAAAAGCAGTGTCTTTATTTCTCTCAATTGTTTTTTCAATAGCCGGAAATTGTTTTAACCCATCTTCGCTTGTCCATGCTTCTATCGGCGTACCACCGACACTTGAATTAATAATACCAATCGGCACATGATATTTTTCATAAAGATCCTTGGCGAAAAAATAGGCTATGGCTGAAAAATCGGGAACGTTTTCCGGAATAGCTGCCTTCCAATAACCCGTTGGGAGGGTATCTAATGGCCCTTGCAGATTCGTTAAAGTTGGGATCCAAAATTGTCTTATTTCAGGATAGTGTGCGTTCGGAATTGCGTTCGGATATTGAACACTGTGTAGTTTTACCTGGTGCACCATATTCGACTGACCGGAGCAAAACCAAACGTCACCAATTAATATGTCGTGAAGTGTAATTTTATTTTTACCTGAAATGCTCATCGTATATGGGCCACCAGCTTTCATCGCTGGTAGCTCCAGCTTCCAATTACCTTTTCCGTCAGCAACCGTTGTATATTTTTTCTTTAAGAAATCAATCCTGATTTTTTCTTTTGGTGATGCCCATCCCCAAATGTTTATTTTCATATCCCGCTGTAATACCATACTGTCTCTCACCAACTGCGGCAGCTTTACCTGTGCTGTTGATGTTATTGAAAGGAATAATAAACCGGTAATCAATCGCAATTTCATTTTCATAGTCAATTCTTTTTCAGGATGAATAATTAAGAGTTTTCACCCTACTTCCTGTTTTCATCATTTCTTTAAAAATCTGAACGCTTTGGATACTAACAATGTCTATTTTACTAAAATTACTGTTGTTCCTGGAACGTTGTTTATTGTTGCAGTGATCGTAGCCACGCCGGGTGCAAGCGCTCTTAACAACGCCATTATCACTCACGCTGGCTACCGAGGGATTACTGCTCCTATATTTTATTTGGGTATCAGCCAAATTAACGAAGGAACCATCGTTATTAACTGCTTCTATGATATTGTCGGCAACCGCATGTTGTTCTTCCAGATCAGGATTTATATCACTTTTTATCCATTTGTTTTTACCTTTTAGGTCAATTTTATCTCCTACATGATAAATCACTTGTTCGGGTTGAACAGTCACATGGGTTATTCTTGGTGTCAACTTACCTTGAATATTTACGTCGGCCGAATCAGCAATATCACTTGAGTTGTAACCAATCTGGAACTGATATATACCATTATAGACGACGCTTTTCATTTCTTTCTCACTCCAAAATGCCAGATCGGCCGCGTTAACGGTTAAGGTAATTTTCTGGCTCTCCCCTGGCTGTATATCTTTTGTCTTTTGGAACCCTTCCAGTTTCTTATTGGGTAATTGTTCACCTTGGATTTTAGGAGGTGCAACATAAAGTTGCGCTACCGTTTCGCCCGCCACGTTCCCGGTATTGGTAACATTGAAGCTAACTGATACCTTGTCATCAGGTGATATTTGTTTAGCCGAAACCTGGAAATCAGAAATTTTAAACTGGCTATAACTTAAACCATAACCAAAAGGATAGGTTGGTGGAACGAGAGTAAAATGGCGGAAATTGCCAACCCTGCTCCCGGAAAAGTACATATAGGTACGACCGAGGCCATTGGTTTGACGTGGAGTCAAATAATAATCTGATTTACTCGGAAGTTGCATATCGTTACGGTACCATGTAAAGTCAAGATGTCCGCTTGGATTTTTCTTACCCAGCAATACATTCGCCAAAGCAGTACCCTGGCTCTCACCGTTATAACTGCTGAATACAATTGCAGGGAAATAATCTTTTGTATAACTGATCTCAACTGGCCCGATAGACTGTATCGCCAACACCATATTTGGATTGCCCAAAGCAGCGGTCTGGTATATCAGAGATTCAAAGTTGCCTGGCATAGAAAGGTTAGCGCGGTCGAGCCCTTCACGGGAAATCGCTTCATCTGTCCCGACAAAAACGATCACCAGATCGGCACCTTTAATATCTCCCTTGGTTTTGTCGCTTAAGTTAGCCGGTTCAGTTGCTGTTGTTGAAGTTCCTGTGCTGTCAAAAATTACTTCAGCTCCAGGATTAGCAGCCTTCACCGCTGCAGTAATCCCCTGAACGGCGTCGACTTTCAAATCGGGATTGCCGGAATATCCCCCAAGAGTAACCGTATTTGCGAGATCGCCCACGATTACAATCTTATTAATTTTTGAAACATTGAGCGGAAGCAGTTTTGTATTTGTTCCTTTCACAGCCTCATTTTTAAGCAGTACCAGGGTATTCTCAGCTACTTCTTCCGCCAGTTGCTGATGTTCCGGGCTTTGTATGACATCTTTCGTGATTTTTGTATAAGGAACCATCGAGGCCGGATCGAATTCGCCGGTCTTCATCCTGATTGTAAAAACGGTTGTTAAAGCCTGATCGATAACGTCTTTGCTCAAAATACCTGCCTTAATAGCATCCTCAATATTTTGCAAAGTATATTCTGTTCCCGTACAATTAAGACAGGTTCCGGCTCTTACGGAAAAGGCCTGGCCACCTGCCGCACCAGATACTTTAGCACCAGTCGTTTTATTGGTCCATGTAGCGTCGCGTCCTTGTCTGTCAGTACTCCAACCCGGTGCTGCCCATGCATGACCTGTCGGGAAATTATTATAAGTGGTTCCAACTGCTCCGCAATCAGAAGTGATGTAACCATTGAAGCCATAGGTTCGTTGAGCCAACTCATTCACGATATAGGTATTTGCTACTGCGGGCGTACCGTTAATCGCGTTATATGAAGTCATTAAACCAGCTACATTAGCATTTTCAATAAGGTATTTAAAAGGTGCTGTGTAATAATCACGGATTGCCTCATCATCAACATTCGACGATATACCCTGCCGATTATTTTCAACATCATTCAGCGCATAGTGTTTAGCCGTTGCTGCAACTTTCAGGTAGCCGGTTTCAGGTTTGCCATCCATCGTTTGTCCCTGGTATCCGTTAACAAATGCAGCTTCCATGTGCGATGCCAGGTATGGATCTTCACCGAAGGCTTCATCGGTGCGCCCCCAGCGCGGATCCCGGTCCAGGTTAACCGTTGGCGCCCAATATGTCAGGTTACCATAGTCATCACGTGACTCTCCAAGATTATTCTGACCTTTATCAAAAAGTGATTTATCCACAAAGCCTCGTGCTTCATCTGAAATCGCTTTTGTTTCTTTATAAATAAGCTCAGGGTCCCAACTCATAGTAGTAGCAAAATTTACCGGAAAGCTTGTTGCACGAGGTCCGGGAGAATATCTTTGATTGTTTTGGGTTTGGCCATAATGTAAATCACCAAACATTGTGTTTACCCCATGCTGGCCCTCACTCCAATAAAAATACTGGTGCACCCCCAAACGAGGAATAGCCGGGGCAAAATTCGTACGAAGTTGTAGTACTTCTTCCTCCAAAGTCATTCGCGAAACCAGATCTGCGGCCCTTTCCGTAAAGGAATAATGAGTATTCAGATAGATGGGTTGGCCTTGAGTACCCGACACGCTTTTTGATTGACCACAGGCGGTTTGAATAAAAAATCCTGTGAGGAGAACAACCAAGCCCTGGCATGAGATAACCTTGAGCAATTGGAGCGCTTTGTAATTTTCTTTTTTCATAAAAATTGATTTAAGGTAATTTATTATTTCATTGAATTTTTTTAATCATCGAATCCTCGTATACTTGTTTTCACGTCTCAATCAAGCTATTTACAAGGCGTGTTGCAACTTTAAACCGGGAGAAAGAATAGCATCCAAAGATAATGCACACGTTGTAATCGTTTTCATAAAAAAATTCCATCTTCCGATTTCTTAATATTTTCTTGCCAATATTTACATCGTTTTTTCAGCGCTGATGAAACACTTCATCGACACTTCTAATTAGCCAAACTTCATTACTTTTCTGATTCATCAAACTTGATTTACTTTTTTGTTTGAAAATGAAGAATTAAATAAAAAATCAATTGGCGAAACAGCCACCAGGAATAGTTTCCTCCTTAATGAACTTCCGGTAAGTCTCCCGTTTACAGATAATTTCTGTGAACTAACAACCAATTTGTTTTCGGTTGTTTGTTCTGTCAACGTTATACCCGGGAAGGTCATAAATTGTAATTTAACTTGATGAAAATCATTATTATTTTTTTGCTGTAGCAAGTACGCTGAAAAATGCCGGCTTTGGTTTAAAGTTTCTATCAAACAACAATGGATAATCAGTCCGGCCGCGAATAGGAAATCCATTTAACCATGATTCCCCATCCTCAACACCCCAGAAGGTAACACGGCTTATATCTTTTTTATATTTCATAAAAAGAGTAAATAAATCTGCATAAGATTTGGCCAGCACTTGTTGAGCAGAGTCAGGTAACCCGTTCGGATAAGGATTCATGTTTGCGCTTCCTTTTGCGGTTGAGCTTATATCGGCGGTTGCACGACCCGATGGATGTGGCAACGCACTTAAATCAAGTTCAGTAAACATTACTTCAACACCCAATGCAGAAAATTCCTTTATGCTTTCCTCAATATCCTTCATCGGAACATTATCCATTCTCCAGTGGCCTTGTATGCCAACACCATCAATACGAACACCCGCAGCCTGAATCTTTTTTATCAATGCAATGGCGCCCGCTCTCTTCTTTGGTTGTTCAATATTATAGTCATTATAATATAATTTTGAATGTGGCGATGCTTTTTCAGCTAACCGAAAGGCTTCAACTATATAATCGGGCCCAAGTTTTTGTAAGAAAATCGAATTGCGTAAAGTCCCATCTTCGTTCAATGCTTCATTCACTACATCCCAGGAATACACTTTTCCATCGTAACGCCCTGCCACTTTTGTAATGTGATTCACAAAATACTGCCTTACAGAATCAGCACTTTGCATGCGATACATAAACGATGGCAACTGGCTATGCCAGATAAGATTGTGTGCATTTATTTTAATATTGTTCTTTTTTGCAAAGGCAACCAGTTTGTCAGCGGCAGAAAAATTGTAGGTATCCCAGCCGGGTTGTATTATTTGAGCCTTCATAACATTTTCAGGAGTAACCGCATTGAATTGTTGTTTGATTAATCTGTCTGCAGCAGTATCTCTTCCCTCTATTTGGCCGACATTAATTGCGGTGCCTATCAGGAAATCTTTTTTAAATGCTGCTTTTAATGAAGCCTTTTGTGCAACTGCACCACCTGCAAATAGTATTGCAGAAAAAGAAAGAACGAGTGGGATTTTTTTTATCATGTTTATTTGTTTTTAGACGTAACAATTGTTTGCTGGGGCCCGAGATAGCTTTCTTTCAACCCGCCAAAATCAAGAACGATTTTTTGTAAGATCACGGCCGGGCTTATCATCCAATATTTAACTATATGCTTTCCTGGTTCTGAAATTTCATGTTGTGTAGTTTTAATGATAATATTATTGGCTACCCACCTGCCCCAAATTCTATCATTTTTATCATCTTTATTGATGGAAACAATTTGTGGTCTTTCATTATCAATTGAAACAGCATATTGTAAACCCAGGCTGTCGTTTTCAAAATTTAATGTGGGTGAAAAATAAGCATCAAGCTTTACTTTTCCTGTATCATAAACGTACATATCATATTGCAGGTATGGGTTACCGTTAGTAATCGTTTTTTCATTTGCAGTTACAGGAAAAGTAGTTATTCCATTTCCTTCTTTTCCTATTCCGGGAATGATTTCCCATTTAATATTTTTTGTGTTTACCTCTTTAGAATAATTAGCTGCTTCGATGGAGACGAAGCCATTCTTTTCATAAAAAATATTTCCCTTTGCATTTTTAGGAATAAGGCTTTCAGATGTTTTGTTTCTGACATCAATTTTTACACTTAGATCTTTTTTTGCAGTGTCACTAACATATTTTACCTGTGGCATTGTATTAAAACGCGGTTCCTGCCAATAAGTATAACCAATATGTGTTTGATCCATCATGTGATTCCATTTTCCATTAGCTAATTCATGGTTATATTGATAAGAAAGCGATGAATCAGTCTTATAATACTTTTTAGCTTCATCAGCATATTTATTGGCAGCTGTATTATTTTCCGAAGCAAGCATTCTGTTTTTAGCAACCGCCACGTATAATTTATTTAAATTCACAAACGCCTTTACGGGAAAGAGAACCAATTCAAAATACGCATCTTTATATCCGGAAGGTAATTCATTATTTATTTTTTCAGCTTCATCATCAAGCTTTTCATATTGGCCAATAACTCTGTCTGCTTCATTATAATTAGTAAGGCTGTACGTTTCAGGTGACAATAACTCAGGTTTTCTCCTGGAAATATACTGAGAATATTTTTGAAGAATATCACCAATCTCTTTTGCATGAGTTTTCCCAAATTGTTGGGACGCCCATTTTGTGTAAAAATTTCCGATATTATCAACAGTCGTTTTTTTTGTATTCCAGGCATAATCGAGGAAAAATGAAATCGGTAATTCCATTGGTTTTAAATCACCCACATTTACTATCCAAATTCTATCTACTCCGTAAGAATAAGCCAGGTGCATTTGCTCCCACACTCTCGCGATATTATTGGTATTAATCCATTTATAATTCCTCGGGCCTCCCACATAATCAAAGTGATAGTAAATACCATATCCGCCACTTCTCGGTTTGGCATTAAGTTTTGGAAGCCTGCGAAGATTTCCCCAATTGTCATCACTGAATAATAAGGTAACGTCATCGGGTACACGCATTCCTTTATCATAATAATCCTGTACTTCTTTATACAATGCCCAATCCTGTGGCGTTTCAGATGCTGGTTTGCCGGTCACTTCCGCAATTAATTTTCTCTGATCGGCTACAATTTTTTCCAGCAAAGCTATATTGCTGCCTTGTGTCATTGGTTTGTCCCCATCTCCACGCATTCCGATAGTAACAATACTTTCATGATGATCCATGTTCTCAATTCCTTTTTTCCAGAATGAATCCAGCACCGCTTCATTAGTTTCGTAATTCCATGCACCTTTGCCATAACGCTTCCATTCCTGCTGCGAACGCATCATTGGTTCATGATGAGAGGTTCCCATTACGATTCCCCATTTATCAGCGAGAATTGGATTCAGTGTATCATCATCGTTAAACGCATTTGCCCACATTGCCGGCCACAAGTAATTGCCTTTTAACCTTAGCAGCAGTTCAAACATTTTTTCATAAACCAGGTGATTAACTCCGCCGAATTTTTCCTTAGTCCATCCTGAAAATGCAGGTGCTTCATCATTGATAAAAATGCCACGATACTTGACAGAAGGATTATCATGCAAAAAAATCTTATTGTCTATGTAAAGCGCTTTTTTCTTTTTCACCGGTACATCTGCCCACCAATACCACGGGGAAACCCCGATTTGTTTACTCAATTCAAAAACACCATAAGCGGCTCCTCTTTTATTGCTGCCGCTGATTATTAAAGCTTGTCCGATTCCTTTGAATGGATTCGGTGTTACTTCTATTTGGTAAGCGTCCCATTTATTTTGGATGCTGTCCGCATTTATTTTTTTGGATTGAATCAGTTGCTTTAGAACTGTTGAATTTTGTATGTTCCCAATGATGATGAGATTAGCGGATTTTAAAGGAAGGGTATGAATAATTTCAGGTTTTTTGCCGGTTACTTTTTCAATGTCTTCCTGAAAAAGCGAAGCTGTTTTTTGAATCAGCCAGTCATCATGAACATCGGTATAAATAGATGTAGCAGTTTGTGAAACAATGGGAAAATCATCTTTGCCGCCTTTATCTGAAATATAATTTTGAGCCATTACATTCCCGGATAAAAAAATTATATTTAGTAAAAGGAGGTGTAATCTCATATCGTTTAAGCTTGCTTTAAAAAACCAAAATAAAAACCATTTAAAAAAATTCGTTTACTGTGTTTAAAATCCAATTGAATTTCCTCCATCAACCGGCATTACAATTCCTGTGATAAATGAAGATGAAGGAGATGCAAGAAATAATGCAGCGTCACCTATATCTGAAGGTGAGCCTAAAACACCCATTGGCGTTCTTGATAATACTTTGCTTTTTCTTTCTTTATCATTATTCAAAGCATTTGCCGACATTTCGGTTGCAATAAACCCGGGCGCAATACAATTTACACGAATTCCTTTTGGTGAAAGTTCTACCGCCATTGCTCGCGTCATTGATTCGATAGCTCCTTTCGATGCGGAGTAGGCAATTACTTTCGGCAAACCATATTGGGACGCCATCGAACTGATGTTGATAATGCTTCCGCTTTTATTTTCAATCATTGGTTTTGACACTTCACGTGACAACGTGAATATCGCTTCAACATTTGTTTGAATTACTTTGTGAAATTCTGCGTCAGTTACTTCCGTAAATTCTTTCTTAAGATTTATGCCTGCATTGTTCACAAGGATATCAATCTTGCCATATTCTTTAAGTATTTTTTTTACCAAAACAGGAATGGCTGAAAGGTCATTCAAATCAAAAGATATCGTACTACAAAGCTCTCCCAGTTTGGCTTTTGCATTTTTTAATTTTTCTTTATTTCGTCCGATGATGATGGTTGTTATTTTGTTGCCTACAAATTTTTCTGCGATGGCGAAACCTATTCCTGAACCGCCCCCTGTTACAATTGCAATTGTTTCCGTTTTAATTTTTCCCATTAATTTTTTATCTGTTTTTTTTAAAATATCGCTTCATTTTAATTAATAAATTACTCGGTTTTCTTTTTTTGCGAAGATGCGCGAATGATAAATTCCGATCTTAAAATAATAATGTTGGTTGTATGAATGTTCGATGTTCCGTTTAAATGATCGATCAGGTTATTGGCGGCGACTTCACCCATATTGTAGCCCGGGTTATTAATCGTGGTAAGATTAGGTTCTATTACTTTAGAAACCGGATCGTTGTTAAAGCCCACAAAAGCAATATCTTCGGGAATACGTATTCCGGCTTGTTTTAAAGCAAGCATGCAACCCACAGCACAATTGTCATTAGCAACGAAAACGCCATCTGGCAATGGTTTCATTTTCAATATTAACGCTGCTGCATCTTCCCCATCTTCAAATTTTAGATTATTGAAAATCACATTTTTCTTATCGAATTTTATAGAATGGTCTTCCAGCGCCTCTTTATATCCTGCTAATCTTTCTATATAAACATTTTGTTTGGGTGTTGCCGTTACATGTACAATTTTTTTACATCCCTGCTCAATTAAGTGGCTTGTTGCCTGGTAAGCGGCTTTTTTATTTTCAATAATAATTTTAGCATAGTAATCATCGCCCATTACACGATCAAAAAAAATAACCGGTATATTTTTTTCACGGAAGATATCAAAATGAGAAAGGTTTTCTGTATCATAAGACAATGAGACCAGCAGGCCATCCACGCGATTATTAAACATGGTTTTGGTACTTGCAATTTCTTTGTCTGCCGATTCGGAAGATTGGCTGATAATAAGATTATAACCTTTTTTGTATGCAGCACTTTCGATTCCTGAGATAGCAGATGAAATAAAATTGCTATTCAATTTGCCTACAATTATTCCAATTGTTTTGGTTTTTTGATTCCGTAGATTGCGGGCAAAAAGATTAGAACGGTAACTCATTTCCTCTGCTACCTGGAAAACTTTTTTCCTTGTTTTTTTATTAACTACCGGATCATCTTTCAAAGCACGGCTAACGGTAGCAATGGAAATATTTAGTGCAGAAGCAATGTCATAAATGGTAACCTCCTTTTCTTTTTCTTTGATCATTATTTATTTATTCGTTAGTGGTTTAATTAAAGATTATAGGTCCCTTTGTCTGCTTTATTTTAAGGGGTTTTAGAATTTCCTGATGATCGGATTTGAACTGCAATGGTATTGGTATTACTTAAATAACTTTACCCTTTACATATAGATAATAAGATTTTCGCGTCGTTACTTCTCAAGGATAATTGATGATGAATAATGGAATCTCTACCAGAGTGCCATATCGCATCATTCTTAAATCTTACTATTGCAATATAGTCAGAATTTTGATTTTATTTTCTTTTAATGCGCGCATAACCTTTCTTGTTATATCAAATGCTGAAGTAGCCTTTACTTTATTTCTTACGATTTTACTACGGCTTATTTTTTGTGATACTTATCCGCGAACAATTACTGTTCTTAAAAACCGCAGCTAATTCTTCCAAACGAAATATAAGCTGCAAGCAATATCCTCAAGTTTCTTATCTCTTATAATTACAATCGTTTACATCAACTTTAAGGCAGGTAAAGCTATATAAAAAAAAATATTTTTAAGAAAAAAATTGTAATCGGTTACATTTATAAAAAAAATGTTTACTTTAGCCCTGTCAAATGATAAAAAAATGTTTTTTCAATTGGTAAATTGATTCGCTTGGTTATGAAGATGCTTTAACAGTATAGCTTAAAGAACTTCCCACAAAAACAAATTTATTTCTTAAGAAAGAAAGGATCGGTGTAAAGAATTGATGGACTAATGACAGCAGGGTTGATTTAAAAAAGTGTGTAAAAAAATCACAGAGAAGCTATTGACTGGATAGCTATCTCAATATGTTAGTTAAGAATTGCTCATTATAAAACTTAAAATTGTAATTATGAAAGGTTTATCCACACAAACACTTTTGCATATCAAAAGGGGAAGTAGGAAAAAATGGTTTCCTTTTTTTCTACTTCCTTTACTATTCTTCTCTTTCGCGGCTTATTCTCAAAACACAACGGTTGTGAGAGGAAAAGTGACGAATGAATCAGGGCAACCGATAGCTGGTGCTTCTGTTATGATAAAAGGGTCAAGCAAAGGCGTGACTACAGATGCACAAGGATCATTTGAAATTAACACGACGGCGAACAGCACAGTGGTTATTTCATCCATTGGGTACACTGAAAAAGAAGTGCCGGTGCAGGGAAAAAGTTTTTTAGATGTTACTCTAACCTTTGAAGCGACCGGCCTTAACACGGTAGTTGTGGTTGGTTATGGTACTCAACGTAAAGAAGCTATAACGGGTTCGGTTTCTACTATAAGTGGCGATAAATTGAATGAAGTGCCAGCCTCTAATGTCTCAAGTGCTCTCCAGGGACGCTTACCGGGAGTGCAGATATCTCAAACAAATACAAAACCCGGCGCTCCGATGCAAATACTGATACGCGGACAGCGTTCACTAACTGCCAGCAATGATCCATTAATTGTTCTTGATGGTATTCCTTTTTCCGGTTCTTTCAGTGATATCGATCCACAAACTGTTAAGAGTATTAGTGTTTTGAAGGATGCTTCGGCAACCGCAATTTATGGTTCACGCGGTGCCAATGGTGTTATTTTGATTACCACTAATAAAGGAGCAATAGGGCAAAAACCACAAATAAGCTACAATGGTTACTACGGTTTACATAAACTATGGGCTCCTTTCCCCATGATGAACGGGCCGCAATTTGCTAGCCTTCGCCAAGCAGCAGGAATATATACGAACGGGACGGATGAATCGAATAATGTAAATACCGATTGGCAAAAGTTGTTTTACAGGCCTTCCGCTCCGGTAACCAATCAGAATATAGCAGTTTCAGGTGGTACCGAAAAGGGCAGTTATCACTTTGGTTTAGGTTATTATGATGACCAGTCCCTGATTCCTACCCAGGAATTCAAACGGTTTTCGCTTAATGCTTCTATTGACCAGGGCGTGGGTAAATACATTCGCCTCGGCTTCACTACTAATACAGACTATAATACATCTGAAGGTAACCAGGTGGGTTTGTACAACGTTTTAAGCATGTCACCACTCGCAAGTCCTTATAATGCTGATGGTTCATTAAAGCAAAGCATACAGATGCCTTTGGATAATAACTGGAATGAGACAAGATACATTGTGGATAGTTTAAAAGATCAATGGCTTAATCCTATAAAAACACTCGGAACATTCAATAATATATATGGAGAATTGACTATTCCGGGGGTCAGGGGGTTAAAATACCGGGTCAATATCGGGTTGAACTATAGCACGACTGACAATGACAGTTATACCGGAACAGGAATAACGAGCACGAACGCTACTACTCCTTCAGTTGCTACTATTATCCATTCAGTAACTCTCAATAAAACAATTGAAAACCTGCTGACATATGACAGAACCTTTGCTGAAAAACATCATTTAAACGTAACAGCCTTGTACTCAGCAGAGCAGGATAATTATCACAGCTCCAATATTTCGGCACAGGGAATTCCAAACGATCAGTTTCAATTTTATAATCTGGGGCAGGCGCTTGGGCAAATTACTATTAATCCCAATGCCCAGGGTTATTCGCAGAGCGGTTTGGAATCGTGGATGGGACGTGCTATCTACGAATACGCTAACCGTTATATGATAACTGGTATCATACGCGCTGATGCTTCATCAAGATTGGCACCCGGCCATCAATGGCATACTTATCCTGCTGTTTCAGCCGGATGGAATATTGCCAATGAATCATTTATGAAAGGTATTACGGTAATAAATCAATTGAAACTGAGAGTGGGTTATGGGGAAACCTCGAACCAGGCAGTGTCACCATATTCTACACTTGGCCGATTGGGTACCAGCCCTTACAACTTTGGACCGACAGACTATGCTGTAGGATACTATGTATCCCGACTTCCGGATCCTAATTTAGGATGGGAATATTCTAAAACATGGAACTATGGACTTGACTTCTCTATTCTGCATAACCGGCTTTCAGGAACCGCGGAATATTATGTTACAAAAACAAATGATCTTCTCTTGGATGTTGCGTTGCCGCAAACTACGGGGGTATCAACCTTCACGGATAATGTGGGAAATACCCAAAACAAAGGTTTTGAACTTTCACTCAATGGTACCAT
The DNA here is from genome assembly GCA_963811285.1 of uncultured Chitinophagaceae bacterium. GTDB lineage: Bacteria > Bacteroidota > Bacteroidia > Chitinophagales > Chitinophagaceae > Ginsengibacter. The sequence continues at coordinate 228,148 of CAWEQV010000044.1, read as the reverse complement.
ATTGGATAATCATAATGGCTGGACATGGACAGCAGGTGTTAATTTATATAGCAACCAGAATAAGCTGGTATCCCTTGCTTCCGGACAGACACAGAATATAGGCAATCTCTGGTTTGTAGGACACCCTCTAAATGTAATTTATGACTATAAGAAGATTGGACTTTGGCAAGAAAAAGATCCAAATCTTAGTATTTTAGAACCCGGTGGGAAAGTCGGCATGATTAAGGTGCAATATACCGGTGATTATAATCCGGATGGTACACCGGTAAGGGCGATAGGGCCGGCTGATGAGCAAATACAGGATTTGAACCCTAACTTCCAGGGGGGCTTCAATACTACTGTAACTTATAAAGGATTTGACTTTACCGCCGTAGGTCTTTTTCAAAGTGGTGGTGTGCTTATCAGCACATTGTATACGTCAGGAGGCTACCTTAATTTATTGACCGGCCGCAGGAATAACGTAAATGTAGATTACTGGACACCTACCAACACCAATGCTACATATCCAAACCCTGCCGGGCCTTTAAGCGGAGACAATCCAAAGTATGGAAGTACTCTTGGTCATTTTAATGCATCATACCTGAAGGTACAAACACTGACACTCGGGTATAACTTTAGCAAAATGGGATGGGTGAAAAGTAGCGGTATCAACAGGTTGCGTTTATATGCGATGGTTGAGAACCCATTTGTACTGTTTTCTCCATACCATAAAGAAACAGGTATGGATCCTCAAACCAATTCATATGGGAATCAAAACCAGGCAGTAGCAAGCTACCCGTCCCGTATTTTGGTGGTTGGCACCAACACACCGGAAACACGCACCTATATTCTTGGTATTAACTTGACATTTTAAAATCATATAATCATGAGAACTATAAATAAAAAAATTAAAATAAGTGCAGCAAGCGCTATTCTCCTTATGCTGCTTTTTACATCGTGCTCTAAAATCCTGAAGGAAACTCCGCGAAGTACTTATACTCCGGATTTCTTTAATTCTGAAGCAGGGGTAAGGGGAGGAGTAACTTCTTTATACGCAAACCTTCGTAACATTTACGGGAATGCGTACTACTATAACACCGGCGAAACCGGTACAGATGAGGTTACCTATGCACAAAGTGCAGATCAAAATTTTAAAGTAATGGACGTTTCGGGGCAAGGGGATATTAGTTCCCAGACCAGCCGTTCTGATGTTTTGTGGAATAACGCTTTTGGACCTATCAACACCGCCAGTGGGGTTATCGAAAACGGTTCGGATGCAGGAGTTTCCGCATCGCTTATTGCAGAAGCCCGGTTCTTCCGCGCTTTTTACTACTTTCAGTTAGTGCAAACGTTTGGCGGAGTTCCCTTGGATTTAGGTTCGGGGGTGCTGAAGTTTAATAAGAATCCAGTGGCAACTTCTACCCGCAATACAGTGCCGGAAGTTTATACGAAGGCAATATTCCCCGACCTTGACACCGCACTAAACGATTTGCCGGTAACGCCACGGGTAACTGGCGGTGTTTCTCAAAACGTAGCCCGTCTTTATTTGGCAAAAGCTTATCTTACCTATGCGTGGTGGCTTAAAAATCCAAACAATATTCCTACTTATCCCGTAACAGATCGTACTGATCCGGATGGGAAAAATGCTCAATATTATTTTCAACAAGCTTATGACTTGTCAATAGCGGCAATCAATGATCCGGGCCCGTATGGCTTGATGCCGACCTTTTATGATTTGCATGTTGCCACAAACGACCGGAACAAGGAAGAAATGTTATATGCGGAACATACCCAGAATGACGAATATTATAATGGATCCAGCCTTACCTATGGCGGTGGCGGTGGCCAGGATAACTTTGCCGGGTGGATGATGCAGTGGAATTATACAGTAATCAGAAGTAGTACTTCCAATACAACCTGGACACCTGTGAGTTCAGTTCAGCGTGCAGCAAATCAAGAATTGGGACGCCCGTGGACACGTATGTGCCCGACAATCGGGGCTGTTGAAAATACCTTTGCCGACAAAACCAATGATTCACGGTACGATGGCACTTTTGTTACCCAGTACCGCGGCAATTGGGATTTACAAGGCACCGGGGTTTCTCAAACTACTTTATACAATGCCAACTTTCTGCCGGTTCAGCCGGGTGATGCTATATTAACGTTCCTCGATCAACCTAATCCGGCAATCAGCTATCCGGCTAATCAAGGTAATAGTAATGTAGGGGCCGGCACCTTACCAGGAAGATCCGATTTTGTTGTAGGCCCTGATGGCATCAGCAGAGTCGTTTATCCGGGGCTTTGGAAGCTCGGTGAATACCGTACCGACAACAATGGGACATTAGGTCAACCAAACGCGGCGAGTACCCGTCCTTTCATTATAGCCTATTTTTCAGAATTCTATTTTATTGGTGCGGAAGCGGCTGTAATGGGTGCAACTACCCAAGCTGGCCAAAGTGCGAGAGACCTGATTAATGTTATTCGGGCACGTGCAGGTATGTGGGATTATGACAACAACGGTAATACACCTTTAGTACAAGATAATAGTGCTGCAATGACCGCTGCTACGCCTGCAACTATTACCATTGATTATATCCTCGCTGAACGTTCACGCGAATATTATGGAGATGGCAGGCGCTGGTTGGATTTGGTTCGTACACAACAATGGGCAAATCTTGCCTCTTCTTATAGAATAGCCGGGGTGAACTATGGGGATCATAACGCGCAAACCGTAACGCGTAATATCCAGGATTATCTTTATCTGCGTCCTATTCCGCTGGGACAGTTAAATAATATGCAAATGAGCGCAGCAGATATTGCGGCATACCAAAATCCGGGTTATCAATAGGATAATTATTTTGAAAAACAGGTTTATCAAAAAACCGAAAATCTGTATATTTTTCTCATAATCAAGCAGAAACCGGGAGATGGATTTTCATCTCCCGTTTCTTTTTTCTGAAACCCACAATTGTTTGATTTCTTAACTTTGACTGAACCCGGTTTTTCAACAGTAGAAATCAAGATTAGTATAAAAAATTTATAAAGTCATGAAAAGGATTTTAATAAGCCTGGGAGTTTTGTTTTTTGTTTTTGCCTGTAAGAAACACCCAAGTAATGCAACCTCTCAAAATACTCCCCCTTCTAATATTGATACCATAAGCACTCCGGTAGTGATTACTGCAAGTATAACTCAACAAACTATTTATGGATTTGGCGGAGCAGACATTGTTGACTGGACGGGAGATTTAACGGCCGGCCAAAGAGATACTGCTTTTTCTCCAACCGATGGGATTGGATTAAGCATTGTTCGTGTCAGGGTTCCTGTGGACAGGTCCGGATTTTCACAGGCAAAAGCAACAATAGATGCATGTAAATCGTATGGAGGTTCAGCTATAGCCACTGCCTGGTCAGCTCCGGCTTCAATGAAAACCAATAACAATGTAATCGGAGGAACGATTAAAACAGATTCTTATTCAGCTTTTGCTGCTTATCTGAAAGATTTTAATACAGCCGTAGGTGGGTTAGCCGCTATTAGCCCAACCAATGAACCTAATTATAAGGCGACGTATGAGTCAATGGAAATGACTGCTTCTCAAGTGGCGGATTTTGTTGCAGCAGAAGGAGATAGTTGCGGTGCGCCTATTATGGCCCCGGAGCCTTTTAATATGGATGCAACGTATATTAATTCATATTTAAGCAATGCGGCTGCAAAATCAAAAACAGCTTTTATTGCCGGGCATATTTATGGCGCAACTCCCTATAATTTATCAGTAGATAAACCGGTATGGATGACTGAACACTATACCAATTCCAATATCAGCGGAAATGACTGGCAAAATGCCATGGAGGCTGCTAAGGAAATAAATGATTGTATGACTGCAGGTTGGGCAGCTTATGTATGTTGGTATATAAGAAGAACCTATGGGCCAATAAGTGAAAGCGGTAAGATACAGAAACTGGGCTACATTATGGCACAATATGCAAGGTACATACGTCCGGGCTATACGAAAATATCTTGTACTGAAAATCCCTCACCTGGTATTTATGCTACTGCCTATAAGAGTGGTTCAAAAATAGTTATAGTCATTATTAATCAAAATTCATCTGATGCTTATCTGCCATTGAATCTAAATGATGTATCTGTTACTGGTTTTACAAAGTACACAACCACAAGTTTATCTAACCTTGTAGCCGATACTATTTCAATTTCAGGAAGTGTTTTTGCTACCACTTTTCCAGCGAAGAGCATATCGACACTAGTATCTGATTAAGATTAAACTTTCAGATTTAGGAAGTTGTAAAAATGAAAGAAGACTAAAAAGATTTTACAAATTCCGGGATATTAACAAAGAAAGTTTTTTCATAAGCAAGAGTGATTGAGGGATGAATTATTTCATCCTTCCTTTCATTTCTTAGTAAAATGAAAATCGCCAATAAAACTCCGTTTACTGTACGATATTTGAAGCCGTATAGCAATTGAGCATATTTTTTCTCGCTTATTTTTATAAATCAAATCCAAATAAATTTTATTATGAAGAAGCTCGCCTTTTTTCTTTTCCCGGTATTGTTTTTTTTGAATACTTCAGCGCAACATTATAAAAATTTTAAAGTATCTGTTTATTGCCGTGCTTATGAGGTAATGCAAATGGGCGATACGACTAATTATTTAAAACCAAGGTGGAATGAGATTTCAAGACAGTTGAAAGTTGATAAAGTTTACCTGGAAACACATAGGGATTTAAAGATAGTAGACCAGAAAACATTAGATATTGCTAAAAAGTTTTTTAAAGACAGGGGCATTGAAGTCGCCGGTGGAATCACCTTTACTATTAGTGAGCCAAACCGTTTTCAAACATTTTGTTACAGTAATCCGGATGATAGGAAACTGGCTAAAAAGTTAAGTGAGTATACCGCTAAAAACTTTGATGAATTTATATTGGATGATTTCTTTTTTACCAATTGTAAAGATGATGAAGCCATAAAAGATAAAGGCGATAGAAGCTGGACTGAGTATCGTTTACAGCTAATGACGGAAGCTGCAAAATCGTTAATTGTTGGGCCGGCAAAAGCGGTTAATCCAAAAGTAAAAGTGGTAATTAAATTTCCTAACTGGTATGAACATTTCCAGGGGCTTGGCTTTAACCTGAAGGAAGAACCAAAAATATTTGATGGTATTTATACAGGCACTGAAACCCGCGATGCAGTTATGTCAGCACAACATCTTCAGCCTTATCTCGGTTATAACATCATTCGTTATTATGATAATATTGCACCCGGAAGAAATGGTGGCGGCTGGGTTGATCCGTATGGCAGTAATTATTCTGATCGGTATGCAGAACAGCTTTGGATAACATTATTTGCAAAAGCTCCTGAACAAACGCTGTTTGATTTTCGCAGTTTAAGCAGACCTGTTTATGCAACGGATCGTGCCCCATGGCAGGGGCAGCATACAAGTTTCGATTATGATGAAATGATGCAACAACCTGTAAATTATAATGGTGGTGAACCTTCAAGGCCTTCAACGATTGCAAGAGTTGCCGGTTACACTTTTGAAAAGGTAGATAAATTTTTAGGTAAGCTGGGCAATCCCGTTGGTATAAAAAGTTATCGCCCTTATAATGCGGTTGGAGAAGATTTTTTGCAGAATTATTTGGGCATGATTGGTATACCGATGAATATGGAACCTGAGTTTCCTGCCCAGGATAGTATCATTTTATTAACTGAAGAAGCAAAGTTCGATGACCACATTGTTGATAAAATAAAAAAGCAATTGATGGAAGGGAAATCAGTTGTTATTACCTCGGGGCTGCTTAAAAATATACAGAATAAACTGGATGATATTGTCGAACTGCGTTATACAGACAAAAAATCATTTGTTCAGGATTTTACGGCCGGCGGTCTTCAGCTAATTCATACTGATAAGCCAATTTTAATTCCGCAGATACAATACCTTACCAACGATTCCTGGGAACTCGTTTCAGGTATCAGTGGTTCAGATGGATGGCCGATTTTGCATGACGCCACTTATTCAAAAGGACATTTGTATGTGCTAACTATTCCCGATAATTTTTCTGACCTATATAACTTACCGGCGGAAGTACTGAGTAAAATACGGGAAGTAATGGGCGCTCAATTGCCGGTGTATATAGAAGGCCCATCCGGAATTAGCTTATACGTTTATGACAATAATACCTTTATTACAGAATCATTTCTTGATAAAGAAACAGCTATAAATATTGTAACATCGGCTCAACACGATAGACTTACTGATATCAGCACCGGTCAGCAATTTATTGGCGAAATAAGAAAACCGGGGATGAGCTATATAGAAAAAAACAGGAAGGAAAAAAAAGTTTATAGCATTACGATTAAGCCTCACTCTTTCAGGGTATTTAAAATTGAGTAATACATTCAGGATCCATTGTTTCTTTGTAAAAAAAAACGATGTTTTCAGCGTATTTAAAAGCAAGAAAATATTATAGCAATAGAGTGAATTTAAAAGAAATAATCTTACTTTAGCCTTATAAATGTAAAATTGACACTTATTAATAAACACTATTGCTTGCGGACTTTCTAACTAAGTTTCATCTAAAAGTTGCTATATTAATATATGCTGATTGAGAATTCGTAAAAAAATATTTGTCAATTTTCAAATTCAATTTATGGGTTTATTAAAAAAAACAAGTGAAATATTTGGGAACATGAAAATCTCCTTATTGATTGTTTGCCTCTTCTCATTCAGCCTTGGTAAAGTGGATGCGCAAAAAACAAAAGGTGCTTTTTATACCGGTGTTTATCCTAATACCTTTAAAATGGCAGGTTATAAGGAAGCCGATATTAATGCAAAAGTTGATAAAGCTTATCATGATTTATTTGAAGGGCCGAACAAAGTTTATTTTGAAGTAGGGGATTCGATGGCTTATGTATCGGATGTAAAAAATCATGATGCAAGAACAGAAGGACTTTCTTATGGAATGATGGTAGCTGTACAGTTGAATAAGAAAGAGGTTTTTGATAGAATTTGGCGATGGAGTAAAAAATATTTGCAAAATTCTTCAGGGCCACGGGAAGGGTATTTTGCATGGAGTATTAATCCTGCAACAATGAAAAAAAACTCTGAAGGAATTGCTCCGGATGGTGAATTATATTTTATAACAGATTTACTTTTTGCTTCCAACCGCTGGGGAAATAATACCGGTATTGATTATTACAAAGAGGCCCGGTACATTTTGGATAACATGTGGAAAAAAGATGGTTCCGGCGGCATTTATAATATTATTAATACTGAGCACAAACAAATAACTTTCGGGCCTGAAAAATACAGCCACGAATGGACTGACCCTTCTTATCAGTTACCGGCTTTTTTTGAAGTTTGGGCATTGTATGCAAAGGATGGACATAAACAATTCTACGAAGATTGCGCGGATACTGCCCGCGCTTTTCTGCATAGGGCTTGTAACCCTGTTACGGGGCTTAACTATGATAATACTGAGTTTAGCGGAGCGCCGCGTCCTTCACGTTGGTTGCCGGATGCCTTTCGATACGATTCATGGCGCGTTCCAATGAATATCGCGATGGATTATGTCTGGTTTAGAAAAGATAAAACCTGGCAGGAGGATTATGCAAAACGCATTCAGACTTTCTTCCGTTCCAAAGGCATCGACAAATTTGTAGACCAGTTTAATCCTGATGGTTCAACGCCTGATAGTATTCTACAGGCCGGAGGATTTAAAAAGTTACGGCACTCTCTTGGATTGCTTGCCACAGTGGCGTCTACTGAAATGATCAGAAAGGATAATTTTGATTTTGTACATGCATTGTGGAACGTGAAATTGGAGCCGTACAGTGATGGTTATTTTGACCCATATTATGATGGCCTGTTGTATCTGTTCAGCCTGATGCATTTAAGCGGCAAGTATCAACTCATAAAACCATAAATATTTCAATAATTCAACAAGACAAATTTTTTTATGAACCACTAATAACAAATGAATCTTTAAAAGTGAGTTGAACAAATAGTTACTCGGAGATAAAACATTAAAATATTGCTTAGTATGAAAATAAAAATGATAAAAAACCTTTGTTTACTGTTGTTAGTTGCAGGCGGTTTAGCCATTAACCCGGTTTTTGGGCAAACACCTGTGCTCACATTAAACGTAGCAAAATCAGATGCCAGTGTAAGCCCGATGCTGTATGGGTTAATGACCGAAGAAATCAACCATTCCTATGATGGCGGCCTGTATGGAGAATTGATACGCAACAGGGCATTTAAAGACAGTAAAACCGGGCCGGAAGGATGGACGCTTGTAAAGGATAATCCATCAACAGAAGCAGAGATGAAATTAATAGGTGCGGAAGAACACGTTCCCAATGACGAACGCCGCAACGCCATAAACGGAGCACTTTCCGCGTGCTTACGGCTTACGGTAGAAAAGGCTTACGGAAGAGTGGGCATTGCCAATGACGGATACTGGGGCATTCCCGTAAAGCCATCCACAACCTACAAAGCTTCATTTTATATAAAAGGGACAGACCGCAGAGAACCTCCGCGCTGGTCGTGGGAACCCAAACCCAGCACACCGCCGCTGCCGGTAATTGAAAATAACACCCCCGGCCTGATAACCGTTTCTATTGAAAGCAATGACGGGAAAACAGTATACGCAAAAGGAACTATCAATCTTGAAAAAAGCATTTACTGGAAAAAGTATGAAGTCAACTTAACCACGGCTGCAGATGTTACGCCAACCAAAGAAGCCCGGTTTGTAATTTCTACTGACCGCAAAGGCGTGTATTATTTCAATCTCGTTTCTTTATTTCCGCCAACTTACGACAATCAGGCCAATGGTTTCCGGCGTGACCTGATGCAGATGCTGGTAAATATGCAACCAAAGTTTCTTCGATTTCCCGGCGGGAACTTTTTAGAAGGCCCGACAATAAACGATGCATTTCCGTGGAAAACCACCCTTGGCCCGATTGACAACCGTCCTGGCCACAACGGCTCATGGGGCTACCGCGCCTCAGACGGAATGGGTTTGCTCGAGTTTTTGAAATGGACTGAAGATATGGGTGCAGAACCGCTTTTGGCAGTATATGCAGGATACTCATTGGATGGAGACCATGTAGATGCCGGCCCACTTTTAAAACCATATGTAGATGATGCTTTGGATGAAATAGAATACGTTATAGGTGATACAACCACTTATTGGGGAGCCAAACGCGCAGAAGACGGCCATCCTGAACCATTCAAACTCAAATATGTGGAAATTGGAAATGAAGATTGGTTTGACAGGTCAAACAGTTATGACGGAAGGTTCAACCAGTTCAGAAATGCTATTGAAGCAAAATACCCTCAACTAACCTGTATTTCTACCATTCCCGGTACCCAGTATGCTTCCATGCAGGTTACGTCCGGCAAAAAGCCGCTTGTAGTGGATGAACATTATTACCGCAACTCGTGGGATATGTGGGAGAATGCTTCTCAGTATGATAAGTACGACCGCAACGGGCCAAAGATTTTTGTGGGAGAATGGGCAACAAGAGAAGGCGCCCCCACTACAAATTTAAACGCTGCCTTAGGCGATGCGGCATGGATGACAGGAATGGAACGTAATTCAGATTTGGTAATTATGTCTTGCTATGCGCCCCTGTTCGTAAACGTTAGTAAAGATGCTGCTACGGGAAGAAGAGCGTGGCAATGGGATTCTGATTTGATAGGTTATGATGCGCTTAATAGTTATGGTTCGCCATCGTACTATGTACAAAAATTATTCAGTCATTATTTAGGAAATAAAATAGTGCCCATAACAGCCACCAACATTCCTGAGCAAAACAAACCGCTTTCGCCGAGAGATAGTGCTGCAGGCAAAAAGATGACGCAAGTCCCTACGGTATTTTATGCTGCCACAATGAATGACACAACGGGAACCATCTATCTTAAGGTTGTAAACACAACGGCAAAAAAGCAAAGTATAAAAATAAATCTGGATGGGATAGCAAAAGTGAATCCTGCAGGGACATTGATAGTAGTGAAAGGAGATAAGCCGGATGAAACCAATTCAATCACAGAGCCGGAGAATATAGTACCGGTCAGTGAAAACATAAGTGGCATTAAGAAATCTTTTTCAAGAAAGCTTGACCCTTATTCTGTAAACATTATTGAAATTAAAACAACTGAATAGAAGAAGAATGATGATGAAAAAGAAATTAAATATTCTTGCTCTGGTACTGCTTTTCATGCTAACGCCAGGAAAAGCTTTGCATGCTCAAAATGTAAACAGTGATAATGGGGATGGTACTTATACGAATCCTCTTATCTCTGCAGATTTCCCCGACCCTGATGTGATACGTGTGGGCGATACGTATTACATGGTAAATACGACGATGTTTATTTTTCCGGGAGTTACGGTACTCAAATCAAAAGACCTGGTTAACTGGGAATATTGCAGCAATGCGGTGCCACGTTTTGATTTCAGCAAATGTTATGACCTTGATAGCTGCAATCGTTATGGGCATGGGCAATGGGCGACGAGCATAAAATATCATAACGGCAAATTTTATTTACTCTTTATTACTTTGAATGAAGGCGGCTTCATGTTAACAGCTAACAAAGCCGAAGGGCCATGGCACATTACACATTTGCCCAAAGGTTTTTATGACCCGGGATTATTTTTTGACGATGATGGAAAAGCTTATGTGGCTCAGGGATACAACAAAATTTCCATAACTGAAGTAAATGACAGCCTTGTTGCCATTGGACCCGATTCGCTGGTTTATACAGGCGATATTCGCAAAGGGCTTGAAGGAACCCATGTTTATAAAATCAACGGCTACTATTACTTGTATTCAACATATGGTGGAAGGGACGGTATGCAGGTAGCCCTTCGCTCAAAAAATATTTATGGTCCGTATGAACAAAAGTTATTAATCTACGATACTACTAAAGGAATGAATTATGGAATTCATCAAGGTGCTTTAATTCAAACGCAAACTGGTCAATGGTGGACGATTTTGTTTGTTGACAGCGGGCCATTTGGGCGATTTCCTTCATTACAGCCTGTAACGTGGGTTGATGGCTGGCCAATGATTGGCGTAAACGGCAAAGCGGTAATTACTTATAAAAAACCCAACGTTGGTAAAAAATACCCTATTAAAGATTTACCAAAATCAGATGAATTCAATGAAAAAAAGTTAGGGATGCAATGGGGATGGAATCATAATCCCGATTCAATGAAATGGTCGCTTACAAAAAGGCCGGGTTATTTACGATTGATGACAGCTACGGTAACATCAGATTTTACAATGGCACGTAACACCCTTACTCAAAGGCCATTTGCAAAACGAGACCAAAACATTCCGACAGTTGCAACAACAAAACTGGATGTTGGCCAAATGAAAGATGGTGACATTGCCGGGCTTGCAGTTTTCCAGGATCCATATGCGTATATTGCAGTAAATCAAGAAAAAGGCAGGAAATATATTTTGATGGTGAACAACGGGAAGCCAATTGATTCCATTGCTGTAAGTGCTTCAACAATTTATTTGCGCACACTTGCATCCAATGCTACTTCAAAAGCAACCTTCGAATACAGTACCGACGATAAAATATTCAAGCCTTTGGGTGATAAATTGATGATGCGGTTCAGTTTAAAAATATTTACGGGAAATAAATTTTGTTTGTTCAACTATGCAACAAAAAATTTAGGAGGGTTTGTTGACTTTGATTGGTTCAGGGTTAAATAAATATTTAAAAAAAAATAATGAGCTGAATCATGAAAACGGCTCGAAAAATACTATTAAAAAGAATTTAAAATAAATAAATAATCAACAATGAAATCTATTCTTTTGATTGCTTCAACGATATTTCTTGCTACAAAAATCTCAGCCCAAAATCCGCTCATTACTAACATGTATTCGGCAGATCCAACTGCGAGAGTTTTTGGAGATAGCGTATATCTATATCCGTCGCATGATATCCTGGCAACGCCCGGACACGGCCGCGTTGGCTGGTTTTGCATGGAAGATTATCACGTATTTGCCTCCAAAAATTTAACCGACTGGAAAGATGATGGAATCGTTGTTTCGCAAACAACAGTTCCCTGGGCAAAGCCGGACGCCTATAGTATGTGGGCGCCTGATTGTATTGAACGAAACGGCAAATATTATTTTTATTTTCCAACAACTCCACAAGATTCAAGTTACGGAAGAGGTTTTGCCATTGGTGTGGCGATAGCAGACAAACCTTCCGGGCCATTTGTTCCACAGGCTGAGCCGATAAAAGGCGTACATGGAATTGACCCGAATATTTTTATTGATAAAGATGGGCAGGCCTATTTATATTTTGCCTTGGGAAATATTTATGGCGCAAAGTTGAAAGCCAATATGCTTGAGTTGGATGGGAAACCTCAGGTAATACAAGGGCTGGCATCAGATAAAGGTTTGAAAGAAGGGCCATTTTTATTTGAGCGTAATGGAAAATATTATATGACCTATCCACATGTTGCCGATAAAACAGAACAACTTGAATATGCAGTTAGTGATAGTCCGCTCGGTCCTTTTAAAGTGACAGGTGTAATAATGGATGAAAGGCCGAACTGCTGGACAAACCATCATTCTATCGTGCAAATTAAAAATCAGTGGTATTTGTTTTACCACTCCAACGACCTTTCGCCAAACTTTGATAAAGCGCGTTCTGTAAGAGCAGACAGCCTGTTCTTCAATGAAGATGGAACGATAAAAAAAGTGATTCCAACCTTACGGGGTATTGGTGTAACTAATGCAACATCACCTATTCAAATTGACCGGTATACTTCTAAAGCAGATGATGGAATTACAGTTGATTTTATTGATACATCGAACACATTTAAAGGATGGAAAACGACATTTACAAAATCCGGGTCATGGATACAATACAACAGCGTTGATTTTGGTAAAAACAAATTAAAATCGGTTGTTGTGAAAGCAATTTCATTAACCGGGGGTACATTGCAAATTCATTTGGATAATATAAATAATGCGCCGGTTGCCACGATTGAAATTCCGAAAACTAAAGAATGGAAAGAAATCAGAACAACGCTTTCAGACTATAAAAAAGGGATTCACAACCTGATTATATCCTTAAAAACCAATTCAAACGTAGAAGTGGATTGGTTGAAGTTTGAATAAATAAATTGATTAAACAACAGAAAATATATTATTAAAAAACACTTGTCATGAAAAAAATATTCATTACGCTGCTATCACTTCTTCCTTTAGCGCTGTTTGCTCAAAACGCCACGATTAAAATCGATGTTAATAGAAAAATTAGCGACATAGATCCGAAGATTTATGGAGTATTTATGGAGCCCATTACAATAAGCGGAAGAAGGGGCTTGCCGGATTCACCAATGGTTAGCACATTGTATGGAAATTTATATGACCCGTCATCGCCTCTTGCAGATGCAGACGGATTCCGTAAAGATTATATTGATGCTATGAAGGAGTTGAAAGTTACCAACATGCGCTGGCCCGGTGGAAACTTCTTAATGGCGTACAATTGGAAAGACGGCATCGGCCCAAAAGACCAACGGCCCAAACGTATAAATCTTGCCTGGGGCGGTATCGATAACAATCATGTAGGCACGGATGAATGGTTTAAATTGAACAAATCAATTGGTAGTGAAAATATACTGGCTGTTAACCTTGGCCTCGGTAGCATACTTGATGCTGCCTATCTTGTTGAATATTGTAATTATAAAGGTGGAACGTATTATTCTGATTTACGTGCAAAGAATGGTCATCCTGCTCCTTATGGTGTGAAGATTTGGGATTTGGGCAATGAAGTGGATGGCCTACCGTGGGAAATTGGCCATAAGAATGCAGAAGATTATGTGGAGACCGCAAGAGAAGCTGCAAAAGCCATGATAGCTGTTGATCCCACAATTAAATTTGTAGGTTCAGGTTCATCCTATTATTCAGGCGATTGGCTTCACTGGAACAGAACTGTATTAAATGGCATCGGCGATAAGATCAGTTACCTTTCTATTCACCGGTATTGGGAAGGTGGTTCGCCCAACAATTATTATGACTACATGGGAAATGGCGCTATGGACTTTGACGGAAAAATAAAAACAGTTGGTAACCAAATTGAAATCGCAGAGACTCACAATGATTTCAAAAATCCTATTTATCTTTCTGTTGATGAGTGGGGAGCCTTTGCAAGAAGTTTCATGTCAGTGTTGCCTATTGCGCAATGTCTTAATTCTTTCATCCGTCATGCTGATGTTGTAAAAATGGCAAACTTCACGATGCTTACTTCATTGTTGTCAAGCGATCCCAAAAAAGGCACTTTTAAATCGCCGGTATTTTACACATTCAAGGCTTTTTCAAATAACTGCCGTGGCGCTTCTGTAGATACTTATGTGGCCTGCGATACTTTTGGAACGGCGCAATACAAAGGCATTCCCTATCTTGACGTTACCACCGTTTATTCAAAAGAAAGCAATACTGTTTTTATAAATGTAGTTAATCGCGATAAGGATAAAGCAATCACTACGGATATTGAAAGTAATGATGTAAACTTTTCCGGCAACGCCGAAGCAAGTATAATTGACAGTGATGATTTAAATGCTCCTTTTGCTTTTGATAAGCAGTCACAGTATGTTCCCGTAAAAAAAGATGTAAAAGTAAATGGCAATAAATTATCCTTTGCATTTCCCGCTCATTCATTTACGCAGATAAAAGTGAGTGTAAACGAAAGATAATTTTATGGGGGTAACCGAAAAACCTGGAAACGATTTTACAAAATAAATCGTTTGCCTTCACTATTGCTAAGCAGGCGTTTTAGTCGCTTCAATATAAGGCTTTATGAAAAATAAAAATCTTGTTTATTTATTTGTTTACTGCACATGTTTTATTGCATTCGGATGCAAAGAGAAAAAACAAAATCAACTTTTCACTTTTTTATCTTCTAAAGAATCAGGTATTGATTTTTCAAACAATATTGATGAAACAAAACTGAAAGGCGGCGCATTGAATGAGTTTGGTTACATGGGCGGCGGCGTTGGTATTCTTGATGTAAATAATGATGGTTTAAAAGATATTTTTTTCTCCGGCAACCAGGTAAGCAGCAAATTGTATTTGAATAAGGGGGATAATCACTTTGAAGATATTACTAAATCCGCAGGTCTTGCCACTACAGATTGGATTACCGGTGTTAGCGTAGTTGATATCAATGCAGATGGATATGACGACCTTTATTTGTGCACTTATAGCGATTCATCGGGCAAACGTTCGCACAATTTATTATTTATTAATCAGCACAACAATACTTTTAAAGAAGAAGCCAAAGAATATGGTCTTGCAGATACAAGCTATTCCACACAGGCTGTGTTTTTTGATTATGACAAAGACGGCGATTTGGATATGTATTTATGTAATTACATGTTGAATGCTTCTTATTCAGCGAATTATCTTTTTCAAAAAAATCTTTCCGGAAATTCTCCCGCTAACGATAAATTATATAGGAATGATGGAAATAAGAATGGTTTCAATCATCCGGTGTTTACCGATGTTTCAAAAGAAACCGGCATAAAAGAAGATGGCTATGGATTGGGCGTTTCCGTTTCTGATTTCAATATGGATGGCTGGCCTGATATCTATGTGAGTAATGATTTCGTTTCTAATGATGATTTTTGGCTGAATAATAAGAATGGTACTTTTTCGAATACGCTTGACCATTCTACAAAGCATCAAAGCTATAGCAGTATGGGCAGCGATGCAGCGGATATTAATAACGATGGAAAAATTGATTTTGCAACGGTTGATATGATGCCGGAAGACAATTTTCGCAAAAAGCAAATTTATTCTTTCATGAATAACGAGCGGTATCAGGAGGAAAGAAATCTGGGATATTCTCCGGAGTTTTCCCGAAATATGTTGCAATTAAATAATGGTAATTATTATAACGGCGATACAGCCATTCCTTACTTCAGCGAAATTGGACAACTGGCAGGCATCAGCGAAACGGACTGGAGTTGGAGTATTTTGTTTGCTGATTTTAATAATGATGGCTATAAAGATTTGCATATCACTAATGGCATCGGCAGGGATTTTATCAATGCTGATTTTATCGACTTTAGTAAAACTGCACGCGATGCTCCAACTGAAGAACAAACCAAAAAAATGCTTGATGATAAAATAGTTTCACTTGGGCATGTTGATCTGCCAAATTATTTGTATCTCAATAATGGCGACTATACTTTTACCAACATTACTGATTCCTCAGGCATTAATAAAAAATCATTATCTGCAGGTGCTGCCTACGTTGACCTAGATAATGATGGCGACCTTGATTTGGTGGTAAATAATATTAATGCACCCGCATTCATTTTAATTAACAATGAAAATCAGCAAGCAAAACCTAAAAACAACCACAGTATTGGTTTCATAATTCAGGGTGATAGTTTAAATCAAAAAGGGTTTGGAACTAAAATTTTTGTTTATACAAATGGTAACCGGCAAGTGCAGGAAGAATATCCTGTTCGGGGTTATTTATCTTCAGTCGATACGAAACTTTTATTTGGGACAGGGAAAAATAAAATGGTTGATTCCGTTATCATTGTTTGGCCAAATGATAAAAAACAGATTTTGCGGAATTTACAGGTTGATTCAACCTACTCTTTGTTTCAAAAGTATGCAAACGGAAATTGGCAACCTTCAATCCCAAACAGTAATCAACAGATTTTTCACGAGGTTACTGATTCTGTAAATGCATTATACAAGCATGTTGAAGTGCCGTTTAATGATTATGCAGAGCAACCTTTGCTTCCCCAGAAATATTCACAGTTAGGTCCTTTTATTTCGACCGGAGATATTAATAATGATGGTACAACTGATTTTTATATTGGCGCTGGTTTTAATTCAATACCAAAGATTTTTATGCAGGGAAAAGATGGAATTTTTACCGGCAAAGATTTCACAATTGGTTCTCCTTTTGAAGAAGATGAAGCAAGTGTTTTTTTTGATGCGGATGGAGATGGAGACTTGGATTTGTTGATTACTTATGGTGATATGCGTTTTACTGACACGTCTCAATATTATCAATCCCGCTTATATCTGAATGATGGAAAGGGCAACTTCTCTTTAAGCCGAAGTGCTATTCCAAAGAATGTCAGAACTATTGCGGGTTGTGTTGCGGAAGCTGATTATGACGGTGATGGACAACCGGATATTTTTATAGGTGGGCATGTGTCGAAAGAATACCCGTTATCTCCGCCCAGTTTTCTTTTAAAAAATAATAAAGGCATCTTTACTGATGTTACAAACAAAGTTTGTCCTCAATTGTCTAAGGCGGGAATGATTACAGCAGCAGAATGGGTAGATTTGGATAATGATAAACACCTGGATTTAGTGATTGCAGGTGAATATATGCCCATAAGATTTTTCAAAAACAATGGAAAAAATTTTACAGAAATTACTTCATCTACTGGTGTAGGAAACAAAAATGGCTTATGGCGCAGTCTTGTAGCAACCGATGTTGATGGCGATGGGGATATCGATTTTATTGCCGGAAATTTAGGGTTGAATAATAATTACAATGTTTCTGCAAAATACCCAATGAAATTATATGCCAATGACGTTGATAACAATGGGAAAATAGACCCTGTTCTGTTTTATTATATTAAAGACGAGAATGGAGGGCGAAAATTATTTCCTTCCATGAATCGTGATGAGCTTGCTGCCTGGGTTCCTACTCTTAAAAATAAGTTTTCATCCAATAAAGATTTTGCAAAAGTAACACCCGCCGATATTTTTACAGACAGTAAAAACCTGCAAATTTTAACATGTAATGAAACACGGAGTTGCTGGTTTGAAAATAAAGGAAATGGAAAGTTTGAGATGCATGTATTGCCAATGAATGCTCAGTTTACGCCGGTGAATACCATTGTTTGTGCAGACATGGATGGTGACGGTGTTAAAGATATTTTGTTAGGCGGAAACGAATATCAAACAGAAGTGGGAACAGGAAGGTATGATGCGTCTTATGGATGTTTTCTGAAAGGAACAGGGCATAAAAATTTTAAAGCTGTTCCGCCTGCAATCAGTGGCTTTCGAATTGACGGCGACGTTAAGAGTATGAAATTAATCACGACTGCTACTCATGAAAAATTAATTATTGTTGGCATAAATGATGATTCAATTAAAGTGTTTAAGTGCAGATGAATCTTGAATATAGGCAATAAACTTTTTTGCTTTTTATAAAAATAAAAAATGTTTCTTTCAGAGCTGTAAGTAATATGGCTAACACCATCCACTCTTATCAAACAGATTGTTTGTCTTGCCAATTTTAATATCTGTTTTTTATGAGTAAACAATAATGAGATTCTACTTTCCTGCAGTTACAATTTTTTCAATTATCAGCAAAAACACATGTGATGAAATAACTCCTAAATTGATAAAGGAATCGCATGTATAGTATTTCTAGTAGTTAACTGTGATGTTTTTATTTTGCAAGGTTGTAAATCGTAACTTCTTTCCCCTTTTCAATTTATATAATTTTAAGTGGCAAGTGTAATATTAATGTAAAATGAAAAATAATTTTTTTGCTAATATAAAAACAATTTATATATTGCGCTTCTATTGCTTGATTATCGAGGGCTTAAAATAACTGTTAGTAAAAACGTATTGAATCCAATTTTAAATTAAGCGGTTATTTTGTTTCGGTTTCATCTGTTTCGATGAATTTATTGTTTTAGGAAATTGTCGTGTACACAAAGTTTGAATTGTGAATCGCACTATAACATGACAACAAATTTGGGATTTTCAAATTCAAATATTTAAACCAATTTTTCTTATGCCATTTACTACTCTACTTCGCATGTTTAAGAAAATTTCCTCCTCAGCAGGAAAAAAGTATTTTGCCGTTTTCTTAATCATCTTTTGTTCAGGATTTCAATCGGCAATCCTGGCACAAACTATTAAAGGGACTGTTACCGATGAATCAGGAAAGCCGATACCAGCAGCTTCGGTGACTGTTAAGGAATCTTCAAAAGGAACCGTCACTGACCAAAATGGCCGGTTCACCATCGCAGCCTCCCCGGGTAATGTGCTGGTGGTTAGTTCTCTGGGTTTTGTTACTAAACAAGTTACCTTAGGTGACGAAAAAAATGTGGATATAACACTTAGCTCAACAGCTCAGAATTGAACGAAGTTGTAGTGGTTGGATATGGTACTCAAAAGCGCACGCAAGTTACAGGGGCCATCTCCACTGTTTCCGGTAAAGTGTATCTGAGATTCCTGTAGCAAGTGTACAGGAGGCGTTGCAGGGGCGTGTACCAGGACTTTCGGTTACAAATAATGGAAGTCCCGGGAACCTCTCCTCTTGTTCCATATTAGAGGTATCAGTTCTATTTCATACGCCTCCAATCCATTATATGTTATAGATGGATTTCCAACCGGGAATTTGTCAATATTTGATACAAGAGACATTGAGTCGGTGGATGTCTTGAAGGATGCTTCTGCAGCAGCCATTTATGGCTCCCGGGCTACGAATGGTGTCATTATGATTACTACTAAAAAAGGAAGCCGGGATGGAAAAATGCATGTAAGTCTTGATTCTTATTATGGTATCCAGGATGTTACTCGAAGACTCAGTTTGTTAAATCCGTCTCAATTTGACCAGTATGCAATCGCTTATCGAGGCGAAAAAGTAGGCCGGCGACATAGCTCCATGGGTTAACACACCAATTTATCAGGGTGCATCAAACGACCTATGGCAACAATGTTACTGATTGGCAGGATGCGTATTTTAAGCAAGGGGAAATGACTTCAAACTCATATTGGCTTAAGTGGCGGAAATGATGTTTCAAGGTTTTATGCTTCTGCAGGCTATTTTGATCAAACCGGCACAACACCAACCGTTGGCTTTAAGCGTTACAATTTCCGGATCAATTCCGATCATAAAATCAGTAATGCGTTCACTTTTGGAGAGAACCTATATGCAGCGTATAGCGACCAGGCTTATGATAATAATGAAACGGCACAGGTCAAATTTGGTAAATGTAATTAAAATGATGCCATATATGCCTGTATATGATCCTACTACTTCTGATGGATTTAGAGGGGTAAACTCTGTTCTGGACGGAGGCGATCCAACCAACCCTATTGAAGATGCGATAGTGAAAAATCCCGGACACAGAACGGGGACGTAAAATTTTTGGAACCGCCTATCTGGAAGTAAATTTCACTAACTGGTTAAAATTCCGTTCAACATTTGGCATAGATTATGCCAACGGATTAGATTATCGTTTTTCACCCATATTTAATGACAGCGGTACTATTGCAGGCTCCAGCGCCATTCTGGCCAGTATTACCAACAACAGATCTATTTCTACTGTTCAATTATATACCGAGCAACTTACTTTCGATAAAACATTTGGAGATCATCATTTGAATGCTATTGCTGTTTATGAATACCAGGGCCAAAATACCAAAAATGAAAATGCCAGTGGTAACCAGGCTTCCAATGTACTTAAAACTCTAAATAATGCCAGCAATATCTCGGCTCAAACGCTTATAGCAGAGAATAGTATTATATCTTATATTGGTCGTGTGAACTATGATTTTAAAGGGAAGTATTTACTGAGCGCTGCTATCCGGCAGGATGGACTTTCAGTTTGGGCGCCCGGAAAAAAATGGCAAACATTTCCCTCAGCTTCTGTTGGCTGGAGAATTGATCAGGAAGATTTTATGAAAACCCAAAGCAAAATTTCAGAGTTGAAATTGCGTGCGGGATATGGAATCACAGGTCTCAATGGAACGAACTTAGGCAATTACCCGTGGTTGGTAAGTGTTAGGGCCAATAGTGCCTATTATCCTTTCGGAAACACTTTAACAAGTGGCCCGGCCTCTTCAATTCAAGCTCTTGGAAATAAAGATTTGGAATGGGAAACAACAAAGCAATTAAATATAGGAGTTGATTTGGGCCTGATGAGAAATGCATTTACTTTATCTGCTGAATATTACAGACGAAAACTGATAACCTTATATTAGCTGTTCCACTGCCCCCATCTTTAGGTTATTTGACTACAACCGTAAATCAGAACATTGCTGCTATGACTAATAAGGGCTTTGAATTGCAGTTAGGTTATAATGACAGAGAGGGCGATTTTCAATGGAATGCTTTGGGTAATATCAGCTTTATAACCAATAAAGTGCTTTCGTTAGCACCCGGTGTTCCTAATATTGAAGCCGGATCTGATGTGGATTTGACAGAAGGATACAATGTCACTAATACCGCCCCCGGACATCCGGTTCAATCTTACTATGGCTGGATAGTTGAAGGCATTTTCCAGGATTCAACAGCTATTCACAGCCATGCTACGCAAACTGCCGGAACCGGGCCTGGTGATCTTATGTTCAAGGATATAAGTGGACCAAACGGAAAGCCTGATGGGGTAATTGATAATTATGACAGGACATTTTTAGGAAGTTTTATACCGAAATTTTCTTACTCATTGAACCTCGGCGCAAATTATAAAAACTTTGGTTTGACAGTGTTTTTTCAAGGCGTGCAGGGAAACAAAATATACAATGCGTTGAGGACAACTACAGAAGGTATGGTTCGGTTCTTTAATGCTGGTACGGCGGTGTTGAACGCCTGGACGCCTGGAAATACGAACACAAATGTCCCCAGGGCTGATATCCTCTGATCCAAATCAAAATGCACGTCCTTCTACACGGTTCCTTGAAGACGGATCTTATCTACGCTTAAAAAATGTCATGTTAAGCTATAACGTACCTGCAAAATCATTACAGTCAATAACAAAAGGAGTTGTCAATAATTTCAGAATTTATGTGTCGGCACAAAATATTCTCACGTTTACAAAATACACAGGATATGATCCTGAGGTAGGTAACAGAGCGCCTGGTGCATCGTCGTTAACCAATGGTATTGATTATGCAGTGTATCCTCAGCCAAAGGCTTATCAAATAGGGATCAATGTAAATTTCTAAGCGAAAATCAAAATATAATATTTTTATAAAATTAAAATTATGAAGCGAAATATTAAACTACTTAGTGTAACTATTATCTTGGTTGCCGCCGTTATATTTGCCTGTAATAAAAAGCTCAATGTAACTGACCAAAATAATCCAACTACAGAAAGCTATTTTAAGACGGCATCAGAACTTCAAAACGGTGTGAATGCCATCTATTCCACTTTACGTTCAGGGAGTCTTGTTGGCCGTGAATGGTTCTTCACCCACGACATGAGAGGAAGCGAAACAGCACCCGGTGGCGCCCAATTAGAAGCCCCGAGGGCAGAGCTGTTAAAACAACCCTCCCCTTCACCTTCAAATGCTGTAATGACGAATGTGTGGAATGGTTGCTATATAATGATCAACAGGGCCAACCTTGTTATTTCTAAAGCGCCTGATGTAACTGATAATGTAGCGCAAAGAGACGATAAGTGTAGGTGAAGCCAAATTTTTAAGAGCATGGGCTTATTTTGAGTTGGTGTCACAATGGGGAGATGTACCTCTTTATACCGAACCTGTTACAACCGCAACCGGATACAAAGCGGTATCCCCGGCGGCTGATATCTATTCTTTAATTATTAGTGACTTAACCGATGCGGCTTCAAAACTTCCTGATGTTAAATCACAGGGAGGCCACGCTACACAAGGCGCCGCATATGCGTTATTAGGAAGAGTCCAAATGCAGAATGGAGATTACGCGGCAGCAAAAACCGCACTTTTGCATGATTATGGCAAATACTCACTTGTTCCCTTTTCCAATAATTTTGATGGAGATGTTAAATATGGGCCAGGTCTGACTCTTACTCATCCTCCTGTTAATGAATTCAATAACGAATCAGTTTTTGAGGTTGTTTTTGTTGACAAAGGCGATGACAACTTTAACTGGGGCTATAGCGGTGAAGGCCCAACGGCGGATGCAAGCACAATGCGGAGCCAGGAGTATGGAATTGTTTGGGGGAATGTCGTTCCTTCTGATAAGATACTTGATGAATTTGAACCTAATGATCCTAGGTATGCAATGACTTTTTACGAATCAGGGGATAAGATTTTAACCCGGGGCGGCAGTGATCCGGGTGTAGCACTTACTGAAGACGGTATGAATGTGGCCCAAAGCAACCACAATGGTGTAATAAAGAAAAGAGTATTTCGTAAATATTCAGTCCTGGACTGGACTGACGATGGGTTTCATCCGGATGGTATAAACCAGCGATTGATACGGTATGCGGATGTGCTTCTTATGCTTGCAGAATGTGAGGCAGAAGTAGGAACCCCGGCTCAGGCGGCTAGTTATATCAACGAAGTGCGCACACGTCCGGGTGTAAGTATGCCCCCTGTTACATTAACTTCTAAAAATGAGGCAATAGCGGCTGTAATGCATGAAAGAGCTGTAGAGTTAGCCGGAGAGGAAGTTAATAATATTGATATGCTCAGGTGGAGAAAAAAGGGTTATTATCCATCAATAAGGCCTGACCCAAAACCCGGGCAAGTAGATGAATTCCCGATACCGGAAAATGAAATTTCAGCCAATCCTTTGATAAAATAAAGGCATTATAAATGTAGTTTTTAAAAAATAGGGGCTACAAACTAGCCTCTATTTTTTTAAGCCTAATAAATAGTAAATCAATATTTTACAAAGATTTTTATTTTATTTAAAATCGTCGCTTAGTGCGCTTGTAAAATCCTCAATTGGAATTCCCATATGATAACTAACCTTATCAAATTATTTTCTAATTTTTTTTATAAAAAACACCCATTTTTTAAGGCGTACTGCTTTGTGCTGATGATGATTTTCGCATTGACTTTTTTATTTGTTTCCTGCAAACGAAAGAAGGTGCCAAATCAGGAAATGGTAGATCTATTAAAAAAAGCAGAAAAAACATCTGAAAATCCTGAAAATGCTTTCAGCCCGGCAACTGTAGTGGAATTTTGCGATTCTATTATACATAATTCTTCTAATACGGATGAAATAACAAATGCGCTTTATAAAAAAGCAAATGCATTATTAGAGTTAGGAGAGGAACAGGAAGCGATAAATATTTTTCAGGATTTGCTTGGCAAAACCAAGGGAAACCTGGACGAAAGACAATCGATTCTACAAGATATGGCGATCAGTTATTTAAGATTGGGTGAAAGAATGAATTGCATCAACATGCACAATCCTGAATCATGTATCTATCCCATTTCACAAGGAGGGGTGCATCATAATAAAACTCCATCTGAAAAAGCAATTGAAATCTATAAGACATTATTATTGGAAAATCCCGGGGACCTGCAATCCAGATGGTTGATGAATATCGCCTACATGACAACTGGCGGCTACCCGCAACAGGTACCTCCTCAATTTCTCCTGAAGGTAAAGAATGACGATAGCAACGATGTCATAAAGCCTTTCATTGATGTAGCAGCAAATGTGGGACTGAATTATAAATGCCAGGCTGGAGGAAGCATTGTAGACGATTTTAATAATGATGGTTATCCTGACATCATCCTCAGCAGTTGGTCGTTGAATGAGCCCATGCGATATTACAGGAATAACGGTAATGGAACTTTTACCGATTTATCCGATTCATCCGGCTTAGCATATTTAACCGGTGGTTTGAATATGATGCAAACTGATTACAATAATGATGGACTGAAAGATATTTTTGTGTTAAGAGGAGGTTGGAAAGGTAAATTTGGTAAAATACCCAATTCTTTATTAAGAAATAATGGCGATGGGACATTCACAGACGTGACTAAACAAAGCGGATTGCTTTCATTTCATCCGACTCAAACCGCTACATGGGCCGATTTTAACAACGACGGATGGTTAGATGTTTTCATTGGCAATGAAACCACGCCAGGTCAAGAGGTGCATCCATGCGAATTGTATATCAATAATAAGAATGGAACTTTTACAGAAATGGCAGCTAAGGCTGGATGCGCCATTACTGAGTTTGTAAAAGGGGTTACTTCAGGCGACTACAATAACGATGGACTTACCGATATTTTCATTTCTACGCTAAACGGGAAAAAAATTTTACTTAAAAATGAATCAGTCAAGAACGGACAGGTGAAGTTCACAGATGTAAGCAGGCAGGCTGGTTTAAGCAACAACAGGGCACGCACTTTCCCAACGTGGTTTTGGGATTATGACAATGATGGTTGGCTTGATATTTTGGTGTGCGGATATGAATTTACCGGGACGCTTGCCAGGTATGCGGCAGCCGAAGCGATAAACGCACCCGTAAATAATGCCGGGAAGGTTTTTCTGTTTAGGAATAAACATGACGGCACTTTTGAAGATGTGTCCACAAAAGTCGGATTAAATAAAATAGCTTTTGCAATGGGTTCTAATTTTGGGGATATTGACAATGACGGCTACCTCGATTTTTATCTTGGAACCGGAAACCCATCATTTAAGTCGGCTATCCCCAACAAGTTATTTAAAAATGTAAATGGCCAAAAGTTCCTGGATGTTACTACTTCTGCACGTGTAGGCAATTTGCAAAAAGGCCATGGGGTTTCTTTTGTTGACCTTGACAATGATGGAAATGAAGACATCTATATAAAAATGGGGGGGGCATATAAAGGAGACGCATATGAAAATTCTCTTTATTTGAATCCCGGACAGAACCATAATCATTGGATAAATCTCGTATTACAAGGTACAGTTTCTAATAAGCTGGCGATTGGGGCAAAAATAAAAGTGACCTTCAAAGATGATAGTATAGAGCGATCTGTTTACAGGGATGTAAATTCCGGAGGTAGTTTTGGATGTAATCCTTTACAGCAGCATATTGGCCTTGGTAAAGCAACTTCGATTGAAAAGATTGAAATAACATGGCCTGTGACAGGTAAAGTACAGGTTTTTAAAAACGTGGCTGTTGATAAAAATATTAAAATTAAAGAAAATGACAGCACTTTTATTACTTACAAACTCTCCCGGTTTGATTTCACTAAAAAACATGCACAGAACATGAAACAGTAAAGAATCAGAATGTGATACAGCGAATGAAAATTATAAAATAACATAAAAAGCGAAACACCTTTTCATTTTGGATGGGATAAATACTTTAAAGCAATTAAAAGGGGAAACAACCAGTTATCGTAGTATTCATTCTGTAAAAAGCTTCACGCAAATTTGTTGTGTATTCACTGTACCGGGATGATAAGTATCTGGGCAAACGAACAAATTCCCGTAATTTTTATTTTCCATTCTGGGAACAATTCTTCCTTAGGAATTAGAAGGTTTAGCTTGAATTTAAGATACAGCAAACAAATAAATTCAAAAGATCTTTATTTTACTTTATTTTCTATAGAGCAAAGTAAATTGTATGGTAAATAGAGAAGTTGAAACAGGATATTTTTGCATTGTATTTTTTCGGCAAAGTATTATCTTCGCCGCCCAAAATGTCGGGGTAGCTCAGTTGGTTAGAGCATCGGATTCATATCCGCCAGAGGGCGGACGTTGATTCAAGTCCGCTTCCCGATAAAAATGGTTCTTTAAAATAAAATGTCGGGGTAGCTCAGTTGGTTAGAGCATCGGATTCATATCCGCCAGAGGGCGGACGTTGATTCAAGTCCGCTTCCCGATAAAATGGTTCTTTAAAATAAAATTCGGGGTAGCTCAGATGGTTAGAGCATCGGATTCATATCCGCCAGAGGGCGGACGTTGATTCAAGTCCGCTTCCCGATAAAATGGTTCTTTAAAATAAAATGTCGGGGTAGCTCAGCTGGTTAGAGCATCGGATTCATATCCGCCAGAGGGCGGACGTTGATTCAAGTCCGCTTCCCGATAAAATGGTTCTTTAAAATAAAATGTCGGGGTAGCTCAGCTGGTTAGAGCATCGGATTCATAACCCGAAGGTCGGCGGTTCAAGTCCGCTCCCCGATACATTTTACATATTATGGTCAATCCGTTCTGCATCTACGATATTTTTTAATTCGCGCTTTATCTTTTTTAGCTAACTTCGGTTCCTACTTTATTTTTTACCGCTACTTGCCTGATTTGAATACAGATAAATTTTATAATAAAACTGGAATCATAGTTCTTGTATTGCACCGAGATGAATTTGCTTTTGCAAAGCTGTTAGAATATTGTCAAAGCCAGCTCTACAGCTATCTGGATATGATCACGTTCATTCCACTTTTTCTTTTTTGCCGGCTAAAAATTACCTAAAACGCTTCAGCTTATGTAATAGTTTCAAGCATTGAATTGCTATTTTTTAAAGCACTGACTGCGATTGAATCCAGAAGTGCAGATGTTGAAGAAAAAAAGCAACAAATTTTGAAATAAGTGAATGTGATTAATCTTTATGAAAGTAGAATATCATCGTTAATTTTAAAATAGTAAAACATGAAACCAGCTACAAAAAAGTTATTTTCAAAAATGAGTTCTCCGGAACCAGATTTAGATGAAGTAAAACAAGAATCATCTGAAGCAAAGAAAGACGACCGCCGCAGTTTTTTAAAGAAAACAGTAATTGGCGGTCTTTCATTAGGTGCATTTTCTTTTGCTCCGATTGAGAAAACTTTAGCTTTTACTACCCAGAAGATAAACAGATATTCTGCGCCGTCAGATCTTAAAATTACTGATATGCGTATTGCAGATTTCGAAATATGTCCGATACTAAAAATTTATACCAATCAAGGGGTTTATGGTCTTGGCGATGTAAGGGATGGAGCTGATAAGCGATATGCACTTGAACTTAAGAGCAGGATACTCGGTATGAATCCCTGCAATGTTGAGATGATATTCAAAAAGATTAAGCAATTTGGAGGGCCAAGCCGTCAGGCTGGTGGAGTTTGTGCTGTAGAAATGGCTTTATGGGACATCATAGGCAAAGTATATAATATTCCTGTTTATCAATGCTTGGGTGGCAAATACAGGGATCAGATCCGGATATATTGTGATACTACTGCTACTAAACATACTCCTGAAGGATACGCCGAACGGATGAAAGAAAGACTGAATATGGGATTTACGTGGCTAAAGATGGATTTGGGAATTGAGTTATTGGCGGATATTCCGAACGCCCTGGTAAATGCTGATTTTTGGAAACAACAGGAAGGAGGAATGAATCAATGGGGTAATCATGGATCCACCAGTTATGCTCAGACTAAACATCCGTTTACAGCGGTTCAGGTAACTCCGAAAGGAATAGATTACCTGGTTCAATTTGTGGCGGATGTTCGGAAGGCAGTCGGTTATGATGTTCCTTTATCAACTGACCACTGGGGACATTTTGGAGTTAATGAGGCTATCAAGCTCGCTAAAG
Source organism: uncultured Chitinophagaceae bacterium (assembly GCA_963811285.1). GTDB lineage: Bacteria > Bacteroidota > Bacteroidia > Chitinophagales > Chitinophagaceae > Ginsengibacter. The sequence continues at coordinate 199,895 of CAWEQV010000044.1, read as the reverse complement.
GTATGGAGCCTTATGATCTTGCATGGATGGAAGATGTGCTTCCCTGGTTTTATACTGATCAGTTACGTACTTTAACCGAAGCTACCACTACACCTATAATAACCGGCGAGGATTGTTACTTGTTAGATGATTTTAAACCTTTGATTGATAACCATGCGGTCGATATTATTCATCCTGACATTAATTCTTCGGGTGGTATTTTGGAAACCAAAAAGATAGGCGATTATGCTGAGGAGCATGGAATCGCTATGGCCTTGCATCATTATGCCACTCCCATATCTTATATGGCAAGTGTACATGTAGCTGCTGCAACTCAAAACTTTTTGGCTTTAGAGGATAATGGCATCTATTATCCTTATTGGGATGACCTTGTAAACGGTGTTAGTAAACCAATTATCGATAAAGGATATGTAAAAGTTCCGGAAAAGCCAGGCCTTGGGGTAGAATTAAACGAAGAGGTCGTTAAACAGCATCTTGTAAAAGGTGGTGGTTTTTTTGAACCTACACCCGAATGGGATGAACTTCGTTCATGGGACAGAATACATAGCTGATCAAACAGTAATTCAACTGTACACAAAAAAACAAAAATTATTTTCAGATGAAAAAGACTTTTATTTTATTAGTACTCTTTATTTTGTGCGTTTATTTTAGTGATGCACAACAGGTAGGATCTTCGCCGGCTTATATCAAAGCGCTCACTTTTCAATGGAAAGGGCCTCGTTCTGAAGATGGCCGTCCTGAAGTTTCTGATGCAATTTTAAGGCGATTAAAAAAGGTCGCAATGGAAGAAGCATGGGGTTATTTACGCGCTCATGGATATGAGAATCAGTTTGAGGGAAATTGGAAAGTGCTCCATTCTGACAGCGCTATGACTGGACGGGTAGTAACTGCACAATATATGCCCGAAAGGCCGGATTTTAAAAAAGTAATAAGACAAGCCGGATTGTCTGAAGGACGTGATTCCTCAGGAGGCACCAACTCCTGGCCAATCGACATTTTAAAACCGGGAGATGTGTATGTTGCAGATGGATACGACAGAATCATAGACGGCACATTAATCGGATCAAATTTGGGAAATGCCATTTATGCTAATTCTAAAAATGGAGTCATTTTCTATGGATCAGTAAGAGATGAAGGAGGGTTAAGTGAAATTGACGGCTTCAATGCATGGACAAGAGGGGAGGATCCTTCCTATCTTCAGCAAGAAATGCTCACCTCAATTAATGCTCCCATTCGTATTGGCCGGGCTATCGTCTTACCTGGGGATGTAGTACTGGCAAATAAATACGGAACTATTTTCATTCCTGCTTATCTGGTGAATGATTTGGTACTATCGGGAGAAGTTACACACTTACGGGATGAATTTGGATTTCAGCGATTACATGAAAAAAAGTATTCAGCCGGAGAGATCGACAGTAAATGGAGCGAGGCTATACAGGAAGATTTTTTAAACTGGCTTAGAAACTATCCCGATAGTAAGTTACCAATGACCAGGAAAGAATTAAACGATTACCTGGAGGTTCGAAAAGGGAATATGTAAATAAAAGCGGCGAAATCGAATTTGAAAATTACCAGGAGCTATTTTCAAAATAAAAATCATGGTTATTTCTTTACCTGCTGCTGCCAGGTAAGTTATATTTCCTGTAAAAGCCAAAGGTTGATTTTTGAGATAGTATTTTAGAATAGATTTTATAAATATAGTTAGCTGATATAGATTTTATTGATTGAATAAGGTTTTTGCATCTTAATTTTTAGGTAAAGACAATACTGTGCCAACAACCATTCTTTTGACTGTCTTTTTTTTAATAAATGAAATTAATTTTCAGGCAACCTTTGATTGAGCAGAAGATTGTTGCTTCATTCGTTTGGCGATTTTAGAAGCATTGGCCGTGAACATTCCAAAAAATATCCAACAGGTTTCTGTAGTTTGATTGCGGGCGGCTATTTTGTTAAGCGAGTAATGGTTTTTTTCATTTCCAAAACTTCCTTCCAGAACCGTTCCTCTTTGTATATTGAGTTGGTTGGTTAAAGCTGCCGCTTGTTCTATGTACCGTATTTTCTGTCTTCCTTTTGGAATAAAATTAGTAACGATGTTATTTTGTTTGCAATAACTTCTGTTGGCATTAGTAGCATATATTTTATCGGCTGACTGGTGAGTACATTTACCAAAAAGCTGGCGTTGCAAAAAAATTCCTTTCTGCAATCTTGTGCCTTCATTGAAGGCATCATAACTAAGATGCTCGATAAAATTAATGCCATCAACCTGCAGCACATTTACTTTAGCACCAAATTCAACCTGCTTCACTTCTTTTCCTCTTACTATCGGTCGGATATAAGGCTTGCTTAGTGAGACTATCCGGTCTTTAATAATGGTAGTATCTCCGTAAAGCTTCCCGTGCTGCTGCTTATAAACAGTAGTGATAGCGCGTAACTGGTTCTGTTGTTTGTGTGAAAGAGCCGTGTTGTATTTGGTTTGAAGATGTTCCAGTTGCTGTAGAAGCTTCAATAAAAATTTCACCAATTTGATACGCAGTTTTTTTTCTGCCCGGCGTGTTTTCTTTTTAGTACGCTGATAGGATAAAAAATCTTTTTTCTTTTTGTCATAATTTATCCGGCTCCTGCGTTGTTTGTTTTGTTGGCGAACTTGTTGCAATAAAAGATAAGTGCTATTGCAGCATTGCCATAATAATTTTACATCTGTAGGAAAGCTGATGCGGCTTTCATAACAAGTGGCATCCTGCATTCCAATACCTCTTTGCTGCATCCACGGTTTCCAATAATCGGCTGCTCTTTTTTGCAATGCCTCTATGTCCAGGTGTTGGCCGATATAAGTTCTCCAGAAGCTCGGCTGATTGGTGTCTTTAATTTGCTGGCCCGGTTTTAACTGAATGCCACAAAATAATTGCATTGCCCAATCAGTATTGATACGCTCAATCAGTAACGCATCACTCAAACCAGTATAATGCTTCAAAATTAACAGGCCGATTCCTCCCTTCACATCAAACCAGGGCTTCCTGCCTAAATTACTTTTTGCAAAAGCAGGAGCTGGAATTGTTTGCGCAAATGATTCAAAAGGAATACTCTGGTAAAGTTCTCCTAAATCTGTTTGAGCAAAATTTTTATGGAGTAACGATTGGAAAGAAAATAATAAATTTGACATAGACAAAAATTCAAGATGCCCCAAAATGTGCAATTAGCTTGCCATTGAGGGGCATTTTGTTTATCTATTTGTCCACAAAACCGCTTCCAGTGTGGATTACTTATTTACAGGAAGACCCTCTTTACCTGCTGCTGACAGGTAAGTTCATTTACAGTAATTATTGATAAGGTGTGATTTCCTTATTCTTAATAAGAAGTACTACTATGTATTTTCAGGAGATGTAAGTTCTGTGTATTAATTTTGAATTCTTCCCGGATAAACTTCCAGGGCTTTTTTCAGGCAATCCATCGCTCCGTTTATCGCATCTACATTTAGTACGTATGCAAGTCTTACTTCTGCTTTGCCTAAGCCTTCCGTTCGATAAAAGCCGGTTCCGGGAGCCAGCATTAGCGTCGCACCATTGTATTCAAATGAATTAAGCAACCATTGACAAAATATATCAGCATCATCAATGGGCAAAGAAGCCATTGCATAAAATGCACCGCCGGGGTTAGGGCAAAAAACGCCAGGCATATTGTTCAGCCTTTTTACAATCGTGTCTCTTCTCCTTTTATATTCCGCTTTTATTCCTTCGAAATAATCAGAAGGAAGATCAACAGCAGCCTCACCTAATATTTGACCAAATGAAGGTGGACTTAATCTTGCCTGTGCAAATTTCAGTGCTGTTTGTAATACTTCTTTATTATGAGTAACAAGTGTACCGATCCTTGCTCCACAAGCGCTGTAGCGTTTACTGATTGTGTCCAGAAGGATCACATTATCTTCTACTCCTTCCAGTTGCATAGCACTGAAATGGTCGCCGTGATAACAAAATTCGCGGTAAGCTTCATCGGAAAATAAATACAAATTGTGTTTTTTTACGATTCTTTTAAGCACTTCTAATTCTTGCCTGCTGTATAAATAGCCGGTTGGATTATTAGGATTGCAAATGAGAATAGCCTTGGTCTTATTGGTAATCAATTGCTCAAACTCTTCTATAGAAGGCAATGCAAAACCGGTTTCAATACTGGAGGTAATAGGCTTAATTGAAATTCCTGCTGAAACTGCAAACCCGTTATAATTTGCATAAAAAGGTTCGGGGATGATCACTTCATCGCCTGCATCCAGACAACTCATAAATCCAAATAAAATAGCTTCGCTTCCGCCCGTCGTTACCATAATCTCATCGTGATCAACATGGATGTCTACTGAACTGTAATATTCAACCAATTTATTTCTATAGCTTTCATTGCCGGCGCTGTGACTATATTCTATTATTTTAAAATCAGAATTGCGTACGGCCGCGAGGATTTCAGGAGGTGTTTCTATATCTGGTTGCCCTATATTCATCTGGTAAATCTTAATTCCCTTTTTCTTTGCAGCTTCTGCAAAAGGAACTAATTTTCGAATAGGAGAGGCGGGCATTATTTTGCCGCGATTACTTACTGATAACATGCGGCAAAGATAATTGAGTAACTGTAAATTCTTTGGCGTTTGCAAATTTCAGTTCAGATATCTTTCAAATAGCAGGGAAGATTATTCTGGAATAAAAAAACCGCAATGCTTAATTTTATTGCATTGCGGCTTTGTTTAGTAGCACGTACGGGATTCCCTGCCTGATTGCATCATGCAGACAGGCCTGCCTGACTGCGTCATGCAGGCAGGGAACTGGTGATTCCTCCATTTAATGAAGTTGCTTTTTTAACCAGTTTTTTCCAGCGGTAGATTTTAAATATTTTTCTCTGATCCTGGCAGAGCTCCAATCAGGATGTTGTTCACTAAAAATCATTTTCCATGGCAAGTGGCCTTTTGTATACCGGTTCTTGCCAGAGTTATGTTCTTTTAATCTTTTAACAGCGTCCAAAGCCATGCCAACATATGTCGCCTGGTCTTTTAAACTCGATAGAACATAAACTATTACCATAAAAAAAATAGCCTTGAAAAGGTTATCCAAGGCTTTAATATTTTAGTAGCACGTACGGGATTCCCTGCCTGATTGCAATGTCATGCAGGCAGGGAACTGGTGATTCCTCCATTTAATGAAGTTGCTTTTTTAACCAGTTTTTTCCAGCGGTAGATTTTAAATATTTTTCTCTGATCCTGGCAGAGTCCAATCAGGATGTTGTTCACTAAAAATCATTTTCCACGGCAAGTGGCCTTTTGTATACCGGTTCTTGCCAGAGTTATGTTCTTTTAATCTTTTAACAGCGTCCAAAGCCATGCCAACGTATGTCGCCTGGTCTTTTAAACTCGATAGAACATAAACTGTTACCATAAACAAAATAGCCTTGAAAAGGTTATCCAAGGCTTTAATATTTTAGTAGCACGTACGGGATTCGAACCCGTGATTCCTCCGTGAAAGGGAGGCGTCTTAACCCCTTGACCAACGCGCCATTTTTTGTTAAGGGACGGCAAAGATAACCTCAGGCAGTTTTGTCGCCAAATAATTTTCATTCTTCGCCCGTAAAATTATTAAAAGACAATTTGGAGATTAGAACTTAGGACAAGGAATGCCTTTAAAGCCGGCAGGTTTTTTTATATAGATGATAGAAAGTTCCATGCCACCGCGGCTTTGAGAACCGGCTTTTAAACTGGAAACATTTATATCATACGTAGCTCCTATGCGTAAACCCGCAAACTCCAATCCTATATAAGGAATAATGGCATCATTGAAACGATACCAAAGACCGCCATATACATTTGAGGGTTGCTCTGAGGCTTTATCGATCACAGCCGCTAAAGCACCACCTACAACCGTTTCAGAAGCTTTATTCTGATATTGGTAAATACCACTGGTGTGTAAAGTAAGAATGTCTGTAACCGGGAAATACCCCCCCGCGCTGATTGTCGTTCTTGTAGCAATATTCCAGGTAGCATTTTGGAAACTTTCACTCGGCTTGTTGATGTGATACATCGAAGCGCCAACGTAAAAGTTATTCGATTCATCAGTCGACATTGAATACAATAAACCTGCATTTACATCGACGTAATTAATGTTGAGATTGTTGTTCAAAAACGTTTCTTGTGTAACTCCGGTAAAACCGAAAGGTGTCAATTGATCCTCAAAAAGCAGTTTACTCCTGTCAAGCCTTTTTTGTCCATATGTTCCCTGGAAACCAATGCCCAACTGTTTAAAGCCATCCTCGTCCAATGATTTATGATATGAGGTAGAAACTCCGAAATAATTGTTGGTAAGAACTCCACTTCCCGCCTTGTCAGTAAGAGCCAATATGCCAATTCCCCAACGGTCGTAATCAGGCAGTTTATCTTTTAAAATATCAAAGTCAACACTTATAGTGGAAGTAGTGTAAACATTGCCAAAAGAGGGCCACTGGTTACGGTAGTTTCCTGCAACACGAACGGTTCCATCAAACTTCCCTGTAAATGCCGGGTTTAGTGTAAGCGGTGAAGCAAAAAATTGCGAGAAATGAGGATCCTGTGCAGTTGTAAACAGTGAGATAGAGATAAAAACATATAAAAAAACAGCAGCTTTTTTCATTTTTGAAGAGTTCAGATACTTAAAGATAAGTTAACGTTTTGAGTCTACCTTAGATTATTTAAATCTATATTTAAAGTAAAAATAATTTGAGTATTACACCTGCACTTTTACACCATATGCTAAGTCACCAGCATCGCCAAGGCCGGGAACAATATAACCTTTGGCTGTAAGCTCATCATCAATATCTCCACACCAGATTGTAGCATTTGGCTCTGCCCTTAACACATATTCCAGGCCTACCGTACAGGCAAGCGCACATGCAATATGTATCTTTGATGGATTGCCTGCTTCTTTTATAAATTGCATGGTTTTTACCAATGAAGCACCTGTGGCAAGCATCGGATCACAAATAATAACAACACGATTTTCCATATCCGGGCAACTAATATATTCAAGACTTATACTAAAAGTTCCGTCAGAATGATGCTTACGATAGGCACTGATAAAAGCATTGTCTGCTTGATCAAAATAATTCAATAAACCTGTATGCATCGGAAGCCCGGCTCTAAGGATAGTTGCCAATACCGGTTGTGTTTTTAGCACTTTGCAAACAGCTGTTCCCAAAGGCGTGGTGATTTCCTTTTCGATCCATGGCAAAGTTTTACTTATCTCATAAGCGCATACTTCTGCAACCCGCTCCAGGTTTTTTCTGAACCTCAGCCTGTCGTTCTGCACTTCCAAATCTCTCAATTCACAAATCCAGTTGGTCATCAAAGAATGGTCGTCGCTTAAATTTATTACCATTATTACTATTTAAAGAAGCTTAAAGATAAGAGGAATATTTAAAGTTATAAATTTGGGCAAATCTAAAATTTTAATAGAAATAATTCATGTATGATCTACAATGTGATAGGATTGATGAGTGGAAGTTCTCTCGATGGGCTTGATATTGCTTTTGTGGAGTTTTCGGAAACGGCAGGCAAATGGAATTATAAAATAAATTGTGCGGCATGTATAGCTTACGCTGATGAATGGATTGAAAGGCTGAAAAATTCTGTCAATCTTTCTGCCTTTGACTATCAAATTTTACATACAGATTATGGAAGGTTTCTTGGAGAAAAAGTAAACGGTTTTATCGAACAATTTGGTCTACACCATAAAGTGAATTTAATTGCTTCACACGGCCATACCACTTTTCATTTTCCTGAAAAAAAGATGACACATCAATTGGGGGATGGAGCTTCTATTGCAGCAGTAACACAGCTTCCGGTCGTTAGCGACCTTCGTTCAGTGGATGTGGCTTTTCGTGGACAAGGGGCGCCAATTGTACCAATGGGAGAGAAGTTGCTGTTTCCTGGTCATCATTATTTTTTAAACATCGGTGGCATTGCCAATATTTCAATTGACAGTAAAGCAATAAATAATACAGATTCTTATTCCGATAAAAATGTTCCCACAGCTACCGGGATTATTGCCTTTGATATTTGCGCAGCTAACCGCATTTTGAATATGCTTGCTGCAGAAAAAGATTTGAATTATGATGAAGATGGAAAAATCGCTTCAGTAGGAAAAGTAAATGAAGACCTTCTGGAAAAATTAAATGCGCTTGAATATTTTAATCTTCCCTATCCAAAATCTTTGGCGAACAGTTTCGGTATCAATATAATTTTTCCTTTAATCAAAGAGTTTGGCCTTTCAACAGAAAATTCCCTTTGTACTTATGTTGAACATATTGCGTTACAAATAAAAAATGCGCTGATACCTTATTTTTCAAACAATGAAATGCAGCAGTTAATGATAACGGGCGGCGGTGCTTTCAATAAATATTTAATTCAAAGAATTGAAATGCATTTGCAGGAAATAAATTTTAAAGTTTATATTCCAAAAGATGAAGTGGTAGTTTATAAGGAAGCGTTGATCATGGCTTTATTGGGAACGCTACGCTGGCGCGAACAATATACGGTTTTATCTTCTGTAACAGGGGCATTACGAAATAGTATTGGCGGCGCTTTATGGCTGGGAACGGAAGCGTGACTATCCTTTTCTTCTATTACAAAATATTTAAGATTTTGTATGTACATATTTTAGCTATTTTTCCTTTTTAAACTCTTTATTTATGAAAGGATATATTGCTTTGATTGTCTTTTTTTCAATCTTCTTTCTTGCCTGCAATTCAGGAAATGCTGTAAGAGAAAAAGAAAGCTATAAGGAAACAAAAGCTACTCTGTTGAAAAAGGAAGAAAAGGATCCTGTAGCTTTCATTATGGTTAAAGGAAACAGTAAAAAAAATATTGTTGGTCAAACCGTAGTAAAAGGAACGCTTGTAAATAATGCTTCTGTTGCTACTTTTAAAGATGTGAATATCAAATTGTCTTTCTATTCCAAAACCAATGCGTTGCTTGAAACCGATAAAGAAACTATTTTCGAAATTTTGAATCCGGGTGAATCGCAGGATTTTAAAACAAAATACTTTGCTCCAAAAGGAACGGATAGTGTAGGATTGCAGGTATTGGGCGCAAAAGCGATTGAACCATAAAATGATAGTTTTGAATACAACTAAGGAAAACGTCGACACGCTTTTGAAATTTGCAAGACATATACGGTAGTGTGTTTTGAATGCTGTAGAATAAAATAATTTTCTTTTAACTTGATCATTCCTTTTTCCAGGTGAGCTTTTAAACTAAATTCGTTTTGTCAAAAGCAACTTTATAATCAATCTAACGAAGTTGTATAAATCTCTAATTTCTTTCAATCGTTGCAAATTTCTTGCAAGGCCTGCTTTCAAATTCGCTGAACCGTTTCATTACTAATTGCTCGTTTTCAGTTTTAATTCTATTGACATGAATCAATCTGCTTTATTAACATAGATCAATATGAAATATTATCATAGCTCATTGGACGAAGGGGCCGATGCAAGTTAACTTTGTGAAACAAAAAACAAAGAAATGGCAATTAAAAAAACGATAGCAATTGTAGGAGCAACCGGGAAATTAGGACGCGCGATCGTAAATAAATTTGCGTTTACGCCTTACCGTTTATTACTCGTTTCACCGAAAATTAATGAACTGGAAAAGTTAATTGCAACGCTTAACCAACAAGCAACAGTTGCTGAGATTGAGCCGATTGAATGTGTAAAAGATAGCTGCTGGGAAGCCGACATTATTACAATAGCTGTCGCTCCTTCAGAAGAAAAAGAAGTGGCGGAATTAATGAAAGAAGTAGCGACTCAAAAAATAGTAGTGGTTGTTTCTGAAAATGAAAACCAATGCAAAGAACTCGAAAATATTTTGCCGTATTCAAATATAGTAAAGGCGATTATCAATAGCGAAACAAACCAGGTTTTTTTAAAGGGAAACAATAAAACAGTAAACGAAGAAATTTCTACAATTTTTATTCTCGCTGGTTATCGCATTCAATACAAAAAAATAAACTCTAATTATTAAATAAAAAAAATCAAAAACTATGTCAACAATTAAATGGACACTTGATCCGACACACAGTGAAATTACTTTTAAAGTAAAACATTTGATGATCTCAACTGTTACAGGCCAATTCAAAAACTTTAGCGTTGAAGGCGAAACAGAGAGCAACGATTTTAATACTGCTGAAAAAATTGAATTTACAGCCGACGTAGATTCAATTGACACGAACAATGAACAACGTGACGCTCATTTAAAATCAGCCGATTTCTTTAAAGCGGAAGATCATCCTCAAATAAAATTTTCAGGCAAAAAATATGAAGCAAATGGAAACGAGGGAAAGCTTTATGGCAACCTGACAATTGCAGGAACTACCAAACCGGTAACCCTGAGCGTGGATTTTGGTGGAATCGTTGTGGATCCTTATGGACAAACAAAAGCAGGATTTACCGTTACAGGAAAAATAAGCCGCAAAGAATTTGGGTTAACATGGGATGCAGTTACTGAAGCCGGAAACGTAGTGGTAAGCGATGAAATTAAGATAAATGCAGAAATCCAGTTGGTAAAACAACAGCAGGAAAAAGAACAGGAAGCTGCATAAGGAATTGTAAACAAACGATGGAGTTATCATGTCCCTTTATCGCGGTAACTTCATCTTTAAATAATTAAAATGGAAAACAGAATTTTAGGATTGCATCATATTACGGCGATAGCCGGAAATGCAAAACAAAATTTGAATTTTTATACAAAAGTACTTGGGCAACGGTTTGTAAAGAAGACGGTAAATTTTGATGATCCCGGTACTTATCATTTTTATTTTGGTGATGAAAAAGGAACGCCCGGAAGTATCCTGACTTTTTTCCCGTGGGAAGGAGTTCGCCGCGGCGTGAATGGAGCAGGAATGGCGACAGGAATAGGATATTCAGTTCCTGGAGGGAGCCTGGAATTTTGGAAAGACAGGTTTAAAAGATTTAATGTGAAACAGGAAGAAATTGCAGAAAGGTTTGGAGAAAAATTGCTGAATTTCCAGGATCCGGATGGATTGAAAATTGATTTCATCGAAGCTGAAAATGAAGATAAAAGAAAGCCCTGGGAAACCGATGAAATTAAAATTGAAAATGCCACCAAAGGATTTCACAGTGTCACTTTAACTTTAAACAAAGTAGAACCAACCGCTCAAATTCTTACTGATATTTTAGGATATAAATTATTAAAGCAGGAAGGAAACCGTTATCGTTTTATTACGGATGCGATTGAAAATGCTTCCATTGTTGATATTATTGAAGCACCGGGTTTGGGCGCCGGAATAAATTCTGCAGGAACCAATCACCACGTTGCTTTCAGGGTGAAAGATGATAAGATTTTAATGGATTACAGGGAAAAGATTTTGAGTAAAGGATTGAACATTACTCCGAAGATTGATCGGGATTATTTTTTCTCTTTGTATTTCCGGGAGCCTGGAGGGGTTTTATTTGAACTGGCTACAGAAAATCCTGGTTTTGATAAAGATGAACCGCTTAATGAATTGGGCACACATCTAAAGTTGCCAAAGCAGTATGAATCTGCAAGAAGTCAAATTGAGAAAGTGTTACCGGCCCTTGATTAAAATCGTGTAAGCATAACGGTTATAAAGCAAAAAATAAAGAAGGAGAATTTGAACATGACGAGTCTTTCCGAATTCAATAAGTTTACCAGCGACCTGGAAGAACGGCCGTATCTGATGCCCGTTTTGTTCATCGGCCATGGTTCTCCTATGAATGGAATTGAAGACAATGAATTCAGTCAACGATGGACAGCAATGGCAAAAGAAATTCCTACGCCATCAGCAGTGTTGGTAGTTTCAGCCCATTGGTTTACAAAAGGCACGCGGATTACCGCGATGGATTTTCCTAAAACCATTCATGATTTTGGGGGATTTCCCCGGGAATTATTTGATGTACAATATCCGGCCCCGGGTAATCCCGGGCTTGCAAAAGAAACGGTTTCGTTATTGCATTCTGCGCATGTAGAACTGGATCACGATTGGGGATTGGATCATGGTGCATGGACAGTTGTCAGAAGAATGTATCCTGAAGCCAATATTCCTGTTTTGCAATTAAGTATTGATTATACAAAAGATGCCCAATATCATTTTGATTTGGCTAAAGAATTGCATGCATTAAGGAAAAAAGGAGTATTGATTATCGGAAGCGGAAATATGGTTCATAATCTGAGAATGATTTCATGGGCAAAAATGAATGAACCGGGTTATGGTTACGATTGGGCTTTAAACATGAATGACAAGTTTAAGCAACTTATCGCAGATGGAGATTATAAACCCTTGATAAATTATGAAAGCCTGGGAGCTGAAAGCCGTTTGGCCATTCCAACTCCTGAACATTATTTGCCGTTGATGTATACTTTAGGTTTAAAAGATTCCAATGATAACGTTTCTTTTTTTAATGATAAAGCAGTGGCAGGATCACTCACGATGACTTCGGTTTTAATAGATAGTGTGAATAGTGAATGGTGAATTGTGAATGGTGAATAGTGATTCGTGAATGGTTAATGTATTTTTTTAACTGATAAAATAGTTTAGAATTAATGTATAATTTAAAAGTGATTTCTTCAACAGTGAGGCCTGGAAGAAAGGGACCTTTGGTGGCTAATTGGATTTCCGATTTAGCAAAAGAAAATGGAAATTTTAATGTGGAAGTTCTGGATCTTGGAGAAATTAAATTGCCAATGATGGATGAGCCGAATCACCCGGTGATGAAGCAATACAAACATGATCACACTAAAAGGTGGAGTGCGAAAATTGATGAAGCGGATGCGTTTATTTTTGTTACTGCAGAGTATGATTATAATTATCCGGCGCCGTTAAGAAACGCGCTGGAATATCTTTCGCAGGAATGGAATTATAAACCCGCCGCGATTGTAAGTTATGGTGGTGTTTCTGCAGGAACGAGAGCCGCGAATGCTTTAAAGGCAGATCTTTCAACTTTCAGAATGGTTCCTCTCGCTGAGTCTGTAAACTTTCCTTTTTTTCAACAAAATATAAATGATCAAAATGAATTCCAGGCAAATGAAGTTTCAATAAAGGCGGCTAAAAATATGCTCAAACAATTGGTGCGCTGGACAAAAGGATTGAAAGCCATCAAAGAAGATCATGATTAAATTAAGATTCTTTTTCAACGTTTTAATTTCAAGATATGCGAAGCATAAAAAAAATTGATGAAGCCATCAGCGCGCCGGTTGGTGATCTTATTACCTTTCGGGCGCTTCCAACTAATTCAATCGATCATATTGATCCCTTCATTTTTTTAAATCATCATGGTTACCAGGTTTATCCAAAAAACAATCATGGATTACCGTTTGGCCCGCATCCGCATCGCGGTTTTGAAACAGTAACTTTTATTGTTCATGGCGACCTGACTCATAAAGACAGTGGCGGATCAGAAAGTGTTATCAGAGCGGGAGGTGTACAATGGATGACTGCCGGGAGAGGTTTGATTCATTCTGAAGTTTCTTCAGAAGAATTTAAAAAACAGGGCGGGGAACTGGAACTCTTGCAACTTTGGATTAATCTTCCTGCAAAACTTAAAATGACGGAACCAAAATATGTTGGTTTACAGGAAAACGAAATTCCGAAGGTTAAATGGGATAATGGAAAAGTGACTATTCATGCAGTTTCAGGAAACTGGGAAGGATCGAAAGGCGCATTTAATCCCTTAGTTGACGTGCAACTGGCAACAATAAATTTTTCGGAAGGCGCAATGTACCGGACAAGCATAGACGCAGAAAGAAATATTTTCTTTTATGTAATTAAAGGAAAGATAAAAGTGAACGGAAGCGAAGCAAAAATGCACCAATTGGTAGAATTTAATAACGATGGTAGTGATATTGAAATTAAAGCTGTGGAAGAAAGCATTGTTTTGCTGGGCCATGCATTGCCTTTTAATGAACCTATTGTTGCCCAAGGGCCTTTTGTAATGAATACGCCAGAAGAAATAAGAGAAGCTTATCATGATTATCGGAGTGGGAAATTTGGGAATTGGAGTGAAGATTGACAGTAAACAAACAAATACTTACGATTTTAATTTTCAATAAAGTAAAATGGAATTTGGCCTACTCGCTTTTGCAGACATGCAACCGGAAACCTTGCCGGGAAGGGGCATCAATGCACATCAACGACTAAAAGATCTGTTGGAAGAAATAAAACTGGCGGATGAATTAGGGCTTGATGTTTTTGGCGTTGGTGAACATCACCGCCCTGATTACGCTGTTTCTTCACCAACAGTTGTGTTGGGAGCGGCGGCAGCCATCACTAAAAAAATAAAACTCACCAGCGCAGTAACAGTATTAAGTTCTGATGATCCGGTGCGCGTTTTTCAGGATTTTTCAACTGTAGATCTTTTGTCCGGCGGCCGGGCAGAGATCATGGCCGGACGAGGCTCCTTCATAGAATCTTTCCCTTTATTTGGTTACGACCTGGAAGATTATGATGAGTTGTTTACCGAAAAGTTAGATCTTCTTTTGAAGTTAAATAAAAGTACAAGAGTATTGTGGCAGGGAAAACACAGAGCTTCAATAAATAATCTCGGAGTTTATCCGCGGCCTTATCAACAAGCAATTCCGGTTTGGCTTGCCGCCGGTGGAACGCCTGCATCTGCTGTGCGCGCGGCTACCCTTGGACTTCCTTTGATGCTGGCAATAATTGGGGGCCGGCCCGAACAATTTGTTCCTTTTATTAATCTTTATAAAGAGACTTTTGCCAAAACAGGAAAGGATAAATCGCAATTCCAGTTTGGTGTAAACAATCATTTTTATGTTTCTGAAAATTCTCAGGCTGCGGCTGATGAGTTTTATCCTCATTATGCCGAAGTGATGACCCGGATCGGGAGAGAAAGAGGATGGCCGCCACTTTCACGGGAACAGTATGATTATTTGCGATCGCCACAGGGAGCGTTAATGGTGGGAGATGTGCAGGAAGTGACAGAGAAAATTTTATACGAACATGAGCTTTTTGGCAACACACGTTTTCTTGCCCAGGCGAGTGTCGGAAATATACCTCATAAAAAAGTGCTGCATTCTATTGAATTATTCGCTACAAAAGTGGTACCGGCGGTAAAGAAAGAAATTGGGGTATAAAAAAACTGCCAAAAGGCAGTTAAAGAATTAGTGAATCTGGATTTGCCTTGGCGGTTTTTGTTTCGCTTCTTCTTTTTTAGGGATCACCAGGTGCAATAATCCATTTTCATACTTTGCTTCAATCTTGTCTGCATCAACCACATCCTTAGGTAAAGTAAAACTTCTTTGAAATGACTGAAAACTGAATTCACGGCGTGAATATTTTTCGTTCTCATTATTATCTTCGTGTTGCTCACTTTTTTCGGAAGAAATGGTTAACATGTTTCCGTCAAGCTGGATCTTAAAGTCGTTTTTATTCATGCCGGGTGCAGCTACTTCCACTTCAAAATTGTCTTTCGTTTCCTTGACATTCACTTTTGGAACGGTTGTGTTAGTGTCAGAGAAGTTATTAACGCCCCAGTCGAAGAAATCCCGGTTAAAAAAATCGTCGAACAAAAGGGGCCATTGGTTCATTGAATTTCCGTTTCTTTTAATGATGTTCATGTGTCCTCCTTTTTTATTTGGTTAAAAAATATTTTACTTAAATAGCCACAAAAAAAATACCGTTATCTGATATAGGATTGTTAATGAAATTTTGTCCTGGAAATAGTAAAAAATTGACATTTTGAAGGACAATTTTTCGTTTTTATGAGTAGCAGAAATACTGGTAAATGCAGGATTAAAAAGCATTCTCAGAAATGAAAAAATAATTTAAAAGTTAGAGTAGTTTTTGTTCAATTTAAACATCATCCGGAACAATATTGGGATATTTGGCAAAATAAAAATAATGGACTCAAATCAAATCCACACTAAGAAAATAATCAAGGCCGGCACCTCTTTAAAAGAGGCAAAGAAAGCGCTAATTATGATTCATGGCCGCGGGGGAAGCGCTGAAGATATTCTTTCTCTGAGCAATTATTTGAATGTAAAAGATTTCGCTTTGCTGGCGCCACAGGCAAGGGATAATTCCTGGTATCCGTATTCTTTTTTAGCCCCAATTTCTCAAAATGAACCGTGGCTTTCATCTGCTTTATCGCTCATTACAGAAACGTTGGATGAGATTAATGCAGAAGGGATTTCTTCGGAAAATGTCTATTTACTGGGTTTTTCGCAAGGCGCCTGTTTGACGTTGGAATTTGCGGCAAGAAACGGCAGGAAATTTGGAGGCATAGTTGCTTTTACCGGCGGGTTGATAGGTGATAGAATTGATCATGCAAATTATGCAGGTGATTTTAAAAACACTCCTGTTTTTATCGGTAGCAGTAATCCTGATCCACATGTTCCGGTTTCCAGAGTTGATGAATCTGTTGAAGTATTAAAAGATATGAATGCGGATGTCACTGCAAAAATTTATCCCGGTATGGGACACACTATTTCAGAAGATGAAATCAGGTTAGCAAATGAACTGGTATTTCATTAGTGCTTAAAAAAGATAACACTAAGCTTATCTCGTAAGAAATTTTATTTTGATTCGATTTTGCAGTTAATGATTGCGTATCTAAAACTGAATAAGTGAACAATGATTCTTATTAAAGAAGAGAAGTCTTATAATGGCATAGTTAATTGCTAAAATGATTAATTTTAAAAAAATAAGAGCAATGATAACAGAACTTAAAAAGGTTATTAACAGAGTTGAAAAACTAAATAATGAGGAGCAAAAGCAAATAGCCAAAATGCTTGAGGAAGAGATTAATTGGGATGCTACATTAGAGAAAAGCAAAGAGCAGTTAATAACGCTTGCGCAGGAAGGTATTGAAGAATACAAAAGAGGTAAAACTCAAAAAAAAGATTGGTAATTGAAATCAGTTACTACAAATAGATTTCGAAAGTCTTTTGCCAAACTTCCGAAAGATGTTCAACGTCGCGCAAGAGAAGCTTACCAGCTATGGAAAGTTAATCCTCGTCATGCCGGCCTGCATTTTAAAAAGATCGAGGAGCAACCAGCCGTTTATTCTGTAAGAGTGGGACTTTCCTATCGCGCTCTGGGCGTTAAAGAGGAAGATACAATCATTTGGTTTTGGATTGGTTCTCATGAAGAATATAACAAACTTATTTCTCAAATATAACAGCTTTTAAATCTCATTTATGCAACAACAATGGCCGGTTCTTTCTTACAAAAAAAGTAAATCAACTTTTGAAACACTGCATATGTGGACGCAGATTGTGGGCAAAATAAAGCTGGCCGTTCTGCCGTGGATCAATCATTCGTGGCATATTACATTGCATATTACGCCACGGGGATTGACTACGGAAAATATGCCTTACAAAGAGCAAAGTTTTAAAATTGATTTTGATTTTATAGATCATCAATTAAAGATATTGACGAGTACTGGTGAGTATCGGAGTTTTGATTTGCATGGAATTTCGGTTGCTGACTTTTATAATAAAATCTTTACTCTTTTATCTGAATTACACATTGATATAAAAATAAAACCGGTGCCTGTTGAAATTCCTGATCCAATTCCATTTCAACAGGATAACATTCATGCTTCTTATGATGAGGAAACTGTAAAAGATTTTCACCAGGCTTTGATTTTAATGCAAAAAGTTTTTCTGAAATTCAGAAGTGGCTTCAAAGGAAAAGCGAGCCCGATTCATTTTTTCTGGGGAAGTTTTGATCTCGCGCTTTCATTTTTTTCGGGAAGAAGAGCGCCAAAACATCCGGGTGGCGTTCCTGGTATGCCTGATTGGGTAGCGGAAGAAGCTTACTGTCGCGAAGTAAGCAGTTGCGGATTTTGGACAGGAAACGAAATGCTTCCCGAGCCATCTTTCTATTGCTATTTATACCCTGAACCTGCCGGATATAAAACGGCTCAGGTTCAACCTGAAAAAGCCAATTATAACTCAGCACTTGGCGAATTTATTTTGCCATATTCTACTGTACAGGAATCTAAAGATTCCGAAAATTGTTTATTAGAATTTTTGAGAAGTACCTACGCGGCAGGCGCTGATTTGGCTAAATGGGACAGGGAATTGCTGGAAGATTAAAAGTCAATTGTATTCAACAAAGATTTCATCTTCATAACACCATAACCATTTTTCTCCCGGTTCTGCCGAAATAACGACAGGATGATGTGTTTCGTGAAAATGCTTTGTCATATGTTTATTAGGCGACTGATCACAACACAAAGTAGCGCCACATGTTTGGCAGGTTCTTAAATGAACCCAGTGGCTTCCGGTTTTTACACATTCATCGCAAACAAGGTCTACCGGTTGTTTGAGTTCTTTTATTTCTTGAATGTGGTCGCAAATTTGTTCTTCTTCCATACCTGATGATTTTGAAAATTTTGTTTAAATAAATTTCCTGCATTTTATTTTACCCGCAAAATATTTTGGAGTAAACAAACATTTTAGTGCCAATTTTTATTTTGTTGCAATTGAGGAATAAAATTTGAGATACATTCTGAACTGAGTAACAGGAACGTTTTTCTGTACTTTTCAAAAAAAGAATTTATGGTGAATACAGTGAAAAAAGTAGTGATTGCCGGTGGTGGTTTTGGAGGAATTAACCTGGTAAAAAAAATATGGAATCATCCTCAATTCCAGGTAACAATGGTTGACCTTGATAATTATCATTTCTTCCCGCCATTACTTTACCAGGTAGCTACTGCATTTATTGAACCTTCCAATATCAGTTATCCGTTTCGTCGCATGTTTGAAGGGAAAAATAATATGCGTTTCCACTATGGAGCTTTAAAAAAAGTAAATCCTGCGAAGAACACAATTGAAACGACTTCGGGCATTCTTGATTATGATTATCTGGTTTTGGCAATAGGTACTGAAACCAATTTTTTTGGAATGGAAAACGTGAAGCGAAAGGCTTTGCCAATGAAATCCATTGAGAATGCAATCAATCTAAGGAACCATTTGTTGCTCAATATGGAAAAGGCTTCCCTGACTGATGATCCGCAGGAAAAAGAAAGACATTTAAATATTGTAATTGCCGGCGGAGGTCCTTCAGGCGTTGAACTTGCAGGCATGCTTGCGGAGATGGGACAAACGATTGTGAGAAAAGAATATCCGGAAATTAAAACAGGAAATTCACGGATACATTTGATTGATGCATCCCCTCATTTGCTTGGCGCTATGAGTAAAAAGGCGCAGGATGAAGCGTTTAAAGTATTGAATAATCTGGGCGTGCAAATTCAACTGAATACAATGGTAAAGGATTACGTTGATGGAAATGTAGTACTCGGTAATGGTAATACGATTCCGACCGATTCGCTAATCTGGACTTCAGGTGTGATAGCACGCGAAGTGCCTGGAATATTACCCGAACAATTGGGTCATGCCAGAAGAATTTTAGTGGATGAATTTAATAAGGTAAAAGGATCTGAAAATATTTTTGCTATTGGTGATTTATGTTTGCAAACTACTGATAAAAACTTTCCTAAAGGCCATCCTCAACTCGCGCAGGTTGCCATCCAACAGGGAGATTTGCTCGGAGAAAATTTAAAAAGAATCGAAACAAATGAAGAACTGAAACCTTTTCAATATAACGATAAAGGAAGCATGGCAATTATCTCTAAATATGAAGCGGTTGCCGACCTTCCCAAAGTTTCTTTCACCGGATTTTTTGCATGGCTTATCTGGCTTTTCGTTCATATAATACCGTTAGTAGGCTTTAGGAATAAAATCGAGTTGGCCTTTAGCTGGTTCTGGTCATTTATTACCAACAATCCCACTTTGCGTTTAATTATCCGGCCTAAAAAAGAAGAAGCTTTAGAAATTCAAAATGATACAGTTAATGAAAACAGCAATTATTAATCGGTTTGGGCCGCCCAATGTTTTGGAAATTAAGGAGCTTGAAAAACCGGTTCCAAATGACAACCAGGTTTTAATCAAAATAAAATTTGCGGGCATAAATCCGGTGGACACAAAAGTAAGAGCCGGCACAAGTGGAATTTCAAAACAATTGCAATTACCGGCAATTCTGGGTTTTGATGTAAGCGGAATAATAGAAAATGTCGGCAAAAATGTCACCGGATTTAAAACCGGTGATGAGGTGTTTGGGTGCATTGGTTTCCCGGCTTTAGGAAAAACGTATGCAGAATTTGCTGTGGCTGATCCGAAGTTGATAACTAAAAAACCTTCTAACATTTCTTTCGAAGAAGCTGCTGCTGTTCCGTTGGCTGGCCTTACTGCTTACCAGGCGATTAATGAACATCTGAAAATTGCTGAAGGACAAAAAGTTTTGATACAAGCAGCGGCCGGTGGCGTTGGCCATTTGGCAGTTCAGTTTGCTAAATTAAATGGTGCTTTTGTTGCAGGAACTGCTTCCGGTGAAAATGAAGATTTTTTAAAGTCTTTGGGCGTAGATCAATTTATTAATTATAAAAAGGAGAAGTTTGAAGATGTTTTCAAAAATGGTGACGCGGTTTTGGATGCGATGGGCGGCGAAATTTTATATCGTTCTTTTTCCTGTGTAAAAAAAGGAGGCCGGCTTGTTTGTCTTCCTTCTTCTACGAAAAACGATGCGAGGGCAATTGAACTGGCGCAGCAGCATGAAGTGCAAATGATTTGGCCGATGATGCATCCCGACGGTGAAGAAATGGCTTTAATTGCCGGTTTACTGGAGCAAAAAAAATTAAAAGTGAAGATTGACAAAATTTTCGGACTTGATGAAATTGTTGAAGCGCATAAAGCGATTGAAACGCATGATACAGACGGAAAAGTTATTGTACAGATCAAATAGAATAAACGTATATTTCAAAAAAATTATTAACTGCTAGGTTGAATTTATAAATGATTTTTTATTTGAAATCGTATGAGATAAATTTGTATCCTTTCAATGTAGAGTAAGTAAATTAATGACATTATTATCCATAAGGAAGTTTTTAAAACGGAGTTTCGACAGAATAAATAATGATCGGCTAAAACATAACATTCTCCAGGCAATTCCTTTTTGGGTTGCGTCACTAATCGCAGGTTTGTTGGCGGTTGCTTATTCGGCAGCCTTTTCTTTTTTTGAGAGCCAAACTTTCAATGTGCTCCAATATCACAGTTGGGGTATTTTTATTTTAAGCCCGATTTGTTTTTTGATCGCATGGTGGCTGGTTGTAAAATATGGTCCTTATGCACGGACGAGCGGAATCCCGCAAGTGCGCGCTGCTATTGAACTGGACACGACTAACTACGATAAAAAAATAAAAAAATTATTAAGCCTGAAAATTCTGGTAGTTAAAGTTGTGTCCGGGCTTTTCATGATTCTGGGTGGAGGTGCTGTAGGAAAAGAAGGCCCGGTAATTCAATTATCCGGAATCGTTTTTAAGAAGTTTAATGATTGGTTGCCATCGTGGTGGCCTCCGATATCGAAAAGAAATATGATAACCGCCGGTGCCGCTGCGGGACTTGCTGCCGCTTTTAATACGCCTTTGGGAGGAATTGTTTTTGCGATTGAAGAATTGACGAAAACTCACTTCAGTTATTTTAAGACGGCATTGTTTACGGCAGTGATCATTGCGGGTTTAACAGCGCAGGGAATCTTAGGCCCGTATTTGTATTTGGGTTTTCCGGATGTCACTCATATAAAAAATTCTATCGTTTTTGCATTGCTGATCGTTTCAATTCTTACCGGATTGCTGGGAAGTTATATGTCAGTGATTATCCTGCAAATTTTCAGATGGAAAAAATCTTTCAAATTTACTTACCAGCATGTATTGTATGTGGTGGTCTGTGCATTGTTGATGGCAACTATCGCTTATTTTATAGATCCTGCAATTCTCGGTTCAGGCAGAAATATTATGCTAACCACTTTATTCAGCAGTGATAAATACGTTCATTGGTACACCGCTTTTTTCAGAATTGTTGGCCCGATCTTAAGCTTTGGCACTGGTGCTTCTGCTGGTATTTTTGCGCCTTCTATCGCAGCCGGTGCAAGCATTGGCTCGTTTATGGCAGGATTGTTTAATGAATCAGCCTCAAATGCAAATCTGCTTATTCTTTGCGGAATGGTTGGTTTTTTAACCGGAGTTACACGGACGCCATTTACCTCCGCTATACTTGTATTGGAAATGACTGATCGCCACAGCGTTATCTTTTATCTTTTGATTGCAGGAATGCTGGCAGGACTGGTTTCGTTATTTGTTGATAAGCATTCTCTTTATGATCATTTAAAAGTGCAGACTTTGCATGATTTGACTCATGAAAAAGAAAAGCCGGAACTCGAAACGTAGATGACATAGGGAATCACTTAAATTCTTTAATTGTTTACCAAACTTTTTCTTACTTTTGCAGCCCTTTTAGCATTTTGTGTTTGGCTAATTGGGTTTTCTTATAAAACATATTGCCCACATGGCTCCATAAGTTCCCGTCTGTTCGGGACGCCGGCGAGGGTGTAAAAGTAAAATATATTAACATGCCAAAGGTTAAAACCAACTCCAGCGCCAAGAAGCGTTTTAAAGTAACCGGTACCGGTGAAATTACTTATCAAAAATCTTTCAAACGTCACATTCTTACAAAAAAAACAACCAAGCGTAAACGCGCTTTACGTAAAAAAGGAATCATCAGCGATGCCAACAGGCCTTTTGTAATGCGGTTGCTAAGGATGAAGTAAAAGATTTCGAAAAAAACGATAACAATTTCAACAATTAAAAATATTTAAATTATGCCACGTTCATCAAATGCAGTAGCATCAAGGGCAAAAAGAAAAAGAGTTCTAAAAGCCGCTAAAGGTTATTACGGTAAAAGAAAAAACGTTTATACGGTTGCCAAGAATGTAATGGAAAAAGGGCTTACGTATAGTTATGTAGGCCGCAAACTTAAAAAGCGTGAATATCGTACTTTATGGATTGCCCGTATCAATGCAGCAGTAAGAGCTGAAGGAATGACTTACAGCCAGTTTATCCATAAATTAAACGAAAAAAATATTGGCCTTAACAGGAAAGTGCTTGCTGATATGGCAATGAATGAACCTGAAAGTTTTAAGAACCTTATCCAATCAGTAAAATAACTTTTAAACTGATTTTTTATTTTATCAGCCGTTCCCGAAAAGGTGGGAACGGTTTTTTTATTTCACAATTATATCATTCAATTACATTTGTAATTATTTTTAAAATCTTAAAAGTTTTGAATGACTAATAGTTATAAAGACCTTGTAGACCAGACATTTAATTTTCCACAGGAAGGTTTTGATCTAAAGGATGGATATCTCGAATACAATGATGTGGATGTAAAAGCATTGATTGATAAATATGGGACGCCCCTGAAGTTTACTTATCTGCCAAAAATTGGGATGCAGATCAATAAGGCAAAAAAAATGTTTGCCAACGCTATCAAAAAACATAAGTACGAAGGAAAATACAACTATTGTTATTGCACGAAAAGTTCCCATTTTTCTTTTATTGTAGAGGAAACCTTAAAACATGATATTCATCTTGAAACCTCTTATGCTTACGATATTGAAATCATTCAGAAATTATTTGAAAGAAAAAAAATTACGAAGGAAACGTATATTATCTGCAACGGCTTTAAGCAAAAAAGTTACACAAGCAGGATTGCCCGTTTGATAAACTCCGGGTTTAAAAATGTAATTCCGGTTCTTGATAATAAAGATGAGTTGAAAGCTTATCGTAAGTCTGTAAAGGTGCCGTTTAATATCGGTATCCGTGTAGCAGCCGAAGAAGAACCGACTTTTCCTTTTTATACCTCGCGCTTGGGCATACGGTCAAAAGATATACTCGAATTTTATGTAGATGAAATTGAAGGAAATGAAAACCGCTTTCAGTTAAAAATGCTTCATATATTTTTAAATAAAGGAATCAAAGACGACATTTATTACTGGAGCGAATTGAATAAAGTGATCAACCTTTATTGCCAGCTAAGGAAGATTTGCCCTGAACTGGATTCAATCAATATTGGCGGCGGTTTCCCGATAAAACACTCTTTAGGTTTTGATTATGATTACCAGTTCATGATAAATGAAATTGTAAGAAACATAAAAGCCGGTTGCAAAAAAAGCAAAGTTCCGATGCCCAATATTTTTACTGAATTTGGAAGTTATACGGTCGGAGAAAGTATGGCCCATATTTATAGCGTCGTGGGTAACAAACGGCAAAACGACCGGGAAACGTGGTACATGATTGATTCATCTTTTATTACCACTTTGCCTGATACATGGGGAATCGGCGAAAAATTTTTAATGTTGCCGATCAATAAATGGGACAACGAATATCAACGGGTAACGCTCGGAGGAATTACCTGCGACAGCCACGATTATTATGATTCGGAAGAGCACATTAACGAAGTGTTTTTGCCAAAAGTAGGTGAAGGAGAACCATTGTATGTTGGTTTTTTTCACACCGGCGCTTACCAGGACCAGATAAGTGGTTATGGAGGAATAAAACATTGTCTTATTCCTTCACCAAAATATATTGTGCTTGATTATGATAAAAATGGCAAGCTGGTAGATTGGGTTTATGCTAAAGAACAAAGCGCGCAAAGTATGTTGAAGATATTGGGCTATAAATAAAAAAAGGAATCTTTGAAATTGTTTGTTTACTGTTTTATGTAAACAAAAACCTCCTCAAAAAATGAGGAGGCTTTTGAATGTACATTTTCCACTCAAATTAACTTACTGCTATTTCCTTGGGCATCACTTTTACTTCTTCTTTCTTGGGAAGAGTCAGATACAAAATTCCATTTTCATACTTAGCATTAATAGCCTCAGCATTTATCTTTTCATCAAGAGTAAATGATCTTTTGAAAGAACGGGTGCTGAATTCCCTTTTAATAAATTGCCTGTTTTCTTCTTTTTGTTCTTCTTTCTTTTCAAACGAAACTGTCAGGATGTTTTTGTCAACAGTTATTTTGAAATCTTCTTTGTTTCTGCCCGGAACGTTAAATTCCAGTTCGTAATTGTCGTTGGTTTCGCTGATGTTTACGGCAGGTAAATTCATGCCGTTGTTGTTGGCTACAGGCAGATCACTCAATAAATTGTCAAGAAAACTATCCAAAGTTTTCAAAGTGGGCTGGTTGAATTTTAAGGTTGTCATAATCTTTATCTTTTTAAAAAGTTCGTTATTAAATTTTGCTGTAAAAGATCAAATAAAATACCAACCGGTTTTAACTGTAATTCTGATAATACATTAAGACAAAAAGTCTTATGAATTAAAAAGCGCCTGACATTATTTCCCAAATTTTTATGAAAATCAATGATTCATAAAAGCTTTAAGTATCGTAAATTTGCATTCTAAAATTTTAAATTTAAACGATATGTATCCAGCAGAAATAGTAATTCCCATGAAAGGGGAATTGACAGAAAATGGTTTTAACGATTTAGTGACCGCCGAGCAGGTAGAGCAGGCCATCAACCAGGAAGGTACTAGTTTGATCGTAATCAATTCAGTTTGTGGTTGTGCTGCAGGTAAAGCCCGCCCGGGGATTTTGCTTTCTCTTGAAAACGCAGATAAAAAACCGGATCATCTTGCCACCGCTTTTGCCGGTTTTGATTTTGATGCGGTGAACAAAGTGCGCCAACATCTTCTTCCTTATCCTCCTTCATCTCCTTCGGTTGCCTTGTTTAAAGATGGTAAATTGGTTCATTTTCTTGAAAGACACAATATTGAAGGCGCTTCTGCAGCAATGATTGCCGATAACCTTTCTGCAGCGTACGAAGCTTATTGCTAAATAATAAAATAAAAACCTTCATTACATTTGAAGGTTTTATTTAAATAACATACTTTTTTAAAAGAGGTGAAAGATTTTTCCAGGGCTAAAATGTAAGCATGTATCCAAATTTATATTTTGTTTTTAAGGATTGGTTTGGTTGGGAAATTAATGCTTTTAAGATCTTTTATACGTTCGGGATTTTCGTAGCAATCGCTTTTATTGTCTCTGCCTATTTTCTTACAAAAGAATTAAAACGGAAAGAAAAACAAGGGCTTTTACTACCCAGGGAAGAAACTATTACCACGGGCAAACCAGCTACTTTTTTAGAATTATTTATCAATGGATTAGTAGGATTTATATTTGGATATAAACTAGTAGGTGCCTTTCTTGCAAGCCGCCACGCGGGTATTGATTTGCAACAATATATTTTTTCATCCGAAGGAAGCTGGCTTGGCGGACTTGTAATTGCGGCGGCACTTGTATATTTGAAATACAAGGAAAAGGACAAGCAAAAACTTCCCAAACCAGAAAAAAGGACGATAAGAATCTGGCCTCATGACAGGGTAGGAGACATTGTGATCTTTGCGTTGGTTTTTGGAATCATTGGGGCGAAAATTTTTGATAACCTTGAGAACTGGGACCGGTTTATTGCTGATCCGATTGCTAATTTAATTGCACCGAGCGGACTCACATTTTATGGAGGTTTGATTTTTGCGACAGTAGCGATTCTGATTTATGCAAGAAAAAAAGGCATTGGTTTGCTTTATTTAATTGATGCTGCTGCTCCTGCTTTGATGATTGCTTATGCAATTGGCAGAATGGGTTGCCAGACTGCGGGGGACGGTGACTGGGGCATTTTTAACAGCGCTTATGTTTCCGATGTTCCGGGGCATGTGGTTCCGGCAACACCTCCTGAATTTCAACAACACCTTCAAAAATATTCTACCTATTTCTTAGCTGGAAATGTTACCGATCCGAATGGTGCAACTACCATGGTTACCGACCGCATTGAAACCTCTTTGGATAAAGTTCCGCATAAAAGTTTTCGCGGACCGAAATGGCTTCCCACGTGGATGTTTGCTTTCACCTATCCGCATAATGTAAATGAAGATGGCATTTTATTGCCGGATTGCCAGGGAAAATATTGCCGTGCATTGCCGCAACCAGTTTTCCCTACTCCGCTTTATGAAATCGTCGCTTGCTTCATTTTGTTTTTCATTTTATGGGCCATCCGAAAAAAGATTAAGGTACCGGGTGTGCTCTTTTGTATTTATCTTATTATGAATGGGGTTGAAAGATTTTTGATAGAAACTATTCGTGTAAACACTACCTATTCCATTTTTGGAATTCATCCGACACAGGCGGAGTTAATTTCGGCTGCGCTTGTGATCGTTGGGATTATCGGCATTATTTATTTTTCCAGGGAGAAGGAAATCGCTATAGATTAATTCAAAGCTGATTTCATAGATATCCAAGAAAAATCATAAATCTAGAATCGCTTCATTTTAAATTGTTGCTTTCTTCACTCTGCTTTTCAATTCCTTCTAAAAATCCGATTATATTCCCGCTACTTTGAGGATAAAGACATAGTAAGTTGATTCGCAGTTACTCCTTCTGTAATTGCGAAAGATGCAATCATTAAAAACAAAAAAGCTTCTCCAAATTTATTGAAGAAGCTTTTTAGTTATTTATTCCCGGGGGTTACAGCACGAAGAAATCAGGCATGCCTTTCGGCACTGGGTTTCATTAGGAAAATATATTTTTATTATATATTAAATTAAAAAAAGTAGAAGTTGACTGATATTGGACTTTGTTGGTTTTTCCTGGATTAAAGGAACTGCGTTTTCAATGGATTTGGATTCTGATTAATGTTGTTAACATCAATCAACTTCTGGAACAAAGATAGAGACGGTGCATACACTACACAATAGAGATATTTCCCTTTTTTTCAAAACAGGTTTTTACTGATGGGTTCGTATTTTAACGATTATCGTTTATGAGATTCTTGCGGCTTTCCAGTAGAAAAAATACGGTCGTTATAATTTTTGTTCTTTAGCTATAAAATAAAATTTTGTCATTTTTCTTTGTTTACCTGAATGATTTCCTTGTAAATAATGACTTTTTACAGGATGAAAAAGAAAATTATTGCCCTACTTTTGTCCACTCAAAAGCATTAGTTGTAAGTAATAGGTATTAAGTTATAAGTTATAAGTATAAGTAATAAGTAATAAGTAATAAGTGATGAAAACAATTATTTCAGTAAAAGATCTGAAAAAAAACTATGGCAAATTTGAAGCAGTAAAAGGTATTTCATTCGATGTTTACGAAGGAGAAATATTTGGTTTGCTTGGCCCCAACGGCGCAGGTAAATCAACTACTCTGGAAATTATCGAAACACTTCGTGATAAGACGTCAGGCAAAATACTTGTTGACGGTTTAGATCTTGATCATCATCCGGCATCAATAAAAAAAATAATAGGCGTTCAGTTACAAACGTCAGGATTTTATCCGGGACTAAATTTGCTTGAATTGATTGATCTTTTTTGTGGTTTATATAATACGAAAGTAGACTCAACGGAATTACTCGAAATGGTGAACCTGAAGGATAAAGCGAAAAACAAATTCAAGGAAATGAGTGGAGGCCAAAAGCAACGCTTTTCTATCGCTACTACTTTGATTAACAAACCAAAAATTATTTTCCTTGATGAACCTACTACCGGCCTTGATCCACAGGCACGACGCAATTTGTGGGAATTGATAAAACGCATCAGGCAGGAAGGGACAACTGTAATTATTACCACACATTACATGGATGAAGCAGAATATTTGTGTGATCGTGTAGCGATAATGGACGAAGGCAAGATCATTGCATTGGAAAGCCCTGACAGCCTGATTGATGATTTGGTTGCTTCAGGATTTGAGAGGCCTAAAGAAACAAAATCAGCCAACCTCGAAGACGTTTTCATTAACCTTACAGGAAAAGATTTCAGGGAGGATTAAACTATATTTGCGCTCTGTTTTTAAATCAAACTGTACAAATTAAAATTAAATGAAAGCCATTTTTCTCCTGTTATTATTACCTTTTTCATACACTTTTGCACAAACAAAAAAGAAAGTTCAAAACAAAACTGAAACTTCCCAAACGCAAACTCTAAGCTCTATCGACAGCCTTAGTTATTCAATAGGAGTGCAGGTTGCCGAATATTACAAGCAAACACAAAATGTAGAAAAAGTAAATGCTGAGTATGTTAAAAAGGCATTTAATGATGTTTATAATGATAAACCTTTAACCATTTCAGAAGAAGAAGCCAATATGTTTATACAACAAAAATTACAGCAATTTATGGCCAATAAAATCAAGGCTGTAAAAGATTCGGGCCAACAATTTTTAGAAGAAAATAAAAAGAGACCGGGAGTTGTAACATTGCCTGATGGCATGCAGTATGAAATTATTACCAAAGGAACAGGGCCGACACCAACCGCCGAGGACACAGTAAAAGCCAATTATATCGGCACTTTAATCGATGGTAAAGAATTTGACAACTCTTATAAAAGAGGTGAACCTCTTACCATTCCGGTAACAGGCGTAATTCGCGGATGGACAGAAGCCTTGCAGTTGATGCCGGTGGGAAGTACCTGGAAATTATATGTTCCTTCTGATCTCGCTTATGGCGACAGGGGAGCAGGCGGAGTAATTCCGGGAGGAGCAACGTTGATTTTTACAATCGAATTGTTGGATATCGTAAACAAATAAATTTTTATGGTAAAGGATGAAAAATTTCGTTATCCCATAGGAAAAGAAGACGAACAGGAAACCTACAAAAGTGAATTTAATGAGGAATTGAAAACTTCATTAATTGACGAAATAAAAATGCTTCCATCTTCCTTAGAGTTTGCCATTCAAAATCTTGATGCGTCTCAATTGGAAACTCCTTACAGGCCTGGTGGATGGACGGTTCAGCAAGTAGTACATCATATTGCAGACAGTCATATGAACGCCTATGTGCGGTTTAAACTCGGTCTTACTGAAAACAATCCGACAGTTAAACCTTATGACCAGGAAGCCTGGGCAAGCCTTTCTGATTCAAAAAAAGTGCCTGTAAACATTTCAATCACACTTCTGTTTTCTTTGCATGCGCGATGGTCTCAATTAATGGAAGATATGCCTGAAAGTGAATGGCGGCGCACTATTTATCATCCTGGAAGAGAGATTGAAATGACGATGTGGGATCTTCTGAAATCGTATGCATGGCACAGCCGCCATCATGTAGCACAGATTTTGCAGTTGAGGGAAAGACAGGAGTGGAATTAAAAGAGTAATAACATTATTATGAAGTGGAAAATATTGTCATCAGAATACATAAGCAGGCACAAATATTTTACTGCCAGGAGAGATAAGTGCGAAACGCCTGATGGACATATTGTAGAAGAATATTTTGTGGTAGAATTACCGTTAACGGCCTGCGCGGTGGCGCTTACAGAAGAAGGGGAAGTTTTGATGGTAAAGCAATACAGGCACCCGATTGAAGAAGTGCTTCTTGAAATTCCGGGAGGCTTTGTGGATGAAGGAGAAACTGCCCCTCAGGCGATTGAAAGAGAATTGAAAGAAGAAACCGGTTATGAATTTTCTTCCATTACTTATGTAGGAAAAATTGCCGCAAACCCGGGCGTACTTAATAATTTTACCGAGTTCTATTTGGCGAAAGGCGGAAAAAAAACAAGCGAACAAAAGCTGGACAAAAATGAAGAAGTAGAAGTTGAAAAAATTTCGGTGTCAGAACTAAAAAAACTTTTTCTCGAAAATAAGATCATGCAGGCAACGCATAATAATTGCATTTTTTACGCTTTGAGAGAACTGGGTGAACTTTAAATTTCTACTTCCGCAATCAGGAACACACTTCCGCAAATCAAAATCAAATCCTCCGCGGTTGAATTTTTAAGAGCTACATTTAAGGCCTTGTTTACATCAGAAAAGGTTTCTCCATTTAGAAAAAATTCCTTTGCCATTTTCCGTAAATTTTCCTGATCCAATGCCCGCGGATTTTGAGCTTTTGTAAAATAATAAGTAGCTTTCTTTGGCAACAGACAAAGTACTTTTTGAATGTCTTTATCTTTTACCATCCCAAAAATAATGTGGAGATTTTTAAAATTTAACTTAGTCAGTTGAAAGATTAATTGCTTTATTCCATCTTCATTATGTGCTACATCCAGCACCACCGTTGGCTTTTCATGAATTATTTGCCATCTTCCAAAAAGCCCGGTCAGCCTTTTTACGTTGGCCAGGGCATTGAATGTTCTTTCCTTTTTTAAAGAAAAAAGTTTCTTTAAAATATCAGTAGCGGCAAGTACTGTTAGAATATTTTTTTGCTGATAAATTCCATTCAGATCAGATTGCAAATAAATTTTTTCTTTCGTTTCTTCATTGGCAATTTCCAATTCCAATGCTGTAGGTCGATAAACCGATGAAACAATTTTGTATTTCTCTTCCGCAAAAAATATTGGTGCGTTCATTTCTTTAGCCTTCTTGTTAAAAACAACTTTTGTTTCAGAAGAAGTTTCACCGACAACAACAGGAATTTTTTCTTTAATAATTCCGGCTTTTTCAAAGGCGATCTTTTCCAGCGTATTTCCCAAAATATCCATGTGATCAAAACTCACATTTGTAATTACCGATAATAAAGGCGTTATTACGTTTGTGCTGTCTAACCTGCCTCCAAGCCCGGTTTCAATGACCGCTACATCAACTTTTTTATGGGCAAAATAATCAAGCGCCATCACAAAAGTGAGTTCGAAAAAAGAAGGTTTTATTTCTTCAGAAATTCCCTTTGTTTTTTCAACAAATTCTACAAGAAAAGTTTCCTCCATCATTTCACCATTTATTTTTATTCTTTCCCTGAAATCTTTTAAATGTGGTGAAGTATAGAGACCGGTTTTATAATCGTTTTTCTGTAGAATGGCTGCCAGCATATGGCTTACGGATCCTTTCCCATTGGTTCCGGCAACGTGAATCGTTTTTATTTTATTCTGTGGCTTTCCTAAAAAGTTGCATAAAGTCAGTGTGTTTTTTAGATCAGCTTTATACGCTTTTGCCCCGCTCCTGCTGAACATGGGTAACTTGTTATATAGATAATGTATGGATTCCGCGTAATTCAAATAGTAATTCAAATAAATGAAGGTTAAATAAAGGAATCGCGCAATTTACACCATGGCGGTAAACAAACAAATTCCAGGGATTTTTATTTTGATATCGCCAGTCTGAATGTCAGGAAAGGGGCTTAAAATATTGGAATATAATAGTTGCTTTTTCATTTAACTCCTTTCTGGCTATGAATGTAAATCACCTGGAAATCTTTTTTTGGGGCATAAAAATTGTGAATCTTATTATGTTTTTTAAACATAAATATGCTCATTTTTAAACCCGAAGACAATGAATAAAAGTCAAATAAAACTAGACCTTACAGATGTTTCAGTTGCAGCAAACCTTGCGCAAGCTGATAATCCTGTAGCTATGGTAATCTTCGCTCATGGAAGCAGAAGCAGCCATTTAAGCCCAAGAAATAATTTTGTGGCTGATGTGCTTAATCAAAATCATATTTCAACTTTACTGGCCGATTTACTTACGCCTGAAGAGGATAAGATTTATGAAAACCGTTTCAATATTGATTTATTGACTGACAGGCTTATAAGGCTTACAGAGAAAACGCTTGAGCAATTTGCTTTCGATGATTTGCCACTTGGATTTTTTGGTGCAAGTACCGGCGCAGCCTCGGCTTTGGATGCTGCCGCTTTTCTCGGTGACACAATCAAGGCAGTAGTCAGCCGCGGTGGTCGTCCTGAGCTGGCAAAAAATCTGAAGCAGGTGAAAGCTCCTACATTGCTTATCGTAGGATCATTAGATACAGAAGTAATTGATCTTAACAAAAAGGCTTATGATCAGATGCCGGGTGACAGGAAAATTGAAATTGTTGATGGCGCTTCTCATTTGTTTGAAGAGCCGGGCACTTTGAATGAAGTAGCAAACCTTGCAGCAGCTTGGTTTGACCTTTATTTATGCAATAATGTAGTGCCGGATCGGATACACTAAACTGTAACCATGCAATATTTCATTGACAGGTACGACGCAGCGATGCAACTGGCCAAAAAGCTGGAAAAATACAAAGGTATAAATGGAGTGGTTCTTGCCGTTCCTCGTGGGGGAGTGCCTGTCGGTTTCTATATTGCCAAACAACTTCAATTTGACCTCGACTTGTTAATGTCAAAAAAGTTAGGACATCCTTACAATGAAGAATTTGCAATTGGAGCCGTAGGAATGGAAGACGAGATTATTGAAGAAACACAAGGAATTGCACCTGAATACATTGATGAGGAAGTAATCAATATTCATGCTCAATTGAAAGAAAGATATAGGAAATTTATGGGAGATAAGAAGCCGGTTGATATTACCGGAAAAGTGGTAATTGTGACCGACGACGGAGTAGCTACAGGTAGAACAATTCTTGCCACTTTAGAAATGCTTAGGCGTAAAAATCCTCACAAACTTATAGTTGCAGTTCCGGTTTCTTCCAGAAATGCTGCCGAAAGAATAGCAAAAGAAGTAGATGAATTTGTTTGCCTTCAAACGCCGGTTCCTTTTTTTGGAGTTGGAAGCTTTTATAAAGATTTTTCTCAAACCACTGATCAGGAAGTTATCTCTCTACTCAAAGAATTTAAAACAACGGATGAAGCATGATTACATTCTCTTTCCTTAAAGAAGTTTATTCACTTCCTTTTACTTTCATTTGCAGGGTGTAAAGATTTTGTGAGGCAGTAATGAACAAAATGTTTCTTTCTTTGCCTCCAAAAGTGAGGTTTGCTGTCCAGTCTGCAGGTACATCAATATGCTCAATTTTTTTTCCTTCTTTATTATATACGGTGACGCCATTTCCTGTGAGATAAATATTGCCCTCCTCATCCATTGTGACTCCGTCAGAACCCTGGTTTACGAATAAAGTCTGATCTTTTAAACTTCCATCATCAGCAATAGTAAATTTGTAGGTCTTGTTTGCCTGGATGTCAGCCACATATAAATATTTGCCATCAGGAGTAGCAATAAGGCCATTTGGTTTCATCATATTATCCACAACCACTACGGGATCATTTATGCCTTTCAGGTAATACACTTTTTGGCCTTCAATATCCGGTGATTTTCTTTTCCAGTAATCACGCTGGTAATAGGGATCAGTAAAATAAATTTTTCCGTCGCTTGTCACAAACACATCATTTGGGCCATTTAAAAGCTTGCCCTGGTAATTTTTTACGAGTACTGTCACTTTTCCTTGTGGATCAATTGACCACAGTTGGTTATTTTCATCAGCACATGAAAGCAGGTTTCCGTTATTATCAAAACACATTCCGTTTGAACGGCCTGAAGGCGATAAAAAAACAGAAAGTTTTCCATCGGTATCATACTTCCATATTTTATCGTTGGGTTGGTCTGAAAAAAAAACATTCCCTTCTTTGTCTGCTGTCGGACCTTCTGTGAATTTGAACTGGTTTGAAACCAATTGTAATTTGGCACCATCTGCAATAACAGGGCTTGTTTGCGGGCCATTGTTATTTTGTGCAACGCTTCCTTTTGAATTTGCCATGAGAGAGAAAATTAATAAAAGTTTGAAAATTGATTTCATCATAATTTTTTTCGTTTAAGCATTACTGTTATTATTGGTATTATATTCACAATTTGGTTCTATAAGAAATTCTCTTTTTTCACAATCAATCGCTACCAATTGACCGAAGTGAGGTCGATTGGTATATACACATCCGCCGTCAATATTAATACAATTTCCTTTTTGTTTCAAAATAAAAGTTAATGGAATTGGTGTATGTCCATGAATCAATATTCTGTCTTCCAGCGCCGGTTGTTGAGGAAATAAATTTCTTTCCCACAACATCGCTTCTTTGTCTTCAAAAATATTTTGCCTGGTAAAGTTAAGGCCTGCATGCACAAAAATATAATTATGTTTTTGAAGGTAAAATTCAGTTTCCTGCAGGAAAGCTAAATATTCTGCAGGTAAATTATCCAGGGATTTAATGCCAAAACTTTTCATTGTACTTTTTCCGCCATTATCAAGCCAAAGGCTCAACGCTTTTTTATCCGTTGCAGCTTCCAACATCATTTGTTCGTGATTACCTCTTAACGTTTTGATTTTATAACCTTCTCCACGAAGATTAATAATCAGGTCAATAACGCCTTTACTGTCGTCGCCCCTGTCAATATAATCACCAATACAATAAATCTCATCTTCTTTTGTCAGTTGAATTTTATCTTTTAATAATTTTTCAAAAGTCTTACTGCATCCATGAATATCGCCGATTGCAAATATTCTTTCCATTGTCGAAATTGATTTTTAAGTAAAAAATACAATTAAAGTGCCGAAGGTATTTTATTTACTTCTAAAGCTCCATGAAGCATGCAGTGAATAAAGGAAATATTAAATATTTTTATTTGTATTTAATGAAATTTGTTACATTTGTTGTCCTTGGTTAAGATACCTCAAAAGCTTCTCCCACCACAAGAAACACGAAAAATAAACATTTCTCCAATATCGGTTTACATCAGGCCTTTCTGCTGGGTAATTAAAATTCAGGCAATAGAAAAAGCTTTTTCTTATGCAATGTTATTTATATACTCGTGCATCACGCTTTTTTTGTTTTACAATCCCTCATTGCCGTAATGACCCACATAATTTTTTCTTTAAAGATCATCATTGCTAATAGAAAGGCAATGCAAAAAGTCATTTGAATTTTCAACTTTTAAACTAAAGTAGAATGAAAACAAAAATTATTCTTCAAACAGCAATTGTTTTTGCGGCTACACTTCTTTTTGTGTCTTGCAAAAAGAACGGTCCCCATTTTTGCAACGGCAATGAAGTAATAATGCAAACCACCAAAGTGTTTGCGACAGGACTTAATAATCCAAGAGGATTGGCTTTTGGGCCGGATAATCATTTGTATGTTGCGGAAGGTGGCGTTGGCGGATCAAATACCACCACCTGCACACAGGTTCTACCCCCTGTCGGTCCTTACACCGGAAGTGATGATGGCAGCAGCATTTCGCAGATAAATACTGCCGGACATGTAAAAACTTATGTTGACAAACTTCCATCAAGTCAAACAGCAGTAACCCAGGGTAGCCTGATTAGTGGTGTTGCAGATGTGGCCTTTGTTGGACATACTTTATATGCAGTACTTGCGGGAGCTGGATGTTCACATGGAGTAGCCGATATTCCTAATGGTGTAATAAAAGTGAACCCCAACAAATCATGGTCAATGCTGACTGATCTCAGCAGTTACCTGATGAACAATTCCGTGGCTAATCCTGAAAAGGATGATTTTGAACCAGATGGTACCTGGTACAGCATGATCAATGTAAATGGCGATTTATACGCTGTTGAACCGAACCACGGTGAAATCGATAAAATTACTACAGATGGAACTGTTACCCGGTTGATAGATATTTCTGCCGTGAAAGGACATATTGTTCCTACAGCGCTTGCTTATAACAACGGCTATTTGTACGTAGGAAATTTAAACACGTTTCCGGCTATGGGTAAATCTGCGGTTTACAAAATCAGCATGAGTGGCCAAATGGTAGATAGTGTGACAGGTTTTAACGCGGTTCTTGGCGTGGCTTTCGATCAATTAGGTGGAATGTATGTGCTGGAGAATTTTACCAACAATCCTTTCCCGACACCGGGAACAGGTGATATTATCCGGGTTGATCCTTCAGGTACAAGACAAACCATTGTATCAGGATTAAATTTGCCAACTGCAATGATCTTTGGACCGGATGAAAAATTATATGTGTCAGAATGGGGATACGGGATGCCGCCCGGCGGAGGCCAAATCTTACAGATTAGTTTATTGTGTGACCAGGTACATGGTAAACCGCATTTTTAAGAAGCGCGCAAGATTTTGATGAAGGCTACCGTCAAAAGGTGGCCTTTATTATTTTCGGCAGTTACTGAGATTTAACAAATCTTAGCTGGTTTAATTATAGGAAAAAAGACAATTTTTTTTCGCAGGAAGTTGTGTCCAGTTGAAATTTTATTATCTTCGCGCTCCCAAATTATTGATTGTTGGATCGGTAGTTCAGTTGGTTAGAATGCTGCCCTGTCACGGCAGAGGTCGCGGGTTCGAGTCCCGTCCGGTCCGCAGAGTTCACACTCAAAAATATCAAAAGCCCCTAAAATGTACATTTTACGGGCTTTTTGCTTTATACCTTCTCCAAATAGCACCAAAAAACTCAATCCGGAAGTATTTAAAAAACAAATACTTCAAAAAGTCCGCTGCGGTCAGTCTTTGCTCCATGCTTAGGCTATTTGCGCAATCCCAACGCCACAGAGCGCATCTGAAATCGCCAGCCATTATAGTGCCCCTGTCGGATCGCTTCAGTAAATAACTTCGTTATTTATTTTTTCATCTTTAAATTTTACTATTATGTTTCAACATTCTCCTTCCGTTCATCTGTAGGATCCCTGATTCCCTTTATCTATCACTTTTGTTTTTCAAAATTCTGTCCCCGTTAAGATAAACCAACGCGTGGTAAACTAAGGAAAGTATTGCCAGGGAAATTCCAAAGAAGAAAGCACCTTTTGAATAAATGGCGAAGGCGGCTAACAAACTTATGATTAACTCCTGCAAAAGCCGGTAGAACTCACTAAATTTGTCAGCATTGTGGAAGTCTACAAGTCCCCAAAAACCAAAAGCAATGAGGGGAGTAAATATGCCCAGCAGAATGGAAGTGATGTTATTGCTTCCGGTATGAAATCCCCAATATCCAAAGGCGAGAACGATACCGGTTTCCATCAAAGCGCGCAACACTAGATTGATCCATCTTATAGTTTTTACTCTGCTCATTAAATAATTAAAACCTATAAAGATTGTACAACTTTTTTTCCCGGAGTTCTTTCTTTAACCGCGGCAACATCTGTTACCGGCTCTCTTCGTGAGTCGGCCCAATAAGCCCAAATCACCAGCAGCCATTGAGATTCGCCGGCCCACGCTATCATGGTAGTATTGGGTGGTGGAGGTCCAAAAAGATTGCTTACATGTATAATTACCAGGAATAAGATTAGTGACCAAAAGGCAAAAATGCCCGTTTTGTTTTTTGGTCGGGTTGCTTTAAGATAAAGCAGCAGTCCTGCAATAAAAACTAATCCCTCAACGATCACTTCTGCCACTTTATAATTCCATAAGCCGAATCCTACTACGGTGGAATTTCCGGGATAAAGTGGAAGATCCGGACGATGAACAATGAGATCAAGGAACCAATGGCTTAAGACACACAAGCCAAGGATGATTGATCCTTTCGCGTTTTTCCTGATAAGAAAATAAATCCCTCCAACAATAAATCCCCACACAATTGCCATTAGCAGGCTGTGAGAAAAGGGATAGTAAGTAAAATTCAGGGGTGTCATTTCCTGGCTCCCCTGGTTGATGGTTACCTTTTCCCAACCCAGCAATAAGAAGGTGGGCCAAAGAAGATCTAAAAATTGAGCAGCGAGAAAAAGGGTTCCCAGGGAAACTTTAGGTGCGGCTTTTTTAGAACCCAATCCAACGCCGAAGTGTCCTATAAACATAGCAAATAGATTTTTAGCAGCGTGTTGCAGTGAAGGTTAAAAAACAACATTATTATAATTAAAACAAGTTACGTCAGCTAGCGAGCCAATTTAAATCCGGATTCTCACAGAATGTTAAAGTATCATTTTACCAGGCAGTCAATACTCGCAAATGCTTTGCATCAAATATAAAGTTTTTTTTTAACAGATAATGATAGTCGATAGCAATAGCCAACGCTTTCGAAAAAATAAAGAGTCAACTAACTTGCGGTTTGTTTCATCTCTGCTCACTTCAAAAGTTAATTTGAAGGATTCATTCGATTGTTATCGATAGACAAAATGTTGAAGAATGTTTCCTTTTCCTTGTAAATATGCTTTCGGTTATAAAATGAATTTTCCGGCAATCTGAATTGAATTTCTGTGCCCGCCAATATTATCAAGTATTAAAAATTAAATAAATAAATTGCCTTTTTTTCAAACGTACCGTCAAACATTTTCTTATTCCATTTACCGTGAGACATTCCTAAGAGAAAATGCATATCTTGACAAAACAAAATTAAAATCAAAAACAACTAAGTTAAATGAACGGATTATTGGCAAAAAAAATAGGAATTATAATGCTGCTCTTCTTTAGTATTTACGGAAAGATCGAAGCCCAAAATAAGCTAAAGATGTGGTATAATAAACCAGCCCAAGTGTGGGTGGAAGCACTGCCGGTGGGAAATGGAAAAATAGGCGGAATGGTATTTGGTGGCGTGGAACAAGAATTGATACAACTCAACGAATCTACACTATACAGTGGCGGTCCTGTTAAGGATAACATCAATCCAAAAGCCAGTTCTTTTTTACCAAAAATAAGAGAAGCGTTGTTGCAAGATGAAAATTATACCAAGGCCAACGAACTTACTAAAAAAATGCAGGGTTTGTATACTGAATCTTATATGCCTTTGGGGGATATTGTTATCAGGCAAAATTTTGGTGGTGAAAAAGCCTCTGAATATTACCGGGACCTTGATTTGGAGAACGCAATTTCTACCACCCAATTCACTATAAAAGGGATTGAATATGAGCGAAAAGTTTTTGTCTCTGCGCCGGATAATGTAATGATCATTCATTTTACAGCCAGCAAAAAAGCCGCATTAACTTTTGATGTGTCAGCTAAAAGCAAGTTGCATTATAGTCTTGCTGTCAATGGAAATAATGAGTTATTGGTGAATGGTAAAGCGCCAGCGCATGTAGATCCAAATTATTATAACCCCGGCGATCGCAAACCAATCATATATGAAGATACAAGTGGTTGCAACGGCATGCGTTTTCAATACTGCATAAAAGCCGTAGCAAAAGATGGAAAAATCGCAACGGATACAAGCGGCATCCATGTTCAAAAATGCAGTGAAGTAATATTGTATGTTACTGCAGCAACAAGTTTCAACGGATTTGATAAATGTCCTGATAAAGATGGTAAAGATGAAAAGGCAATCAACGCATTTACGATCAGTAAAGCAACAAAAAAGCCTTTTTCTGCTTTATTGAAAGACCATCTTGCAGATTATAAAAAATATTTTGACCGTGTTTCTTTCAAATTAAAAGATACAACAAAAAATAATTTGCTTCCAACGGATATAAGACTGAAAAACTATTCCAATGGGGCGATTGATCCTTCATTAGAAACCTTGTATTTCCAGTTCGGCCGTTATTTATTGATTTCCTGTTCAAGGCCGGGCGGTCCTCCCGCAAATTTACAGGGTATCTGGAACAATGAGCTACGGCCGCCCTGGAGCAGTAACTATACCCTTAATATTAACACAGAGATGAATTACTGGCCTGCGGAAGAAACTAATTTATCAGAAATGCATGAACCTTTGCTGGACTGGATAAAGAATTTATCGGTAACAGGAGCCGTAACGGCCAAAGAATTTTACAACGCAAGAGGTTGGGTGGCACATCACAACTCTGACATATGGTGTACCTCGAATCCTGTAGGAGACAAAGGTGCAGGCGAGCCGGTGTGGGCTAACTGGGTGATGGGAGGTAACTGGCTTTGCAGGCATTTGTGGGAGCATTA
Source organism: uncultured Chitinophagaceae bacterium (assembly GCA_963811285.1). Classification (GTDB taxonomy): domain Bacteria; phylum Bacteroidota; class Bacteroidia; order Chitinophagales; family Chitinophagaceae; genus Ginsengibacter. The sequence goes on along the minus strand of CAWEQV010000044.1, from coordinate 159,517 downwards.
TGCTTTCACCGGCGATACAGAATTTTTGAAAGAAAAAGCATATCCAATCATGAAGCAGGCCGCCCTGTTTACTTTGGATTGGCTGGTAGAAGATAAAAATGGATGGCTCGTAACGGCGCCTTCCACAAGCCCGGAAAATCTTTTCAAAGATAAGAATGGCGTTGCACAAGGTGTATCGGTTGCTACAACTATGGACATGTCTATCATTTGGGATTTGTTTACCAACCTGATTGAGGCCTCGCAAATATTAGGAACTGATCTTGCTTTCCGGGATACATTGATTGAGAAGAGAAAGAAATTATATCCAATGCACATTGGCAGCAAAGGGCAGTTGCAGGAATGGTACAAAGATTTTGAAGAAACAGATCCACATCACAGGCATGTGTCACATTTATTTGGATTATATCCGGGAAGACAAATATCCAAAACCGTAACACCTGAATTTTTTAATGCTGCAAAAAAAACATTAGAACTGCGCGGCGATGAGGGAACCGGATGGAGCAAAGGATGGAAAATAAACTTGTGGGCGAGATTGCTGGATGGCGATCATGCGTATAAACTGATAAGGCAACTATTGCATTACACAAACACCAAGGGCGAGAGAATGACTGGTGGTGGAACCTATCCAAATTTATTTGATGCACATCCTCCCTTCCAGATTGACGGAAATTTTGCAGGTACAGCAGGCATGGCTGAGATGCTGCTGCAAAGCCAGTTTGGAGATGTGAATTTATTACCGGCTTTGCCTTCCGCATGGAGCGAAGGAGAAATAGATGGTTTAAAAGCAAGAGGTGGATTTGAAGTAAGCATGAAATGGAAAGATCATAATCTTACATCCGCCAACATTAAATCTTTGAATGGAAATAAGTGTGTGATACGATCAGCAACAAAAATTAAAGTCACCGGTATAAATATTCAAGCGATAAAAGATGGGAATGAATACCTATTGCGGTTTAATACAGCAAAAAATAAAACTTATCATTTAATGCCTGTCAAATAAATCATTGAATTGAATATTGCGTAAGACGTTTGCCACACCTTCAGGTTTTAAAAACCAGGAAGGTGTGTTGTTATTTTATTCAAATCCTTTATTATTGTAACAGATAACTGAAATCATGCTTTTTAATTCCTTCCAGTTTTTGATTTTTTTTGTTATTGTAACATCTTTATATTTTGTTACCCCTTATAAAAAAAGATGGTTACTGCTTTTAATGGCAAGCTGTTATTTTTATATGGCTTTTGTTCCAATTTATATTTTGATCCTTGCATTTACTATTTTGATAGATTATTTTGCCGGAATACAAATCGAAAACGCAGAAGGAGGTCAAAGGAAATTATTTTTAATATTTAGTTTGATTGCTAATATCGGTGTACTGGCTGTGTTTAAATATTATAATTTTTTAAATCAAAACTTTACCTTTTTGCTTCACGGTTTTGGCTTTGCCAACCGGATTCCTTACTTATCAATTCTTCTACCGATTGGGCTTTCCTTTCACACATTTCAGGCGATGAGTTATACAATTGAAGTTTATCGTGGCCACCAAAAAGCTGAGCGACACTTTGGAATTTATTCTTTGTACGTAATGTTTTATCCCCAACTTGTTGCCGGACCAATTGAACGTCCGCAAAACCTATTGCATCAATTCAGAGAAAAATACAACTTTGATTACGATAGAGTTGTTGACGCTTTCAAATTAATACTTTGGGGATTTGTAAAAAAATTAGTAATAGCAGATAGGTTAGCAATTTATGTAAATGCAGTTTATAATCATCCGGATTATCACACAGGAATGACTCTTTTATTGGCTACCATCTTCTTCGCCATTCAGATATATTGTGATTTTTCGGCCTATTCAGATATTGCTATAGGAGTTGCGAAAGTTATGGGATTTAAATTGATGACTAATTTTAACAGGCCCTATTTTGCAAGGAATATTTCGGAATTTTGGAAACGTTGGCACATATCCCTCTCAACCTGGTTTAAAGATTATTTATACATTTCTCTTGGCGGCAACAGGGTTTCTATTCCCAGGTGGTACTTTAATTTACTTTTCGTTTTTGTGGTTAGTGGCTTATGGCATGGAGCTAACTGGACATTCGTCATATGGGGAGCTCTTAATGGGTTTTACCTGGTTTTTGCCATTATCTCTTTTAAATTCAGAGAAAAAATTACAAAGCTGGCCGGCCTTGATAAACTGCCCACACTAAACCGGTTACTACAAATAGTAACCACTTTTGCATTGACATGTTTTGCATGGATATTTTTTAGAGCTAATAATATTACGGACGCATTCGCAATAATTAAAAAAATTTCGACCTTTAAAGGACCGATTTTTTTTGAAGACCCTTCAATGATTATTTATGCTTTTTCAGCGATACTTCTACTATTTATTGTTGAATTAAAACAGGAATATTATAAAGGAAACTTCTCTTTCTTTTATAATGAAAATTGGATGGTTCGCCATTTCTCCTACTCCTTTCTTATACTTTTAATATTATTGTTTGGTGTATTTGATGGCGGCCAATTTATTTATTTTCAATTTTAAATTATTATGGCAAAACTGTCCTATGAAAATATCAAAAAGAATCATTTCACTTACTTTTTGTTTAAAGTCTTGATTCTTTTAGCCATTGTATTTGTATTTGACTATTCAATTGGTACTATTCTTAATTACTATTATTTTAAGCAACAAAGAGGATCACAATATTTAACTACATATGCTGTTGAGAAGACAAAAGCTGAACTATTGATTTTTGGTTCATCCAGGGCAAATCACCACTATCGTCCGGATATTTTTGAGAAGGGACTAAACCTATCTTTCTTCAACGCGGGACGCGATGGGAATTTTCTATTTTATCATTATGCAATTCTTAAAGCCGTACTAAAAAGATATAAACCTAAAATGGTTATTTTGGATTTTATGCATGGTGAATTTTCGAAGAACCAGGATAGTTATGACCGAATTTCAACTCTTCTTCCTTATTACAAAAGTCATCCTGAAATGCGTTCAGTTATAGAACTTAAAAGCCCATTCGAGAAAATTAAAATGCTATCATCCATCTACCCAAATAATTCATCTCTTTTGATTATCGCAGGCGGGAACGCATTATTTTCAATGAAAAAAAGAGAAGATAACGAGGGATACATTCCTTTTTCAAACACATGGAATGAGCCAATAAAAAATGAACTTACCACATATAGATATGAATTGGATAGCACAAAAATACAGATATACAAATCCTTTATTCATGATTGTATTACCTCAAAGGTGAAACTATATGTTATCTGTTCTCCCTATTTTTTGAAATCAAATTTTACAGACTATTCTGTAAGGATCGCTCGTGACATTGCCCGAAAAAATAATGTGATGTTTTTGGATTATTCACAAGATTCAACATTCACCAATAATATACATCTTTTTGCTGATCCTGAGCATTTGAACGACGATGGTGCAAGAATTTATTCTAAAAAAGTAGTTGATACTATATTAGCTGCTTCACGTTTGATGAAAGAGAAATAAAAATATGTCATTACACCGATTTATTGAAGCGCAACAACGTGATTATGAAAACGCTTTGTCTGAAATTAAAAGCGGAAGAAAGCGCTCGCATTGGATGTGGTATATTTTCCCTCAGATTCACGGGCTGGGCTATAGTGAAATTTCCAGGTTTTATGCGATAAAAAACAGGGATGAAGCTTCAGAGTATTTGCATCACCCGCTATTAGGAAAACGATTAATTGAGGTTTCAAATGCTTTGCTTGATCTTGATACTGATGATGCTCACAGCGTTTTTGGAAGTCCCGATTATCTGAAACTAAAATCGTCAATGACTTTATTTGCTTCCCTTACGGAAACTGATCCGATATTTCAATCTGTATTAAATAAATTTTTTCATGGCAAAAAGGATGAGAAAACGCTTGAGATAATTTCCGAAGAAGAAAAGAATTGATCTTACCGGGAAAGTTTTCAAAAGCTGGCATGTATTTTATTGAATAGGCTTGAAATAATGTTTAGTAATTATGGATTTATCTACGCAGGTACGCGACCTTTTTTTATTGCCTTTGGCTATTGCCTGCATTTCATGGACGGTTACCCATGAAGAAGTTTTTAAAGAGCCGCGGGATTTTTGCATCAGGAAATCAAAACGATCAAAAAGTTTTGCTGTCAGAAAATTTTTTTACCTCTTTACCTGTGAATATTGTTTTTCACATTATATTACCATCTTAATTTTAATCATCACACATTATCATTTACTATTTAATAATTGGAGAGGATATTTTATCGGCGGCTTCGGCCTTGTGTGGATTGCCAATATTTACATGAGCGTTTTCGGACTTGTGAGAGTGGATATGAAGAAGGAAAAAATGGAAGCCGATATTAAAGAAAAGGAATTGAAGGAATAAAAAAATCCTGCTAAACCTGTCACAGTAAACAAGGAAATTAGCAGGATTTTTATTTTGAAATTAATAAGCCCTTGCGAACAAAACTCTTTCTGAACTTGGCTTTCCGGTTAAAATATCCTGGCCTTCTTCTTTAGGATTATTTAATGGAATACAACGAATCGTCGCCTTGCTTAATTCTTTTATTTTTTCTTCCGTTTCGGCTGTTCCATCCCAATGCGCCGAAACAAAGCCTCCTTTTTCATCCAGGATTTTTACAAATTCATCCCATGTGTCTGCTTTGGTAATATGTGAGTCACGAAAATCTTTTGCTTTTTGGTAAATGGAATTTTGAATGTCATTCAGCAAAACAAAAACGGTATTTGCCAATCCGTCCAGTGAAATGGATTCTTTTGTTTTTGTGTCCCGGCGCGCCACCTCAGCAATATTTTGTTCGAGATCACGTGCTCCGAGCGCAATTCTTACAGGCACGCCTTTCATTTCATATTCCGCGAATTTCCATCCCGGCCGGCGACTGTCGTCATCATCATACTTTACAGAAACGCCAAGCGCTTTAAAATCTTCCATTAAAGGAATTACTTTTTCGTCAATTGCTTTTTTCTGCTCATCATCTTTATAAATAGGAATGATTACCACCTGGATGGGCGCTAATTTAGGTGGAAGAACGAGTCCGTCATCATCGCTATGCGCCATCACCAAAGCCCCAACCAGTCTTGTACTTACTCCCCAGCTTGTGGCCCAGACATAATCGAGTTTATTTTCTTTATCGCTGAATTTTACATCAAAAGCTTTGGCAAAATTCTGACCGAGGAAATGCGAAGTTCCGGCCTGCAGGGCTTTCCCATCCTGCATCATCGCTTCTATAGAAAAAGTATCTACTGCGCCCGCGAAACGTTCATTTACGCTTTTTACACCTCTTATCACCGGCATTGCCATCCATTCTTCGGCAAATTCTCCATAAATATTGAGCATTTGCATCGTTTCATCAATCGCTTCCTGTGCGTTGGAATGTGCAGTGTGTCCTTCCTGCCAAAGAAATTCTGTGGTGCGTAAAAACAACCGGGTGCGCATTTCCCATCTTACCACATTTGCCCATTGGTTGACAAGTACCGGCAAGTCACGGTAAGACTGAATCCAGGTTTTATAAGTGTTCCAGATAATTGTCTCTGAAGTAGGCCTTACGATCAATTCTTCTTCCAGTTTTGCATCCGGATCAACGATAATGCCTGTTCCGGCTTCGTCATTTTTTAAGCGATAGTGAGTAACTACCGCACATTCTTTTGCAAATCCTTCCACATGCGCAGCTTCTTTACTAAGGAAACTTTTAGGAATAAATAAAGGAAAATAAGCATTTTGATGTCCCGTTTCTTTAAACCGCTTGTCGAGTTGCCTTTGCATATTTTCCCAAAGGGCAAAACCGTAAGGCTTTATCACCATACAACCGCGAACCGCACTATAATCGGCAAGCCCGGCTTTTATGACGAGATCATTGTACCATTGTGCATAATCTGTTTCCCTCGCTGTGATTTCTTTGCTCATTTAATTTTATTTTTTGTATCTTATTCTATCGTTTTGTTGGTATTTTTACCCTTAATATTTTTAACAAGCGCTTCATAAAACAATCCGTAAATAATAAAGGATATTTCTTAAATTTACAGAAAGATAGGAGGCAAAAGTAAGCTTCATTATCAAACTTCTAAAACTCAAAATCATGAAAATAAAATATTTGCTATTGTTTGGCTCGGTGGCTGCTTTCAGCAGTTGCAGTACGGCTTATCGCACGGGCCAAACTCCTGATGATGTTTACTATTCACCGGCACCCCAGGAAAATACTTACGTAACCAAAGCGACCGAACAGGATCAAAATTCGTATTCATACAGGAACCAGGAAGACGAAAATATCCGTAGAGGAATTGAAGACCCGGTTTATAGAAATGCGATCACATTTAGTATGGGAATGGGCTATGGCTATAATCCTTATTCTTTATATCCATACAATGCTTTCAACAATCCGTTCTATGGAGGCGGTTATTATGGTTATAATCCATACGGATTTAAAAGCATGTATGATCCTTACTACAATTACATGGGATATAATAATTTGAGTTTTTATAACTCTCCGTACAGTTATTATAATTCTTATCCTTTCGGCTATGGTTATTCTCCTTATGGTGTGGGTTATTATGGTATGGGTTATTCGCCTTATTATTCTCCTATTTTGTTTTCAGGCAAAGCCGCTAATACCAATACAGGTGCGAGAAGGTACAATCTAAATGTTTATAATAATTCAGGAAATAACGGTACAAATACGAATGCTCAACCAATCCGCTCTACCGGAACGGGAACCACACAACCATCAACCGGAACAGGTGTAGGAAATGTGATCAGGAGAGTATTTACCCCTTCACAGAGAAGCACTTATACGCCTCCTTCCAATAGTACCCAGCGCAATACCAGGAGAACTTATAATAACAATAATAACAATAATAATAATTATAATACTCCTCAAAGAACATTTACACCGAGTACTAGTACTCAATCAAATTCACCATCTTCATCTTCTCCAAGCAGTAACAGTGCTCCTGTGAGGAGTTTCAGAAGATAAGTGTTAAATATATTTTTTTAAAAAGGGATGATTTTTCATCCCTTTTTAAAAGCCCGTTTGGCAGGTGTTTTGATAAATTTAAAAAGAGGATTATTTATTCGTTTACTATGAAAGCAGTTTATTTAAGTATATTTTTTTCCCTTGCAATCAGTTTTTCGTATGCCCAGGAACCGGCTGATGCTTTAAGATATTCATATTTAACCCAGCCTGGCGGAACGGCAAGAAACCAGGCTATTGGAGGCGCAGGCGGATCTTTAGGTGGAGAATTTACATCACTGTTTATCAACCCGGCAGGACTTGGATTTTATAAAACCGGCGATTTTATTCTTACACCTGTCTTTTTCTTTAAAAAAAACGAATTCCGATTATCTTGGTTCGTCAGAAAGCGTGACTGATAATAATTTTAATGTCGGCGCAACCGGCTTTGTAATGGGTGGGCCCACAAGAGGCAGAAGCGTTAAAAGCCTTGCATTTGCTATTGGAGTAAATCGGGAGGCTGATTTTAATAATCATGTTTATTACAGGGGAACCAATAAGAATTCTTCCTACTCCGAAAAATACCTGGAGCAGTTGATAAATGATAATATAACCGATCCTAACAAGGCGGCAAGTTACGATCCTTATGGAGCCAGCCTTGCTTTCAACACTTATTTGATCGACACAGTCCTCGCATCGGACGGCTCAGTTAGTGGGTATAGAACACAAGCCAATCCATCAACAGGCCTTATCCAGGAAAATACAATTAATACAACCGGCGGTATTACAGATCTCGCTTTTGGAATGGGATTGAACCTGAAGGACAAATGGTATTTCGGGGGAACAATTTCGATCCCTTTTCTAAATTATAGTCGTAATTCGACTTACCAGGAAAGCGATGCTACCTCCAATCCCAATAACAATTTTAATTATTTCCAGGTTAACGAATCTTTGCAAACAAAAGGTGTGGGCATAAATGCAAAACTGGGTGTTATTTTTAAACCGGTTGAAAATGTGAGGTTAGGACTTGCTTTCCATACGCCAACTGCTTACCAGCTAACAGATGATTACACCGCAGAAGTGGTTACTGATTTGGAAGGCTATGGGGGGGATCCGCTTGTAAAACAACAAAGTTCTACAGATTTAACGAATGGCCAACCATTGGAATCAAAATACAACTTCAATACTCCATGGAAAGTTATTTTAAGTGGTTCCTATGTTTTCAGTGAAGTTGAAAATGTTCAAAATCAGAAAGGCTTTATTACCGCTGATGTCGAATATTTAAATTATACAAATGCTTCGTTTCGGGACGTAAATAATGACGCAAGCTCTGCCGACTATTATAATTCTTTAACCAAAACCCTTGGCAATGTCTATAAAAGCTCAATTAACGCACGGTTAGGAGGTGAACTAAAGTTTAACACTTTTATGGTGAGGCTGGGTGGCGCTTATTATGGCAATCCTTACCAGTCCGAAACATCCAATCTTGTAAAAGTAACAGGAGGTTTGGGTTACCGGAACAAAGGAATTTTTCTTGACCTGGCTTATGTTTACTCGATGTATAAAGATGTAAATTATCCTTATCGATTACAGGACAAATCCAATTCACCTGCAAATCTTAAAACCAACAAAGGCAATATTGTACTTTCACTCGGATTTAAATTGTAATATTTTCCTTTCAATAAACCATCGCTCTTTCGGATAAAATAAAAAACTGGCTTATTTCTTGGTTTACTACAGAAGATACTCGGGGAGAAAACCAGCAGATTTTTCATTTCTGATAACAAAAATTTTTTATAAAAGAATGTGGGATAATAAATATTATATTATTTTTGTCTTCTCAATTTAAAAATCAACACAAAAGTTGAAGAAAAATAATTCATATAATTTCTTTTTTCCGGTAACGGTATATCTATTATTACGACGTGGATGCTGATAGGCCCTTGCGTTTGAAAGCGCACCTATCAGTGAAAAAAAATCCCCCGATTTCTCCCTTATTTTTTAAATTTTAAATTTCCTGCAAATTGGAACAATCAAATATAATTGTTCGTGTTGCAACTCCTGCTGATCTTATTTACGCATCTGCCATCACAGATGAAATGGCCTCATCTGCCCAGGCGCGCGGTACAGGAATTGCCAAACGTTCACCTGAATATATTTCTAATAAAATGACGGAAGGGAAAGCCGTTATTGCTGTTACAAAAGATGGCAAATGGGTAGGGTTTTGCTATATCGAAGCATGGGGCCATGAAAAATTTGTTGCCAACAGCGGCCTTATCGTTGCTCCTGAATATAGAAAATCAGGTATTGCAAAAACCATCAAGCAGCGCATCTTTGCACTCTCAAGGCAGAAATATCCGGAGGCCAAAATCTTTGGATTAACTACCGGCCTTGCCGTAATGAAGATTAATAGTGATCTTGGCTATGAGCCTGTAACTTATTCTGAACTTACTGATGACGAAAATTTTTGGGCCGGCTGTAAAAGTTGTGTCAACTATGATATTCTGATGAGTAAGGATAGAAAAAATTGCATGTGCACCGCCATGCTTTACGATCCTAAAGATCATTATACGCCTGAAGAAACCGCACAGGATTTTAAAAAGAAATCAAAAGTGTACGAAAGATTTATGCGCTTGAAAAAGAACAAGCTGATGAATTATTTGAAAAAGAAAAAACAGGAAAAGCCAAAATCCATGTTGAGTTTTTTCTTCAACCTTTAAAAGATTAATTGACGATGAGCAAAAAAGTTGTAATTGGTTTCAGTGGTGGGTTAGACACTTCTTATTGTGTGAAGTATTTTACGGATGAATTAAATTATGAAGTTCACAGCATAATTGTGAATACCGGTGGTTTTTCAAAAGAAGAATTAGATCAAATTGAACAACATGCAAAGGCGCTTGGCGTAGCATCTCATACTACGGTAGATGCTACCAAAAGTTATTACGACACGATTGTAAAATACCTGGTGTATGGAAATGTTTTGAAGAACAATACTTATCCTTTAAGTGTAAGTGCAGAAAGGGTTTCGCAGGCTTTGCATATTGCAGAGCATGTAAAAAAGATCGGTGCCGATGCAGTTGCGCATGGAAGTACGGGTGCAGGAAATGACCAGGTGAGATTTGATATGATCTTTCACATTATGATTCCCGGTGTTGAAATTATTACGCCGATCCGCGATATGCAGTTATCACGCCAGGAAGAAATTGATTACCTGAAATTGAAAGGCGTAAAAATGAATTTCGAAAAATCTGTTTATTCAATTAATAAGGGTTTGTGGGGAACGAGCGTCGGAGGAAAAGAAACGTTGAGTTCAAACGGAATGTTGCCTGAAGAAGCATGGCCTACTCAGTTAAGCAAGCATGAACCGGAACAACTAAAACTGCATTTTGAAAACGGTGATCTTACTGCTGTAAATGATAAAACTTTCGATCATCCCGTTGCTGCCATTCAATATTTGCAAACGATTGCCGGTCCATTTGCTATTGGCCGTGATGTACATGTCGGGGATACCATTATTGGAATAAAAGGTAGAGTTGGTTTTGAAGCGGCTGCGTCTGTTCTCATCATTAAAGCGCATCATGCATTGGAAAAGCATGTGCTTACCAAATGGCAACTCACTTTAAAAAGCCAGTTGGCTGATTTTTATGGAAACTGGTTGCATGAAGGACAGTTGCTTGATCCTGTAATGCGGGATATTGAAGCGTTTTTTACTTCTTCCCAACAAAATGTAACCGGAGATGTATTTATTCAACTAATGCCATATCGTTTTCAAATTGCGGGCATTGAGTCGCCATTTGATTTGATGAGTAGTAAATTTGGCAAGTATGGAGAAATGAATACCGGCTGGAGCGGTGAAGATGTGAGGGGATTCAGTAAAATTTTTGGTAACCAGACAGCAATTTATCATGCTGTAAAAAACAGTCCAGATGCAAAATAAAATCAGGGTTGGAATAATTGGTGGCGCAGGTTATACGGGTGGAGAATTAATAAGGCTGCTCATCAATCATCCCTCTGCAGAAATGATTTATATCCACAGTAAAAGCAATGCCGGCAAAGGAGTACACGCTGTTCATCATGATCTTGTTGGAGTGACTGATATTGAGTTTACCCATGAAATGAATGATGAAATTGATGTCCTTTTTTTATGTGTTGGACATGGTGATTCCCTAAAATTTTTAGAAGAAAATGAAGTGCCGGCGCATATTAAAATCATTTCCCTTTCCCAGGATTTCCGGTTGAAAGAAAAATCAGTTTTTAAAGATCGGCATTTTGTTTATGGCCTTCCTGAAGTTAACAGTGAACAAATAAAAAAGGCAGAAAATATTGCCAATCCGGGCTGTTTCGCGACAGCAATCGAACTGGGTTTATTACCGTTGGCGAAGTTGGGTTTGTTGCATGATGTATTTACAACAGGAATTACAGGCTCAACCGGGTCAGGACAATCTTTATCACCCACTTCCCATTTTTCCTGGCGCGAAAATAATGTGCAGGCTTATAAAACCTTGACTCATCAGCATCTTCATGAAATAAATGAAACTTTAAACAAACTTTCCGGAAATTCCTCTGCTTCTATTCATTTTGTGCCGTGGCGTGGAGATTTTACGAGAGGAATTTTTGTAACGTCTCAAATTAAATGCATTAAACCTTTAAGCGAAATTTCCGAAGCTTTTGAAAAGTTTTACACGCAAGATCCTTTCGTATCAATCAGTAAAGAATCCATTTTTTTAAAGCAGGTAGTAAATACCAACAATTGTTTTATTCATTTGGAAAAAGAAGGAGATATTTTGGTGGTGCATTCAGTGATTGATAATTTATTAAAAGGCGCCAGCGGACAAGCTGTTGAAAATATGAACCTTATGTTTGGGTTGGATGAAACGGAGGGATTGAGATTGAAAGCGAATTATTTTTAGTAAGTTGTAAGTTTTAAGTAATAAGTTGTAAGTCATGCAAAATTATAAGGATCTTAAAGTGTGGGGCAAGGCACATGAGTTTACACTTAAGATTTATCATTTTACAAAGCTTTTTCCTAAAGAAGAGATTTATAGCTTAACCAATCAAATAAGGAGATCTGCTTCATCAATTCCCGCAAATATTGCTGAAGGTTGTGGAAAAAACTCAAAACCTGAATTAGCTCATTTTTTAAATATTTCTCTCGGTTCTGCAAATGAATCCGAATATTTTTTGATTCTTTCAAAAGATCTGCTTTATTTAAATGATCAGGATTTTAAAACATTATATGATTTAATAAATGAAGTAAAAAGTATGCTGATATCCTTAATTTCAAAGGTTCGTGCTTAGAACTCGTTACTTAGAACTTATAACTTACAACTTACAACTTACAACCCATGACTTTATTCGACGTTTATCCCATTAATGACATCAATATTGTAAAAGCCCATGGTTCCTACGTTTGGGACGATAAAGGTGTTGAGTATCTTGATATGTATGGCGGACATGCAGTTATAAGTATCGGCCATACCAATCCTCATTGGGTAAAAAGAATTGAAGACCAATTGGAGAAAATTGCCTTCTATTCAAACTCCGTAAAAATTCCTTTGCAACAGGAATTGGCGGATAAATTAGGTAAGGTTTCCGGGAAAAATAATTATCAGTTATTTCTTTGCAATTCGGGCGCTGAGGCAAACGAAAATGCTTTGAAATTAGCTTCATTTCATAATGGAAGAAAAAAAATCATTGCTTTTTCAAAAGCCTTTCACGGGCGAACATCACTCGCTGTGGCGGTGACTGATAATCCTTCAATTGTTGCTCCCGTTAATCAAACTGAAAATGCAGTTTTTCTTCCTTTCAATGATGAAGAAGCTTTAAAAAATTATTTTAAAGAGCACGGCGGTGAAGTGAGTGCAGTAATTGTTGAAGGCATCCAGGGAGTTGGAGGTATAAGGGTTGCTTCAAAATCTTTTTTGCAACTGATTCGCACGTTATGTACTGAATATGGAGCGGTTTTTATTGCAGATTCGGTACAATGTGGTTATGGAAGAACAGGTAAATTTTATTCGCATGATTATGCGGATGTTGAAGCTGATATTTATTCAATGGCAAAAGGAATGGGTAACGGGTTTCCAATCGGAGGCATTTCAATTTCTCCCAAAATAGCTCCAAAATATTTTATGCTTGGTACAACTTTCGGAGGAAATCATCTGGCATGTGCCGCTGCCATAGCAGTTTTGGAAGTGATGGAAAAAGAAGATCTGATGAAAAACGCTGAAGAAGTTGGAAGTTATCTTATTTCGGAAATTGAAAGAATTAATGGCTTAAAAAATGTTCGCGGCAAAGGATTAATGATAGGCTTTGATGTAACGGATGAATTAAAAGATCTGAAAAAAAATCTTTTACACAAACATAAAATATTCACCGGCGAAGCAAAACCAAATGTAATCAGGTTGTTACCTTCGCTTGCTTTGACAAAGGCTGATGCAGATAAATTTTTGAAAGCGCTTAAAGAAGAGGTTTCTTTTCTTTCACTAACAAAAGAGACGGGTTCTGAAGTAAACAGTAATTAATTTTTCATTTTAAACATCAATAATTATTGAAAAATTTTCTTTCGGTTCATGATGCAGGCAATATCGATCAACTTATAAGAACTGCATTGAATTTTAAAAAAGATCCTTTAGCCTCCCAGGCTTTGGGAAAAGGCAAACGTATGGGCCTGGTGTTTCTCAATCCAAGTATGCGTACACGTTTGAGTACACAGATTGCAGCTCAAAACCTGGGAATGGAAGCGATTATTTTTAATGCCGGCCAAGATGGCTGGTCATTAGAGTTTGAAGAAGGTGCAGTTATGAATGGCGCGACAGTAGAGCATGTTAAAGATGCAGCGCCGATATTGGGAAAGTATTTTGATATTCTCGGAGTGCGGACGTTTCCAACTTTAAAAAATCGTGAAGAAGATTATTCCGAAAAAATACTTCATCAGTTTGTAAAATATGCCGGTATTCCTGTTGTAAGCCTCGAAAGCGCTACTGTTCACCCATTGCAGAGTTTAACCGATATGATAACAATTTCTGAAAGGCTTCCTTTAAAGTCAAAAGAAAAACCAAAAGTGGTTTTGACATGGGCTCCTCATGTAAAACCTTTGCCGCAGTGTGTTGCTAATAGTTTTGCTCAATGGGTGAATGCATGGGATCAAACTGAATTTATTATAGCCAATCCAGAAGGGTATGATCTTGATACGAAGTTTACCGGCAATGCTTCCGTTACTCACGATCAGGCGTATGCGCTAAAAGATGCGGATTTTGTGTATGTAAAAAACTGGAGCAGTTTTAAAGACTATGGTAAAATCCTTCCTGTAGAAACTAACTGGATGCTTACAATGAAAAAATTATCGGTAACGAATAACGCTAAAGTAATGCATTGCCTTCCCGTGCGGAGGAATGTTGAATTAAGTGATGAAGTATTGGATAGCGATAACAGCATTATTACTGAAGAAGCAGGTAACCGGGTTTGGGCTGCACAGGCAGTGTTATCCGAAATTTTAAATGGAATATGATGAATACTGGTGCACTGCAAATGGAGAAACTTTTTGTCATAAAAATCGGAGGAAATGTTATTGATGATGCTGATCAACTTAATTCTTTCCTCACTGCTTTTTCTGAAATTAAGGGCAAAAAAATATTGGTTCATGGTGGTGGAAAAATTGCCACTTCAATTGGCAATAAATTAGGAATTCAATCTAAATATGTAGATGGCCGGAGGATTACTGATGATGAAACAATCGATTTGGTAACGATGGTTTATGGAGGTTTGGTAAATAAAAAGATTGTTGCACAATTGCAGGCGAAAAATTGTAATTCCCTTGGCGTTACCGGCGCAGATGCTAACTTGTTACCCGCAAAAAAGCGAGTGGTAAAAGAAATTGATTATGGTTGGGTTGGCGATTTGGATGATAAAGATATCAGTCCTGAAAACTGGAATTTTTTTTTGGAGAACGGTCTCACCCTGGTCGTAGCAGCACTTACACACGATCAGCAAGGCCATGTTTTGAATACCAATGCAGACACAATTGCTTCCGTTATTGCGGTTAACCTGGCTGCTTTTTATAATGTAGAACTTGTTTTTTGTTTTGAAAAAAACGGCGTGTTGTTGGATGTGGAAGATGAAAATTCTGTTATCGAAAATATCAATCCTGAAAACTATTTATCCTTAAAAAAGACCAATAAATTATTTGCGGGCATTTTGCCAAAAATCGATAATGCATTTGATGCGATAAATAAAGGAGTGAACGAAGTGTTTATTGGCAATTCTTCTCAGTTAGCTTCTTTAATAAAAGGCACCGGGGGAACGAAAATTTCTTTGCAATGAGCAGTAAACAAATGAATATTGAAGATTTATATTTTGACGCGGTTAACCTGTTAAAAGAATTAATTGCTATCCCTTCATTCAGCAAAGAAGAAGATTTAACGGCTGATTGCCTGGAAGAATTTTTCCGCAAAAAAAATATAAAAACCAACCGCTATCTAAATAACGTATGGGCTATCAATAAATATTTTGACAAAAACAAAAAAACATTGTTATTGAATTCCCACCATGATACGGTGAAACCAAATAAAGGATACACTTTGAGCCCTTTTGAACCAATTGAAAAAGATGGAAAATTATTTGGCCTTGGTTCTAATGATGCAGGAGGCCCGTTGGTTTCTTTGATGGCAACTTTCGTTCATTTTTACGAAGCTGACCTTCCTTTTAATATCGTTTTTGCCGGAACTGCTGAAGAAGAAATTTCAGGCAAAAATGGCGTAGAAATTTTACTGACCCATTTGCCAAAAATTGATTGTGCAATAGTGGGTGAACCAACATTATTAAATATGGCGGTTGCCGAAAAAGGCTTGTTGGTGCTTGATTGTGTGGCTCATGGTAAAGCAGGCCATGCGGCGCGAAATGAAGGGATTAATGCATTGTATATTGCCATGAAAGATATCAATTGGTTGAGTTCGCTTAAATTCCCGAAAGTTTCTTCTCTATTAGGTGAAGTCCATGTTGCGGTTACTTCCGTTAATACTGAAAATAAGGCACATAATATTGTTCCCTCAGAATGTAAATTTTTGGTGGACATGCGGGTGAATGAATTGTATACTTTTGAAGAAATCATTTCGGTGATAAAACAAAATATGAAGAGTGAAATTCAGCCGCGGTCTATAAGATTAAAATCCTCTTTCATTAAAGCAGATCATCCGTTGGTGATTGCGGGAACCAAAATGGGCATTTCTTCTTATGGCTCGCCCACCTGTTCTGACATGGCTTTGATGGATTTCCCCTCTTTAAAAATAGGGCCCGGCGATTCTGCAAGAAGCCACAGCGCTGATGAGTTTATTTATACAAATGAAATTAAAGACGGTATCCAAACCTACATTCAATTAATTAAAAATTACGAATTGGAAATTAAAAATTAAAAATTAGGAATTACGAATTGAAAAAAAACAACGTCATACTAAATTGAATAACTAATTCTATCGTAAATCAATTTTATGAAAGTAAATAAACAACTACAGGCAATCATTTTTGAGATAATCGGGAATCAGATAAGGGATGCCGATCCAAGCAACGTCCCCGTCGTTATTTTTCAAAACTATATTACTGCCTTTCGGGACGTTGCGCCATGCACAGAACCCGTTTGCTTATTTGGTGCTTAAGCTTCAATGACGCAACGTCCACGGGAGCATTGCCGTTAGCTACGATCATCCACGAGTGAGACATTGCTGAGAACCAAATAAAAATCTCTAAAATTTCCTTCTTTCCTTCTCAACAACGTCTGTTTCTCAGCAACGTCTTATTTCACAGCAACGTCTCCGTCATCTTTTTTCAAACTAAGTTTATGCCCATCGGGACGTTGCGTTAAGCATGATCAATATTCGCGGCGCAGTGGATGTTCCGGCTGACCATGTTTTGCTTCTCAAAATACGCAAAACTAACCTGGGAATGATTATAGCTGATCGGTATAACCAGTAACAGATGAGATTTGTACCGGCAAATGGAATTTATGTGAGAGCCCGGTGGATTATTTGCATAGTTCAGCAAAATATTATGCAGGTGAATTAGGTAATTATGAAATTGATGTGATAGAAGAGTAATGATATTACGCAACGTCCACTCGCGTGAGACGTTGCTACGAAAAAGAATTTTTTAAGGTAATATTGCTGCCAACAGTTTTTTTGCAGAAACCGTGTCTGCAGAACCGTTGCAGTCAGTTACCAATATCTTCAATTCTTGTCATTTATTATCCAGGTGAAGACTTTTTGGATTTAATATAGTCTTCTTTGATTTTTTGCAGATCAATTTTTGAACAATCGCTGATGAGGTGTTGTAAAATGTTCAAAGGCATTTCTCCTTCGTCCTTAAAATTGATACACCCCTTTTGAAAATTTGCCGCTTTAAAAAGATTCTTATACTTCGAATACAATGTTGCAGAAACGTAAATAGGAAATACATGTAACGACATATATTTTTTCACACTGGCAAGTGCATATTTAAAAGTGCCGGGCGCATTATAAACAATCATTTCTTTTCCCATCATCGGCGCTACTTTGGCTTTAACACTGCTGTCTGTTTTAATAATAATTTCATGAATATCATTTAAAATCTTCTGCCGTTCGGGAAGTTGTTTTGAAATAAATTCAGGAATGGTCATATGGGTTTGTTTAATTTGTCTTCAATTGAATTTTATTATTAACCAAGGTACTGTTCCTCGGTAATATGTCAAAAATAGAATTTGTAACAGCACGCCAAAAGCGGATGGTAAAATCTGACGGGGCAAGAGGCAAGAGGCAAAAGGCAAAAGGCAAAGGAGTTAAGAAAACAAAAGCAGCGTTCACTCATTTTCACATTTCGACATTTTCCAATTTTCACATTTGCATATCATGCTTTTATTCCCAGCAACGTCTCCGTCGTTATTCTTCAAATCTTTATTAATGCCTTTCGGGACGTTGCGCCAGGGACAGAACCCGGTTTGCTTATTTGGTGCTTAAGGTTTTATGCCGCAACGTCCACAGGAGCATTGCTGTAGCTACAATCATCCACGAGTGAGACGTTGCTGAGAACAAGAGATGCAGAATTTACTAAAAATAAGCAACCGAAAGTCTATGTAAATCCGCTACTGTAGCGTATCTTTGGTATGGAAGTAAGATTGACACTCACAATTAAAACTTCACAAAATGAGACAGATACTAAAGAAGTTCTTTGCAGCTTTGAAAGCTTTTTTCAATTTTGAGGCTCCATCAAATTTTGAATAAACCAGGCAGCCCTGAATGACCCCGCCTTGGCACATATTTTTATTGAATCAAGATAAAAATTAATTATGCCGGAACCATCCAAAACAGAAAATGGCCCTTCAATAAATGAATTGATGGTTAATGCTAGTGAAGCTGAAAAATCAGATTCTTCATCTGCCGTAGAAATGTATAATGAGGTTTTGGAAAAAGATCCTTTACAAACGCACGCTTATGACCGGCTAATGATAATATACAGGAAGGAAAAGAATTACAAAAAGGAGCTTTCGGTTATTAACTCAGGAATAAAAACATTTGAAAAATTTTATAAAACGAGCGCGGGAAAACCTTCTAAAAAAATCCGCGATATAAGTGAAAAATTAAATAAAGCTTTTCATCTTATAGATAAAGAAGGCACGCCTTTATACAATCCTGAACCAATTGACAGATGGGAAAGAAGAAAAGAAGTCGTAGAAAAGAAAATTGAGAAAGCTCAAATGAAAAACAAATAGCTCTTTTTTTGTTTAGGAAACAATTTAGGAAAGATGGCACAAGCGGGCTTGCGGAAGATAAGCCGGTGCTTTTCGCCGTGTTGTTACTACCCGTAAATCAGCTTACACTTCAACATTACCTGTCTTAATTTCTCCCTCCCGTTTGTAACTTGCTATAATAACGCCTTTTGATGTCACCTGGCTTCCTGTTAATGTAAATGCTGCCGGCATTGCGTTGTTTTCGAACAGCTTTTTTCCTTTACCAAGTATCAGTGGATAAATTTTAAGCCGGAGCTCGTCTGCCAGGTCGTGCTCAAGCAACAGGTGTACGAGTTCACTGCTGCCCCAAACCTGGATGTCGCCACCTTCTGAATGCTTAAGCTTTTGAATATCTGCCACAGTTTTAAGGGCAACGGTATTTTTCCAGCCGATAGCCGCAGGGTCTGATTTTACAGACAGGACGTATTTGGTGCCATCGTTGATGCCCGGCCAAAAGTCAGCATGTTCGGGCCAGTAAGCCGAGAAAATGTCGAATGTTTTTCTGCCCAAAAGATAATCAGCCGGTTTCAACTCTTCCTGTATAATCTTTCCAAAAAGCTCGTCGTTGTAAGAGGCAGTCCACCCACCATATTTGAAGCCACCTGAAGTGTCTTCTTCCGGTCCACCCGGTGCCTGCATAACTCCATCCAGTGTAATCATGGACAATACAATTATCTTTCTCATATATTTTAATTTTTCGTTTAATTGAAATTGTTGCTTTGTTTGATGTGATGTTTTTTACTTTAAAGAGTCATTTAAGTAAGCCTGTATTTAGTTGATTAGACCGGTTTGAGAAAATTTTTCAAGGTGCTGTTTAGATTTTATTTTAATTTTTTTGACAGTACAAAGATGCAAGGCATTCAGGGATTTGTTATTGTGTAAATACGACAACTTTAGGGACTAACGCGACAAAAAAGTATTCAATGCAAAAGATAATCCTGTAATCCTTCCATCCTGTAAATTCAGACATTTTATGTCGGGAATACTTCTTATGAAGTTTGTAATACAATCATGTCTGGCTTGCCAATCATTAAAACTTCAATGAAGTAAGCTTTAAAGTGGTTTATTATATTGATTACTTAAGCCTGAAAAAGACTAAATAAAAATTATTCTTTTTTGTTTGTTTACCGGTTTAAACTGTTGAAAGTCGTTTTTTCTCCCGAACTCAACACCCTAAAAAATATTTTGATGATTCCAAACTAACGGCTTAAATTACATTACGAAAGTGCCCGGCTGTTTTATTTTTCTTTTTCTTTTACCTCCAACCCACCAAAGCAATTAATCCTTTCCTGTTTATTACCCATAAACCTGTGTAAGAAGAAATTGGTACGTTCTGCCCATTTCTTTTTTGTCTCTTTCAGTTACCGTTTTTGTGCCGGATATACCGTCGGCAAACTACTATTTTAAATCAATTAAAAATACAGAGCCATGAAACAATTCAACCCACTTCTTTTGTCGCAACGGCTAAGAAGAAGTCTTCTGCTCTCAGCTTTTTTCCTGGGAGCCTGTTTTGTTACCAACGCACAGATTTATACCGCCAGTCTTTCAGGGGCAAAAGAATCACCGCCAAATAATTCTCCGGGCACGGGTAACGCCGTGGTTACCGTTGATGCTGCCGCTATGACTATGAGGGTGCAAGTTACTTTTAGCGGCCTGATGGCACCCACAACGGCTTCTCATATTCATGCTCCCACTGCGGTTCCCGGAACAGGTACAGTAGGTGTGGCAACCGCCGTTCCAACTTTTACCGGCTTTCCTTTGGGGGTAACCTCAGGAACGTATGACCACACCTTTGACATGACCCTTGCGTCCAGTTACAACCCGGCTTATCTGGCTGCAAACGGAGGTACCCCGGCTTCTGCATTTGCAGCACTGAAAGCAGCTCTAAACAATGGCACTGCCTATCTCAATATTCATACGACTGCTGTTCCCTCAGGTGAAATCAGGGGCTTTCTGGCCAGTTGCCCGGCTATAACCGTGTCAATTCCGGATGCATTTGCGCTACCCCAAGGCGTGACG
Source organism: uncultured Chitinophagaceae bacterium (assembly GCA_963811285.1). GTDB lineage: Bacteria > Bacteroidota > Bacteroidia > Chitinophagales > Chitinophagaceae > Ginsengibacter. The sequence goes on along the minus strand of CAWEQV010000044.1, from coordinate 138,766 downwards.
GCCAACACGGTATACCCGGCTTATGCACCGGCTGAATCGCTGGCTCTCACGACTAACATTAGTGGCGGCTCAGCGCCCTACACCTACGATTGGTCTGATGGTTCAATGACTTCTGCAATTACGGTCAGCCCGATGGCTACAACCTGGTATTCGGTTACAGTAAAGGATCAAAACGGATGCACCGGTTCGGCTTCTAAAACGGTAAACGTTATGGATATAAGCGGCGGCCATAACGGGGATAAAATTATGGTTTGCCACAAGGGTAATTCGTTAACCATTGATGCTTCGGCAGTACGTGCTCATCTTGGGCATGGGGATATGTTGGGTAGTTGCCCCGAAAAGGTGGCAGGCGTTACACTTCGGAATAACATGATGGACAACCATGCGGTTGGCCTCTCAGTAAAAGTTCTCCCGAATCCATCGTTTTCCTACTTTGACCTTACGATAAGCAGCAGGAGCGGCGATAACATCAAAGTGCGTGTATATGACCTACTGGGCAGGGTAGTAGAAACAAAGTTTTCGGTGCCGTCAGGCCAACCGTTGCGACTTGGAGCCTTGTACGCACCCGGTATCTATACGGTGGAAATATTACAAGGCACGCAAAGGCAGCTCCTGAAGCTGGTGAAAGAGAAATAGGACAATTAGGTGGTGGATGGAAAGAGGAGGAGGAAGAAGAAGAGACAACAACTGCTAAGCTTCTTATACAGCCTGGTCTCCCGCAGGGGCCCGGCTGTATAAAACAGGTATGCCCAAGCTGATCAACCTTTCCCCCACCTTGAATTTAAAAGGAACGGGCAAAGATTGAATGCGGGTAACCGAAAGACAATTAATTAAAGAATGTTGCCTCTTTTCATGAATAAAGACAGATGTGTTTCGTATGCCACGGACCAGGGCGGGGAAATACTTACCGCCGGATAATCTTCGGAAAACCCGGCTACGATAAGAGCTTTTTGGGATGCAGCACAATTTTCTTTCTTAAGCGGTAAATTGTCTCAAATGGTGGTCAGTGTGTTTATACGCTACGATCCCCGCCTGCTCCTTGTTTACCTTGCCGAAGAAGGGCAGCACGAATGTAGTGGCGGCTTGCGCAGCATATTCTTTAATTAACGAGACCCATTGTTCTTTTTCGGCCGGAATATCACTGTTCACATGTTTTTGCATTTTAAGTTCGGGGAGCGAAGGCAGATTTTGTGGCATCGGCCGGTCATCTTTTACAAGGCGTTTCAAAAATATCTTTCCAACTAACCGGCCAATAAATGGTTGCTTCACCAGCTTTTTGCCCAGTACCACTTCATCCCATGATATACAGTGTCGCAACATTTGATGAATATTCATTTTTCCCCATTGGGCTTTGCTTTCGTTATTAAGAGAGTGAATCCTTTCAATGAGTTCTTCTCGGCTCGATTGATTGAAAATTGATTTCATGTCTTCAATAATTTTTGAGTTGATATTATTAATTTCAGCACCAGGGTAACAGCGCAGGAAAATGAAAATCAGAACAACAAAATAATTAAATAAATTGAACTTCCGGCCGAAATACTACGGTTTCACCGCTTTTGTTTGCATAAATTTGTCCACAAAAATCGTAATTCGTAATTTTTAATTTGAAATTGAATATGAAGCTCTGGCAAAAAAATACTGAATCATTAAAGGAAGTGGAAACTTTCACAGTCGGAAAAGATCGTGAACTGGATGTGTTCCTCGCGCCTTATGATGTTTTAGGATCGTTGGCACATATAAAAATGCTGAATAAAGTTGGGTTACTCACGAGTGAGGAATTGGCCGAATTGGAAAATGCATTAAAAGATATTTATGCTGATATTATTGCCGGAAACTTTTCGTTGGAAGAAGGAGTTGAAGATATTCATTCACAGGTGGAATTTATTTTGACAAAACAACTGGGTGATTCAGGGAAAAAAATTCATTCTGCACGTTCGAGAAATGACCAGGTAATTCTTGACCTCAAACTTTTTCTAAGAAATGAAATTGAAGAATTGGTTCACGAGGTAAACGCTTTTTTTGATCTTCTTTTACAACAAAGCGAAAAATATAAAGATTTCCTGTTGCCCGGTTATACTCACTTACAGCTTGCTATGCCAAGTTCTTTCGGATTGTGGTTTGGCGCTTATGCTGAGAGTTTGGTCGATGATGTCATTTCGCTTCATGCAACGTGGGAAATTATAAATAAAAATCCTTTAGGTTCTGCCGCAGGTTTCGGTTCTTCTTTTCCAATCGACAGAAAATATACAACTACTTTGCTGGGTTTTGATGAATTAAACTACAATGTTGTTTATGCGCAAATGAGCCGCGGTAAAACAGAAAGAGTGCTTTCGCAATCACTTTCAAATATTGCGTCTACGCTTGCCCGTATGAGTATGGATGCGTGTATTTATCTCAATCAGAATTTTGGATTTATTTCTTTCCCTGATGAATTAACTACGGGAAGCAGCATCATGCCTCACAAAAAAAATCCGGATGTTTTTGAATTGATTCGCGGACATTGCAATCGTATACAGGCGTTGCCTAACGAAATCATAATGATAACAGCCAATCTTCCTTCAGGGTATCATCGTGACTTTCAACTGTTGAAAGAACATCTATTTCCAGCCATTCAAAATCTGCGTGATTGTATTAAAATGGCAACCCTGATGTTTGAAAATATTGAGGTAAAAAAAGACATACTTAACGATGAAAAGTATAAATATCTTTTTACTGTTGAGGAAATGAACAAATTGGTTTTGGAAGGAATGCCTTTACGTGATGCTTATAAAAAAATCGGTGCTGATGTAGAAGCCGGAACTTTTAAAACTGACAGAAAGATAAACCACACTCATGAAGGGTCAATCGGAAATCTTCAAAATGAGGAAATCAGCAGGATGATGCAAAACGTTATCAATCGCTTCAATTTTAAGGCTGTGAATGATGCTTTACAAAAATTAATACAGTAAATTGCCAACTTCGTTAAGGAATTATTCATACTAATTTCAACGGTTCAATATTATAAAGAAGATAAAATGGCAGAATCGATAAAAAAAAGGATTGCGATTTTTGGTTCAACGGGTTCCATTGGCACACAAGCTTTGGAAGTGATTGAGGAGCATCCTGATTTGTTCGAAGTAGAAATATTAACTGCTCATACGAATGACAAACTCCTTATTGAACAGGCGCTTAAATTTCAGCCAAATGCAATTGTTATAGTAGATGAAGGAAAATATGAAAATGTAAAAAAAGCGCTCGAATCATCGGATATAAAAGTTTTTGCGGGTGAAAATGCATTGGATGAAGTGGCTGATTTTGATACTTATGATATGATGCTGGCGGCGAATTGTTGGATTTGCCGGATTGAAACCAACCCTGAAAGCCATAGAAAAAGGCAAGGCAATCGCTTTAGCGAATAAGGAAACGCTGGTAGTTGCGGGCGATTTGGTAATGCAACTGGCGGTTGAAAAAAGAGTGCCGGTAATTCCCGTGGATAGTGAGCATTCCGCGATTTTTCAATGTCTAATCGGGGAAACGAGAAATAAGATTGAGAAAGTAATTTTAACGGCAAGCGGTGGTCCTTTTCTCGGGAAAAAACCTAATTTTTTAGTGAATGTAAAAAAAGATCATGCGCTGCAACATCCTAATTGGAAAATGGGTGCAAAAATTACTATTGACTCTGCAACACTAATGAATAAAGGGTTGGAGATGATTGAAGCCAAATGGCTTTTTAATCTTTCGCCTGAACAAATTGAAGTGATAATCCATCCGCAAAGTATTGTGCACAGTATGGTTCAGTTTGAAGACGGTAGTATAAAAGCGCAAATGGGTTTGCCGGATATGAAACTCCCAATTCAATATGCACTCACTTTTCCGCGAAGAGTGGCGAATGATAACCCGCGGGCAAATTTCAAAAAGATACCTGTTCTTGCTTTTGAAGAACCGGATGTCAAAACTTTCAGAAATCTTGGCCTGGCGAGAATAGCTCTTGAAAAAGGAGGGAATTTTCCATGTATTTTAAATGCGGCCAATGAAATTGCTGTCTGGGCTTTTTTGAACAATCGCATTGGATTTTTGGACATCACAGCAGTGATAGAAAAATCATTGCAAAAAATAAATTATATAGAAAAGCCAAATCTTTCTGATTATTTTGAAAGCGATGGTGAGGCGCGTAATTTTGCGGCTTCGACTGGTAAATATGTAACCTTACTAAGAAAGTAAAGTCAGAATTCAAAAAATTAAAATACCGTACATCCACATTGTACTTTTAACATTGTATGACATTATTAGCAATCAATTGGCCCGGAGTAGGTTTGCAAGCCGGTTACCTGGTTTTTTCTTTTTCCATTTTAGTGATCGTTCATGAGTTTGGTCATTTTATTACTGCAAAATTGTTTAAATGCCGTGTGGAGAAATTCTATTTATTTTTCGATCCATGGTTTTCTATTTTTAAAAAGAAAGTAGGTGAAACTGTATACGGAATAGGATGGCTTCCGCTGGGAGGTTATGTAAAAATTTCCGGAATGGTGGATGAGAGCATGGATAAAGAACAAATAAAGCAGCCACCGCAACCCTGGGAATTTAGAAGTAAACCAGCCTGGCAAAGATTGATAATTTTATTGGCGGGCGTAACGATGAATGTATTACTTGCATTTTTTCTTTATGCTATGGTTCTTTTTACATGGGGAGAAACAAAATTGCCGGTAAAAAATATGCATGATGGCGTATGGATTACCGATAGCCTGATGAGTAATATTGGTTTAAAGAACGGTGATAAAATAGTGGCTGTAAATGGGGAGCCTGTAAAATATTTTGAAGATCTTCCCGGAAGAATTTTGGTGGGAAATCAAATCACTGTTGAAAGAAATGGGAAAGAGCAAACGATTACTATACCTGTCAATTTGATCGAACAGTTGGTGGAGAAAAAGGGTAAGAGGAATAATATCTTCTTTATGCCGAGAGCGCCTTTGATTGCCGGGCCATATGATCCAGGTGATACTACTCCGGCAAAGACTGCAGGTTTGCAAGCTTTTGACAAAATAGAAAAAGTAGATTCAACTCCTGTAACTTATTTTGATCAGTTGGCTGCTTACCTGGCAAATAAGAAAAACGACACAGTTACTCTTTCGGTTATCAGAAACCATAAACCTATTCAATTGCAAATGCCTGTAGATTCAGCGGGTAAAGTTGGAATTAATGGATTTTCCTTGCAGGAGTATGACAGCCTTGGCGTATTTAAACTCGAACACAAAAAATATAGTTTTCTTGCTTCATTTCCTGCAGGTGTAAGAGAAACAGGTAAGCAATTGAACTTTTATATTCAGCAGTTTAAAAAGATTCTAAATCCGGAAACCGGTGCCTATAAAGGGCTTGGAGGTTTTAAAACGATGGCTTCTATTTTTCCGAGTAGCAGGTTGGGATTGGCAGGTTTTCTGGAAAATAACTGCATTTTTTTCTATCATTCTTGCTTTCATGAATTTATTGCCTATTCCGGCACTGGATGGTGGGCATGTAGTGTTTACCATCGTTGAAATGATTACAGGAAGAAAACCAAGCGATAAGTTTTTGGAGTATGCGCAAATTGCAGGGATGGTTATTTTGTTTGCTTTACTCATCTACGCGAACGGGAATGATTGGTTTGGTTGGGGAAGAGGGCACTAAATAGCTAATGTGCCAATTAGCTGATTAGCCAATGGAAGAAGCAAAAGCTGGGAGAGTAGTAAACAAAGAAAAATGTGAAATTTTTATTTCGCAAAAGCTAAAAACAAAAAGCAAAAACCGGGATACATTGAATTCATTTGCTGATAATTTGAAATTATGTCTTACTACCGGCGACCAGTTTACCAAACAATTTTAATTGTTCTCAATATTATTGTTATCATTGCTTACCTGTGCGTATGTCTTGTGCCGTTTGTAAATACAGGAGAAAACTGGTTTATAGCTGTTCCCGGAATAATCTTTCCTATACTTTTTTTTGTCCTGATTTTATTTACAATTCTGTGGATTATTTTAAAATCCAAATTTGTTTGGGTAAATCTGATAACGATTGTTCTTGGAATCCAGCAAATTTTAGCCGTCTTTTCTTTTCATCTTCCTCAAAAATTTACCGATCAAAAAGAACCAAATACATTGCGTGTTATGCAATGGAACGTAATGGGCTGGGACCAGGGAGAAGAAAGGAATAATATCGAAAATGGAGGCCATGCATTGCGACCATTAATGATGGATGTTGTACAAACGCAAAAGGCGGATGTACTTTGTTTTGAAGAATTTTTTGAATCAAAAGATACCACCGTTTTCAAATCGAATATTTCAACGATTACCCAAATGGGTTTTTCTTTTTATTATTTTGTTCCTGTCGCAACTGAACATTTAAAAAGCAGTTCAGGGATCGCTATTTTTTCTAAATTTCCAATTGTTGATACGGCCAGTTTTAATCTGAACCTTGATAAGAAAGGAGAGCATTTAATTTATGCAGATATTAAAGTAAAAAATAAAACCTTTCGCGTTTTTGCCACTCATTTGGTTCCAATAAAGTTTGGACAATGGCAAGAACAAAGAGAAAGAAGTGAAGAAATATATGGAGATGCGGGCTCACACAGTTATGGAACCATTTTTTCTAAACTTATAAGAAGCTATTCTTTTCGTTATTATCAATCCGGATTTGTAGGAAAAAAAGTTGCAGAAAGTCCTTATCCTGCAATAATTTGTGGCGATTTTAATGATATTCCAAACTCAAGCACTTACTTTAATGTAAAAGGAAATTTGCAGGATGCCTTTTTGAAAAAAGGTTTTTGGACAGGAAGAACCACCCGCGCAAGCTTTGGAATCATTTCTCCAACACTTCGCATTGATTATATTTTGGTTTCAAAAAATTTTAAAGTCAAGCAGTTTCAAATCATTCATGTTCCTTATTCTGATCATTATCCTGTTGAAACCGATTTACAATATTGATAGTATTATTTGGCAGCAAAATTGTAAAATCAGCTTATAAACCGGAAAGAAGATATTTAATGATTTATTATCATTTCCATGTGTATCTTTCCCAAAATGTTTTAAATAAAACGGCCTCAATTTTTTATGCGGGAAAAAGCACGTTCTGTTTTTGGAAGTATTTTTTTGTTACTTAATCTCGGGATCATTATTCTTTATCTTCTTGTCTGCCTTGTTCCGTTTATTAATACAGGCAAATATTGGTTTATTGCTTTTCCGGGCTTAGCTTTTCCCTTGCTTTTTTTTGCACTTTTTTGTTTTCTTATTTTTTGGGCAATATTAAGGTCGAAATGGTTTTGGGTTTCACTGATTGTGATGCTTTTAGGCATGCAACAAATTCTTGCCGTTTTTTCTTTTCATTTTCCTTCTCAATTTTCAATGGCAAAGCAGCCAAATACTTTGCGAATATTTCACTGGAACGTAGAAGGATGGGATTCTTACTATGAAAACAAAGGATACAATGAAAAAAGTGATTACCCGGAAATGCTGAAACTGATAAATACACAAAACGCGGATATTCTTTGTTTTGAAGAATATGCGGATAAAGAAAATCTGCGAGATCCTAATTCTACTGCTTCTGCTATTAAAAGAATGGGATATCCTTTTTATTCGTTTGCAGAAACAGACGCTGATTCGCATTATAATCCTAAGGGTGTTATCATCTTTTCAAAATATCCAATCATAAATGCGGATACAATTAATTACGGTAAACATACGCAAGCTGAACATCTCATTTATATTGATATAGAAAGAGGAGGAAAAACCTTCCGGATATTTACCACACATTTGCAATCAGTAAGATTTGAACATTCAGATTATGAAAGCCTGAGCAAATTGAAACATGCAAAAGACCCGGGTTACCGCGATTCAAGAACAATAGTTTCTAAACTCAAAAAAGGGTATGAGTACCGCTATCAGCAGGCACAAATTGTAAAAAAACAAATTGAACAAAGTCCATACCCGGTAATTCTTACCGGTGATTTTAATGATGTTCCTAACTCAAGTACCTACTTTACTATTAAAGGGAAATTGCAGGATAGCTTTTTGCAAAAAGGGTTTTTTATCGGGCGTACTTTTCGCTTTATTTCACCTACTTTAAGAATTGATTATATCCTGGCAGATAAAACTTTTAAAGTAAACCAGTTTCGCGTTATTCATGTTCCTTATTCAGATCATTACCCGATAGAATCCGATCTTCAGTTTTAAACTGTTCACACTTTTTCTTTTTTTCTTCTCAGAATTTTTTGGAGAATCTCTACACAACTGTGAATGGCTTCTTCAAAAGTAGTTGCATTTCTTTTTGCAAAATCATCATTGCCCGGAACTACGAGCCTGATTTCGCACACTTTATTTTCAACTATATCTCCATTCTCTGACAGGGTTACTTCTGCTCTTATTATTTTATCATCATACCTGGACAGTTTTCCAACTTTTTCGTTTACATAATCCTTCAGTTGCTTCCGAGCGTCGAACTTTAATGTTTGCAGATTTATTTGCATGGGTTTAATTTTTATTTTTCTTAAAGGTATACTTCATTGTTATTCTAAAAAATGATGTTAATCATCAATAAAATTTCATGCCTGAAAAGGTTATGATGAAAGTTAAAATTTTGAAGAGAAAAATTAAGGCTTACAATTAACGTTCTTAATTTGGTAAATTTGAAAACGGTAAATTTTATTATTTGAACTCAAAAATCCGTCCCATGAAAAAATTGTTATTCCTGCTGATAATCTTTCAACTTTCCCTCTTAAATGCCCATGCTCAATATAAGAGTTATAAAATTTCTGTAAAGGGTGACACCATAAATGCCGTTGATGCTAACGGATTAAAACAGGGAAAGTGGGTAGTGCATGTTGATCCGTTGCGTGGAGAACCGGGCTATGAAGAAGAAGGAATATTTGTAAATGATAAGAGAGAAGGAACCTGGCGAAAATATACTTTACAAGGAGATTTTATAGCATTTGAAAATTATAAAAATGGCGATAAAGACGGGAAATGGCAATATTTTACGCGTTATGGTGATTTAGTGAGAGAAGAAAACTGGCGTGCTTACAATCCTGATCAACCTTATGATACCATACCGATTTATGGAACGGGAAATAATGAAATTGTAAGTTACAAGATCATTAAAGCACAACCCTATAGTGTAAAGGATGGCACATGGACTTACTACGATCAAGGACACATTGTAAAGACAGAAGAATATGATCGCGGATATTTACTTCATCCTGCCAAAACAGATGTGGTAACGGAAGAACCAATGAAAAAAATTGTTCCGAAAGAAGTTTTGGAATATCAAAAAAAGAACAGCCACAAGAAGCATGTAAAAGTGATAGACGGCAGTACCAGTTATTAAGTTCTTTTTGGCCCCAGGTTCATAATTTTGAAGGAAAGTTCTTTCATCAAAGCGCCTGGTGAAATCCCCGAATTGCCGATACCGATGCTTTTAAGATTTGAATCGTGCAATAATAATATCACCTGTTCCATTTCCAGGAAAGAATAATTTTTTAATGTTTCCATTACCTGCTCCACCACGGCAGGATTGTAGTTAAATACCGGTTTAATGGCATGTTCGCTCTTGTCACGCATCTGGTATATGGTAAGAATTTTTGAAAAATAAGAATAAAGAGAGGGAAGGATCAATTGAACCGGCACTGCTTTAGGATTGGCTTCAAAGTATTGAATAATACGAATTGCCTTGGGTTGGTCTTTTCTGCTTAACGCGTTTTGTAATTCAAAAATATTGTACTCTTTGCTAATTCCGATAAATTTCTCGATATCATCCTCGGTAATGTTTTTTTCCCTGCCAAGGTTTAACGAAAGCTTTTCAATTTCATTTACTATCCGCGAAAGATCATTGCCAATATGATCTACCAATAAAGCCAGCGCTTTAGGTTTTATCGTAAATCCATTTGAATCCAGGTAAGCTTTAATCCAGGCGGGCAATTGATTTTCATACATTTTCTTAGACTGGAAAACTTCACCTTTCTTCTTGATTAATTTTGAAAATTTCTGCCTTCCATCAAGTGTTTTTCCTTTATAAGAAACCACCAAAATAGTCGATGGCAAAGGATTTTCAACATATCCTTCCAATTTTTCAACATCTCTCATTTGTTGGGCTTCTTTCAGCAATACTACCTGCCTTTCTGCAAACATGGGGTACCGCCTGCACGCATTTACAATATCTGCCCAATTGGCGTCTTTTCCATAAAAAATTGTTTGATTGAATTCAGCTTCGCTCTCAGAAAGGATCTTTTTTTCGGCATATTCCATTACCTCATCTATAAAATAATCTTCATCGCCTTCGAGCCAGTAAACAGGTTTAAATTCTTTGTTTTTCCAGTTGGAAATGATTGAGGAAGCGGTCATTTTTCAAAGATAAAAATTTCAACTTACATTGTGGAGAAATGAAATAGCTTTGTTGCGCTCTATCTTTCTGAATTTCAATTTCTTTGGCATGATTTTGGAAAATTGATCAACGTATTAACATTTATAAAAATAAAAAACTTACATCATGAGTTACGAAAACTTCCCTGAAAGCGAAAATGCCGGGGAAACAGAAGTCGTTAAAAAAAATAATAGTGGCCGTAATATTTTAACCGCCATTCTTGTGATCGCTTTACTTGCCACATGGGGTTACATAATCTTTGATAAAAATAAAACCCGGCAGGAAAAGCAAGACCTTACCAGCCAGATCGTAAACAGTGATTCGGCAAAGAATGAGCTACAACGTGAACTGGATGATGCCGCTCTAAGGCTTGATGCGCTTAAAACAAGCAATGTAAAAGCAGATAGCCTTTTGAAAACAAAAGATAAAGATATAGATGCTTTACGAGCAAGGGTTCAAGGTATTATTAATAACAGGAACGCGACAAAAGCGCAACTTGCAGAAGCGCAAAGATTGATCGCTCAATTAAAAGGTAACATCGAAATGTACACCGCGCAAATTGATTCTTTGCAAAATGCGAATGCACAACTTACAGAAACCAATCGGGTTGTTACCCAACAAAGAGATGTGGTGCAACACAGTTATGATTCCGCGAACCAGGTAATACAACATAAGGATACACTTATTGACGTTGGTTCAACACTCGAAGCTTCTAACTTCTCTATTGAAGGAATAAAAGAAAAAAACAGCGGTAAGGAAAAAGTTACTTCAACCGCGAAACGTGTGGACAAATTAAGGATTTCATTTACTTTGGACGCAAACAGAATTACTCCTTCAGGCCCTAAAGATATTTATGTAGCTATTACCGCTCCTGATGGAAAGCCCGTACAGGTAGATGCTCTTGGTTCAGGAACGTTTACTACCAGGGATGGTGTTCAGAAACCCTATACCAAAAAGATCCAGGTGAATTATGTCCAGGGACAAAAACAACCTGTAAAAGTAGAATGGTCACAAAACAGTCAGTTCCAAACCGGTGATTATAAAATCGCTATTTATAATAACGGATTTGAGATTGGAAATGGAACAGTTACTTTGAAGAAAGGGGGCTTGTTCTCTTAAATTTAAAAATGTTTTTTTTGCTAAAACTTCCCGCAAAGGGAAGTTTTTTTAGTGCGTCAGGCATGTATATCAGCTATAGGGTGCAAGTCCCGAATACGCTTTACAGTAGGGAGTATTAGCCAAGAGCAAGGGTGTCCACTGCGAGGTGGAATCTGAAGGAAGCTGGCGGCAAACATTTGGGCCTACGAACAGAAATTGCATATAAGGCAGGGTACTGTGGGTGATGCTGCTAAACAAACAAAAGCCCAATACTGTACAGAACAGTACCATGTAAATGCAGAGGCTACATGAATGGAAAGCGGATATACTTACCCTGAGAGGTCCCGATAAAATCGGGAAGTCAGCAGAGGTCATAGTAATCCGGAAACGAGCTGCACCCCTGAATGGGCAACTGCGGAGGTCTCACGCAAGGACGAAGGGCTGAATGTTAGAAAGGAGGGAGAAATTAGAAGGTTTATGGCAAAAGCTTTGAGCAACCGAAACACTTTAGAGAACTACTCACGCGAGGATAAGCCGGAAGCTAAAAGTAAAACGTGAGAGGAGTTGAGCTAAGTCATGCATCCGATAAGGACTACCCCCGGTAGGAAGTTTTTTTTTAGTAATATGCTTGAAGAAATATTAGACATCCGAAACGTTACCAAAGCCTTGAAGCAGGTAACTGCCAACAAGGGAGCCGGAGGTATAGATGGTATGCAGACCGATGAACTTCGAGACTACCTGAACGCTAACTGGCAAACGCTAAGGAAGGATATCTTAGAAGGCAATTACAAGCCGCAGGCTGTGCGCAAGGTAGAGATACCAAAAGCACAGGGCGGGTCAAGAATGTTAGGAATACCCACAGTAGTTGACAGGTTGTTGCAACAAGCCATTGCCCAATGGTTAAGCCCGAAGTATGAAGAAGAATTTTCCCAATACAGTTATGGGTTTAGAGAAGGTCGCAATGCACATCAGGCGGTGCTGCAGGCGCAATCAAATTTAAACGAAGGATATGAATGGGTGATAGAACTGGATTTGGAAAAGTTTTTCGACAAGGTACATCACGACCGGCTGATGAGTACGCTGGCAAAGAAGATAACAGATAAGCGAACGTTAAAGCTTATACGCAGTTATCTCAGCAGCGGTATCATGGAAGGCGGTGCGACAAGCGCCCGCACGGAAGGCACACCACAGGGCAGCCCGCTGAGCCCGTTGTTATCAAACATTGTTTTAGACGAACTGGACAAAGAGCTACTGGCAAGAAGCCATCGATTTGTACGGTATGCCGATGATTGCAGTATCTATGTAAAGAGTGAGAAATCGGCGCGACGGGTTATGGAGACAATCATAAAGTTCATAGAAGGCAAATTAAAACTGAAAGTAAATCGTACAAAAAGCAAAGTAAGCAAACCGACAGAAAGTTCGCTGTTAGGATTTTCATTTTACAAAAAGGAGAACAGATGGGAGACACGCATTTCTCCCAGGTCATTAGTAAGAATAAAGGAAAAGATGAAGGAGAAAACCAAGCGTAGCGACCCATCATCAGCGGAAGAAAAGATAAAGAAAATGGAAGCAATAATCAGGGGTTGGGTAAATTATTTTGCGATAGCCAAAGCCAAAAGTAAGATGGAAGAACTGGACAAATTAGTACGGACAAGACTAAGAATAGGTATATGGAAACAATGGAAAAAGTCCAAGACAAAACGGATACAGTTAATAAAATTGGGCATTCCAAAACAGAAGGCTTACGAGTGGAGCAACAGCCGCAAAGGACTTTGCAGAGTAGCTCATAGTCCGGTACTCAGTCGTGCTCTGAACAACGAATACTTTACACGGTTAAAGTACATCGGGTTTACTAACTATTACTATTGGAAAACGGAACATCAGAGGAAACTTTTCTAACAAACCGCCGTATACCGAACGGTACGTACGGTGGTGTGAGAGGACAGGTAGTCAGTTAATGACTACCTTCCTACTCGATTATATAAAAAATTGGTTATTTTTGTTTTTTTACGATACTGCTAAGGTCTTTTTACGATACTTTTCGCTTGATTTACTGCAATTTTATTAGGGTGTTTTTCTGCTTGACTAAACAGTTGTATGTTTCTAATTTTATGGGTGTGAGAGAATTTTATTTCTTAACTAAATCCTTACCCTATGAAGCAGATGTACCTGAAGCTAATTTTATTGCTTTTTGTGATACAAAATCAAAGCGTGTTTTCTCAATGTACCTGTAGCGATGGTTCTGAACCCGATTCTGTAGTATACAATCAATATTATGACTCGATAATATCCACCAATACTTCCCTGGTCTTTCCAAAATTTAGTGATACAATAGGGCTACTGACCTGTTTAAGGTTAAGCGATACAGTAACAACAGTTGTAAATTATAATCTTGAAAATAATCTCGATACTACCGAAGATTATAATTTTGAAACTTTCAGAAGATCACAATTTACCGGGCCGGATGGATTTTTTAGTTCTGTATTATCTCCCCCAAAAGATTATGGACCTTACACACTGGGCCCTTATGACCCGGTCGGTCACGCTGATGAAGTGGATGTCGGGCCAGACACCGTTTTCAATAAAAATGCTCACACACAATATTTCTCCGGAAGTTCAAACTACTATGGAAGCGGAAACGTTACTTTGAATTATCTTACCACAAGTACTTTTACAATTTTAACCGGTAGTGATAATGCTATTATAAAGCTTAAAGCTTATACACGGCTGAATGCACAATTAGTTTATTACTGGTGTCCTTTTAGCATTTTGCAAACAAATTTGAGCGCGTTTACGGTTTCAATGAAAGATAACAACGTAATGATAAAATGGAACATTGCTAATCATCAGTCTATTGATAAATATGAGATAGAAGTGAGTACAGATGGAAAGAGTTTTAGTGATTTGGGAGAAGGGATTTCAAGTGTTTCAGAAATAGGTACTAATTCGTTGTTTGTATATTCACCCCCGGGTAATTATAGCGGAAATTTGTATTTCAGAATAAAGCAAACAGATATTTCCGGAAAAGTTAGTTATTCTGAAATACGCACCATTTATATTAATGATTTGCAGAAGCCTAAGCTGACTGTTTATCCTAACCCGTCAGTTTCAGGAGTGAACATTCAATTTGTAAACAATGCCGGCAGTGATTATAGAGTCGAGCTGATAAACAGTTATGGACAGCTTCTTTTTATCAAAAATTATAATCTCAGCAAAGCTTCATCTATTAGTATAGATTGGCCGAAAAAACCGGCTCCGGGAACTTATTTCCTTAAAGTAACGGATATTAATCATCATAGTGAGCAGGTGGAAAGATTGAAGATATTGTAGACCGTTACTCACGTTGGTTTTAAATGCCGTAAATTGAAATGCACAACTGTCCCAGGCTCAAAACGGTTGTGCATTTACGGTTTTCTTTAATTTCCTGAACTTTTTACCCGGTTTTGTTCTTCAGACGCACCCCCGGTTTTTCTGTGTGGTTGGTTTTTAATTGGCTTACCAAACCGGTAAGAAAAAGTAAGGGAGAAGGTTCTGCTATCCTGGTAGTTTCTGATGTAGGCATCAATATCCTGGTAGTTGATATTGCCTGTAAAAATTTGTGTATTAAAGATGTCACGAACACCAAACTTAATACTTCCTTTTTTCTTTAAAATCAATTTCTGAACACCGGCATCTAATCTCCACATCGGGTTAATTACAATCTCTCCTTCAATTGCTTTTCCCCTGTAAAAACCACTCAATTCAGCACTCCAGCCATTCCCAATTCTGAATTGATTATTCATATTTGCCATAAATGTGATGGCGTTTATTTCGAGATTTCCACCGTCAAGAACGCCGCTATAGGCATTGTAATTGACATTGGAGTAGAGATTGGTTGACCAAAATTTGGTAACCGGAAAATTAGCGCTCAAGGCAATTCCATAATTGGTTTTTGAGGCAAGATTTTCTTTAGTCTGAAAAGTTTTTCTTTCACTGGTTATCTGTTTGATGACATCTGTAAATACATGATGAGTTTTACTGTAATTAATTGTTGTAGTTAAAAAGCCATTGTAAGTATGTGATAATTCAATGTTATCAGAAAATTGCGGTTGCAGCAAAGTGTTGCCCACCTGGTAAGTATACTCATCCAAAAAATAATAAAAGGGGTTCAAATCTCCATAATCGGGACGGTCAATTCTTCGTCCGTAATTAGCAGAAAAAGTATTTTTATCATTCATTTGATAACTCACATAAATTGTTGGAAACAGGTTTACATAATTTTTAGTGAACGAAGAATCGGGGTGAGATGGATTTCCTAATTGATGGCCTTTTGCATTCGTATTTTCTGCGCGCAAACCAGCTTGCAAACCCCACTTTTTAATTTGTTGGTTGTAGTTTATATAAGCTGCATTAATATTTTCTTTGTAAATAAAATGATTCGTTTTTCCTTCATCTACTACTGTTCCTGATGAAGTTTGATTTTGATACACTGCATCATTATCAGTAGAAACGTAACTGCTTTTCAAACCCGTTTCTAATTTTGCATTGTGTTTTAAAGGAAAGGTAAAATCAGTTTTTGCAGAATAGATTTTTATGACAGAAGGAAGGGTTCCGATTAAAGAAGAAGGATTTTTTCTTACGGAATAATCGGGATAATAATAGTTATTGGCAAGCAAAGAGTTAGTAGCCTGATTATAATCCAAATAGTCAAGATTAACCGTAAATTCTTTTCCTGTCGTATCGAATTGATGATAGAGATTCAGATTGGTTGCAAAATTTTTAGAATTGCCTTTGTTGGTATAGTCTGCAATCACTATCGAATCAATATGGTTCGTTGCATTATTTAAATTGGTTTGATTGTTATTTATACTATTATAAGGATTAATGTATCCGGAAAACACAACTCCCAGTGTGGTTTTTTTAGAGGCATAAAAATCCATACCGGCTTTAATATTACTGCCTTGTGATTTAGAGTGCCTGATAATCTCCTGGTCAAAAATGGTTTCAATTTGTTTGGTGGTTGTATTCCTGAATCTGCGGATAATTGTTTGGTCCTGGTGATTTTGCCATAAATAATAGCTATAATTTCCAAATAAGTTTACCTTTCCCGTGCGATAATTAATGTTGAAACTTTGATTGGTTTTCGTATAATAAGATTGAAGAACAGAAGATGTGATGCTTCCGTTTATTCCATGCATTTTATTTTTCTTCGTTTTGATATTGATAATTCCTGAGTTTCCGGCTGCATCATATTTTGCAGATGGGTTCGTCATTATCTCAATTTGATCAATCGCGCTTGACGGCATGTTTTTCAGAAGGCTTGCCAGTTGTTCGCCACTTAAATAAGATGGTTTTCCATCCAGCATAATCATTACACCTGATTTCCCTTTTAAACTTACATTTCCATCTTTGTCAACAGTAACGCCGGGTGATTTTTCCAAAACTTCAAGCGCCGTAGTTCCTGCATTCGTAATTGAAGCATCTACATTGATGATTGTGCGATCTATCTTTCTTTCAATAAATGGTTTTTTAGCTGTTACGGTTATTCCTTTAAGCGTTTTCATTTCATTATTTAATTTCAATGGGCCGATTGAAACATGTTGGTTTTCTGCTACATTAATTTCAGAACTATAGGTGGACAAATGGCCAATGGAAGAAGCGAGCAAATAATATTTTCCCGCCTTTACATTTTGAAATTCAAAATTTCCTTGCTTATCTGTAATGTTTATTTTTACCAAAGAGGAATCCGTGCTTTGATATAATGAAACTGTTGCTGCATCAATAATTTTTTGATCCCCGCCATCTGTAACTTTTCCTGATATAGAACCACTGTGGCTTTGTGCGAATGTGGCGAAGGAAAAAATAAGAATTAAAGGAAGGAAAATAACTGCTTTTTTCATGATCTAAGTATTGCTGTGTTTAAAATATTACATTACAAAACTAAGTAGTGTGTTTTACATAGTACATTAGTATATATAAATGGTAAATATTTCTTTTTAACTGGTAAAGTTTGAGGTTAGACGGATAAGAAAAGGAAAATGTTACAGTGAACCAACAATAAAAAAGGTTTTTTATTTTGATTGTAAAAGAAAGACGGAAAATTTAGATTTTTAAAAGTGCATTTCAAGCACGTAATCATTCATAAAATATCCCTCGCCGATATCAATATCTTCTTCCCGAATTATTTTAAATCCTTGTTTTTCATAAAAGTGCAATGCCTTGTTATATCGGTTCACATTCAATTGTAAAGATGTAGCGTCGTTTTCTTTTATGGCCGAAATAACATAATCGAGCATTTGTTTGCCGATTTTTTTTCCCTGTTGACCGGGAACAACGTAAATTTTATTTAGATGATAAACTGTCTTCGTATCTTGATGAGAAGAGTAAGATGCAAATCCAAGCGGGATTTCATTTTCAGTTGCAAGAATGAAACTATGATTTAAAACTGAAAACTGGTGTTCCAAAGAGGGAAGAGAATAAATTCTATCGAGCATGTAATCCAACTGTGCCCGTCCTAAAATTTCGAGATAAGCCGAGGGCCAGATTTCATGAGCAAGATTATGAATCGTTGCTAAATCTTTTTTTTCTGCAGCCCTTATTTCTATCATCTATTTAATGGTAATTTTTAATTCAGGAGCAAAGAATCTTCTTCCTTCATTATCTTTTACCACAATATCAAAAAAATAAAGTTGCTCATCTTTTTGCAACCGGCGCCTGATATTGTCTACCCAAACTTTCGGTAATGGTGTATTTGTAAATCTGTCAGCAGAAATAGTAAAAACTTCTTCTGTTTTGCCGGTTTCATCATCGCGGATAAATGATTTTTGCCTGTAAAGAAACTGGTATGAATCAATTGTGTATTCGTTGTTTTTTGCATCTACAATTTTTAAGGGCAAACCAACAAGCTGTACCCCCTCATCGACAGTTACCTGAGCACCATTTTGGTTCACCCCCAGGTAAGTCTTTACTACAGGAGGTTTAAATTTTGGCTCTTTTACTATGGTTTGTTTTTGCTGTGCAAATAAATGATTTGTTGCAAATGACAATAATAAAATGCACAGAAAAAATTTCATCAGAATTTTCATCAGGCTACCATCTTTTTAAGCGTCATAATGAAGCGATTGTTTGTTCTATCACTTTTATTTTTGTTTCTGCATCCGCTTTCTTTTTTCTTTCCAATTCAATCACTTCAGGCTTTGCGTTCTGTACAAATTTATCATTACTTAATTTCTTCTCTACGGTAATTAGGAAACCTTTAAGATAGTTTAAATCTTTTGTAAGTTTTTCTTTTTGTACACTTGTATCTATTGCTACATCTGATTTTATGTAAATTTTTTCATTTCCTGCAACTGTCGTGATTGCTGATGCATCGGGAGTTTGATTAAACACAATTTTATCGGCATTTGTTTGTTTTGCCAATATTTCTTTTATCCGTTGGTAAGAAGCTTCTTCATTGGTTTCAATAAATAAAGAAACCGGTTCTTTCGGTTTTAAATTATTTTTATTTTTTGCATCACGAATAGCGCTTATCACATTTTTTAATTTATCACCTAACGTTAATATTTCGGGATCCGTATTTTTTATTGGTCCAAATTGTTTCACCATCAGATCATCATTTCTTTCCTTCAGCAAATGATAAATTTCTTCAGTAATGAAAGGCATAAATGGGTGAAGTAATTGGAGTAATTCGTCAAAATAGGAAACCGCTTTTTCGTAAACCTCGTGTGAAATTGCTGTTCCGTATTCCGGTTTTATCCATTCAAGAAACCAACTGCAGAAATCATCCCAGATCAAAGAATAAATTGTTTTCAACGCTTCACTCAGCCGGAATTCTTGCATCAAAATTTCAACGTCGTTTCTTACTTCATGCAACCGGCTTTCAAACCATTGAATTGCAAACGAGCCACCACTTTCTGCTTCCCGCTTTCTGCCTTCAGCTTTCAGCTTTGAGCCTTTTTCCCACATCTTCAATAATTTCATTGCATTCCACAATTTATTATTAAAGAATTTTCCCTGTTCCAGGCTGCTTTCATCAAATAAAAGATCGTTTCCGGCAGGAGAGGAGATCATTATTCCAAATCGAACAGCATCAGCGCCATATTCATGAATGAGCGTTAAAAGATCAGGACTGTTTCCCAAACTTTTACTCATTTTTCTTCCCATTTTATCACGGACCATTCCTGTAAAATAAACGTCGCTAAATGGTTTTTCATCCATGTATTGCATTCCCGCCATAATCATTCGCGCTACCCAAAAGAAAATAATATCCTGGCCGGTAACTAGGACGGAGGTGGGATAATAATAATCGATGTCTTTATTGCCAGGATCGCTGATACCATTAAAAACTTCTATTGGCCAAAGCCAGGATGAAAACCAGGTATCAAGTACATCTTCGTCTCTGATTAGCCTTGTGCTTTGTGCTTGGTGTTTTTTGCTTTGTGCAATCGCTTCTTCCTCCGTTTCCGCGACGAAAACATTTCCTTCTTCATCATACCATGCAGGAATTTGTTGCCCCCACCAAAGCTGCCGGCTGATGCACCAATCTTTTACATTTTCCAGCCAATATTTATAAGTGGCATTGAACTTTTCGGTTGGATGAATATTTATTTTTCCGCTGATTACTGCTTCTAATGCAGGCTGAGCAAGATCTTTCATCTTTACAAACCATTGGGTAGAAATTTTTGGCTCTGCCACTACATTCGTTCTCTGACTATAACCCAATCGGGTCGTATATTCTTCTTCTTTTACTAATAAACTTTTTTCCCTCAGTGCTTCCACAATTTTTCTCCTGGCAACAAAGCGATCTTCGCCAATAAAAATTTGTGCGGCTTCACTTAAGGTGCCGTCTTCGTTTAACGTATCAACAACAGGAAGGTTAAATTTTAAGCCAATATTGAAATCATTGATATCATGTGCGGGAGTAATTTTCAAAATTCCTGTTCCAAAATCTTTGTCAACATATTCATCAAAAATTACCGGCACTTCTTTATTGATCAAAGGAACAATTACTTTTTTGCCTTTTAAAAATGAATAACGCTCATCATCCGGATTGGCGCAAACAGCGACATCGCCCATTATTGTTTCCGGCCGTTGTGTTGCGATTACTATGTAATCCTGCTGTTCATCTGCCCTTTCTGCGTTTGGTCTTTTGCCTTCAGCCTTTTGCGTTCCGCTTATTGCATATTTAATATAATACAACTTTCCGGTTACATCTTTATATTCTACTTCTTCATCGCTCAAGGCTGTCTTTGCGGAAGGATCCCAATTGATCATTCGTGCACCACGATAGATGAAGCCTTTGTTGTACAAATCAACAAAAACCTTTATCACTGCCTTGTAATAATGATCGTCCATTGTGAACGTAACCCTGTTCCAGTCTACGCTACAGCCTAATCGTTCTATCTGGTTGTAAATGATATTTCCGTATTTTTCTTTCCACTCAAAAGCATATTTTAGAAATTCTTCTCGTGATAAACTATTCTTATCAATGCCTTTTTCTCTCTTCAACATGTCAACAACTTTCGCTTCCGTGGCGATAGAGGCGTGATCGCTTCCGGGAACCCAACAGGCGTTATAGCCACTCATTCTCGCTTTTCTTACCAAAATATCCTGCACAGTTTCATTAAGCGTGTGGCCCATGTGAAGCACTCCGGTTACATTCGGTGGCGGAATCACAACAGTAAAAGGAGGCCTGTCATCAGGTTCACTTTTAAAATAATTCTTTTCCATCCAGTGTTTATACCACTTTTCTTCCACCCCCGAGGGGATGTAGTTCTTGCTTAATTCCATTAATTTAAAAAAAATTTGTAGCCAGCAAAAGTAATACAATCATCGTTTAGTAACTTGCTGCAAGCGTTTGTAAATCTAATTTTAACCCACATTTGTTATACGCAGTTGTAGATATTGAAACCACAGGTGGTTATGCCGCCGCAAATGGAATTACAGAAATAGCTGTGTTTATAACTGATGGAACCCGCGTTATTCATGAGTTCCAAACTTTGCTGAATCCTTATTATACTATTCCCCGATATGTAGAATATTTAACGGGGATTACAAATGAAATGGTCGAATTTGAGAGGGACTTTAAAAGTATTTCCCATGAACTTTATGAATTGCTGCATGATAAAGTTTTTGTAGCCCATAATGTAAACTTTGATTATTCTTTTATAAAACATCATTTGCAAAAAGAAGGGTACGAACTGAATTGTAAAAAGGTATGTACGATCAGGTTGGGAAGGCAAATCATCCCCGGCTTAAAAGGTTATGGACTAGCAAAAATATGCAGCCATCTGGGGATTGAGATTGAAGAGCGACACCGTGCAAAAGGGGATGCGGCAGCAACTGTAAAACTTTTCCATCATTTGCTTCAAAACGATAGTAACGGTCATGTGCAGACAATGTTGAAGTCATCGAGCAAAGAACAATTTCTTCCTCCCAATGTTCCTTCTTCTCAAATAAAAAAATTACCATCACAGCCAGGCGTTTATTATTTCCATGATAAAAAGGGAAAAGTAATATATGTGGGGAAAGCTAAAAATCTAAAAAAACGGGTAAATAGCCATTTCTCCAATAATAAACCTAACAGGCAAAAACAGGAGTTTTTAAAAAAGATCTACCACATCAGTTATCAATGTACTGCTACAGAATTAATGGCTTTTATTTTGGAGAGTAGTGAGATCAAAAAATTATGGCCGGAGCAAAACCGCAGTCAGAAAAGGTTTGAGCAATCTTTTGGATTGTATTATTTTGAAGACAGTAAAGGATATCTGAGAATGTGTATTGAAAAGAAAAGGAGAAATTTAAAAGCTTTATATACTTTCAATTTACTTACAGAAGGTTATTCTTTACTTCGTAAGTTGATTGATGAATTTAATCTTTGTCCCAAACTTTGTTTTCTTCAATCATCAAATGTTGATTGCCAGTCATTGATTGAAAAAAAATGTAAAGGTGCCTGCGAACAAAAGGAAACTGTTGATAAATACAATAAGAGAGTATTAGAATGTATCCATCACCTGGAAACGGAATTACCCACCTTTGCTTTATTTGATGAAGGATTAGACGAGAAGGAACAGAGTTGCGTTTTCGTGGAAAAAGGAAAATTTTACGGAATGGGTTATGTGCCTTCTGGTTCAAACGTTCATTATATGGAAGACCTTAAAGATTTTCTTACGCCTTATGTTGACAATGATTATATCCGTAGTTTAATTTTTAAATACGCAGAAAGGTTTCCTTATAAAAAAGTAGAATTTGAAAACTCTCAAACTTTTTCACTGCATCAATAATTGTTAAGAAGCAGGCAAAATAAAAACCTTCAAAATTTATCCGTTTACTACGTTTCTTTGAACTATTGTTTGTTTAGGGAATTAATTTTTTCAATAAAAGGTTAAACTCATTTTTTGAAATAAATTCTGCCCCAAGGCTTTCCAAATGTTTGGTATAAACCTGGCAATCTATTAATTCAATTCCGTTTTTTTGTAAAGTTTGCACCCAATTTATAAAAGCGAATTTGCTCGCATTGCTTTTATCGGCAAACATGCTTTCACCAAAAAAAACTTTACCGATCAAAACTCCATAAAGTCCGCCAACCAATTTATTATTTTGCCATGCTTCAGCACTGTGTGCAAAACCTCTTTCAAATAAATCATTATACGCTATTTCTATCTTGTCACCTATCCACGTTTGGTTTTCCTGCTTCCTTTTTGCAAATCTGCACCCTTGAACCACTTCTTTGAAAGCCTTATCAACAGTGAATTTGAAAAGATGCTTGTTAAAAACATTTCTCATGCTGTGGCTGATCTTTATTTTATTGGGGAAGAGTACAAACCTTGGGTCAGGAGAAAACCATTGGATAATTTCCTGCGGGTTGAACCATGGAAAAATTCCTTTTCTATAGGCGTTCATCAAAGTGCCAAAAGAAAGATTTCCACCTATTGCTACAAGACCATGTTCGTCCCCGGCGCCTGGTTCCGGAAAATCATAAACTACTTCTTCATCCAAATCGGAAAATTAAATGTGAGGAATGCGAAGATGATTATTTTTCAGAAAGCTCTTCTACTGTTGCATTGATGCCGCGTTCAACTATTGAATCGCGCATTGATTTTAAAGTATTGTAGGAACCTTCTTTTACTGCATATTTCCCTTTAGTATGGATGATCATTGCCGATTGTTCCGCCTGTTCTGGCGTGTGGCCGCATACTTCTATTAGCGTGTCAATCACCCATTGAAATGTGTTTACATCATCGTTCCAAACCACCAATTGGTAATTGTTTCCATCGGCTACGAGTGTATCCGCTTCTTCTGATTGAACTTTAAAAGGTTCTGTTGTATTCATAACTTATTCTTCTACAAAATTACAATATAATGTAGGTAATTTTTTCAAACCGGCATAAAAAAATTATGAAAAAAACAGTTTTATTATTAAATTTTCTCTTATTAATTGATAGAAAATTTGAATTTAAAGTGATGAGTTTTTTATTGAACAAACATTTTTTGAGCAACTTCTTTATCGTGGCCATAGATGTCATCTCTGAAATTTAGTTGTCCGTTATCATCAACCCATGCCGTGTAATAAGTAATAAATACCGGAACCGGATTTTTTAATTCTACTTCTTGTTGATTACCGCTGTTCATAGCTTCATGAATTTTTTGTGGCGTCCAGTTGTCGTTGTTTTGCAAGAGATAATCCGCCATCTTTTCTGCATCAGCGAGCCGGATGCATCCATGGCTATACGCTCTTACGTCTTTATCAAACAGCCACTTCGCAGGAGTGTCATGCAGGTAAATATTAAATTCGTTTGGAAATAAAAATTTTACTTCACCGAGTGAATTTTTGGGCCCCGGTTTTTGACGAACCTCGGGCATGCTATCAGTGCCTCCGTAAATTTCCATGTTATTTTTTTCAAGGTAATCCGGATCTTTTTGTATTCCAGGAAGAATTTCGTTTTTTACGATACTTCGTGGCACGTTCCAATACGGACTAAAAACTATTGTTGTCATCTTATCAGAAAATAAAGTAGTGTTGTGACCTTCTTTACCCACTACGACAGGCATTGTAAAAACGGTTTTTGCGCCATCATAAACGTGTACAGTGAAAGCAGGAATATTAACTACAATAAGCCGGCCTTCCGGTTTTGCAGGAAGCCACCTCATCCTGTTTATATTGATAAGAATTTGTTTTACTCTTTCAATTGCAGTTTTTCTTAATTCTTCTAATGTTTTATTCCCCAACTTTCCATCCGCAGTTAACCCAAGACGTTTTTGATAATTTTTAATAGCATTTTCAAGAGACGTATCATAAACCGATGAAGTATCATCTGCTGAAAGATCGCCGGTAAGAATCAATTTTCTTTTTACTGCCAAAACCTGTGCTGATGAATCATTCTTTTTAAAATTCTTTGAATTAATCTTACCGATAGCAGGCCACCCGCCACTTTTAACGATAGCCACATATTTTCTTAGTTGGTCGGAAAGTAATTTATACGGTTCATTTATGTCACTAAAATATTTATCATCATTGTGTTTTTTATTAAGTAACGAATCTGAAAGTTTGATTGGATCTTGTTTTTTATAAGGAATAAATCTTTCCAGTTCTTTCCTTTTTACATACCCATCAGGAAACTGAGTAAGAGAATAATTAATCAATCTTTCAGTGAGATTAATTTCTGTATTGATAATGGATTTACTGTTTCCGGAAATACTCAAACTCGTATCGGCGAGTAAGTCGTCCATTCTATTTTGCAGTTTTTTTTGTTGTTTGGAAGTATCACCGGTAAAATTCAAAAGACTGGAAAATCCCATTGCCTGTTCTGACAAACCATCTGAAGAAAACCAGGCATATTCATAATTGCGGGTATTGTAAAAACTGATTATTCTTCTCGCAACAGAATCCGGGATATGATTTTCGGAAATATAATTTACTACATCCATACTATCCAGGAAAATGTCATTATAAGAATTAGCCTTAGTAATTCCATAATGTCTTTTGCTGATCTTCTTTTCTTCTTTCTTCTGATTTTTTTTCCCTGCGCCATTGTCATTACATGAAATTGAAATAAGCGGTACAAGAAAAAGTATTATGATAATTTTTTTCATAATCCTTCATTTACAAATGATATGCCGATTAAAAATCAATAAGTTGCAATTGGTTGAAGAACATCTGACTACTGCTTTTTCATTCTTACCTATTAACATTTCATTGTTAAACCAAACTTATAAAATTGAATCTCAGATTCGAAACAACAATTTTGATAATGTTTAAAAATTTTACTATGAAAAAGATAATTACGTTCCTGCTTTCAGCATGTATTTTTACCTCTTCTTATGCCCAGAGAAATCATGGTCACAATGACAAATACGATAGAAATGATCAATATGCTTCTGCTTCTCATCGTGGTTATGACAATGACGATTATGACAGAAACGATCGATATAACAATCGCAATAACTCCTACGCTAATCAAAGACAAATTCAAATAGAGAGAATAAATCGTGAATACAATTACAAGGTGTTATCTATTCAGCACAATCGTTACATGAATAACAGGCAAAAAAGATTAGCGATTCGCGATGTTAAAAAAGAAAGAAATTATCAAATACAAATGATAAACCGTCATATGAACGGCTATGCAAATAACAGCTATGGAAGACATTATGGTGAAAGAAGATAGCGCCGTTAATCCGTAACCTTTGAAATACCGCCCCGCTTTTTGCGGGGCTTTTTGCAGGTTTTTTTTGAAAAGGCGTTATTATTGTATCATAACAAAATGCTTCATGGCCTTATTTTTCAGATATTGTTAACCATATAACCAAATGAAATAACGAGGAACTATTTCAACAAGAAAAGCAAACTGTGGCAAAAGAAAAGTAACCAATTTTTTAAAGACAAACTTAATTCTAAAATTGCCTTCCTTTAAAAGCCGGGTGAAATTGCTGCAAAGTATCTCTTAAATATTCGCGGTCAAGATGTGTATAAATTTCTGTGGTAGTAATACTTTCATGGCCAAGCATTTCCTGTACAGCACGAAGATCTGCTCCTCCTTCTACAAGATGCGTGGCAAAAGAATGGCGAAAAGTATGTGGTGAAATATTTTTTGAAATGCCGGCATTTTTAGCAGCTTCTTTTATGATCATAAATATCATAATCCGTGACAGTTTTCTTCCTCTTCGGTTTAGAAAAACAACATCTTCATTACCAGGGATAATATGAAGATGTACACGAATATTATCAATATATATTTGAATATATTTAATAGCTGTACTGCCAATAGGAACAAGCCTTTCTTTATCTCCTTTGCCTGTGATGCGGAGATAACCAACGTCAAAATAAAGGCACGATAACTTTAAATTCACTAGTTCAGAAACGCGTAAACCACAACTGTAAAGCGTTTCGATAATTGCTTTATTTCGCATTCCTTCCGGCGTACTTACGTCCAAGGAAGAAATTATTTTTTCTATTTCGTTATAACTTAAGGTGTGAGGAAGATGTCTGCCGAGTTTTGGCGCCTCAAGTAATGCCGTCGGATCGGTTTCAGAAATTTGTTCCTGAAAACAAAATTTGTAAAAACTTCTCAATCCGGAAATAATCCTTGCCTGGGATGCAGGTGTCATTCCCAATTCATTAATCCATTTTAAAAAAACTTCCAGGTCTGAAAGTTCAATGTCTTTTGGCGCTTTTTCTTCTTTGTTTATTGAGAGAAACTGAGTAAATTTTTCAATGTCATGCATATAAGCTTCTACAGAATTTTCTGATAAAGATTTTTCTAACTGTAAATAAGCTTTGAACCCTTTTTTATATGCTTCCCACATCTGAAAATGCTGATTAAAGATTAATCCCAAGTCCCCATTGGATTGTTTGTTTACTTAAAAAGGCAGTTAATTGTTGCCAATTGTTTTGTGTGAAATTAAACCAAAATAGCGCTATTTTTACCGTTTAAAAAAATCCGCCTTTACCTTCTACCTTTAATTTCATGGTAAGTAACCACTTAAAAAAACTGAAAAAAAAATTTGATCTCAATCGAAAGTCATTACGGTATTTTATTACACGCACAGAAAATAATCCGCCAGAAAACATTGATTGTTTAATGACTGATGTTGAGAAAGAAGTTTGGGAGGAAGTCAGTTGCCTGAGTTGTGCCAATTGTTGTAAAGTGATGAGCCCGACTTACACCACTGCTGATATTAAAAGAATATCCGCTCACCTTGGAATGCGGCCCATTGACTTTAAAGAAAAATGGTTGTATCGTGAAAAAAAGGATAACGATTGGATGAACCGCTTTCAGCCTTGCCAGTTCCTTGACCTAAAGACGAATATGTGCACAATTTATGAAGTAAGGCCCGCAGATTGCGCCGATTTTCCGCATTTTCATAAGCATCCGGCAAAAGAATATTTTTATATCCACAAACAAAATATTGAATACTGCCCGGCGACAATGTTGATGGTTGAAAAGATGAAAGAAAAATTAAAGGTCTAATTCTTTTTATCCATTTTCTTAAGGTCAGAAAAGGAAATATCCAGTAAGTCAAATGAAGAAGAATTGGGAAGATAAAAATGCCACCATTCTGTGCTTAATTGTTTGAAACCATTCTCCTCCATCACTCTTTTTAATAAATTCCGGTTGTTTAAAACTCCAGGTGAAAGACGCATAAAATCAGGGTGAGCCGTATCGCTGAAATTATCAAAGCCGGTGCCCATTGGTAATTCCTTGCCTGTTTTTGAATCAATCAAAGTGAGGTCAACAGCCGCTCCGCGATTGTGCCCGCTGCCTTTCGCAGGGTCAGCAGCATACCGGTCATCTTTTACTTTTTCCCACATTTTTTCAGTAACAGAATAAGGTCGATAGGCATCAAAAATTTTCAGATTTAAATTTTGCTTTTTTAGTTCGTTTACTACCACTTTCAAATGCTCGGCAGCCGGTTTTCTTAAAAAAGTGGTTCTTACGGTTGGATATAACTTTTGATGCATAAAATTATCGGTGGTAGCATATTTCAAATCCAGGCGAATTGCCGGAATAAAATCTTTTATGTCAACCATTCTATTATCGGGATTTGTGTCAATTTCCTTTTGCAAAATTTTGATGCTGTTTGTAACACTCAATCCATACTTATTACCTATTTTTGACTGCGCTGAAACAATGTTTACGCCCATAAAATTGGATAATACGATCATCGCGGCTATTTTTATACAATATTCTATTTTAAAAATCCTGTTCATTCTCTACATGTTAAAAAGATTAAGCTGTCTTATGCTTGCTAAATTGAACTTCATAAAAATACTTTTATTTCCTCTAGTTTTTTTCTTTGTGGCCTGCAACAATCATAAAACAATTAAGGAAAAAGAAATTGTAAAGGCTCCCGAGAAAATGGATGACCAGGTAAGTGACAATATTAAATCGGTTCTCGATTATGCCGGTTCTTCCGGTGGAAAGATTAACGACTCTGTGGAACTCCGGGAATTTAAAATTGTCAATGCTTTCTATATAAAAAATAATTTCAAAGGAGTTTGGAGTAAAACTGAAAGGTGGGATCCCCTTGCTGATTCTATGTTTCAGTTTATAGAGAAATCAAAGTATTACGGTTTGTATCCGGAAGATTATCATTTTGAAGAGTTGAAAAAACTGCGATTAAAAATTGCTAGCGATTCATTAGCAAGGATGGATGCTGTTGCGTGGACGAAAGCAGATTTGATGCTGACGGATGCTTTTATGAAAACGTTGAAGGATTTGAAAGAAGGCCGGTTGCTTGACGACAGCGTGTCAATCATTTCGAAAAAAAATGCAACAGATTCTTTTTTTATCCCAAACCTTAACCAGGCTTTTAAATCTGAAAATCTTACGGCAACATTTGATAGCGTGGAACCGAAAAACATTTATTATGTTTCTTTAAAAGAAATGCTGCCGGATTTTGTTGACAATATGGATCCTAAAAGATACCTCTATATTAATTTCCCTTATATTGACACTCTACAATTTTACAAAGACCTTCATAAGAGATTAGTGCAATCCGGGATAGCAAGCGATTCAACGGAATTGCCTGATTCAGTAACACTCAGTAAGGAAGTAAAAAAATATCAGAAAAAGCATAAACTGACTGCTGACGGAAAACCGGGACAGGAAACGGTGAATACTTTAAATTCTTATGATTATGAAAAATTCAGAAGAATTGCAATTACGCTTGACCGTTATAAAGAACTTCCGGCGCTTCCGGAAAAATATCTGATGGTTAATATCCCCGCTTTTCAATTAAAAGTTTGGGATAATGATAGCGTAGCAGTTGAATCAAAAGTAATCGTCGGAAAACCTACAACCCCAACACCTCTCCTTACATCAGCCATTTCTAACATGGTTACTTATCCTAACTGGACGATACCGGAAAGTATTATTAAAAAGGATATTCTGCCCGCCTTGAAAGTAGATCCCGGATATCTTGCCAGCAAAGGATTTGTGTTGGTGGATTATAAAGGAAATTCTGTTGATCCATACAAAGTGAAATGGGCAAAATACAAAAACGGAATTCCATGGAAAGTAGTACAGCAAAGTGGTTATGAAAATGCACTTGGGATATTTAAATTTAATTTTAGTAATCCATACTACGTTTATTTGCATGATACCAACCAGCGATATTTATTTGCGAATTCATATCGCGCTTTGAGTCATGGATGTGTTCGTGTTCAAAACTGGGAAGCCCTTGCTTTTTATATTGCTAAAAATGACAGCATTGCTTCAAATGGCCGCAGGCTTGGTTACAATGCCGATTCAATTAAAACATGGATTGCCAACCAGGATAGAAAGACAATCATGGTAAAGAAAAGATTGCCTCTTTATATTGAATATTTTACCTGCGAAGCAAAAAAAGACGGGATAGTCTTTTACAACGATATTTATAACAGCGACCAGTTCCTGGAAGAGAAATATCTTGCAGACAAATCATTTTAGAAAATAATGGATTCAGAGATTAAAGGAAATATTGTTGACATAGAATCAAAAGAAATATTTTTCGGGGAAGTAATTGTTGAGAATGGGGAAATAAAATCTGTTAAGAAAATTACTGAAACTAAAACCGGTTACCCTTTTTTACTTCCTGGTTTTATTGATGCTCATGTGCATATTGAAAGTTCGATGCTTGTGCCTTCGGAATTTGCAAAACTGGCGGTAGTTCATGGAACAGTCGCAACGATAAGTGATCCCCATGAAATTGCAAATGTTTGCGGTATAGAAGGAGTGGAGTACATGATTGAGAACGGCAAAACAGTTCCTTTTAAATTCAATTTCGGTGCACCAAGTTGTGTTCCGGCAACGGTTTTTGAGACAGCAGGCGCAACACTTGATGCGAATGCAGTAGACGAACTTTTAGCTAAAAAAGAAATTCTTTATCTAAGTGAGATGATGAATTTTCCGGGAGTACTGAACAATGACGAAGAAGTTCTTTTAAAAATTAATTCTGCTAAAAAATACGATAAACCGGTTGACGGACATGCGCCGGGTTTGATGGGAGAAGATGCCAAAAAATATATTGAAGCGGGAATCAGTACGGACCATGAATGTTTTACTGAAGAAGAAGCTTTGGGGAAATTAAAACATGGAATGAAAATTCTTATTCGTGAAGGAAGCGCGGCTAAAAATTTTGAAGCATTAATTGAATTATTGAATGATTATGAAGATGAGATTATGTTTTGCAGCGATGACAAACATCCCGATAATTTGGTGAAAGGCCATATCAATCAACTCTGCGCAAGAGCGGTTGCCAAAGGAATTGATGTGTTTAAAGTATTGAAAGCCGCTTGTATAAATCCTGTGAAACATTACAAAATGAATGTAGGATTATTGAGAGAAGGTGATGCGGCTGATTTTATTATTGTCGAAAATTTGAAAGATTTTAAAGTAAAATCGACTTATATAAATGGGGAATTAGTTGCTGAAAATGGCGTTTCAAAAATAAAAACCCAGCCTGCTTCTATCATCAACAATTTTCATTGTTCTAAAAAAAGCGTAGATGATTTTAAAATCACCATTGCTGTTTTTAACGGTGAAATAATTGAAGCCCTCGATGGACAATTAATTACCAATAAAATTTCTTCTTCCCCAAAAGAAGAAAATGGGTTTTATTACAGCGATGTTGAAAATGATATTTTAAAAATAGCAGTAATCAATCGTTATCGCGATGCACCGGTTTCAGTAGCTTTTATTAAAAATTTTGGGTTAAAAAAAGGCGCTATTGCTTCTTCTGTTGCACATGACAGTCATAATATTATTGCAGTAGGAGTCGATGACGAAAGCCTTTGCGACGCTGTAAATATAATCATTGAAAAGAAGGGCGGTGTGAGTGTTGCTGATGCAGCAAATCCTTCTTTTAATCAAGTTTTGCCTTTACCTGTTGCAGGGTTAATGAGCAATGAAGACGGATATAAAGTAGCTGAGATGTACACAAATATTGATGCTGCTGCAAAAGAATTGGGTTCGAAATTATCTGCACCTTTTATGACTTTGTCTTTCATGGCGTTATTGGTAATTCCTCATCTAAAGCTGAGTGATAAAGGATTATTTGACGGAGATAAATTTAAACTTATTGGTACTCTTTAGTAGTAAAACAACAAATAAGAAAGATTTTTCTTTTACTCTAAAGCTTAATCCTGTTCCATTTCTTTCGCCCAGTTATCTCTGTCATCCGGGCTGAACTTCCATGGCGCAAAATTATTTTCAACATTGCTGAACATTGCATTCCATTCTGCGGGTGCGTTACTTTCCTCCATGATTAAGCCCCGCCGCAAAGAAAAAATAATATCCAGGGGATTAATACCAACGGGGCATTCTTCCACACACGCATTGCACGAAGTGCAGGCACGAAGCGCTTCTACAGTAATGTAATCATGAACTAAAGTTTTTCCGTCATCTTTAAAACTCCCGTTGGCTTTGATATTATTCCTCACATCATGCATTCTGTCGCGGGTTTCCATCATGATTTTACGCGGACTCAATACTTTTCCTGTCAGGTTTGCCGGGCAAGCGGCGGTGCATCTTCCACATTCTGTACACGTATAAGCATCCAACAAGTTTTTCCATTTAAGGTCAAAAATATCTTTGGCTCCAAAAGACATCTCCTGCGTTTGTGCTTCTCCGTTAGCAGGAGCGGTTTCCGGCTTCAGCATGTATTGAACTTCCTGCTGAACGTTTTTCATATTTCTCATTTCAGCCTTTGGAATAATTCGTTTGTAATACGTGTTGGGAAACGCGAGTAAAATGTGAAAGTGTTTGCTGTAAGGCAAATAATTTAAGAACGCAAAAATGCCTGTAATGTGTAACCACCAACAGGTTCGTTCAATCGCCATAAGCGTTGCCGGTTTCAAATGTTCCATTGACTGCGCCAGCCAGCCGGAGAAGATAAAACTTCCGTGGTTTCCATAATGAGGATTGCCCTGCAATTGTAAAGCGCGGTCGGCGGAGTTCATCGTAAGAAACAAACTCATCAGGATAATTTCAGTAATAAGGATTAAATTGGCATCAGTACGCGGCCATCCGTCAAGTTCATGGCTTATAAATCTTCTAAGTTTTAAAATATTTCTTCTTACCAAAAAGATAACACAAGCCAATAAAACAGCAACAGCCAGTATTTCAAAAAAGTCGATTACAAATGTGTAAAAAGCGCCGAGCGGATTAGCAAACAAACGATGAGTTCCTAAAAGCCCATCAAGAATAATCTCAAAAATTTCGATGTTAATTATAATGAAGCCTGCATAAATCACAAAATGCATAACGCCGACCAAAGGGTAACGGAACATTTTCTTTTGGCCCAAAGCCAATAGCATTACATTTTTCCAGCGTTCACTTTTATGGTCAGAAATATCTTCATCTTTCCCTAAATTAATGTTCGCTCTTATCTCTTTTACTTTTTGCCAAAAGAGAAATACGGCGACACCGACAAGGATGATAAACGATATTTGCTGCACTAGTTCCATAGAAATCGATTGCTAAGATAATCAAATATAGGAAGTTGAAATATTGACTGTAAACATCCCTGAATGCAAAAGTTTTTAAACTTTAAAATTGTAAATTGCTTTTTTTAAAAATTATATATGGCCGCTCATCTTATTCTTTCAAAGGAAATTGCTTACAGGAAATTGCAACGAATGGCTTATGAAATTTCGGAGCGAAATATAAATGAGGAGCAAATTATTCTGGCGGGAATAAAAGAGAATGGAAGCATTATTGCAAAGATTCTTGTTGATTTTTTGAAAGACATTTTTAAAGGAAAAATTTCAAATATTGAAATTACCATCGACAAAAAAAATCCCAAAAACATTACGCTTTCCGAAGAAATCAACTTCGATGAAAAGGTAATTATTGTAGTAGATGACGTGGCCAACAGCGGCAGAACATTGTTATATGCTTTGAAACCATTTCTTGATTTTTATCCAAAAAAAATACAAACTCTGGTACTGGTTGAAAGAAGTTATAAAGAATTTCCGGTGGCTCCTGATTATGTAGGGCTTTCCATCTCTACTGCTTTTACCGAAAAAATAATTGTGGAAACAAATGATAATGAAATTGAAGGAGCTAAATTAATTACATCCTAAAAGTTTGTTTATTTCAAAAACTTAGAAATGATAATAAAAGCGATGAGGATGAAAATGATAATTAGTGTTATCGCGACGTAGAGCCAGCGCAATTCTTTAATTCGCCTTTTTGCCCGCGAGAGTTTCTTTTTTTCTAATTGTTTTTGCAATTTTTTATTCAATTCCTCTGCATAAGCAAGCGGGTCTTTTTTCTTATTAAATTGGCTCAATCCTTCTACGGCATCACTTTCCAGGTCAGAATCCAAAAGCGTTTTTTCAAATTCATGCTTTTCTTCTGCTGATAATTTATCGCTCAGATAATCCATCAACTTCTGGTTGTCAATATCTTTATTGCTGTTTGATAATATGTTTAATAAATCATCATCCATTGTCCACCGTTAAGAATTATTTTCTATTAATAATTTCAAATTTCTTTTTCCGTTTTGAAGATAACTTTTTACCTGCATCATCGTAAACCCAGTAATTTCTGAAACTTCAGAATAAGATTTTTTTTGAAGGTAGAATAATTTAAGACACTCTTTTTGTTCAGGATTTAATTTTTGCAGTGCGGCTTCCATTTTTTGCAAAAGCGCATCTTTTTCCAACAACCTTTTTTTATCTGATTCCGCAGCCGTTACGGGGGTTGTGCGTTCGTTTAATTCAACCGTCATTTTTTTATTATCGCGCAATTTCATCAGGCAATGATTTCGTGCAATCATGTAAATCCAGCTCTTAAAATATTCGACTTTATATTTTCTCAGTTCGTTGATTACTTTTAAAAAAATCTGCTGAACACAATCGCGGGAATCTTCTTCATTTTTCAGATATTTCATGCAAACACCGAGAAGCAATAATGTATAGCGTGGAAGCAAAATTCCCAACCATTTATTATCGTGGTCGGTGTAAAATTTTTGCAGCAGTTCTGCGTCACTGATATCGTCGTATTTTTCAGGTTGCAAAAGCGAACTCTTTTTAGTAAGATGTAAACTTAATCAATTTCCATAAGTTACATTTGCAAAAAACCTGGTAGATTTTATGGAATATATGGTGTGTTGTGTGCCGGTGAGCCCAATGAGAGCAGAAGCGTCGCATAAATCTGAAATGGTGTCCCAGCAACTGTTTGGCGAAAAGTCATTTATACTTGAACGAGCTGCTGACTGGATAAAAATTCAGTTGCGATATGATGGTTACCAGGGTTGGGTACAACAAAGCCACCTGGTTGAAATAGATGAAGAAATTTATTTAAAAACTGACAAAGACCTGACTGCGGATTTATTGAATGAAGTAGATTATAACGGTCATTTGATGTACGTTCCGATGGGAAGTGCATTGAGTGCTTTTAAAAACGGAATGGCTTTTTGGCGCAGAAATTCTGTTCATTTTAGAGGAAAAATCTGGAATCCGGAAGAAGTAAAAATTACTCCTAAATCCATCAAACAAGTTGCTTTCAAATTTTTAAACACTTCGTATTTGTGGGGTGGCAAATCTGTGTTTGGCATTGATTGCAGCGGCTATGCGCAAATGACTTATAAATTTCTCAACACTTATATTCCAAGAGACGCGTGGCAACAAGCCGAACAGGGAACTGCCGTAAACTTTCTACAGGAAGCGCATTGCGGCGACCTCGCTTTTTTTGACAATGAAGAAGGCAGAATTGTTCACGTTGGAATTTTGTTGAATGAACATGAAATCATTCACTCAGCCGGGAAAGTTCGTATTGATAAAATAGATACACAGGGAATTTTAAACCTGGAAACCAAACAACGTACTCACAAGTTGCGCATTATCAAAAGATACTTTTAACGAAATAAAAATTCTATTTATTTCTCAGTTTACTGGCGTCGCTATTCA
The DNA here is from genome assembly GCA_963811285.1 of uncultured Chitinophagaceae bacterium. Taxonomy (GTDB): domain Bacteria; phylum Bacteroidota; class Bacteroidia; order Chitinophagales; family Chitinophagaceae; genus Ginsengibacter. The sequence continues at coordinate 102,935 of CAWEQV010000044.1, read as the reverse complement.
TTTTCCAGCAAGCTTTGTTCATCCAGCAAACTGAGGTCAATTGCATCCATCCCGGAAATTCCTTCGATAGAACCCTTGACGTGAGCGGCATTCAACAAAACTTTTTCCAATTGCTTTTCACGTGCTTTCCATAATTTTTCCATTGCCGACCTTTCAGAAACGATACTCATTTTCATCGCCACAAATCCTTCTCTTATCGCTTTCCATTGCTCACTGAATTCATTGCTGGTGAGGTAATCATAAAGCAGGTGCATTTTATCGCCTTTGTTCTCATGGTTTTTGGTTGAATTATGAACGCGGATAATTCCATCGCGAAGCACGCTCGCAAGCGCTTTCACTTCAGAAAAAGTGCAAATCCAAACGCCGTCTTTTAATCCAAAACAATCCAATTCCTTAGGCATTGTTTTAGTAACCAACACCGCGATATCAGCGCCGGTGCTACGCATATCCGTTTTCAGTTTCTCAATCCAGTCGCCTCCAAAATCCTTTGTGCGTTTGCTCTCATAAATAATTTTGCCACATTCGTGCCCAAAATTATTTCTGACCAGTTGAATGCAATCAGCGCCCCTGATTCCTTTCCCAACTTCAGAAATTACATCAAACGGAAAGGCGTTTCCCAATATTTCTTCCAGCGCGAGTTCCTGTACTTCGCCCTGCAATTGCATAGAACCTTGTTCTGCTTTTCTCCTCATCTCTTCGGCCAATTTTTTTTGGTCATTCAACTGCTTTTCCAGTTCTTTTATTTTTAAAGAATGTTCGTTTTCCTTTACTTCGTTGCGCGCTTTTTCCTGCTCACGTATTTGTTCAATCAACAATTCTCTTTCCGCTGCTAACTTTTTTTCCAGTTGAATTTCCATTTCGGCAGCACGGTTTTTTAAGTCTTTTTCTTTTTGTAAAAATTCAAGTTCTTTTTGCCTTGCCGATTTTAATTTTTCTTCATTATCATCATTAGCTTGTTGTAAAAGTTTTAGCTGATTTTCAAAATCGTTGCTGATAGATTTTCTCAATTTTTCCTGCAACTCGTTTTGCATTTTCTGTTTTTCTTTTTCCATTCGTTCAGCAAACAATTCATTCTCTTTTTCTTTCTTTTTCTCGAAATCCTTTTGTTGTTCCTGCAACAGCTTTTGTTGGGCAGAAAATTGTGCTAATAATTTTTGACGGTCCTGGTTAAACTTCTCCTGGTATTCTTTTTCAAGCGTTTTGGCAATAGCATCTTCAGGTGCAAATTCATGGTGACAATTAGGGCAGGTAATTAAGGTAGCCATTATCTTTTTTGCGGGTTAAGGTACAAGTAATTTTTAAAAAGTTGATGCCGATTTTCTTGAAATCAGAAGCTGTATAATTCCTGCTTTATTTCAATATGTAGTTGATATATTAGCAAAGGTTATTATGAAAATAAATGTTTTTTTTTAATATTAATTTCTTACATTTAAATATTACAGCATTTGTTCAAATGTTGTAATATCCGTCCCTTTCGAAAGCTTGTAATTACTACCCAAATAATTTTGTTTGTTTCACCAAAACTAATGTTATGGGACAATTAATTCTGCTTTCAAAGTTTGTCAATTCACATTTTTTTAAAAAGATTTTGCCATTGTATAGCCGTTTTATTTAAGTCAGCCATTCCTGTTTTGTGTTTGTAGGTCAAAATTCTTTAAGCACAAACTTATCAAGCTGGAATTTGATGGCGGAACCGGAACAGACATGCCTTTCCTTACAACTGCTCTGTCTCAACCTCAGCTTTAATCTCAGCAAAACAATTATGGAACCACAGATCTGATAACGAATGTATCTTCATCAACTGGTTACACGGATGCATCCGGAAATTATAATGCTGGCGCTAACAACTGTCTCCGGACTTTTGATGCGCAACCAGCACTACTTGATTTACTTTAACTCCTGAACAAGGATATTCGTTATCAGTTAACAAGTATCATTTTTGGAGCTCAAAGATCTACTGGCACAGGGCCGCAATCGTATTCAATCTATGAAGTTCAATTGATTCCTATCAATTCAGACATTGTCGCAAGTTCATTGATCAGCAGATTCGAAATGGTATTTGTATGAAAATACCGGTCTTGCTATTTCATCTACGTCACCGGTCACTTTTAAACTTATGGGTTTAATGGAAGTGGCGCAACAAAATACTGCAGTCTGGCGGATCGACGATTTACAGTCTTGATGTAACTGTTTCTCCTGTTCAAACCTATTACAGAAGCCGCCAAAGTGGTAATTGGTCTACGGCATCTACATGGGAATATTCAACTGACAATGTAAACTGGAATGTATCTTCAGTTCCCCCAACGAAAGATGCCGAAAACATTTTAATTCAAGCAGGACATACAGTTTCTGTCGTAAGTTCAGTTTCACTGGACCAAACAACAGTCAACGGAACATTGCAATTACAAACAGGTGGAATTTTAAATATTAATGATGGTGTTGGTGATGATATTACGCTTGCCAATGGAGGCATTTTGGAAGTGATAAGTGCGGATGATTATTCTATTTCTGTGCAACAGGATGCTTCTGCTGATATCAATATTTCTACAGGTGGCAAAATAAAAATTGGCGATGGAAGTTCGTCTACTGGTGACGGTTATGAAGCTTTTGCAACATCAACAACAAATGTTTGGAATGACGGAGCTATTTATGAGTATGATATTAACCGTGCTTTTGTAAGCGCCGGGATTGACTTATTTTCCAAATGCTGATGAAACTACAATTCCCATTTTTAGAGTTTCGGCTGTTTCATGGAACACCGCGGAAGTTGGTTTCGAGCAGCGACTTTCATTTGAACGGAATTTTGGAATTAACATACTGATTTAACTTTTCAGGTTCGGGAGAAAATATTTCAGAGATGGTATCAAAGGAAATTTTACGATTACTACTAGACGGCTCTGGTAAACTTTTTTAGAACGGTTTGAATTCAGTTATTGGAGGGTGCATTCTCTTAAAATTATTTTATCTGCCGTAATTTGGAATTAGCTTACGAATGCTGAAATTCCTTCCGGCGTCTTATGTTATGCATTTCAGGTTCTTGCTTAATGTAATAACGTCACAGATGGAACTATCTTTACTATTAATGGTACATTAGATGTTACGATCAGGGATTCAACATAACACATTCATCTGGTTCAATTATTCTTAACGGAACTTTTCGAACAGCCACATCAGGGTGGATTTTCAGGTCAACCGGTGCTTCTATTCCATCTTCCAGTGGAATATAACCGTTAATCCTGGTTCTACAATCGAATTGTATGCAAATGGCCATCAAGATTTAAATTCAAGAGATGATTTCAGCAATTTAATTTTTTCAGGAAGTGGAACAAAAACTCCAATTGGTTCATTTAATCCTGCAGGAACTGTTACTATCAAAGACGATGCAATATTTGATTGCAGCGGAAGAAATATTGGCGACGAGACTGAATCGGGACCGACAGCAACCAATTTGACTATGAGTGGAAACAGTCGATTGATTGTAGATACTTATGGTCCCAATCCAAAGATGGCCGGCACTTATAATCTTACGGGCGGAGTAATAGAATTTAAAGGAACAAATGAAACACCGCAAACCATTAGAAGTAAAAATTATCAAAACATTGAAGTGACTGGCAACAATGTTTTGATGGGCAATGGTAATATCACTTTGAACAATAACGGAACTTTTACGGTAAAAAACGGCGGCATATTTACGATAAATGACAATACTATAAACGGGACGTCCGGCGGCACTCAAACCGTTAGAGTCGAAAACGGTGGCTCTATTTAAATGTGGCACCAATAAAGGCTTTAACGGATTTACGATTACATCCGCTCCAATAAAAAGCTCAGCAATCAATTCAGACATTGAAAATATTATTCTTGAACCAAACAGTACAGTAGAATATTCGCGGTCTAGCCCTCCTTTGTCAGATGGCGACCAGCCTGTTACTAATGCAAATGGTTTGATTTATCAAAACCTGGTAATTTCCGGAAGTGGAAATAAAACAGCGCCATCAGGCAACTTAGTTATCCAGGGAAATTTATCAAAAACAACTTCCGCAAATTTTATTCATAATAATGGTACCGTTTTATTGAACGGAAGCAGTGAACAAACTTATTCCTGTGTTTCATCTCAAATGGTTTTTAATAACCTCATAAATGAAAATACGGTTGGACTTAACATCAACGACAGTTTATCAATATACAATCAACTTTCGTTAGAAGATAATACTGTAATAAAGCTTAACGCGGATATTAGTTTATTAAGCAGCAAAGACCACACTGCAAGCATAGGACAGTTAGGCACAAACGTAAATATTAATTACAATGCCGGCCGCTTTATTGTGGAGCGTTATATTAATACAAACCCTACTGATGGCGGTCACCACAAATCCTGGCAATTTATTTCTACACCTGCTTATGGTGAAACAGATTTTTGATACATGGCAGGAAAAAGGCAGTACAACCATATCAGGTTTTGGAACATGGATTACAGATAATTCGGGAACCACAAATAACTTTGATGCTACTTCTCGTGCTCCTTCCATGAAATATTATGATCCTGCTTCTAATAGTTGGGTTGGAATTCTTTCTACCAAAATCAACCTTGAAAATGAAAGAGGATATATGATTTTTATCAGAGGAGACCGCCAGGCTACATCAGTAAATTCTGAAGCGACACCAACGATATTACGTACACGCGGGAAATTATATTCACCGGATTTTTTGCCGCCAACAAGTATTGTTCCTCCAGGAAGATTTCAATCTGTTGGAAATCCGTATGCATCAGTAATTGATTTCACAAAATTAAATTCCTCAAATATTCAATCTTCTTATTATGCCTGGGATCCTGCACTTGGAGGAACTTACGGATTTGGGGGTTATCAAACCATAACTTCAGCTACAGGTTATACTCCTGTACCCGGCGGTACGTCAAATTATAGCAGTACCGGCGACTATCGTTATATTCAATCAGGACAAGCATTTTTTGTTAATAATTATACTTCTTCGGAAGGTTCTGTAAGTTTTCCGGAGAGTTGCAAAACCACTGGTAATTATCGTTTGGTCAACCGGCAACCTGAAAATGAAAGGCAAATCTTATTTGCAAATCTTGTTTCTAAAAATGGAATTGTTGTGGATGGCAATGCAGTTTCTTTCTCCAATGATTTTTCAAATAAAATTGATGATGATGACGCTTTGAAAATTTCTTCATCCACTGAAAGTTTTGCATTAAAAAGTTCAGGTAAAATATTAATTGTTGAAGCAAGAAAAGAAATTAAAGCAAAAGATACTATATTTTATTCTTTACAAAATTTGACCAGGCAGGAATATAAATTGGTTTTTGTACCTCAGAAAATTCGTTCAGGCTTTGACGCTTATTTGATAGATCAATATTTACAAACTAAAAAACAAATCAGTTTTACAGATACTTCTATCGTAAATTTTACAGTTACAGATGAAAAAGCTTCTTATAATCCCGATAGGTTTTATTTAGTTTTCGGTGCTGCAGCCGGTCCCCTTGCTGTTTCATTCGTTTCAATGAATGCTTATCCAAAAAATGGAAATGTGTTCATAAACTGGCAGGTCGAAAATGAAAATGACGTAAAAGATTATCAGTTGGAATATTCAGTTGATGGAATTCGGTTTAAACAAATAGCTGTTATTTCCCGGGGGAACTTTGGTGGCAAATATAATTTTGTGCATGAGCAACCAAACTCGTCAATTGCTTTTTACAGAATCAAAATCAATAAAATAAATGGTGAATCAGAATATGAAAAAGTTATAAAGGTTACTATGCCGGGATTTGTTGCAGGTATTCGGATTTATCCAAATCCAATAGAGCAAACGTTTATACATCTTCAATTTATAAAACAGCCTTTTGGAAAGTATCGGTTTAATTTATATAATACTCTCGGACAAAATCTGCATTCTGAAGAATTGATTTACAAGGGTGAAGCGGCTTTGTCTATAAAGACTATGAAGAATTTAAGTGCCGGTATTTATCAACTTGAAATAATAAAGCCAACCGGAGAAAGAATATTATTGAAAATAAAAAATGAGTAAATTTTATTCAATAACGCTTATCGAAAAAAATACTGATAGTAAACCAACAAATTCACAGGATTTTTAATGGGCAATTTCTTCTTTTAATAAAACTATAACTCCTTCAAAACCGCCGCTCCCATCGCTTCCGTTCCTAATATTTTATCAGCACGAGTTTGGGTATCGGCTATATCTCTTGTGCGCCATCCGGCTTTCAATACCTTATCCACAGCGGCAATTATCGCTTCTGATTCAGCTTTCATATTAAAAGAAATGTCTAATAATAATGCTGCAGATAAAACTGATGCTAATGGATTGGCAAGTCCCTTTCCTGTAATATCATGGGCGGAACCGTGAATCGGTTCATACACACCTGTGCCATCGCCAATTGATGCACTTGCCAACATTCCCATTGAACCGGCAATTTGTGAAGCTTCATCTGTTAATATATCGCCGAAAAGATTGGCAGTAACAACTACATCAAATCGCCGCGGATCTTTTATTAACAACATCGCTGTTGCATCAACAAACTGGTGTTCTACTTCCACATCGGGATAAGTTTTTGCTACTTCCTGCACTACTTCCCGCCACAACCTGGAAGTTTCAATTACATTGGCTTTGTCTACGGAGCATAATTTTTTTCTCCTCGTACGTGCGGCGTCAAAAGCTTTGCGGGCAATACGTTCTACTTCATAACGACTGTATTCAGCAACATCAAAAGCCGTATCGCCATTATTTTTTCTTCCTTTTTCGCCAAAATAAATATCACCTGTTAATTCCCGGAAAAATAAAATGTCAGCTCCTTTTAATATTTCCGGCTTAATGCTGGAAGCGCCGAGTAACTCATCAAATAATTTAATAGGGCGAATATTAGCATATAAGCCCAACTCTTTTCTCATCTTTAACAAGCCTTGCTCGGGTCGTACTTTAGCAGAAGGATCGTTGTCGTATTTGGGATGGCCAACAGCGCCGAACAATACTGCGTCAGAGTTACGCATCTTTTCAAGCGATTCATCCGGCAAAGGATTGCCGGTTGCTTCAATGGCTACATGGCCTATCAAAGCTTCATCATAGGTAAATGTATGTCCGAATTTTTCTGCAATTTTATCCAAAACTTTTTTACCAACTGCTGTTACTTCCTGTCCGATTCCGTCACCGGGAACAATTAAAATATGTTTTTCTGCCATTTTTGATTTTTTAAGGCAAGAGTTATGAGGCAAGAGGCAAAGAGTACCGCCATTTACCTGATCACAATTGCTTATTTAATTTTTGAATAATTGAATATAACATTTTATCGATCTCAACGCTTAAATTGGAAACATCTCTAATCTTTTCGGTTTCAATATATTTAAGGTTACAAGCAATTTCTACTTGAGTTTGTAATTCATATAATGAGCCAACTGCTATTTGTAAAAACCGTTTATAATCATTCGTTGAATTTCTACCATACCCTTCAGCAATATTACTTGGAATTGAAACTGCGCTTCTTCTCAATTGACTTGTCAAACCATATATTTCAGAAACAGGAAAAGTTCCGGTGATTGAATAAATTTCTGTTACTAAAACCATTGACTTTTGCCAAATAAAAAGATCTCTATAAGATTTAATACTCATTTGTAAGTTTTATCTCCTTGCCTCTCATCTCTTGCCTCTTGCCTTTCTCTAAATACTATTCAACATTTTCCATGTTGACTTGATAGCTGCAACAGTTTGATCACTGTCAAGGCCGCGTGTTTTAAACTCTTTTCCATTATGTCTCCAGGTAATAATTGTTTCGCAAAAGGCATCGCTTTTTCCGCCGGGAGGGATACGAACTGTATAATCAGTTAACAGGGGAAGTTCAATTTTCTTTTGTTTATAAATCTTCTTCAGCGCATTCATAAAAGCATCATATTGCCCATCTCCCTGTGCATGTTCTTCAAACGATTCGCCATCAATACAAATTCTTAATGTTACCGAAGGATTCAAATCTTTTGAATGCGTAAGCACATAATTTTCTATATGCACCTTTTGCTGGATTGCCACACTATCAAGCACATCTGAAATTATATAAGGAAGGTCTGCCTGTGTAACTATTTCTTTACGATCGCCTAATTCGATAATCCGTTGCGTTACTTTTTTAAGATCCTGGTCAGAAAGATGAATACCGAGTTGTGAAAGATTGTTTTCAATATTCGCTTTTCCACTTGTTTTTCCGAGTGCGTATTTACGCTGACGGCCAAAACGCTCGGGCATCAGATCGCTGAAATACAAATTATTTTTTTTATCTCCATCTGCGTGTATGCCTGCCGTTTGAGTGAATACATTTTCGCCGACCACCGGCTTATTTACCGGAATTCGAAATCCTGAAAACGTTTCTACCAATTTACTTACCCGGTACAATGCTTTTTCTGAAACCGATGTCTTTAATTCAGGCATAAAATCATTAATAACGGCTATAGCGCTTGCCAGTGGTGCATTTCCCGCACGCTCTCCCATTCCGTTTACTGTCAAATGTATTCCCGCTGCACCGGCTTTCAAAGCTTCAAATACATTACCGGTTCCAAGATCATAATCATTATGGGCATGGAAATCAAAATGGGTTTTTGGATAACGTTGAACAATTTCGGAAACAAATTGAAAAGATTCAGCAGGAGTCAAAACACCGAGTGTATCCGGAAGCATGATTCGCTTAACAGGTTGGGTAGTAAGAAAATCAAGATACTGCAACACATAATCTTTTGAATCACGCATACCATTACTCCAATCTTCAAGATACACATTACAATCAATACCCTTTTTTCTACCGAGTTTTATTACTTCCGCGATTTCAGCAAAATGCTGTTCGGGTTTTTTCTTAAGCTGGTGGGTTAAATGATTGAGAGAGCCTTTGGTAAGAAGGTTCATCACTTTAGCGCCTGCTTTTATCATCCATTCTACCGAAACAGTTCCGTCAACAAAAGTGAGTACTTCAACTTTATCAAGAAAACCGGTTGCCTTAGCCCATTTTGTAATTTTTTTCACAGCGTCAAACTCGCCTTCAGAAACGCGCGCTGAAGCAATTTCAATCCGATCTACTTTCAATTCCGTTAGCAAGAGCTTGGCAATCGTTAATTTTTCCACAGCAGAGAATGAAACTCCACTCATTTGTTCACCATCACGAAGTGTGGTGTCCATTATCTCAATGTATCGCTGTTTTTTTGGCATCGCTGTTTGTTGTCTTCTCAATTAATATAAACTCTTTTCGGCAAATTCCCGGATATCTTCTTTCATGGCCTGCAGATAATCTATATCGTCAAAGCCGTTCATCAGGTTGTGTTTTTTATAGCCGTTAATATCAAAAGATTCCTGCTCGCCGGTTGCAAGAATGGTAATAGTTTGATCCGGAAGATTTATTTCAAATTGTGCATCAGCATCTGCTTCAATAGCACTAAAAATTTTTATCAAAAATTCTTCACTCACCTGTACAGGAAGAATACCTACATTAATCGAATTGTTTTTAAATATATCAGCAAAGAAACTGGAAACAACTGCGCGAAAACCATAATCGTAAATAGCCCACGCAGCATGTTCGCGGCTACTACCGCTTCCAAAATTTTTTCCTCCTACCAAAATTTTTCCTGAATAAATTGGATTGTTTAAAACAAAATCTTCCTTAGGTGTTCCGTCTGAATTGTACCTCCAATCGCGAAAAAGATTATCCCCAAAACCTTTGCGTTCAGTAGCTTTTAAAAAGCGAGCAGGAATAATTTGATCCGTGTCAACATTCTCTATTGGCATTGGAACTGCTGTGCTGGTAAGTACAGTAAATTTATCGTAAGCCATATTTTAGTTCGTAGTTTTTAGTTTAAAGTTTTTAGTTACATTATACATTACAGCAATTCTCTCGGGTCAGTAACAACTCCTGTAACTGCCGCTGCTGCCGCAACGAGCGGACTTGCGAGCATCGTTCTTGCTCCGGGACCTTGCCTTCCTTCAAAATTTCTGTTGCTGGTACTAACGGCATATTTTCCTGCAGGAATTTTATCATCATTCATTGCCAGGCAAGCCGAGCATCCCGGTTGGCGTAATTGAAATCCCGCCTCGGTTAAAATATCCAAAATACCTTCTTCCTTTATTTGTTGTTCTACTACATGTGATCCCGGAACAATCCACGCGGTTACGTGATCAGCCTTCTTTCTTCCTTTTATGATGGAAGCAAATGCGCGAAAATCTTCAATTCGTCCGTTGGTACAACTTCCAATAAATACATAGTCTACTTTCTTTCCCAGCATTGCATCATTTTCATGAAAGCCCATGTAATTAAGTGATTTTTCATAGCTGGCATTTCCACTTGCCGTATCTTTTGAAACAGGAATATGTTTGCTGATACCCATGCCCATTCCCGGGTTGGTACCAAAGGTGATCATCGGCTCAATCTCCGCCGCATCAAAAGTATATTCCTTATCAAACCTTGCATCGGGATCGGTTTTTAAAGTTTTCCAGTAAGCAAGTGATTTATCCCACGCTTCACCTTTTGGCGCTTTTTCTTTTCCTTTTATATAAGCAAAAGTTGTTTCATCAGGAGCCACCATTCCGCCACGGGCACCCATTTCAATACTCATATTGCAAACCGTCATTCTGCCTTCCATGCTTAAGTTTTCAAAAACTTCACCTGCATATTCTACAAAATATCCTGTCGCTCCGGCTGCCGTTAGCCTGGAAATAATATAAAGCGCTACATCTTTTGCCGTTACTCCTTTGCCCAATTTTCCATTAACATTGATGCGCATTTTCTTAGGCTTTGGCTGCATAATGCATTGCGAAGCCAAAACCATCTCCACTTCAGAAGTGCCGATACCAAAGGCAATAGCGCCGAAAGCACCATGTGTCGACGTGTGAGAATCGCCACAAACGATTGTCATTCCGGGAAGAGTAATCCCGTTTTCAGGGCCGACAACATGTACAATTCCGTTCTTCGGATTATTTAATCCCCAATGGGAGATACCATATTTTGCAGAATTGGTTTCCAAAGCTTTCAACTGGTTCGCTGAAAGCGGGTCCTGCACTGGTAAATGTTGGTTAATAGTTGGCGTGTTATGATCTGCTGTCGCAAATGTCTTATCCGGAAACATCACTTTTAGTCCCCTGTTTTCCAGTCCGCCAAAAGCCACCGGGCTTGTCACTTCGTGTATAAAATGCCTGTCGATAAAAAAAACATCCGGGCCATCTTCAATTTTACGTACGACGTGCGAATCCCAAACTTTATCAAATAGTGTATTGGAAGTATTGTTCATTTAAATTATTTTTTAATAGAGGCGCAAATTTCCTCAAAAAGTATTAAAGAAAATTGGTTTAATTATGCCAATCAAACAAAGCTGCTTGACCAACTTTATTTATGAAGGTTCCTGGTTTTCCGGTCTTAAGCTTCTTACCGTTTTTCCCGCACGCCACATTTCACTTTCGCGAAGTTCTTTTAATTCTTCATTTAATTTTTCACGGTAATCAGGCTGAGAATTTGAATTGATAGATTTTTCAGCTTCTTTTCCAGCCGCTACACTTTCATACAGATCATTAAAGACGGGAAGAGTTGCATCACGGAATTTTTTCCACCAATCCAAAGCGCCACGTTGCGCTGTTGTTGAGCAATTGGCATACATCCAGTCCATTCCATTTTCAGCAACCAATGGCATTAAAGACTGTGTGAGTTCTTCAACTGTTTCATTAAAAGCTTCAGAAGGAGAGTGGCCATGTTGGCGAAGCACTTCAAATTGTGCAGCAAAAATTCCCTGTATGGCTCCCATTAAAGTACCGCGTTCACCTGTCAAATCGCTATAAACTTCTTTTTTAAAATCGGTTTCGAAAAGATATCCTGAACCGATAGCAATGCCAAGCGCAACAACTCTTTCAAAAGCTTTGCCTGTTGCATCCTGGAAGATAGCGTAGCTGCTGTTCAATCCGCGTCCCTGCAAAAACATTCTTCTTAGTGAAGTGCCTGAACCTTTTGGTGCTACTAAAAATACATCTACATCTTTTGGAGGAACAATTCCTGTCTGATCATTATAAGTAATTCCAAAACCATGTGAAAAGTATAACGCTTTTCCGGGAGTTAAATGCTTTTTAACGGTTGGCCACATTGCAATTTGTGCAGCATCGCTCAGTAAATAGCAAATGATAGTTCCTTTTTCCAAAGCTTCTTCAATTTCGAACAAAGTTTTTCCTTCTACAAAACCGTCCTGGATTGCTTTGTCCCAGCTCTTTGAATTTTTTCTTTGTCCGACAATTACGTTGATACCATTGTCTCGTTGATTCAAAGCCTGTCCCGGACCCTGAACACCATAGCCAATCACTGCTACTACTTCATCTTTTAATATTTCCTGTGCTTTTGACAAAGGAAATTCTTCTCTTGTTACTACTTTTTCGTCTGTTCCTGCAAAATTTAATGTCGCCATGTTTTTGTTTTAAAATTTAATTTATTTGTTTGTTTACTGGTATTTTTATTTTGAAATGATAATTGAATTAATAATCTTTTCTTCGATTTTATTTATTCTTGGCATCTGAAATCTTACAAATAAAAAGTATTTACTTAATCCATTAATAGTAAAGATCTCTACATTATTACCATTCTTTATGTATTCAAATTTATCAGCTTGAAAATTTTTGAATTTACTTGGTTTTCTTGACATTAGTTCTCCATTTTTGCCATCAGTTTGTTTTAGAAAGTATCGATATGTAACAGAATTTGAAAAGTCTTTATAAGATCGGTCTTTTGGAAACTCAAATAATTCAACCGGGAAAAATACAGTAGTTGTATCACTATCAAATGTTAAAAAGAAGGCAGATGACGATGGATTTTCATATTTTTTCATACGCCATTCTTTTGGATAACTGAATTGTATATTTTTTTTTGTTACAGTTTTCCAATTGTTGTAGTCGCTATCATTCACTTCATTATTGTCCGCTAATAGACCATCTTTTATTGAATTATTTGTTTTTTGTTTAGGTTGTATTTGGCCTGCACATCCAATAAACAGGAATGAAAAAGATAATATGGCAAGTGAAAATATTTTTTCCAATTTTATTTTTTTTGTTAATAGATTTATTTGCTCTCGTCTGTCTTTTCATTAAAAATAACCTGGTTTTGAAACGGGTCTATTACCTTAACCGATAGTGCACCCTAAAAAGTTTTTTCTAAACCAGGTTTATTGTATTTGTAATTTTTATTAATAATTTCTGTATGAAAATCTTTTATTCCTGTACACCAAATGAAAACATTTGTCCCCGGGGTTCCATCACCATGATGTTCACTCAAATGTATCACTAATCCTTCACGCTCAATTTCCATATAAACCGGTGTGTTTTCGTCAAAAGTATGTTCCCAATTAATTTTAAAACCCAACCAATCTACGTAAAATTCAATCGCTTTTTTATAATCAAAAATTCTTAAAACCGGTATTACTTTTCAACTTGCATTTATCCTGTAATCTTTAAATCTTATAAATCCTGGTTCAGACAACCTACATAGTAAATACTTCGCTCTGTTTATCCAAATATTCGTTTTCAATTACTTCGATTCCGGGTTCCCTTTGCTCAAACTCTTTTACTTTGGTGTGGAAACCTTCACTTTCCTTGATAATAGCCACGCGCGCGCTTCTTACAAATTCAATCAATCCATAAGGTTCGAGTGCTGTTATCAGTTTGTCTGTTTCCTCCCGATGGCCGGTAGTTTCAAAAACAGTGTAATCCTTACGAATCGCAACCACTCTTGCCCCAAATTGTCGAAGCAATCTTTCCACTTTCGCTTTTTCCATAATCAAATCTGTAGGCACTTTATACAAAGACATCTCCTGCCAGATTATTTCATCGTTTGTATTAAAATAAGCTTTTAAAACATCTACCTGTTTTTCTATTTGTCTTACTAATTTTTTTACGATATCTTCAGTTTCTTCGATGACAATATTAAAACGGTGAATGCCCGGAACTTCAGATGGTGAAGTGTTCAGGCTTTGAATATTTATTTTTCTTCTTGAAAAAATAATTGAGATACGATTGAGTATGCCTATCTGGTCTTCAGAATAAACGGTTATTGTATATTCCTGTTTTCCTGGTGTAGTAAACGAAGAATTATTTAAATTTTTTATTTCGGTTGTGTTCATGATTTGATTTTTTTAAAGATTTAAGATAAACGGATCTCCGAAACGCTGCAGCCTTGCGGTACCATAGGAAATACATTGTGTTCTTTACCAACAATTATTTCCAAAAGATAAGCCCCTTCGGTCTCAAGCATTTTTCTCAAGCCATCTTTTAACTTCTCTCTTTTTAAAATTTTTTCTGCCGGAATATGGTAAGCATTTGCGAGAGCCACATAATCAGGACTTTGAATATCTGTAAATGAATATCTCCTTTCATTAAATAATTCCTGCCATTGGCGAACCATACCAAGAAATTCATTGTTAAGAATTACAATTTTTACGTCTATATTGTTTTGCATAATGGTACCTAATTCCTGCAAGGTCATTTGGAAACCTCCGTCTCCAATTACTGCAATTACAGTTCTTTCCGGCGCTCCGAATTTTGCTCCGATGGCTGCAGGCAAACCAAATCCCATAGTTCCTAATCCCCCGGAAGTTACGTTACTCCTTGATTGTTTGAATTTTGAATAGCGGCACGCTACCATCTGGTGCTGGCCTACATCAGAAACAATCACTGCTTTGCCGTCGGTAATTTCATTCAAAAGATTAATCACTTCTCCCATTGAAAGCGAATCTGAAGTGGGCGTAAGGTCTTTTTTAAAACAGGCTTCGGTTTCTTTTTGTTTATATTCTTCGAACTTTTGTAACCATTCCTTATGAACTTTTTTATCGATCTTTTTGGTAAGCAAAGGCAAAGTTTCTTTACAATCACCCCAAACCGCTACAGTAGTTTTTACATTTTTATCAATCTCAGCCGGATCGATATCAAGGTGAATTATTTTTGCCTGCTTCGCGTATTTATCAAGTCGTCCGGTAACACGATCGTCAAAGCGCATGCCCACAGCAATTAAAACATCACAATCATTAGTGAGTACATTCGGCCCATAATTGCCATGCATTCCCAGCATTCCTACATTCAATGGATGATCTGTTGGCAGTGCACTTAAACCAAGAATAGTCCATGCTGCAGGAAGTCCGCCTTTTTCAATAAAATCTTTAAATTCTTTTTCTGCCTGGCCAAGAATAACACCCTGGCCAAAAATTACAAAAGGTTTTTTTGCATCATTTATTAATTTGGCAGCCTGGTCTATATATTCTTCACGAACAATTGGCTTAGGACGATAACTGCGTATATGGTTGCACGTTGTATACCCTTCGAAATCGAATTTTTGTATTTGTGCATTCTTCGTAATATCGATTAACACCGGTCCTGGCCTTCCGCTCTGGGCTATATAAAAAGCTTTGGCAAGCACAGAAGGAATTTCAGTAGCATCAGTAACCTGGTAATTCCATTTGGTAACAGGTGTGGTAATATTAATCACATCCGTTTCCTGGAAAGCGTCAGTCCCCAAAAGATGCGCGAAAACCTGTCCTGTGATACAAACGATTGGCGTGCTGTCAATCATTGCATCTGCCAAACCAGTTACTAAATTGGTAGCGCCCGGGCCGCTGGTAGCAAATACAACGCCTGCTTTTCCGGAAGTTCTGGCAAATCCCTGTGCTGCGTGAATAGAGCCTTGTTCGTGGCGCACTAAAATGTGATTCAATTTATCACGATAATCAAATAACGCATCATAAATCGGCATAATTGCGCCGCCAGGATAGCCGAAAATGGTATCCACATTTTCAGCAATAAGGATTTCCAAAAGCGCTACCGAACCACTAACATGCGTTGTTTCCGTTGTTGAAATTTTTTCTTCCTTTATGGTGTCAAGTGTTTCCATAATAAATATTTTTTAGTGTTTGATTTTTAAATTTTCGTCTGTAACACAACCTTCCGACGCGCTGCTTACGCAGGCAGCATATTTGTATAAAACCCCTTTCGTGGCCTTTAATGCAGGTTGGTTCCATGCTTCTTTTCGTTTGGCGATTTCATCATGACTCACTTTTAAATTAAGTGTATTTTTTTCTGCGTCGATCTCAATGATATCATCATCTTTTACCAAACCAATTAACCCACCTTCAAAAGCTTCAGGAGTTATGTGTCCGACGACGAAACCATGTGTGCCGCCACTAAATCTTCCGTCAGTAATCAACGCAACTGTTTTGCCTAAACCAGCGCCAATAATCGCTCCTGTGGGTTTCAACATTTCCGGCATCCCGGGCGCGCCTTTCGGCCCGATGTTTCTAATTACAACCACATCACCTGAATGAACACGCCCACTTTGTATACCTTTTATAAAATCATGTTCTCCATCAAAGACTCTTGCTGTTCCCTCAAAACGGTTTCCTTCTTTTCCTGTAATTTTTGCAACGCTTCCGCCTTCAGCAAGATTGCCGTATAATATTTGTAAATGTCCTGTTGTTTTGATAGGACTTTCCAAAGGATAAACGACTTTCTGTTTTTTGAAATCAAGGTCCGGGGCATCCTTCAGATTTTCAGCAACTGTTTTTCCCGTTACTGTAATGCAATCTCCGTGCAACAATCCCTTGCCCAGCAGGTATTTCATTACGGCCGGCACACCTCCAAATTCGTGAAGATCCTGCATCAAAAATTTTCCACTTGGTTTAAAATCAGCAAGCATCGGAACTTTATCACTGATCTTTTGAAAATCATCGAGCGTTAAATCCAAATCAACACTTTTTGCCATTGCTATTAAATGCAAAACGGCATTCGTACTTCCACCCAAAACCATCACAATGGTAATTGCATTTTCAAATGCTTCGCGTGTCATGATATCGCGTGGCTTAATATCTTTTTCCAAAATATTTTTTATGGCCTTCCCGATTGCAGCACATTCTTTTTCTTTGTCTTTGCTTAGCGCCGGATTGCTTGAGGAATAAGGAAGACTCATGCCCATTGCTTCAATCGCGCTCGCCATGGTATTCGCAGTGTACATTCCTCCGCACGCGCCTGCTCCGGGGCAAGCATGACGAATAATTCCTTTAAAATCGGCTTCATCCAAATTGCCGGCAATCTTTTGCCCAAGGGCTTCAAACGTGGACACGATATTCAAATCTTCTCCTTTATAATGACCGGGAGCAATCGTTCCCCCATATAACATAATTGACGGACGATTCAATCTTCCCATAGCGATTATTGAACCTGGCATATTTTTATCACAACCCGGAATGGCCACAATTGCATCATAATATTGTGAACTTGCATTGGTTTCTATACTGTCAGCAATCAGGTCTCGACTCACTAAACTGAAGCGCATTCCATCCGTTCCCATGCTGATTCCATCACTGACACCAATTGTATAAAAGCGAAGGCCTAACAAACCTTCAACATCGTTTACACTTTTCTTGACAGAAGTGGCAAGGTCGTTCAGGTGCATATTACAGGGATTTCCGTCCCATCCCATACTTACAATTCCAACCTGTGCTTTTTTAAAATCTTTTTCCTGGAAACCAATTGCGTAATACATAGCCTGCGCTCCCGGAAGAGTTTCGTCCTGTGTAAGAGTCTTACTGTATTTGTTAAGTTCGGTATTTACTAAAGTGTCGCTCATGTCTGAAATTAAAATCTTATAAATTTGTTTATTTACTGTTTATGAATTTGCCGCTACTAATTTTTCTTTTCTCTTTTTGCCGGTAACCAAATCTTTATATTCTTTTTGAATAACGTTTCCAATTGAATCATTCCAATTCTTTTTGAACGGAATTTTATCCAGTGTTTCAATACCAATTATTTCAGCGGCTGTTCCGCAAAAGAAAGCGCTGTCGGCTTCATGAAGTTCAGCAAGCGTAATTTGCTTTTCTTCTACCTGAATATTTAATTCATCACAAATTTCAAAAACCGTAGCTCTCGTGATTCCCGGAAGAATATTTCCCACTTGCGGCGTTAAAAGTTTTCCATTCTTTTCCATAAAAATATTGGCACCAGGCGCTTCGGCTACGAACCCTTCCATGTCTTTTAATAATGCTTCATCAAAACCTTTTGCTTTTGCTTCCTGGCTGGCAAGGATAGAATTTACATAATGCCCTGTTGCTTTTGCTTCAATTTTAAAAGCTTTTGGATTAGGCCTTTCAAAGGAAGAAGTGATTACGTTTAATAATTTCTCTCCCAAAAAAGGTTGCATTTGCCATGTTTCAATTACAATAAATGATTCCGTATTGAGGCTGAAACTCATATTCGCCGGTGCATACACGAGAGGCCGGATGTAGGCATCCTGCAAATTATTCAGCTTTAAAATTTCATAAGTAGCAGCGATTAATTCTTCGCCGTTCCATTCATAAGGAAGATTAAGCGCACGTGCAGACCTCTCTAATCTGTCAAAATGTTCAGCAGCTTTAAAAATTTCTGTTTCGCCTTTTGCAGTTTTATATGAGCGGATTCCTTCGAAAACGCCATAACCGTAATGAAGCGTTTCACTGTACAGATCTATTTTTGCTTCTGCAGCTTTAATGATCTGACCATTCGAATAAATAAAAGTGTTGTCGTTGTAATACATAATTTTTTGTTGAAAGGGTTTATAATAAAAAACCCGCTTCTTTTGGAGGCGGGGCTATTTGTTTTAATTATTTTAATTAGCTTATCCTCCTCCAATGACAGGTATAATAACGACAACGACAGCGATGATAATCACTGAAATATTTTTGATGTCATTAACTAAATTGCCTTTCAACATTGGTGAAGATTGAAAAGCAAACTTAACATACCTGAGTTAAAAAAACAAAGAACTTTTTTAATTTCTCAAATAATCGTAGCCTGGCCCAGCGCCATATTACTGATGTTTGAATTTTGAGGAATATCATTCGAAATATAATTACTCACTAATTCGCCAATGGTTGAAGTGAAATAATTATTCACTGGATCAATATCTTTCGTCACAAAACCATTGCTTAATGTCCAGTCAACGGCATCTCTTATCATTTTTGCTTCTTCATGTAAACCGAAATGTTCCATCATCAAAGCCCCTGATAAAATGGAGCCCACCGGGTTGGCGATGTCTTTTCCTGCAGCCTGTGCAAACGATCCATGAATCGGTTCAAATAAAGCATTTACTTCACCGATGGAACTGGAAGGCAGCAAACCAAGCGAACCGCTTATCACGCTTGCCTCATCACTTAAAATATCCCCAAACATGTTCTCAGTAAGGATCACATCAAACTGCCTTGGATTTATGATCATCTGCATCGAAGCATTATCTACAAACATATAATCCACTTTTACATCCGGATATGTTTCAGAAATCTGCTGCACATTCTTTCTCCATAACCTTGATGTTTCCAACACATTGGCTTTATCAACCAGTGTTAATTTCTTTTTTCTTTTTTGTGCTGCAGCAAACGCAAGGTGCGCAATTCTGGAAATTTCATCCTTGTTATAAATGCAAAGGTCAGATGCTTCTGTTCCTTCTTCATTCAATTCTTTTTTGCCAAAATAAATTCCTCCGGTGAGCTCACGATAAATTATGAAGTCAACACCTGTAAGATATTTTTCTTTTAAAGGCGAAAGGTGATGAAGCGATTTATAAGTAGTTACGGGGCGAATGTTAGCGAATAATTGTAATCCTTTTCGTAGTCTTAACAGCCCTTGCTCCGGTCTCACTTTCAGTGATGGATCATTGTCGTATTTAGGAAGCCCGATAGCGCCCAGTAAAACAGCATCGCTTTTTAGACAACTGTCTATTGTTTCTTGTGGCAAAGGATTGCCGGTTTTGTCAATCGCGATTCCTCCCATCAGGCATTGGGTGAAATTAAAATTATGATGAAATTTTAATGCAATTGCGCTCAGTACTTTTAACGTTTCATGGGTCACTTCAGGTCCAACGCCATCTCCCGAAATTACCGTTATGTTCTTGTTCATGATGTTCTACGCTCTGCGGATTTATTATTTCTGTTACAAATATTTTTAGGCTACGGCCAATGCTGCCGGCTTTTTTATTGAATAATATCGATCGTTTCTTTTTTCCAGGTGCAACACTTTTTCAACACATCCAGGAATGTTGCTTTCATCGTGACTTACATAGATCAATGTTTTATTCGTTGTTGAACAAATGCTATCGATCAGTGAAATAAATTGGGAACTTTGTTTTTGGTCAAGACCCTGGCATGGCTCATCTAATACCAGCAAGGGTGGATTTTTAACCAAAGCCCGGGCAAGCAAGATCATTTGCCGGAGACTGGCCGAAATTGAATGTAAAGGCTTTGTTGACACATGAGAAAGTTGTAAAAAATCCAACCATTGAAGTATAGTATTGTACTGCGAAGTACTTAATTTTTTAAATAGTCCGATTGTATCAAAAAAGCCTGAGCCAATAGCCTGGAAACAGGTAACATTTTTGTCGAAGAAAGCATGTAATTCAGGAGAAATAAATCCTGTTTTTTGTTTAATGTCCCAAATGCTTTCACCACTTCCTCTCCGTTTTCCAAACAAATAAATTTCGTTGGAATAAGCCTGTGGATGATCACCTGTGATCATGCTCAGCAACGACGATTTTCCGGAACCATTTCGCCCCTTTAGTAACCATTTTTCACCTTTTCTTATTTTCCAGTTAAGATCTGGTAAAAATGGTATGTATTCCATAATTTAAATGGATGTTTTTCATTTCAACAATTGTTTCAAAATCAGAAGTTTCATTTGAAAGTGGTAAAAGAGACGTGTTATAAACGAAGTTGGTTGCTGGCTTGCTACATTCATCTGTATTAAAATCTTCTTTCTTGCCAAAAAAAGAAAGTTTTTTATTTTCAATAAAGGCAATGGTTTTAATAAATTCCGGAACCGGAAATGTTCCGGGAATTAAAATAATTTGTGTGCCTTTTTTTGAAATATCAATTAATAGGTTATTCAGCTTTTCTACACTTGCTACATCCAGCCCCGTATAAGGAGTATCTAAAATCAGCATTTGGGGCGGATTTACCATTGCTTTTGCCAATTGAAATCTTTTGTGTTCGCCGCTGGACAATTGAATAAGTGGAGATTTTTTTAATTCTTCAATTCCAAGAATCGCTAAAGTATAATTAATGTTATTTGTTGGTTTACTGTCTTTTAAAGATGCTTTTACTAATTCTTCATAAACAGTAGGTGCATCCTCGGAATCGAAACTATTAAAACGTTGTTGATAGTAAAAATCAGAAATGCCGCATAAATTTTTAAATGAGTAACGTGGCTCTACTAACTCTACGCGATTTTTTTCTGAAGAAAAATCAAAGTCAATTTTTCCGTTGCAATGAATTTTTCCTGCCAAGGCTTTTGCCAAAGCAGTTTTCCCGCTTCCCGCATTTCCAAGAACAGCAAGATGCTGATTTTGCTGAAGTGAAAAAGAAATTCCATCAAGCACAGTATTCTCCTGCGTTTTTACAACAAGATCTTTTACTATGATTGATGTTTTGTTCATTCTGATTTTAATTATTAAGTATTGGTTTCCAAATTATTTATTGAACGTCGCTGGTTGTTTTCTTGTAAACGGATGCCATTTCGGAAAGATCTTCATCTTCCACTACTTTTTTATGATCCGCCACTTTCAAAAAGCGTTCGTATAAAACATCCACGTCATTTCGATAAAACTGGAAACCTAATTTCTGAAAACGATATGCAAGTGCGCTGCGTCCACTCCTTGCCGTTAGTACTATTTTAGAACTGTCAACACCAACTTCTTCGGGATTCATAATTTCATAAGTAAGTGAATCTTTCAAAAATCCATCCTGGTGAATACCCGAAGAATGAGAGAACGCATTGCTTCCAACGATTGCTTTATTGGGCTGAACGGGCATGCGCATCGTGTCAGAAACTAACCGGCTCATCGGGTATAATTTAGTTGTATCAATATCTGTATAAAAGCCTAACGATTTATGTTGTTTAATCACCATCACCACTTCTTCCAATGAAGTATTTCCGGCTCTTTCGCCCAAACCATTGATCGTACACTCAATTTGCCTGGCGCCACTTATTGCTCCTGCAATAGAATTTGCTGTTGCCAAACCAAGGTCATTGTGGCAATGACATGAAATAACGGCTTTGTCGATGTTGCTAACATTATTTTTTAAGAAGGCAATTTTTTCTCCATATTGATGCGGCATGCAATAACCGGTTGTATCCGGAATATTTACCGTAGTTGCACCTGCTGCTATTACTGCTTCAATTACTTTTGCCAAATATTCATTGTCTGTTCTTCCTGCATCTTCCGCATAAAACTCTATATCATCTGTATAATTTCTTGCCCATGTAACACATTGAACAGCTCTTTTTAAAATATCTTCTCTGTTAGAATTGAATTTACTTTTTATATGAAAATCAGAAGTGCCAATGCCGGTATGAATTCGTGGACGTTTTGCATATTTCAGCGCCTGCGCAGCCACTTCAATGTCCTTTTGTACAGCACGCGATAAAGCGCAAACTGTTGCATTTTTTATATTTTTTGAGATTTGTTCAACTGAATTAAAGTCGCCGGGACTGGAAATAGGAAATCCTGCTTCCAAAACATCAACGCCCAATTCTTCCAGCCTTAATGCCAACTGAACTTTTTCTTTTGTATTTAATTTGCAGCCCGGGACTTGCTCGCCATCCCTTAAAGTCGTATCAAAAATGACAATCTTTTCCATAGTATTATTTTTAAAAAGATGAATTTGCGGAAGAGAAAAACATCTACGTTCTTTCGAAATTAGAAGTTTACTGCTTCTATATCTAACTTATTATAACTGGAACTTACACTTCTGAAATGAATGGGATAATTTCAAAACGCTTGCTGGTAAAGGTTTTCAGCATAAATTAATTACGATGCCCAACAGTATAGCGGGTTTTGCTTTTAACTCTTTTATTACATAAAAAACGAGAAAACAATGATTTTTGTTTGTTTACTGGCATTTATAAAGTGATTTTTTCTTCAATGTTTATGGGGATTAAAAAATCGCCGCGAATGTTGCAGCCGTAAATTTTGGTTAATACTGTCGTTACAATTCTGTATAAATAAAATTATATGCTAATTTCATTTTAGTTTTTGCCTCGTTATCGCACTTATCTCAATTTTAGTGTATAACAGCCAATTAAATCTAAAAAAATGCCAAACAGGTCGACTGATGCACTATTTCAATTAATTCATTCCCTTCAGAAATCAGAGAAGAGGAACTTTAAGTTGTATGTTCAGAGAAATTCATCTAACAATGATCTTAAAGTGGTTCAGCTTTTTGATGCCATTGATAAAATGACTGTGTATGATGAGAGCCTGTTGATGAGTAAAACTTCTTCCATTAAAAAGCAACAGCTTCCGAATATAAAAGCCCATCTCTACCGCCAAATTCTTGGAAGCCTCCGCTTGCTTGAAAGCAGTGATAATATTGATATGCAACTTCATGAACAATTGGATTATGCACGCATACTTTATAATAAAGGGCTTTATCATCAAAGTCTTAAAATATTAGAAAAAATAAAAGAAACTGCCAGGAACAGTAATCAGATCAATTTTTATATTGAAGTGCTTTCATTTGAAAAAAGGATTGAGAGCCTTCATATCACGAGAAGCATGCAGGATCGGGCCGATGAATTGACAAATGATGTAGATATTTCTAATGAAAGCCTGGTTAGACAATCTAAACTTTCTAATCTTGCTTTACAACTATACAGTTGGTATATAAAAAATGGGTTGGCTAGAAATATTGAAGATGAAGAAGAAGTTGAGAATTATTTTCAACAGAATCTAACCGACGATATTAAAGAACCTGAAGGCTTTTATGAAAAATTGTATTATAGCCAAAGCTATAGCTGGTATGCGTTTATTCGCCAGGATTATTTATTGTACTATCGTCATACACAAAAATGGGTGAATCTTTTTTTGAATAATCCTTTAATGATCCAGATCGAAACAGGAAATTATATCAAAGGCTTGCACAATCTGTTAAACGCTCATTTTACTTTACGAAATTATGCCGGTTTTGAAAAAACAATTGCTTTACTCGAAGATTTTGGTAATTCTGAAATGGTTAAGAAGAACGATAACAATAAGATACAGGTTTTTGTCTACCTGTACACATCAAAGATCAACCAACATTTTTTAGAAGGAACGTTTAAGGAAGGTTTAAGCATTGTAGATGAAATTGAAGAACAATTAGATGAATATAATTTATTTCTCGATCAGCACCGCCGTTTAATATTTTATTACAAAATCGCTTCGCTTTATTTTGGCGCCGGCGATTTTGACAACGCCATCGAATATCTGAATAAAATAATCAACTGGAAAGTAAATCTGCGCAACGATCTGCAATGTTATGCACGGCTGTTGCATTTGATAGCCCATTATGAATTAGGCAATTTCCAATTGCTTGAATACCTGGTAAAAACGGTTTACCGCTTTATGGCTAAAATGCAAAATCTCAGTCTGGTAGAAGAAGAAATATTTAAGTTTTTGCGTAAATCATTTTACTTATCAGCAAAAAAATTAAAGCCTGAATTTGAAAATTTGTTGAACACGATTCGCCAGTTTGAAACCAGTAAATTTGAAACACGTGCTTTCGCTTATCTGGATATTATTTCGTGGCTCGAAAGCAAAGTGAACGACAAGCAGACCTACGAAATAATTCGTGAAAAATATTTAAGAGGAAGAAAACTTCATTATCAAAAAGCCTAATCTTTTACGGGAGATCCTATATAATATTTTATTTTTCTTACCAATTCATTTGCATCAAAAGGTTTGGCCATAAAATCATCTGCTTTACAAAATTTCTTTATCTCTTTAAAATTGGTATGAGCAGATATCATGATAACAGGAATATCTTTCGTTGCCGGATTTGATTTCAATGTATTGCAAACGTCAATACCGTCAACACCTGAAAGAAAAACATCCAACAATATTAGTTGAGGAGAAAATGCTTTTGTTTTAGCCAGAACTTCTTCACCCTTTAAGGTAGTCATTACTTCAAACCCATATCTTTTAAGAATTATCTCAACTACCCACAAAATATCATTGTTGTCATCAACAATAAGAATACGGTTCATAGTTCATGTTTAAAATAACAAAAAATTGTTCTACTACCATTATTGATTTTTTGGATATTGTCTACTATTAGAATCACAATGGGTAGCCACATTTAATTTAAACCCCACATAACGTGCCATAATTTGCAGATTTGTTTCATTAAGAACAATTTTTTGTCATAAGTATAAATCATTCAACTAATCAGAATAAAGTGTGAATATATTGTGGCAGAATTTCCCGATGAAACTAAAGCAATGGCATATGTTTAGTCAATGATTTATGATTTTGCGACGGAGTAAATTTTTTAATTTTGCAATCATGGGAGTTTGGCGACAAATAGGAGAATATTTATGGATCGTAAAAAAAGATCCTGACAGGCCACATTCACAAATGACCAGGGCAATGCACTTCATAAATCGTCTTTCAATCCTGCTTTTTTTATTAGCAATGATTATTTTGATTATTCAGTTGATAAGAAGGTAGTGAGAAGGATAAAATAAAAATCGCTTTTATTCCTTCGTTTACTGCATTACAAAATCATAAATACTTTCCGCCGCGTTTTTAGAAGCATTTCCACCTTCGGAAAGTAATTGTTTTAATTGCCCATAATCTTCTTTAATTCTTTCTTTTTTCACCGGATCAAATAATATCTTTTTTAATTCGGAAGTAATATTTTCCGGTGTTAAATCATTTTGAATTAGTTCTTTCACCACTTCTTTATCCATTATTAAATTGACCAGGCAAATGAATTTTAATTTCACTAAACGTTTGGCAATTTGATAGGAAATATTGCTTGCTTTGTAACAAACTATTTCGGGAACGTTAAACAAAGCGGTTTCCAAAGTGGCGGTTCCTGAAGTTACCATAGCCGCTGTGGACTTCATCAGCAGCGAATAGCTATCGTTGGAAATTGTATTTACGTTTTGATATTTGCGGATGAAACTTTCGTAAAAATCATCTTCAATAGAAGGCGCTTTTCCAATAACAAAATTATATCCGGGGAAATTTTTGGTGGCTTCCAACATGATGGGAAGCTTGGCATTTATTTCCTGTTTACGGCTGCCGGGTAATAATGCAATGGTATTTTCCGAAACTTTTATTTCAGGATGATTGTTCTTAAAATTTTCAATCACATCTGCTAATGGATGTCCCACATATTCCACTTCGTAATTCCATTTTTTAAAAAAATCTTTTTCAAACGGAAGAATGACAAGCATTTTGTCGATATATTTTTTAAGAATTTTTACGCGGTTTTCTTTCCACGCCCACACCTGCGGAGAAATATAAAAAACTGTTTTGTACCCATTTTCTTTAACCCATTTTGACATTCGCATATTAAAACCGGGATAATCAATAAATACAACTACATCGGGCTGAAAAAAAGAAATATCACTTTTACAAAATTTGAAATTTTTAAAAATAGCAGGAAGGTTTTTGAGGACTTCCGAGAATCCCATAAAAGCCAAATCTTTGTAATGCTTTACAAGCGTAGCGCCTGTGGCTTTCATTTTGTCGCCACCCCAACAACGGACATCTGCTTCCGCATCCAGCTTCTGGATTTCTTTTATCAAATTACTTCCATGCAAATCGCCGGAAGCTTCGCCGGCTATGAGGTAATATTTCATACAGATGCAATGTACGATGCAAATTCAAAAGCGGGAAGAGGTTGATTTTTTGATAATATCATTTGATAGTATCAAAGTTGGGAAGATTATGGTGATTCTTCCTCATCTTTTGAAAGTAATGCGATTTCTGCAGCTATTTGTGCAATTACTTCTTCATTCATGATTTTTTCTTTTTCACTGAAAATTACAAATACATTTCCACGAAATTTTTTCGAAAAGTCTTTAAAACTTGCTTTCATTCTTTCAGTCGAAGAATAATTACCAAAATTAGCTTTTGATGTTATAGGTTTAATCTGGATGCCAAATGCCTTTTTACCAACCCAGCCCAAATAATCAATATCACCAGCATGGTCAAGTGCCGGATCACTTTCTTCAAAACTTACTTGTGGGAATTCCTTTGCAAGATTATCTTCAACAACGGATTTTTCTCGGATAAAACCATCGAAAGTTCTGTTTATTGTTAGGTTAATTATGTAGTCAATACAATCTTGTAAGGTTAATTGGTTAAAAGCTTCGGTCCATTCAGGAATTACGATTTCTTTTATTTTGACATAAAGCCGTTCGCCTAATTTTCTAAACTCTCTTTTGTAATTTTTATAGCATTTTACCATCAGTATGTGCGTTATTAAAATACCATTGTTGCCATTCCTCAATTGTTTTAGGTTGGCATTCACGAATGAGAGCCATAACGGCACCGACTTTATTTGGCCTTGAAAGTTGATAAGTTTGCGTTGCGTAATTTAGGAACTTTTCTTTTTTGCCGAATTCTTTAGAATATCTTTTCATAATTTATCTTCCTGCTGGCTCTAAATAGTTTAAAAATTTGTTCTTCTTTTTGCCAGATTTCATTAGCCATTTGTTTGATTTAGAAGGGTTAAAAATTTTTCTTTGTACTTAAAATCATTCTTGCTGTCAACTTGAACTAATCCGCTTTTAATCAAATGAGCATTAATGAAAGTTTTGTTTTCTAAATACGATATCAAATCAAGTTTTTTCCTTGTCATACTTTATATTATCATATTTAAGAAAAACTCTTTTCCCTTTTGTTTTTTCAATAAGGAAATCGGTTGCTTTCCCTTTAATTATCGGGTCTTCTTTTATTCCTATGAGCTTTACAGTTAAATCATTGCTCAATCTTAATTTTTCAGGACTTATAACTTCTTTAACAGTGAATAGTTCTTCACGTTGACTTGAACTATCCTTGTCAATCTTTGAGCCGAATTGTAATTTTTTGACATCAATTTTTTTATCTAAAATATGCGGATCTTTAAAAATATATGGTTGCCTTTGGATTTCTTGAATAAAGTCAACGTTTAAATTTTTCGTTTCAAAATTCATAGGTTGTGCCATTTGTATCTGTTTGCTGTACTTCCAATTTCTCTTTTATTACAGGAATAAAATCTTGGTTGATTTCAAAGCCAACCGAATTTCTGTCAAGATTCTTAGCTGCTAATGCAGTCGTCCCACTGCCTGCAAATGGGTCAAGAACTGTTTCTCCTATAAATGAAAACATTTTTATAAGTCGTCTTGGTAATTCTTCCGGAAACATTGCAATATGATTATTCTGTCTTGCTCCGGCGAAATTCCAATGACCTGCAAAAAAGGTGTTCCATTCATCTGCTGTCATTTTAGAAAGTTCTTTTTGTTCCTTTGTTGGCTTCGGAGCCACACCTAATTTTTTGAATACTAAAATAAATTCATAGTCTAATTTCAGTATCCCATTTCGTGGGTATGGATAAGAACCCATTTGAACACCTCCTCCGGTAGTGTTTGAAGTTGTTACTTTTTGCCAAATAATAGCACCCATATAATCAAATCCAATATTCTCACAGAATTTAATAATCTCCTGTCGAATGGGAATTACCTTGTATCTGCCATAGTAAACTGCTCTTGCAAATTGGTCTCCAATGTTAACGCACAATCTGCAGCCGTCATGAAGTGTGCGGTAGCACTCTTTCCATACTAAGTTTAAATTGTTAATATAATTTTCGTAACTGTCGTGAAAACCAATTTGGTTCTCTGTACCATAATCCTTGAGTTGCCAATATGGAGGCGATGTGATAGCGAGATGAACAGAATTATCTGCTAATTCTTTCATTCGTCTACTATCCCCGGTAATTATTTTATGTTGAGTTCGCAATTGCTAAAAAATTTGGTCAAATTTACTTAAAAAGTTTGTCTTTCTGGTTTTGATTAGAATTTAAAAAACAACCTCCAAAATAAAAATCTTTCTTTTTTCTTCATTCACTACAACCCATTCAAAAACTGGGATTGAATATAATCCACGACAGAAGGAAGGCTCAATGTTTCTTCAAAAACTTTTAACTGCCGGTCTGCACCGGTACCTTCTTCCAAAATTTTATGAACATAACCAATGGTGTTACGAATGCCCAAAGGTGTGGTAACATCATCAATAAAATCCAGCAATTCATAAATGAGAACCCGCGTATTTACTTCGCTTTCTTTTCCAAAATCAATCATGCTGCCTTCAATACCGTAGCGGCTTGCGCGCCATTTATTTTCGTTAATGAGCATGCGTGGATAAATGATAAAGTTCAGGTTTTGCATTCGCAGTTTGTAGAGTTTTGCGCAAATCGCCTGGAATAAAGCAGCAAGCGTAATCGTTTCCTGGACGGTTAACGGCACATCGCAAATTCTGAATTCTACCGTATTGAAAAACGGATGCACGCGAAGGTCCCACCAGATCTTTTTCGCGTTGTCAATGCAGTTGGTTTTTACTAAAATCTTAATGTAATTATCATAACTTTCAATGCTGTCAAAAAAATCGGGAATGCCCGTGCGTGGAAATTTGTCGAAGATTTTTGTGCGATATGATTTATAACCTGTCGATCTTCCTTCCCAGAAAGGAGAGTTGGTACTCAATGCAAAAACATGTGGCAAAAAATACCTGGCAGAATTGGCAATATGGATCGCCATTTCGCGGCTTTCCATTCCTACATGCACATGCAAACCAAAGATGAGATTGCTTCTTGCCGCTTCCTGCAATTCTTTGATAATATCGTTGTAACGCACATGATCTGTAATGAGTTGCCTTTCCCAATGACTGAAAGGATGTGTGCCTGATGCTCCGATTCCGAGACCAAGATCACCTGCAATCTGGCTGATGTTTTTTCTAAGATTCGCTACATCTAAATACGCCTCATCAATATTCTGGCAAATATCGGTTCCTACTTCCACCACGGCCTGGTGCATTTCAGCCTTCACTTTGTCTTTAATTAATTTTTCACCTTCCTGAACGATTTTTTGTTCATGGCTTTTCAACTCACGGGTTTCCGGGTCGAGTACCATGTATTCTTCTTCTATTCCGATGGTAAAATGCTTGTAAGAAATAGCAGTCATTTTAATTATTAAATTATTGGATTATTCAATTATTGGAGTCATTAAACAGTAATTTGATGTGAGCTAGGTTGTTGCTGTTGCATTGCTTCATCGTTGAAGAGTTTCATTTTCAAATTAGCTAATCGGCTCATTAGCAAATTAACTAATCAACTCTTTCCCTTTCACACTTCTTTCCAAGTATTCTCCCCATGTAAGATTATCTTTTCCTTTTTTGTGTGATTTTGCTTTTTCTATCGCAAAGTTAGTAGAAGCTTCCACTACCCAATTGAAATTTTCTTCTCCGACACTCGTGAGTTCTGCATCTGGCGCAGGATTACAAAAATCGATTGCATAAGGAACCCCGTCACGCACAGCCAATTCTACAGTATTAAAATCATAACCCAAATATTTACAAAGGCGCAAAACAATTCCTTCCATTTGTTTCAGCCGCTCTTTGTCCGGTTTAAAATCAGCCACGTAACGCAGGTGATGAGGATTTCTCGGTTCGTAAGGCATGATATGAACATCCCTGCCACCAATGCAATAACAGCGATAATATTCTTCAAAAATAATTTCTTCCTGAAGCATCATTACCAACTCGCCCGTTTCGCCGTGCTTGGTAAAAAAATCATCAATGCCGGTTACTTTGTAAACACTCTTCCAACCTCCGCCGGCATGAGGTTTCAAGTAAGCCGGAAAACCGATGTAATCAAAAATATTTTCCCAATCCAATGGATAAGCAAGGTTAGAAAACGATTGATCGATGGTATCTGCAGGCAAAGAACTTGATGGGATAAGAACCGTTTTGGGAACAGGAACATCGATTTTTGTAGCGAGACAATTATTAAAAAATTTTTCATCCGCACTCCACCAAAAAGGATTATTGATAACTGCGGTTCCGCACAGGGCAGCGTTTTTAAGATAAGCCCGATAAAAAGGTACATCCTGCGAAATACGGTCTATAATGACATCATAGCCGCTTGGTTCGCCCTGCATTACTTTATCGATATAGACCGGTTCGGCCCTGATTCCGTCGACATTTTTTTCGTTCACTCTTTCAATAAAAGCTTCAGGAAAACTTCTTTCACGCCCAAACAGGATTCCGATTTTTTTCATAATAATTTTTTTGATTTTGGTAATCTATAAATTAAAAGGCAGAAGAAATTACAATTGCTAATATACCGAAATTTATTGCTGAAGTATAAATGTCCACGAGGTAAGCTTTATGAACAGTTCGATAAAAAAAGGGTAACCCAAATTATTGGAGCGCCCCTTAATTCGTTATCCTGATTTTTTATTTTCAAACAGGATGTTGCTTTATTTCAACAATCTTTCAGAAGAATTTAAAAAATTTGAAGCGTTAATTGCGGTTCACCAATTTAAAAAACCTGCTTTCTTTTCCGTCGTTCGTTTTATCCTGGTACAGAAAGGCAAGTTTGCGTTCCTGGAAGATTTTGTACCAGTCGTCCCATGGAATATGTTCGAGCGAATCTTCACCTGAATATCCGGGAAAATCAATCCGGATAATTCCATCATCTTTTCCATCGCCCACACCTTTTACTTTAGCAGGCTTTCCTTTCCTTGCTTCAGCCCATTTCTTAATTTCATTGAGATCTGTTGTTGTTTTTGAATCTGCCATAACTATCGTTTTTTGAAAAAGGTTCAACAAACTTTATGCTAAAAATGGTCAGGTGGTATTTTTACCAAAAGCCGGGTTTTTATTATTAATTCCAATCATTTATCTGGCATGCTTTTTATCACTTTATTGTAAAAAAGGATTGATGAAAATGAAAAGTATTTTATTGGGAGCAGTAGCAGGCACAGCGGCAATGACACTCTTTAGTTATTTTCTTTCCGGTAAAAAAGATAAAGAATTTAAAGAGCCGAAATTATTGGGCAAAATAGTGAACAGGGCATTCCCTTCTATCGATGAAACTCCCTCACAAATTGCGGGGTGGATGATGCATGGAAGCATGGGAGTGGTCTTTGCCCTCGTGTATAAAGAACTTCTCGAAAAGATCCGGTTTAGGCGCGATTTACCGGACGATATTTTTATCGGAGTGGTAAATGGCGTAGCAGGAATTATTATATGGAAGCTGATTTTCAGCGTTCATCCTGATCCACCAAAAATTAATTCTTCAAAATTTTATCAGCATCTTATCCTTGCACATATCATTTTTTCCACCACTACATTGTCGGCAATGGAAGAACATACGTAAGCCTTAGAGTAAACAAACAATTTTCCACAATTTTTATTTAAGCTAATGTCTCGTTTAACCGTTAAGGTTGTAAGAAGCGCATTTTTAAAGTTTGTTAATTTCTATTCCCGGTAATCTGTAGATTATTCACTGAGTAACTTAATAAATTACTTTTATGGCCAAATTTTTTTAGATGAAACGATTTACTTCTTTATTTTTCTACTTGCTTTCAATAGTTATTTTTTGTCAAAATGTAACTGCGCAGGATTCTTCGGTTTATAATAAAAACGATGTTTTTGATCCTACCTTTTTATCTCGTGGGGCGACTGAATTTAGAAGCGCCGATGGTTCGCCAGGGCCAAAATATTGGCAAAACAGTGCCAGCTATACGATTCATGCTACTTTAGACGAAAAGGATACTACTTTAAAAGGAAATGTTACGATTAATTATACCAATAACAGTCCTGAAGAATTAAAGTATTTGTGGCTTCAACTTGATCAAAATTTATTTAATTCTTCTTCACGGGGTGCTGCTACAACGCTGGTAACAGGTGACCGTTTTGATGTAAAAGGTTACACAAAAGGTGGGTATCATATTGAATCTGCTTATGTAGCTTACAAAGGCAAAACCTACAAGATTGATCCTGTAATTACGGATACAAGAATGCAATTGCGTTTACCCTTTAGCGTTAAGGCAAATGGTGATAAGATAGATGTCAAGGTTAATTATTGGTTTTCTATTCCGCAATATGGAGCTGACCGGATGGGAAGATTATATACGAAAAACGGCGTTGTTTACGAGGTGGCGCAATGGTATCCGAGGATGTGTGTTTTTGATGCGGTGAAAGGCTGGAACACCCTGCCCTATATGGGTTTGGGTGAATTTTATTGCGAGTATGGCAACTTCGATTATTATGTTACCGTTCCTGCAGATATGATCGTTGCGGGTTCAGGTGTTCTACAAAATCCAACACAGGTTTTAACCTCTACAGAAATAAAAAGATTGGATGAAGCGCGCAAAAGCGATAGCACTGTTTTTATTGTAAAGCAAAATGAAATCGGTAAATCTTCTACAAGACCAACCGAAAAAGGAATGTTAACCTGGCATTTTAAAATGACGAATTCCCGGGACGTATCGTGGACAGCATCCAAAGCGTTTATCTGGGATGCTGCAAGAATTAACTTCCCATCGGGAAGAAAAGGAATTGCGATGGCGGTTTACCCTGAAGAAAGTGCAGGATATGATAAGTACGGAAGAAGCACTCAATATTTAAAACAAAGCATTGAATTTTACTCAAAAACTTATTTTGAATATCCGTGGAACTCGGCTGTGGTAGTAGCTGGCGTAGCTTTGGGAATGGAATACCCCGGAATTGTTTTCTGTATCTACAACAGAGGAAACGATGATTTATGGCAGGACGTAACTCATGAAATCGGGCACAATTGGTTTCCAATGATTGTTGGTTCTGACGAAAGATCCTATATGTGGATGGACGAGGGACTAAATACTTTTATTAATGGTTATGCTTCCAACGCTTTTAACAATGGTGAATATGGCGATACCACCCACAGAAATATTTTGAGGATGGCAAGAACTATGGAATATGCTAAAGATCCCCTGATGACGCCTCCTGAAGCGATAAGCCTTCGCGGTTACGGACAATATTATACTAAAACTGCAGCCGCTTTGAATATTTTACGAAACTCTGTTATTGGGCCTGAAAGATTTGATTACGCCTTCAGGACTTACATTCGCCGCTGGGCATTTAAACATCCACAGCCAATTGACTTTTTTCGTACGATGAATGATGCTGCAGGAGATGATCTGAATTGGTTTTGGAAAGAATGGTTTTATGAAACATGGAAGCTCGACCAGGCAGTGAAAAGCGTGAAATATGTAAATGATAATCCTGCAGATGGAGTGCTTATTACCATTGAAAACAAAGATAAAATGGCATTGCCGGTTACGATAAAAGTGACTGAAGAAAACGGCCAAACACGAATCCTCAAATTGCCTGTAAACGTTTGGCAGAGAGATATTGACTGGATATTTAAATACAATTCGACCTCAAAGATCAGTTCTGTAGAACTTGATCCGAATGGAGAATTGCCGGATATTGACAGGGAAAATAATAAATGGGAAGCTAAATAACAATAAAATACTTTTAAGCCCTGATGAGTCGATATTTCATGGCATACGGGCTTTTTCTTTTATAATAACAGTGAACCAATAAATTCAAACAATTTTTATTTTGCATAATACAGGAGTGGTAATTCAAAAATTGTTTTGATATTGTAACTTCACAGCCGGTTTATTTTATACTTGCTTCAATTTTTACAAAGGCATGCAACTAAAAGATTCACTCTCACTCGCTTTTCGAACAGTCAGGAGTAATAAATTGCGCACCGGAATTACGGTAGCCATTATTGCCTTTGGAATTATGGCCCTTATTGGAATTATCACTGCTATCGCCTCTATGAATCAAAGCCTTGAAGAAAATTTTGCCGTGATGGGCGCTAATACTTTCAGCATTATTTACCGCGATGTAAACATTAGGGTGGGCGGAGGAAGGCAAGTTAAAAAAACCAATACGCGCGCTTTAAAAGAGAAAAAATCTAATGAAAGAAAATTAATTACTTACCAGGAAGCCAGGATGTTTAAAGAACATTACTCTTTTCCGGCCAGGGTTACTATTTCGCTGGATGGCCCGCAAAGCGTGGTTGTAATGAACGACAAAATAAAAACCAATCCCAATATCGGAATGACCGGAGGTGATGAAAATTATCTTATTGAAAATGGATATACATTAGCCGGAGGTAGAAATTTGAACCAACTGGATGTTCGGAGTGGTAGAAGTGTTTGTATTCTTGGAAACAGCGTTGCTCAAAAACTTTATGGTGATAATACTTTAAAAGCGTTAGATCAAACCATAAAGGCTAATGGAATAAAATACAGGGTGATAGGCGTTTTGAAAGACAAAGGTTCAAGCGCTTTTTTCAATGCCGATAATATTGTGCTTACGACTTATAATAATATTCGTCGTCTTTTTCCAACTGATGGGATTTCGTATAGTATTGGTATCATGGTAAATAACATCAATGAAATGGATGCCGCTATTTCAGAAGCGAAAGGAACTTTCAGGCCGATAAGGAGACTGGCTGTAGATGAAGAAAATAATTTTTACATTTTTAAAAGTGATACCATTGCTGAAGTTTTTAAAACCGCCCTTGGGTCTATCACAACGGCTGCAGCATTTATAGGTTTGATTACTTTAATAGGTGCTGCCATTGGTCTGATGAACATTATGCTTGTTGCTGTAAGCGAACGAACGCGTGAAATAGGGTTAATAAAAGCAATAGGAGGAAAGAGCAAAAGCATACGTGCACAATTTTTATTTGAATCAATTTTTATTAGTCTTATTGGCGCTGTTTTAGGGATTATTTTAGGCGTTATCGTTGGAAATGTAGTGGGATTGTTTTTGCATACGGGGTTTGTAGTTCCGTGGGGATGGGTGATTATTGGCATTGTCGTTTGTTCAGCCGTAGGCCTTTTTGCCGGCCTATATCCTGCGGTAAAAGCTGCAAGACTCGATCCCATTGTAGCGCTTCGGTATGAATAATCAATTTTATTTTTATTCCCTTGCGGGGTAAACGAAAGGTTGCTTCTATAACCCTTTTTTATTTGGTAGAAGTTTTTTTTATTTTTTAAACCTAAGTCAATTTAACATTTCAGGTTGCATGTAGTAACTTTTATTTTTTTTAATAATTAATGATTGCTTATTAACTTTCAAATATTTTACTAACTTGTGCGCCACTGCAAAATATTTTTAACGGAAATTGCGATTTTAATTTAATTTTTCTTTACAATTGCATAATCAAAATCTTTAACAATTAATAAACTTAAACATTTAAAAACTAAACCAACATGGCAGATTTAAAGACTCCTGCAAACGCACCAGTAAACGCTACCACCTCGGTGCAGGCTAAAAAATCAAATAACATCATTTCTTTGTTAGCACCTATTATTTGTGTGATAGCCGGTTACGTAATCTGGCGCTATGTTATTGGAGCGGATAGCAATTTTACAAATCCGGATCCTAATGGTGGTTTCTGGCCTAATCAGATTGGTCCAAAAGGTGCACTTCCCAGGATGTATGAAGGTGGTATTATTGTGCCAATTCTCATTGCATGTTTCCTTATTGTATTCACCTTCGTAATTGAAAGATCTTTAACCGTAGCTAAAGCTGCAGGCAAAATGTCAAATGCCGAATTCATAAGGAAAGTACAGTTCTTCCTTGCTGACAAAAAGGTAGACGCTGCTATTGCAGAATGTGACAAACAAAAAGGATCAGTAGGAAATGTAATGAAAGCTGGTTTGCGCAAATACAAGCAAATGATTAGCGATACCGAGTTAGATACTGATCAGAAAGTACTGGCCATTCAAAAAGAGATTGAAGAAGCTACAGCGCTTGAATTACCAATGTTGGAAAAGAACCTGGTGTTTCTTTCGACGCTTGCATCGGTATCAACTTTGATTGGTTTGCTGGGAACGGTAATCGGTATGATCCGTGCATTTAGTTCTTTGGGTGAATCTGGTGGAGGTGATGCTGCACGTACTTTGTCAATAGGTATCTCTGAAGCGTTGTATAATACAGCTTTAGGTATCGGTACTTCAGCCTTTGCTATCATTACTTACAACATCTTTACTACTAAGATTGACGCGATCACTTATGGTATTGATGAATCAGGATTCACTTTAACACAAAGTTTTGCTTCTTTGTACAAATAATTTGTGGAATTTCAGAAAGTTTGAATCTAATTAATATTAAAATAAATCACTAATGGCAAGAGCAAAAATAAAACGTGGCAGTACGTCAATTGATATGACTCCCATGTGTGATGTGGCTTTTCTTTTGTTAACCTTTTTCATTTTGGCTGCACAGTTTAAACCCGATTCAGCTATTGAAGTAGTTACTCCAAATTCTGTATCAAACAAAGTAGCTGCTCAAAAAGACTTCATGCAGGTTACCATAAGCAAAGACAATAAAGTATTTATGAATATGGATCCTGCCATAAAGGGCGATGTGCTCGATGAGTTGGGAAAAGAAAGGAATATAACCTTTTCTGAACAGGATAAGCAGAATTTTATAAATGCGCAGTTTGTTGGAGTTCCTATAAATCAGCTTAAACAGTTTGACCAGTTAAAACCCGAACAGGTTAAAGGAGCTGATTTGCCAGGCATACCTGTAGACAGTACCAACAACGAATTACAGGCGTGGGTTTCTGCGGCGGTAAATGCAAGAATGGGAGAGAAGATAAATTGGTTGATTAAAGGAGATAGTAAAGCTTCATATCCAACCTTTAAGCAGGTTATTGACGCCTTTGAAAAAAACGACCAATATAAATATTATCTCGTTACAAGTACAGAAAATGTTCCTGAGGGAAGCGAATTGTACAAGAAGAATATGGAAGAACAGGTGGGAGGCGGAAAAAAGGACGCAACGACCCAGTAACCACGTTTAGAAATTAGAAAATAAATTTTTAAAATAAAATTATACTACTATGGCAGAAATGGAAGTTAAGGAGAGTACGAAAAAAGGCCCGGGTGTCAAGAAAAGTAAAAAGCACTCCACTAAAGTTGACCTTACTCCAATGGTGGACCTGGGCTTCTTGCTGATCACGTTCTTTATCTTCACCACAACGGTTCAGCAACCTACGTCCATGAACCTGAACATGCCGAAAGATACGAAAAACGACCAGGATCAGACGAAGGTGAAAGAGTCGGGTTCGTTGACATTGTTGCTTGGAAAACAAAACGTAATCTATTATTATTATGGGAATGATCCTTCAACGATGAAGACTACCAATTATAAAGATATAAGAGATATTATTCTTAAGAAAAAGAAATCAACTCCCGCGGATGATCTTTTTATTATCATCAAACCAGATAAAGATGCTACTTATAAAAATGCGGTAAATATCCTGGATGAAATGGATATTAATCAAATTCCGCGGTACGCAATGGTAGATCCAACGCCGGATGAATATAACAAGATTCAGCAGACAGAACAGGCAAATGGCATCCAATGATAATTATATGTATTTGCGGACTAATTAAAAATTTAAAACATGGAACGTAATCAAATATTAAAATCAGATCTTCTCGATATTCTTTTTGACGGAAGGAACAAAACCTATGGTGCGTATGATCTGAGGAAGACTTATAATAAACGCATGACGATTGCACTCATTGGTACAATAGCTATGATTTTACTTTTTCTCATTGGCTCTGCAATTGCCAATAGATTAAGGAACAATGAAAATGATGTTAAGTTGAATACAACTGAAACCACCTTACAGAAAATTAAACCGGATGAGCCACCACCACCTCCACCACCACCTCCTCCAAAAGTACCACCACCGCCGCCGGTTGCTACGGTTAAATTTACTCCACCTAAAGTGGTAAAAGATGAAGAAGTGATCAAGCCACCACCGGAAGTAAAACAGATTGAAGAGGCAAAAGTGGATATAAAAACTGTAGAAGGTACTAAGGATCTCGGTATCGTTGCTCCTCCCAGTGATCTTAAAGGAAGCAATGTAGTAGCACCTCCCGCTGAAAAGAAAGAGGATCCGGATAAGATCTTTACAAAGGTGGAAATTGAAGCAACCTTCCCTGGGGGGTTGCAGGCCTGGTCTCGTTATGTGAGCCGTGCAATTACCTCCCATATTGACGAATTTTCAGAATCTGACTATGGAACTTGTGTAGTGAGATTTATAGTTGACAAGACAGGAAAGGTTAGTGATGTTCAGGCAACTACCATGAAAGGCACTAAACTTGCGGAAGTTGCAGTAAATGCTATAAGAAACGGGCCTAACTGGGTGCCTGCTCAACAGAATGGACGCTATGTAAATGCTTATCGTTTACAACCGGTAACGCTGCAAAACCCGGATCAATAAAAGAATTTTTAACCAACTTTTTAAACCGCCTCCACAATTGAGACGGTTTTTTTAGTGCGTCAGGCATGTATATCAGCTATAGGGTGCAAGTCCCGAATACGCTTTACAGTAGGGAGTATTAGCCAAGAGCAAGGGTGTCCACTGCGAGGTGGAATCTGAAGGAAGCTGGCGGCAAACATTTGGGCCTACGAACAGAAATTGCATATAAGGCAGGGTACTGTGGGTGATGCTGCTAAACAAACAAAAGCCCAATACTGTACAGAACAGTACCATGTAAATGCAGAGGCTACATGAATGGAAAGCGGATATACTTACCCTGAGAGGTCCCGATAAAATCGGGAAGTCAGCAGAGGTCATAGTAATCCGGAAACGAGCTGCACCCCTGAATGGGCAACTGCGGAGGTCTCACGCAAGGACGAAGGGCTGAATGTTAGAAAGGAGGGAGAAATTAGAAGGTTTATGGCAAAAGCTTTGAGCAACCGAAACACTTTAGAGAACTACTCACGCGAGGATAAGCCGGAAGCTAAAAGTAAAACGTGAGAGGAGTTGAGCTAAGTCATGCATCCGATAAGGACTACCCCCGGTAGGAAGTTTTTTTTAGTAATATGCTTGAAGAAATATTAGACATCCGAAACGTTACCAAAGCCTTGAAGCAGGTAACTGCCAACAAGGGAGCCGGAGGTATAGATGGTATGCAGACCGATGAACTTCGAGACTACCTGAACGCTAACTGGCAAACGCTAAGGAAGGATATCTTAGAAGGCAATTACAA
Organism: uncultured Chitinophagaceae bacterium; assembly: GCA_963811285.1. GTDB lineage: Bacteria > Bacteroidota > Bacteroidia > Chitinophagales > Chitinophagaceae > Ginsengibacter. Next base: position 63,014 of record CAWEQV010000044.1, on the reverse strand, counting down.
GCCGCAGGCTGTGCGCAAGGTAGAGATACCAAAAGCACAGGGCGGGTCAAGAATGTTAGGAATACCCACAGTAGTTGACAGGTTGTTGCAACAAGCCATTGCCCAATGGTTAAGCCCGAAGTATGAAGAAGAATTTTCCCAATACAGTTATGGGTTTAGAGAAGGTCGCAATGCACATCAGGCGGTGCTGCAGGCGCAATCAAATTTAAACGAAGGATATGAATGGGTGATAGAACTGGATTTGGAAAAGTTTTTCGACAAGGTACATCACGACCGGCTGATGAGTACGCTGGCAAAGAAGATAACAGATAAGCGAACGTTAAAGCTTATACGCAGTTATCTCAGCAGCGGTATCATGGAAGGCGGTGCGACAAGCGCCCGCACGGAAGGCACACCACAGGGCAGCCCGCTGAGCCCGTTGTTATCAAACATTGTTTTAGACGAACTGGACAAAGAGCTACTGGCAAGAAGCCATCGATTTGTACGGTATGCCGATGATTGCAGTATCTATGTAAAGAGTGAGAAATCGGCGCGACGGGTTATGGAGACAATCATAAAGTTCATAGAAGGCAAATTAAAACTGAAAGTAAATCGTACAAAAAGCAAAGTAAGCAAACCGACAGAAAGTTCGCTGTTAGGATTTTCATTTTACAAAAAGGAGAACAGATGGGAGACACGCATTTCTCCCAGGTCATTAGTAAGAATAAAGGAAAAGATGAAGGAGAAAACCAAGCGTAGCGACCCATCATCAGCGGAAGAAAAGATAAAGAAAATGGAAGCAATAATCAGGGGTTGGGTAAATTATTTTGCGATAGCCAAAGCCAAAAGTAAGATGGAAGAACTGGACAAATTAGTACGGACAAGACTAAGAATAGGTATATGGAAACAATGGAAAAAGTCCAAGACAAAACGGATACAGTTAATAAAATTGGGCATTCCAAAACAGAAGGCTTACGAGTGGAGCAACAGCCGCAAAGGACTTTGCAGAGTAGCTCATAGTCCGGTACTCAGTCGTGCTCTGAACAACGAATACTTTACACGGTTAAAGTACATCGGGTTTACTAACTATTACTATTGGAAAACGGAACATCAGAGGAAACTTTTCTAACAAACCGCCGTATACCGAACGGTACGTACGGTGGTGTGAGAGGACAGGTAGTCAGTTAATGACTACCTTCCTACTCGATTTTGTGAGATTGTAACTGATGTAAAAATTGAAACAGGATTTTTTTTGTTTACTACAAAATCTGATACGCTGGTGTTAAGAGTTTTCCGGCCTCATTTAAAATTTCTAAAGGAGTGGGAGGCGGAACCGTTTTATCCATTATATTTTCAGTAACATAACTTACTACCTGGTTTTTACTTCGCAATTCTTCTTTTACAGAGTAGTATAGCACGGAAGAAGGAACCTTCCATGGTGTGTGCTGCGGATTGGTGAGCGCATATAAAACGATTACCGGAGTTTGTGTGGCAGAAGCAATATGCACGGTACCGGTGTTTACAGAAATTACTAATGGCGAAATGCTTATTAATGCAATAAACTCCTCAATAGAAAACAAACCGGCTAAAGAAAAAGAATCGTTTCCAATTGCTTTTTGAATCCGGTCACACAACTCTTTTTCATTGCCGGAACCAGTTATTAAAACCTGGAAGCCGAGCGTGTCTCTTAACAATTTGCCTGTTTCTATCCAATAATCTGCCGGATATTCTCTTTTGGTTTCGCTCACACCAGGGTGAATGATTAACCAGTCATTTTCCAGCTTAACTCCCATCCGTGTGATCTTTTTAATTGCAGCTTTCTTTGCCGATTCAGAAAAACTGATCCTGAGTTTTTCGAAGTGAGTGTTTGCATTGATAGCTTTAACTAAAGTGAGATCTCTTTCTACCTGGTGTTTTATAATTGTATACGGTTCTTTCTCTACTACCCAGTCGGTGAGGAGATCGTATGGATTCTCCCTGCAATAAGCGATTCTCTTCGGAATTCCTGCCATATAGGCTAACATAGCTGCTGGCAGCGGATTCTGGCTGTAAACCGTGAAGATAACCGCAGCATCAAAATTCATTTTTTTTAACTGTTGGATTAAGGCCGCAATTTCCTTTTCATCCACTGGATTTTTTGTTTTTACCCACGGAAGATCAGCAACAATTACTTCATCTATTTCCTGAATAAAAGGTGCAATAAGATTTCCCATTGCCGAAGTAAGCAAAGTAATGTGGCAATGAAAAGTTTCTTTGAGGGCTCGTATCGCAGGCGACGACATAAGAAGATCACCCATATTGTCGGCACGGATACACAAAATATTTTTACAGTTTTTCCAATCAGGCATCACCTCATTTTTTAAATCGATTCCAGTAAAATAATTTCTGTTGCAGCTTTTAGATTCTTAGCAATAAAATTTGGCTTACGATGGTGGCTCCATAGCCATTCAGTTTCATTCCCATTATCTATCAGGATACTTTTACAATCTGATCTGTTCCCGGCTTCTACATCATTTAAAATGTCACCTATCATCCAGGAACGTGAGAGTTTAATCCGGTGGTTTTTTGCAGCAAGTAAAATCAATCCCGGCTTAGGTTTGCGGCATTCGCAATTGTCATTCTCACTATGAGGACAATAATAAAAACCATCCAGATATACATTATTTCGAGCCAGTAATTCTTTAATTTTTTCTTCTACCTTCTTAAGTGCTTCTTCTTTAAAATAACCCAAGGCAACTCCCGGCTGATTTGAAATAACAATTACTTTGTATCCGAATTGCTGCAATTTCCGGAGGCTTTCAAACGCACCTTCTTCAAACTCTATTAAATCCGGTTTAACATTATATGGAATATCTTTTATAAGCGTTCCGTCCTTGTCAATAAAAACCGCCTTATTCATTTACTGCCGGTAAATTAGGTGTTAAGAAAAACGGATCAGTTAAAAGGTAGCCGGCATTCTTTAGATTATCCATGCTGATAAGCCTTGACGGACGAGCATGTTGGTATTGAGCTTTCATTATTTTTTCATATAAATGATGACAGGAAATCGCAACCGTTCTCCAGGTAAAATGCCTGTTTACTCTTCTTACCGAATTATGCTGCATTGCCATAAGCAGTTTTTCATCTGCTATCAGTGTTTCTATTTTTTCAGCCAATGCTTTCGGGTTATGTGGCGGAACAAGAAATCCCGTTTTTCCTTCTTCCACTGTATATTTTATTCCTCCAACATTGGCTCCAATGACAGGTGTGCCGCAAGCCATAGCTTCAATAGGCGTGATACCAAAAGGCTCATACCATGGCGTGGTGATAAAAATATCCGCAGCCGCGTAATAAAATTTTAATATCTCTCTCTGCTTTCTGCCGGTAAAAATTACTGACGAATCAACTGAATATTCCATCGTCAGTTTTTGTAAGCGGGCCAATTCACAGTTTTGCGATGGATCTGGCCTATCGTGTTCTCCTCCAACAATTACTAATCGTAATGATTCTTTTCCTTTTTTGATCTCACCCAAAGCTCTGATTACATTATCAACCCCCTTTCTTGGAACCATCCGGCCAAGTTGTAAAATTATTTTTTCATCTTCCTTCAATCCAAGTATTTTTCGTGCTCTTTTTTTATCAATTGGGTAAAATTCTTTTGAACTGAAACCGCATGGAACTATTGAAATTTTTTGCGGATTTGCATCGTAAAGATTTATCATATCTTCTTTATCCTGTGGACATTCTGCGATGATATGATCTGCATGCTGAAGAATGCATCTTTCAATTTCAATCCGCTCCGGGGGAAAATGATCCATTTCTTTTTGATGTAATCTTCTTACCAAACCGAGAGCGTGGAAAGTAACAACGTAAGGAATATTAAAAACCTTTTTGATTTTGGAAGCTACCAATGCCGACATAAAAAAGTTTGCATGCACCAGGTCGTAATCCAGGTCTTCTTTCCGCATGAAAGAAATCATATTATTGGCAAATTCTTCCATCAGATAAAGAAGCTTTTCTTTTGGAACTACTTTTTCAGGACCGGCTTTAATATGAATCACTCTTATGCCGGGAAGCCAATTGATAACAGTAGCTGTATCGTTTTCTTTTCGCGTATATACATCAACGTTATATCCCAGTTTTACAAGTTGTTTTGGTATTTCAGCCACATACACATTTTGTCCTCCGCTATCTACTCCGCCCAGCGTCGCAAGGGGAGATGCGTGTTCACTGATAAAGGCTATTCTCTTTTTCATAGTTTTCTTTTTAGCTTTTGGCGGATTCAATAACTCCGCATGTACAACTGCTGTACTCATTACTAAGGGGGCTAACCATACTTGTCCTTGGTTACTTCCGGCTATTCATCATCTTTTTTGAAAATGATAAAAGGTGTTTATTGATTTGATTAAATCAGTAATTAATTACTTAACCGGCTTAAATTTTTTTAGCGCGTACTTAAATTGCGCAACGTGTAAATACGGAAAATAGGTTGCTTTATTAGTCCTCTCTTTTATTATTATTTTTTTAAAATTCATTTGGTCATTTTTCAAAAAGCAAAAAATTGTGCCAAGAAGAAACAGTAAAGCAAAAAGAAAGTTTGTGAAATAATTAGTACTAATATCCTTTGGTTGTAGAATCGTTTCTACATACTTCAGTATAAAAAAATTGAGTTGTACTTAAAAAAAAAATAAATGTTTTTCTCTAATGTATAAATGCACTTTTAGATGGTAGAATTGAAGATGGATAAGAGAAACAGAATATTATGTTTTGTAAAAAAATATCATGAAGTATTAAAAATTTGTTGCCCGCTCAATTTTTTGTTTTCCCCTGTAACGGCTATTGGTTCAGTATTTGAAATTTTATCTGCGTTCAAAATAATACTATAAACAGAAAATGTAAGAATGTATATTTTAGGGATCAACGCAGCTTTTCACGATTCATCCGCTTGCATTTTAAAAGATGGAAAATTATTGGCTGCAGCAGAAGACGAACGCTTTACACATGTAAAACACGCCAAGAGACCTGTGCCTTTTTCAACATATCAATTGCCATATCATGCAATAGATTATTGTCTTGGTGTTGCGGGCATTCATGTTAATGAAGTAGAAAAGATCGCTTACTCTTTTGATCCAAAAAAATTAGCGGATAACTTAACTGATCCGCTCGTGTCAATTCCTTTTGCACCGGATCGGCCGAAAAATGAAAATGGCCAAGCAGAGTGGGATCCTTTGTTCTTATCGTCAATACTCAATGCTCCGCGCCAGTTGGTTGATGGTTTTCCGCATCATTTACAAAAAAGATTTTCAGGAGCAGTTATGTCGCTTGAAAAATGGAGTTATGTAGAACATCATATTGCTCATGCAGCAAGTGCCTGGTTTCCCTCACCTTTTACACACGGGGCCGTGCTAACCATTGATGGACGAGGTGAAAAAACTACCACCAGTTATTATTTAGGTGAAGGGAATAGGCTTACAAAAATTCAGGAAGTTTTTATCCCGCATTCTTTGGGCCTTTTGTATGAAGAAGTAACCTCTTATCTTGGTTTTTTACGTTCCTCCGATGAGTACAAAGTAATGGCGCTTGCTTCTTATGGCAAACCTGTTTATTTAGATGAGTTCAGATCGATGATAAAAGTAGGCGAAAACGGAACATATACAATAGGTGATTTAAAACTGGAAGAACGCTTTGGAAAAGCACGCAAAAGAGATGAACCTTTTTTAGAGCATCATTTTGATATTGCTTATTCTCTTCAAAAGGTTTTGGAAGAAACTGTTTTACAGTTAGTAAACTGGTTTCAAAAGGAAACAGGTGAAGAAAATTTGTGCTTTGCAGGAGGCGTAGCTTTAAACTGCGTATTGAATGCTGTAATCCGCGATTTCAGTAATTTCAAAAACATTTGGGTACAGCCTGTTTCCGGAGATGCAGGAACTGCGCTGGGCGCAGCTTTGTGGGTTGATGCGGAAATGCGTGAGGACGATAAAAGATTTTTCACAATGGATCATTGTTATTGGGGGCCGGAATATAGCGATGAAGAAGTTGAGAAATTTTTAAAGTGGACAAAAGTTCCTTACCGGAAACTGGATGATGTTGCGAAAGAAACGGCTAAAATTTTAGCAGAGGATAAAATTATCGGATGGTTCCAGGGAAGGATGGAATTTGGACCTCGCGCCCTGGGCAGCCGCTCTATTCTTGCTTCTCCCATTAATGCTGAAATGCAGGCAAAGCTAAATGATATAAAAGACCGTGAAGATTTTCGCCCTGTGGCGCCGGTGGTATTGGAAGAAGATGCTCCACATTGGTTTGAGAATGCGCATCAGTCTCCTTTCATGTTGTTCGTTTATTGTGTGCGTTCGGATAAAGCAGATAAAATTCCTGCGGTAAGGCATGTGGATGGAACAGCACGCATTCAAACAATTAATGCCGAACAACATCCCCGCTATCATTCACTTTTAAAAGAATTTAAAGAACTGACAGGCGTTCCTGTTCTGGTAAATACTTCTTTTAACACGAGAGGCGAACCAATCGTGTGTACGCCCCGCGATGCAATCGAATGTTTCTGGACATCGCCTTTCGATGCTTTGGTAATCAATTCTTTTTTATTAGAAAAAAATAATAATTAAAAAAAATGAGGGTTTGAAAAATGTCAATAAAAGTTTCTATAATAATTCCTACTTATAAAAGGCCTCTGTTATTAAAAAGATGCCTGGAAGCGCTGATATCACAGGAATTTCCGGCATACGAATTTGAAGTAATAATAGTTACTGACGGCCTTGACGATGAAACAAATAACATGTTGTCCGATTGCAAGATGTTTAATCTATTTCCAAACATTCATTGCTATTCATTGCCATTTAAAAAAGGGCCGGCGGCCGCCCGCAATGCAGGATGGAGAATAGCAAAAGGGGATTTAATTTTGTTTACTGATGATGATTGCATTCCGTCTGTACACTGGATTAAAAACTATTACAATGCCTTTGAATTTTACGGCCAATGTGAAATTGCATTAACGGGGAAAATTATTGTCCCTTTATCTGCAGCTCCTACAGATTTTGAATTAAACACCGCAAATCTTGAAACCGCTGAATTTGTTACAGCCAATTGCGCCTGTTCCAAATGTTGTCTTGAAATAGTAAATGGCTTTGATGAAGCCTTCACAATGGCATGGCGCGAAGACAGCGATCTGGAGTTTAAATTTCTGAAGGAGAACATTCCGATTAAAAAGATTGAAGAAGCCATTGTAATCCACCCTGCCCGTAAAGCCTCATGGGGAGTGAGTTTGAAAGAACAAAGGAAATCTATGTTCAATGCTTTGCTTTTTAAAAAACATCCCGAATTATATAAACAAAGAATTGGTTCGCCAGCTTTACGGAATTATTATCTCATCATTGCGTTGCTTATTACCTCTATTGCAGAATGGATTCAAAAGGATCAAATTATTGCTTTTGTTTGTTTATCCGTTTGGTTGTATTTGATGATTTCCTTTATTTTAAAACGCTTGGCAAATGCATCTCTTTCATTTAAGCATGTTGTTGAAATGGTAGCCACTTCTTTGCTGATTCCATTTGTTTCTGTCTTCTGGAACCTTTACGGGGCTATCAAATTTAAAGTATTGCGCTTATGATAAAAGAATTAAAGGATATTAAAAAAATTGCCGTTTTCAGGGCTTTGCAATTAGGTGATATGCTGTGTGCAATACCTGCTATCAGGGCATTGCGGCATGCTTATCCTTCAGCTACAATTACTTTGTTGGGGTTGCCGTGGGCAAAATCTTTTGTGGAAAGATTTGATAAATATTTTGACAGGTTTATTCATTTTCCGGGTTATCCCGGATTGCCGGAACAACCTTTCGACGAGCAACAACTGGATGCTTTTTTAAAACACGTTAGAAAAGAAAAATTTGATTTATTACTTCAAATGCAGGGAAATGGTTCTATTGTAAACAGGCTGATGTTTCAGATGGGTGCAAACCAGGTGGCTGGGTTTTACAATGAAGAAAGCCATGTCAATTCGCCTCTTTTTATAAAATATCCGGCCAAGGAACCTGAAGTAAAACGTCATCTTTTGTTGATGAAGCATTTGGGAATTCCATCACAGGGTACTCATTTGGAATTTCCTATAACAAAACAAGATCAAAAGGAATTTGAGGCATTGCTTCTTCCAATTTATCCCGAAAATTATATTTGTTTTCATCCCGGCTCACGCGGGCGCACGCGACAATGGCCTCCAAAATATTTTGCGCAAATTGCAGATTATTGTATAGAAAAAGGATTTGTGGCGGTTATAACAGGAACAAAAGAAGAAATAGAAATTACTTCTGAAGTAATAAAATGCATGCATCACATACCGGTCGATCTTACAGGTAAAACCACACTTGGCACTATAGCCATTTTGCTAAAAAATTCTTTTGCGCTTATTTCCAATTGTACCGGTGTTTCACATATTGCCGATGCTTTTGAAACTCCTTCAGTGGTAGTAAGCATGGATGGTGAACCCGACAGATGGGGACCCCTAAACAGGAAATTGCACCGGGTAATTGATTGGACAAAAAACCCTCATTTTGAATCAGTTCTTTTGGAAACTGAAAGTCTTCTTATACAGAGTTTTATGGCAGTTAAAAAGTAACTACTCTTGTTTCGTATTCCCTCCTGCAATTATCCGGCACATTCTTTTATACATATCGTATGTAATTGGCGATTTAAAACGCGAGAGTTTTAATTAAATGATTCTCTATGGAACCGAACTTACGTCCACCTACAAAAAGAATGATTGAAAAGTTGAGGGAATGTCTTGAAAAAGAATCACTCAACAATGGCAAACTACCGTGTTTGCCGGAGGAAATGAAATCTTCACTTGCGGGATTGTACAAAAGAGGCTTCATCGGAACAAAAATGGAACGCCTCAATAATAAAAACATTTTGTGTATTTATGTAACAGATTTGGGGAAAACTTTTCTCTCCGCTTATGACGAAAAATTAAATAAAAGATCAAAGAAGATGACCTGTAAAATATCTTTTAATTTTCTGTTCTCGGCTTTATCCACAATATGTGATTTGAATTATTAAAAGCCAAAGGTTGATTTTTGAGATAGTATTTTAGAATAGATTTTATAAATATAGTTAGCTGATATAGATTTTATTGATTGAATAAGGTTTTTGCATCTTAATTTTTAGGTAAAGACAATACTGTGCCAACAACCATTCTTTTGACTGTCTTTTTTTTAATAAATGAAATTAATTTTCAGGCAACCTTTGATTGAGCAGAAGATTGTTGCTTCATTCGTTTGGCGATTTTAGAAGCATTGGCCGTGAACATTCCAAAAAATATCCAACAGGTTTCTGTAGTTTGATTGCGGGCGGCTATTTTGTTAAGCGAGTAATGGTTTTTTTCATTTCCAAAACTTCCTTCCAGAACCGTTCCTCTTTGTATATTGAGTTGGTTGGTTAAAGCTGCCGCTTGTTCTATGTACCGTATTTTCTGTCTTCCTTTTGGAATAAAATTAGTAACGATGTTATTTTGTTTGCAATAACTTCTGTTGGCATTAGTAGCATATATTTTATCGGCTGACTGGTGAGTACATTTACCAAAAAGCTGGCGTTGCAAAAAAATTCCTTTCTGCAATCTTGTGCCTTCATTGAAGGCATCATAACTAAGATGCCCGATAAAATTAATGCCATCAACCTGCAGCACATTTACTTTAGCACCAAATTCAACCTGCTTCACTTCTTTGCCTCTTACTATCGGTCGGATATAAGGCTTGCTTAGTGAGACTATCCGGTCTTTAATAATGGTAGTATCTCCGTAAAGCTTCCCGTGCTGCTGCTTATAAACAGTAGTGATAGCGCGTAACTGGTTCTGTTGTTTGTGTGAAAGAGCCGTGTTGTATTTGGTTTGAAGATGTTCCAGTTGCTGTAGAAGCTTCAATAAAAATTTCACCAATTTGATACGCAGTTTTTTTTCTGCCCGGCGTGTTTTCTTTTTAGTACGCTGATAGGATAAAAAATCTTTTTTCTTTTTGTCATAATTTATCCGGCTCCTGCGTTGTTTGTTTTGTTGGCGAACTTGTTGCAATAAAAGATAAGTGCTATTGCAGCATTGCCATAATAATTTTACATCTGTAGGAAAGCTGATGCGGCTTTCATAACAAGTGGCATCCTGCATTCCAATACCTCTTTGCTGCATCCACGGTTTCCAATAATCGGCTGCTCTTTTTTGCAATGCCTCTATGTCCAGGTGTTGGCCGATATAAGTTCTCCAGAAGCTCGGCTGATTGGTGTCTTTAATTTGCTGGCCCGGTTTTAACTGAATGCCACAAAATAATTGCATTGCCCAATCAGTATTGATACGCTCAATCAGTAACGCATCACTCAAACCAGTATAATGCTTCAAAATTAACAGGCCGATTCCTCCCTTCACATCAAACCAGGGCTTCCTGCCTAAATTACTTTTTGCAAAAGCAGGAGCTGGAATTGTTTGCGCAAATGATTCAAAAGGAATACTCTGGTAAAGTTCTCCTAAATCTGTTTGAGCAAAATTTTTATGGAGTAACGATTGGAAAGAAAATAATAAATTTGACATAGACAAAAATTCAAGATGCCCCAAAATGTGCAATTAGCTTGCCATTGAGGGGCATTTTGTTTATCTATTTGTCCACAAAACCGCTTCCAGTGTGGATTACTTATTTACAGGAAGACATAATGAGCCGGTGATTTTAAAGTATTTATTGGTACAAACTGCTCTGGACTTCAAAGAAGCAGATTTTCAAATTGGAATAAATTAAGTTGCAGTAATTAAACAAATACCGCCAATTTTTATTTTCAGGAAAATAATTTCTGCAAACGCAGTTGCGTAATCTTATTTTGTTCAGCAGCAGCAATGATTAGTTCGTCATGTGGATCATTATCTAATCGATGAAATAAATTATCAATCATATCTCTTGCAGATTTTCCGGTGGCCGCAACAATGTAGTTATAGCCAAAGTTGTCTTCATACATTTCATTGGCTTTTGCTAATTCATCAAGCACATTGGGAGGGCTGTTTAATACGCCTTCCTGCTCTTTTAGAGGCCAGTCTGCATTTTTTGCTTTATTTTTTTTCAGAGATTCTATGTCTCCGATTTTTATATGTGTTTCAAAAGCTTCAAGCCAATCTGCAGGATTGCAGTCGTACCATTCTTCTTCTGCATATTCCAGGAGGTCAACTAAATCATTAACCGGGAAAATGCTGAGCATCTTTTTGATCCACGCCGTTGAGCCGCAACACATTCGGAGCAGTTCTTTTTTTTCACTTTCGGGTAAATGATCAAAATCAGCGATTGTCATTATTTATCTTTTTTTCTGAAGGATTTTTCAGAAGATGAAATTAGCTGTTTGATAAAATTATCTGCAATTTCCAATGAGAAAGCGATATTTTTTTCTTCCTCTTCCCCGTGGGAATTGCCATTAATATTTCTGAAACTTCTTAATAACAAAAGGCATGCAGGCGCCACTTTTGCCATTATAGCTGCATCATATATTGCACCACTTTCCATATAAATGAATGGAATGTTTTTTTCAGAAATGGAATTCGCTAATAATTTTCTTAATTTTTTATTACATATGACCGGATCCGTTTCCTGTACCAAATTCCATTCAAAATAAATATTTCTCTTATCACATATCTTTTCGCAGGAAAAGTTAATGCTTTCATACGCTTCAGATAATAACTCAGCATCATTGCTTCTCAGATCTAAAGTACAAGTTACTGTTCCTGCAATTTTATTAGTTGCCGAATCATGAACTGTTAGTTTACCGACAGTCGCGATTAGGTTTCTGTTTTCGCGTTTGGCGTACTTTTCTACTGATAAAATAAACTTTGCCGCGGCAGCCAAAGCATCCTGTCTTTTTACCATCGGAGTACTTCCTGCATGACCGTCTTTACCACTGAATTTTATCTCAATTCTTTTTTGTCCATAAATTGAAGTGGCAATTCCAAAAGGAACATTCGCATCCGCCAGTACACATCCCTGTTCAACATGCATTTCGAAATAACTCAAAAGATCTTCAGAACTGAGGGCATCTTCTTTAATTTTTTCAGAAGCAAAGTTGAGCGATTTTAAAACTTCTGAAAGCGAAACGCCATCTTTGTCTTTAAGCTCAAGAAATTTATTTTTAAATGTTCCGGCTACAACTTTACTTCCCAGATAGTTATGGTTGAACCGTACGCCTTCTTCTTCAGCAAAGGCAATTAATTCAACGTTAAAAGGGAGTTCGATTTGCTGAGCATGCAAATTATCAATCACTTCAATACCAGCAAGAACGCCTAAAATACCATCATATTTATCTGCACTTACAGATCCATCAAAATGAGATCCGATTACAAATGTTTTCGGATTAGCATCCTTGCTTTTTAATTTCCCCCGAATGTTTCCCATGTTGTCAACTCTTGTTTCGAGTCCTGCCTCTTTCATCCATGAAGCGATGGTATTATTTTTTTCAATGAAAGCTTTTGATCCGAATAAGCCGCCTGTGGGATTTCTTTCAGTCAGTTCATTTATTCTTTGTTGAATAGTTGAAGCTCTTTCTAAAAAGTTTTTCATATAATTTTAAAGTCGAATTAGAGCGAATAAGTGAACTTTATTTGAACTTTTTACACGAAGTAAACGAATTTTTACAATAAATTTCTAACCTCGTTTTTTTGCTGTCTGATATCAGATCGAAATAGTTAGAACTCTTCAAAACACTATTGTACTAAACAAAATACAAATTCCTGTTATTTATTTGTTTGCTGTCATCCAAAGTCAATGTTTGCCGATATTTACAAATCTATAGCTGCGATTTGTGACAAAAGGATATTTTTGATGTAATAAAATTGTCTATTTGAAATCCGTAACCTTTCTTTTATTGTTATCGTTTTTTGTTTCATTAGCCAGGGCTCAAACGACTTGCACTGCTTTAGGACAAAATCCTTCTACCGCGTTTCCGGTGTGTGGCACAAGTGTTTTTTCTCAGACAACCGTTCCTTATTGTGGAGGAAAATCATGTCCCTGGTCCATGTTCTTCAAGTGCAGATCTTAACTGATATAAATCCTTTTTGGTACAAATTCACCTGTTTCTCTTCGGGAACATTAGGCTTTTTACTTACTCCTGTGGATTTAAATGATGATTATGACTGGCAGTTATTTGATATAACCGGCCATAATCCAAATGATGTCTATACAGACAATTCTTTATTTGTATCCTGCAACTGGTCAGGAAATACGGGATTGACCGGCGCATCATCAACCGGAAAAACTTTAAATAATTGCGCCGGCACCAGTTATCCAACTTTCAGCTCGATGCCGACGTTAAAAGTAAATCACAACTATCTTTTATTGGTCAGTCATTTTACTAACTTTCGCGCGTCGGAAAAAGGATACGAGTTAAGTTTTGGAGGAGGAACCGCAAGTATTACTGATACGATAAAACCCGCTTTGCAAAGTATCAGCAGTTCGTGCGATGCCGCAAAGATTTTTATAAAGACAAACAAAAAAATGAAATGCAGCAGCCTTGCCATTGACGGAAGTGATTTTGCCATTTCTCCTGCTGTTGCCAATATAACTTCTGCAAAATCTTTTTGTGATGCATTTGATATGGATTCGCTGGAACTCGATTTAAGTAATCCTCTTCCTGTCGGAAATTATACAATTACTATAAAAAACGGATCCGACCAAAATACGCTTTTAGATAATTGTGATGCAACTATTCCTGTTGGCAGTTCTTTGCCTTTGCAGATTTTACCTCTTGCGCCAACTCCCATGGATAGTTTGGTAACACCAAATTGTGCGCCGCAATCTCTGCAACTTGTATTTAAAAAAAATATTTTATGCAGCTCAGTTTCAAAAGATGGCAGTGATTTTATAGTAACAGGACCAACGGCAGTTAACGTGATAAGTGCATCAACTTATTGCGTAGCTCAGGCAACAAAAACCATTACTGTTAATTTTTCTGAGCCAATTGTGAATGGAGGGACTTATCAAATCATTTTAAAAAAAGGTAATGATGGAAACACTTTAATTGATGAATGTGCCCAGGAAACGCCGGCCGGATCATCAATAAATTTTACGTTGAAAGATACAGTTTCTGCTGACTTTACTTATTCAATAAATAAAGGTTGCAGGTATGATACGGTGCAATTTAAAAATGCAGGATCGAATGGAATCAACCAATGGTCATGGCAACTGGATTATAATGGTGAAAGCACGTTGCAAAATCCCGTTTCTTACTTCAGTTCTTTCGGAACGAAAAGTATAACGCTGGAAGTTTCAAATGGTTTTTGTAGTGATACTACTACCAAAGAAGTGAATTTGGACAACGAACTGAAAGCCGCATTTGAAACAACTAATATTTTATGTCCCGAAGATTCTGCATTTTTAAAAAATGAAAGTATCGGAAATATTGTTTCTTATTACTGGAACTTTCAAAACGGCAATACAAGCGAAATCAAAGATCCTTTTCCTCAGAAATATCCAATTTTACTGACAGAACATAATTATCCTGTTTCTTTGGTTGTTCAAAACGATTTGGGTTGTTTCGATACAGCCGTTAATAGTATCCGGGTTTTGAAAAGCTGTTACATTGCTGTACCAAATGGGTTTACGCCTAACGGTGATGGATTAAATGATTTTTTATATCCGCTAAATGCTTTTAAAGCGGATAATCTTGATTTCAAAGTGTATAACCGCTACGGACAATTGGTTTTTGAATCACACGACTGGACTCAAAAATGGGACGGGACGATCAAAAGTGAACCGCAGGATGCCGGCATCTATGTTTGGACTTTAGAATATACGCTTCGCGATACCGGCAAACATGTTTTTATGAAAGGATCAAGCGTTTTGATCAGGTAATACTTTTGTAAAGTCAACTGTATTATTAATTGCCGCTACATTTTCCTTATTCATATTAATTTCACTTTTTTCAGCTACTGTATGCCGGTTGTAAGATATTCCCAAAACAAAAGTGAATGGAATAAATAATCCTATCAATAATACTTTTAAGGAATATACCATTTGATTTGCAACTTCAAGAGCTTCTCCTGGTAGATTACTAAATAACTTTTTCATTTTTTTTGTTTTTTGATTGAGGGATTGATTTAATTTCTTTAGCTGTTTTTTCAGATAACACTTTTCCAACATCTACAGTGTTATTGGCATGACTAACCTGGCTTTGTTTGCTTATGCTAATGCTGCTTTCACTTTTAGTGTTAGGCATTTTGTAGCTTATTCCGAATACAAATGAGAAGGGGATAAATAATCCTACCATCAACACCTGAAGGGAATAGATGACACGTTTTGCAACTTCAAGAGCTTCTCCTGGTTTATTGCTTATTACTGTTTTCATTTTCTTTCGTTTTAATTGTTTTTATTTTAATTACATAACAAAGATATAGTTAAAAGTAGGTACTATGCAAAACATAGTACATTAAGATGCATATTTCCGTTATGAATGGTGTAAAATTCTATTTGAATGGTAATTCGAAAAACCGGAAGTGGTTCTTTTTTTTACAGTTTGGGCGCTAAAGCGGACGGTTTTGATTTTTTAATGTCAGCCTCAAAAAACTTATACTAATGAATGAAAATTTAACGACAGAGATATTTGCTGCTTCTTGCCAATGTTTGTGTTGATAGCTAGAATAGAAAAGTAAGAATAGTAAACGAACAAAAAATGAAAGTTTTTATTTTACCGATAGAGTTAAATTGTGCGGACTCTATAAGTCAGCATTTTCTTCGTTTTCCACAGGTTCAGTTTCAGGATGGTTCTCGTTATATTCAATTATAAAATTATTGGTGCCGTTGCCGGTAATGATATTCATGTAATTCAATTGAACCAGTTCCAGGATATTAAGGAAAAGGAATATTGCGTGGATGCGGTCATCGCATTTGTCAAATATTTTTTCGAAGGAAATAGATTTTTCAGCTCTAATAAGATCCAGTATATATTTCCTGGTTCCTTCCATCGTATAATTGTAGCTAATAACAGTGTGAACCGGCCGGTTTCTTTTGTCCAGCAGTCGTTGAGCCACTTTTTCAAACGCCTTCATCAGTTTAAATAAAGTGACCGTTTGTATTTCGGTTCCTTCACCCGCTTCTTCACCAATAAGGGCCAGTTCTTCCTGTATATTTCCACGTTTGGCCATCAGCATCCTAAGCGCTTCCATTTCGCTCATTTTTTGAGAAGCCTCTTTGAACCTTTTGTATTCCAGTATTTTATCAACCAGTTCCTGCCGTGGATCAATTTCATTTCCCTGCGCATCCAGTTCTTTTCGTGGAATAAGCATTTTTGCCTTGATGCGCATCAAGGTACTGATGAATAAAATAAACTCGCTGCTTAGTTCGATATTCAGTGTTTCACTGTGATGTATATAATCCAGAAAATCGTTTGTGATTTTTGAAATAGGGATGTTGTAAATATCCAATTCGTCACGCTCAATAAAAAACAAGAGCAAATCGAACGGGCCTTCAAACTGTGGTAATTTTATTTGATAAATTTCTGTATTCATTTAAAAATAATTGGGAACACTTATTGGTTTCATTTTCATCAAGGTAAAAAAAATCCCAATGAAAAGACCATTGGGATAGCAAATTTATTGAATAAAATTACCTTTTTTGCAGTTCTTCTTTTATCTCAGTTAATAATTTATCTGTGGTTGATAATACAGGAGGTGGCGCAGGTTTGGCCACTTCTTTCTTTTGAAAATGAACGATCTTTTTGATAAGGATAAATAAGATCAGCCCGATAATAAGAAAGTTAAGTACAGCGGCTAAAAAATTTCCATACGTCACTTCGCCCCATTTTAATTCGGAAATATTTTTTGCTCCCACTGCATTTAATGCCGGAGTAAGTATAAGCGGGGTAATAATGTCTTTTACTAACGAAGAAACGATAGCGGTGAAAGCGGCGCCAATAATTACGGCAATTGCCAGATCCATCACATTGCCCTTAAGTGCAAATGCCTTGAAGTCCTTAATAAAGCTCATAGTTTTGAAATTTGAGGTGAAAAATATAGAAATGTAAAATGGCTTGATTGTGTCCAATCAAATATTTAAATAAATGTACTTATTTATTTATTTAAATTTAAAAATCCTTGTAAAATACCGTTTTGAAGGAATATAATTTTTTTCAACGTTGTACAATTCCTTTCTAAGTTCTTTAGCGGTTTTGGTTCTTCCATCATGGCTCCACCCGGGGGGCATAAAAAGGTATTTTAATTTTATGGTAAACGGTATTTTTTGTTGCAGATCTTGTGAAATATCTTTCCATTCATGAAAGATAATATTCGTGAGGTGATAAGGTTCAGATATAGGCTTGGTTAATCCATATTTAACCGGATCTTCTTTTACTTCTTCCTGGAACGTTCCAAAAATTTTATCCCAAATAATGAGCACCATTCCCAGATTTTTATCCAGGTAACGAATGTTGCTCGCATGATGAACACGGTGATGCGCCGGACTCACAAACAGAGCTTCAAACCACGCAGGCATTTTATTCACGTATTGCGTATGAACCAAAATCCCGTAGATCTGCGTAAGCGAATACATGAACACAATATCCAAGGGTTTGAATCCCAGCAAAACGAGCGGGATAAAATAAATAAAGCGATAAAGTGGTTGTAAAACGGAAGAGCGAAAACCGGTGGTTAAATTGAATTCTTCTGAAGAATGATGTGTAACATGTACTGCCCAAAATATTCTGCAAAAATGATCAACACGATGTTCAAAGTAAAAAGCAAGATCTTCGGAAATAAAAAGCAAAAACCAATAAATAAAAGGATTATGCGAAAAGCTGGTAAAATGGAATTGGTAAATTATAATAAGTATTAATAAATAAACAGCACGAAACAAAAGGTCGATTCCTCCGTTCAGAATACACAGATACAGATTCATCAATGTATCCTTTAACGTGTAATATTTTTTTAAATGAAGATTACTTACAATTATTTCTATTCCGATTACAATTACATACAGAGGCGCGGTTATCAATATAAGTAATTGTTCCTTTAGCATGAAACACTGATTTAAACCGACATAATTTCTTTTTCTTTAACAGCAAGATGTTTTTCAATAAGTGTAATATGGGTGTCGGTAATTGCCTGAATTTCATCTTCCGCTTCTTTTGCCTCATCTTCACTTAAGCCATCTTTCTGCAATTTCTTCACTTGTTCTATAGCATCTCGTCGGATATTGCGAATCGCTATTTTAGCCTGTTCACCTTCAGCATTACTTCTTTTTACAAATTCTTTTCTTCGTTCTTCAGTTAAAGGCGGCAAAAATAAACGAATGATATTTCCATCATTTTGCGGGTTTACTCCAATATTTGCAGCAATGATCGCTCTTTCAATTGGCTGAAGCATATTTTTTTCCCATGGTTGTATAGTAAGGGTTCGGGCATCAATAGCACTCAAATTACCAGCCTGGTTAATTGGTGTAGGGGTTCCGTAATAGTCAACAGTAATACCATCCAACATTGACGGACTTGCTTTTCCTGCTCTTATTTTTCCTAATTCAGTTTCAAAATGTTCGGTAGCTTTTTTCATTGAAACTGTTGCTTCATCAATTATTCCTGTTGTCTCTTCTAACATATCTCATGATTTTATAAATGCTTCTTGTGCCAAAATTGGCTTTATAAAAGTGCACAAATTTATGAAAACGAAATGATAAAAGGGAACTTGGCAAAGATTAATCTTGTTCTACTGCTTCTTCTGCAATAGTAAAAATTTTATGCGAGGTTATTAAAGGTTTTTCGTGGAGATGACCATTGGTAACCATCATTTTCTTTTTTGGTTTGTTATAAATAATCACGGCTGCCAATGCGGCAGAAGTAGTTATCAATGACAACATTACAAATGCAGTTCCGGTAAAACGTAAAACATATGCCATTGCAATTAAGAGGAGATTGGTTGCCGAACAAGCTAAAGCAATGGTTGTATGTCTTAGTCCCATATCCAATAAAAAATGGTGAACATGATTTCTGTCAGGGCAAAAAGGTGAGCGGCGATTGATAATTCTTACACTTACGACTCTAAGTGTATCAAAGAGAGGTACGATTAGAATAGCAAAGGCCAATGCGGGAGCAGAAGTTAAAGGAAGTAAAGAAGAAGGGTCGGAGGCAACTTCGATAAATTTGATGACAAGTATTGAATTGATCAACCCAATCAGCAACGAGCCTGTATCACCCATAAATATTCTGGCAGGACTGAAATTATAAATTAAAAAACCTACAAGGCTTCCTGCAAGTGATAAAGCCATGATTGCATATAATGTTTGCCCTGAATAATAAAAATAAATGCCGAAAATGAGAGAAGTAAGTAAACCAAGGCTTCCTGCCAATCCATCCACTCCATCAATCAAATTAAATGAATTAGTAATGACCACTATTGTAAAAAGCGATATTAAAAAAGCGGCTGTAGGAGGAAGGGCGTGAATACCAAGAATACCATAGAGGTCTTTTATTTCAATTCCTCCAAACTTTATAATAATCCCTGCGGCTATTAACTGGCCAACAAATTTTTTGGTAGCAGTAAGAATGAGAATATCATCTTTTATTCCCATAAAAAAGATGATCATTATTGCTGCCATGAAATATTGAAGAACAGAAGTCTCAGAAGGAGGAACACCAATGAGTGTAGCGAAAATAAATCCTGCAAAAATACCTAAGCCGCCCAAAGTCGGAATAACTACATTATGTACTTTCCGTTCGCCTGGTTCGTCAAACAGCTTTTTGTCTTTCGCAACTTCGATAATTACAGGGATAGAAAAGAATGTAATTAAGAAGGCTAATCCGCTGCTAAAAATGATATTCTCCATGCAATGGTGTTAAAAAGAATCCTTTTACAAATGTATACGTTTGTTTGAGATTAAAAACAAAATACCTTAATCTAAATAACGAAAAAAGAATTGCAGTTATTTTGTTCCTGGTTGTATATTTTTACTCATCCGGTCCCCCCGCTAATACAGAACCACTCATTTTTTTCAAAGGATTTTTATGATTTTCATCGAAAAATGCCTGGTTTTTTAAAATCTCCAAAGCTCCAAATGTGGCAGCAGTAAAGGATGCAGCATCTGCTTTATTTTTCCCGGCAATATCCAAAGCTGTTCCATGGTCAGGGCTTGTTCTTACTACTGGTAATCCTGCTGTATAATTTAACCCTTCTCCAAAAGCCAATGATTTTAAAGGGATCAAACCCTGATCGTGGTACATTGCCAATACTGCATCGAACCTGTTTTGATAATTACGTGCAAAAAAAGCATCCGCACTAAAAGGCCCCGATACGATCATATTATAATGCTTTGCTTCCACCACGGCAGGCCTGATAATTTCTATTTCTTCTGTTCCAATAAGGCCTTCATCTCCTGCATGTGGATTTAAGTGCCAGTACCGCTATTTTTGGCTTTTCGATATTGAAATCTCTTTTAAGAGAAGCGTATAAAATACTGATCTTGCTTAAAATATTTTCTTTTGTAATATATTGAGCCACATCTTTCAAAGCCACATGTTCTGTTACCAAACCCACCCGGAAATCACCTGCGGCTAATAACATCACCACATCCCTTTGTTGAAAATAATCTTTGAAAAAAGGAGTGTGACCGGTATATGGAAAATCCTGGTTGTGTACATTTTTTTTATGTATGGGCGCGGTAACCAAAGCTTCTATTTGTCCATTCTTAAGAGCTTCACTTGCAGCCATCAGGCTTTTTACCGCATATTGTCCTCCTGTTTCGTTCAACTCTCCGGGGTTTATTACCACGTCCTCATCCCAGCAGTTGTAAATATTAACTTGTTTTGAATTGATCTTACTAAAATCCTTTAAACTTGTAAAGTTGAAATTAACGTCGGGGATACTTTTCCTATAAAAATTAATGACTTTATTACTGGCAAAAATCACAGGCGTAAAAAATTCATGAATTCGGTTATCTGAGAGCGTTTTTATAAGCAGTTCCGGCCCGATTCCATTAATATCACCGGATGAAAATCCGATAACCGGCTTATAATCTGTTTTGATAATATTGCTCAAAATATTTCAGTTTGCATGGAATTGCAAGATAATTAATTATGCCCGATTTAGTAAATTAATAAATACGAGGTGTATAAATATTTACCATTTGTTATTGCCTACGTAATTTTCTATAGGCATTCTGTTTGAAATGCTTCTTGCGAGTGTCATTTCATCAGCATATTCAAGTTCGCCCCCAAAGGAAATACCGCGCGAAATGGTAGTAATTTTTACAGCAGCGTCTTTTAATTTTTTACTGATATAATAGATGGTAGTATCACCTTGAATATTCGGGCTTAAAGCAAAAACAAGTTCTTCGGTTTTTTCTTCGTTTACCCGTTTTACCAGTGACTCAATTTCTAACTGATCAGGCCCTATTCCATCTAACGGAGAAATGATTCCACCCAGCACATGATAAAGACCGTTGTATTGTTGGGTACTTTCAATAGCAATTACATCGCGAATATTTTCAACCACGCAGATAATCTGTTGTTGGCGGCTACGGTTTTCGCAAATGTTACATAATTCTTTATCCGCAATGTTTTTGCAGCGGGAACAAAAGTGAATTTCTTCCCTCATTTTTAAAATAACATCACTGAAGCCTTTAACATCATTTACTTCTTTTTTTAAAAGATGAAGAACCAGGCGTAAAGCAGTTTTTTTACCAATACCGGGTAATTTTGCAAATTCATTTACCGCATTTTCTAAAAGAGAGGAGGAAAAGATCATTCTGCAAAATTAAGAATTACAAGTTTGATTTTGAAAGGAAGCATCTGTAAGTAAACCAACAATTAAGACGTTTTTTTATTTTTATAAACCTAATTTACGGTAGTCAAAAACTTTACAAAATAATGTCTGCTTCATTGTCCCAATCAGCCCGGATAGAAAGTTTTTTAGGAATCGGAGTAACTATTTCAGGTTGTTTTTTAAGCTGATAATTACCTGGATCCCACGTTCCGTTGTCATTTTTGTCGTTCAGGATTCTTAGTTCATATTCACCAGGTTCAAACAATTTCCTGATGAAGGTTGGAGAAGTTAATTTGAAAGAATCTACTATTTTATTGTCCTTTACAAATTGCAAAACCGGGTGCGGAATCTTATCTAAATTGGTGAAATTTAATTTTATGCTTCCGTATTCATTCTCGGCTTTTGTCTTAAAGCTAATGGTATCAGGTTTCAAAAGTTCATCGCCTAAAGTATCTACAGCAAAATCTTTTTCAATCACTAACTTATATTTAGTGTCTTCTTTCCAGTTATTGTTGATAGTAATTTCCCTTTGAGAAGTATCTATCGAAATAGATGTAGCTGGAATTGGATTGAATAACGTATCTGTCAATTTTATTTTGGAAGAATCAAAGTTTTTTAATGGAACAGGAAAAGTAAGAGTGAGAGGAGATAACAAATCCTGAGAACCTCCTGAAGCAGAGGTAGTATATTTTAATATTTTTTCAGCAGCTTTCTTAGCCGTCAGTGCGGCTTTTGAAACCGGTTTTACATTTTTTTGTTCTGAATATGCATACAATTTTACCGGCTTCACATCAGTTGAAATATCAATAGCACTATCAGCAAAGGCAAAAAGTTGTGAAGGGTTATTATACATTTTTTGTCCCCCTTCAGCGGATAAAGCATATAAATGATAAATGCCGGGGGCAAGGTATTTAAAATGAAAATTTCCAGAAGAATCAAGCCTCGTAACATACCTGGGCTTCTCTTTATAAACAGCGGAATCATCTAAATTTTTATATAACAGAGCAAGCAAAGTGCTGTCTGCTTTTCCTGTTTCAGCAAGAATTACGCTTCCATTAAAAGTGAGTGAATCAATATAAGAGCCTGTAGAAAAAACATAAGTGTAATCATGCAAAGGATTGTTCTCATTTATATCCTGTATCGCATCGCCTAACTGAAAACTATAGGTAGTATTTGGTTGAAGTGTGTCACGGATCTTTATGCTAACGGTTTTTAATTTTGAAGTTACATTAGGTGTTATCTTAGGTTCAGGAGTCACTAACAAATTTTTTTGAAGATCCTGTAAATGTACATATTCATCAAAAGTTAAAACGATCCTGTTTGCTGTAAAATGAAGTGTTCGGTTGGGTGGCGTTGCATTTAGTAAAACGGGAGGAGTGGAATCTCTTGGCCCTCCGGTTGGCATTCCAATTTGAGCACATCCGCTTCCCAAAACAGAAAGAAAATAACAAAAAGCCGCCGCCGCTAAAATTATTATGGAATTATAAATCTTCATTTCAGAAAAGCAAACTTAAATGCTTTGAACGGATATTGATTTTTCTGCATCCTAAATTAAAATTAAATCTCCTGTTCTTCTTCGATTATATCATGCAGTGCGATATGAATTTCATTTTCTTTTACAAAATTGCACCAGGTGCAATCTTCTTTTCCGCAGCCTGTATAAAAATCTCTCGCCTGTATTTTATTCCAAACTTCGGTTAATTGTTGCTTTACTGTTGTAATGTCTGAAGGTTCAATATAAATTTTTCTTTTTTGAAATCCTTTTGATTTATCCGGTTCTACAAAATCAAATTCTGCACTTACCACTTTCCAGTCTTTTCCGTCCATATTATCGATTAAAATTTTATAGAACACAGCTTGTCGCCAATAATCTCCGCCAAGAGGATTATCGGCATTTGGTGCCAGTAATTTTTTCTTTGTATAATCGCTGTTTACATCGCCGGTTTTGTAATCCACCACGTTCACTTCTTTGCCGCTGAATTCCATTTTGTCAATTTTTCCTTTTATAGGAATTCCATTCACTACATTTTTAATGTTTCTTTCTACAGCTACTATTTTGTTGCAAACGGGAATGTATTCATCGTAATAATCGCCCAAAACAATTTCTCCCTGTTCCATTCTTCTTGAAAAAGATTCGGGAGTGAAATTTTCACGATGCCTTTTCAGGTACCACTTAAAGTGCTCTATCATCTTTTCTTTAGGAGGGAATTGCTGTTGCTCACTTTTTTGCATTTCTTCAAAAAGCTTCTGGAGCGCGATAATGCACAGCGCTTCCAAACTCCAGTGTTTCTGATTTTCCTGCAGGAATCCGGATCAGGTTTTTGTAATAAAAACCGAGCGGGCAGTCAAGATAATTATTCAAGGAAGTTACGTTCATCACGTACTTTTCGAGAACGGAATTGATAAAATCATCTTCACTTTTATCAATTTCAGGCGCTTGTGGAATGTAATTCAGAATTTCAAATTCCATCAATTCTTCTTCAGGAATTTTGATGGAATCAATTTTTAAATCGCTGCCTTCTATTATTTCTGCGATAAACATTGAATGCTCTGCATCTTTTCCATCCGGACGCAATTTGACATAAGAGATGCATAAATTTTTTTCCGCTCTTGTAATCGCCACATAAAATAACCTCCTTAATTCTTCCTCTGCACTTCCTGAAGGAAGAGAAGAAAATAATGTGTCAGGAAGTTTGTAACCATCATTAGGATTATTTTTCTTCTCCCACAAATGTGCATTCATTCCTGTGATAAAGACATGTTCAAATTCCAATCCTTTTGAACCATGTGCGGTTAACAGGTTTACGCCGGCGCTATTTCCCGAATATTGAATAAGAGGTAAAGGCAATTTTTCTTTTTTCATGAGTTCAATTACTTCCATCAAACCTTTCAAATCCAAAGAAGGATTGCGTGCTGTTGCCTCTTTTACAAAATCAAAAAAGCCGGTAAGAATCTGTAGCAGCCTGATTTTATCTTTATTTTTCATGATGTATGAAAGCACGCCGGCCTCAGAAATTACTTTTTCAATAAGCGTTTGTAACGGTACGTTTGCCACGTCTGCAATAAGTTGTTCCAGCTTTTTACTGAAATCTATTAAAGCAGGATTAATACCAGTATCAAAAAGATCTTTGGCAATTGCGTTGGCTTTTTCAAACAATAATTTCCTGAGGGAAGTACGTTGGCCACTATAATTTTTACTGTTTACTTCTACCGTAAGTTTGGCAATTTCTATCGGTGGAATTTTATAAAAATCAAAATGCAAAATGCCAAATAAAAGTTCATCGCCTCCAAAAGGAATGTCGTGCTCAGCAGTAAGATATCTTAAGATCTGAATTATTTTTTTAGCAAAAGGATCATCAAGAATATTGATGCTTTTTTTTGAATAATAGGGAATGTTTTTCAGCCTGAAATATTTCATCAACTGCTCTCCGTAATTATTTTCTTTATAAATAACCGCGATCTTTCCTGGCTCAATTCCTTCAGTGATAAGGTTTTCAATCTTGTTCGTTACATCAGCCATTTCATCTTTTATGCTGTTGTATTCAATAATTGCAGGACTATCAATTAATTTTTGTAGTTCTTCTTTTGAACACTTTAGTTCTTTGGTAAGCCCGGGAAATTTATGAATTAGCCTCTCCGCATTTCTGTCGATCAAAGATTTTGAAACATCGAGAATGGGTTTTGTAGAACGGTAATTATTGGTGAGGACAATCTTCAAAAGCCCTTCGTAACTTTTGGCAAAATTTTCCATGTTCTCGACGTTTGCGCCCTGGAAACGATAAATACTTTGATCATCATCACCAACGACAAAAACATTCGGCTCATCCCAAAAATCGATCAACAGTTTTACAATTTCATTCTGTGTTCCGCTTGTATCCTGGTATTCGTCAACTAATACATATTGAAATCTTTCCTGGTAATCGGCCAATACGTTTTTATTTTCTTTGAAAACGGAAATAACCCAATTGATCATATCGTCAAAATCATATAGATTCTGTTGCTTCATCAGCGTTTGAAAATTATCAAATTCATTTACTGCAGCACACAGCTTTTTCATCCGCTCTACTTCGTTAAAATAGTCGGGTTTATAATCGCCAACTTCTTTTTCATATTTTTTTGAAGCTCTTTTATATTTATAAGTTTCGTCGTCTTTGATCTTTTCCAAATAAACATCAATCCTTTCAATAAGGTACGCCGGTGTCCATCCTTCTCTTTTCATTGCTGAAAATAACTTCTGGAGGTTTTTTATTTCATAATATACATCTCCACGGTATCTTTTTAAAGGATTATTTTTTGGAAGATTGTCAATAAGCGTTTTGTAAAGCTGAATTTTTTCAAGGTCAGAAACAGGATTCAGTGCAGGCTTTTCAAAGAGTGATAAATTTTGTTGTATCACTTCATTACAAAAGCTGTGAAAGGTGTAAATATTTACTTTGTAAGCATCAGGGCCAATAAATTGCAATAATCTTTTCCGCATGGCAATAGCGCCGGCATCAGTATAAGTAAGGCATAAAATATTTTGGGGAAGCGCGTCAGTATCTAACAAAATTTTTCCGATTCTTGCAGCCAGGATTTGTGTTTTTCCTGTTCCGGGACCGGCAATTACCATCACCGGGCCTTCGATTGTATCTACTGCTTTCTTCTGCTCTTCGTTAAGTTGTTGGTATTCTTCCCTGAACTTTTTTAATAAATTTTCTCTGTAATTTGGCATGTAACGAAGATAAATTTTTTGCTGCCGGTTAAACGAATTTTCACAGATTATTCTAAATAAAAATCGTGCATATAAGTTCGTTTACCGGAAGCTTTTTTTCTCTATGAAAACAATTCCGGCCCTTTATTATTTCTATGAGGAATTTTTCCAAGATGCTTATAAGCTTTTTCTGTAACTTCTCTTCCCCGTGAGGTTCGCATTATAAAACCTTCCTGTATTAAAAAAGGTTCATACACTTCTTCCAATGTTCCGGATTCTTCCCCAACGGCGGTTGCAATCGTTGTTATTCCAACAGGCCCGCCTTTGAATTTTTCAATGATAGTACTTAAAATTCTGTTGTCCATCTCATCCAATCCGTATTCATCTACGTTCAAAGCTTTTAATGCATGTTGCGTAATTCTTAAATCAATCACTCCGTTAGAAAGAACTTGCGCAAAATCACGAACTCTTCTTAATAATCCATTCGCAATTCTTGGCGTTCCGCGGCTTCTTCCGGCGATTTCTGTTGCAGCATCTGAAGTGATTTTTGTTTTTAAAATAGAAGCGGAACGTAAAATGATCTTTTGTAAAGTGGCGGTATCATAATACTCCAACCTTGATTTAATACCAAATCTTGAAAGCAAGGGTGCTGTCAATAAACCACTTCTTGTGGTTGCGCCGATTAACGTAAACGGATTCAAATTAATCTGAACACTTCTTGCGTTTGGGCCGGTATCGATCATAATATCGATCCGGTAATCTTCCATTGCGGCATACAAATATTCTTCAACCACATTGCTTAATCGATGAATTTCATCAATAAATAAAACATCGTTTGTTTCAAGATTGGTGAGTAAACCGGCAAGGTCTCCGGGTTTTTCAATAACCGGACCGCTGGTTTCCTTAATATTTACCCCCAGTTCATTTGAAACGATGCGGCTTAGGGTTGTTTTTCCAAGCCCCGGAGGGCCATGAAATAAAATGTGATCAAGGGCTTCTTCCCGTTGTCTTGCTGCTTTTATAAAAATGCGTAAGTTTTCGATGATTTGTGTCTGGCCACTAAATTCTTCAATCGCAGCGGGCCGGATGTTATTTTCAAATTCTCTTTCGGCAGGGGTTAATACTTCTTTTTCTTTATTTAAACTTTGGTTTTGCATTAAAATTTTTTTCTACCTTGTAAAACTAAAGTTTTTAAAGTTAAAATACATTAGGCTACTTTTACATTGGTCTTTGCACCTTTTAAACATTGCTTTTCACCATTAATCAATTCCTCCCCTATTGAGGCTGCTTTTTACGTGTAAATTTGTATAATGCGAAAGAGAATTTATCGATATTGGCTGTGCCAGATTCTTGGATGGGGTGGTTGGACTTTACTGAACCTTTCTTTCTTTTATTTTTTGATGCAGGATGTTTATTGGAAATCAGAGAATAGAAGGCATCTTCTTTTGGCAATCCTTTTCATCGAATTTTGCTGGTATATAATTGCTACTCATTTGCTGCGCTTTGTTCTTAAAAAAATCG
Source organism: uncultured Chitinophagaceae bacterium (assembly GCA_963811285.1). Lineage (GTDB taxonomy): Bacteria > Bacteroidota > Bacteroidia > Chitinophagales > Chitinophagaceae > Ginsengibacter. The sequence goes on along the minus strand of CAWEQV010000044.1, from coordinate 35,092 downwards.
CCTGGATATATTTTTCAACCGAAAAAGTAATTGGCTTATTTATTATAAGTGTACTTCTCACCGGGCTGCTTGCTTATTATGGTGCAAAATCTACGGCGCTTGTGACGCGAAATTCCTTAGTGCAATACGAAAAAAATCAAAACTTAAAAGAAGCTATTGCAAAAGAAAAAACCCTTGGACTTGTAGGAACCAGCTATTATTTGGCTAAAAAGGACGATCCCACAGATTCAACACGTTATCAATCTTTTCAAAACATCAAAAGAACAACCGGATGGTACAGGGACAGCAATGGTGTATGGAACTATCAGGAACAGAACCGTGGCCGCTTTTGGTGGGATATTATTTTCACTTTTATTTTAATTGCTCTGTGGTTATTGCTTTATATGGTGTGGCATTATTTGGAAAGAAACCGTAAAGATGAAGTAGACCGGTTAAATCTGGAAAAAACGGTCAAAGAGCTGGAATTGAAAACCATTAAATCTCACATTAACCCTCACTTTATTTTTAATTCTTTAAATAGCATTAGAGCGCTTGTTGATGAAAATCCAAAACGGGCAAGAACTGCAATTACTGAACTTTCAAACATTTTAAGAAGCAGCCTGCAGGTAGAAAAAATGGAAACAGTTCCGTTGCATAAAGAACTTGATATTGTAAAAGATTACCTGGCTTTGGAACAAATGCGCTTTGAAGAAAGATTAAAAGTAGAAATGGATATTGATGAAGATACGCTGGAGCAACGGCTTCCACCAATGATGTTGCAAACCCTGGTTGAAAACGCCATTAAACACGGCATCAGTAAAAGAATCAACGGTGGAACGATAAGAATAATTTCAAGATTTACAAACAAAGATTTTGAATTAATAGTTCAAAATTCGGGCGTTCTGGAAAAGAAAGAAAATGAAGGTTTCGGTTTTAAAAGCACCCGCGACAGGCTAAAGTTTTTATGTAACGGCCATGCTTATTTTAAAGTAGAAGAAATTGCCGGAACTAAAGTACAATCCAAAATTGTAATGCCGGTTGAGTATTAATCCATAAGTAATAGGTAATAAGTTTTAAGTAATAAGTTTAAGTATGTTAAAAGTTATTTTGATTGATGACGAACGGCTTGCCAGAAGTGAGCTCAGGAGAATGCTGGATGAATTTTCGGATGTGGAAATTATTGGAGAAGCAGCAAACGCTTCAGAAGGAATTGAAAAGATAGAAAGTTTAAATCCGGATTTAATTTTTTTGGATATTCAAATGCCTGGTAAAAGTGGCTTTGATCTGTTGAGTCAATTGGACAAAGCGCCTTATGTGATTTTTGTAACGGCTTATGATGAGTACGCTTTAAAGGCTTTTGATGTAAATGCACTGGACTACCTCATGAAACCGGTTGAACCTCAAAGGCTGGCAGAAGCGCTTTTAAAAGTCCGGCAAAAGACGGAGGAAGAAATGCTATCGTATAATAACCGCGGTATTTTGAGTGAAAATGACCAGGTATTTGTGAAAGATGGAGAGCGTTGCTGGTTTGTAAGACTTTCAGAAGTAAGGCTTTTTGAAAGCGTGGGAAATTATGCAAAGGTTTTCTTTGGAACTAATAAACCACTTATCTTAAAATCCTTAAATGCGCTGGAAGAAAGATTGGATGAAAAAGTTTTTTTTCGTGCAAACCGGAAACATATTATCAATCTTAGAATGATAGAAAAAATAGAACCTTATTTCAATGGCGGGCTGTTACTCAACCTTGTCGATGGTGAAAAAATTGAAGTTAGCCGGCGGCAAGCCGTGAAATTCAAAGAAATGATGAGTTTGTAACTTTTCTTTTAAAAAATATTACTACATTCATTGCTTATTTTTTTTATGAAAAATTTACTTTTCCTTACAGCAATAGTTATGTTTTCCTGCAACCAGCATTCGGCGAACACTACTGGCTTAAATAAAAAAATTGATAGTTTACAAATCGAACTGAATAATTCTTATAAACCAGGTTTGGGCGAGTTCATGTCGCAGATTCAAATTCATCATGCAAAACTTTGGTTTGCCGGAAAATATGAAAACTGGCCCTTGGCTGATTTTGAAGTTGGAGAGATACAGGAAGCATTAGATGATATTCCAAAATTTTGTTCAGACAGGCCGGAAGTAAAATCAATAGGAATTATTGATCCGGCAATGGATAGTGTTTCTGCAGCAATAAAAGCGAAAGATGAAACTAGGTTTGACAGCAGTTTTATACTTTTGACAGCTACTTGCAATGATTGTCATAAAGCCACGAATCACGGCTTCAACTTGATAAAAATCCCTGAAATTCCACCTGTTTCAAACCAGGTTTTCAGGCCACAATAAAAATTTAATTTAATACTTTCAACGGAACGGAATGAACAGCAGAAGCTATTTCGGTAATTAATGATTCATCCTTTTCTATCGCGTTTCCTACAACAATCACGTCTGCGCCGGCTTTACAATTGAGATAAGCTTTTTCAGGTTCTTTTATTCCTCCGCCAATAATTAAAGGCACTTCAATATTTTTAGCAACGAGTTCGATCATACTTTCTGTTATTGGAATTTTCGCGCCGCTTCCGGCATCCATGTAGATAAGTTTCATTCCAAGCATTTCTCCTGCCATGGCAGTACACATGGCAATTTCATTTTTATCAGCCGGCAAAGGTGTTGCATTTGAAATATACGAAACCGTAGTGGGCGCGCCTCCGTCAATTACCATATATCCTGTACTCATAATTTCAAGGCCGCTTTTTTTAATAGCAGGTGCACTTACAACATGTTGCCCAATTAATAATTCAGGATTTCTTCCGCTGATCAAAGAAAGATACAACAACGCATCAGCATATTTTGAAACCTGTGAGGAGCTTCCGGGAAAAAGTAAAACAGGAATGGAACAATTGCGCTTAATAAACTGAACGCATTCATCAAGATAATTGGAAATTACGAGGCTTCCGCCTACTAAAAAATAATCAACTTCTGCAGCCAAAGAAAGACGGATAAGGCGTTCAAGTTTTTCATCGTCCACTTTATCCGGATCAATCAAAACAGCAAATGATTTTTTGCCGTTTTCTTTTCTTTCAAATAAGGAGGAGTATATATCTTTTAACTTCATTTACTGATGGTTATATGCAAAAATGGATATTTTTTCTGTATTATAAAAATTACCGCTACAAAATACGAATTTATTGGAAGTAAAGGCAGGATGGAAAATTCACTTGTAATTTTTGTATTTTTATCACATGGTAAATGTTTTAAACGAAATAAAATTTAAGACGGCGCGAAGTGGTGGAAAAGGTGGGCAAAACGTGAACAAAGTAGAAACCATGGTCGAAGGGTTTTTTCATGTTGCTTCTTCTGAAATCCTTACCGATAAGCAAAAAGAAATGGTACTTGAAAAACTGGCCAATAAAATTACCAACGATGGTTTTCTGGTCGTAAAAAGCCAGGCTGAAAGAACGCAACTGGGAAATAAAGAAGAAGTAATTGTAAAGATGCACTTGCTTTTGAATAATGCATTAATCAAAAGAAAAAAACGTAAGCCTACAAAGCCTACCAAAGCCTCAAAGGAGAAACGAGTGAAAGTGAAGAAAGAAAAAGGCATCATTAAGGTCGGAAGAAAGAAGATTACTAATTTTTTTGATTAGAATATTCAAATCCGGATTACCGTTAATAGTAAACCAACAAATAATCACAATTTTATTTTTACATCTGATAACCACTAAATTTGCGCTTTTCTAAATCCCAAATTGTTTGAGCAACATAAAAAAATTAGCAGGACAAACTATGTGGTACGGCGTTAGCTCCATTGCTGCGCGATTTTTATTTTATTTACTTACACCTTATTTTACTACCAAATTAACCGTGGCTCAGTATGGAGACATGAGTATTATTTATGCAGCTATTCCATTCCTGAACGTGATTTTTACTTATGGAATTGAAACCGCTTATTTTAGGTTTGCTACGAGAGAAGGAGAATCAAAATCTATATATAACACTTCCATTATTTCTATTGTTACAAGTACAATATTGCTTACCAGCGTATTGATATTTTTCAAATCTCCAATTGCTCACTTACTAAGACTTGATAGTAATCCTGAATTCATTGTATATGCGGCAATGATTATTGCTTTTGATACATTATCTACTTTGCCATTTGCTAAATTGAGATTAGATCAACGGCCCCGAAAATATGCGTTGATCCGTATTTCAACTATCTGCCTTCAGATAGCGGTAACCTATTTTTTACTGTCTGTTTGTCCACGTTTGGCTGCCCAAAATCCGAATGCGTTTTTTGCTACATTTTATAATCCTGACTATCAAGTTGGCTATATTATTATTGCGAATATGATCGCTTCCTTTTCGGCATTGATCTTTTTGCAAAAAGAGCTATTTTCTTTCAGGTTTCAATTCGATAAAAAGATCTGGATGGCGATGATAATTTATTCCATGCCGTTGCTTATTGCCGGCTTTGGCGGTATGATCAACGAAACATTTGATCGGATTATGCTGTCATGGTTAGCGCCGGTAACCAGCCTTACTGCTGCCAAAGACCAGGTGGGGATTTATTCTGCGTGCTATAAACTTTCTATCCTCATCACTCTTTTTATCCAGGCTTTCAGGATGGGAGCTGAACCCTTTTTTTTCAAGCAGGCCGAAGGAAAAAATCCACAGAAAGTGTATGCAAGGGTTATGAAATTTTTTGTGATAACCATTACAACAATGTTCCTCTTTGTTTCACTTTACATTGATATCTGGAAATATTTTTTAAGCACGGATCCTGCAAAATTAAAGATCTATTGGACCGGACTTAAAGTAGTGCCGATATTGCTTTTGGCAAATATGTTTTTAGGAATTTATTACAATCTTTCTATCTGGTATAAGCTTACGCACAAAACAATTGCCGGCGCCTATATAACAATTATTGGAGCAGTCATAACATTATTAATAAACTATTTCTTTATTCCTTATTTTGGATACATGGCTTGCGCCTGGGCCACTTTCTGTTGTTACGGAAGTATGATGGTTATCTCTTTTATTTGGGGTCAGAAAGATTACCGCATTCCTTATGCCTGGCGAAAAATGGTTGCCTACATTGTTATTGTCGTATTCCTGTTTTTTGTCCATCAAATTTTTAAGCATTTGGTGCCGGGATTTATGGCAAGCATTCTTTCCGCTACTTTTCTTATATTACTATATATTGGTTTTCTTTTAAATGTAGAATGGAGAGAGGTTCGCGGATTGCCTGTTATTGGTAAATATTTTCATTCAGGAAGATTATTGGGTAAAAGGAAATGAAGGTTTATTTCATGGTAATCAGTAAACCAACAAAAAGTAAAAATTTCTCTTTTTCTAAGCGAATGGATTCCTTCTTAAAAATTAAAAATTGTCTCTTATCATAGTTGTCTTTTTAATCGGTTCATCTTACCTTTGCCGCCAAATTGAAATAACGACTTTTTAATAAAATTTTTATGGCAAATACCGGAAAAATAAAACAAATCATCGGAGCGGTTGTTGACGTTCATTTTGCACACGAAAACAAGCTTCCTGAGATCTTTAACGCGTTGGAATTAACCAAAGAAAATGGCGATAAGCTGGTTTTGGAAGTTCAGCAGCATTTGGGTGAAGATAGCGTTCGTTGTATCGCGATGGATGGGACTGAAGGACTGAAACGAGGTATGGATGTAGTGGACACCGGTTCTCCTATCGTAATGCCAATCGGCGACGATATTAATGGCCGCTTATTTAATGTAACCGGCGATGCGATTGATGGTTTGCCACAGGTGAGCAAAAAGAATGGTCGTCCCATCCACAGCAAGCCGCCATTATTTGAAAATTTGAGTACTGCAAGTGAAATTTTATATACGGGGATTAAAGTAATTGACCTGATTGAGCCTTATGCAAAAGGCGGTAAAATCGGTTTGTTTGGTGGCGCGGGTGTAGGAAAAACGGTTTTGATCCAGGAGCTTATCAATAACATTGCGAAAGCTTATAGTGGTTTGTCCGTGTTTGCAGGAGTGGGAGAGAGAACCCGTGAAGGAAATGACCTGATGCGTGAAATGATTGAAGCAGGCATCATGAAATACGGTGATAAATTTATTCACAGCATGGAAGAAGGTGGATGGGATCTTGACGCAGTAAATATGGAAGAATTGAAAGAGTCTAAAGCAACTTTTGTATTTGGACAAATGAACGAGCCGCCGGGAGCAAGAGCGCGTGTGGCTTTAAGCGGATTGACTGTTGCCGAATATTTCCGTGATGGAGATGGAACAGGAAGAGGAAAAGATATTTTGTTTTTCGTAGACAACATTTTCCGTTTTACACAGGCTGGTTCTGAAGTATCCGCTCTGTTAGGTAGGATGCCTTCTGCGGTGGGTTATCAACCAACACTTGCGACAGAGATGGGATTGATGCAGGAAAGGATTACATCAACAAAAAACGGATCAATTACTTCTGTACAGGCGGTGTATGTGCCTGCGGATGACCTTACCGATCCGGCGCCGGCAACTACCTTTGCCCACCTTGATGCTACAACAGTATTGAGCAGAAAAATTGCTGATCTTGGAATTTACCCTGCGGTTGATCCACTCGATTCTACTTCAAGAATTTTGACTCCGGCAATTGTTGGTGAAGAGCATTACGACTGTGCTAATCGGGTTAAACTTACTTTACAGCGCTATAAAGAATTACAGGATATTATCGCCATTCTTGGTTTGGATGAATTGAGCGATGAAGATAAACTAACGGTAAGCCGTGCACGAAGAGTTCAGCGTTTTTTATCTCAACCGTTCCATGTTGCAGAACAGTTTACAGGCTTGAAAGGCGTGTTGGTTTCTATAGAAGATACAATTCGCGGATTTAACGCGATTATGGATGGAGAGGTAGATGAATATCCTGAAGCAGCATTTAACCTGGTGGGTAACCTTGATGATGCGATTGCGAAAGGTAAAAAAATGATGGAAGCGGCGAATTCATGAGGAAAGTAGTAAGTAGCAAGAAGCAGGTAGCAAGTAGCAGGTAGCAAGTAGCAAGTAGCAAGTAGCAGGTAGCAGGTAGCAGGTAGCAAGACAAAGGATTTAATGATTAAAGATAGCTCATGAAAATTCATAATTTTAAAGAACTGCTTGTTTGGCAAAAAGCTATGGATTTGGTTGCATTTACTTATAAGCTGACTGATTTTTTTCCAAAGGAAGAAAAGTTTGGTTTAATTTCTCAGATTCAACGTTGTTCTGTTTCAATTCCTTCCAATATTGCAGAAGGTAGTGGAAGAGTTTCTTCAAAGGAATTTCAACACTTTATCAGTATAGCTTTGGGTTCATCATTTGAATTAGAAACCCAAGTTATTCTTGCTTACAAGTTTAATTATATTTCTGAGCAGCAAATGTCAGAATTCGATTTACTCGTAAGGCCTGTTCAAAAAATGTCTTTTGGATTATACAACAGTTTAGAAAATAAATAATTATCACAAGTGAGTGCTCGTCGTTGCTGTCTTGCTACTTGCTTCTAAAATATTGATACTAAATGACTTTAGAAATATTAACACCGGATAAAAAGATTTTTAGTGGGGAAGTGTACGGAGTTCAGCTTCCGGGAATTGGAGGCATGTTCGAAGTACTTGATAAGCATGCGCCGATTGTAAGCGCTTTAAAATCGGGAAATCTGAAAGTTCTGAAAGACAAAAACGCTTCTACTCAATATAATATCCAGGGAGGATTTGTCGAAGTATTGAACAATAAAACTTCCGTATTGGTAGAGGGAGCAAAGGAAGTTTAAGATGTAACTAAATATTTTAGAAATATTTTAATCCCGCAGCCATGCGGGATTTTTTATTTTTATCAGCCCCCAAGGTTTTTTGACTTTTATTCATTCAATAAACTCTACATTCCCTTTTTCATTTTTAATTATATAATAGACGCAAGTAGTTACAAAATCACGAACGTAAGGTATTTTGGCAATCAAGCTGTTTTGCTTTTTTGGTTTTATATTGAATTTATATTCGTAAATAGGATTGAACAGATAATCGATCTTATTTACAATTTTATAATTGTTGCGCTTTACTATCTTTTCAAATCTTTCGATGGAAATTCCTGTTTCCTTTATTTCAAGCAAATCATTAATAATATAATCCGGTTCTTTAAATAATTTTAAAGTTTTTTTGTATAAAGCGTTCGGAAGTAAATGAAAATAAGGAACTTTTGACAAAGAATTTTGACAGAGTTGCTGATGGCCTCCAAAAGGCATTTGCCACGGCGGGAATCCGAAAAAGATAATTCCTCCAGGTGTAAGAAATTCCTTTAAACGCGCTAATAGTTTTGATTGGTCATGAATATGTTCAATAACATCTTTCAGAATTATTATGTCAAACTTTCCGCCAAGCGCTTCTACTGTCGTGTCATAAATATCCTTTACAATGAAAGACAGTTTTCCTTTTTCAATCTCTTCTGAGAGCCACTTTTTTCCATTCTCAATTCTTGTGTGGTCAAATTCAACACCTATACAAAAAGCGCCTTTATCAAGGAAAGGTTTTAAAACGCCACCTTCTCCACAGCCAATTTCCAATACCCGCATTCCTTTGGTAATTGTAAAGTTTGATTCAATAAAAGGAAGAATATACTTTGAGGAGTTCAAGGCCTGTATATCAAAATATTTCTTTTTATCTGCATGAAATTCAAACATAAATTGGAACTCGTTTAAGGGGAGCAAAAATATTAAAGAGCATCGAATATGCTAAAAATAAAAAACCTCTTATTTTTCAATAAAAGGCTTTTTATAAACTTAATATTTAAAAAAACTAATACTTTTTACTTTTGTTTTGTTTTCTTGTACCAAAAATGTTTCCTTCTTTAAATCCATTTCCTTCGGGGCTTCCCAGCCTTGTCATTGCACATCGGAAACCAACGGTGCTGCTTGATTCATCCTGTGACATATATCGACGGGCGCCAGGAGATAACCAGTATGGCATATCATTCCAGCTTCCACCTTTAATTACACGTGATTTATCGCTTATCAAAGTGGTAACGCCATAGCCATAAGTAACATTTGAAATAGAGTCACCATCGAGGTAATTGATCACATCACCTTTTTGATAATTACGGCGTTTAACAGCAATAGAGTCAGGAACGACTTCTTTTTTCAATCTTCCTAAAGTATCTCTTACATAATCCCCGTTTTCATCTTTGTAGAATCTCTCGAATTTATTACCACGGAAAGGATTGAAATCGTCCTCGTCAATTGGAGTCATTGGACGATAAACGTCTGCTACCCACTCACTGACATTTCCACTCATATTGTATAAACCGTATCCATTTGGATAATATGATTTTACAGGTCCTGGAATTGCTGCCCGGTCGTTTAATCCACCTGCAACACCCATTACGTCTCCACTTCCTCTTTTGAAATTGGCTAAGAATTCACCCTGCCAGCTACCGCGACGATTATCACGAAGTCCGTTTACATTTTTGCTCCATGAATAAACCTGTTGATTAGAAATCACTTCTTCACCATGATTTTTTTCTTTGGTACGTGGTTTAGGATTTTGAGCAATAATTCCATAAGCCGCATACTCCCATTCAGCTTCGGTTGGTAAGCGATAGCCAGGTAAAAGAATTCCGTCTTCAAGGGTTACTACTTTTCTTGCCCTTCCGCTCACATCTTTTAAAGCGCCTTTTTTAGGAGCGGTTTTATTATCAATCAACTCGGGATTCATGATGTAGGTATCTGTATTAAAAGTCTCATCACCTTCACCACCTTTCATTTCAGCAAGGGGCGCCCTTTTATTGAGGTATCCCTTATCAATTAATATTTTTTCATTTACCCTGTCAGTTCTCCAGATACAAAAATCATGAGCCTGTTCCCAGGTTACCCCAACTACAGGATAATAGTTATATGCCGGATAACGGAAATAATATTCTACGTAGGGTTCATTATAAGCGAGTTCGCTTCTCCAGACCAATGTGTCGGGAAGTGCCATTCTCATTATTGTGGTATCGCCATCAAATGTATTAGAAAGCCAATAAAGATATTCACGATAATGAACGTTGGCTACTTCAGTCTGATCTATATAAAATGAATTTACACTCACTCTCCTTGGCACATTATTCCAATCTCCCATCACATCTTCTTCCTTAGCACCCATTACAAAAGTACCACCCTGTATAAATACAAGTCCTGGTCCTGTCTTCTGTTCATTCGCTTTTAATACATGGAAATTACCAAAGTTTTTGTCATCATAATTCCATCCTGTAACCGAAGATTGTTGATGCTTCTTACCGAAGATACTTCCGTTCTTACACGATGGTAAAGCTATTAGGGCTGCCAGTACTATAAGGGTAAATTTCCCGGCGGATAATGATTTTGACATGTACATTCGTTTTGCAGATTAATTAACGAAAGGTTTTCTTTCTTATTGTGAAAGGGCTTTTCTAATGCGAATATAAATACTTTATTTGGTTTTGATTTGCGCGGAAACTTAAAATATAGTCTAAATGATTTTTTTGCAATGTCTTCACAAATAGCCTTCTTTTATTATTTATTTTATCTGCTAATGTTTAAACAGTTTGTATTTGGGTTGATTAACAACTTTTAATTGATTCACAAATATGCAATAAATAAATTGAAGCGGCGTTCATTCAGGCGTTAGCTGCACAGATTCAACTGCTACTGAAATTTAAATTGGATGTTTAAAAAAAAAAATTATTTTTACAACCTTCAACCCCGACATTTATAAGAGAACTCTACCTAACCAGTACATTTAAAATTCACATGAAACAAGCCTTCTTAAAGTTGACTGCAATGATAGTGCTGATTGGAGCTACGGTATCTGTAAATGCACAAACTGCTAATTCAATAAATGTGGTAACTACTGCTGTTCCTTTTTTGCGTATATCACCTGACGCGCGGTCAGGCGGAATGGGCGATGTTGGTATTGCCACTATTCCTGATGCAAATTCCATTTTCTGGAATCTTTCCAAAATTCCTTTTGCACAAAATAAATCAGCGATTGCTCTAACTTATACGCCCTGGTTAAAAGGTCTTGATCTAAATGATGTGTATTTGGTTTCTGCTGCCGGCTATACTCAGCTTGATGATGTTCAGGCGATTTCTGGTTCTGTAAGGTATTTTAGCTTGGGTAATATTCAGTTTACTGATAATTTGGGAAATGATCTTCAAACCTACAGGCCTCGTGAGTTTGCAGTTGACGCAGGATACTCGCGTAAACTGTCTGAAAAATTAGGACTGGGAATTTCATTAAGATATATTAATTCTAATCTCGCCAGCGGCCAATCTGCCAGCGGTTCTACTTATAAAACCGGAACAGCAGTTGCCGGAGATATTTCCCTGTTTAATGACGGTTCTGAAGGCGGAACTGTTTCTGGCTTAAACTGGGGTGTGGCTATTTCAAATCTCGGTTCTAAAATTTCTTATACCAATGATGCATCAGAAAAAGATTTCATTCCCGCTAATCTTGGTCTCGGAGTGGCTTATGTAGATGTAGTAAATGAAACAAGTAAAGTTACTTTCGGCCTGGATGTAAATAAATTATTGGTTCCTACGCCGCCGGCTCTTGGCGACTCCGCCGGACTGGTGGCTTATCACAACAAAGGTGTTGTTCAAAGCTGGTTCAGTTCATTTGGCGATGCTCCGGGCGGTTTCAGTGAAGAATTAAAAGAGTTCCAGATTTCAGCAGGGACCGAATATACTTACAATGATCAGTTCTCTCTGAGATTGGGTTATTTTTATGAAAATCCTACCAAAGGCGACAGGCAATATTTTACAGTAGGTGCAGGTTTGAATTACAACGTGTTCGGATTGAATTTTTCTTACCTTATACCATCAGGAACGGGAGTAAACAGAAATCCATTATCGAATACTTTGCGGTTTAGCATTCTTTTCAATCTTGGAACGACGGATTCAGGGCAGTAATTTCTAAAAAACTTATTTAATTATAATAATACGCCCCTATTTTTGGGGCGTTTTAGTTGGATACAGTAAACCGGCAAATAACATGAATTCTTATTTTATTACTGTAAAATAAAAAGAGATGCAGGAAAATAACCCTTTTAGAATTGGTTTTGGAATTGATTTTCACCAGTTGGTTCCTCGTCGGGAATTATGGGTTGGTGGTGTTAAACTGGAACATGATAAAGGTGCTCTTGGCCACAGTGATGCAGACGTTTTGTTACATGCCATTTGCGATGCCATGCTAGGAGCTGCATGCCTCGGAGATATTGGAATTCATTTTCCTGATACTGACAAGAACTATAAAAATATCGACAGCAAAATTTTATTGAAAAAGTCGAATGAATTAATCAACAATGCAGGCTACCAAATCGGTAATATTGATTCAACAGTTTGTCTTGAATTACCAAAAATAAAACCGCATTCGGCTGAAATGCAAAAAGTAATTGCTACGATTCTTGGCGTACACGAAAATCATGTTTCCATAAAAGCAACTACTTCAGAGAAGATGGGGTTTGTAGGCCGCGGGGAAGGAATTGCAGCTTATGCAACGGTTTTGTTAACAGCGATACAATAATTTTTCCCCCGTATTTTATTTTTTCATCTCCTCTTTGCCATTCCTATCTTTGCAGCCATGCATGATGTGGAAATTAAAATTATAAATTCTTCAGATAATCCGGTTCCTGAATACGCTACAGCCGGGTCAGCGGGAATGGATCTGCGGGCATGGTTAGACGAACCTGTAACCCTGAAACCGATGGAAAGAAAGATGATACCTACAGGTCTTTTTTTTGAAATTCCGGATGGATATGAAGTACAGGTGAGACCACGAAGCGGAATGGCGATAAAACATGGAATCACATGTTTAAATTCTCCCGGCACGGTTGACTGCGATTATCGTGGCGAAATTAAAATCATTCTCATAAATTTATCATCTGAAGCACATACAATCACCAGTGGCGACAGAATTGCTCAAATGATAGTAGCTAAAGTTGAAAAAGCTTTTTTAAAGCCGGTGGAACAATTGCAAAGTACCACAAGAGGAGAAGGTGGATTTGGGCATACAGGACATGTTTAATTTTAAATTTTTTTGAATGAATTTTTGGAGCAGAATTTTTATGGGCATAATTTTTTTGTATGCAGCCTCCGGTTGTCATTCGGTCAAAAAATTACAATCTGCTGTCAGCAAAAAAGATACGGCGATTGTGAAGTTGCCGGTAAAATCCGATGACAGTTCTTTTAATAAAATTCCTGCACTTGATGTTTTAAATACATTGAACAAGAACAAGATCGATTTTAAAACTTTTTCGTCAAAAGCTAAAGTTCAATATGAAGACAGGAATGGAAAGCAACCTGATTTCAATGCTTTTATCCGGTTGCAAAAAGACAGCGTTTTATGGGTTTCTATCAGTTCTACTTTTTTAGGAATTGAAGCTTTTAGGATCTATATCACTCCTGATAGATTGATTCTATTAAATAAGCTTGATAAAACCGTGGAATATCATCCTTTCAGCTATGCGGAAACGATCGTTCATATCCCGTTAAATTTCTCTGTACTTCAAAATATCATCATCGGCAATCCCGTTTATGTTGGCGATAGTATCGTCTCTTACAGGCAAACAGAAAATCATATTCTGATTGGAACCGTAGGCGCGTTTTTTAAAAATTTAATAACGCTTTCTGCAGGCAGCAATCATTTGGAACGGATAAAGCTGGATGATGTTGATTTGACGCAAAACCGTACTGCGGCCTTGTTGTATGGGGATTACGAAAAAAATGCCGGCTTTGATTTTGCCACAGCCAGGGAAATAAATGTTTCGGAAAAATCTAAAGTGGAAGTGTCTATAGAATTTAAACAGTATGAGTTTAACAAGGAATTATCATTTCCCTTTAGCATTCCACGAAATTATAAAACAAAATAATTGTTACTTTAAAGCTATTGCAGCTAGCATAAATATAGAACTGAATTTAAAAAATTTTGCGTGCATGCCTAAGAAAATTGTAACAGCTTTTATCTTTTTTTTAATTGCTTTTGTTGCCTCAGCACAACAGCCTACCAAAGATGAGCTCGAGCAACAGCGGGAGCAATTAAAAAAGGAAATCCAGGAAACCGAAAAAGCGCTTATCGAAACTCAAAAAACCACAAAGGTTAATGTTGGGCAACTTAGCCTCATTAATAAAAAATTAAACCTGCAGGATAATGTAATTCACAATATCAGTGGCGAGATCAGGAAGCTGAGCGATAACATCTATTTATCGCAGTTAGAGATCAATAAAATAAAAAGAATCCTTGATACTTTAAAAGTAGAATATGCCAAGAGCATGGTTTATGCCTATAAAAACAGGAGCAATTATGATTTCCTCAATTTCATTTTTTCTGCCAACAATTTTAATGATGCGATAAAGAGAATAGCATATTTAAAATCATACCGTAATTATCGTGAAATGCAGGCGGAAAATATTTTGAAAACACAGGCTCTCCTTGAAGATAAGATAAGCCGATTATCCGGATTGAAGGATGACAAGAAGGAAGTGCTCAGTGAAAAAGATAAAGAGTTGGATAAGTTACAGAAGCAAAAAGAAGAAAAGGCGACAATTGTAAGTAAGCTTAAAGGCCGGCAGAAGGAACTATCGGCACAAGTGCGTGACAAGCGAAAGCAGGATGCTAAGTTGAAGAATGCTATTACTGCAATGATACGCAGGGAAATCGAAAGAGCGAAAGCAGAAGCAGCCCGGAAAGAAAAAGAACGGTTGGCGGCTGCAAAAAATAACAGCAGCAGTGCTAATAACAACAGTAGTGCCAGCCCGGCAAAAGTATCTATCCCTTCAGGAAGTGTATTGGTAAGCAGCGAAGCTGATAAGGAACTGAATGCAAGTTTCGAAAAAAACAAAGGCTCACTTCCCTGGCCTTCTGACGGCTACGTCATTACCCATTTTGGCCGTAACCAATATCCCGGCGGAATAGATTACGATAATCCCGGCGTTAGTATTGGAGTAAAGCCGGGAGCAGCGGTAAAATCTGTGTTTGATGGAGAAGTTACTTTGGTAAACTATATGGATGATAAGCAGGTTGTTTTTATTAAACATGGGAAATATTTTACAGTATATAGTAACCTTGCAAGTGCGTCCGTACAACGAGGCGATAAAGTTAAAACAGGCCAGGTAGTGGGTAGAGCAGGGCTTAACGATGACGGTAATGGTGAAGTTGATTTTATCTTAATGGATGAAAACAACAACGTAAATCCTGAATCATGGTTAAAACATTAATTCAATAATTTTCTTTTTTATTCCTCACAATGTTCATCTTCATCTATGCAGGTGAATTCAAAGATTTATTAGCATGCCATTTTTATTTGAAGTAAAAGGTATTAACCCTTCATGGGGGAAGAATTGTTTTATCGCTCCTAATGCAACACTCTGCGGAGACGTGATTATGGGTGATGATTGCAGCATCTGGTTCAACGCCGTCATTCGTGGGGATGTAAATTCTATACGAATGGGTAACAAGGTAAATGTGCAGGATGGCGCGGTTATCCATTGCACTTATCAGAAATCAAAAGCCATAATCGGGAATAACGTGAGCATCGGACACAATGCAATCGTACATGGGTGCGTTATAGAGGATAATGTTTTGGTCGGGATGGGAGCCATCATTATGGATCATGCTAAAATAGGAACCAACAGCATCATTGCTGCCGGCGCCGTAGTTCTTGAAAATACCATCGTAGAACCGGGAAGTATTTACGCCGGCGTTCCTGCAAAAAAGGTAAAAGACATTTCTGAAGAACTGATAAAAGGAGAAATTGAAAGGATTGCTAATAATTACCTGGTGTATGCAGGATGGTATAAGAGTTGAGGGTTTAGATGGTTTAGAAGTTTAGGAGGTTTAGAGGGTTTAGACGTTTAGATGGTTTAGATTGGTTTAGCAGGTTTAGTTAGTTTAGAATTTTGGTCCAATGAAAAAAATAATAATTTTTACCCTTTGTGGCTTTATGTTTTCAGGCTGTTCCATTTTAAGAAGGCATGAAAAATATGGCTGTCCTACAAACGGCAAAAATATCGGCGCAGAAAGAATTTTATCAGGCGATAAAGCCGCGATAAAGGCAGCAAGAAAAGCCAAAAAATTTGAACATTAAAATTTCTATTCCCTTATAAAAAACAAACCTATGTGTTATCATTTAAAAACAAAATATGGCGGCACAGAAGCTGTAATTGACGACAATTGCGGTATTTCCAAATTTTATTCTATAGCCGGATCACTGGCTGACGGACTCAAAGTGAAATTTCTAAACCAGGTTGATGAGGCGGATTCTCTTGATTGGGATTTTAAATACAAGGATAATTTTTTAACGCTTCATTACAACATTTTCAACGGTGTATCAGTACTTCCACACAATTTCAGTCATACAGAAAAAGTGAACAAAGCCGTAGAGGAAGTGGCAGAATATTTAGAGCGAAATGCTTATTGACCTCGGGTTTATTGTTTAATACTAATTGCTTACTCTATTATTTTCATTTTTCACTTACTCCCAATAAGGATTTAAGGAGGTATGAAAGATTCGATAAACCGCAATCGTTTTATCCTCAATAATTTCGTAGAGAATTATAAATGGAAATTGCTTCAATACTCTAAAGCGAACATTGTCATACATAAATGATCCTGATGTTGGGACTTTTTTAAGTTGATTGAACATCTTGCTGATAGAAAGATGAAATTTTTTTCCTAAACCCTTTTGTTGTTCGTTGTAGTAATCGATAGCGTTTTAAAGATCATTAAATGCCGACGGGGTTACTTTGATTTTGTAGCTCATCAATCGGTTTTTAAAGTATTTTTTACTTTATCCCAATCGATTAAATAATCCGGATTTTTTTTTGACTTTGCTCTTTCTTTTTCAACCGATTTTAATTGCTCTTTATCTAGTTTTATTTCCTTGTCTACAGGAGCCCGATTAATTTTTACGAAATTAAATTTTTGGAGAAGCTCCATCATAAAAGGTACTTGAGATTCTGGTATTTCAATAGATATTTCTTTCATAAAGGAAAACTTTTTCTTTATAAAATTAACTAAAATAGTAAAGCAAAAATAAGGGCAACTAATTCCTACGCTTTAGCTTCTTTGGTTTCTTTTGTTTAAAACAATCTAATTAGTTTAACAAAAAAAATTGGCGATGTAGTAAACCAACAAAAAACTGCAATTTTTCTTTCCACTTACCATTTCTTATTATCAATCGTTCCCAGAATATTCAAATAACTGATGTAGCGTTCTGCTGCAATTTTATTTTCTTCAACCGCTTTTTTTACGGCACAGCCAGGCTCTTCGATATGCATACAATTATTGAATTTGCAATCATTAATCAGCGCTTTCATTTCCGGGAAATAATGCGAAAGTTCTTCCGGCTCAATATCCATCATCGCAAATTCTCTCATCCCCGGCGTATCAATTATTTTTCCGCCAAAAGGAAGATCAAACATTTCTGCGAAAGTGGTAGTATGCAATCCTTTGCCGCTCCAGTCGCTTACTTCCTGCGTTTTTATAATGTTACCAGGAAAAATGGTATTGATAAACGAAGATTTACCCACACCGGAATGGCCGCTGAGTAAAGTCGTTTTTCCTTTCAATAATTCTTTCACTTCGTCTACTCCTTCACCGTTAGTAACGCTCATTGCGTAAACCCGGTAACCGATTTTTTCATAGATCGATTTAATTTTTTCAAATCTTTCTTTCTCTTTTGCTTTATGCAAGTCGGTTTTATTAAAAACAATAATTGCAGGCACGTGATACGCTTCAGAAGCAACCAAAAAACGATCAATAAAACCGGTAGAAGTTTTTGGATCTTTTAAGGTAGCCAATAAAATACTTTGATCAAGATTAGCTCCCACAATGTGATGCATGTGTTTGTTATGCGGCGATTGGCGTGTGATGTAATTTTTGCGGTCGTGAATTTTTGTGATAACGATTGATTCCTCGCCATCTTCTTTATCAATATCTACTACATCTCCCACAGCAATTGGATTGGTGGAAGTGATATCATCAATTTTAAATTTGCCTTTGATGCGCGCATTAAATTCCTCTCCTTCTTCATTCCTGAGCACATACCAGCTTCCGGTTGATTTATAAACTAATGCCTTCATTGAATTAATTAGCTTATCAGCTAATTAGCTATCAGCTTATTAAGATAATTAGGGGAACTTTTTAAACAAGGTATATCTTAAAACAATTTCAACAAAAAGTAATGCCAAAGCAGCGAAAATAAAAGGGTAAAACTTTTCAGAATAATGATGAAATGTGGTAATCTCCACTTTTGATTTTTCCATTTTGTCTATCTGGCTGTAAATCTTTTCAAGGCTTTGGTTATCGGTTGCCCTGAAATATTGTCCGCCGGTTTGATTAGCAATATTTTTCAACAAACCTTCATCAATGGAAACCTTTTGATTTTGCATCACGATACCAAGCGGCGTGTTAACAGGAGTTGGCGCATAACCTTCGGTTCCGACACCAATCGTGTACACTTTTACATGAAAAGTCTTCGCAATTTCCAAAGCTGTGGAAGGATCAATAAGGCCGCCGTTGTTCATCCCGTCAGTTAGAAGAATTACAACTTTACTTTTGGATTTACTGTTTCTTAACCTATCCACACTTGTTGCAAGTCCTGAACCAATGGCTGTTCCATCTTCGAGCAAACCATTTCTTATTTGCGAAATTTGTGTTTTTAAAACATAATGATCAGTTGTAAGCGGGCATTGGGTAAAACTTTCCCCTGCAAAAATCACAACGGCAATTCTATCGGAAGGGCGATCATCAACAAATTCTTCGGCTACTTTTTTTGCCGCTTCCATCCTGTTTGGTGTAAAATCCTGCGCCGTCATACTTCCGCTTACGTCAATCGCAAGAACGATGTCGATGCCTTCACCTTCTCTTTGGGTTTCGTCGAATTTTGTTTGAGGCCTTGCAATGGCAATGATAATGCACGCAAGAGCAAGCATTCTTAAAATAAAAGGAAATTGCTGGAAAGAATTTTTCCATGACCTTGATGCCGCTAAACCTTTTGTGGAAGAGATGCCGATAGCCGCTTCCTGCTTTTTCCCTTTACCGTATTTCCAGTAAATCATTACCGGAATCAGCAGGAAAAGTAGCAATAACCACGGTTGCCCAAATGTGATATTTTTGAAATAATCAAATACCATCCGATGGCTTTTTGTTTTCGATATTGTTAATATCAGTAATCATTTCTTTTGTTTCTGAAAAACATTTCTGATTTTCATATTCCGGTGGAATATACCTTGCAAATTTTACAGCATTGCCCAATCTCAGGCAGTTCGCAAAACCACTGATTTTTTCTTTTGAAAGATCCAATTCATTTAATTCAATCAATAATTCATCTGTAGTAAGATGCATTTGATAGGTGTTTGTTTTTCGGGATAAATACCTTTTAAAAATATCAGAAAGCCGCGTGTGATATTCCTTGGTCTCATTCTTTTCCAACAAATTTTCCTTCTGCAATTCATCAAGCATCTGCATCGCTTCATCATAAGGGGAAAGTTTTGATTCAAATATTCCCGTATCTTTTTTCTTTTTCGACTTTCTTACAAAATAGATGATCAGCAGTGTTAACAAAATAACTCCCGCTGCAATTAATGCCCACATCCACCATGGAAAGGTTTTCTTTACCTCAATAATATTTTTAATGTCGTGAAAAGGAAGCGTGCTGTCAGCGGGAGAATAAGTAACGTTTATCGGGATGGAATCAGTATAAATATTAAAAGTAGAATCACCCTCGAGCGTAGATGCAGTAAGCGTCAGGGGCGGAATTACCTGTCTTCCGGAATCAAAACTTGTAATAATTATTTGTTGACTGAAATTGAGATTGCCGTTCGAATAAGATGAGTCGATTTTTTCTTTAAGAACGGGAACAAAGTTTCCAAAACTGTCGGGAACAGAAAACCAACTTAGCCTGTAAGTATTATCAGGCATCGAAGTTTCAACCCTGTAATGGATTTGCTGGCCGATTAAAATGTCCGTCTTATCAACCGTTGTTTTTACCGTGGGCGATTGGGCAATAGAATGCTTTGATAAAAACAGAAGGCCAATCATTAAAACCGTAACGAACTTTATATCGTGAACTCCTTTCTTCAAATCCTTTTAGTGCGTTTTTTTTCTTCTTGTAAAAAATTGTTGTAAAATTTTTACATAATCTTCGTCTGTGCGGATATGCAATAATTGAGCGCCTGATTTTTTAAATATGGTTTTGGTGGCTGCACTTTGATCAATAAAATTCTGGTGGTATTTATACCTTACCATTGAGTCTGAAGTGTTGAGCCATTCTGCTTTTCCGGTTTCCAGGTCCTGCACTTTCGCCATTCCAATGTCAGGCAGTTGGCTGTCCATTTTGTCATATACTTTCAGGCCGATAACATCGTGCCTTTTTCCCAGAACACGTAAAGCATGTTCATAGTTGTCGTCAATAAAATCACTCATAATAAAAGCAATGCTTTTTTGATGATTCGACTTTGAAAAGAAATTTAACGCTTCACGAATGTTGGTTCCGCTGCGTTTAGGCCTTGCCGTTAGTAATTCACGAACAATATAAAGTGCATGATCTTTTCCCTTTTTTGGAGGAATATATTGTTCTACTTTATCACTAAAAAATATAACGCCTACTTTGTCATTATTGTTAATGGCGCTGAAAGTCAGGACAGCGCCTATTTCGGTAATCATATCCTTTTTATTCTGATGAATCGTGCCAAATAATGAACTGGCGCTTACATCAATTAAAAGGATAACCGTAAGTTCTCTTTCTTCCTCAAAAACTTTAGTGAAAGGATGAGCATATCGTGCGCTTACATTCCAATCAATAAACCTGACATCATCGCCATGATAATATTCACGCACTTCCCTGAAGCGCATGCCTTTGCCTTTAAACGCTGAATGATATTCACCTGTAAAAAGATGCGTGGTGATCTTCTTACTGATGATCTCCAGTTCTTTCACTCTTTTTATTATGTCGGCGGTGGTTAAAGGCAATTATTTATTCGTTAATTGGTTAAATCGTTTATTCGTTTATTGCTCAAAGTTGAACGCTGATACCTGATACCTCATACCTGATACCTCATACCTCATACCTCATACCTCATACCTCATACCTCCTACCTCATACCTCATACCTCCTACCATCCTACCTCATACCTCAAGGAACATTCACCGCTTTCAAAATTTCATTAATGATCATTTCGATGTTTATATTTTCGGCTTCTGCTTCATAAGTAAGGCCGATGCGATGACGCAACACATCTTTACAAATATTTCTTACATCTTCAGGAATCACATAACCTCTTTTGTTTAAATAAGCATAAGCTTTTGAAGCCAAAGCCAGGTTAATACTCGCTCTTGGAGAACCGCCATAAGCGATGAGTGGTTTTAATTTTGGAAGATTATATTTATCAGGATAACGTGAAGCAAACACAATATCAATAATATATTGCTCTACCTTTTCATCCATATAAACTTCACGGACAAGCTGACGGGCATTCAAAACTTCTGAAGAAGAAACAACTGCGTTTATACGTGGCTGTTGCATTCCCAAAACGTTCTGACGGATGATCGCCTGTTCTTCAGATTTTGAAGGATAATCAATAATTACTTTAAGCATAAACCGGTCAACCTGTGCCTCAGGCAAAGGATAAGTACCTTCCTGCTCGATAGGGTTTTGTGTGGCTAAAACCAAAAATGGTTCGTCTAAAGGATAAGAATTGTTGCCAATGGTAATTTGTCTTTCCTGCATCGCTTCCAGCAAAGCGCTTTGCACTTTTGCGGGCGCACGGTTTATTTCATCTGCAAGAATAAAGTTGGCGAAAATCGGCCCTTTGCGCACTACAAATTCATTCTTCTGCTGATTATAGATCATTGTTCCAATTACGTCCGCAGGTAAAAGATCCGGGGTAAACTGTATGCGGCTGAATTGTGCATTTATCGTGCTTGCAAGAGATTTAATAGAAAGCGTTTTTGCCAGTCCGGGAACGCCTTCCAATAAAATATGTCCGTTACTGAGCAGTCCTATCAGCAGCCTTTCAAGCATGTGGCTTTGACCAACGATAATTTTTCCGATTTCGTCGTGGATCTTGTCAATAAACGTTGCCGAATGATTAATCTTTTCATTTAAGAGCCTGATGTCTTCTGCAGTTTGTACCATGTTTTTTCGATAAAATGGATTAAAGATTTAAAGGGTTGCAAATTACGAACTACACATAAACAAAAAATGTGTTTCTATAAAACCTTCACGGAAAGGTATGTTAAAAATAAAGGGAGCGTAAACTCCCTTAAATTACTCAACAAAAATTATTTTGATGTAGAGGATGTGCTTTCATTTACTCTAAAGGACACTTTACAGATGACGCCGTAGGAATGAACTTTCTCATCTTTTACATGCACTTTAAAATCTTTTACATACACGGAATCAATATTTTTTACTGTTTTTGAAACTTCCGTTACCGCGTTTTGAATCGCGTCGTCAAAACTTTTTTCTGAAGAAGCTATTACTTCTATAACTTTTACAATAGGCATAAAATTGGTTTTAAATGATTAATAAATATTTTAGAACATATTAGGCGCAAAAGTTATTCCGCTTTTATGTTTTGTTATTTTAATGTGATTTAAATCGCAGTTCATTTGCTTATAAAACAGATTGTTCTACATTTGCGAAATCATCAATTAAATAATTGAATCGCAACATCTACATAAGAAAGTTTTTTGGTATTTTATTACTCGCCACTTTTGCTCTTAAGCAACACGCCAACCAAATGTCTTCACTGGTTATTTGCCAATCACACTGATTTCATCAGCAAAACATTAACCGATTCTAATAAACCACAAATCAATGCACCTGGTATTGATTGCCATTGTGAAAGCAATGTAGTTATTGCACCTTACGCGATGCAAAATGCTGTGGTGGTCAAACCGCCGGTTACCTGTTTTTTTTGATTATGCTCCCGCAACTATCGCTGCCATTGTTTTTTCTCAACCTGTTTCTTTTGGATTAAGAGGCCCTCCATCTATTTCTTAAACCCGGCTTTTTCAAGCATTAACCTGCAGTAAAAGAACTTTCTTACGGAATTTCTGTTCTGCTGTTTTTCTTAATCATTTTCCTCTTAATTTTTTGAAATGAAAACTCTTCTTTTTATAATAGTAATAAGTGCGTTCACGCTTTTTTCTTCTTCAACGATTGCACAAAAAAATGTGCGCTATTCGCTTTCGGGAAAAATAACCGATTCCTCTGGTGCGCCTTTGCCCGGTGCTTCCGTTTATATTCCTGACCTTAAGAAAGGTAGTATCGCGGATGTGAATGGAAACTATGACCTCACAACTGTTCCGGCAGGCACTTTTCTTGTCGAAATAAAATATATCGGTTATAAAACCATCACAGAAAATATTAATTTCAACCAGGATAAAACACAGAACTTCCAAATGGAAATAGCAGTTGTGGAAGAAAGTGCGATTGTTGTCACCGGTTCATCGCGCGCTACTTCTATCATCCGCAATCCTGTTCCCATTGTTGCTGTCAACAAAAAATTTCTTCAGCAAAATCTCAACACAAATATTATTGATGCAATCGCAACCGTGCCGGGTGTAAGCGAAGTAACTACCGGGCCAAACGTTTCAAAACCTTTTATCCGTGGTTTGGGCTTCAACCGGATTTTGACTTTATACGATGGTGTTCGGCTGGAAGGACAACAATGGGGAGATGAACATGGAATTGAAGTGGATGAAAATACGGTTGACAGGGTAGAAGTGGTGAAAGGACCTGCAAGTCTTATCTACGGCTCTGATGCATTGGCCGGAGTTGTAAACCTGATTCCGGCAAATCCGCCTGCCGCAGGGAAAAATAGTTGGTAATATTTTAAATGATTATCAAACCAATAACCGGCTGATTGAAAATTCTGCAACCATTGCCGGTCACACAAATGATTTTGTTTGGGGCGGAACTTTTACACACAAAATTGCTACAAATTATAAAGACAAATACGACGGAAGGGTTTATAATACCGGTTTTGCAGAAACAGATGCTTCAGCAAACGTGGGCATCAACAAGAACTGGGGCTACAGCCATTTTGGATTTGCATTGTACGACGATTTACAGGAAATTCCTGACGGCAGCCGCGATTCTGCTACAAGAAAATTTACCAAACAAATTACTGAAGCCGATACTTTCAGGCCGATTGTGAGCGATGCAGAATTAAATTCTTATAAAATTTCAGCCTTGCATCAGCATGTGCAACATTATAATTTTTACAGCTCCAATAGTTTTGATTTTGGAAAGGGAAGATTGGCAGTAAACCTGGCTTTTCAAAAAAGTATCCGGCGGGAATTTAGTCATCCTGAAGTGCAGATTCCGGGCCTTTATCTTTTGCTCAATACTTCTACTTACGATGCAAAATATTATTTTAATGAAAAAAATGGCTACAGTGTAACCGCAGGCATCAACGGAATGTACCAGGATAACAAAGTGACACAAGGAACAGAATTTATTATTCCTTCTTACCAGCAGTTTGATGCCGGCCCATTTGTTTATATAACCAAGCGAATGGATAAACTTGAAGTTTCCGGCGGTGTCAGATATGACGTAAGAGATTACAAGAACCAGGATCTTTATGCTACTTCCAATCCTTCCACAGGTTTCGACCATGTTGTTTCAGGAATGGATACTACAGGTGCAGAGCATCTTTTTACAGCTTATCATCATACTTTTTCCGGAGCGAGCGGAAGCATTGGCTTGTCCTATAAATTTAATAACCGGTTTAGTATGAAAGCTAATTTGGGACGAGGTTACAGGGCGCCAAATGTCTACGAAATTTCTGCTAATGGCGTGCATCCCGGAACAAATATGTACCAGATTGGCCACCTTGATTTTAAGCCTGAGTTTAGTTTGCAGGAAGATGTTGGCGCTGACTTTTAATTCTACTCATGTTACTGTTTCCGCAGACGTTTTTAATAACAATATTCAAAATTATATCTACAATGAAAAACTGCTGAATGCCGCCGGGCAGGATTCTATAATTGTTCCCGGTAACCAGACGTTTAAATTTGTAGCTGCAAGAGCGCAGTTGTATGGTGGTGAATTGAGTGTCGATATTCATCCGCACCCGTGGGATTGGCTGCATTTTGAAAACTCACTTTCCGTTGTATATGGCTTAAATAAAGGTGTTCCGGGCGAAGGGAAAATTTCTGACAGTGCAAAATATTTGCCTTTCATTCCGCCATTGCACACGATTTCAGAATTACGCGCCAACTTAAAAAAAGTAGGAAATGTTTTTGCAAACGCGTTTGTGAAAGTTCAATTTGAAGTTTATGCGGCACAAAATCGTGTTTACCTTGAAAATAATACAGAAACTCCCACAGCAGGGTATCAGCTTTTTAATGCCGGGTTTGGAACTGATGTTTTGAACAAAAAAGGAAAGCCGATGTTCAACATTTCTTTCCTCGGAAATAATTTATTCAATGTGGCTTACCAATCCGGATTGAATCGCTTAAAATATTTTGAACCTTATCCTGGCAACTTTACCGGACACGATGGTATTTATAACATGGGAAGAAATTTTAGTATTAAAGTAGATGTGCCTTTGAGGATTAAAGGTTGACAGTAGACGAAGAAATATTTGGTATTTTTATTTTTATGGCAAAAAAAATTGAATAACTTCTTCTTTAGTTGAAAATATATGCTATGCCACGAACCAAGGAGGAAGAGGAGCTATCAAATGATTTGGATAAGATTTATAGGAACGCATTCTGAATACGATAAAATAGATGCAACAAATATTTAGATTATGATAATGAAGCCAATAAAAACAAAAAAAGATTATAATCAGGCCCTGGAACGACTTGAAAAAATCTTTGATGCAAAGAAAGGTTCCAAAGAAGGTGATGAACTGGAAGTTTTAAGCATTCTTATTGAAAAATATGAAGACAAAAATTTTCCAATTGAACTTCCCGATCCAATTGAGGCAATAAAATTTAGAATGGAACAATTGGGATACAACCAGGCAGACCTTGCAAAAGTTATTGGACTAAAAAGCAGAGCCAGTGAAATTCTTAATAAGAAAAGAAAACTTTCACTTGAAATGGTTCGTCAACTTCATGACAAATTGAATATACCAACGGATGTATTGATACAGGCTTATTAAAAAGAATGGGATTGCAGTAAACCAATAAATTCCCAAATTTTTGTTTTGCTTCTTCCCCGGGTGATATTTTCTTTCGACCCTATCCCCCGGTTCGTGGCACACGAAACGGAAGTACTATTTTATTGTTTCGTGTGCCACGAACCAAGGAGGAGTTTTCCAATTGAACTTCCTGACCCGATTGAAGCAATTAAATTTAGAATGGAACAATTGGGATACAACCAGGCAGACCTTGCAAAAGTTATTGGACTAAAAAGCAGAGCCAGCGAAATTCTTAATAAGAAAAGAAAACTTTCACTTGAAATGGTTCGTCAACTTCATGACAAATTGAATATACCAACGGATGTATTGATACAGGCTTATTAAAAAGAATGGGATTGTAGTAAACCAATAAATTCTCCAAATTTTTGTTTTGCTTCTTCCCCGGGTGATATTTTCTTTCCGACCCTATCCCCCGGTTCGTGGCACACGAAACGGAAGTACTATTTTATTGTTTCGTGTGCCACGAACCAAGGAGGAGTTTTCCAATTGAACTTCCTGACCCGATTGAAGCAATTAAATTTAGAATGGAACAATTGGGATACAACCAGGCAGACCTTGCAAAAGTTATTGGACTAAAAAGCAGAGCCAGTGAAATTCTTAATAAGAAAAGAAAACTTTCACTTGAAATGGTTCGTCAACTTCATGACAAATTGAATATACCAACGGATGTATTGATACAGGCTTATTAAAAAGAATGGGATTGCAGTAAACCAATAAATTCTCCAAATTTTTGTTTTGCTTCTTCCCCGGGTGATATTTTCTTTCCACATGCTTCATCACTTCTTCTTTGTAAAAAGAAACGTCATTAAAAATTCCCTATGCCTCTTTCGCGTTTGCGTCTTCCATTTAATGTTTTGACGGATCAAGCGGAAATTTGTCAATACTGTCAGGATATCCATCGCCATCTGTATCTTTTGTTGTGCCATTTGTGAATAACAACTCCCAGGCAATCGGCAGAAACGTGTTTTGTATTTCACCCGGGAACTGATTTGTTGGAGAAGATGATACAGCAATCGCCAACTGAGAAATACCGGAAGTTGACGTTACACTCACATTGACAGTTGCAGAAAAATTACCAAAGCGTATAAACCGGCTGACAGAATTTTGTAAAATGCCGGATCCGGGTACATTGCTGCTCTGATTGGCACATACAGTCTGGACCGTCGCATTTGTGCCCATAAATTGCTGCAGGTTGCTGATTTCATTGTTCACCACCTGTTGTGCACTGGCAGTTCCGGAGATTGAAATCAAAGTGTAGCGCCAGATAGCCTGGTTATCCTGGCGAATCAAATTAACACCAATCGCACCCTGGGTATTATCGGTAAAAGGCTGGTAGCCCGAAGGATAAGGAAATCCCAGCAGCGGGTGATAGGGATTAATATAAGTGCCTCCGAGCGATTTGATCGTCGGGATGCCACCGGGAATATCGCCGCGGGGAACGCCGTTCATGATATCCCAGTAAATCGCTTCCATGCCTGTCACCTGGTCACAAATCTGTGATTTAATGGTTTGTAGATTATTATTGTTGTTGTTTTTTTTGCATTGGATGAGTGAAACCGTCAGCAAGATTACCAGGAAGAATCGGGAAAAATAACGAAACTTTGTCATGAAGTATAGCATGAGAAGTGTGTACTTTAGGTGAAAAAATAATTGCTTATTACTGTATATCGTGATTTCTGCTAAAAGGTCATCAATCAAGTACAGCTTGCGATGTATGTTGATACACCCCGATACAATCGCTTTTATAAAACAGGAAAGAATATATTTCAGGCTTTATGAACCAAGGAGGGAGCTTTATCCTGAAAGCAGCTTCTATGCTGTGTTTCATTGTATGGAGCGGCCTTAAATAATATGTGGTTGCACATTGGTATTGGTTATTGGCAACAGTTGTTAACTACCGGGTTTCGGGTTGTTGTGATGTTAGTAAAAGGGAAAGAGAAGGGCAGTGGATGAAGAAAAAAGGGAGATTTTTATTTCCTTACAAACTTTCTTCCAATACTTGTATATTTGATAATAATATTTTATTAGCTTCATTTACACAGCCAATACCAAATAGTACAAGCTTATAAATTCATGGAAATAACGGAATTGAATGGTTAACGAATCTCAAATTGAATATAACTTTATCGGGAAACTAACCGACCTTAAATATACCAACCGCTCGGATATACGAGACCGTAAAGCGCTGGAGCAAAACTTTCGTAAAAAATTTGAATCCCTTAACCGTGTTAATTTAACCGATTCTGAATTTGCACGCCTAAGGGATGAAATTATCAATCCTGATGTATTTCAGGCTTCCAAAATCTTAGCCAACGAAATACTTTTCAACGAGAAGATGGAACACCGCTTCATTATACTTTGGTAAATATTAAAGACTGGTGCAAAAATGAATTTGAAGTCATCAATCAGCTTCGGATAAATACTGAAAACAGCAACCACCGTTATGATGTGATCATGCTGATTAACGGCGTGCCTGTTGTACAAATTGAATTGAAGACGCTTGAAATAAGCCCGCGCAGAGCCATGCAGCAAATTGTTGATTATAAAAATGATCCGGGCAATGGCTATACCAACTCACTGCTTTGCTTTATGCAGCTATTTATTGTAAGCAATCGCAGTAACACATTTTATTTTGCAAACAATCACAACCATCATTTCAGCTTTAATGCAGATGAACAATTTTTACCGGTTTATCAATTGGCCAGTGAAGACAATAAAAAGATAACTCATCTTTATGATTTCGCTGACAAATTTCTTATCTAAATGTACGCTTGGTGAAATGATAAGTAACTATATGGTGCTTGTTGTAAGTGAACAAAAACTGATGGTGATGCGGCCTTATCAGATCTATGCCGTGAAAGCTATTGTTGATTGCATCCATCAAAACAGGGGCAACGGATATATTTGGCATACTACGGGCAGCGGTAAAACGCTTACTTCTTTTAAAGCTTCTACTTTGTTAAAGGACAATCCTGATATTGAAAAATGTTTGTTTGTGGTTGATCGAAAAGATCTTGACAGGCAAACACGGGAAGAGTTCAATAAATTCCAGGAAGGATGTGTGGAAGAAAACACGAATACAGAAACGCTTGTAAGACGAATGTTGTCGGAAGATTATGCGGATAAAGTAATTGTGACTACTATCCAAAAGCTAGGCTTGGCGCTCGATCCTGATCAAAAAAAGGAATTACAAAGAGCGTTTAAAGTCTTTAAGCCAAAAGCGTTTGGTTTTTATTTTTGATGAATGCCATCGTTCTCAATTTGGCGATAATCATAAAGCCATCAAAGAGTTCTTTCCCAATGCACAATTGTTTGGTTTTACCGGTACGCCTATATTTGATGCCAATGCTATCTATAAACAAATTGATGGTACTGAAGGATCCTTTAAAACAACAAAAGATATTTTTCAAAAACAACTGCACGCCTATACCATTACTCACGCCATTGAAGACCGCAATGTATTGCGTTTCCATGTTGACTATTTTAAGCCTGATGGAAAGTAAACATGGAAGTTCTCTTCACCAGTTGGCAGTGGTAAAAGCAATTTTGAACAAACATGATGCTGCCACACATTACAGACGATTTAATGCAATTTTTGCTACCGCTTCTATCAACGATGCTATTGAATATTATGGCTTGTTCAAACAAAGCAGGCAGTGAAACAGGAGGAAGACGAAAACTTTAAAGCCTAAATATTGCTTGTGTATTTTCTCCGCCTGCAGAAGGCAATAAAGATGTTCAGCAATTTCAGGAAGATCTGCTGCAGGAAAAACAAGATAACGAAGAAAAGCCTGAAGAAAAGAAAAGCTGGCCTTAAAAGCAATTATTAAAGATTATAATGAGCAATATCACACCAATCACAATATTGGCGAATTTGATTTGTACTACCAGGATGTGCAGCAACGCATGAAGTATCAGAAATATACCAACGCAGATTATCCACATCAGAATAAAATAGATGTTTTGATTGTGGTGGATATGCTGCTTACTGGCTTTGATTCCAAATTCCTGAATACATTGTATGTAGATAAAAACCTGAAGTATCATGGTTTAATACAGGCTTTTTCACGTACTAACCGTATTTTGAATGATACTAAACCTTACGGAAATATTCTTGATTTTAGAAAACAGCAAACTTCAGTTGATAAAGCCATTGCATTATTTTCAGGCGAAGATACCACAAGGCTAAAGAAATTTGGCTGGTGGATGCCGCGCCAGTGGTAATTGGGAAATATGAAAAAGCAATTGCTCACTTAAATAAATTTATGCAGAAAAGCAATCTGGTATGCAAGCCGGAAGAAGTGTACAACATTAAAGGCGATACTGCCGTGCAGAATTTATTAACCACTTTAAAGAAGTGCAGCGGTTTAAAACACAGCTTGACCAATACACCGACTTAACACCAGCAGACAAACAAATAATTGAAAATTTTTCCGGAAGAACAATTGCGTTCGTTTAAAGGTGCTTACTTGGAAACCGCCAAACGCCTTAAAGATAGCAGCAAAGAGAAGGCGAGATGCCAATCCGAAGTGCAACAACTAGATTTTGAATTTGTACTGTTTTCTTCTGCTGTAATAGATTATGATTACATCATGGAGCTTATTGCGAATTACACGCAAAACAAACCTTCAAAACAAAAAATGACGAAGGAGCAGTTGATCAATCTGCTTAGCTCCAGTGCTAACGTGATGGAAGAACGGGATGATATTGTAGATTATATTAAAAGTCTTGAAATGGGCAAAGGACTTTATGAAAAACAAATACGGGAAGGCTACCAAGCTTTTAAAGACGAAAAACACATAAAGAACTAGCTGCTATTGCGGAAAAAAACGGCTTGAAAACACCACCTTAAAAAGTTTTGTAGATAGCATTTTGAGCAGGATGATTTTTGATGGGGAACAACTGAACGACTTTTAGCGCCTTTGGACTTAGGCTGGAAAGAACGGGCAAAAAAAGAACAGGAATTAATGGCAGATTTGGTACCACTATTGAAAAAGCTGGCGCAGGGAAGAGAAATTTCGGGGTTGAATGCGTATGAATAAATTGTCTGAACCGTTGATAGAAAAAAAAAATTAGGGGAAGATATGGTGCGCTATAGGCATAGTACGTGGTAACGGTTTTCAGGAAGTAATTTACAACGACCTTAAAATGAAAAGAGGGATTGGGCTTTGCAAGGGAACTTAAATGAGATATATTATTAAAGGATTAAATGGGAAAACGCAGGGTTGATTTTTAGTAAACGATAAATAATGGTGGAGTTAAAGGCTTTATCAAAATTAGAAGATGTTCATTTAGCGCAGGCATTGAACTATCTGGAAGCCTATAAATTAGAAACAGGGCCTTATAAACTTTGGTGCAAGAAGCCTGGAATTTAAACGGGTAACGAATGAGCGCAAATTGGAACACAACAATCAACGAAATAAATAATCAGGCTTATCAGGTGCAGACAATGAGTAAAGAAACAAAAAATAAGATTGTACCTGAGTTGAGGTTTCCTGAATTTAAGGATACTGGTGAATGGTATGAGAAAAGGTTGGAAGAATTAATTAGCGACTTTATTGTTCCAATGAGAGACAAGCCAAAAGATTTAACTGGGGAAATCCCCTGGTGCAGAATTGAGGACTTCGATGGAATGTATTTACAAAAATCTAAAAGCAATCAGGGGGTAAGTCAAGAAACAATAAAAGAGATGAATTTGAAAGTGTATCCAAAAAATACTCTTCTAGTTTCATGTAGTGCTGATTTGGGCAGATGTGCCATTACGTCAAATGAACTTGTAACAAATCAAACATTTATTGGATTGGTTCATAAGGACGATGAAGCAAGTGTAATTTTTTTGTTCTACCTAATGACTAATTCAAAAAATACACTAAATGCACAGTCAAGTGGAACAACAATTTCATATTTATCACGAGAAAAATTTGAAAAGTTTGAAGTTTACGTTCCTCAGATTTCCGAACAACAAAAAATCGCCTCCTGCCTTTCTTCTTTAGATGATTTAATAACTGCAGAAAACCAAAAACTCGAAGCACTCAAAGCGCATAAAAAAGGTTTGATGCAAAAGTTATTCCCCGCCGAAGGTAAAAAGTTGCCGGAGCTTCGTTTTGAGGAGTTTAAGGATAGTGGGGAGTGGGAGGAGAAGAAGTTAGATGAACTTTTACAATTCAAAAATGGTATCAATGCTTCGAAGGAATTATATGGAAAAGGAATTAAGTTTATTAATGTCTTGGATATACTTAATAATGAATTTATCACTTATGAAAAGATAATTGGATTAGTAGATGTTAGTGATGAAATCGTTGATAATTTTTCTGTTAAATATGGAGATATTCTTTTTCAAAGAAGCTCAGAAACTCAAGAAGAAGTCGGGACAGCAAATGTCTATCTTGATAAAGAACGTACATCAACATTTGGTGGGTTTGTTATTAGAGGAAAAAAAATCGCAGAGTTTGAACCGCTATTTCTAAATAAGCTTTTGAAAACTCAATCTATAAGAAATAGCATTAGTTCTAAATCAGGAGGAAGCACTCGATTTAATATTGGTCAGGAAGCGTTATCATCAGTTAAGATTTTAATTCCTTCTATCTGTGAACAACAAAAAATCGCATTCTGTCTTTCTTCACTAGATGAATTAAGTACATCACAAGTAGAAAAAATAGAAGCGCTTAAAGAACATAAAAAAGGGTTGATGCAGGGGTTGTTTCCAACTAATATGTTTAACAAATAGTGAATCTACGTAGGAATTATTAACTTGGACGAAGAAACTTTAATTATGATAAATGAAGATAAAATAAAGGAACTGATTGCCGATATGGAAAGTGACTGGATAGAAAGAACAACTTCCATTCGAGAAGATAAATTAGGCCCCGCTGTTTGTGCACTATCAAATGATTTTCCCAATCATAAACATTCAGGATATATTTTATTAGGCGTTAATGATGATGGAAAATTAGCGGGGATGACATGGACAGACAAAGAACTTCAAACAATTGGTGGAGTAAAAAGTAATGGAAATGTTTTGCCTCAACCCTCGATTGTTGTGAGCACTGTTTTTAGATTTCCTGACGGCGAAGTAGTTGTGATAGAGGTTAACCCATCTCACTATCCACCTGTTCGATACGATGGTAGGTGTTGGATAAGAATAGGACCACGGAAAGGAAAAGCTACAATTGAGGAGGAGCGAATTTTAATAGAAAGAAGAGCTGCTTATGCAAAAACATACGATTTGGTGCCGGCTCTTGGTTCAACATTGGATGATATTGCTATTGAATATTTTAAATCCACTTATTTGCCTGCTGCGATTGATAAAGACACTATTAGAGAAAATGGAAGAACGATTGAAGAGCAATTGGCTTCACTAAGATTTTATGATGTAAAAGAACATTGTCCGACAAATGCCGGCATTTTGCTTTTTGGTATCAATCCAGAATACTACCTGCCAGGTGCATACCTTCAATATGTAAAATTTCGGGAAGAAATGACAAATGACGTTGATTTCGAGAAGAAATTTTCAGGAGCCTTAATAACTGAACTGAACTCAATAGATGATTTTATTAAGAACAATATTATAAAAGAAAGACCTGTACAAAAAGAATCATTTCAAGAGGCAGTAATTCGCAATTATTCATACTGGGCACTAAGGGAACTAATAATGAATGCCATTATGCACAGAAATTATGAAACAAATGCACCGATATACATTTATGAATTTTCAAATAGAATAGAGATACGAAACCCGGGCGGTCTGTTTGGCGATGCTACTCCCCAAAATTTTCCAAACGCAAGCGATTATAGAAATGTAGTCCTCGCTGAAGCGATGAAAATACTTGGCTACGTAAATAGATTTAACTACGGGGTTAGAAAGAGCTATAGATGAATTGATTAAAAATGGGAAACGGAAAACCAGATTTCGATTTATCATTGATTACAAAATTTAAAGTGTCAATTTCGCTTAACAAAGGGTGGTAAAATGAAATCAATAATATTTTTTAATAATAAAGGAGGAGTAGGGAAAACCACAACTGTCTATCATGTTGCCTGGATGCTTTCGGAACTTGGTATAAAAACAATTGCTGTTGACTTATATTGACAGTCAAACCTGACATCGATGTTTCTTACACCGGAACGGCTCGAAGATGTTTACGAAAATAATTTACCTATTACAATTCTTGATTCTATTAACCCGGTAGTATCAGGAGACCCGTATCAACCTGTTCACATTGAAGTTATTAATGATAACCTCGGACTAATATTAGGTAATCTTTCTCTTTCAATTTTTGAGGATAAACTAAGTGATGCATGGCTCAAATCATTAGGGGGAGATAGCTATTCATTTCGATTGACAAGTATATTCAACACAATTATCAATGATGCGGTAGCCCAGTTTAATGCAGAGATTGTCCTTATTGATGTTGGCCCAAATTTGGGAGCTATCAATCGTGCAGTTACAATGAATTCAGATTATATAATTATGGTGTAGTTTATCGTTTTCGTTACAGGGTATTAAGAATTTAGGGCAAACATTAAACAAATGGAAAAAGGATTGGGCGCAGAGAAAGGAGCAAAAACCATCCAATATTACATTTCAAATTCCAAATAAAAACGCTTTACCGTGTGGTTACATTGTGATGCAGTATTCTGCAAAGGAAAGCAGACCAGTCAAATCTTATTTGAGATGGGCTAACCGGATACCATCCGTATTCTCAGAATTTGTTTTGGGAAAAAACTCACAAATAAATTCAGTTGAAAATGATAGCCATTGTATCGCTCTTTTGAAACATTATAGAAGTTTAGCTCCAATGTCAATGGAATCACACAAACCAATTTTTCTTTTGAAACCTGCTGATGGTGCAATCGGTGCTCATGTATATGCTGTTCAAAAAAGCTATGAGGAATTTGAAGCGCTTACAAAAAAAATAATTGAACGGTGCCGTTAAAAGCGTGTAAG
>CAWEQV010000043.1:0-22185 GCA_963811285.1 uncultured Chitinophagaceae bacterium | reverse complement strand
TTGTTCACACGTCTCATCGCTGCATACACGCCATCTTTTTGTAATGGCAATCCATTCATAAGAAAAAAACGCGTGTCACCTTCCTTTGCTTTTGGCAAATATTCCTGTGCTATAATGAAACCTTCTTTTGAAATCGCTTCAATGATCTGGTTTAGGTTGGATTTTGATTGCTTATCCACCATAAATACATTCTTGCCGCCTGATCCTTGCAACGGTTTTAATATCATCTTCTCATTTTGGTCCTCAAAGAACTCCATGATATCTTTTGCGTCACGCGTTATGATGGTTTTCGGTCGCAGCACTTCAGGAAAGTGTTGAAAATACATTTTGTTGATGGCATCAGAAAGGCTACCGGGATGATTTAAAACAATCACTCCGTCACGCATGGCGATCAAGCCAAAAATATAAGGCGCATTTTGTGCCCAGTTGCGATTGTTAGTATCGTCTGAAGGGTCATTACGCAGGTACAAAACGTCAAGATCCTTACTGCTTATGCGCACGGGGGGTGCTTTTAACAGTGCATTAAAAAACGTTTCACTGCTTTTAAAAGTATGAGCGCCAACAGTTCTTGCCTGTGCTATCATATGTCCGTCTGATGAATAGCCGAGATCTCCCACACCAAATACATACACTTCATGTCCTCTTTTATGAGCCGTTAGCTCAAGATAAGTCGTGGTGTAACCGGCTTTTTCGGTTTGCAAATCATTAATTACAAATGCGATCTTCATATAGATATTTTTATTTTTTTAAACGATCAATTCTTTAAGATGAATTCCTTTTTTTATTTTTTTTATTTTTTCTTTTGCCTCCACGCCGTTCAGCCAGTAGGGCAGGTAAGGCTTTTTTAAAATTCTAAGATGAAGCAATTCCTCAATAAGCGGCACGTGCTGTAAAGCGAACTTGCCTTCATAGAGCAAAGCAATATCTCCGCCATTTTTTATAAAATCCAATAATTGTAACAATCCCTGCAGGTAAATCGCATCTTTTGTAAAGCCACCACCACGGTGCACACGCATGGTAATTGTAAAAGCAGTTCGTGCACTAAATCCGAAATTATGGAACAGTAAATTAAAAGTTTCAATAAAATCGGCTCCCTTAATAACTGCGTCTACAGCTATAACACGTGCAGCCAAAAGTTTGAGCCTGTTAATATCCAATCCGCCCACAAAATATTCTGAAAGTACAGCCATTCCTTCCTGTAGCTGCTCATACCCGGCAAAGCCCGCGTACATCAACTTAAGCGGTTGTGCATGACCGTTACAATACGTTAAAAGGTGAGTGCCTACTTCATGTTGTATAAGTGCATTCACCCTTAATTCACTAATGTTAAGGTCTTTACCTACGGATAGTTCCGGCCCGGAAACTATGAGCCCGGTTACGTTGTCCTTTATTTTTACACTCAGGTTTAGTTGAGGAAAATTTTCCCTGAATTTATCGAGTTCGTTATTGGCCGCGCGTGCAAATTCCACCGAGTTTACCATCCCATACTCACTTTGTTCATTTGGTATTTCATCCTTTAAAAGAGAAAGGGCCTCTTTTTTTACTTCTTCAGCCAGAGGTCCATAAATACTTTGGCTGTTGTATAAAAAAGTTTTTGTTCCTCTTTCTTCGAGCATTATCAATTGCTTTTCCAGCTCCATTCTTTTGTCGCGAAGCAAAAAAGCGAGTGTCGGATCTTCTATATTTTCGATTGGAATATTAAAGAGTTTTCTTTTCTCGGTTTCGGGATCTAAAGAAATAAGCCTGTAAGTAAAATGCGGTGGTTTTGAAAATTTATTTTTTTTGAAATTTTCCCATTCTGATAAAGTATTAACAGGAGTAACCCTGAGGATAAAATCCATTTTTTCACTGATATCAGCGATTTTCCTGTCGGCAGAACGTACGAGATTATCAAGCCTTGTTTTTCCAAGCATAAGATAATGGCTAAATTTATTGTCTGCCTGCACTCGTACAAATTCAAAGGCTGCCATTTTAATTACTTCGGCAAATTTCCTTCTGATCCTTCTGAAAAAAAGAGCATAGTCATTCTTGCTTTCAGGATCCCTGAAAATGGAAGGAATGGCGATTCCTACCAATAACGTTCCCGTCTTTTTTAACCGGTCAAGTTCGATGAAGGGAGAAAGGTCGGGCGGATAACGTTGTTTTGTATCTTCTGCAACAACATGTAAACGTGGAAGGAATTTTTTAAATTCATTGAATCCTTTTTCCAGTGCTTCTGTTGTGGCTGTTACTTTTTCAGTCGGCTGAAGTATGCGGATCGTGGATTGGTTTTTTGTAGAAAGATCTTTCCATATTTCAACGATCATGAATGAGGTAAAATCGAGGGTAACGGTTTCTATAAAAGCATTCAGCAGTTGATTGAGATCCAGCTCCGCATTGGCTATCAAATAGGCACCCTGCGTGGTTAAAAGAGAAGCCATGTTCCTGTCTGGTTTACTTTTATACCTGTACACACATAAATAGGGCAACTTCTGGTCAATAACCAACTTACTATTCATTCCAAGATTCCTACGGATGCTTTTTCCCTTTTTCCAGGAATTAATTATGCTATTTACCAGCTTTTTATCCATCAAGTATTCGGGATTTGATATTTTAAAGCAGTAAGTACCGGCTCTTTCGATGAAAGTACCAATTGGTTTATGAGTTCAACGTCTTTTGAAAAAGGTTCACCTGTCCATTCATCCATAAAAAATTTTTTGAACTCAATGCTTACCGGGCAAATCTTGTTTCCGTATTGTTTAAAAAGCCATTGACCAAAATAACCGCCTTTAAATTTGACATTCTCGCGAACATCAAGATGCCGGCCATCGTAGTCAAAATTTTTAAAAGTCTGGAGGATAACGGATATAACCGGTTGCCATGCCTCCCTGTCCATGTTTTGAGTTCCGATATTTACTTCCGGGTTTTGCGCGGGATCTGCGGCGGTATTGGTCCCTTCACGCCTGTGATTGTAGGAATGTATATCGTAAACAAGGATGTTGTCGTGAATCTCAAAAAGTGAATCAAAGTATTCTTTTGCTTTTTTATAAAAACGGTCATAAACTTCCAGTGAATTTTCTATAATCTTTTTATCAAGTTCTTTCTTCCACACCTCCAGGCCCCATGCATCTTCAGGCTTAAGATAAATCGCTTTGTTCCTGGGACGGTTCACATCAGCTTCAAACCTTGAGTGGTAAACAATAATGCTATTGTCAGAAATATTCAGCCATTTTGCAGTGAAAGGATCTTCTTCCCTTAGTCTTTCTTCTTCCGTCAAATTGAATAGATCCGTAAGCTCTTCCCGGGTACCGTGGCCTTCATGGATAGCTGTGGCAACAATAGGAGATCTTCCTTTTATAAATGTGTAAGGATCAGACATTGAAATATTTTCGGAAATAACAAACCAATACTATGCCTTAATTTTTTCACCGCTTTGCCACTGATGATCTGAAAGTGACTAAAATGGAGGCAATGTTTTTGAAATCGCTTTAATTCAGTGTCGACAGTAAATCGACAAATTTTAATTATTTCATTTTTGATCCTCAATAAATTAGTAAATTGCTGACCTTCAAAATCTTAAATCTAACAACATGAAAAAAATTGCTTGTATGTTTCTCGGTGTGATATGTGTGTTGGCACTCACCCGGTGTAACTCCTCTGATTCAAACACAACCACCAGCACTGATTCTACCACCGTCACTACTTCTGCTGATTCGTTCAATATAAACGATGATTGGAAATTGGGCGTTCAAATGTGGACATTCCGTATGTTCACTTTTGCGCAAGCGCTCGATAAGGTTGACAGTTGCGGTATCAAATACATTGAAGCTTTTTGGGGACAACCCCTGGGCGCCGGTTTGAAAGACAGTTTCGGTATAAGAATGTCTGATGCCAGCAAAGCCAAAATCAAAGACCTGATGCAGCAAAAAGGAATTAAAATGGTGGCCATGGGCGTTATCGTTCCACGCACGCGTGAAGAATGGAAAGCTGCTTTTGATCTTGCAAAAGAATTTGGGTTGAGTTATGTAACAGCAGAGCCGCTCAAAAATCAATGGGATATGGTTGACAGCATGGCCGGTGCTTATGGAATAAAAGTAGCGATCCATGATCATCCAAAACCGAATATGTATTGGAGTCCCGATTCAGTATTGGCGGCTATCCAGGGCCATCCGAATATTGGTTCATGTGCCGATGTGGGTCACTGGGCGCGCAACGGCGTGAATCCTGTTGATGCGCTTAAAGAACTGGCTGGTCATGTATATGGTGTTCATTTGAAAGATATTACCAAATTCGGACAAGTGGACGCACATGATACGGTTGTTGGCAAAGGTGTGATTGACTTTACCCCAATCTTCCAGGAATTAAAACGTCAGCATTTCAAAGGGATGCTTTCCATCGAACATGAATCCAATTGGTATAACAGTGTTCCTGATGTAATTGAAACACGGAAGTTCTATGAAGCGGAAGTGGCGAAGTTGCAGTAATGGGATGAATAATTTTTTAGAGGCCTCACAGTTTTTTTGGAAGCTGTGAGGTTTTTTTGTTTTCGGGAAGTACACGGATTTGGACGAATTACACGAATTAGTGTTGTTGGTGGCGTCGTGATAAGCCTCACCTCCTCTCCTGAGGGAGGAAGACAGTGCGCTTTCTTTCGATCAAAGCATTTTCGCTATCCTTACGGCTGTCCCTCTCCTGTGATGTAGAGGGGGAAGAAAGGTGCGCTTTTATCTAGTTTAGACGAATTCATTAGAGCATTCCCGTTCTCCTATGTCGGCAATTCCTTTGCTGTTGTTGGCGTCCGGGAACAAAAGTACGTCCTCTCCTGAGGAGAGGGGAAAACGGTACTTCTTTTATAAAGCGTTCGTCACTCTATGACCGTTGCGCGAATTGAACAAGAATTCAAAGGGAAAACAAATCATCCAAAAGCCACGTCACTCCTGACTATGCGAAATGAACAAAAATGCAAAGAAAAAAACATTGAAACTAACTACAGCAATGCTTACAACTTAGAACTTATAACTTATAACTTATAACTTATAACTTATAACTTACAACTCACAACACCAACTGCTCAAAAAGTTTCTCCAACGTTTTCTCCGGATCTTTACAAAAGCCGGGGTGCACTTTTGAAGATTGGACGATCGTACTTCTTGTGGCCGTCAACCAACGAAACCTTTCTGCAATGGGAAGTCGGGCAATAGGGCCGGCACTTTTTTCTCCCTCGCTTATTTTTTCAAACGTCTTTAAATGTTCTTCCAGGTCAGCCAAATCCAGCTGGTCACAAAAATGGGTTACTCTTTCTTTATTGATATGATATTTTGCTTTGAGAAATTTGAAGCCCGGGCAATACAGGATTACGCCCACATTCAGGAATTCCCCACGTTCCACACGGGGCACAATCCTGATAACGGCATACTCAAATAATTGATTTCCTTGCATCCTTTGCTTCGTTTACAAATATTTCTGAATGGGCAATTCTCGTTACTAAAAAATCCACATACGCCTGACGGTGTTCTTCAATGGAGGCAAATGCCGGTTCATCTTTTAGCCAATCCAAAGGGATGGACGCAACCACATTTTCCACCAGTTCTTTGGTGAGAATCTTCTTATATTCTTCGTTCACTGCATCCAATTCTGAAGCCTGCGGCAGAAGTACATGGTCTTTCACCAGCAAAAAAGGTTTTTTCGCCTGTTCTCTCCAGTTGTTCCATGAATGATGAAAATATAACGAGGCGCCAAAGTCGATCAACCATAATTCTTTATACCAAATAAGCATATTCGTATTTCTGCAGGTACGATCAACATTCGTGAGCAGGCAATCAAGCCACACGATTTGTGAAGCCAGCTTGGGATCAACAGGAACGACTGCAGGATCATAAGTGATGGAGCCCGAGAGATAATGCACCCCTAAATTCAAGCCAACGCTCGCTTTTAGCAGATCCTGAATTTCTTCATCCGGTTCCGTACGTCCGAAAGCCTCATCAAGTTGCGCGAAAACAATTTCCGGAACCTTTAAACCTAATGCCCTTGCCAGTTCGGCCCCAATCAATTCCGCTACCAAAGCCTTTCTTCCTTGTCCGGCACCGCGAAACTTTATTACATACATAAACTCATCATCCGCTTCGGCGATGGCCGGCAGCGAACCACCTTCGCGCAATGGCGTTACATAACGGATCACATTTACCGTCCTTATTTCCGGAAGATTATTTGGCATATAATAAAGCACAATTTACACTAACACAGTAAAGAAACAAATAATGATGATTTTTGTTTTTGATATGTAGTAAAGAGACGACACCTCTTTGGCTCTTTCGTTACAACCTTTGTTGAAAACCGCCGGTATTTTTGCTTTAATTCCAATTGCTCTGTCTAAAGCTGACGCTATGAAAAAACCAATACCCATCCAACTTTTTCTATTTTTTACTGCCACCTTTTTGACACTAAACAGCTTTGGACAAAGACTTCCCGATCCCGGTACTGATCCTTTGGCAACTGTTGACAGTGTTTCTCAAAACCCGAAGGTGAATATTGCCGCTCCAAAAGAGAAAGGAACAATGATAGCTCCCGTTTCCCAACCTTCTACCAAACAAGTGCAGAATCAGCGTGAAAATTTCCACGATTATTCTAAAGAAAATGGAAAGAGAATCCCGGAAGAAACTGTCATAGCCGCATATTAGTCATCTGCTAATAAAAACGTCCCCATGCTTCTCGCAAAGACGAACAAGAGGAGGTTAATCTCCAAAGTAACGTCATTGCGAGGCGCATTAAATTACTTTGGGCTAGTAGAATACTCCTTTGCGCCGTGGCAATCTTTTCCATTTTGTTCCTTCTTCTAATCGTGAGATTGCTTCGTCGCCTTCACGTTTAACTTCACCTGAACATTTAACCACGCTTCTCGCAATGACGAACAAGAGGAGGTTAATTTCCATAGTAACGTCATTGCGAGGCGCATTCATTAATTTTCAGGCTATTAGGATCCTTATTGCGCTGTGGCAATCTTTTCCTTATATTCCTTCTTCTAATTGTGAGATTGCTTCGTCGCCTTCACGTTTAACTTAACCTGGACGTTTAGCTACGCTTCTCGCAATGACGAACAAGAGGAGTTTAATTTCCATAGTAACGTCATTGCGAGGCGCATTCATGAATTTTCAGGCTATTAGAATACCTTATTGCGCTGTGGCAATCTTTTCCTCATATTCATTCTTCTAATTGTGAGATTGCTTCGTCGCGTTCACGTTTAACTTAACCTGAAGTATTAGCCACGCTTCTCGCAAAGACGAAAGGAGGAGGTTAACTTCCATAGTAACGTCATTGCGAGGCGCATTAAATTACTTTGGGCTAGTAGAATACTCCTTTGCGCCGTGGCAATCTTTCCATTTTGTTCATTCTTCTAATTGTGAGATTGCTTCGTCGCGTTGAGTTTAACTTAACCTGGAGTTTAGCTACGCTTCTCGCAATGACGAAAGGAGGAGGTTAATTTCTATAGTAACGTCATTGCGAGGCGCATTAAATTACTTTGGGCCAGTAGAATACTCCTTTGCGCCGTGGCAATCTTTCCATTTTGTTCATTCTTCTAATTGTGAGATTGCTTCGTCGCGTTGAGTTTAACTTAACCTGGAGTTTAGCTACGCTTCTCGCAATGACGAAAGGAGGAGGTTAATCTCCATAGTAACGTCATTGCGAAGCGCATTAAATTACTTTGGGCTAGTAGAATACTCCTTTGCGCCGTGGCAATCTGCTCCTCATATCCATGGTTCTACTTGAAGGATTGCTTTAAGATTCAATTATAAATCCTGAATCTTAACCCAAAGATCCTTCCATTCCGGATTAAGGGAATCTACCAGGTCAACCTTCTTTTTTCTGCTTCCACCTTTTAATTGTTTTTCCCTTTCAATTGCTTCGTTAATGGTGTCAAAATCTTCGTACCAAACAATTTTCTCGCAGTTATATCTTGACGAAAAAGATTTAGGATAGAACTTGGTTTTATGTTCCCAAATTCTTGCCCTTAAAGCACTTGTGACACCTACATACAGGACTGTATTATTTTTGTTGGTAACAATGTAAGTGAAGCCCCCGCGTTTGGTGTTCATGATTCTTTATCTAATTATCTAAGTTAATAATTTGTAGTTAAAGATCATTTCTTTCCGTCATTGCGGAGCGCATTCATTAATTTCATCCGATCAGGATACTTATTGCGCTGTGGCAATCTTTTCCTCATATTCCTTGTTCTAATTGTGAGATTGCTTCGTCGCGTTGAGTTTAACTTAACCTGAAGTTTAGCTACGCTTCTCGCAATGACGAACAAGAGGAGGTTAATCTCTATAGTAACGTCATTGCGAGGCGCATTAAAATTACTTTGGGCTAGTAGAATACTCGTTTGCGCCGTGGCAATCTTTTCCTCATATTCCTTCTTTCTAATTGTGAGATTGCTTCGTCGCGTTGAGTTTAACTTAACCTGAAGATTAACCACGCTTCTCGCAAAGACGAACAAGAGGAGGTTAATTTCCATAGTAACGTCATTGCGAAGCGCATTCATCAATTTTCAGGCTATCGGGACCTTATTGCGCTGTGGCAATCTTTTCCGTCATATTCCTTGTTCTAATTGTGAGATTGCTTCGTCGCCTTGAGTTTAACTTAACCTGAAGTTTAACCACGCTTCTCGCAAAGACGAACAAGAGGAGGTTAATTTCCATAGTAACGTCATTGCGAAGCGCATTAAATTAATTTCAGCCTAGTCAGGATACTTGTTGCGCTGTGGCAATCTTTTCCTCATATTCCTTGTTCTAATTGTGAGATTGCTTCGTCGCGTTCAGTTGTAACGTAACCTGAAGTATTAGCCACGCTTCTCGCAATGACGAACAAGAGGAGGTTAATTTCCATAGTAACGTCATTGCGAAGCGCATTCATTAATTTCAGCCTATCGGATACTTATTGCGCTGTGGCAATCTTTTCCTCATATTTCTTGTTCTAATTGTGAGATTGCTTCGTCGCGTTGAGTTTAACTTAACCTGAAGATTAACCAGGCTTCTCGCAAAGACGAACAAGAGGAGGTTAACTTCCATAGTAACGTCATTGCGAAGCGCATTCATTAATTTCCGGCTATCAGGATACTTATTGCGCTGTGGCAATCTTTTCCTCATATTCCTTGTTCTAATTGTGAGATTGCTTCGTCGCGTTGAGTTTAACTTAACCTGAAGTTTAACCAGGCTTCTCGCAAAGACGAACAAGAGGAGGTTAATTTCCATAGTAACGTCAT
Organism: uncultured Chitinophagaceae bacterium; assembly: GCA_963811285.1. Lineage (GTDB taxonomy): Bacteria > Bacteroidota > Bacteroidia > Chitinophagales > Chitinophagaceae > Ginsengibacter. The sequence goes on along the minus strand of CAWEQV010000043.1, from coordinate 12,950 downwards.
TGCGAAGCGCATTCATTAATTTCAGCCTATCGGATACTTGTTGCGCTGTGGCAATCTTTTCCTCATATTCCTTGTTCTAATTGTGAGATTGCTTCGTCGCCTTGAGTTTAACTTAACCTGAAATTAACCAGGCTTCTCGCAAAGACGAACAAGAGGAGGTTAATTTCCATAGTAACGTCATTGCGAAGCGCATTCATCAATTTTCAGGCTATCGGGATACTTATTGCGCTGTGGCAATCTTTTCCTCATATTCCTTGTTCTAATTGTGAGATTGCTTCGTCGCGTTGAGTTTAACTTAACCTGAAGATTAACCAGGCTTCTCGCAAAGACGAACAAGAGGAGGTTAATTTCCATAGTAACGTCATTGCGAAGCGCATTCATTAATTTCAGGCTATCGGATACTTATTGCGCTGTGGCAATCTTTTCCTCATATTCCTTGTTCTAATTGTGAGATTGCTTCGTCGCGTTGAGTTTAACTTAACCTGAAGATTAACCACGCTTCTCGCAAAGACGAACACGAGGTGGTTAATTTCCATAGTAACGTCCATCTCCAAAAGGAGAGGGTGAAGAAAAATGATTACTTCTACGTCGTTATGATCTCACCGTTGCCAAATCAAAGGAAAAATTTTGAAATGACGCTCTCATATTACTTTCAATTAAACTACTACAATGTTATTGTACATATAATCATCCACACCAAAATCACTATGACGTTTTTAAAATTCACTATGACGTTTTTAAAAATCATTACGACGTTTTTAAAATTCACTATGACGTTTTTAAAAATCATTACGACGTTTTTAAAATTCGTCATGATGTTTTTTAAAATCACTACGACGTTTTTTTGAGAAGCAACTATTACAAGGGAAGAATCAATCCTGTTTGATGGCCGGCAAATGATATTTTTCGGCCAAAAGAATCAATGGAAAAAATGTAAAATTTCCTTCTTTGCATACACCTGTAAATCGATTTTTTACAATGAACGGAAATAATTATAACCAACCAACTCAAACTCACTACGACGTTTTTAAAATTCGTTACGACGTTTTTTTAAATCATTACGATGATTTGGAGAAGTCATTACTACGTTTTTTCAAATCTCTACTACGTTTTCAGAAGTAACTGATATAAGGGAAGAATCGCTGCTGTGATCTTTTCAATTTTTAGAGAAGCCTCACCCCGACCCTCCCCCGGGGGAGAGGGGGCAATAAAAAAACCCTCCGAAAGGAGGGCTTTTTGAAATCAAACGTTTAAAAGAAACTATTTTGTTTTAATATCTACTGTATTAACGTCTCCGCCGCCTACCATGCAATTGGTATCGATACGATCTGCGCTGATACCTTCTGTTTCTGTAAGGTATGCTTTGATAGCTTCTGTTCTGCGGTTACACATTGATTGTGAAGCTTTAGTAGCTGCAGGATAACCTGTTACCACGATGCTGCAATTTGCACTGTTCTTCATTTGTGAAGCCACATTAGCCAACATTGCTTTTGCATCACTTGTTAAGCTGCTCCTGTTACCACGGAAAGTGATACTAGGTAAGTTCAGGTTACAAGTGTTCATAGCTGCCAAAGTATCGCGGATTGCTTTACAACAATCAGGCTCAGGACATTTACCTACACCATCTGCATCAACAGGCTGACATTGTGTTGGAGTAACCAACTCTTTATCTTTACAATCAGGAACACCGTCACCATCAGTATCGCGGCTTACACCATGACTATCAACAGGACAACCTGCCGGAGTATTAGGTTCTTTATCAAACATATCTGCTACACCATCACCATCAGCATCGTTTGCCAATCTCTTGGTTTGTTCTTTAACAGTATCGATTTGTGTTTGAAGATTGTTGTTCAATCTTGCTACTGGATTATCAAATACCAATTGTGGTTTTGACTGGTTACCTAAGGCGAACTGAAGCCCTACGTGACTATAGCTGAAGTTATCATGGTGATTGAGACGATATGAAGTTCCGTCCAAATAATCGCCATCTACAAAATTCATCCGGTATCCCAATTCCAGGTTGATCAGGCTTGATAAGTTAATATTCAATCCAGCCTCAACCGGGAAGAACAGCGGATTTTTTGGTACAACCGGGTTATTAAAATCAACGGGAGTACTGCTGCCGGCATTTACTATCTGCGCAGAAGAACTGATGAAACCAACACCTGCACTCAGGTAAGGCAGTATTTTGTTCTTTGTGTTAAAGAAGTTGAGGTTTCCAAAAGTACCTACAGCGCTTAAGCTGAGGGCAGACTTTAATTTTGTTTTGAAAGAGGTAACCGGACGGCCAACAGCATAATCTTTACTATCCTGCTCTCCTTTTAAAGTACCTCCCAGGTAATCAGCTCTCAAACCGAGGTAGTGATTGATCTGGTAACCAATATTAGCACCATAACCCAATAGTAACCTGGGGTTTGGCAAAATCGTTCGTTCCGCCAAATAATGCGGAGGGGGTCATAACACCTACATTCACTCCAATGGTGAATTTCCTGAAGGCGCTGGTGCCTGAAAAAGGCTGAATGTTATTGTAATCTTCCGTAGTCTGCGCAAAACCTGCACTGATAAAACCGGATAACAATACAAGAAGTACAATTTTCTTAATGTGTAACATAATTTAGTAATTAGGGTTTAGTCAAATAAAAAAAACAAATTCTAAAGTGTAAAGCTATTCATAAACAAGATGTAAGACAAATTTTTTTATAAATTTTACTTTACGGTTTATGATCTATCAAAAAATAAGCCATTTAATTTTATATAGCCCTTTTATAAAATGCAAAGATTGGTATAAAATTTGAAAATACTGCCTGACTCTTAAAAAAATCTCAGACTTCTACCTGGGAAATAAAAAATACTTTAAAATCTGCCGTTATTCTCATGGAGAATAATGCAAATGAGTTAATTTCGCCGCCGGCTAAAAATAGCAGCTTCCACGCTATTTTCGCTCATACAATTGAATTGGATAAAATGATGCCTGAAGACCTGGTCGCTTTTTCTAATTTCCTTTTCTTGTAACTAAGGGGCGGCGAAGCCGTGTTTTCTCGAAATTTCGCACTCCCACTAAACCTGTTATTATTTACCCGGGAGATTTTAATGATTAGGAATATATTTGCACAATTTTATTACTCTTTAATAGACCTTATTAATATAAAAGATGTTATTATTCTACAGACGAATCGTCTTGTTTGCTGCGTTTGCAGTAACTTGTTTTTTTTCTTCCTGTGTTAACACCCAAAAAGTTACTTACTTCAACGACGTGAAGGATTCAGCACGACTGGTTTCTGCTGCAACACTTGAACCAGTCATCCAGAAAAAAGATATTTTAAGTATTACTGTCAGCAGTCTGAGCAATGAAGCAACAGTTATTTTTAATACACCAAATCTCCCGATAACTCCCAGTGCTGGAGCTAATCCGAATGCTCCGCAAACCGCCGGGTATTTAGTGGCGGATGATGGAACGATAAAATTTCCGATTCTTGGAAATATAAAGGCGGCAGGACTCACCCAGAAACAATTAGAGAATACTATTACCCAACAACTCATTGAAAAAAAGTTGTTGTTTGATCCCATTGTCAGTTCACGGTTTCTGAATTTCAGAGTTACCGTATTGGGAGAAGTAAATCATCCCGGTGTTATTACCGTTCCGAGTGAACAGATCAGCATTCTCGAAGCCATTGGGCAGGCAGGTGACCTTACAATCTATGGCCTCAGGAACAATGTAATGCTCATCAGGCAACAGGGGCCGGATAAGATTATCAAAAGGCTTGACTTGAATTCTTCCAAACTATTACAATCCCCTTATTTCTTTTTAAAATCCAATGATGTGGTGTATGTTGAGCCCGGAGATAGCAAAAGCCGCAAGTTCAAGCCTCGTTCAGCAACGCTTTCCTGTGATCCTGAGCGGCCTTTCGTTGCTCATTATCCTACTGACTAACGTTTTTAAATTATAATTGCCTCCTTATCCTATAAAACTCTTATTACCGAATGAAGCCAACTGAAAACAACAACGAATTCGAAGAAAGCGAAGAAGTTTCTCTTGGAGATTTATTCTACAAGTTTGTTCCTTACTGGCCCTATTTTCTCATCCTTTTGATTCTTACCATGACAGGTGCGTGGATTTATCTGCGGTATAAAATGCCGGTTTACCAAACCACCGCTACGCTTTTAATTAAGGATGATAAAAATGCAACGCCTGCTTCTGAATTAGCCAGCGCCTTTGATATGTTTGGCGCCAAAAAGAACGTGGAAAACGAGGTGGAGGTGTTGCAATCCAAAACACTTATGAAAGAGGTGGTTGAGAATTTACATTTGTATGCGCCTGTATTTATAGAGGGAAGAGTGATACATCAGTCGGCTTATGTATTGTCACCAATTGTAGTTGAGGCAAAATATCCGGATTCTTTGAGGACGGTGAAGGAAGTACACTTTTCCTATAATAATCGCAACGGAACAATTGTCATTCATGATACTGCTTACCATCTGAATGAATGGCAAATGACTCCTTATGGCATTCTACGTTTTTTGCCCAATACTTATTACCACCCTTCCAATGACCCTGCAAAAGAAAAGCCCGGAGATTACTACTTTTCCTTAATACCGGTTAACAATACCGCAAACCAAGTGTTAAGCCAGGTAAATATTACACCTTCCAGTAAACAATCCACCGTGATTGATCTTAGCATCCGGGGAGAAGTACCCAAGCGAGGTGAAGATATTCTGAATGAACTCCTGAAGGTGTATGGACAGGCTGCCATCCTTGATAAAAACCAGTTAGCTGCCAACACCCTTAAATTTGTGAATGAAAGGCTTGCTTATGTTTCAAATGATCTTGATTCAGTGGAGAGAGCGTTGCAAAATTTCAAAGCAAAAAACCGCATTACGGATATCAGCGCCCAGGGGCAGATATACTTACAAACAGTGGCTACCAATGACCAGAAGATCAGCGACATTAATGTTCAATTAGCGATGCTTGACCAGGTTGAACAATATGTAAAAGGTAAGGGGGATCTGGGTGGCATAGTGCCAGCCACGTTGGGCGATTCTGATCCTGTGCTTACGGATCTTCTGCAAAAACTCTCAGATCTTGAATTGCAATATACCCAAACCAAAAAGATCGTTCCGGAAAATAACCCGGCGGTGGTGTCCCTCGTGGATGGCATTAACCGTCTTAAGCCACAGATCCTGGAAAATATTGAAAGCCAGCGCAGAAACCTTTTGGCAGGCAGGAATGACCTTACCGCTACAAGCAACGATTACAGCTCCATGCTTAAAACTATTCCCGAAAAGGAAAGGGAGCTATTGAGTATCAGCCGCCAGCAGGCAATCAAAAATAATATTTACACTTTCCTGTTACAAAAAAGAGAGGAGACAGCGTTATCCTTTGCTTCAGCAGTCGCTGATAGCCGCATAATTGATCCTGCAGAATCATCAGATGTGCCGGTTAGCCCCAAGAAAAAACTCATTTACCTGGCCGCTTTTTTGGGTGCATTAGTTCTCGGGATAGCTATTATCTATATAAAGGACTTACTGACACGTACTGTGCAGGACCGTTCGGATATTGAAAAACATACTGATATTCCTTTCCTGGGAGAGGTAAATTATGACCGTTCGAAAACGCCCTTTGTGATCTCAGAAGGAAAGCGAAGTTTTATTGCTGAACAATTCAGGCAACTAAGAACATCGTTAGGTTATATGGGGATCGATGAGACGCATAAGAGAATCTTGCTTACGTCAAGTATATCAGGAGAAGGCAAAAGTTTTATTTCCATTAACCTTGGAATCAGTTTCGCGTTAATGGGTAAAAAAGTAGCTTTATTGGAATTGGACCTGCGCAAACCTAAACTAAGTGAGCAATTTAATATTTTCCCAAGGGATGGGCTTTCCAATTATTTGATAGGGAAAATGGACGGAAGCCAAATCATTAAAGTCAACTGAATTTGAAAACTTATTTTTGTTACCCGCTGGCCCTATTCCGCCAAATCCATCAGAACTGATTTCCAATGGAAGGTTGGCTGAATTGCTTACGTATCTGGAAAAATCTTTTGATTACATTATTATTGATACGGCGCCTGTTAACCCTGTTACAGATGCGTATATCATTTCTCCTTTGGCTGATGTAACGCTGTTTATTGTCCGGTATGATTATACGCCTAAATTGCTTATGCAAAAATTAAAACAACAACATAAAATTAGTACCCTTAAAAATCCGGCCATCATTTACAATGGCATCAGGGGCAAAGGAGTGAATAAATATGGATATGGTTATGGATATGGTTATACAGAAGACTCCGATAACGAAATATGGTGGAAAAAGATTTTTAAGAGGTAAGAAGGCGTGACTATGAGGATGGTGACGAATTAATATGCATTAATCTTGTTTATTTTTTTGGGATTTAAATAAAGTTTGAACACCGCTTGTATGGATAAATTTTTTCGCTACACTAGAATTATTTGTAGTTGCTTGCTAATGACTGAATCATATATTACACGGAAAATAACCAAGCATCAAATTGCGACTTGATTATGCTTACCGCAAGAAACTTCCTTTATTTCCTTTCATTATATGCTGATAACCTATCTGTAACGGATAAAAATGAGGCTACACTAAAGATATACAGTTTGCAGGATCATGAATGAAGAACCGATATATGTCACACGCCCTGTATTGCCACCTCTGGAAGAGTTTTATGAATATCTACAACAGATTTGGGATAATAAAATATTGACCAATAACGGGCCTTTTCATCAACGATTTGAAAACGAATTGGCCAAATATCTGGGCGTAAAACATGTTTCCCTGTTTTCAAATGGCACTCTTGCTTTAATTACTGCTTTACAAGCGTTGCGAATAGCAGGTGAAGTTATCACTACGCCATTTAGTTTCGTAGCCACTACCCATTCTCTTTGGTGGAACAATATTAAACCTGTGTTTGCTGATATTGACCCCATTTATTTTAATTTGGATCCTGATAAGGTGGAAGCTGCGATAACACCACAAACGACAGCAATCATGCCAGTACATGTTTATGGAAACCCATGTAAATTAGATAAATTTAAGAAATTAGCAGATACGTATGGTTTAAAGCTGATCTATGATGCTGCACACGCTTTCGGTGTTAAAGTAAATAATGAATCGATATTGAATTTTGGAGATTTATCTATTTTAAGTTTTCATGCTACAAAAGTCTTTAATACTATAGAAGGAGGAGCAATTATATGCCACGATGAAAATACCAAGCAAAGGATAGATTACTTGAAAAATTTTGGTATTGCGGACGAAGTCACTGTCATTGCGCCTGGCATTAATGCGAAGATGAATGAAATGCAGGCTGCTTACGGATTATTGCAATTAAATAGTATAAATAAAAGCATTAAGAGCCGAGCCAAAGTGGCCATTGAATATAAAGAAAGATTAAAGTTTACTTCAGGAATTACATGTATGGATGAAATGACAGGCGTTACACATTCATATTCCTATTTTCCCATTCTGGTAGACAATGAGGTCTACGGCAGATCCAGGGACGAATTGTATTTTCACTTAAAAGAACATAACATTTTTGGGAGAAGATACTTCTTTCCGCTAATAAGTAATTTACCCATTTACCGGGGGCTTCCGTCTGCCTCTGCAGCTAACCTACCCAATGCTGAAAGAATTGCGCAGCAAGTCATTTGTCTCCCCATTTACCCGGAACTGACAATGGACACTGTTGATGAAATTTGTGTAATTATTAAGGAATTTAAGTAAGGCTAATGAATATATTGATTACTAGTGTAGGTAGGCGAAACTATGTTGTTGAGTATTTTAAATCTGTTTTGAACGGAAAAGGGACGGTGATTGTTACGAATAGCCTTGAAGACACTGCTGGAATGTATGTAGGCGACAAGGCATACCTTAGCCCTCCTATAATTAGTCCGGATTATATTCCTTTTTTACTTGAGGTTTGTAAAAAGGAAGAAATCAAAGCAATTCTCCCCCTTTTTGATATGGACCTTTCTGCGATATCCTTCCACAAGGATACATTTCTTAAGGAAAATATTTTTCCTATTGTTTCTGATTATGATTTGATAAATGCCTGCTTTGATAAATTAGCTTATCCTAAGTTGCTTAATAAAACAGGGATCAATACTCCGGAAACTTATTCAGATATTGAGGCGGCCATAAAGTTGATTGATAGTGATAAAGTTAAATTTCCATTAGTTCTGAAGCCGCGCTGGGGTACCGGATCGGTCTCAACTATAATAGTACACGAAAAAGAACAACTGATCTATGGATATAACAGGCTTGCTAAAGGTTTGTCAGATTCTTTTTTAGAAAGTCCTGTTTCCGGAAGGACATAAAAACCACATGATTATTCAGCAGTTCATCAAAGGTGATGAATTTGGGATGGACATAATAAATGATCTTAATGGTATTTATGTAACCACATTTGTGAAGAAGAAACTGGGAATGAGATCAGGTGAAACAGACAGGGCAATTACAGTTAAGGATAAGAAATATGAATTGATCGGAGAAAAGATTGGTAACTTTCTAAAACATATTGCTATACTTGATGTCGATTTTATCGTATCCGAAACAGATGAAGTTTATATCATTGATATGAACCCGCGTTTTGGGGGAGGTTATCCTTTTACTCATACCGCAGGCGTTAATCTCCCCGCCGCAATTATCAGTTGGCTTAGCGGAGAATCGGCAACCGGCAACTATCTTAAAATGGCTGATGGGGTCTTGTCAGTAAAAGGAATTGCAATGTTTACAAAATAAGGGTCGTGAATAAAAGGAGACTACTTTTCATAAACAATATGGCGGCGCCTTACCAGGTTAAGTTCTGTAAAGAACTTCAGGAATATTTTGACGCAGAGATTTGGTTTTATGTTCAACTCGAAAAGAATCGCCCTAAATGGTGGACGATGCCTTTGGGGGATAGATGCAAAATCCTTGAAGGAACTTTTTACCTACCAGCTTTAAACTACAATAATTTTAGTTTATTAAAAAAGATTAAAGCTTTTAAACCGGATATTATTTTATTAGGTGGATTCTTTTTACCTACTCATTATTTTATTAAGAGATGGGCAACGAAGCATTCAATTAAAGTAGTGATTCTGACCGAACGAATCCGCCTGGGGCCGGAAAATTCTATTAAAAATATTCTTAAGGTTAATTTCAAAAAATGGACCTTCGCACTATTTAAAGATATTGATTTACTTTTTGCAATGGGAGAAAAGCCCCGTGATCAGTACATTAATCAATTTGGTTTCGATGAAAATAAAGTGGTGCTAACTCAGTATCCACAGGATATTGATAAGAATCTGCAACACAAAGTTAGAGAAACAACAAAAAATGTTCGCTTAATTTTTCCTAACCGGCTTGATCATTCCTATAATCCTCTTTTTGCCCTTGATGTTTTTGCGTTGATTCATAAAAGTTATCCCGGAACGAAACTTTCTATGAACGCATTAGGTGAGTTACGGCACGAGTGTGCAGCGTATATCCAAAAAAACGACTTATCAGATTCAGTTTCCTTTTTAGAAGAGATTAAAAGCTGGGATGATCTTCCTGAGATTTACAGAAGCGCTGATATAGCCCTATTTACTGCTACAGATTCTAACGGCCCTAATACCTTAATTGAGTGTATGGCATCAGGAACAGGTGTCGTACTAAGCAAGTATATATACAATATCAGTTCTTATTCGAGGGATGGTGAAAACTGTTTTATTTGCGATCTTAATACCCAATGCTTCGTCGATTCCATTAGAAAGTACATTGAAAATGATGGCTTAATTGCCAGCCATGGCGAATTGAGTAAAAAATTGGTTGCAAACCGATCTGTAAAAGCAACTGCAAAATTGTATTATGATTTAATTGAGACTAATCTATATTCTCAAAGTATGCATAAAGAAATGTAGTGGAATTGTAGGTTATAATTTTTTTAAAATGAATATTTTAAATCTTATTGGACGCGAGAAAGAGCTCTTTAAAAATGATATTCTTAGTTACGCGCAAGAGTTAAATACAATAGTTTCTACTTCCTCCTTTTTAGTTATCGGTGGAGCAGGCTCTATAGGCCAGGCTGTCACAAAAGAAATTTTTAAAAGGAATCCTATGAAATTACATGTAGTAGATATAAGTGAAAACAACCTGGTAGAGTTGGTAAGAGATATTAGAAGTTCGCTCGGTTACATAAATGGTGATTTTCAAACTTTTGCGCTGGACATTGGGTCGATCGAATACAATGCTTTTATTGAAGCAGACGGTCTTTACGATTATGTTTTGAATTTATCGGCTCTTAAACATGTTCGAAGTGAAAAAGATCCTTATACGATGATGCGTATGATTGAAGTCAATATTTTGAATACCGATAAAACTATTCGTCAGTCAATTAAGAAGTCTACCAAAAAATACTTCTGCGTCTCAACTGATAAAGCTGCGAATCCTGTAAATATGATGGGTGCATCAAAGAAGATTATGGAAATGTTTTTAATAAACTGGAGTGAAGATATCATGATTTCAACTGCGCGTTTTGCTAATGTGGCCTTCTCAGATGGTTCTTTATTACATGGTTTTGAGGAACGAATAAAAAAGAAACAACCTATTGTAGCGCCTAACGATATCAGGCGCTATTTCCTAACTCCGCAGGAATCGGGAGAGTTGTGTTTAATGTCGTGTATTTTTGGAGAAAGCAGGGATATTTTCTTTCCCAAATTGAATGAAGAATTAAACCTTATCACATTTGAAAATATTGCTTTAAAATATTTAAAAGCATTAGGCTATCAACCTTATTTATGTACCAGTGAAGAGGAGGCAAGAATTTCCGTGGATACTTTATCCCAACAAAAAAAATGGCCTTGCTTTTTTACTAATAGTGACACGACCGGTGAAAAAGATTTTGAAGAGTTTTATACAAAGGATGAAGTATTAAATATGGACAGATTCCCCTCTATAGGTATCATTAAAAATTCAGCCATTTTGAATGGCGAAAAAATCAATTGGTTCGTTAATGAAATTAATTCTTTAAAAGAAAGTGGAAACTGGAACAAAAATCAAATAATTGATTTGTTTCTTGAGATGATTCCGGACTTTAAACATAATGAAACCGGAAAGTATTTAGATTCGAAAATGTGAGAATGAAAGATTTTCAAAACGTTATATCCTTTATTCAGCAATTATTTGGAACAAAGGAATTTATACCGTTACACCAACCGGTATTCAGAGGAAACGAAAAGAAATATTTATCAGATACCATAGACTCTACATTCGTGTCTTCAGTAGGCGCTTATGTGAACAGGTTTGAGGAGATGATGCAGTCAATAACTAATACCCAAAAAGCTGTTGCAACAGTGAATGGCACATCTGCTTTGCAAGTTGCTCTCCGGCTTGCAGGCGTAGAAAAGGGTGATGAAGTAATTACACAAGCACTCACATTCGTTGCTACCGCCAATGCTATTGCGTACAATGGAGGTTTGCCTGTTTTTGTTGATGTAGATAGAGACACTATGGGGCTTTCACCAAATGCAGTGAATGCATTTTTAGAAGAGTTTGGTGAAATCAGGGAAAAAGGATGCTATAATAAATCTACCGGCAGGAAGATAGCCGCCTGTCTACCGATGCACACTTTTGGATTCCCGGTACATCTGGATGAATTAATGTTGGTTTGTAATAAATGGAATATACCTATAGTGGAAGATGCTGCAGAATCTTTAGGAAGTTTTTATAAAGACAGGCATACGGGCAGTTTTGGTAAATTAGGTATTTTCTCATTTAACGGAAATAAGACCGTTACTTGTGGGGGAGGAGGTGCGATAGTGACCAATGATGAAGAACTTGGGGTTAAAGCGAAACACCTGACCACGACTGCTAAAAAGCCACACCCTTATGAGTTTTATCATGATGAATTAGGTTATAATTTCCGGATGCCGAATTTAAATGCAGCGTTAGCTTGTGCGCAATTAGAACAACTTACCAGCTATTGAAAATAAAAGAAAACTTGCAGAGATGTTTATAAATTTCTTTGCTGAAAAGGGAATCAAGTTTAGCACGGAACTGCCAAATACCAAAGTTAATTATTGGCTCATGTGTGTAGAATTAAATGATAAAGCAGAACGTGACCTTTTTTTGAAAGAAACCAATGATAATAAAATAATGACCCGCCCTATATGGCAATTAATGTACCGCTTACCAATGTATGTCTAATTGCCAAAAAGATAGCCAGCAAAATGCTGAGTTTTTGGAAGAACGAATTGTAAATATCCCTAGCAGTGTCAGATAAGATTGCTATTATAGGATATTCAGGACACGGCTATGTTGTTACTGAATGTGCATTAGATGCAGGCTTAAATATTGGATACTATTGTGACAAAATGATAGCTAAAGAAAATCCATTTAATTTAAAATATTTGGGCTTTGAAGAAGATATTGGTTTCTTAGGTTGGAAAGGGGATTTTCAGTTTTTATTGGGTATTGGTGATAATATTATAAGAGACAAAGTTTCGAAGATAGTTTTGAATCGCAATAAAGCATTGCTCAATGTTATTCACCCATCATCCTCTATAAGTAAGCATGTTGAAATGGGTGTAGGCAATTTTATATCCAGAAATGTGGCAGTTAATCCTTTAGTTCGCATGGGTAATTTTTGTATTTTAAATACTGCATGTGTTATTGAACATGAATGTAAAATAGGTAACAGTGTCCATATAGCTCCGGGTGCTGTTTTAGCAGGTAGTGTCGAAATAGGTGACTACTCTTTTATCGGAGCAAATGCGGTTATAAAACAAGGGGTTAAGATCGGGGAAAATGTTACTATTGGTGCAGGTTCTGTTGTATTAAAAGATGTAACCGAAAATGGAACTATCGTTGGCAATCCAGGAAGAATTTTCCGGATTTCTAATTCATAAGGTCGAATGGAACTTAGGATAACGAGGTTTGCGCCAAAGATTAAAATTTAAAAATCTCTCAA
>CAWEQV010000042.1:0-15170 GCA_963811285.1 uncultured Chitinophagaceae bacterium | reverse complement strand
GCTTCGCTCAATACAAAACAAAACTGATATGAAAAGGCAGAGTGCACCAGATGTGCAATTCAACGATTTAAAGCTAAACAATTTGATTTGATATGAAACTTTCAGACAAGAACTTTGAGGTACTGGTTAAGAATTACAAATCTTTATTTGAAGGATTAGGAGACTTAAATTCTTATTTTGGAGGTCCGAGTGTGTACTTCCACCAACAATCACTAATTGAATGCAAAGAGAATTTTTTGTCGGACAGACATGTTGAAATGATTTATGCGACACTCGCCTCGTGGGGTATGCATCGTATGGGAAAGACAAAGACGAAAATGGTAAGCTATGAAACATTTAAAGATAGCATTCTAAAAATGCAGCCTCGACTACTTGCTATAAAAAAACTTGATTTAAGAGATTTCGAGGAGGAACCAACAGATCTCCTAAACGAAATCACCGAAATTTGCTTTAAGTTAAATGTTTCAATTTCGAACAGTAAAATTGTAGGCAGCTCCAAAACACTTGCTCACATTATTCCCAATTTAGTTCCTCCAGTAGACAGGGAGTATACAATCAGATTCTTTTCTGAAGCGCTTTATGATTTCTCCGGGCTTGAAGAGCAGAAAAAGTTCTATCGACATGTTTTGAAACAATGCCATTCGTTTGTAAGGAAACTTGACTACAATGACATGGCTCTTATTGACGACAAGTTTAATTCTTCCGCTCCGAAAATGTTTGATAATCTTATAATGCTTTATCTGAAAGCTAAAAATACAAGTGAAAGTTTTTTGAAGAATTTGAAAATTGGAACAAACAATGTCTAAACAACAAACGTATAAAGAAGCGGTGATAACTGCATTGGAATGTCTTGATGAAGCGGAAGGGCATGTGATGTCAGCGGTATTGAATATTGCCTTTGCAGGAGAATATAAAGAACTGGGCAGACTATATGAGATCGGAGAAATATTGGAAATTGAACCTGCGATGTTTGAGGACACTGGTGATGCTAATATTGATCTTATTTTGAAATTGGTGTATGAAATTAATTCAGTAAAAGAAAGCATTCGAAATTTAAACGGGTTGGGACAGAGTGATGCATAAGGCTTAAAAGCCAATTTAGAATAACGACCATCATAGTAATAATCGAGAGATTTTATGGATCATGAAATGAGTCTGAGAAAGAAGGGGAGGAAATAACGATTCCGTTTCGCGAAGACACGAACCAGGGCGGAGGCATCCGAACTTTTTACTCCGAAAATTATAAAAGTTTAAACTAAATCAAAAAAATAAAATGGCAGAAGTAACTTTTGAAAAAATCACATTAGAATGGATCAAGAAGGATTATTTAAATTTTCCAACAGAATCGGGAGTATATCAAATATACGGATCATCTCCATTGTACGGAATTGACACTTTGTTATACATAGGACAAGCGGTAGATTTAAAGAAAAGAATTAAGGATCATTTAGGAGACCAAGAGAATGTTATTGGAAGACAGGCGAATTTGAGTTGTCGCTACGCAAAAGTGCAAGAGAACCTTTTGGATGTCGTTGAACAAACTTTGATTGTTATGTATAAACCGAGCTTTAACTCGATGGGTTTAAAAAATGTGAAACCTTCTGTAAGAGAAAAAGGCTACTACATTCAAAATCACGGGGAAAGAGGCATGTTGAACTATGAAACAACCAACTATTACTTTTTGGCAAATTTGAAAGATATGATAGTTGAAGAAGAATAGTATCCTTAGATTGATGATGCGGAATGTTTAGTTGAAATAGAGTGGTTGAAATCTGTTCATGTGCGAAAAGAAAAAGGAAGTGGCGCATGTTATGGAATCTTCGCAAGTCGACTCGTAGTCTGTTCATTAGACAATCAAGATGGATTGAAGAAATGTCTCCAAAAAGCTTTTTAATTAGACTTTCAATATCTTTTGGCACATCCCTAATGGCAACCCAATTCTATCTATCTTATTCTGATATATGTTTCAAGATTATTCATATTATCTGAGGTGACGGTAATCTTATTAGCATCGGAATTATAATCAAAGAACAAATTAGTTTGATCTACAGATTGCCCGTAGGCAGCCACCATATTCGGATCTTCTACATAATTTGCTGTAATTCTATTTCCTTTTCTCTTCCCGTCATACTTGATCAGTCCGCCTAAAAAATTAATTTCATATTTGTTATCATGCAAGTATCTGATAACAACTTCTCTACCAAATGCATTTTTATTGGGGCTCCTAAATCTTCCACTGTACTTGCCATTATTTTCACAAGAAGTCAAGCATAAAATAAGGAATATAAAAAATACAAACTTTGACATATTTGGAAGGTAAATACTTTATCTCTTGTTGCAAAAATTTTCCAGCAGAATGTCTTAACAAACGTAAGTGCAGAAATCAAAATTAAAAACGTTCCTTGTTTCTAAGTTTCTTATAACCTTCACAAATACTTTTGCACACAATCAATAAATTCATGCGCCATACCGTGACAAGGATAAGTAACAAATCCATACTTATCGAAGTAGGGAGATTTTATTGTGTAGTGTTTTAATAGCTCGCCAAGCTTGTAGCCGTCAGGCAAATAGAGCTTTTCCAATTCTTTGTAAACTTCAGGCAATCGTTTATTGTATTTATTCCGATAGTCATTTATAACTGCGTAGAAGGATGCAAATGGCAAGCTAAACTGCACAAGTGTAAATTCTGGTGATGTTGACCCACCATTCCGCTCATGTTGACCCACCTGGGAAGCAGGCAATAAATGAAAGAGCTAAATGATGATTAAAAATACAAATCGTTATTTATAATCAGTTACTTTTTTTCTTCTCAGCGATTCTCCTTTTAATTCTATACGATGAGCACCGGCTGTCAGTCTGTCAAGGATTGCATCAGCAAGAGTCGGGTCATTAATATATTCATACCATTTGGCTACGGGAAGCTGGGAGGTAACAATAATGCTTTTCTTTCCATAACGATCTTCGAGTAATTGCAATAGAGTAAGCCGAACTTCCTGGCTCATATTCTGCAATCCAAAATCGTCCAGGATAATCAGTGCCTGTCGTTCCAGGTAGTTTAATAGTTTGATATAAGAACCATCGAGTTTGGATAAGGTAATCTTTTCTATCAGGCGGTTCATGCCCAGGTAAGAGGTTTTATATCCCTGCAGACAAGCCTGATGACCTAAGGCACAGGCAAGATAACTTTTTCCACAGCCGGTAGATCCTGTGATCAGCAGGTTTTCCCCACTATCAAGATAACGACCTTCGGCCAGCGTTGCCAGTTGTTGTTTGGTAAGATTTCTGGATGATGAACATTCGATCTGTTCTATGCTTGCCGGCAGACGTAGCTTAGCCAGTTTCAGATACATCGCTGTTTTTTCCTGTGCCCTGTTGAGTTGCTCGGATTGTACTAATTGAGCGATGAGGTCATGGCCTTCCAACTGCTGATCCATAGGAAGCTCGAGTTGTGAGTGATAAGCCCGGTACATGCCCTGAAAGCGTAGTTGCTGCATTTGTTGTAGTGTTTCTGTTGTGTTCATTTTGTTTTTTTTTGATTAAAGATTTATTTATTGATAGTTGTCTTTGCCTCTTATATTTTCATGATCCGGTAAAGGCGTTTGTTCCTCTAAGAGGGAAAGTTGTTTGTCGAGTCCTCTTTCCAGGATATTTTTTATCATCGTGTAATTAATGCGGCTTCCTTGTAGTGCTCTGCCGCAGGCAGCTTCAAGCCGTGGGATCCCATACCTTTTTTGAAGCATGAGCATCCCAAAGCAGGACTTATAATTTTGTTCGATATAGATGCTGTTTTCAAGTATGAGTGAAGCTGCCTTTAACGTATTTACCCCGATGCATTCGGCCTGTTTCAAAAGATCTTCCTTATTAAAGCCTTTTATTTCACGCATGTGCCGGTGATGTGGCGGCATATGATCTGCTATGGTGGTGTAGGCTTTACCGTGAGGCTTTCTGATATGAAGGGCAATACGGCTATGGTCATAATAAACTTCTACCACACGGCTGTCATAAAGGACTTTTACTTTTTTACCTACATACTGATAAGGTACACTATAGTAAAGGCAATCTTCCCGGAGTTGTACGTGATAATTACGCTGAACGGTAAGTATAGTAACTTTCTTAGGCGCAAAAGGTTCTGTTGGCAGTGGTTTTAGCAGAGATTGTTCCTGTTGCTCATAAAAATACAAGCGGCTATAAACTGTATTTTTATAGGGTTTATTATTGAGTAATAAAAGTTGCTGATGCATTGCATCATTAAGTGCCTTGAGGCTGGTAAACTCGCAGGTGCGTAACGGCGCATATACATGAGCATACACGATGCGAACTGCTTGCTCTACCATCGCTTTATCTTTAGGACTGTAAGGCCTGGCAGCGCTAAAAGTAGTGGAGTAATGTTCTGACAACTGGTAACATAAATCAGTAAATACCGGTTCATAACGGTCTGAACGGATAACAGCCGTTTTTAAATTATCACATAAAATAGTAGCGGGCACTCCTGCATAAAACCGGAGCATTGCATTGATACAAGCGGCAAAATCATGTGTCTTTTGGGATAATACTGCCTGGCAAAAGATAAGGCCGCTAAAGGGAAGTATCCCAACAAAGACCTCGCATTCGATGCGTTCACCTGTAGAGATATCAACATAATATTGTTTCTTTCCGGCAAAATCAACCATCATTATATCTGCCGCATTGTATTCCAGGTGCATGGAGACATCCTTGTGTTTGAGATATTGTTTGAACTGATCACAATATTGGCTGTAAGCATAGCCCTCGGGATGTTTTGCCAGATATTCATTCCACAGCAGCCCGCGTGTAACTCCCGTTTTTGCAAGTTCTGATTCCGCATATTTAAAGTGTTCCAAAAGTTGCAGCTTTCTTTGAGTATTACTTTCAAGCTGTTTATTGTTGTACGCTTTATCAGCCAGTTCTTTATTGGTTAAATCATCTGAACCCTCATCAAGTTGTGAAAGATATTTACGTACGCTGTTGCGGCTTACACCTGTACGACGCGCTATCTCACGGATACCAATACCAGCATTTTTAAGTTGTAAAATTTGTTTTAATTGTTCCATTGTTATCGGTCTTTGTGCCATTGCTCCTTTATATTTTTTAGAGCAAAAGACATCAAAAAGCTTCGAACAATTATTGGCTGCGCAGGTGGGTCAACATGCCGGAATGACACTAACTTCACAAATTAGAATAAAAATAATTTCTGATGAACAGGTGGGTCAACATCCCGGAATAAATTAAAATCTCCTGATTAATCTATTTCAAAAAGTGGGTGGGTCAACATCACCGGAATGGTGGGTCAACATAAATCGGAATGGTGGGTCAACATGGTCCGGAATTTACAACAAGGTGCATGAATTGATAGTTATAGGCAACATAGCCGTAGGTATCTTTTAAAAAATCTTTACAAAATGGAGAAGGGTAATTGGCCGGCCACTGGAAAATTCCCTGCATAAAGTGATCCTCTTCGTTTATTAGTTTAAAAAAGAAGGCAACGTCATGTAATCCCAATGAAGGCAGTTGTTTGAGGTAAAATCGGAAGCTCTTATTATATGATTCGGGTATATCAGACGGAGCACAACTAATTATGACATTTGTGTTTTTTTCGTAGAAGATGGAGGCGTACTCGTAGTCTCTGTCATTATATTCAGGATATCGTTTACTTATATATTCTACAGCACTTTTAGAAAGAAAGTTGCCGTCATTTACAGGAAATGTTTGCCAGTCGAAATAGTTTTTGAGAAAAGAGTAATCCGGTTGTTTCATGAGTTTTTTATAGGATAATACTTTTATGTAGCCGGTTTGTTTCACAATGCAAAAAAAGTTGCCGTTGATGTTAACTGTAGGGAAGATGCGAAGACCAAAGTCTAATAGCTGTTTGATTAATTTGATTCCCGGTTGCTGAAATAACCGCTCATCAGGCTTGGAGGCCTGCGCAAGTTGAGACAGCATTTTCATTCCGCCATCTTACTGCCGGATTAAAAACAATCTCGAGTGAAATGTTGATCCTTATTCTTCAACAATAATATTTTTCATCAACATCTTTTCGAAGAGGGTACGGTTGTAAAAGATTTTTCTACCCTGTTTTGAAAAAGGAATTTTCTTCTGCTTTCTCCAGTTGGTCAACGTTCGGGGGCGAATATTAAATTCTTCCATAATTTCCTGCGCATCTCTCCAAACCGTCAGTTGGTCTTTATGGCTGGCAAGGAACTGTTCCTTCAATGAGGGAACTTTTGCTTTTGGTTTTGCATTAGAAATCGCTTTTCTCATGCGTGTGCCCTTAGCCGGTTTTAGGCTAAATGGCTCTTTTTTGTCTGACGCTTTCGCTGTGCGTAAAGCGCCATTCTTGTTTGGTAAATTCTTCATTGGTAAGAAGGATTTTTGTGGTGAAAAAATAATCGGCCTTTAGGGACGGCCGTATATATAGGATATATAGACAGAAGATAAAATGGTTTATTTTTTTTAAGCGATTAATATCGGTCGGAATTGAAAAGCAGGATATGCCAGTAGTCTTTTTGGTAAAAACTTTAGCAGTTGTGGCAAAATAAATATTATAAAATTGTATAGCCATTTTAATGGTTTAGAAGGATTTGGATCGTATATCAAAACTAACTTATTGGTATATATTTAAAAAAATTATCTAGGTGTTTTTAGCTAAAGATATTAACAAGGTTTCCACATTTTTCAATTTTTGAACGGGTTTGTTTTTTTGTACAAGAAAAGATAGGTCACTGTTGAATGGGTAATTATTGTTCCCTGTTTTTAAAAATTAAATTTGGATGTAAAGGGATGGTGCAAATTGTATTGAAAATACCTGCGCAACAAGAGGCATACTATGGCATTATAATACATTTGAAGGCCTGTAAGTAGCAACATCTTACCTTTTTATGGTCAATTGAACGCATACTGTAACCCTTAGTGGCATTACGTTTCAACAATATAAATAATCCAATTTACGGTTCTACATTTACATCAACCAATGCAAAAATACTAGTTGCTGCAAAGGCCGAAATAAACAGTTTTTTTTAACCCATATAAATTGTAAAAACAATGGGCACAATACAAAAAGGAATCCTGGGAGGATTCTCCGGTACAGTAGGTACCGTAGTCGGCGCCAGTTGGCGCGGCATAGAATACATGCGTAGCCGGTCTAACCGGCGCACATTCAGTAGCTCTCAAAAGCAGAAGGAGCAGCAGCTTAAGTTTGGCTTAATGATACGATTTCAACAGCCAATTAACGCTTTGCTTAATGAAACTTTCACGAGCTACGCCATTAGAATGACAGGCGCTAACAGCGCGCTTGGCTATAACCTTAAAAATGCTATCACCGGCATTTATCCGGAATATGCTGTAGATTATGGCCTGTTTTTGATAAGCAGGGGCGATTTGCTAAACGCGCAAAACCCCACGGCTACAGCAGGAGGGAATGGCCTCGTTAATTATGCCTGGATGAATAATTCAGGCAGCGGTAAGGCTAAAGACACTGATAAAGCCATCTTCGTGGTTTGGTGTCCTGAGCTGCAACAGTTTCTCTACACTTCAAGCGGCGCCGACCGCAGTGAGGAAACTGCTTCTTTTGACGTTTCTGCATTTGCAGGCAAAACAGTGCAAACATGGATAGGCTTTTTGTCCGATTCCGGTAAAGACGTCGCCACCAGTATCTATACAGGAGAATTGACTGTCAGCTAATGCTCGCAGGCAAAATCCGTAAATTGAAAAACCGCCGGCGGGCGGTTTTTTTTATGGATATTGCGTAACGTCATCTTTCTATGCTGTTTCGTCCGCTGACCCGAATTCCATGATAATGGCGGGATAGCCGATGCTATATTTTATATTCTCTTCATGCCTCCACGAATTCCCGGATTAATACCGTTTGGTGAAGGGAAAAAGGCCCAAAAGGCTTCCTGCAAAGACGTAACCGGGAGATTGACCGTACAAAAGGTGTCGTCATTGGGAGGCGCACGAAAAATTTTGAAATAAAGAATCGGTCTTTTTGCGCCGTGGCAATCTGTAGTTCGGGAATCATGAACATAAGGAAAAGATTGCTTCGTCGCCATTGGGATTAACTACATGATAATCATTTTATGAGGCTCCTCGCAAAGACGTAACCTGGGAGATTATCTTACCATTGAACATTCACTGACAGGCAAGGCTCGTCTCCACGAATCACTTAATTAATTCCGTTTCGTGATGGCACTTACCGGGTAATTGGGAATATCTAAATCAAAATCTTCAATAAATGTTTGTTTACTGCCGGTTAAACACATCTGCTTTTCATTCCCTCTAACTTGTTATCTTCGGCATAAATCCATCTTTAACAACAATGAAAAAAATTTTAAGTGCATCGTGCATGTTGGCAGTGATAGTTGGTTTGTCCAACTTATCTTCCTGTACAAGCAATAACAAAACAACAGAAACGGAAAGCGCTTCAGTTCCAAAAGCCAATCTGAAGTTGCCCGAAGGTTTTTCGGCAACCATCATTGCAGATTCGCTCGGCCACTTAAGGCATATGGCGATTAATAAAAACGGGGATATTTATGTGACATTAAGTTCGCTAAAAGATGGCAACGGCATTTACTTTTTAAGTGACACGGATCATAATGGAAGTATTGATAAAAAAAGAGGCTTTGCCGATTACCCGGGCACTGGCATCGCTATCAAAAACGGTTATCTCTATTCTGCTTCTAATTCTGCCGTGTACCGGTATAAATTAAATGGCCAGGGCGAAATCGATACTTCAGTTAAAGCCGAAGAAATCGTTCAGGGGCTTGTTGATAAAGGAAGAGATAATTCAAAGTCTGTTGCACTCGACGACCAAAATAATTTATATGTAAGCGTTGGTTCTTATAGTGATGCCTGCAGGCAGGAAGGCTCGGGCAAAGGAATTCCCGGTTGTCCTCTTTTAGATTCTGTTGGCGGCATCTGGCAGTTTAAGGCTGATCAATTGAACCAAAGCTATGCTGATGCGGTTCATTATGCAAAAGGAATAAAAAATCCGGTAGGCGTTTCCTGGAACAACAGTACCCATAGTTTGTTTGCCACGCAGCACGGACGTGGTTCTTTTGATGACAAGTTTCCCCAATATTATACGGCCAAACAAAGTTCCGAATTGCCGGCTGAAACTTTATATGAACTTCATGAAGGATCCGATGCGGGCTGGCCTTTTGTGTATTACGATCAGTTTCAGAAGAAGCTGATACTGGCACCTGAATATGGCGGTGATGGTAAAAAAACCGCCGACAAAAAATACCAGGATCCCATTGTTGCTTTCCCGGCACACATGGCGCCTGACGACCTGTTGTTTTATACCGGTTCTATGTTCCCCGAAAGGTATAAAAACGGCGCCTTCATTGCATTTCATAGTCAATCACCGGAACTTAAAAAAGGTTACCTGGTCGCATTTGTGCCTTTCGAAAATGGCAAACCTTCAGGTGATTGGGAAATTTTTGCTGATAATTTTGCGGGAATAGATTTATCAAAACCCGGAGGTGATCTTCAATACCGGCCGGTGGGTTTAGCACAGGGCAATGATGGATCTTTATATGTGGCAGATGATTTGAAAGGAGCCATTTTCAAAATCGTTTATAACGGTGACGGAAACAAATGATTCTTCAAGCTTTACTCTTGGTATTTTGAGAAAATAAGGCCAGGTTAATACTTATTTTAAATGCGGTCAATTAAGAATTATGGTTTCTAAACAATAATAAATAGTGATGTTGAGAATTGAAATATCCTGGTACCAATAATCAAATTATAAATCAATGAGTGCACCAGCGGAACTTAAATTACTCCGTTCTATTAAAACCGGCAAAGGATTGCAGAAGTTAATCGTAAGCCTGAAATCAAACCGTAAAGAAAGCAAGGTAAAAGATGTAAAGCGAAAAGCGCTTACAAAGAAACAGCGGGAAGCAGTTTTGGCAAAAACAGATGGGCGTTGCCATACGTGCGGTATAGAAATTGACATCGATAATTTTCATGCAGATCATGTGAAATCGCATATAACGGGAGGCGTACACGCAGAGACTAATTATTTGCCCAGTTGCAGCACCTGCAATATTCTTCGGTGGCATTATAGCCCGGAAGAAATACACCTTATCCTTAAGCTCGGCCGCTGGTTGAAAACAAAGATTGTAAATGATGATGAAGAAGGTTTAAAACTGGCGAGGGAGTTTGTGGATCATGAAATGAGTTTGAGAAAGAAGAGGAGGAAATGAGGATTCCGTTTCGTGAAGACGCGAACTCACTGTCTTTTCATGCAGCGTGGCTGATACTTCAGGTTGCGTAATTTTCTTTTGCCGGACCCTAAATAGCATCTGTGTAAATATGTGTAATCCGTGGCTTGTTTCGGATTCTTTTTTAAAGTAATGCCATATTACATATTTGCAATGTCGATGTATAAATATATATTTGGTTTCAAAATTAATTCTTATGAAATCATTGAAACTAACTACTTTATGTTGCCTTATATTTTCATGCGCCGCATTTAGCCAAATCGAAGGAGACTATATTAAAGTAAAGGACTTCAAGGCCTTTGGTTTTGGTGCCTTTCTCAATTTTGCCATTCCTGTTAACGATGCAAATTATGTTACGATAGAAGGAGGACTTCTGTATTTTAACGATAACAAAACTTCGGAAGACGTAGGTATGGCACCGGTTTTAGTTGGTTATCGTTATACGCTCGATCAATCAGGAACAGGCTTTTGGCTGGAACCTCATGTGGGTTATGCTTTTGGCGCCACTTCAATACCGGTATATGATCAGTATGGGGGCCAGGCATATGATGACAACGGTAATCCGTTAAATTTAAAAATTAAAGGGCCCGCAGCGGGAGTGGGATTTGGGTACCTCTTTCAACCATCCGGCCAGATACAGTTTAATATCGGCATAAGGTATGATCATACTTTCGGAAATACGGGTACCAATTTACTATCGTTTCGCATATTACATGCATTTAGTTTGGGAAGGCGCAACGACTATTAATGTTCATTTAATAAAAGATCGGTTTCTCAGTCCCGGCATTAAAACCGGTAAAGGATTTCAAAACCTTGTTCGAGCCTTCAACATTGAAATAATGAAATTTACTAACTGAGCTTTGTAATCTTTTAATAGTTATGTACGACATCATCGGTGACATCCACGGTTATGCAGCTCCTTTAAAAAGGATGCTGGAAAAGCTCGGTTACAAAAAAACGGCAGGTAGTTGGCATCAATCCGGGCGCAAAGTGATCTTTGTAGGCGATTATATTGACCGCGGGCCGGAAATACGTGAGTCGCTGCAAATAATAAAGGGTATGGTGGATAGCGATAATGCCATCGCTCTAATGGGTAACCATGAGTATAATGCACTGGCCTACCATACAACTATCGGAGGTGAACCGTTGCGCCGACACAGTGAAAAGAATACCCATCAGCACCAGGCAACGCTGGAACAATTTTCAGCCTTTGCGGCAGAGTGGCAGATGTACCTGCAATGGTTTTATACACTTCCATTATTTTTTGAAGACAAAGGGATAAGAGTAGTACATGCCTGTTGGGATGATGATCATATTCAATGGCTGAAAGACCATCATCAATCCATGGCCGCCAGCCGCAATGGAACAACAGCTGGCTATGTAACTTTAGATAAAAACCTTCTGATTACCAGTCACGATAAATCAACGAAGGAATATACCGTTATTGAGGAGACGCTGAAAGGAAAAGAATTTGATATCCCTGAAAAATATGAATGGTCGGATAAGGATGGTCATCTAAGGAATTCCAACAGAACCAGGTGGTGGGTAAACCTGTTTGAAAATAATTATGGCAATTGGCTTTTTAATTGCCCTCCGGAAATGGAAGCGCTTACAATTGTAACTGATGGTATCCGTCC
Source organism: uncultured Chitinophagaceae bacterium (assembly GCA_963811285.1). Classification (GTDB taxonomy): domain Bacteria; phylum Bacteroidota; class Bacteroidia; order Chitinophagales; family Chitinophagaceae; genus Ginsengibacter. The sequence continues at coordinate 3,295 of CAWEQV010000042.1, read as the reverse complement.
TTATTTTTACCCTGCCGACGCTCCGCCTGTTTTCTTTGGCCATTATTGGATGGAAGATACAACTCCGGTGATCCAGGAAAAAAATGTGGTGTGCCTCGATTATAGCGTTGCCAAAGGAGGCAGCCTGGTCGCCTATCGTTGGAATGGGGAACGTGAACTGGACACTAAGAACCTGGTAAGGGTAAAGTATAACGAAGTATCTGAATAATGATTGGAAAGTCTTAATTTTTTCTTGGTTTATAATGGAAAGTAGAACAATCCGCACTGCTGCGCTCCGATGGTTTAATTCAAAATATGAAGGTGAAAATCCGCTGCTGTTGTTAGTCTCCCGCCTTGGTTAGTCTCTTCACGAACCACACCTTTCAATTATAACAACTGAAAATAAAAATCTCTAAAATTTCTTCGTTTACTGCCACCGTTATATAGGCAAACAATAGTCTTCTAAGTTTGGTTATGGGATTCCGTTTCGTGAAGAAACGATCCGGGGATAAAATTATAATTTTTGAAAACAAACTATTAATATTGTAGCAAAATTAACTGCTATGACCCCGGCCTATCAATTTTTGCTGCTTGCCTTATTTATTGTACCTGCGGTTTTCTTTATCGTCACTTTACAAAATACCTTAAAAGCAATTTCTCCTGAAAACAGAAAAATGTCATTTGCCAATGTTTGGCTCTTATGCATTCCTGTTTTCAATTTTTACTGGCAGTTTATTGTTGTTAATAAAATAGCTCAATCGATTGCCATTGAATGTAAGAGATTAGGAATACCTGTAAAAGAAACTAAACCGACATACCGTTTAGGATTGAGTTGGAGTATCTGTTACCTTTTATTTTTAATTCCGGTAATAAAAGTGTGGGCAGGCATTGTTCTGACAATAACATGGGTTATATATTGGATAAAAGTGAATCAATATCGAAAGCTGATTATCAAAAACCAAAACACTTTCTTGCATGATGCTGAGAGAAACATTTTTTATGGAGATAACGTGGTTTAAAATGTTCTTAATGGTTTCGTTTTTTGCAGAAACCGTGTCTGCAGAACTGTTTCAGTCAGTTACCAATATCTTCAATTCTTGTCATTTATTATCCAGGTGAAGACTTTTTGGATTTAATATAGTCTTCTTTGATTTTTTGCAGATCAATTTTTGAACAATCGCTGATGAGGTGTTGTAAAATGTTCAAAGGCATTTCTCCTTCGTCCTTAAAATTGATACACCCCTTTTGAAAATTTGCCGCTTTAAAAAGATTCTTATACTTCGAATACAATGTTGCAGACACGTAAATAGGAAATACATGCAACGACATATATTTTTTCACACTGGCAAGTGCATATTTAAAAGTGCCGGGCGCATTATAAACAATCATTTCTTTTCCCATCATCGGCGCTACTTTGGCTTTAACACTGCTGTCTGTTTTAATAATAATTTCATGAATATCATTTAAAATCTTCTGCCGTTCTGGAAGTTGTTTTGAAATAAATTCAGGAATGGTCATATGGGTTTGTTTACTTTGTCTTCAACTGAATGTTTTTATTTTTCTGGTTTTCTGTTTACAAGTACCGAAACCTCGCTTGTAAGAGCTTGCCGCCGAAACAAATTATTATTTAGATAAATATAAGAAAGTTTTTAAATTTAATTGGTTTTGCAAAATGATTAGGTGCTGTGAAAATAAAAAATACAATTATTTGCCCCCGCCAATACCCGTAAGTGGCAGCACAACCCCTTCGTGTTCCTTCGCGTGCTTTGCGTTTTAGTGTGATAAAAAAAGAAAAAAGCAATTTAGTTGAGGGCTTCCGGGGCTTTCAAAAGTTAGCAGCACTACCTGACCAAAAAACATTATTGCGATTTCAAGTCCTTTATTATATTTACGAAATTTTTATTGCACGTTAACCTTGTAACCAATCACCGATGATTAGATTTTCCATTTGTATCGTATTCATGTTTGCGATCAGTTGTAAAAGCCAAACGAGTAACCCCGCCAAATCAACACTTGCGCAAACCGCACAACAGACAAAGCAAATCGCCTCTTTTATGGCCGCAAACCTTCCGGACTCTTTACGTCCTAAATTTGGCAAATATGGATGTACCTCAAGCAAATACAACGGGGGATATTATGAATATACAGGGAGAGGCACCTTTGAAATAACAAAAGACGGCCACTACATTTATCATGGTTTTGATAAGCCAAGCGAGGGCACTTATACCGTTGATGAAAAAGGTAACCTCTTATTTTCCTCCGGCTATTTTGATGGAGGAAAGGCAGAAAAAATAGACAGGCCTGATAAATTCTTTCTTGTATTTCCTACTATTCCCGGAAACAGGTGGACGTGCGGATACATTGATAATTAACTGCGATGGCCAAAGAAATTGGCTTATTGCCGCGGCCATAATTCCATTAAATGTTTATATTTCCTCATGACTCTTAAACAAAAGGTACACCAGCACTGCCTGCAAATGGTGAATGATAAAATAGGTTTACTCCAAAAGGATTTAGCAGACTTAAAAGAAAGCGGTACCAATGAAACAAAAAGCACTGCCGGCGATAAACACGAAACGGCTTTGGCGATGCTACAAATTGAGCAGGCCAATAAACGGGCACAATTAGAAAAAGTAGTTGCACAAAAAACGGTGATAGAGAAAATTAACCCCACCATTGTAGCACCTGTAGTGGTAATCGGCAGCCTGGTAAAAACCGATAAAGGTTATTTGTTTTTGAGTGTTGCATTAGGCAAAATGGTTGTTGAAGGAATTACATTTACGGCATTGTCTCCTCAATCTCCGTTAGGAAGTCGATTAATGGGATTGAAAGCAGGAGATACAGCCGTCTTCAACAATATTGAATATTTTATTGAAACGATTGAGTAAGGACGTTGCCCACACTTTGGGGTCAACAAGTTGATGCGACGAACACAAGGCTGTGGTCATTGCGGGAAGCCTGGTTAACGATCAGGCTTCGTTAATCATAATGGCGACGAAGCAATCTGTTCCTTATGTTCCTGCACACCAATAAAGAGATTGCCCCGACGCAGGAAGCATTAATTCTTTTCTTTTGTCTTGATACAAAAGAAACAAAAAATATAAGCGCATTTGTTGTTATTTTTAAAGGTGCTTATGAGATCGCTTCGCTAAGTTCAAGGACACAAGCCCATCGCTCTCCCGAAGCTTCGGGATTTGTCCGTGCCACCCGCGGCAAAAGCCAATAGCTTGAAAAGATAGTCCATTGGTAAACTTGATTGCGGGAAGTGCTTCTCCCTCTCCTTAGGGAGAGGGTCGGGGTGAGGCTTTCCTCCACG
>CAWEQV010000041.1:0-42581 GCA_963811285.1 uncultured Chitinophagaceae bacterium | reverse complement strand
GGTAGCGGTAAACGGGAAGATACAAACGCTAAGGCAACTTTGCGGCACCAACCGCGTAGACCTGCATTTTGGAAAAGATGCCAGAGGCGAATTGTATATTTTAACCAAACCTGATGGGAAACTGTACCGGTTTGAGGGGGTTGTAAATTAGAAAGGCTTCATATAGGTTACGTCATTGCGAGGCGCGTACACGAGCTTTAAGTGCAGTAAAAAGCTCATTGCGCCGTGGCAATTTGTCAATCGGGAACCATGAACATAAGGAAAAAATTGCCGCGTCGCCATCAAGATTAACTTATCGAAAAAGATTTACTATGGCTCCTCGCAATGACGTAAACCGGAACAGATTGCCGCGTCGCCATCAAGATTAACTCGACGATAAAAATCCAATCCGGGTCCCCGCAATGTCGTATACCGGGGGTGCGAGCCTAACGAGGAGCGCAGTCAAAGCTGCCTATAATTACAACTCCTGAATTTCATCCCACAGGTCTTTCCATTCAGGATTCAGGTTATTTATCAGGTCAAGCTTCTTTTTCCTGCTACCCGCCTTTATTTGTTTTTCCCGATCAATGGCTTCCATAATGGTATCAAAAACCTCGTACCAAACTATCTTGTTACAATTATACCTTGCAGAAAAAGATTTCTCAAAGAATTTGGACTTATGTTTCCACACTCTTCCTCTTAAATCTGAAGTAACACCTGTATAAAGCACTGTATTATTTTTATTGGTTACGATGTAGGTGCAGCCTCCGCGTTTTGTATTCATACCTTTTTCTAAAAGTTAGACGTAAGATAATGATTTGTGTCGTCATTGCCCGTCCGTACGTCATCGCCCGTCCGTACGTCATTGCCCGTCCGTACGTCATTGCGAGGCGCATATAAGATCCCGAGGTGAAGTAAAAACCTTGTTGCGCCGTGGCAATCTGTTAATCGTGAACCATGATCCGGCTCCTCGCAATGACGTACACCGGAACAGATTGCCGCGTCGCCATCCCGATTAACTACACGATGAAAACTGAATCCGGCTCCTCGCAATGACGTACACCGGGGAGCTTCGTTTGATCAATCCGGCTCCCCGCAATGATGTAAACCGGAACATTATGCCCATTTCCCCAAAATAAAAAAACACGCTTTTTGTTTGTTTACCGGAAGACGACCATTTTTTTTCTTCCCGATGTAACACTTTGCCCTGTTCAACTGTTATAATATAAACAGGGTTGGTTTTATGGAAGCAGCGCAATTCACCGCGGAGGTTTTTTGTTGGAAAGACTTGTTGTACAGGTTGGCGCTGCGACTCTTAAATAATCCATCAGAAGCCGAAGATGCCGTGCAGCACACTATGATGAAAATGTGGCAGAAAAAGGATGAATTAAACCGGATAGAAAATCTAAGGGCGTTTGTGATAAAAGCTTTGAAAAATGATTGCCTTAACAGGTTGGAGAAGGAAAAAATATTTGAACGGCATCATGGAGCGTTTGGCAAAATGCAATCCCTTTCCACCGAAGTTTCGAATGAGAACATGGTAGAAATAATAAAAGATGAAATCAGCAAACTTCCCGGAAAGCAGAAATTGATCATCCAGCTGTGCGATGTGGAAGGTTTCGATACCAAGGAAATTGCAGGCATAGTGGATATAGACGAAGGTGCCGTGAGGACCAACCTGAGCAGGGCGCGACAAAAAATTAAAATGCAAATAATAAAGCTTAAGGAGTATGAAGAGCGAAAATTATGATGAATTGAAGGATAAGTTTTATGCCGGCAAGGCAAGTGCCGAAGAGATCGATATATTAAAAGGCGAAGGCCTGCTTGACGACCAGGATATCTTTTATGCCGGGGTGCTACGTTCAGAAAGAGAACAAAAGATGGATTGGGATTTTGCAGACTTTATGAAGGAAGTACCTGCAACAAAAGTAGTCGCTCTTCAGCGCCGCGGTGTGCAGATCAAAAGAATGATCGCAGCGGCGGCCACAGTGGTAACCATTTTGTTGGCTTATATTTTTTGGCCACAACCCGATAATCCTAAGGAAGTGGCACTAGTGACCGTTATTAATAAAAATGAAAAAGCTGATAGTAACGCTAACGTTTCAGCCAGTCCGGTATCGCCTCTTAACCAATTAAAAGATTCAGTCCTGTTATCCGGACAGTTGAATAAACATGGCAGGGCAACCGGCCAGTATACCGCGAAAACAAGGAAGCAAAATCTGCCAAAAAGTAGTAAAGGCGCTGCAAATGATAAGGAGGAAGCTTCAGCAACCAACCCCGATTTTATGGTGATGGTAAACGGAAAACCAATTACTGATGAAGCAGATGCCATTGCCATAATGAAGGAATCGCTAAGCGTAGTTTCGCGGAATCTCAGCCATGCAGTAGATGAACTAAAACCGATAACGCAGATAAAGATAAAATTATAACACATTTGCCCGTTCGTTTCAACGGTCCGCAAAAGGAAAATAAAAAATATCAACCGGATGAGTTCGTGCTTTCTCCCCGGTTCGTGTCCTCACGAAACGAAATCGTGGAATAAAAATGCACATTCAAACTTTAAAAACATTAAAAGAAATACAAATGAAGAAGATACTTATTATCATTGCCGTTTTTTGTAGCAGCGCGGCTTTCGCACAAGTTAACGATGTGCACAAAATTTTTGACAAATACCAGGATATGGAAGGGATTACTTCTATTAAGGTAGAAAAGCCAATGTTTAACTTATTGAATAAGCTCAGCATAGAAGATGAGGATGTCCAAAAAATAAAACCTTTATTGGCGAAAATTAATTCTATAAATATCCTGGTATCCGGCGTAGATAAACTCCTTGATAGCGTTGCAGATATTGAGCCTGGCCTCTTCAGACAAGGGCCCACTCCGCCGGGATTGCAGAATGAGATCAACCTGGCGGTAAAGAGATTAAATTATGAAGAACTGGTAACAATAAATTCCGGCGGAAGGAAAATAAAATTAATGACAGTAAACTCCACAGGTGATGTGCTGCATAATTTACTGTTGTCTATCACCGGCAGCGATCAGAATGTTTTAATGTTGTTGGATGGGGAAATACCTATGAGTGTAGTAAACAAGTTTATTTCAGAAGAAAAATAATTTCACCACCCATTCTACACAGTTATGAACCATTTTATATTTCGAAAGTTCTTTTTTATTCTTTTGCTGGCAGCAGCGGGTTTACCTTCCTGCCTGGTTTCCTCCCAAAGCAACGTGGAGGTGTTTAATAAAAGTGAATATGCCGGGTCTGTGTCCGTGAAGACGATCAGGGTTCCTTTGCTTATCAGTAAACCGGTAATCAGGGGGTATCTAAGATGGGAGGAGCATGTACCAAAAGAAGTGACCCGCCTTATAGGCGGTGTAAGAAGGATGACGGTCACGCTCGCGCAAACAGATGATCCGCAATTGATCAGTGATTTTCATAAGGCAGCAGAACAGTTTGCCGGTGAGGAATGGCTTTCACTACACCGGGGAGATCAGTGGATCTATTTGAAAGCCGATCAAAATGCGAAAAATGTGATCAAGAGAATATCGGTTGCCATTTCCTACCCGGAAGAAAATCAATTGGTGTATGTAAACATGAAATGCCATCTCACGCCCGACCAATTAAGCCAATTGATCAATTCTGCAATCGATTCAGATGAAGGAAAAAGATTTCGAAGGACCAGGCAGTAAATTGAAACGCTTGTAATCCCCTCTACACGCCATTGCGAGGCGCATACACGATCTTGAAGTCCAGCATCAAGTATCCAGCATCCAGCATCAAGTATCAAGTATCAAGAATCAAGAATCCACCATCCAGTATCCACCATCCAGCACCCGGCATCCAATATCCACCACCCAACCACAACTCAAAGCCACCTGCGCCGTATCCCCTCCGTTACCCCTTCGATATACCTTCGAATGACCTTCGATCAATAGATCGAAGAAGATCCGCAATATATTATAGATTTTATCGTTGTATACACGGAGCAATCCCTCCGGAGACAATAATTGAAAACATTTAAACTGATTAACTATGGGAGTTCTTTCAGAAGGTATAAACGGCCCTGTAAGAGGCAAAACCGGCACGGTAGTCAGCTACATGAGGTTCGGACAAAACATTACGCGCAGTAAAGGCAGCACGCGCAAAAACCGGATAGAAACGCCAGCCAGAAAATTGCAGCGCGAAAAGATAAAAGTGTGCAATGAATTTACACACGCCTTTTCGGGCACCGGTTTTTTTAATAAGAGTTTTCCGGCTTATGGCCACACAGGCTCGGGTTATAACAGGGTTACCGGCTCCATCATGAACCTGGCTATCGTAACCAATCCTGTTGTAGCGATTGCCTGGCCTAAAGTATTGATCTCCAAAGGCCCGGTAGCGCCTGTTGATACTGCTTCTGCTTCGGTGAATGAACAGGGCAATATCACCTTTACCTGGACAGATAATTCCGGCGACGGTACGGCTAAAAAGAATGACAAAGCTATTCTGGTGGCTTATTTCCCGGAAAGCAAACAGGCGGTATTTTCATTCAGTGATGCAGAAAGAAAAGACGGTACGGCTAAGCTGGAAATGGGTTCTGCAAAAGGAACCGCGCAAACATGGCTTGGTTTTTTGAGCGCCGATGAAAGCAATGCGGCCAATAGTGTTTATACCGGTGAAGCGATGATTTGAAAGGATACGTTATTGCGAGGCACACGAAAAATCTTAAAGTGAAGTGAAATACCTGTTGCGCCGTGGCAATCTGTCCATTAGAACCATGAACACAAGGAACAGATGCTTCATCTGCTTCCCTTGGAGATATGTAAAGTTTCTTTTAATATTGCCCTCATAACTACCTGGTGATAAAGCTGAAATGAAACTGACTGCTAAAGATAAAAAAGAGCTGATAATCATTGGCCTCGCCTTCCTCACTTATTTAATATTGCTGCATGGAAATGAGCTGGGGCAGTTTCGAAACACTGATAAGGCAGATGCAACAATAGAGCCTGTTCTGTATATTGTTTGTTTAACTCCTATAATCCTATTTTTTAGAAAGGGATTCAATGAGCTTACTTTAAAACTCAAAATATTTGTCATCATTTGTAGTATGGTCGTGGCGCTTTTGCCTATGTTTTTATTAGCCGGCCTGGGTAAATATATTGACTACTATACCACCAACAAGGAGTGGAAAATAGAAAACGTAACGATCATTAACAAAAGTAGCTCTGGCGGTGGCCGCGGTGGCACCACCTATTTATATACTGTAAAAATCGGGGATTCTACATTAAAGCTTTCCTCACAACTCAATTGTAACGTTGAAGAAGTGCTGCATCTTAAAATGTGTAAGACCAACCTGGGAATGATAATAGCTGATGAATATTATCATTGAAATTGTAATGTTGCATTCTGCTTGGCCATGCCTCCAAAAGTGTGGCTGTATGTTACTTTGTTTCTTTTTGACGTTTCAAATAAGAACTGGTAGCAATCGGTATTAGTTATTTGAAACAGTTCCTGGCTGTTAGGGTTCCTGTTGTTGTGATATTATTAAACGCGAAAGAGACAGGTAGTAAACGAAGAAAAATGAAGGATTTTTATTTGCACTATTATTAAGGTTGATCCTTTATTCTTATATTTGATAACCGTTTTTACTTTCGTATAAACTATTGATTGTAAAATGATAACTGCTTTACTAATTTTAATATACAAATTCAGTTGAACCAAAACCCCGAACAATTAGCGCGTGATAAGATCGATGCCATGCTCCAGGCTTCCGGCTGGATTGTACAGGCAAAAAAAGATCTGAATCTTATCGCAGGTTTAGGCGTTGCTGTCAGGGAATATCAAACCGATATAGGTCCTGCTGATTATGTATTGTTTGTCGATAGAAAGCCTGTTGGTGTTATCGAGGCAAAGAGGGAAGAAGAAGCGGTTCATCTTACTGTTCATGAAGAGCAGTCGGAAGGATACGCTTCGGCAAAACTGAAATATTGTAATAATGAAAAACTTCCCTTTGTGTATGAAAGTACAGGCGAAGTCACCCGCTTTACCGACTTTCGCGATCCCAAACCACGATCAAGACCGGTATTTACTTTTCATCGTCCTGAAACTTTTGCGGAGTGGCTGAAGCAAGACAAGTCATTAAGAGCACGGCTTCATGATATTCCCGCATTGCCTGAAGAAGGTTTAAGGGATTGCCAAATAAAAGCGATCAACAATTTAGAAGATTCTTTTAAACATTATCATCCGAAGGCGCTTATTCAAATGGCTACTGGTTCCGGTAAAACTTATACTGCCATTACTTTTATTTACCGTCTTTTAAAATATGCCAAAGCAAAACGAATCTTGTTTTTGGTGGATACGAAAAACCTTGGCGAACAGGCGGAGCAGGAGTTTATGGCTTTTGTGCCCAATGATGATAACCGCAAGTTCACGGAGTTGTATGCAGTTACCCGGTTGAAGAGCAGCTTTATACCAACCGACAACCAGGTGTATATTTCTACCATTCAAAGAATGTATTCCATTTTAAAAGGAACTGAACTGGATGAAAGCGCCGAAGAACTTAACCCCAACGAATACAGGCAGAAGGAACCACCGCCGGTTACTTACAATGAAAAAGTGCCAATAGAATTTTTTGACTTTATTGTTATTGATGAATGCCATCGCAGCATTTATAATTTATGGAAACAGGTACTTGATTATTTTGATGCCTTCCAGGTGGGATTGACCGCGACGCCTGATAACAGGACGTTTGGTTATTTCAATCAAAACCTCGTAAGTGATTATGGATATGAAAAAGCGGTGGTGGATGGCGTGCTGGTGCCTTACAATGTTTTTACCGTTGAAACGAAAATAACCAAAGAAGGAAGCAGGATTGCGCTGGGAGAAAAAGTGGATAAGCGGGAAAGATTGACGAGAAGAAAATTCTGGGAATCGGTTGATGAAGATATTGAGTATAGTGGCAAACAATTAGACAGGGATATTGTAAACCCCAGCACCATCAGAACGATAGTACGTGCGATAAAAGAAAATACGCCAGCCATGTTTCCCGACAGGGCTGGATAAGGATGGCAACTTTGAAATTCCCAAGACGTTGATCTTCGCCAAAACCGATTCTCATGCGGAAGATATTATCGAGATCGTAAGAGAAGAATTTAGTGAAGGAAACAGCTTTTGTAAAAAGGTGACTTATAAAAGCGAGGAAGATCCCAAGACGGTACTGAGCAATTTCAGGAACGATTATTATCCGCGTATAGCCGTTACCGTTGACATGATTGCAACGGGCACCGACATACGCCCTTTGGAAATTCTTGTCTTTATGCGTGATGTAAAGAGCCGCAGTTATTATGAGCAAATGAAAGGCCGCGGCACACGCACCTGTTCGCTGGAAGACCTTAAAGCAAAAGGAACTCCTTCGGCAAAATTTACCAAAGATCATTTTGTAATTATTGATGCTATCGGTGTGGAGAGTTCGCAAAAAACGGACAGCCGTCCTCTGGAAAAAAAGCCGGGCTTGTCATTGAAAGACCTTTTGCAAAATGTGATCATGGGCAATACGGATGATGAAATATTAAGTTCATTGGCCAACAGGCTCATTCGCCTTGATAAGCAAATCAATGAAACTGAAAAAAGCACTTTTACCGAACATGCCGGCGGCGCTTCCATTCATCATGTAGTGCAGCAGTTGTTGAGTGCCCACGATCCTGACAACCTGAAAAATGCAGAAACGATTATCAGGAAAGACTTGCAGGGACAAGCACCGGTGGTGATAGAAGCGGCGATACAACAGGAGAAACAAAGAATAGCAGACGAAGCCATAAAGGTTTTTCATAACCCGGAACTGCGCAATTATATCCTGGAGGTGCGCAAAAAGTATGATCAGATTATTGACGGCATCAACATAGATGAGATCACCAACATCGGTTGGGTAAAAGACCAGGAAGCAGCGGCAGAACTTACCATCAGCAATTTTACTGCATGGATAGAAGCCAACAAAGATGAGATAACGGCCCTGCAGATTTTCTATGGCCAGCCTTACCGCCGCAGGGAACTTACTTTTAAAATGATCAAAGAGCTGTATGATAAAATAAGATTGGAACAGCCTTTACTCGATCCTATAAACGTTTGGCGGGCATATGAAACAGTTCAAAAAAAGGACGATGTCACCCTGAGCCTGTCGAAGGGGCCTAAAAATGAATTGATTGCGTTGGTGAGCCTTGTGCGCAAAGTGAGCGGCATTGATAAAAAGCTTACTCCTTATGACAGTGCTGTTGATAAAAATTTTAAAGACTGGCTGTTTAAACAAAACGCCGGACAACATAATAAGTTTACCGAAGAACAAATGCAATGGCTGCGCATGATAAAAGATTATGTAGCCGGCAGCTTTCACATGAGTAAAGAAGATTTTGAACTGGATCCTTTTAATAAAAACGGAGGACTCGGAAAGATGTGGCAATTGTTTGGAGAGAAGACGGATGAAATTATTGAGGAGTTAAATGAAGTATTGGCGGCATAAAACAATTTTAAATAAAAATGGACATTAACGTGATTAATTAAGAACTAAGGTAGCTGACATCACAACGAACAGTGAATGGCTTCATAATTATGACAGTAAGCTTAAATTATTCTCATATTGATTTCAAGTTAACAATTTAAAAGGACATAGTTTCTATATATGAATTTATTTTGATAACAAATTGAAGGGTTTGCCACTTCTTGGAAAACTGCCCAGTGAATTTGAGGCTTAAAAAAATTCATTAACCAATTAATATTAATTTCGGATTAGTAAATGCAATGTGGGAATAGTGTTTCTTTAAACAAAAAATTTCAGAATGATTCAAAAAGGAAGATGGCAAAGAAATATGACTTTATTCTTGAACAATATCGTCCAGGCGAATTAATGATGTTTAATTCAGATCACTGTTCAGGATGATTAAATGCTTATACAGTATTTGAAACCTTAAATTCGAGGGGAATAGAATTAACATCAACTGATCTGTCGAAGAATATTTGTTTTCTCTTGTTGCTTCAAGTGAAACAGATCTACGACTTAGATTAAAACACAGTGAAAAAAATATTGATACCATAGGCTTAAAAGAATTCCCAAATTTTTTGCGTACTTTTTATTGGCTACGATCGGCGACAAATCACAAAGGAATATTTATTTAAAGAAGTTAAAACCGTTAAGACCGGACAACAGGTATTTGATTTGCTGGATATTTGGAAGTCTAGCCTATAATTATGTCGCGCTTGCCAATGCTGATGATGAATTATGGAGTACTGACAAGGATAACCGGAATGCAATCAACTATTTTGAAAATGTTTAAGGTTATTCAATGGAAACCTTTGGCGTTAGTGGTTTGGAAAAATTAAACAATAATGATTTTAAGCGCCTGTACAGTCATATCCTGGCATTATTTACGTTATAATAATCGAAACATGCAAACGAATGAAATGGAGAAAACATATAGTAGAGCGGCAATCAATTTATAAAAGGAGGTAAGGTACTTATTACAGCAGTCTTGTTGATATTATGCGTTGTATTTACAAGACTATGTATTTCAACAACATTATTTTTCCCTCAAACGGTTTAATACTAATAATTCATTGATAAAAATAGCACGATATCACTTTATAAACTGGAATCGCAGGAAGATGAAGGCAATCATTTGATTTCGATATTGATAATGGCAAATAGAACATATTTTACCGGAAAGTTATCCAGAAGTTTGGCATAATTTGTTTACTGAAGAAGCATTTGAAGAAATGTGAATATGATTGAACATACATTGCTTGAGCCTAATAAAAAAATAGGAGGCAGCTAACAAGGATTTGAAGATAAAAGCGTTTATTCAACAAGTAAATATACATTAACACGAAAAATAACAGATCCTCGGGACATAATGTAAAAAGCCGGAAGCACATCTTGGAAAATTGCACAGGAATTTGGAAAATTCAATTTTAATGAAAAAGGCTAACTTACCCAAAGACTGGAAGATTGTAAAAGTTGGTGAGTTCGTGAATTCTGTAAAAGGAAAAAAGCCCAAACGCATCTCAAAAGAAAAAACCAAAGAGTGTGGAATTCCTTATGTAAACATAAAAGCCTTTGAAAAGAATATAATAGATGAATATACGGATGGTGTAGGATGCGTGTTATGTGATGATGGAGATTTTTTAATGGTTTGGGATGGTTCACGTTCAGGATATGTTGGAAAAGGAATAAAAGGTGCGCTCGGAAGCACTTTGGTAAAGCTGGACTTTCCCAATATTGAAAATAATTATGCTTATTATTTTCTGCAATCAAAATTCCTTGATATAAATACGAGAGCAAAAGGCGTAGGTATTCCTCATGTTGATCCTAACATACTTTGGAATTATGATTTATTAATTCCTCCCAAACTCACCCAACGAGCCATTGTTTCCAAAATAGAAGAACTCTTTAGCGAAATAGAAAAAGGCATAGAAAGTTTGTTTACTGCACAGCAGCAATTAAAAACCTACCGGCAGAGTGTACTAAAATGGGCATTTGAGGGAAAGTTGACGAATAGTCTGAACTCCCGAAATGGTCGGGACAGGTATGATTCTAATGATTTACGTGAAGACTTTGATTTAACTATTGCAGCGGAAGATGAAGCGGATTATAAAACTGAAAAGAATCATAGCAATCAAAATAATCACATAAATCATAGTTCAGACAAAGGTGAATTACCGAAGGGATGGAAGTGGATCTCAATTTCTCACATTGCTGATGTCAATCCCAAGCTTCCTAACAAAGAAAAAATAAATGAGGATTTAGAAATTCAATTTCTGCCCATGAAACTAGTGGAAGAAATAGTTAATAAAATTCATTTAGATGAAATCAAAACGTTTAAAGAAGTTCAAAAGAAAAGTTATACTCCCTTTATAAATGGCGATATAATCTTTGCAAAGGTGACACCTTGCATGGAGAATGGAAAAATCGCTATTGTTGAGAAATTGAAGAACGGAATAGGTTACGGGTCTTCTGAGTTCCACGTATTGAGATGTTCTAATGATGCTTTGAACAAATATCTTTTTTATTTTTTAGTTCAGGATAAGTTTAGAAATGAGGCCCAAAATGCAATGACTGGCGCAGTTGGTTTACGAAGAGTGCCCAAACAATTTGTAGAAAATCATGCAATTCCTTTACCCCCGACAAAGGAACAAAACGAAATTGTAGAAGCCATAGAAAGTCGTCTTAGTGTAGCTGATAAAATGGAAGAAAGCATAACCCAAAGTCTACAACAGGCAGAGGGATTAAGGCAAAGCATTTTGAAGAAGGCGTTTGAAGGTAAACTAATCTAACATAGTAAAGCAATGAAACTTCTACAGCATTTTGATAGAGCAAATACTTCTGATTATATTTTATACCGCCTAAAAAAAGGTCATTGGTCACACTTACTTAATAAGTTGCACGAGGATTTTAGACAATGCTACATTACAGATGAAGTGCTTGAAGAACTAAGCAAAAAAGCCGGTATAACAAAATGCGATTTTTTAGAAAAATATATTCTTCCAGATGACCCGACTATAAAATCTGGTGACTTTGGAGAATTGCTCTGTTATCATGCTGTTATTGAAAATTTTGAAAATAAAGGGTTTGTGCTCTTCGGACCAAAAAAATGGAGATGGAAGGATAACCGAAATGTTGCTGCCCCAGGGTCTGATGCCATTTTATTTTATGTTGCTGATTCTAAAAAGCCAACACAGAAAGATATACTTTTAACGGTAGAATCGAAAATGAAAGCGATTAAGACGAATGTACACAGGACGCAAGACGCTATTGACGGAGCGATGAAAGACAAGAAAACAAGAATGGCTAAGACTCTTTCTTGGTTGGAAGAAAAATATGCAAAAGAAGGTGATGAGAAAAATAGAAGGTTTGTCGAAAGATTTAAAGATCCAGCAACGTTTGGAGATTATAATAAAATGTTTAAAGCCGTTGCAGTAATAGACAGCACTTGTGAAAAAGATGAAATTGAAAAAAAATTAAGAAATGACGAAAAGATCACAGTCATAATTATTTCATTAGAAGATTTGAAAAAGGCTTACGAGAATACGCGGCTTAATATAATAAAATCAGTTTATGCCAGCTAGCAGTCAGTTAAATACTTGGATAGCTGAATCAGGTTCATGGCAATCTTATATTGACTTTAGATTGCCTGAAGGTGAACGTGCACGGTACCCTTTCTTGCTACAATATGACAACTTCTATATGAGTTTAATGTCAAGGGCAATTGAATTGCTTAAAGGGCGTGATAACACTCAAGGTAACAATGACTTTTTGGCCACGGCAAAAGGATTAGAAATTTTTTCTCTCTATGAAAAAAGGAATCAATTTACTGGAGTAAATTATTCCGATAATATTCTTTACGCAGCTGGACTTTATTATTTGGCAGAGTATGCGTCTTCAGCATGGATACTGTCGAAACTTTATTCCAAAAACAATTATGTAAAAGAAATTGATCGCTTTATAGCTGGCTTCCTACAAAGAGACCTTTCTGGAGCCAATCGCTTTATAATAACATTAAAACGATTTCTGGAAAGTGGAAGAGTGAGGCTTCTTTTTATGTTAAGGAGACAAGTTATACTTCGAAAGGAAAATGCATTTAACCAAGACGTTGACGAATACTTCTCCTATTTATTGGCTGAAACAATATTGAATAGATTTATTGGGGATAACATTTGGGTTGATTTGTTGAAAGCAAATGGTAATCCTGAATTTTGGAAAGGATATGTAATAAGAAATGCTGAAAAGAAAGTTCCAGTGTGGACTTTCTTTCCATCACAAAAGTTAGCTATCGAGAAAGGTGTTTTAAGTAATACTACTTGTTCGCTGCAAATGCCAACTAGTGCGGGAAAAACATCTATTAGCGAACTGATTATTTATAATGAATTCACACGAGATTCAGAATGTCACATTCTATATTTAGCACCGTATCGTGCGCTTGCTTCAGAGCTGAAACAGACTTTGGCTGTCAGCCTCAATGAGTTGGGCATTACTTCTAAAACAATTTACGGAGGAAACCTACCCACCTTAGAGGAAAGAACATCTATCATTGAAGTAAATCTTCTTATCTCAACCCCTGAGAAATTTATGGCTATTGAAGATATCTTTCCTGGAATATCTCGTTCATTTACAACAATTATTTGTGATGAGGGGCATTTACTGGATGATGACTCTAGAGGCTTGTCATATGAATTATTATTATCAAGACTGAAAATAGATAATGTTCCAAACAGAAGATTTGTTTTTGCATCGGCTATAATTCCAAATATATCAACAGTTAATGCTTGGCTTGGAGGATCGGACGAATCGTTAATCTCATCGAACTATCGACCTACAGAATTGGAATATGCTTTCCTAATAAAAATGGATAAAGCGAATGGCTATTACTTAGATGTAAACCCGCATAAAAAAAGACCGTATAATTATCGGCTCTATAAATTTTTGTTTGAAGATGAACTTAAAATACCAATAACAAAAAAGAAGATTAAAAAGATTACAAGCAAGAAGGGAATTTCAGTTGCTGTAAGCATTAAAGCAACAGGGTCTGGAACAGTCGCACTTTTTGCACCTCATAAAAGAGGTTATACAGGGGTAGAAGGTTTGGCAGAAGAAGCGTTGATACAATTGACTAATAAGCCCGAAATTGGATTACAAAAATATTCTCCAGAAAAACATTTAGAAAATCTCTCTGAATACTTTTCTATTGTGTTCGGAGCTGATTATTTACTAACTAAGTGCGCAATGCTTGGTGTCTTATTCCACCACGGAGATTTTCCTCAAAATGTAAGAGAGATTGTTGAAGATTCATTAAGGGAAAATAAAATTCGTCTTGTTATTTGCACAAACACATTAGCAGAAGGAGTGAATTTACCTATAAAAACAATAGTTCTTCATTCAACAATTCGTTATAATCCTTATGCTGATGGAAATTATTCTCCTCTTAAAATTCGCGATTTAAAGAATCTTGTAGGTAGAGCTGGGCGAGCAGGTAAAGAAACTAAAGGAATGATAATCATTCCTCATGAAGAGGATTTTAACCGAATCAAGGACTTAATTCTTGATCGAAATGTTGAACTTGTAAAAGGTCAGTTATATAATATAGTGCATTTGATCACAGGTTATTTACGAAGGAGGAGGCTTCCAATTTCATCTGAAATTCTCGATTCTCTGAGTGAACAACTCCAGGAACTTCTTGACAATATCGACTTAGCTTTGATTGATTTGCTTGCGGAAGAAGTTGAGTTAGAGAAACTTGACGATCTTGTAAGAGAATTGGTAATGGAAACATTGTCGTTCTATCAAGCTAATCAAAACGAAAGACAAACTCTTAATAATATTTTTAGCATTCGAGTTAATAAGCTTCGACCAATCATTCGAAATGGCGACTTTGCCATTTTAAAAAATAGTGGAACTAATATTCGGCTGTATGAAGAAATAAATGAGCATTTCGATTTTAATGACGATATATGGGAGCGAGAATTTCTACCTCTAGATAAAAAATGGTTAGAGTATATATTAGATAATGGAGTGTTCCAATTAAATCAATTTAATAAAAGCCTGACAACATTCAATGAAAAAAATAAATGTAATATTACTAGTGAAATTGTAAAAAAAGCAATTATTCTTTGGATGAACGGCAATTGGTATGGTTCTCTTTCTGAAAAATTAGGGCTTAAAACACATCTTGTTTTAATGTTAATTAATTCTTTTATCGGGTTTAATTTACAAACGTCAATTTCGTGTATTATTCGCTTAAGAGAATTAAAAAACGCTTTTTTCCTATTACCGGCCCAAGTTGTTAATTGGGCATCTTTTTTAACGCACGGAATTAATTCTCAGTTACAATTAGATTTGATAGAATTGGGTTTAATTGATAGAATAGCTGTCTTAGAGGTTTCAAAACATCTTAATAATTCTGAATACTCGCATGAAGATTACAATTCACTAAAAGATTATTTACTTCTAAATGGTGTCGAATTAGTAAATGCTATTCAGCAGAATCTGCCCAACATCTCAATAACGAAATTAAACTTATTTATAAACCGCCTGCAATTAAGAAATATTTTATGATGAACAACAATAACACTTCCTCCATAGTCTCCAAAATCTGGGCCTTCTGCAACACCCTTCGTGATGATGGCGTGGGTATGGCAGTTGTCTGAACTATGATTTTTATTTGATTAAATGAATACTATGATTAATGAAAAATATCCTGAAAGTGAGCTAACGGGAAAAATTATTGGCTGTTGTTGTCTGAAGCAGGATTTACAGGATTTAAAAATTAACAGGATATGCAACCTGACGAGATAACATTTAAAATAATTGGTTGTGCAATGAAGGTGCATAATACACCGGGCAATGGTTTTCAGGAGGTCATTTACCAGAGATGCCTCGCAATAGAACTAAGCAAAGCAAGTTTGGAGTTTGTGAGAGAAAAAGATCAAATCATATTTTATGAAGGCGAAGAAGTGGGTACCAGGCGGGCAGACTTTATTGTTGAGGGAAACATCATGGTAGAGTTAAAGGCGCTAATTAATTTGGAAGATGTACATCTTGCGCAAGCTAAGAATTATGTTGTGGCTTACGATTTGCCAACCGGCCTGCTTATTAATTTTGGGGCCACCAGTTTGCAATATAAAAAAGTATTCAATCCTAAGTATAATAATCCTGTAAATCCTAAAATCAACTAAATCCTGATTCAGACAAATGAGCAACAACACAAACAACACCTCCTCCATAGTCTCCAAAGTATGGGCTTTCTGCAACACCCTTCGTGATGATGGTGTAGGCTATGGAGATTACCTGGAGCAGCTTACGTATTTACTGTTTTTAAAAATGGCAGATGAATACAGCAGGCCGCCGTATAACCGTGCCATGCCTATTCCCAAACAATATAACTGGGAAAGCCTTACCGGTAAAAGTGGTGATGAACTGGAAACGCACTACAGTAAAATGTTGCGCGAGCTCGGTAGTGAAAAAGGAATTCTCGGGCAGATATTTATTAAAAGCCAAAACAAAATACAAGACCCTGCCAAGTTGTACAAACTCATTGCGCTCATCAATGCAGAGCAATGGGTGATGATGGGCGTAAAAGACAAAGGCGATATTTATGAAGGGCTGCTGGAGAAAAATGCAGAAGATACCAAGAGCGGCGCAGGCCAGTATTTTACACCAAGGGCATTGATTAAATGCATGGTAGAATGTTTGCGCCCCGAGCCGATGAAGACCATTGCAGATCCTGCCTGTGGCACCGGTGGTTTCTTCCTTGCTGCTTATGATTTTATTACCGATAAAAATAATTATACCCTCGACCAGGAGCAAAAGAAATTTCTTAAATACGATACCTTCTTCGGAAATGAAATTGTAGCAAGTACCCGGCGGCTGGCGTTGATGAATTTGTTCCTGCACAACATTGGTGATATTGACAGCGACCATATTTTCATTTCACCCAACGATTCACTAATTGCCGCTCCGGAAACACGATATGATTATGTGCTGGCCAATCCGCCCTTTGGTAAAAAAAGCAGCATGACCTTTACCAATGAAGAAGGCGAGCAGGAAAAGGAAGACCTTACCTATAACCGACAGGATTTTTGGGTAACTACCAGCAACAAGCAACTCAACTTTGTGCAGCATATAAAATCCATGCTTAAAACAACAGGTTTGGCTGCTGTGGTGGTTCCGGATAATGTTTTGTTTGAAGGCGGCGCAGGAGAAACGGTAAGAAAGAAATTGTTGGAAACAACCGACCTGCACACCATACTTCGTTTGCCCACCGGCATCTTTTATGCCAACGGCGTAAAAGCAAATGTGTTGTTCTGGGATGGCAAACCCTCCAGCAAAGACCCATGGACAAAAGAAGTGTGGATATATGATTACCGCACCAACATTCACCATACTTTAAAAAAGAATCCTTTAAAGCTGGATGATCTCAAAGATTTTATTGATTGTTACAACCCAACGAACAGGCATAAACGAAAAGAAACATTTCAATGCAGACAAGCAGTCCTGAAGGGCGCTGGAGAAAATTTACTTATGATGAAATCATCGCAAGAGATAAAACTTCTCTTGACATCACATGGCTAAAAGATAAATCGCTTGCCGACCTGGACAATCTTCCTGATCCTGATGAACTGGCTTTGGAGATTGTGGAGAATCTGGAAGCGGGGTTGGAGAGTTTTAAGGCGGTGATTGAGAGTTTGAATGGAAAAGAGAACTTATGGAGGAATTGATTGACAGCTATACGATAGATGAACATGTTCACAGGTATGCTTGTTGGACTGCAGCAAGAGGAACAAGTGTGAGCTGTTTTCCAAAAGAGGAAATCGGTTCTTTTATCGCGCTACCGTATTGGAGGAATTGTCTGAATTAAGTTTCGCAATAAATCAAGACAAGTTAAATCGTAATAAATGAAAATTCTGTTTTACATCCTTATATCAATTTTTTTCCTACTTGGGTTCGGCACTTTAATCGCGGCTTATCAAGCTAGATTCAGACAAATTGGATTAGTTTTAGGTGCTGTTTCTTATCTGGGCGCAGCCTTTTTCGCATACCATTTTACAAGCTGGTGGCCCTTTCTTATTGGATTTGTCGTCGCCTTGCTAGTTAGGATTCTTGGTGGAGATCCGTCGAGCTAAACTTATTTCGGTTGAACTTTATAAAACTATTATAGATTATGAATGACCTTATTTCTCCGAAGTATCTGATGAGCCTTGCGAAGCAAGTTGAAAAGGCTATTTGGGATGAATATAAATCTTATGCGGAAACACAAATGTATATTGAGAAATGGCATGAGGGGGATGATTATAATGATTGGGAAAATTTTAAAATCGCGTTTAAAGAAAATAAAGTAATTGACCTCCTGCGTACACTGAACAATATGCCCGGTGAACTAATATTAAAAGTGGCAATAGATATGAATGTAGAAACTCCTGACTTTATTCCTTCAATTCCGGTTTTTAAGAATAATTTAAAAACTGAAAATAAAACTGCATACAATACTTTCGTTGCGGCCTTCCGACAAGCCGAGAAAAAGAATCCTTTAAGGTTTGATGACCTGAAAGATTTTATTGATTGTTACAACCCAACGAACAGGCATAAACGAAAAGGGACTTTCAATGCAGAGAGCAGTCCTGAAGGTCGATGGAGAAAATTTACCTATGATGAAATCATGGCGAGAGATAAAACATCGTTAGATATCACATGGCTAAAAGATAAATCGCTGGCCGACCTGGACAACCTTCCAGATCCTGATGAACTGGCATTGGAGATTGTGGAGAATCTGGAGGCGGGGTTGGAGAGTTTTAAGGCGGTGATTGCAAGTTTGAATGCGAAAGAAAACTAAGTCAGTGTAGGAGGTTAATGAGATCAGTAATTGATAATTTTTATTTAATACGCTTATTTATTGTCAATCTTACAATCGATAGAATCATTAGACAAAGGGAATATAATAGATACCCAGAACAGGCCTATTATGGTCCATGCATCTGATTTAAACTATTATTATTGTAAATACCACGGCCATGTAGGCTCAGCTCACCGTCTCTTCAAAGAATACCTGGTAGCATCGTTTATACGATGCTGGGATTTCCATCAGCCGCATTTTAATTTACTCCAGGTATTGCCTGAGCATATTCCTGATGACCTAACCATACCAAAGAGATGTTTTGACGTTCCTTGTTTTGCTTTGGAACGGATAGCAGGTGCAGATGATTTAAACAAGATTTCTGAGGACACAATAGGCAGATCGAGAAAGATAACCGCTCTTAAAGAGGACGTTTTAAAACTGGCCTTTTTTGATATCTGGACCTGCAATGAAGACCGTCATACCGCAAATTATAATCTGCTTTATAAACTAATTGAGGGTTCTTTCGTTATATACCCGATCGATCATGAAGCATGCTTTAATCACCAGAATTTCGAACGTGGTTTGGTTCTTATTGATTACGAAAGTACTCTTGTCTACTCAAGCTTTTTTGCTAAGTTGTTCACTTCTAAAGAGTTAAAAAGCCAGCAAAGGCTTGAAAAGCTGAAACAAAGAGTCTACCTTTGCAGCCGGCTTTGCAGAGAGCAAGTAAAAGAGTCGTTGCTTGAAATTCCTGATGGATGGAATATCAACCTCCGACAAAAAGAAGAAGAATTAAACCGATATTTGTTGAATGACCAATGGTTTGACGATTGCTGGCAAGCTTTTTTGGAATTCTTACAATACTTTACAAACAATTAATGGCGGCGCAATACAGCATATTATCAGTTATTATACGGCCTGAAATCCAGGAAAAGATTTCAGTAGGCCTGCTATTGTTTGATCCTGTTGAAATATATTTCAGTTATTCCCACAATAAATTAAATGCGTGCAGAAGCTTATTGCCTGATTCCTCTTTCAAAATGCTAAAAGATTTTTTGGTGAGCATCGAAAAAAAGATTGAAGCAGAAAATGCAATCTATTCAGACAAAAGAGGATTTAAGATATTTCAAAATAAAGTCTTTGACAATACTTTTTCGGCGTCCTATATCTCATATCTCAGCCGTTATTCCAATAACCTGGTTGCGTTTACAAATCCTAAGGAAATTTATATTGACTTAAATGGTGATAACTTTAAAAAGTTATATGCCACATATGTAGACGAGATAATCGGGTTGACAGAAACACAACAACGCGTTAAGCCGATTGAATTAATAACTGCTAAATATGGTGACAGAATAAGACAACATTACGATGTTAACAAGGAGGTGACTCCTGGAAAGGTTAAAAACCTCATTACCCCTGTCAGGGTTGACTTTTCAGGAAGGAACGAAGTGGATGTATATGCACAAACCGTTGATATGGAAGCAGGCCCTGCAACTGTTACCAATAATATTAATGCATTTGTTCAGCTTAAAACCACCTACCTGGAAAATAAGATTCCGGTTCAAGACTTTATCCTAGCCAAAGAACCTGAACAACAAAAATATCCGAAACAACATGATATCTGGAAGCAGTTAAGGCAATCCAATATTTTAAACTATCTTGATCTATCAGAAAGTGAAGCGATTGTAAAATATGCAGAAGAACATGGAGTAAGGCCTTTAAGCAGCACCATGGCGGAATAATATTCTGAGATGAGGAAGATTGATTACCTATTGCAGCAGTGACTAAAGATCATTTTTTATTATTCTAAGAAAAATCCGGTAGTCAACCAAACAGCTTTCAAGGGTTTCCCTGGTTTATATCACGATTAAAGAAAGGCAAATGAAAAAGCACCTTTTGCTTTTGCTTGTATTTTTCTCGCTGGCTGCTGGTAACGCATTTTCCCAAATCGTTTATGTTACCAAAACCGGCAAAAAATACCATGTGCAGACCTGCGGTTATTTAAGCAGGAGTTCCATAGCTATAAGCCTTTCTGATGCAATTGCTGCCGGATATACTGCATGCAGCGTTTGTGATCCGCCCACAAAAGTAACAGGTAAGAAATTGCAACAGGTTTACAGTATTCCGTCTGTAGTTGCCCGACGTGCAGTAGCCGTAGAATGTTCTGCAAAAACCCAATCGGGTGCGCGTTGTAAACGAATGACAAAAAGCCCCAATGGCTTGTGTTGGCAACACGGTGGAGATTGAATGTAAGAGGAACGAACCGCATTATTAAGCGGCCTAATCCGTAAAAAAAATCAGTAACTTTAAGACTTGTTGTTTAATTCCACCATACAATTATGGACAAGACACATAAAAAGAACCTTATCGCTGCCTATCTCGATACAAGTCTCGAAGATCGCCCGGGTGAAGAATGGGAGGATATTCCGGGCTTTGATGGTTATTTCAGGATTTCAAATTTCGGAAGAGTAAAGCGGATGGAGCGGGATATTTATGATTCGCAGGGCGGATGGTATATTCTTCCGGCAAAAATAAGGCTTGCTCAAATCAATCATTCCCCTAACAAATTTACCCAGGATAATACCCAACGATTGCAGGCTTGCTTTTACTTGGCCTCTGACAGAAAAGAGAATATTTGATGAGATTTTTAATTTTCCTGGAGATTTTAGAATTTGGAAAAGCCGTAAACGAAGTTTTGGCGAAGATTTTTATTTCGAGTAAGCGCTACAGGTGGGTGCCGTGAAAAATTGGGATTTAAGCTAACCTAGAATAGAATAACGAAGTTAAAACGAATCATCATTTTTGAATAAATTCAATTGAGTATTTAATTTTGGTATAGCTCCATATTTCCCCATAAAATAATCCTTATCAAATGAAGAATCATTACGTACCTTAGGATTCTTAGAATAGAGACTTGCCATGTTGCTATTCCCATAACTATCTTTTTCCACAAAAATCATTTGGTCTCTCCGGAATCCTTTCTTGATTACATTAATATTGTGCGAAGTGAAAATAAGTTGAGCTCCATTTGGATTGAACTTCTCTGAATTAAAAAGTGAAACTATTTGCTCGACTAAAAGACTGTGAAGTCTTGAATCTATTTCGTCGATCACTAATATTTTTTTTTCTTTAAGAGCCCATAAAATCGGACCCAGAATACCAAAGAATTTTTGTGCACCGAGTGATTCATTTTGTATTAAATCAAACTGGATTGTACCTTTTTCATTATATCCGTCATCATAAACTTTATGAGTCGTTTTAACCTGGTAAGTAGCTTCTAATTCATAGTTCAAGTTTTTGACAAAGTCTTTGAAGTCTGAAGGATTTGCTACGCCTTCCTTTTTTAGTTCCTGGATTTTATCTATTCCAAGGTCTGAATTTTTGATGATGTTATTTATTAAGAATCTGTAATCGGATAAAGACATTAAGCTCGCTGTATAATCTACAAGCCCAAGGTGAGATTTATCGGGAGCAATAAAAACGTTATCGAACCAAGATGAAATCGTTTGAAAAAGAGGGTCATTAAACTGTGCCAGCACAGAAGCAAAAAGAGCATTTGCTCTTGTGAATTCTGTAAACAACTTAAGCTTATCCTTTGCGCTATTTTGAAAATTTTTCGAAAACGAATAAATCTGTTCTGCCCTTATAAAGACTTTTTTCTTCTTTTGATTTTACAGTGCAAAAAAGCCATTCGCTTAAAACCTGTTTCTCATCTACGCTAAAACCATATCTAAATTTCTTTTCTTTTACATAAAAGGATGCTTCGAAAACTGAAGGCAATTGTCTTGAAGCAGTTTCCAATAAGAAAGGTTGAACAGGGATAGGTTTTACTGAATTGCTTTCTTTAGATGAATTTAAAACAAAATCTTTCATAAAAGCTAATGCCTTTATCAAATTGGATTTTCCACTGCCATTTGGACCAAAAATTCCCAGTGATTTTAAAAGAAGGTCATCAGGTGTGAAAACAGGTGAAATGGTATTCTCTGCCTTGTATTCTTTGATTGTACCGGCTTTAAAGTTAAGTGAAGTCTTATTTTTAAACGAGAGGTAATTCTCAACTGTGAATTTAATAATCAACGTACTAATATTTTTGGTTAAATTACTATAAATTCCTACACAATCTCAATAAAAAGGAGACAGTTTGCACATTTGTGGATAAATATAGATCCATTTTGTGAGAATTTCTCATTTTTAATTTTATTTTTATATTGCATTATTGCATATATTTGTGTTCGGATGAAAATATCATTAACAATTAGACTGGAATAAAGATAAACACCCCTGAAAGTTCTCGCAAAACTCGAAGGGGTGTTGAAAAGAGCTTGAAAGTGCTTTTTTCAAGAGATTGTATCGTGCTTCAAAAGTAAACCTTTGTACACACATACCAAAACGTTTCTTATTGTTGCATTCTCCATTTTCGCTTTCATTACTTTCCGGCGACACTGCCTCTACTCCGTGATAAGGTTGGGGCATAATCTTAAACCCAAAAACAAAAATAGAAATGGGTAAAAATCAACACGTAACTCCCCATCCCGAGGGTGGATGGCAAGTTAAAGGTGCCGGTAATGAAAAAGCCACAAGAATTACCGATACACAAAAACAGGCTATTGAAATTGCAAGAGAAATTGCAATCAACCAACAATCAGAAGTGGTTATTCACCGCCCTGATGGAACCATTAGAGATAAAGACTCATATGGAAATGACCCTAATCCCCCAAGGGATATGAAACACTAAGAAAAGGTACCCTATGATTATTTAAAAAATAGAAAAATATGGCAGAAATATTTTCAACAATTGCAGGATCACTTAGACCTCTTTTTATCAAAGGGGCTGCTATTGGCTGGGAGAACCGTCAACATCTAGCTTTGTTCGTAAAAACCAAGATTGGAAATTACAAAGGCAAAGATATCCGGTTTTCAATGAGTGGATTATACAAAATACAGATACCCAATACAAACAAATACTTACTCGTACTAAATCGGAGAATAGAAAACCAACTTCAACCAGTTGGTGGTGCTTACAAACGTTACGGTGATGATCCTTTATTCAATAAATGGGGTTACAGAGCAGATAATGCGAAGAATGGTCTTGATGTGGATGAAAAAAGCTATTCAGATTTACGTTTTATGGTATCGGGCAAGTATGTGATAGAAGTATTGAACTGGTTTGAAAAAGGTATTGAAAGAGAACTAGATGCAAGGAGAGAATTTAAAGAAGAGCTTTTAGATACCGGAATACTTGATCCTAAGGTTTTTCAGTATTTTAATCAGAAGCATATTAGGAGGTATTCAAAAAATCTGACTTGGAGTAACTATTTCAGTTGTTATGAAATATTGACCTATGATGTCTTTGAATTGATACCAAATGAAGAGCAGAAAAAGGATTTAATCAGTTTGTCAAAACAACAAACTGACCTTACAAAAGGATATGCCATCGCCTCCTGTGATGATATCGAACAGTTAAGGCTTGTTATTGAAAATAAACAGATTGCCCGTATCGGACAGCATGCAAGATTATTAATTAATAAAACTTTTTAATTATGATAGATATTTTCCAAAATTATATTCTTCAAAGGGAAGAACTTTTAGCCAGAATTGCTCAGGAGCTACAGTTGGATAGAACGAGATTAGACCGTATGGAAACTGCTTACGATGCAGTTGCAGAAATATTAAAGAAAGACAATGAATTTTTTGATGGCCTAGTTATAGAAGTTTATGCACAGGGATCAAAGAGGATTGGCACCACCGTGAGGCCTATTAATAAAGAAGATTTTGATCTGGATGTAGTATTGCACATATACGACCCTTACTATAATCACACACCGGCAGAAATCTACAATGCCTTAGTTAAAGCATTGGAAAAGAATGAATACTATAAATCCATAATGGAAAAAAAGAAACGATGTATTCGTTTGAATTATAAAACTGATTTTCATATGGATATTTTACCTGCATGCATGCCGAATTATTCCGAAAAGGAGATGATAAAAATTCCCGAAAAAGCGCTACAAGGCTGGTCTTCAGGCAACCCAAAAGGATTTTCAAGTTGGTTCTTGCAGATTGCAAATACCGCAAAAGAACCTATGCTTAGAACCTACTCATCAGCTTTATTGGAAGCGCAGGTAGAAGCTGAACCTCTGCCTGGCGAGTTGTACTTAAAAACACCTCTTCAAAGGGCTGTCCAGTTGTTGAAAAGGCATAGAGACATTTATTTTAAGAGACGAGACTATCGTGTTTCTAGTATTGTTATAACTACTTTGGCAGCTAATTTCTATGAAGGTGAAAATTCAATTTTTGAAGCTATTGATAACGTACTGGGGCGAATCAAAGTAAACTATAATGATGCTGTAAGCAAAGGTTACAGATTTAATATTATGAACCCTGTAAACCCTGAAGAAGATTTCACTGACAGTTGGACTGCTAGCCATTATGATAGTTTCTTTGAATTTGTAAGAGATTTTTACAACAAATGGCAGAAACTCAAAAGCACCTTTGAATTTAGCAAAGAAGATTACATAGAACTTTTTGGAGAAGGAACTTACAAGAAATCGTTAAACGATCAATTCCGAATGTTTTCTAAATCCACGGCTAACATTTATGCTCAATCTAGCGGCTTGATTCTTGGTGGATCCGCATATACAAACACGAAAGGTAGTATTAATACAAATTCGGGGATAAAGAATGGATATCATCACAATTTTGGAGGCAAATATTAGAAATAAACATCAAAAAGACTGGTATCTGTTTCTTTCAATTCAAAAGGTTTTGGTAGAACAGCATTTTGAATTTCTGAATCTTTGCATTGATCAGGAAACAAAGTCTTTACTTGGAAAAGGGTTACTTATTATTGGAATTAAAAAGTATAATATTTGTTTGTCATATTCACCGTTTCATAAAATTAGATACGACCGGATATTTTTGAATGAAAAGACGATTACTTATCACAAGGATATTCATTTGTATGGTGATATGTCTCTTTGTCTTTATCATCCGATTATTGACAAGCCTTTGTTTCAAATAATACCTTTATTTCAAATGATTCCTTGGATAACAGAATGGATTGTATTTTATGAGCAATGGAAAAAGTATGGTGTTTGGCTTGGAAAAGAAATAAAACATTAATGAATTCTAGCTAGCACTAAGATTAATAAGCTACTCCTCAATTTTAAGCTTAAACCCTAATATTGCTTTATCATTAAGTTTATAGGTCTTAGCAATTTCAAGCAAGGTTTCAAATCGGAAGTCAATGTCTCCTTTTTCTATTTTGGCTATTTTACTATTATCTAAATTAGATGAATAAGAAAACTTTAAAAGATTTTTTTCTTTAAGCACTTTTTCTCTTCGGTTCTTTAAATAAAGTCCGAATGCTACTCTTATTCTATGTTTTTCGTTATCGTCCATTTTACATGTATAAAAGTGCAGACAACTTGATAAAATATTTGGTCGAATTAAACCAAAACAGTATATTTGTTTTTATATTAGTCAAATTCATTTAGAATTAGCTAATCACTGAGTCTTGTTAGCGAAACGTAGGAAATTTCATTAAGTACAAGATGGTAAGTGAAAGGCTCGTACATTTAAGGTGCGAGCCCTCTTACTTTGTACTTAAGGTCTCCTACGACCTCGCTGACGGGTAAGTTGGGTTTCGCACTTTTACTTAACTGCTTTTTCAAAAGCCCCGATAAAAGCGATCTCTTCTAAAAAACTCAATTGGTATGATGTATTGTTCATCAGTAATACTTATACATTGGGTTCAAAACAAAAAAATCAACAACTACCAAAAGCAAAAGGGATAACCTCCCTTTCACTAACGTACATCCCTAAACGCAACCGGCACTTTATCCTGCATTACTTTTTTATGCAGCAAATCAAAACGCAAAGAAAACCGGTGCACCACTTCCCATCATTCCCTAATGGCCGTCATCGCTATTTTTTAATTACTTACTATAAAAGTTTTCAACTAATAAGCCGCCTTAAAGGCGCGGCACTTTGTGATATCAAAAAACAATACATAAAGAAGAAACGCAATCCCGAATAAGAAGCCCCGGTAACAAAAAAGCGTGTAACCCTCTCCGTTATACGTCACCGGTGGCTTTTTTTCGGCCTTTTCTTCATGTGTATGTCCGCAAAATAACGGTTGCCGCCGCAGTCGGCAAACGGGCCGCCGGTGTTCTTTTTAAAAAATGTTTATGAGTATAAAAATACTATTTCCCATGCAAATAAATCAGCCACGCCTGGCTCAAACGATTGCTTATTATGATCGGCCTTTTGCGGCGTTATGCACGCCGCCTGATACATAATGATACTACCGCTGCTCATATAGTGCTGCAGGTACTGGAGAGCCAATACGAACTAAACTCATTGGTGCCAAGTAAACACCTCCGGCAGGTGTTGAAGGTGGATGTTCTGAATTGTTGCTTTTACCACATGCAGGTAAAAATGTTTGACCGGGAGCCGTCATTAATCGATTGCCGCAATCACCTTAAAATAGTATCAAAAACAGATACCGGTAAACCGCCGTTGTTAAACTGATTATTTCTATGAATTGCCTGTATCATAACCCCTTTATCACCTGGCTCAAGAAGGTATTCGAGCGCAAGCCCAAGGCGGCAACTTAACCGTACAGGTTCCCATATAATCAACCTAATTTTTTAATTACTAAACCAATTGCAATGAAACTGATTTATTGCTTGATGATATTCTTTTGCCCTTTGATGAGCATTGGGCAAACCGCTAAACCCCTCACAGTAGGGGATGTGCTCCCTGAATTAACCTTTCAAAAGGTTATTAATTACAAGGATACAACTGCCAAACTTTCTGACTTTAAAGGGCCGGTACGTTATTCTTGACTTTTGGGCTGTGTGGTGCGGCGCCTGTATTACAAAGCTTCCGGCACTTGATTCCATGCAGGAAAAATACAAGGATAAGCTTTCGATCATTATGATCGATTGTATGCATCGTTCCCATGATACGGAAGAAAAGATATTTACGCTGGTTACTGCCAACTGGCAGGAGACCTACCACAAAAATTTCAATTGTATTGTGGTAGCTGACAGCAGCGATCTGTTCAAAACGCTTTTCTCCTTTAAAATGATCCCTCATTACGTTTGGCTGGATACAAAAGGGAAAATAATTGCCATCACTTCATCTGCTGAGGTGACGGATGCCAATATTGGCCTGATGCTTAAGGGAACCGCACTGTCGCTTCCCGTTAAACAGGATTTCAATTCTAACAATTCAAATTAACTCTTATGAAGTCATTTATTTTAATCATTGTTCAATGCTGCCTCGTGTCCTGTTTATCGGCACAAAAGGTATCAACAGGATATGTAAGTGGTGTTATCCACGCATCCGGAAGTAATGCAACTTTAAGCGGTGCAACAGTTCATTCGATCCATTCCCGGCAAACAGTCGTCTCGGATAACAGCGGCCGGTTTACCATTTTCATTAACCAATTGCCCGATACGCTGGAAGTGTCCTACGCCGGATATTATACAAAAAGAGTCCCCCTGGAAAATTTGAAAGACGGGCTTATAATTGATCTCGCTTCACAAACAAAGACCCTTGATGAGGTAGTGGTAAATACGGGCTTCCAATTGGTGAAACCCAATGAGATCAACGGTTCGGTCATTGTGGTGGACAATAAAACACTCAACCGGCAAACCGGTGCCAACATCCTTGACCGCTTGAACGGGGTAGTTCCCGGCCTTACTTTCCTTGTCGGCAAAAACAATTCTAACGGCAACCCTCAAAATAATACAGGTATCCGAATCAACGGCATGGGAACGATCAACGGCCCTTTGGACCCTCTGATCGTTGTCGACAATTTTCCTTTTGAAGGAAACATCAGTAATATCAATTCAAACGATGTGGAATCAGTTACCATTTTAAAAGATGCAGCGGCCACTTCTATCTGGGGGCCAAGGGCCGGCAACGGGGTGATCGTAATTACTACCAAAAAAGGAAAGTTCAATCAGCCCCTCAATGTATCGTTCAACAGTGATTTGATCATCACTAAGAAACCGGATCTGTATTCAGTGCCACAAATGGCAGTAAGCGATTACATAGATGTGGAGCAATTTCTTTTCAATAAGGGGTATTACGATTATGATTTAACCAGCACCGATCATCCTGCCCTCACCGAGGCACAGGAGGTCTTCCTTGAAAGAAGGAACGGGTTTATCTCAGCGTCAGATTCTTCAAACCTGATCAATGAATTGAAAACGAGGGATACAAGGAGAGACTACAATAAGTATCTGTACAGGGAGATGCTTTTGCAGCAGCATTCTTTAAGTATTAGCGGGGGTAGTTCCAATTATGCGTGGATCATTGCCGGCAATTATGACCAAACTTATAATACCCGTAACATGACAGGCAATAATAACCGGAAGATCAATATCCGCATGAACAACGTGTATAAACCATTTAAAAACCTGCAACTGAAGTTTGGCGTGTATTATACAAATGGCAAGGCAGACCAGGCATTGGAAGACTACTCTTTTAAGGCTATCAAACTCAATTATACAAAGATAGTCCCTTACCTCAAATTTAATGATGCCGCAGGCAACCCGCTGCCGGTAGCCAACAACCTTGAAATGAATTATGCAGATACTGCCGGTGGCGGCAAACTGATGGATTGGCATTATTATCCGACCGGTGATTATAAACATGCACGCCTCACTACTAATTTGGAAGAGATACTGGCGAACGTAGCATTGAACTACAGGATTACCGATTACCTCGATGTTGAATTTTTATATCAATACAGCAGGCAACGCACAGAAGATATTTCTGTACAGGATACCCTTAGCTATTACACGCGTAACCTGCGCAACCGGCTTTATCAGCCTGATATGGGTGCGTCTCCTGTTCCGCTGGGCGGTATTGCGGATATTTCCAATGGAAGCATTAGTTCGGCCAACAGCAGGCTACAATTGAATTTCAAAAAGGAGTGGGGGCAACATGCGGTTTCTTCGATCGCAGGTGCCGAGGTTAGGGAGGTAAAAAGCAGCAGTAACGGGTACCGGTTATATGGTTACAATTCGGATCCCTTGTATTATAACAACTACCTGGACTACACTGCTTATTACACCAATTACGTAAATGGTTATTATGATGTTATACCACCGCCAGCCGGGGTATTGGATGGTTCGATTAACAGGTTTGTGGCGCTGTATTCCAACGTTTCCTACATCTACAACAAAAAATACAGTATCTCCGGAAGCATCAGGAAAGACGGTGCGAACATTTTCGGTTTAAAGACCAACGATAAATGGAAACCGTTGTGGTCGGTAGGTGCAGGATGGCATATTTCTGATGAATCTTTCTACCATGTTGACTGGCTTTCCAATCTGAGGTTAAGGGCTTCCTTTGGATTCAGTGGCAATGTTGACCTGTCCCGTACAGCCTTGCCAATCGCTTACTACAACAGCAGCGGCGGAAGTAGCACTCTTCCTTTTCCTTATGCTTATATAAACACGCTTAACAATCCTGAACTCAGGTGGGAGAAAGTACGCCAGCTTAATATCGGAATTGATTTTTTGGCAATTGATAAGAGGATCTCCGGTAGCCTGGACATGTACTATAAGAGAGGAAGCGACTTGTATGGTAAAACAGCATACGATTATACGGCATGGGGACAAACGAGTACCATTTCCAAGAATGTGGCAGAAATGGAGGGGAGGGGTATTACCCTCAACTTGCTTACTCAAAATATCCGCGGACGTTTTCAATGGGCTACCACGTGGATATTCAACCATTCAACTGATAAAACCACAAAATACTACTCGCCGGAATCAGAGTCGGGTAATGTCCTACTGGGAAGTGGTAATGGTATTTCACCCGTTATCGGTAAACCTTTATATGCTGTTGCTGCTTATAAATGGGGCGGGCTCAATAACCAGGGCGATCCGCAAGGGTATATTGATGGTAAGTTAAGTACTGATTATTTCGGAATCATAACAGACGTAGTTACCAAAGGACTAAAGGGAGGTAGCATGGTATATATTGGTCCTGCAACGCCCACTTATTTTGGAAATATTATTAATGATTTCTCATGGAAAGGGTTAACCGTGTCGGTCAACATTGCTTATAAGTTTGGATACTACTTTTGGAAAAGCAGTTTATCCTACTCGTCCCTCTACATGAATGGAGAAGGTGACGCCGAATTTGCAAAAAGGTGGCAAAAACCTGGTGATGAATTGCATACTTCAGTGCCGGCGATGGTTTATACCGACTATCCGCAATTTGATTTCAGAGATGCCTTTTATGATTATGCTTCCGTGAATGTGCTGAAAGGAGACAATATACGGCTGCAGTATATCAACCTGGCTTATGATTTTAAATTCAACAGGAAATCGAAATCTTCCCTCTTCAGCACGATAACGTTGTATGGCAATATTGCCAATTTGGGAATTATCTGGAGGAAGAACAAGGACAGGATCGATCCTGATTATCCTTACGGTTTGGCGCCTTCAAAACAGTACACAATAGGATTAAAAATTCAATAACTCAAAATTTAAAAAGATGAATAAAAATATCACTCCGGTATGGTTTAATTTTTATTGCCTTGCCGGTTATCTTTTCCTGTAAAAAATATTTAGACAAAAGGCCTGATCTTTCAGTCGTTTCACCTGTTACGCTCACGGATGCGCAGGCTTTATTGGATTATAGTTCAAAAATGAACAGGAATGTTACACCTTCATTAATTGAAGCTTCGGCTGATGATTATTTTCTGCTTATCTTCTTCTTTTGATTCTTACAATGAAAAGCTGCAGGAGGCTTACACGTGGAAAGTCTTCCATTATAATTACCCTAACGATTGGTCATCGTGTTACCAGCCGGTGTACGTAGCTAATTATTGCCTGGAACTTACGGGCAAAATAAAAGAGAACGATACCAACCAGTCATTATGGGAAAATGTCCATGGTTCCGCCTTATTCTATCGATCGTATTATTTCCTTGAACTATTAATGACCTACGCAAAGGCCTACAATGAGTCTACTTCAAAAGCTGATTTGGGAATCCCTTTGCGGCAAACTTCTGATTTTAACGAACCTTCTGTTCGTTCAAATTTGTATGATTGCTACCAATTAATTACATCCGATTTAAGAACAGCGTCCGGTGAATTACCTGATCTTCCTGCTCACGTTCAGCGCCCTTCGAAGTGCGCTGCTTATGGTTTGCTCGCCCGTACTTATTTGTTGATGAACCAATTTGACAGTGCGTTGAAATATGCAAATAAGTCGCTGGAAATAAAGCATGACCTAATCGATTATAACATGACGCCGTGTGCTGATTGTGATATTACCGGCTCTGTAACTTCTTCATCCAATATCTTTCAGAAATATAATTCTGAAACTGTTTTTTATACAGAGATGAATGGAAACATTTCAAGCCATTCCACCTCAAGAGCCTTAATTGATACCGCACTTTATGCAACTTATGCTGATGATGATCTTGCGTAAACCGGCATTATTTACCGCATCAAACGGATACTATAAATACAAAGGGAGTTACACAAGGAGCAGCACGTTCTTTACAGGAATTACAACTGCAGAAATGTATCTGATAAGTGCGGAATGCTATGCGCGTCTCAATGAGGTAAATAAGGCAATGGAGCAATTGAATACACTGTTAGTGAACAGGATCAGGACAGCTGATTTCATTCCTGTTGTGGCTATTGATAAAACCGATGCTTTGAACATGGTTTTAGAAGAAAGAAGAAAGGAGCTTATATTCAGGGGACTTAGATGGTCTGACATAAAAAGATATAATGAGATGGGTGCGCTCGATCACCCTGCATAGAATAATTGATGGAGTTACTTACACGCTTGCACCGAATTCCGGTTATTATGCATTGCCGCTGCCGGATGATATTATCCGGATTACAGGGATGAAACAGAATCCGGAGTAGGCGTTAGAAAAAAAGGACAAAAGGGAGAATATTTCCCTTTTGCCCTTAAATAATCATTGTTTGGATCAATAATTATTGCTGCCGGTTGTTAACGCTTGCAGAACCGGTGGTTGGAGTGTACCCATCAACGATATAGAAAGAACTGCTGCCGATCGAGGCAGAAATGCTTCCTTTTAATTTGTGAGTGCTTGTATTCACATCTCCAATGGCGGTGAGAATTTCACAAGGTTGGTAATCACCACTCTGGCATTGAAAATCCTGTTGGTCAACCGCTACAAGATTAGACGACCAGTTATTCACATTGGTCACATAGCTTGATGAGGTAGCCATGAGCGGATTGTTGAGGGTGAACCTGTAATGATCGTTCGTCTTTTTTGAGGCGGGCGTGAAGGCGAAAACCGAAATAGCTGTAATGATTGCCATCAATGGCAATATAAATTTTATAGTCCGTAGACTTTTAATTGTTGGCATAGCCGTAATTTTATAATTAAGAAATAAGTTGGTAAAAACACCGGAAGTTGTTTTTACATATTTTCTGAAGGGGTATGTTGTGTTGCATCACAGCATACCCTTTGCCGTTAAGAAGCCTGCCACGCCGGTATGATCACCGTTGCACGAATAAGGAAGCCCGGCGGGCAGGCAATAAAGTTTGTATGGTTTAATATAGTTCATGATGGGTATAATGTTTTATTACACGCTTTTTGTTTCCGAATGGCCACCATCTCCAACTGGTTAAATGGTATCCTTTACAAGAACTGCAATAGTAAATTCTTCTCTGCCGGGCTTTACCGCCACGATGCTTGATCCTTTTTCCGTCTAAGGTTCTTTGTTTGGCGGAATATCTCAGATGACCAAGGGCGATTCGCGCATCTTCCATTCTGTCGAAAATAATTTTACCGGTTTCGGGACAAACATTTTTCATTATTGTTCTGTTTTATCGATCCTGGTTTTTTGCAGTTGTTGCATTCGTTCGTGATATAAAATTAGGAAGGTGTAGAAACGTCCGGATGGACATTTGTCCATAATTTGAAAACTTTTTCGAGGATTCTATTTGTACTTCCTTGCCCGGGTAAGTGTACGAACATCCATGTCTAAATAAGAGGCAATGTATTGCAGCTTCACCCGGTTCAGCAGGTGCGGAAAATGTTTTTCAAAATAACGGTAACGGTCCTTTGTGGCCAGCATACTGGTGGCCCTTATTTTCAGGTGGGTAAGGTTACTGTAAACTTCAAAAATAATATGATGCAGTGTCACGGCTTCAGGGTATTTCCTGAAAAGGGCCTGGATATCCTGGTAATGGATTGAGTACAGTTCGCAGTCTTCAAGTGCCTGTATATTGAACAGGCTCTTCTTTTGTCCAAACAAGCTTTTAAACAATACGACCGCATGATCTTCTTCTACAAACCAGGTGGTAGCCTCCCGTTCATGCCGGTTATAGAAGCAGCGTACCAGCCCTTCCTGCAGGTACCATGCATAGTGGGATATCTCTCCTTCAAGCAGCAGGAATTCGTTCTTTTTCTTCGTGGTAAAACGGCACCTTGTTCGCAGGTCCGCTTCAAATGTAGCGGAGACCGGATGAAGCTTGTTTAAATATGAAATTACTTTTTCCATCACTTTTACCTTAGGGTTCTTCCTTTTAATCAAAGGCTTGTTTCAATTGATGGTATTGGATTTTCAGGCGGGTTGCATAGGGGGGCAAACAGGGTAGGAGGTTGGTTCAAACCGATATTGTTTTGGAATACCATTTCTCACGAAATGGGTAAAGCATAAAAGTATATCGTTGTAAAGGGTTGTAAGGCGCAAACAGGATAAGAAATCAGTTAACCCGGGTTAATAAATCAGTTAACCCTGGTTTATTTACTTGTGCTGTTGAGGGCTCGTAACCTATGGCAAAAAGGAGAAGTTTACTCCGTCAGGGATGCCGGTTTTTTCGCAGCATACGGCTGAGCGACTGTGGCGTTATGTTCAGGTAAGAGGCAATTACCTCTTTTGAAACCTGCTGTTCGATAGTGGGAAAATCATGGAGTAATTGTAAATACCTTTCCCACGCGCTAAGACATTGAAAGCTGGCGGCCCGCTTATTTTCATATTCATTGAACTGCAAGACGCAGGTTTTGTACGATCACGGATGCTTGCGGGTATTTGGTGAAAAAATCGGTTATGCTGATGCCACGAAATGGCAGCTATCCGGCTGTCCGCGATTACTTCTGATGTAAACAGGAGAAGGCTTCCTGTAGAAAAAACTTTCAGGAATTATAATCAGTTGAATGCTCCTTCCACAGAAAAAGAGTCGTCTCTTTTTGTTTCTTGTCGTCAAAAGAAAATCCGCGTGCCAGGCCCTCGTCAATAAAATAAAGATAATCTGCCACCTGGCCGGAGCTCAGTATCAGCTGCTTTCTCGGATATTTGATAGTAATAACAAGAGGAGCAAAAAACTTATGAAAGTTTT
Organism: uncultured Chitinophagaceae bacterium; assembly: GCA_963811285.1. Classification (GTDB taxonomy): domain Bacteria; phylum Bacteroidota; class Bacteroidia; order Chitinophagales; family Chitinophagaceae; genus Ginsengibacter. The sequence continues at coordinate 7,884 of CAWEQV010000041.1, read as the reverse complement.
TGTAAAGTCTTCGGTTATTCCCTGCGCTATAGAGAAGATTTTTAGTGAGAAAAACGTCCAGTAGTTGATCGATACTCATAAACACCGGTTTGGTCGAAAAGCGCGGGCACAGTTCCTGTTTTTTATTGGCCCATTAAAATCAAAGGTCAGTAGTAAATTCGGCTTCAGTAAGAGGGTAATTCCTCTTTTTTTCTTATACCTTGCTTTTTTTTCCTATACTTTTTAAAAATATTATCCATAGCAGTTATCAGCGAAACCTGGAAAAAACCCGATTGGTCCCGTTCACATTTTCTATTCGAGCCCGCAAAACAAAGGTCGCAGGTAAACTTGAATTGCCTGAGCGTATTAGTACGGATTTTCTGCGTACTAATCACATTTTTTTCTGGTTCTGCCCGTAATATCCCCGGTAATTATCCCGCTTACAACAAATATCACTGGATTACCTTGCAAAAAATGGCAATGTCTCGCCATTTTTCAGTTGAGAAAGATATTTTTATCTCTTCCAACAGAAGTTGCAGGTACTAATTCCGTTTCTTAAGCACCAACCGGGGATAAGGGCAAATTTCGGTTAACGGTTCTTTCGGTTCATGTCGCATGTGCGACAATATTGCCACGTATGGGTAAAAGTTTTTTAATGCCAGGGCAAAATGAAACCAAATGCGCCGAAGCAATCGTAGTTATGCCCACGGATAAAAGAAAACGACGGGATTTTTGTATAATTTGCTTCCTGATTAAATGGTGGCTGTTGTACCAACGGCGTTAGTCTTAGAATCAAACAATCGCCAACAATGTTATAAATCATAATCAGACAAATCATGGACGCTATACCCTACTTTTATGACAGTATAAATCGCAATGCAATTGTGGTAAAACCGAAACAACCTTTGCTCACCTGGATTAATTCCATCTATCCTGAGAGTGCTGTTGAAGCTATAGATGAAGGAACAGTTTACCTTGTGAGGCAAAGAGGAAGCAATGAGGCAATTGAAAAATGGCTGCAAAGAAATTTTGATGATATATTTCAAAATGAACTGAACAACTGGCATACCGACGATAACGACTGGCCGCCGAAAAGAACTTTTAAGCTGTTCAGGGAATGGTTCGATTATGTAATATACTCTATGATCCTCGACATGGAAGAAGATGAAGTAGTTAAAGAATAGCAATACCGGAATCATAATTCCTGATTCCGGTTTTAATCAGCAGACAGTATATTCCGGTGTATGGATAGTGTACGGATACTGTATGGATAGTGTATGGATAGTGTATGGATAACTTTACTGGCGGGTTTTCACTAACAGCCTTTTCCATCCTAGTCTTATACTGAAAAAACTTTATAGCAAGATTGCCACGGCGCAGGAAGCATTTATTTTCACTTCGAAATAGATTATGCGCCTTGCAAAGACGTAACCGGGTGATTGTTGCCTCACTTAAGTAATTCCGTTTCGTGAAGGCCCGACGTCGGGAACAGTTGCTTCTCCCTCTCCTTTGGAGACCTTGATCCCGATCCTTCGGGAGGGTCGGGGTGAGGCTTAAAGGCCGTTTCGTGAAGGCACGATCGGGGGATAAAATTATAATTTTTGAAAACAAAATATTAATATTGTAGCAAAATTAACTGCTATGAACCCCGCCTATCAATTTTTGCTGCTTGCCTTATTTATTGTATCTGCGGTTTTCTTTATCATCACTTTACAAAATACCTTAAAAGCAATTTCTCCTGAAAACAGGAAAATGCCGTATGCCAATGTTTGGCTCTTATGCATTCCTGTTTTCAATTTCTACTGGCAGTTTATTGTTGTTAATAAAATAGCTCAATCGATTGCCACTGAATGTAAGAGATTAGGAATACCTGTAAAAGAAACTAAACCGACATACCGTTTAGGATTGAGTTGGAGTATCTGTTACCTTTTATTTTTAATTCCGGTAATAAAAGTGTGGGCAGGCATTGTTCTGACAATAACATGGGTTATATATTGGATAAAAGTGAATCAATATCGAAAGCTGATCATCAAAAATCAAAACACTTTCTTGCCTGATGCTGAGAGAAACATTTTTTATGGAGATAAGGTTGTTTAAAATGTTCTTAATGGTTTCGTTTTTAAGCCCTGATTTTTATTTTTATTGCATGAAAGCTGCTGCTGCTTACTATGGAACCAAAAATTATTTTATAGCATGATGATCTTAAATTATAGTTTGGATCAGGACGACTTCTTGCAATATCAACTCTATGTTGCATCAAAAAGTGAAAGAATAAAAAAGCAACGGAGAAAACGTTGGCTAATAATGACGTTTGCTTTCCTCGCATTAGCAGTTGTTTTTTACCGGGACGACAACCACATTTTGATGTATTATTTTTTGGTAGCCGGTACTGCAAACCTTTTCTTTTATCCCATCTATCTGCGCAACCTTTATAAAAAACACTACAAGAGGTATGTAAATGAAAATTTTAAAAGAAGGTTTGGTGAACCCTGTAAGGTAATTTTCAATGAGAACAATATTGAAACGGTTGATCAAACCGGTGAAACGAAAATAAACTTACCGGAAATTACAGAAATCGATGAAACAGCAAACTACTTTTACTTAAGAATTAAATCCGGTGGAAGTTTAATTATTTCAAAATCAAGAACCGATGCGGAGGCTGTAAGAAAAAGATTGGTAATACTTTCTGAGCAATTAAAAATAGAGTTTATATCTGAAGTAAACTGGAAGTGGAAGTAAAGGTCATTCCCTTATTTTTTACCCCTATTTCGCGCAAGGTTGTCGTTGCTTTTGAAAGTATCCGCCGTCTGGTCTCCTGACCCACGGCATTAAGTAATAAACGATGTAGTAAACCAGGTTGTGATTAAAGGAATTAACCTGATTGCCCCTATTTCGCGCAAGGTTGTCGTTGCTCTTAGCGAAAGCGTCTCGCTTGTGCAAATTGAGAGGAACCTATAAGACCTTGAAGGCACAGGCGAGACGCCTGGCACAAATCACCTCTTGCGCCAAAGAATGTATTTAAAACCCTTAATAAGATAAGCATCAGGGTTCTATAATCACCTTCATCGCTTTTTCCTTTGAGGCATTTCCAAATACTTCGTAAGCATTAATAATTTCATCGAGTTTGAAATGATGGGTTATTAATTTAGTAGGATCTATTTTCCCGGATAAGACCACTTTCAGGAGCATAGGCGTGGTATTCGTATTTACCAAACCGGTTCTTAAAGTAATGTTCCGGATCCATAGGTCCTGCAGTTGCAGCTCAACCGGCTTACCATGTACGCCGACGTTAGCAATATGTCCCCCGGGACGTACTATTTGCTGGCAAACATCAAAAGTGGCAGGAAAACCAACGGCTTCAATCGCTACATCCACACCATCCTTTGTTTCCGACATGATCTTTTTCACAGCGTCTTCCTTACCTGAATTAATGATATCGGTGGCGCCGAATTTCTTTGCCACATTCAACCGGTTCTCATCCAGATCAATCATGTAAATCCTGGCGGGAGAATAAAAAAGAGAAGTGAGCAATACAGACATGCCAATCGGGCCTGCTCCTACAATGGCAATGGTGTCTCCGGGTTTTACTCTTCCGTTTAATACACCAATTTCATGGCCTGTTGGAAGAATGTCGCTTAACATTACCAGGGCTTCTTCATCCGATCCTTCGGGTATATGATGAAGGCTGTTGTCGGCATGCGGAATGCGAACATATTCGGCTTGTGTGCCGTTAATAAGATGACCTAATATCCAGCCGCCATCCTCGCAGTGGGAATACATTTGCTTTTTGCAATATTCACAGGTGCCATCGGAGGTGATGCAGGAAATGATGACATGATCGCCTTTTTTAAAACTTCTGACGCCATCACCCACTTCTTCAATCACACCTACGCCTTCATGCCCCAGCGTAGTACCCGGTTTGCAGGAAGGTGTTTTGCCATGCAAAATGCCGAGATCTGTCCCACAGATGGTTGTCTTGATAATTTTGACCAACGCGTCGGTTGGTTTTTGAAGTTTGGGCCGTGGTACGTCCTTTAGTTCTATTTTTCCGGGACCGCCGTAAACGAGGGCTTTCATTGTTTTTTCAATTGTTGGCACTGGCATTTCCTTTAGTTCTATTTCTCCCGGACCATCGTAAAGGACGCCTTCCATTGTTTTGTTCATATACTTGATTTTTAAAGTTGCTATAAAAAGGTGACTTTGATTATTGCTTCTTTACATTCAAAAACGTTTCTCCGTTTAACTGCGGGTAAGTAGATGATATAGAGAAGAAATGAAATCAATAGTAAAAGTACCGCAGTTGTGCCTGCAGCAGAATGACAGCTGTCATTTGCAGCGCTGACGATTATCAGGAAATGATCAGTGAGGTATGGTCGGTGAGGACACCGACCAGGGAAGGAGTTTCACATTGGCCATCTGTGAACAATACCGCCGTCTGGTCTCCCCACCAACGGCATCCATTATGAACTAAAGTTGACTATGAAGATTAGACCCAAAAATATTTGATTAAAATATGTATTAAGCAACTGAAAGTCTTTATTCTATCCTGGCATATAACGCAGAAGGTGCATCATAGGCATCGACGGTTAAGGTAAGAGTTGTCGATTTAATTTCTGCAAAGCTCCTCACCGAATTCTGTTCACCATCATACACAATTCTGTCCGCGATTTTTCCCAGCATGTAGGAGCTATCTTTAACTAAAGTGTACATACCACTTTTAAGCAATGCGCTGCCAGAATACACCTGGTAAGTAGTAGCGGTAAACTTCAAAAGGTGGCCATTCCCTGCCGCATAGTCTGTTTTGCCTCCCTGTCCATTATATGCAGTTCGTAGTTCCCATGTTCCTATCAGCGATTGTGACACTTTTTCTTTTTTACAGGAAAGCAACGTCAACGGCGCCAAAAGGACAAGGAAAATAAAAGACTTATACTTCATTCTGGTGTGTTTAAGGAAAATGACAACCGCAGACTGTAAAACGCTGCAACCGAAACTGAAGTTTACAACATTGTCCGTCCGCGTGTGCATAAGCCGAAAGATAAGTTCCTTTATTTGTTTGTTTGCTGTAGACTTAGTCCCTGCCGCGTCTCTCAAAGGGACTGAGCTTAAAATAAATAGAACACTAACTTAGCTTCGACATGACGGGCGAAAAGATCATTCTACATAAGGCGGCCGTATCTGTTGAAGCGGAAAGAGATGTCGTGGCTGGTGCCTGAAATTTAGATTTCGACGTAAACTCCGGCAACCACACAAGGGCCAGCCGGCGAGCATTATATTCCCGGTCGTTTTACTTTTGATAAAATTCCTAAAACTTCATTCCAATATGTTCAAGGCGATTGCCTACTTGCCTTCGCTTAAGATGGCATAAACTGCCTGGGCTACTAACCTTGTTGGTTTCTCATCCTGTAGTTTTACTCCTACTTGTGCAAGGGCGATGGCGTTGTCAGCTCTTACCCTGTTTGCGGTGCCTTCTTTAAGCGTTTCTAAAGCTCCCGTACCATTGCAGGGATCTCCAAATGAAGCGTCATATTCTTTCCCCGATTTTCCTTCGAGGCAATTAAGCACATGGTGTAAATGCATTTGGATTGCTTTCAAAGTTTTTGCATTTACTGCCATCTCTGCATGTTTCATTGCTGTTTGAAACGGATCTGACGGCTGGCTGTTGGTTACCTGGTAGGAAGCAGCAGGAATAACGCGTGCGACTGCCGGCATCACAAAAAATACGGCAGAAAATAAAAGAACAACTAAAAATAAAATTGTTCTTTTTCCTGAACTTAAGTTAGAATGTTCATTCATGATAATCCTCCTTTTTTTAAAATATTAAGAATAGAAAATATTGCTTTATTGGAGGTCTCATTGTTCAATTCAAATATTAAACATTATCAGACAAGGCCATGAAACCGCAAATCATAAGAAGTCAGGTACTTGTTGTTTATACTATAAAGGTAGCATTCAATTCAATAGGCGGTAAAAGTTGTTTAGAAATTTTGGAAAAGAAGCTTTGTCCCGCACAAGTCCTCAACTAGTCCTCGTTTGAAACGAGGACGGCACAGCTATCCGGAGAATTACAGACTGTTATCCTGAGTTTGCAACTGTTGCAAACTTAGGACAACGGCTAAATTTACTTTCCGGGAATAATAGACTAAGGATAGCTGGGGCCGTTTGACCCCCGGCTATTTCCAGAATGACCTTAAATATTTCAGACTGCTGTCACCCGCTTTCGGTAGAATCCTTCAAACAAAAAAACTTATTCCCAGCAACGTCTCCGTCGTTATTCTTCAAATCTTTATTAATGCCTTTCGGGACGTTGCGCCAGGCACAGAACCGGTTTGCTTATTTGGTGCCAGATTCAATAACGCAACGTCCACAGGAGCATTGCTGTTAGCTACGATCTTCCACGAGTGAGACGTTGCTGAGAACCACAATAAAGTTGGTTTACTGGCATACGGTGATTCGCTTTGCCGGAACCGTCCAGGACCTGAGGCCCCTTACTGACTAACAATTACGGCTTCCTATTTAAAACCGTACTCTGACAAGTGTCAGTTCTTCTTATGACGCATGTTATTTATTCCTGGTAACAGTTGAAGTAACTTGATTCCATAAAATGCTATCAGAAAATGAAACTTCCGTTTACAGTTGAACAGTTTTTGGAAATATTCAAAAACTATAACCAGGCAGTTTATCCCTTGCAGATAATCTTTTACCTGCTGGCGGGGCTGGTAATTTTTCTCTCGATAAGAATGATAACTAATGCGTCTAGGATCATAAATAGCATTCTTGCATTCCTATGGTTGTGGATGGGCATTGTTTATCATCTTGTTTATTTTAGTGAGATAAATAAAGCAGCTTATTTGTTCGGGATCATTTTTATTATCCAGGGATTGCTGTTCCTTTACGAGGGCGTTTTTAATAACAAATTATCCTATAAATTCACTCCCGGTTTATTTGGAGTTAGCGGATTAGTTTTAGTCGTATTTGCACTTGTTCTTTATCCCGTAATTGGTTATACTTTCGGGCATATTTATCCTTCTTCTCCAACTTTTGGCCTGCCATGCCCGACCACCATCTTTACTTTTGGAGTATTTCTATGGTCTGACAAAAGACTACCGGTAACCATCCTGGTGATTCCTTTTTTATGGTCTCTTATTGGTTTTTTTGCAGCACGTAAAATTGGGGATATTTGAAGATATCGGGTTATTGATAGCCGGACTATTTGCATTTACCATGATCACCCTGGCGAATAGAAAAGCGAAATATTCGACAATTTGAACAGGAAGAAAAGGTATGCGTTCATGAACCGGGGAAAGGGCCAAAATAAAAATTCTTCTTCTTTGTTCGTTTACTGCCAGGCAACCTGTTCCTTATGTTCCTTCACACCGATAAAAAGATTGCCACGGCGCAGGAAGCATTTATCTCGGCTTCGAAATTGATTATGCGCCTCGCAAAGACGTAACCGGGTGATTGTGGCCTCACTTAAGTAATTCCGTTTCGTGAAGGCCCGACGTCAGGAACAGTTGCTTCTCCCTCTCCTTTGGAGACCTTGATCCCGATCCTTCGGGAGGGTCGGGGTGAGGCTTAAAGGCCGTTTCGTGAAGGCACGATCCGGGGAAAGGGCCAAAATGAAAATTCTTCTTCTTTGTTCGTTTACTGCCAGGCAATCTGTTCCTTATGTGCCTGCACACCGATAAAAAGATTGCCACGGCGCAGGAAGCATTTATCTTGGCTTCGAAATTGATTATGCGCCTCGCAAAGACGTAACCGGGTGATTGTGGCCTCACTTAAGTAATTCCGTTTCGTGAAGGCCCGACGTCAGGAACAGTTGCTTCTCCCTCTCCTTTGGAGACCTTGATCCCGATCCTTCGGGAGGGTCGGGGTGAGGCTTAAAGGCCGTTTCGTGAAGGCACGATC
>CAWEQV010000040.1:0-79234 GCA_963811285.1 uncultured Chitinophagaceae bacterium | reverse complement strand
GGTAATAACTTATCTTATTAGCCACAGTATCTTCAATTATAAATAATTTTTTCATTTATGCGATTGCTTGTAACATTCAATAATAAAAGAATTGTATTGCTCAATAATGGCAGTCCAGTTATAGGTTTTTTCAATTTTTAAGAAATTATTTTTCACCATTTCCTGTTCCCTTTCATTCCGTTTTACTGATTCTATCAAATATTCTACATCATTGGCAGTTTCAAAATAGTATGCATCCTTTTGCAATACCGCATGATTAAATTCATTTTGATGTGCAGCTATTAATGCACCACTACCCATAGCTTCCAGTAAAGAAGGATTAGTTCCTCCTACACTATGGCCATGAAAATACAAGTGAGAAAAATATTTTAGTGAATGTGTAATAGCGCCATTGTAAACGGCACCTCCGAAAAGTATTCGCTTATCTTTTTTGAATTTTCGCTCAAGCCTTTGCCCAAAAGAGTTTTGGGTATTTCCAATAACAAGAAATTTTTTCTTTGAAGAACTCCTGTAAAAACCATCCAGTACCACTTCAACATTATTTTCCGGCTCGATGCGTGCCATCAGCAGGTAATAATCCTGGGTTGAAACGTGATAAGGCGCCAATAATCTTTTATCATCGATTTGAGCCATTTCGCTGCCATATGGAATGTATTTACAGCGAATATTATATTTCTTAGCCAGATAATTTTGGATCACGATCGAATCGGCAATAAAGAAATCGCTCGATTGCACAGCCCACTTTTCAGCATATTTTAAAAAGTGTTTTACGATAGAATTGTATTTGGCTCTTTTCCATTCGAGCCCATCCATGTTAGTAATTATAACCGGCCCTTTCGGAAATAAGTTGCCCCAAATTGTGTTGCTTGTATAGCCCAGGAATAGAACGACATCAAATTTTTTTCTTCGCAAATCTTTTATGCAATTAAGATCATAAATAAATTGGCCTGCTGTGCCTAATCGATATTCAGGATCATAGCAATGGACGATCTGCACACCATGAAAATCTTCTTGCTGATAAGGATGGTTATGCGAATTATAAACCGTCACTTCGTGTCCTTTTCTTACCAGCCCAACTGAAAGGCATTCAGCGAGTTTTTCGAATCCGCCATAATAATTAGGAATTCCACGGCATCCGGCAATTGCGATTCTTAGTTTCATCATTGTAGTATTGTTTTATAAGCTTGATATGTTTTATTGGCGGCATTTTGCCAGGTGAATTCAGTTACTATCTTTTGTTGAAATCCGGGAGTGCCGGGAGAAGTACTTGCCGCATCAACCGCCTCTTTTATGGAAGCCGGAGAGGATGGGTCACAATAAAAAGCATAATCCCGAAAGTATTCAGAAGCATAACCCTTGCGGCTGATCACTATTGAACAACCCATGGCAGCAGCTTCCAGAGAAGACAAACCACATGTTTCGAACCAGCTTGGTAATACATGAACTTTTGCCTTTTTATAAAAAGGAACCAATTCTTCCTGAGTGAGATGATTGATGAAATGAATGTTTTTTGCTGCAATGCTGCGGCATTCTTTATAGTACTTCGTATGATTTGTGCCGGCATTGCCAATAACATATACATCGTATTTAGTATTGTTCAACGCTTTCAGCAGGTTTGTTTGATTTTTTAAACCCTCAATTCGCGCAACACACAGCACCATTTGCCTGTCTTTTTCAGTTTTGCAGCCGCCGCAAATACTTCCTTTTCAATTCCATTTGGTATGATTTTATAGGGTTTGTTTATGCCATACCGATCTATCAACTGATCGTATTCCATTTGAGAATTAGGTAATACAAACGCTGCATGCTTTAAAATTTTTTTTATGCTATTGCGTTGACCTTTTATTAAAAAAGAATACGCTGGAGGACCTTGTTGGTTTCCTGCCCATCTTGCAATCGTTTTTAAATATTCTATCTGATCAGCAGAGAAAAATCGAAATATTCTGCCTGATAACCCTTTTCGATATTGTGTATCAAACTCAGAATAGTCAATTAGTAAAGGAGTGACCACAAACGGCTTTTTGAATTTTTTCAAATGTGGTAGTATATCTGCGGGCCTTATCAGTCCGAAAAAATGGATCAGGTCGAATTCTTCATAATTAATTACTTCATTGGTTAATTTTATTTCAACCGACACATTGAGATGTCGCAGATATTTGACTGTTTTTAATACTTGTATCGTATCTCCGCCTTGTGTCAAATAAAGTGTAGAACGCGTTATGACAGCTACTTTCATCGGTTATTGAATTTTGGTAACGTTTGTATGAAGAAAATGAATGAAGGAGACGGGAAAATAACTGACGATATAAAGTAGATAATTCTCAATCCGTAATGGATGAATGCTGATTGCTTTTGAAAGTGAAGCACGCGCTTTCCCCGGTTGGTGATTATTAATCAAATATTTTTTACCGCACAAAGAATAGTAACTGCTTTCCTTTATTTTTTGTACGTCCTGACTTTTAATTATGCTGTTTAAAATTTCCCCTTCTTCTTTTGTAATATTACCCCGCTGAATAATTTCACGCTTTATTTTTCGAAAAGCTTTACCCCTGCTCTTCTCATCGATCGTAACGGATGAAGGATTAAAACGCACCTTGATTAGCGTATGAGGAATATTATTAAATTTTCCAAGATCCTTCAATTGCGTCCACAGAAAGTAATCTTCAAAATTGTGTGCATGTAATGAATATCCCCCAGCCATCAGCACGGCTTCTTTTTTATACATTACTGAAGAGTGAATGAAAGGACATTGGAAAATCATATTTTTTTTAATCTCTTCATCAGTATGTCCAATGCAGCTAAAACTGAAAAGATGTTCTCCATTTTCACTAATATATTCTGCATTGCTGCCGGTTACTATGTAATGATCGCTGGCCGCTAAAAAATTAAATTGAATTGCCAGCCGTTCCGGCAAACAAATATCATCTGCATCAAACCTTGCAATATATTTGCCCCTCGCGTTAGCCAATCCTGTGTTTAAAGCAGCAGCAATTCCCATGTTTGCCTTGTGATGGATGAGCCGGATTCTTGGATCTGTAAAAAAAGAAATCATTTCAGCAGTATTATCAGTTGAACCATCGTTGACAATAAGAAATTCATAATCTGTATAAGTTTGCTTTAATACAGAATCAATTGCTTCCGCAATATATTTTGCTCCGTTATAAACAGGCATAAGTACTGTGACAGGTGGATATTCATTCATAACTACCGTTGGTTTCTTTTATGCTTAGAAATAGAAACAATTCAAATAATATCACGATGGAAAGTTGCTCAAACCAATAATCAAAAAAGAAAATACCTGATAAAAGAAAAATCAAGGGAACACAGAATGACCTTACTGTAATCCTTTTTGCAAAAAATCCTATATAAAAAATAAAATAAGCCAATGTTCCGGCTATGCCATACTCGGCAATTAATTGATCATAAACGGAAGCGGGACTATTGATAGTTGAATGAAGTCCATCGGATTTGCTGAAATAGTATAGGTATAAATCAAGGTGATTTTGAAGAAAAGTTTTGCTGATATAAATTAATTTTGAAGGCCAGGAACCTGCTATATGTATGCCCGTAGTTTTAAAAGCAATTTTGGAAGAAAATTTTCCTACCCCCGCGCCTGATATCATTTTTGCAGGATGAGCTTTAAGAAAACTGAATGTTTGTTTCCACGAAAGGATTTTTCCCGGAAATTTAGGTTGAAAAGTTGAATCTGAGGAAATAGGTAACGAAGTTGAATGTTCATTTATGAAACCAAACATGTTTTGCTCAACAGGTGTTATAAAAGATTTATGCTGAAACATTGGCCCATTAATATCATCTTTTGGCAAGGCAAATACCACCGCATGTTTCACCTTGATGTGAGCAGAATCCATCTCAGATTGTTCCGCCTTTGAAAGACTATCGAGGTATAAAAAAGCTATTCTTTGTTTTCTTTCATCAGTTGTAAGAACTGAATCCGGAACTGAGGGAACCCGTAGATTTAATTTAGGGATTTGTTTATCAGAAGATGAGCCATACAAAAGATGATTAACTGAAGTGACGAGGTATTTATTATTTTGAGGCGAAACTTTTGTTATGAATACAACAAGAAAAAAGAAGCAGATAAGCATCATGCTTTTTTGAAGTCGATCATTTTGAAAAATAAAAATAAATATCAGTACAGCCGACAATAAAATGTTCGTGATATTGCTGCCCGTCAATAAAAGTATTGCCATGCATAAGAAAACCATTAACGGCTTTTTTCTTCCCAGAAAATAAACAACGCCAAAGGCATTCAGAATAGCATTAGTGGTGGAAGTGTCAAATGAAATACCTTTGATGTAGTCACCTGTTCCAATAAAATATTTTTGATATTCTCCCTGGTATAAGTAAGGATTGATCGCTCCGGATTTAAAAATAATTATCAAAAAGGTTAGTAAAGAACAGATTGCATTAATGATAAAAAAAATATACAGCGTATTGTGAATAACAGTAGGCTTGTGACTTTCCACACTTAATTTAACCTGGTGAATGGCGAGAATGGCAAGTATCCAAAAAAAAATTCCGGTTATAAAAGTGATAGTATAATTAAAATGATAAAAGCCGGCTGAAATAAAATAATCGATAATTCCAATAGAAATAATAAGAGGATAAAACAGAGGCAGCCTGGAATTGTTGCTTCGAAACCCAAATTTTAAATTAAATCGAAAAGCGTAGATTAATACAATGGCAAGCACTTTTACTATCAGCTTCACATCCAAAAAGAGTAACAGAAAAACAAGCAATTTCCAGTCAATTGCTTTAAATGTTTCTTTTATATTTTGTAAATATTTATTTTGAAGCAACGTAAGAAGTTTTGAAATTCTGTGGTTTTATTTCCTTTGATTTTTACGGAATCTAAACGTAGAATCTCTCTGAACGGTTGCCCCTTAAAAACCTGCCGCTCTCTTTACAAAATAAAAATCTTTAATAATTATTTGTTTACTGATAATAAGCAGGCAAACAAAAAACAGAACTGCCATCAGAAGGATAATCAGAGTATTATCTGAAAGTTGTGTAGCCAATATTCCACTGATTAAAGATGCAAGTGGACAAACAATGATTGGCGTTATGGCTTGTTTAATGTTTACAAAGTTGGCCGTTTGTTTCATGAACAAAATAAATTGGCATACAAGTGCAACAAGATAAGCAATAGCGGCACCGTTGCCTTGGAGAAACGGAATCAAAATAACATCAAGACTGATTGTAATAAGAAATGTGATCAGAAAAACTTTGAAGACCGGTTTGTATTTACCATTCACAAAACTGATAGTCCAAAATAAATTATTCAGGTACAGGAGAGGAAGAGAAAGCGATAAAATGAAAATAATGTGTCTGTCTGAGAAACCATATTTGCCATGAGTAATGAAATTTATGACAGGAACCCAAAGAATATTTAGCACTAATACGGTGAGATAGGAGATGATCATTTCTACCCGTATTAAATTTACCAGATTCTCTTCTATCTGTTTTCTGCTAACACTTGTGGAATGTTGAAATGCTTTTGTGAACCGGGGAACTAAAACAGGAGCGATTATTAATAATGGTAAAGAAGCTACTTCAAAAACTTTATAGGCAAAACTATATTCTGCGACAGCTATATTGGTTGCTAAAATACCGAGAAATATCCAGTCGAACCTGGCAATGGCAGAAGTAAAAACAACAACACCGGCCTGCGGAATTGATTCCCTGATTATCTGCAAATAGAACCTCTTCTTGATTTTTAGAATAACCGGAACTTTTAATACATTTTTTGTGATAGCAAGGGATACTAAAAATTCAACAGCATCGCCCGAAATAAATATGATAACCACTATTGCCAATGTAATCTTGCCGTAAAAAAAGAATAACAAAAGAAGGCCGCTTTTTATAATAGCTGAGCAAACAGACATATAAAAAAGTATCCTGAATCTTTCCTGGCCATTTGCCAATTGTTTAAAAGGCGATGAAAAAAAGAGCACAAGTTTACCTATTCCAAGTAATAGTAAAAGATTGATGTTAAATCCCGGGAAAATAAAATGAACGAGTAATAATAGTGTATAAAAAATGAGACCTGAAATGAATACATGAACCAAATAAACGGAAGTGATCAAAGATGGATCTATTCCTTCTGCAATTTTTTTTATTACAATCTGATCGATTCCAAAAGAGAGGATCGTAAAAGATATGAGCAGTATTGATAGCGACCAGTTAATTTCCCCAAAGTCGTTTTTTGAAAACGATACAGAGAGTACGTAAAAAATTCCCAGGGCACAAAGCTGTGTAATAATAAGCTGCAGTGAATTTGCAGATAAATCCCGTAGTAATTTTCTTCTCATTATTAAAAAATAACGCTTTAAATCCTGTTAATAAGAAAAAGACTTTCCGTTAAGAAAGCCTTATTTATTTTCAAAGGGTTTATCAATTGTGTTTTAGCTTAAAACTTTTCGATAGCCTTATCCAATATATTTTTAAGGATGTAAGGTTACACTAAAAAGTATGCCACCACTTTTCAATTTGATTTTTCCATCTCCGATGCCGGCTAAAGGAAGCTTAAGGTAAGGCTCTGCGCTTAATGTCAATTTTTTATTCACTTTATATTCATATCCACCTGAAATATCAAGTACCGAGAAATAATGTTGGTTTCTGTTTGAAATCGACCAGGATTTATCATCTGTAATTCCTGAAGGATATTTGTAGTAGTATTTGTAATCTTCTTTTTTCATCAGGTAGGATGAAAGACCGGTACTTACAAACCAGCTATGATTTTTTGATTTATTAAAGTTGTAGCTAACAGTTATTGGTATTTCATACACATTGCAATTGGCATCGACACTTTGAAGGTAATAGTAATCTGCAGATGTGAAATTTGAAACATTATAATACTTTTTTTCTGCCGAATAGATTTTTTTGGACACATAAAAACCGGTTCGTAATGAAATTTTATCTGACAAATTATAACGCAGGCCTACTCCATAAGATAGGGTTACCTTACCGGCTTCTTCTAAATCAACGCCACTAACATCAGGTCCTGCACTAAAACTAATACCAAATCTTTGCAGGATATCTTTTTGAGTTTTTGCCTTTTTCTCTGTAAAGGATTTTGGGGTTACACCGGTGTTTTTGCTTGTAACCGTTAATCTGCTGTTATTTAAACTCTCAGTAACTGAAGTGATTTGAGTAATTTTTAAAGAAGGAAGGGCTTTTTTTGCATCCTGGTTTTTATCCCCCTGGTCTTTATTATGAGTATATTGCCCCTCCTCTTTTTCGAGCTTTTTATTCTTTATAAATTCATTTTTTTTCTTCAAAAATTCATTTTCACTGTTATTGTTTTTTCCAAATATTTTTACACTACTTCTCTCATTATTAATTGAAATAAGATTTCCCTTTTTTTGTTTATTTACTGCCGTGGAGGAAACTACACCAGTTTCCCCGGACTTATTTTTCACATCGCTTTGATTTTTTTCAGTCAAGCTGGTTATCCCGCCTTTAACCGGCTGCGTATTGGTTTCACCTTTAATGGCAGTTTCTTTATTTTTTGGCAAAGACGTTGAGGAAGCATGTGAAATTTCGTTTTTATGAGTTGAATTAAAACCAAAATAAACACCGGTGCATATTAATATGGCAAGAAGAAGAAAATAATAGAAAATTCTTCTCCTGTTCTTCTGCTGCGGAAGATGTTCATCAAGCATCTGCTCCATTTTATTCCAGGCATCGTCATTATAACCCGGATGATACTGGTCAGCAGCTTCTTTAATTCTTTTATTTATTTCGTCATCCCACATTTTTTGCTTTTGAAATTTTATTTTCTTTTTTTAAAAGTTTTTGTAATTGTTGTCTTGCCTTTGATAAATTTGATTTAGAAGTACCAATAGCAATTTGAAGTTGATTTGAAATTTCCTCATGGCTTAAGCCTTCAATAATAAACATATTAAGGACCGTGCGATAAGCAGGACTAAGTTCCCGGATTGCATTTATTATTTCGTCATAAGCAATCATATCCAATGCGTCTTCTCCCTCAGTAGGAATGAAAATCATCGCGTTATCAATATCCGCAGTAAAAGCATGTTTATGATGTTTTCTGTTGTAATCAATGGCTGTATGTATCATAATCTTCCTAACCCAGCCTTTAAACGAATTCACCTCATCTGCATAAGAAGGTTTAAAACGATGAATTTCTTTAAATATTTTTAGAAAAGCATCATTAAAAACTTCTATCGCATCCTCCTCCCTTCTCGTATACCGATCACAGATAGACATACCATAACTGTAGAAAGAGTTATATAATTTTTTTTGGCTCTCTCGTTTATTCAGGATGCATTCCCTGATGACCGTTCTTAGTTCATTTACTGATAACAAATTGAAAGATTCTAAAAGGTCAAATCGAAATTAAATGCGAAAAGGTTGCCTTGCTGCAATATTTTTTTTGAAGCTTGTAACGTCCTGGGCTTTTTGATTCCAGTTCTTTGGTAGAATTGAAAAATCAGTTGGATAAACAAAGCGATTAGCACTGCTTGAATATTTTGATTTTCGGCTTTCATTACCAACAGTCCATCTGCAATTAAGATAGATCTTTTGTGGCTTGGATGCATTCATTTTCCTTAACTGGAACCTGATATTAAATTTCATCACGCATATTTTGCCATTCAAATATACGCGAAGCAATCCAAAATCATAGACATTCGTTGTCCTTTCGGTTGTCCTTTTTTCCTAATTTTATCTTATTTTGCTTTACTTTATCAATTTACACTTTTTGCTTGAAACTCTTTACAATCAGGGGGTTTTGTCGTAAAAAATGATAAAATTTAGCAAAACTGATTTAACCTAAAAGTCGGGTAGACAAGATTCGAACTTGCGACCCCACGCCCCCCAGACGTGTGCGCTACCGGGCTGCGCCACTACCCGTTTTTGATTGTTGCAAAACTAAAGTAAATGAAAGTTTTTTTCAACAATAAATAAAATCAAATTATTGATAACGTTTCAAAACAAAAATTTTAGAAATTTGTTTGATTACTGCTTAAAGACACACTCTTTCAATTGATCAATCCCCAAAAATTCTTAGAATAAAGTTGGCAGGTTATCTTGTAACAATTTCGACTTCTCTCCTTTGGACATGATGTGGCGGCACGAAAAGTTTTATTAATTATTGAATTAAAAAAATGATTTTTGTAACAATGGAATGAAATTGGCAGTAATGGAAAATTTTATTCTACTTTAAAGAACCAAAAAATATCGGATGACAATTGAACATCAACGACTGCAGGAAAATTCACAAAAAAAAGTACCTCTTGAAAAGTGGGGCCCTTACGTGAGCGAACGCCAATGGGCGACCGTAAGGGAAGATTATTCCTACACCAATGACGCATGGAATTATTTTCCTTTTGATCAATCGCATTACAGGTCATACATCTGGGGCGAGGACGGCATTGCAGGCATTTCTGATTATTTTCAAAATCTTTGTTTCGGCCTTGCCTTGTGGAACGGGAAGGATCCGATTTTAAAAGAAAGGCTTTTTGGCTTGGGCAACAGGCAGGGAAATCACGGAGAAGACGTAAAGGAATTGTATTACTATCTTGACAACACGCCCACGCATTATTACATGGAGTTTTTGTATAAATATCCTCAACTCGAATTTCCATATGATGAACTCAGGAATGTAAATAAAGACCGCTCCAGAAATGATCCTGAATACGAAATTTTAGATACGGGTATTTTTCATGATAATGAATATTTTGATGTTCACGTTACTTATGCAAAGGAGGATTCTCAGGATATTTTTATTAAAATAAATATACACAACCACTCGTCAAAAGCAGCGCCGATCACAGTTTTACCAACACTCTGGTTTTATAACCGTTCGAGTAACCAAAACCTTGAAGAAAAGCCTGTTATCGCGCACCGTCATTCCAATTCAGTAAAAGCTACGCATCAAAGACTGGGAACTTACTACCTGTATTTTGATTCTCCGAAGATCAGATTGTTTACTGATAACGAAACGAATTTTAAAAAAGTGAATGGACAAGCAAATGCATCGCCGTTTGTAAAAGATGCTTTTCATACCGCTATCATTCAAAAAAAAAATATTTCATTATTCAGCAAAAGAGGTTATGGAACTAAATTTTCTCCCGTTTATGAATTCAGGATCCATTCAGGCGAAACGAAAACAATTTACCTCAGGCTTTCTGATAAAGAATTAGAGAATGCATTTCATGAAGGATTTGAAAATATATTTTCTAAGCGTAAAGCGGAAGCGGATGAATTTTACAATGACATTCTTCCCAAAAATATTCCTGAAGAATATAAAAACATACAGAGGCAATCACTTGCAGGAATGTTGTGGAACAAGCAATATTATCATTATGATGTAGAACGGTGGCTCACTACAAGCGATGGCATAACGCCTGTAAATGATGGTAAACTTTATGGGCGAAATCATGATTGGAAACATTTAAAGAACCAGGATATTATTTTGATGCCCGATAAATGGGAATATCCCTGGTATGCGGCGTGGGACCTGGCTTTTCATTGCATACCGATGGCAATGATAGACCCCGGTTTTGCAAAGCACCAGTTGTTACTGATTATGCGTGAATGGTACATGAAACCGGATGGGCAATTACCTGCATATGAATGGCATTTGGGTGATGTAAACCCCCCGGTACAGGCCTGGGCAGCTTTGCAGGTGTATCGCATAGAACTTTCACAAACAGGAAAAAAGGATACGGCTTTTTTAAAGAAGATATTTCACAAACTCATCATCAATTTTACCTGGTGGATCAACAGGAAAGATGCGAGCGGAAATAACATTTTCCATGGAGGATTCCTGGGACTTGATAACATCGGAATTTTCAACCGAAGTATTGAGATGCCGGGCAGGCACCGGCTGGAACAAGCCGATGGAACGAGTTGGATGGGAATGTACGCGCTTAACATGATGGATATGGCATTAGAAATAGCTGTTGAAGATGTTACATTTGAAGATACAGCCACTAAGTTTTTCGAACATTTTGTTTTAATCGCAGAAGCGGTGAATCTTCATGGGTTGTGGCATGAGGAAGATAAATTCTTTTATGATACGCTTGCTCTTGCGCAAGGAAACCCGATACAACTGCGTATTCAATCAATAGTTGGCCTTACCACTTTGTTTGCTGTATCAACTATTCAAAAAAGTGTGAGAGATCAGCTTCCCGATTTCAAAAAAAGAACTAACTGGTTTGAAAATTACAGGAAGAAAAACAACCGGTTCTGGCCTAATGAAGAACGCACTGACGGAAACGGTATTTTATTATCGCTCGTGCCAAAAGACCGTTTAAAAAGTATTTTGGAACATTTGCTCAATGAAGAAGAATTCCTTTCACCGGGCGGCATTCGCGCACTATCAAAGTTTCATGAAAAGAACCCTTATGCGGTCACTATTGATAATGTTGAGTATGGAATTCAATATGATCCCGGAGATTCAATTTCCAATCTTTTTGGGGGAAATTCTAACTGGCGCGGCCCTGTATGGATTCCTATTAATTACATAATCATTCAATCCATCCGTAAATATGGAGAATTTTATGGGGATGAACTGATGGTAGAATGCCCGACAGGTTCGGGTAATTTTATGAACCTGAAACAAGTAGCCAATGAACTGGCAAAAAGAGTGATAAGCCTTTTTCAAAAAGATGATAATGGCAAACGCAGAATTCATGCTGGCCATAACTGGTTCTATCAACAACCTGAAAACAATAACCTGTTATTGTTTTTCGAATATTTTCATGGTGATAATGGCAAGGGCCTTGGTGCAAGCCATCAAACCGGCTGGACTTCACTTGTCGCATGCCTGATAAGCGAACTTGCGAACGACAATGCTATTAATTGAACAATATAAGGAATGAAATAAAAACCAGGATTATTTCTTTGTTTACTGTAAAGTCTGACTTATGTAACAGATTAAATATTTCCCTTCAAAAAATTTTCATGCAACAAAAGCACTTGTGGAATCAACATTTGTTGCTCGTCATTGATTATAACGTAATCGCATAAACGCATTTTCTCTTCTTCGTCCATTTGTAAAGCCATCCGCTCTTTCACCTGTTCAGAAGTAATATGGCTGCGTTTCATCGTGCGTTCTATTCTTAAAGAAACCGGGGAACTGACGCCGATAACTTTATCCAGGTATTTGTTAGAACCGCTTTCAAATATCAGTGCAGCTTCTTTGATAATATAAGGCGCGTTTTGTTTTTTTATCCATTCTTCCCCATCTTTTATCGTTGCCGGATGAACGATTGAATTCAATAACTCTGTTTTCTTATAATCGCTAAAAGCCTGTTCCGACAAATACTTCCGGTTCAACCTGCCGTTAGTATACGATTCTTTACCAAAATTTTCGATAATCTTTTTCTTTAATTCTTCGTCTTCTGTCATCAATCTTTTTGAAGAAGAATCAGCATCATAAACAGGAATACCTAACACAGAAAATATGCGGGCAACAGTACTTTTGCCGCTGCCAATTCCTCCTGTCAAACCTATTCGAAGCATTAAAGAATTACGAATTAAGAATTAGGAATCATGAATCGTGGATTATAAACCCGGATCGTTCCTGGCTTTTATTTTATTGGCGCGGGAGTAGCCACTTTATTCATATTAGCCGTCATTTCCATGCTTACAGCGCTTTTTTCCATTTTAATATAAGAACCGGGATTCACTTCAAGCATAAAAGTGCCGTCATCATTCAAGCGATTAATAGTGCCATGAATGCCGGCAATAGTAACGATCTTATCTCCCTTCTGCAAGCCGGCCATAAATGTCTTCTGTTGTTTGGCCTTTTTGGCCTGCGGCCTTATCATGAACAGCCAAAAAACAAGGATCATTAATCCTAAAAATACAAATTGAAATCCGCCGCCGCCTTGTCCTTGTCCTAACATTAAAAATACCATTGCTAAATTCATGTTGTTTGTTTTGTTTACTGTATTACAGTGATTAAGAAAAAATTATTAAATAAAAAATTACTTTTTTGCTTCTACTTCTCCTGTCAATTGCAGTACCGGAAACGCCGGATATGCATTGGAAACAACAGAAATTGTTTTGTGAGTCGGGCCGGGCCTGTCAGCGCTGTTAAAAACCACTTTTATACTTCCGGTTTCACCAGGCTTGATTGGTTCCTCGGGCTTTTCGGGAACAGTACAACCGCAACTTGCCTTTGCTGAAGCAATAACCAAAGCCTTTGTACCTGTATTCCTGAAACGATAATTATAAGCCACCTTTGTTCCTTCTGTTACTTTTCCAAAGTCATAAGTTGAATCAAGCATTTGAACAGAAGTAGTATCACTAAAAAAAGGGGTGTACATATTTGCAAGGCTGTCAGGGTTATTTTTTGTCCGCCTGATATCGCACGAATACAAGCATGTAATTAATAAAAGCGCAACCGCCAATCTTTTCATATCACATTTTTTTCAGACTGCAAAGGTATTATAAAGTGCTGTTTTTATAATTAGTCTTATGGATTTTATTTTGCGACAGCAATTCTTTATGAATGTTATCTAAAATGCCATTGACAAAATGGCCGCTTTGTTCTGTACTATATTCTTTTGCGAGATCGATATATTCATTAATAGTAACTTTTGTAGGAATGGTTTCAAAATACAACAATTCGCAAACACCCATTTTTAATAAGACCATATCCAGCAACGCAATCCTTTCTGAATCCCAGTTCTTTAATTTGGGTTTTATCAGCTCAAGACAATATTGATCCTTGTCAATTGCTGACTGTAAAAGATCGGTAGCAAATTTCATTTTTTCCTGTCCTACCATTTGGTTGAAATCGAATGAAGAAGGTTTATGCAGAAATTTTTCCATCAGCACAATCATCATTTCTGCATCATCATCCCAGTGGATAAATTTTTCTTCCACTTCACCAAGAAAATCTTCATTTTCAATCATAATCTCTGAAAAAATAACTTCCAGGATTTTTCTTTCTGATTTTTTATCTCGTGAAGGTTCAGCTATATACTCTTTGTATTCCGGCAAATTAATGAGTTTGAAATAACTCTTCCGCACCAGTTCATCATCTGCCAGGTATTTGATTTTAAATTTTTCTACTGATTTTTTAAAAGAAGAATTTTCCATTATCGTCCATAACAATTCATTGCCGGCGATTTTGGTATTTACTTTAAGATCATTTTCTGTAGGAAGGTATTTCTGTGATTTTTGCAACGCGTCTCTTTCACTAAAACGTGCTACCTCAATAATATAATAAACAAGAAAAGTAAAAAGTTGTTGCGCGTTTTCAAGATTTTTTTGAAGGATTTGCAAGGGTTCTCCTACGTGCGTTTCTTTATTCATCGATTCGATACTGTAAAGTGTTTGCATCACCTTCACACGGATATTTCTTCTGCTTAGCATTTCGTAAGAACTATTTTTACGGCTGCGAAGATAATATAGATCATTCAAAGTTTGAAGCTTGTAGTTCTGGTTTACCAGCTCAGTTAAAAACTAAACTACAATCCCTGCGGTATTTCATTTTTTTGCCTGTATCTGGAAAGAGAAGGATCCATTGAAATGGCTTTGTCACATATTTTTTCTCCTTTTTCTTTTTGCCCTAATTTTTGAAAGGTTAATCCCGCCATATACAATGTAGTAGCGTCTTTTGGATTCAGGTTTAAGATTTTTGTAAAATAATCGAGCGCCTCATTGTATTTTTTTGTATCATAAAAAGCGTGTGCGATATTGTTCAATAACTCTTTGTTATTGGGCTTGCGCTCCATTACAATGTTTAAAGTTTTGATGCCATTTTCAGCATCCCCGGAATAAATTTGAGCAAAGCCATAGTTTTCGTAAAAATCATTCGTCTTGTTATACCCATTTGATGCTGCCAAATCGAAATACTTCAGACTGTTTTTAAAATCATTTTGATTGTAATAAATCAATCCTAATTCGTACTGCCACTGACTTCTCGTTGGTTCTAACTCTACCGCTTTTTCAAATTGAGGAATAGCGCTTTTCTCCTCATCCAGTTCGAGATAAGTTCGTCCAAGTGTATATGCAGATTCCGCATCTTTTTCATTTTGTACAAGTGCTTCTTTCAAATATTTCTCTGCTTTGCCATATTCTTCCAAATTATAATAACTCATTCCCAAAACCCGCGAAGCGTTTTCACAGCCATTACATTTTTGTGCAAAATCAATTGCTTTTTGAAACTGGTGATTATTAAATGATAAAGTGGTCAGTTGACTGATTACTTCCGGATTTTTTGGATCCAGTTCATAGGCTTTATTAAAATTTTCCTGGGCTTCGGTTATTCTTCTCATCGACAAATTATTTTTGCCGTTTGCTATAAACGCATCTGTAAATTTTGAATTGAATTCAATGGCTTTATCAAAATCTTTTGCTGCTACAGCATACAATTTTGAAGCGTTTTCCTGCATCCCTTTGTTATAATAAAACCGGGCGCTATCAGCATTTTGGGCAAATGCAGATGAAAACAGTAAACAAACAAATAAGAAGAAAAATATTTTTTTCATAGCACCGGAATTACTTGAAAATCATCTATTGGAGTACTATCGCACTTAACGCCGGAAGATTCAGGTTTATTTCAACAATACCATTTTTTTTATCCACAACATGGCTGACGATTTCCTGGTTTGAAAATTTTCCGGTACCCCAATACTGAGCATCATCACTACAAAATATTTGTTTCCATGAAGTCTTTTCGTGTACCGTTACTTTCCAATCGTATCTTTCTACAGGCGTCATATTGAAGATGACCAAAATATCGTCTTTCTCTTTTTTACCTTTTCTCATGTACGCCATCACGCATTCGTTCCTGTGATTCAGATCAACCCATTCAAAGCCTTTTCTGTCAAACTGGTATTCATAAAATGCAGGATGCGAAGTGAACAAATGATTCAGGTCTTTAAAGAAGGTTTTCAACTTTGAATGCGGTTCATACCTGAGCAGATTCCAGTCAAGTTCAGTAGTGTAATTCCATTCGTTTGTCTGGCCAAACTCATTTCCCATAAAAAGTAATTTGCCACCGGGGTGTGTGTACATGTATGAATAAAGCACACGCAGGTTTGCAAATTTTTGCCATTCATCGCCAGGCATTTTATAAATCATCGGCGACTTACCATGAACACCTTCATCATGGCTTAAAGGAAGAATAAAATTTTCATCGTAATAATAAGCCATGCTGAAGGAAAATTTATTTTGAAAATCTTTCCTGTATAGGGGATCAACTTTAAAATAATCAAGCGTATCATGCATCCATCCCATCATCCATTTCATTCCGAATCCCAAACCTCCGGTAACCGTCAACCCCGTAACACTGGGCCAGTCAGTTGCTTCTTCCGCTATCATCTGCACATCCGGAAAATCACGGTAAACCATTTCGTTTAAATTTTTAATAAATGTCATCGCCTCAATATTTCCGTTTCCTCCAAATTCATTTTCTTCCCATTCTCCTTCCTCCCTGGAATAATCAAGCCGCAACATTGAACTTACCGCATCAACACGCATTCCATCGATATGATACATTTCAAACCAATACCGCGCATTGCTTATTAAAAAAGAACGTACCTCTCCCCTCCTGTAATTAAAAATGTAAGAATTCCAGTCAGGATGAAACCCCTTTCGCATATCCGCGTATTCATAAGTATGAGTGCCATCGAATTTGAATAACCCGTGAGCGTCATTAGGAAAATGTGAAGGAACCCAGTCAAGAATAACGCCGATGCCTTCATTATGAAAAGTTTCTACCAGCCTCATAAAATCTTCGGGTATGCCAAACCGTGATGTTGGGGCAAAATAACCGCAACCCTGGTAGCCCCAGCTTCCGTCAAAAGGAAACTCCATCACCGGCATCAGTTCTACATGCGTAAACCCCATTTCTTTCACATACGGAACCAGCAGTTGGGTAATCTGGTCATATGAATTAAATGAATCTTCGTCATAAGGATTTGGTTTCATCCAGCTACCCAGATGGACTTCATAAACACTCCATGGCGAATGAAGGGAATTATGATTTTTGCGTTTGTCCATCCACGTTTTATCATTCCATTCATACTGAATGTTTTTTGTTTTGGATGACGTTGCAGGACGCAATTCCCAATGGCGCGCAAATGGATCGCCTTTGTATATTTGCGCACCTTCATATCCTACAATATAATATTTGTAGTTCTCAAATTCTCCTATCCCTGGTATAAATCCTTCCCAAATACCTGACTGATCCAATCGGACAAATAACGGATGAGCACCGGTGTCCCATCTATTAAAATCGCCTACAACGCTTATATATGTTGCGTTTGGAGCCCATACCGCAAAATAATACCCCTCCGTACCCAAAACTTTTAACGGATGTGAGCCGAAGAATTTATAAAGATTGTAGTTAGTGCCATTTTGAAAATTACGAATCTCTTCATCATCCAATAGTGAGTAATTCCACACAGGTTTTGTTGAATCAACAAAATTTTCTTCTTCGTAGGGGGTGTTTCTTATTGCCATAATGCAATTTACAATTTAATGTTCGCGGTTGTTTATGGAATTTATCAATTCATGTGTCTGTTTAAAAATGCACGTTAACATAAATTTAAGACACGATAAAATTTTAACTCATGAAATTTAAACATATTTGATATTCATTTATATCCAAAAGCTAATGCCAAAATTTTTTTTTCTATCTGTTGCCCTTTTTTTCCTGCCACAATTAATCTTTTGCCAATCAGCGCAAATAAAAGGTCAGCTAACTGATTCATCCAACAATGAAAATCCCGCAAATGCGGTCATTTCTGTTCTAAGACAAGATGATTCTACGCTTGTTAAATTTTCAAGGAGCGATAACAATGGTAATTTTAAAATTGATCATTTAGATTCCGGAAAATATATTATTTTAATTAGTTACCCAAAGTATGGAGATTACGTTGACGAGTTCCAGCTAAACCCTTCACAAACATTGGATTTCAAAACTATTTATCTCACTGAAAAAGCAAAACTGCTTGCGGCAATTATCATCCGGCAATCGGCAGTAAGGATCAAAGGCGATACAACTGAATTTACAGCAGACAGTTTTAAGGTAAAGCCAAATGCCACTGTAGAAGATCTTTTGAAAGAACTACCCGGTTTGCAGGTAGATAAAGATGGAAAAATAACGGCGCAGGGACAAACGGTTCAAAAAATATTGGTTGATGGAGAAGAATTTTTTAGTGATGACCCAACGGTTGCTACGCGAAATTTGCGTGCAGACGCAGTAGATAAAGTACAGGTTTTTGATAAGAAAAGTGACCAGGCGGAATTTACCGGAATTGATGATGGACAAACGACTAAAACTGTAAATCTTAAATTAAAAGACAATGCCAAACATGGTTACTTTGGAAAACTTTCGGCGGGCGCTTTAGATAAATATTACAATGGGCAGGCGCTGATAAATGCTTTTAAAGGGAAACGACAACTCGCGGCCTTTGCGATTGCAAGCAGTACGGATGAAACCGGTTTGAACTTCCAGGATTCGCGCAGTTATGGTTTTCAAAATAATACCGATATACAGGTGACAGGAGGCGCTATTATGATCACCACAAATAATAACGGAGACCTGGGTACACAAAGTTATTACGGCCAGGGATTACCCGAAAGTGTAAAAGCCGGGATTCATTTTTCAAATAAATGGAATGATGATAAATACAATGCCGGGGGAAATTATTTATTTAATAAACTAGCAGTTCGTAGTGCCGGAAATACATACACGCAAAATATTCTGAAGGATTCTGTTTATTATAACCGTGAATCACAAAATACCTATTCAGATAAAATGAGGCATGCATTATCCGGAATGACCGAGATACAATTAAATTCATCTTCCTCTTTAAAAATAACCGCTGACGGGTACGCAGGTACAAGCCAGGAAAGTAGTGATTATCAATCGCAGGCTTTAGATGAAAATAATAATCTCGTAAACAGCAGCACACGTGCTACTTCGAATAAAAGCGATAATGGCGGATTGCGCGCTTCTGCTTTGTATCGAAAAAAATTCAAAAAAAAGGGGAGAACTCTTTCCGTTAATTTTGATGAAACCTACACTAACGTTAGCAGCAATGGTTTTTTAAATAATGTGTCAAACTTCTATAATGCTACAGGAGACATTTTTAAAAGAGATTCAACCGATCAAAATAAATTAAATGGCAGCACTTCAAATATAGCAGGTATAAAAGCTACTTATACAGAGCCTCTTTCAACAAAATCTTACATAGAAATAAATTATTCATTTTATAATAACAATAATAGTCAGAAAACATTGAGCTATGATAAAGACCTTAGTGGCAAATATTCGATGTTGGTAGATTCTTTGAGCAACGACTTTAAGTATGTTTATAACACCAATAGCGCTGGCGTGGACTATAGCTTTAATGAAAAGAAATATAATTTCTCCATTGGTGGAAATATAGCCAACACAGCATTCCAGCAAACAGACCAGGTAAAGGATACTACCAGGAAATACAATTACTATAACTTTTTCCCAAGGGCGAATCTGAACTACAAGTTCAATGCTTATAGTACTGTGAGATTCAATTATAACGGAAGTACCAATCAACCGACAATAGATCAGTTACAACCACTAAAAAATAATAACGACCCATTAAACGTGGTGGTTGGTAATCCGAATCTAAGGCAGGAATTTCGAAATTCTCTAAATCTTAGTTTTAATAATTATAAAGTTTTTTCTCAAAGATATCTTACTGTTGGTACTTATTTTACTTTTACCGACAATGCAATCAGCAGTACTTACACCATCGATGCGCTCGGAAAAAGAACAACCCAATACCTGAACGTAAATGGAAATTATTCAGGGCAGGTTTATATGAGCTACGGCATCAAAATACCGAAAACACAGTTGAATATTGGAATAAGCCCAAGGGCAAATATTTCAAGGAATGCTAATTTTGTAAATGGGCTTAAAAATATGACGAATAGTAAAAGTGTATCAATGAGGGTTAGTGTAAGGACCTATGTACCAGAAAAATACCAGTTCAGTATCGACGCCACTCCTTCCTATAATAATTCCACTTCAAGTATCAGTTCTGCAGCAGGTACAAATTACTGGAGTTATAATTATTCTGCTGATGCAAATTATACTTTACCAGGCAAATTGGAAATAGGTTCTGATGTGGATATGAATTTCCGGCAAAAATTAAACGCCACTGATGTAAACACGGATGTTATTTTATGGAATGCTTACCTGGAAAAGAAATTCCTCAAGAATGAAGCACTTACACTACGTTTTAGCATTCACGATATTTTAAATCAAAATAAGGGTTACGACAGAACTGTTCAGCCTTTTGCCGTTGTAGAAAAACATTATGTTACTTATCAGCGATATGGCCTGATTACCTTAACATGGAATTTTAATAATAAAGGCGGCGCCGGCGCACCTAAATCCAGGTTTTTAAGCTTTTAACCAGAATAAAAAAAATGAAAAAAATTATCTTAATAATCACCTTTTTTTGGGGAGCAAAAACAATTTTTGCACAACCGGTCTTTATTTCAAAAGGAAAAATTGAATTTGAAAAACGGGTAAATGTTTGGGCTGAATTAAGCGGAAGCTTTGCTGACCAGTTAAAAAAATCTATTCCTGAATTCAAAACCAGTTATTTTGATTTAGAATTCGATGGCAACCAGGCTTTATTCAAACCCGGCCGCGCATCGGATTATACAGCTAATTCTTTTTTTAATACCCCGGCAAATGATAACGAGGTGTACAGCGATTTTACAACTGATAAGTATGTGGCTTTAAAACATGTTTTTGAAAAAACTTACTTAATCGAAGACAGTTTAAGAAATGCAAAGTGGAAAATCAAAAACGACTTCCGCGAGATTGCCGGCTTTAACTGCCGCAGAGCTACTACTATTATTATGGATTCTGTTTTTGTAGTAGCATTTTATACAGATGAGATCACCGTTCCGGGCGGCCCTGAAAGCTTTAACGGGTTGCCAGGAATGATTTTGGGATTAGTGATTAACCGTATCCACACTACATGGTACGCAACCAAAGTTGAGGTCAATTCAATTGATACAAAAGACATTACGCCTCCTTCCAAAGGCAATAAAATCAATGAAGCAGTATTAAATGAAGAATTGAAAAAATTAATGGTGAATTGGGGAAAGGAGGGACAAAGGTACATTTGGAACATTTCGATCTGATCAGGGAAACAACATTCTTTCTTTACAGTGAACGAATAAATAAAAGACATTTTTATTTAAAAAAATTTATCATACCCGGCAATAAGTTGAGGTTATCAATAGTTTTACTGCGCATTTTTATGAGTCTTTTCAGTTTAAATTTCGTAGAAAATTAAACAATCAACCTTTTTTTGCAACTCCCGTAAACAATTTCAGGCATATATATTGTGAACTTCCCTTGCAAAAAAGTAATATGGAAGTTAAACAAATTGTATTGGCGAGCAGGCCAAAAGGCATGCCCACAAAAGAGCAGTTCAGGACTGAAAATGTCACTCTCCCAGGCTTACAGGATGGAGATGTATTGACGCAAGCTTTGTATTTTTCAGTTGATCCGTATATGCGTGGCCGGATGAATGATGCAAAATCTTATGCAGCTCCTTATAAAGTTGATGAACCTATAATGGGTGGAGGAATAGGCAAGGTGATAGAATCTAAATCATCCGCGTTTCAAAAAGGCGATGTAGTACAGGGATTTTTCCCATGGGCAACTGAGTCCGTTCACAAAGCAAACACACTCCAAAAAATTAATACAGCGTTAGCACCAGCACCTTATTACCTTGGTATTTTAGGAATGCCAGGCTTAACTGCCTATTTCGGATTGTTGTACATCGGCAAGCCGAAACAAGGCGAAACAGTTGTGATATCAGGAGCGGCGGGAGCCGTAGGAATTGTGGTTGGGCAAATTGCGAAACTGAAAGGCTGCCGCGTTGTAGGAATTGCCGGAACTGATGAAAAAATAAAAATGCTGAAAGATGAATTTAATCTTGATGAAGTAATTAATTATAAGACCACCAGCGATATGCGAAAAGCGATTAAAGAAGCTTGCCCAAATGATGTGGATGTTTATTTTGATAATGTAGGAGGTACCATTTCTGACGCAGTTATAGCTAATATTAATTTTCATGCAAGGATCGTATTGTGCGGGCAAATTGCTTTATATAATTCCACTGAAGTGCCTACAGGACCACGTTTACAGCCAATGCTACTAACGCGTAGCGTTTTAATGCAGGGATTCATTGTAGGTAATTTTAAGGATCACTTCAGTGAAGGAATTGAACAGCTTTCACAATGGGTAAAAGAAGGCAAATTGAAATATCAGGAAACGATCGTCGATGGTTTTGATAAATTACCTGAAGCATTTTTAGGACTCTTCTCAGGAAAGAATAAGGGAAAAATGATTGTGAAAGTATAACTGAAAATAAATAATCCCGCTAAATTTTCATTTGTATTGATTAGGAGAACAGCAGTGAATTGCATTTCCATGAAGGATTCAAAGAAACAATAGTTGCACTTTTTGAGGTTCAATTAATAAGAAGTTATTTTGTAGTTCAGGATTTGTTAGAAGTTAGAAATAATTAAATGAGCTTTAAAAAAGTTAGAGGAATGACATTATTGCTTAGCAACAATGATTAAGCTAATGTTCTGCTCTTACAGTCAAATTATTTTTTTAGATAAAACAAAAACAAACACATGGAATCTCCGCTGGAATATGCAATTGGAATTGACATTGGTGGAACCACCACGAAGTTTGGAATCGTAAACCATCGTGGTGAAATTTCAAACGTGGGGGATATTATAACCAACAATCAAGTGGATATTAATCTATTTGTTGATGAATTATACAAGGAAATAAAACCGGCCATAAAGACTATCGGCGGAATAGACCTGATAAAAGGAATTGGCGTAGGCGCACCCAATGGCAATTATTACAGTGGCACTATTGAATATGCGCCTAACCTTCCGTGGAAAGGTATTATTCCCATAGCCAAGATGATTACCAATAAATTCGAAAAGCCTTGCACCTTAACCAACGACGCTAACGCGGCAGCCATCGGCGAACTGATGTATGGAGCCGCGCGCGGGATGAGGGATTTTATTATGATCACTTTGGGAACAGGAGTAGGAAGTGGTATTGTTGCCAATGGCCAATTGATTTATGGGCATGATGGTTTTGCAGGAGAGTTGGGACACACAATCATACGACCGGGAGGCCGCCTGCATTGGGGCACCGGTATGAAAGGCAGCCTGGAAACTTATGCATCTGCCACAGGTATTTCCATTACCGCTAAAGAAATCCTGGACGAACGGATAAATGAAAAGAGTTTATTGAGAGACATTCCACATGAGCAAATCACATCGAAAAGTGTTTGCGAAGCCGCTTTGAAAGGTGATGCCATTGCCAACGAAGTTTTCCAAATTACAGGACAGATATTGGGTGAAGCACTGGCAAATTTTGTTATGTTTTCTTCTCCTGAAGCAATCATATTATTCGGTGGCGTTATTAAAGCAGGCAAACTTTTGTTGGACCCGACAAGAACAAGTATGGAAAAAAATCTTCTTCCTGTTTTTCAGAATAAAGTGAAATTATTATTCAGTGAATTGAAAGAATCTGATGCCGCAATCCTTGGCGCCAGCGCGCTCGTTTGGGAAATTAAACCGGATGTGTTGAATGTAAGGTGACAACCTGTTGTGAATGGTGAATGGTGAATGGTGAATTTTGGAAAGAGGAGGTAAAATAAAAATCGGTTGATTTTGTTGCTTTACCGACCTGATTCATTTTTATCAAATCACTTCTAAATTTCTCTTTGTTTTTTCGTTTTCTATGTTTCCGGTATTCAAAGTTGAAGCCGGTTCAAAAAGCATAACAGAAACTTCGTTTTCCGTTACCGGCTTATGTTCTGTTCCTTTTGGAATAATGAGAAATTCATTTTTGTGGATCAAAATTGTCTTGTCCCGTAATTCCATTTTTAAAACGCCTTCAAGAACCAAAAACATTTCATCTTCGTTTTCGTGTTTGTGCCAAACAAATTCTCCTTTAAATTTTGCCAACTTAATTTGTTGGCCATTTAATTCTCCCACAATTTTCGGACTCCAATGGTCTGAGAATAATTGTAATTTTTCTTCGATGTTTACTTTTTCCATGATTCAGGTTTGAAGTCAGCTAATATAAGCCAAGAAAATTATTGCCTTAAAAGGAGCCCAGGAATTCATTTTGAATTTTAATAATATATCCGTAAATTCTTTCGAGAAAAACTCATTACAATGAAACGACTGATCATCGGCTTGTTACCACTATTATTTCTTATTTCCTGCAAACAGGATAATCAGAAAACTTACAAAGTGGAAGTTAAGACCAAAGATTTTGCATTTGTCGCTCCCGGAGAGATTCCGTCGGGGTGGATCACTTTTACTTTGAATAATGAAGGTGCGAGTCACGTGCACGAGTTAAGCATTTCTAAATTGCCTGACAGTGTAAGTTACCAGGAGTATGTGACAAAATTTGAAGAATCATGGGCAAAAATTCTGAAGGAATTACAAGACAGCATAATCGATGTTCAGGGAATTGCAGCGCGTGAAAAGGAATTACTTCCTGAATGGGAAAACCAGGTTCAATATATCACTTCGAGAGGACTCGTTTCGCCGGGCCACAAAGCGGAAAAGACCATTTACCTGGAACCGGGTTTATATGCGGTGGAATGTTGGGTGAAGACTGCAGATGGACAAATTCACCTCATGAAAGGAATGCGTTTACCCCTAACCGTTACTAACGAGCCGGCAAAAAGTGAAGAACCAAAAAGAGAGGAAAAAATCACCATTTCAAAGGATAATATCGAAACCGATTGGCAGCCCGGCGTTGGTAAACATTCATTTGCTGTCCGACTGGAAGAGGATTCTTCAGGGATGCCCATTCATAACAACATTCATCTCGTTAAACTTAATGATAGTAGTAGTTTAGAAAACATCAACCGCTGGCTCAATTGGTATCATATTGGCGGATTGCGAAGCCCCGCTCCCGCAGAGTTTTTGGGCGGTTTTAGTACCTATCATTCAAAAGTGGGCCAACAGGCAGAATATTTCACTGTTAATATAAAGGAGGCTGGTGATTATGCCTGGATAGTTGAAGTGCCGGAAGGTGAAAGACTATGGAAAACTTTCAGAATCGATTGAAGTGAATTCATTTAGCAATGCAAAATTTATTGGATAACGGAGTTCAGATTGTAAGTTGGGGTAATAATAACTATGATTTTCTGCTAAAAGCTAATGGTAGAAAAAGCCTGAAAAAAAAAGCTTTATTTGTTAGTCTACCCAAACTATTGCCGGTCTTGCTTTCCAGGGGGATATACCTTAAGTCAGTTTGTTTGCAATTTCAATGACCGAATGAATTCAGTACCTTTGAAATAACTGTATTTCAAAGACAATCATGAAAATTCATCAGCAACAAATATGGTTAAAAGAACGATCAAGAGGTTTTCACCTGATCACTGCTGAGATTGAAGAAGTTTTGCCCGAGTTAAAAGAATTCAATAAAGGAGTGTGCCACGTTTTCATCCAACATACTTCGGCTTCGCTTGCGCTTAATGAAGATGCCGATCCAACCGTGAGAAAAGATTTTGAATATTTTTTTAATAAACTCGTGCCTGAAAATGACCGCGGTTATGTACATAACTCTGAAGGCGCTGACGATATGCCTGCTCACCTCAAAGCGGCCATCTTCGGTAGTTCTGTAACGATTCCAATTTCAAATGGAAAACTTGCTCTTGGCACATGGCAGGGAATTTATTTATGTGAACACCGTAATCGCGGCGGAGAGCGGAATATTGTCGTTACTTAATTGGAGAATGAGAAGTCAATTATCAATTACGAATTAAAAATTACGAATCACTAATCATGAATTACTAACAGACTTTACTTTGGAAAAAAAAAGTAGAATGGAGAAGTTTTCCCAATTCCTAATTTTTAATTCTTAATTCCGCCACTACCCTGCTCACCGGCAAGCCCATAACATTATAAAAATCACCCTTAATGGATTTAATACCAATAACGCCAATCCATTCCTGTATGGCATAAGCCCCGGCTTTGTCATACGGCTTGTAATTGTCTACGTAATATTCGATTTGGTTTTTGGAAAGTGCATTGAATTCAACTTCCGTCTCTTCTGAAAAAACGATTTTACCGGAAGCCGATAGAATACAAACGCCGGTAATTACTTTATGAGTTTTTCCCGACAACTTCATAAGAATTTTTATCGCATCTTCACGGTCAACCGGTTTGCCTAAAATTTCATCATTCAGAACCACAACCGTATCAGCCGCAATTATCGTTTGCTCATTACCGTTATCTAAATTTCTTTGAACAGCCATTGCTTTATTTTCAGCAATATGTATGGCAGCTTGTTCAGCCGAAACTTCATTAGGAAATGTTTCATCCACTTCTGAAACAATTATTTCAAAAGATATTTCTGCCAGTTCAAGCAATTGCTTTCGCCGGGGCGATCCGGAAGCTAAAATTATTTTCTCCATTTTTTATTTCATCAGAAAAATAACATTGACAATATTCCTGCCAGCATAATTAATTTAACAACCGAGCTTAACCTGTGAAAATCAGCGGAAGTGTTGGCTTTGTATAATTTTTGTAAAAGCCAAAGCAATGGAACTATAATGGCAACCATACAGTACAACGCCGAAAACCACCATCCCAACTGCAGTATGTAGATCAATATCGCGAATAAAGCTCCGGCCAGCACAGCTATCCAGACTGCAGTAAATACTTTTGACACCGGCAATCCCCAAGCAATGGGCATTGTTTTACAACCATATCGCAAGTCTCCGTCAATATCTTCCATATCTTTTATTACTTCCCGTATCAAAGAAATGATAAACGCAAAACCCGCATACACGAAAGACATTTTTAATAACCGTTGCCACGCGACGTCTTCCGGTGAAATCCTAAACCGGTATTCTGCCATCGTAAGTACAAGGATTACCCATGCGGTTAACAGGGAGATAAGAATATTACCAACAAGGATTTTCTTCTTAAAAGTGCTGGAGTAAACCAACAAAATGTTGATGGCTAAAAAATTAAACAAAGGGATGAAAATATTCCTCAATTTATAGCCAATATAAATACTCAATGCCAATCCAATAAATGAGAGAAAAGCATGCAGTAAAATAGCAGAACGCCTGTTAATGAATTTGCCGACTATTACCCTTGAAAATTTGTTTACCTGGTCAATATTTTCATCAAAATAATCATTGATAATATAACCAGCCGCAGCGATACAAACAGAAGCAAGAACCAACAGGTAAAACAACTGCCCGTTAAGTTTTATACCTTCAGATCCGGGATTAGAATCCTGGTACACGAATGGTAAAATAAAATACCTGAACAACATTTGCGTAAGCACAATAAAAAGAAGATTGGGCCATCTGATCAATCTGAAAAATGCTGAAAGCGTTTTCATCGGGAAATCTTAATGGTAAAAAGATCAGGTTGAAGGAATGTCATTCTTTAAAGGCCATTTGCTATTCAGTTTCAAAACTTTTTCTATTACATCTCTTACACATCCATCACCTCCTTTAAAAGGGGAAATATAAGAAGCGATTTCTTTAATTTCTAAAGTGGCATCAGCCGGGCAGGCGGCGATACCTGCCATTTTCATGCAATGATAATCGGGAATATCATCACCCATAAAAAGTAATTCACTGAGTGATAATTTTTTTTCGTCCACATATTTTTTTAAAAAGTCTTCTTTGTTCGTCACTTTCATAAAAACCTGCGTTACTCCAAGCGTGTTCAAACGGTGAAGGACAGACGAAGAATTACTTCCTGAAATTACCAAAATGTCGTACCCTGATTTTATCGCAAGTTGCAGCGCATATCCATCACGAATATTCATACTCCTGAGCCAGTTATTTTCATTATCCACCAAAATACTTCCGTTAGTAAGCACACCATCCATATCGAATGCAAAGGTTTTTATCAGTTTAAAGCGTGAAAGAATATGCATCTGAATAAGTAAAGGTTTTGAAAATAAATAAGTTCAGCAGTAATTTCTCCTGACAGAATAATTTTTTCAAATATAGTTATAGAGAATTGAATAATAAACTATGACGGTAGCAAACGAACTTTTACTGGAAATTTATCTTGTGGCGGAGGTTGCCAACCTTTAAAGGATAGAAGGTTCCAACCCTAAAAAACATTGGTTAAGTTAAAATCACTGCATGAAAGATTGGCAACCTTTATCTTTTGCCATGATGTTTTATAATGCTTTCAGTTAGTTTCAGGTAAATATATTTAAGGTCGGGATTTGCGGTGAGTGCCTGCAAATGTCGGTTAAGCGTATAAACATCATTACGGATGGCCGGCCCTGTTTGTGTAAGAAAAGGTGAAATAGATTTGGCTCTTAATATAGTTTCATCAATGAGCGGAAATAAAGTTTTAAAATCAATACGTTCTTTTTCGCAAAACAATTCTGCAAGGGCGTAAAGATGATTGGTGAAGTTGTTGACAAAAACTGCCGCCACGTGATAATTCAGTCTTTCAGTGTCGTTGGCTTCAATCACATTGTCAGAAAGCGTTTTGGCAAATCCTAAAACACGATGCATAATTTCCTGGTTATTCCCATCGATGAGGAAAGGTATCTCAGGAATATGATCTGCAAATTTGGAAAGTGATTGCAGTGGATACAAGACACCATAACCAGAAGAAACATCTTTAAAAACATTCATTGAAACCGCACCCGCTGTATGAACCACAAACTTTGATTTAAGCCCGGGTATATTTTCAATATGATCAAGAGCCTCATCATTCAAGGCAACAATATAAATATCTGCTTCTGCAAATTTTTCTGCCTCAAGAGATGCGGTAGTGGCAAGATAAGAAGATGCCAGTGTTTTCGCATTTTCCTCATTACGGCTTATCACCTGTACAATATCATGGCCTGCTTTTGCAATCAGTTCACACAAAACAGTAGCGGTATTTCCTGAGCCAAGCATTACAACTCTCATTGACAATTTTTTATACTAAATATTTTTTAGGTTTAACAATAATTGTTATTTTATATAACGGCTTTTTTCTATAAAAAATATATTTAGCTAGTTAATTTATTAACATTTTTAAATATACTTCCTTTTAAAAATTAAAACCGAAAGCTTTGAAACTGTTGTTCCGTGGGGATTACGAAGATAAGGAAGCGGGATTACAAAACAAATGATCTAATTAAAATTTGATTTTTAATTTTTCCCCTAATATTGCAACCACATAAATTATTCCGACATTAGAACGTTTATTGAAGGCGAAGAGTTTAGAATTGGAAAAATAAAGATGATTATGGCAAAAAATTTATTAATAGTAGAGTCCCCCGCGAAAGCAAAAACCATTGAAAAAATTCTAGGGAAGGACTTTGAGGTAAAAAGTTGTTACGGCCACATACGTGATCTTGAAAAGGATGATATGGGTATTGATGTAAACAACAATTTCGCTCCCCGGTATAAAGTTCCTGATGATAAGGCAAAGGTGGTAAGGGAACTGAAACAGTATGCAAAAAAAGCGGATACTGTTTGGCTGGCTTCGGATGAGGATCGTGAAGGAGAAAGTATAAGCTGGCACCTTGCTGAAGTTTTGGGCCTTGATGTGAATACAACCAAACGAATTGTCTTTCATGAGATAACCAAACCGGCTATTAATGCGGCTGTGCAACATCCAAGGTTTATTGATATGAACCTGGTAAATTCTCAACAGGCAAGGCGTGTTTTAGACAGGCTCGTTGGTTTTGAACTATCGCCCGTTTTATGGCGAAAAATAGGAATGAAAGGCGGGCTGAGCGCAGGAAGAGTGCAAAGTGTTGCTGTAAAATTAATAGCGGAAAGAGAAAGAGAAATCAACCAGTTTCTTGTGAGCAGCAGCTTTAAGATTGAAGCGGTTTTAGCTTCTACAGACAACTCCGGAAAAAGAATTTCATTTAAAGCGGAAGATGGGGGGACAAGAACAATTGAAGAAGCTGAAAAGTTTTTAGACAATTGTAAAAATGCTGCTTATTCCGTTAAAGATATTGTTGTAAAACCTGGTAAACGAACTTCCGCTGCGCCTTTCACCACTTCAACACTCCAGCAGGAAGCCAGCAGGAAATTAGGTTATGGCGTTAGCAAGACAATGCTCATTGCCCAAAGATTATATGAAAGCGGTAAGATTACCTACATGAGAACGGACAGTGTGAACCTAAGCGGTACTGCAAAAGATCAAATCAAAAGTGAAATACTGAAAAATTACGGCGAAAAGTATTTACAGATGCGCGATTACAAAACCAAAAGTGAAAGTGCACAGGAAGCGCATGAAGCCATCAGGCCTACAGATATGAGTGAAAGCCGCATTCATGACGCTGACATGAACCGATTGTATGAATTGATATGGAAACGAACTATCGCCAGCCAGATGAGCGATGCCATCCTGGAAAAGACAACAGCTAAAATAAAAATAAGTACGGTTGATGATGAACTAACCGCTACCGGCGAAGTGCTGAAGTTTGATGGGTTTCTTAAAGTTTATAATGAAGGAAATGATGACGATGAAAACGAGAATCCATCCTTCGGAAGTGAAAGCAGGCTACCGGCATTAACCGTTAACCAGCAACTGGATTTTCAAGAGATGACAGCTACGGAAAAATTCACACGTCATGCACCAAGATACACCGAAGCTTCCCTCGTGAAAAAACTGGAAGAACTTGGCATTGGCCGTCCAAGCACCTACGCTCCTACCATCAGCACGATCATCAAAAGAAGTTATGTAGAAAAAAGAGATAAAGAAGGAACGAAGCGTGATATAAGGATCGTAAAACTTTCAAAAGAAAATACCATTGAGAAAATTAAAACTTCAGAAATTACAGGCGCTGAAAAAGGAAAACTTTTTCCTACCGACCTTGGCCTTGTAGTTACCGATTTTTTAAATCAGCATTTTGATAAAGTGATGGATTATTCTTTCACTGCCAATATTGAAGAAGAATTTGATAAGATTGCTGAAGGGGATCTTCAATGGAACAAAATGGTAGGCCATTTTTACAAACCCTTTCACGAATCTGTAGAGCATACACTCGAAAATGCAGAGCGCGCCAAAGGTGAACGCGAATTGGGAACCGATCCTGAAAGCGGTAAACCAGTGATAGCGAGAATGGGAAGATACGGACCGATGGTGCAAATAGGAAATGTTGAAGATGAGGAAAAACCCAAATTTGCCAAACTAAAAGCAACGCAAAGCATTGAAACCATTTCGCTGGATGAAGCAATGGATCTCTTCAAACTTCCGCTTGCACTTGGTGAATATGAAGGAAAAGACGTGTCTGTAAACATTGGCAGGTTTGGCCCTTATGTAAAATGGGGAGAGCAGTTTATTTCATTGCCGAAAGGTAAAGAGCCAACAGAAGTTGATTTACCGGGAGCGATAGAAGTCATAAAATCAAAACAGGTAGAAGACGCGCCCATAGGCTATTATAATGAAAAACCAATCACCAAGGGCAAAGGCCGTTTTGGGCCTTTCATAAAATGGAATGATCTTTTTATCAATGTTCCGAGAGCGTATAATTTTGACAATCTTACTCAAAAAGATTGTAATGAACTTATCGAAAAAAAGATTGAAAAGGAAGCGAACCGATATATTCAACAATGGCCTGCAGAAAAGATTGCGCTTGAAAATGGCCGCTGGGGCCCTTTCATACGTTTTGGAAAAAAGATGATGAAGATTACCGCAAAACCGGAAGGTGGAAAATATACACCGGAAGAACTTGGCTCAACTTTCAGTTGATGATGTGAAGAGAATGATCCTTCAGCAGGATCCGAAAGCGTTCGACAAGAAAACGGCTAAAAAGAAAGCGGCGCCCAAAAAGGCAGCAGCGAAAAAAACGGCAAGTAAAAAAACAACACAAAAGAAATAAGGGTTCAAAATAAAATTTCAAATTATTTCTTCGTTTACTGTTTTCAGTTTCCGCTGCAAACCAAAACCTTTACAGATTAACAATTTGTCAACGCATTAACCGATTTGGTAATTTGCCTTACCATGCCGTTTCTTTATTTTTGCTGATAATCTGTTTTATTCTGAAAAAAGTTGTAAAAATATCTCTCAAAGTCCTGTTGAGCATTTTGGTGCTGATTCTTGTATTATGGATTTTGATTCAAACCAGCTTCTTTCAAACCTTCATTATTCACCGTGTTGCCAGCCGTCTTTCAAAAGATCTGCACACCACTGTTTCTATAAAAAAAATTAACCTGGAACTTTTTGATCGGATGGATATGCAGGACCTGCTTGTGCTTGATCATCAAAAAGACACTTTGCTGTTTGCCGGCGATGCAAAAGTGAGGATTACTGATTGGTTCTTTTTCAGGAAAAATATAACGCTAAACTACATCGGGCTTACCGATGGATTTATCAACCTGCATCGTTCCGATTCTGTGTGGAATTACCAGTTCCTTGTGGATTATTTCTCAGGCCCGTCGAACAAAAAAACTGATACTTCTGCATCAACCATCAATCTCAACCTTAAAGTCGTGAATTTCAAAAACATCCGCATCTGGCAAAGAGACGAATGGCGGGGGGAAGACATCTTGATTTCGGATGACCTGCTGAACATACATGCTGATGAATTTGATTTGAATAAAAATGTAATAAGGATAAGTGAAATCCAGTTAGACAAACCATCTTTTACATTATATGACTACACCGGCAAAAGGCCCCGCGACACAAGTTCAACATCGGCAACGCCTGATATTCAACCGAAGGGATTGCAATGGAATCCTGCAGGATTGAAACTTTCAGTAAATAAATTAACCATAAATAATGGTTTGGTTGCTGTTGAAAGAGAGGGCTATTCACCACCCGTTATGAACGAGTTTGACGAAAACCATATTATCTTTTCTTCAATAAACGGCACTTTTAAAAAAATCAATCTTACGGATGATACTTTAAAATCTGTTATCTCAATTTCCGGAAAAGACCGCGGAGGTTTTGTTGTAAAAAAAATAGCTGCTGATTTCAAATTCACTCCTGAAATGATGGAATTTAAAAATCTTGATATTATTACCAACAAAAGCCATTTGCAGGATTATTATGCAATGCATTTCAAAAATTTTAATGATGACATGCAGGATTTTATTCATGCCGTAACGGTTGACGGGCATTTTAAAGACACCAGAGTGAGCAGTGACGACCTGGCTTATTTCGCTCCTGATACGAAGACATGGAATACAGATTTCACTTTGTCGGGAACAGCACATGGGAAGATTGATAATCTCACGGCACATGACATGGTTATTACTGCCGGCGCTGATAATTATTTGAGTGGTGATGTGAGTTTGAGAGGTTTGCCGGATATTAATAAAACATTTATCGATCTCAGGACAAATGAACTAAGGACGAATTATACTGAACTTTCGAAACTTATTCCCGCGCTGAAAGATATTACCAATCCTAATCTGAGCGCTTTTGGCGCCATCAATTTTTCAGGAAGCTATACAGGATATATTAATGATTTCGTAACCTATGGTACTCTGACAACCGACATTGGTAAACTTAAAACTGATCTTCATCTTACGATTCCTGACAAAGGCCGTGCAATTTATGAAGGCAATGTTTCAACAACCAATTTCCAGTTAGGGAAATTTATTCAAAACAGCAACATCGGCAATATTGTTTTTAATGGAAAAATAAACGGAAAAGGATTTAATGCCAATGATGTCGATATAAATGTTAACGGAAATATCAGCAAAGTACAATATAACGGTTATGAGTATACGAATATAATCGCGCACGGAGAATTCAGGAACAAACTCTTCACCGGTTCAGCAAGTATCAACGATCCCCATATTGTAATTGACACGCTGGTTGGCTCCATTAATTTAAGCAAAACCAATCCTGAATTTGATCTGCAGGCGAACGTAAGAAAACTTCATCTTAAAAATTTAAAATTCACCAATGATAGTATTTCTCTGACCGGTAAGTTCAATTTGAATTTTACAGGAAATAATATTGATAATTTTTTAGGTTCCGCCAAACTATATAACGCTGTTTTATCGGATAATGGCAAACAGTTATCCTTTGACTCATTGTACATTACTTCCGGTTTTGAGAATGGTAAAAAGTCATTGAATCTTGCCACTAATGAGCTGGAAGCAGGCATTCACGGTAATTTCAGGATTATGGAACTTCC
This sequence comes from uncultured Chitinophagaceae bacterium, assembly GCA_963811285.1. Taxonomy (GTDB): domain Bacteria; phylum Bacteroidota; class Bacteroidia; order Chitinophagales; family Chitinophagaceae; genus Ginsengibacter. The sequence goes on along the minus strand of CAWEQV010000040.1, from coordinate 45,063 downwards.
GGATGCCTTTCAATTATTTTTAAATAAATATTATCCTGCTTACATTAATAAACCCAACAACAAGATAGAAAACCAGGATTTTGATTTTTATGTAAAAACGAGGGATATAAGTGAATACGTAAATTTATTTGATAAAAGGATTACAGGTTTAAACAATGCGGTAGTACAGGGAAATATTAATGTTGCCGCGAACACTTTAAATCTCCAGGCCGATATTCCCCGGTTCAATTACAGCAATATCAGCTTTAATGTGATTGATTTTACTGCCACCGGAAACAGCGATACGCTTATTTTAAATGGCGATGTGGATGATGTGGTTATCAACGACAGCCTGCATTCTCCTGAAGCAAGGTTCAGCATAATAGCCGCCAATGATATTTCGAATATATCGATAAACGCTACGGGAAACCGTACGTTCAACAATGCCGATCTTTCTGCAAAGATCCAAACCACAAAAAACGGATTTACGCTGACTTTCAATCCATCCACTTTTGTTATTAATCAAAAGCAATGGCAGATTGCAAAAGAAGGCGTACTTCAATTGCAGGATAGTATGCTTACTGCAAATAATATCCGCTTCTCACAAAATGGCCAGGAGATTTATATTTCCACGCAGCCATCATTGACGCAGAATGGAAATGACATCATGGTTGCTGTTCAAAACCTGGTCGTCGGGGATTTCACCCCGATGTTTTTAAAATCACCTCAACTCAGCGGTTTGCTTAATGGCAATATCCGGATAAAAGATCCTTTCGGAAAAATGGCAGTTGAGTTTGATACTAAAATTGATGAGTTTAAATTTGAAAATGATTCTATAGGAATCATTCTTGCAAACGGAGAATATGATGCTGATCCTGGTGAAATGAAAGTGAATATGATCTCCAATAATAATCTCTACAATTTCACCGGCGATTTTGCTTATCGTTTTAAAGACACCACTACCGATCAGTTGAGCGGGTCTGTTGTATTTAATAACTCCGGCATTCATCTTCTTGAAAATTATTTGACATCCGTTTTTAGCAGCCTTGATGGAAGGGCGACCGGAAAGTTGAACATTTCAGGCAAAGCTTCTGCTCCTAAATTAACGGGTAGTGTAAGGCTTGACAGTACCGCATTGACAATCGATTATACGCAGTGCCATTATCATTTGGCGAATGGCTCGGTGATTACCTTCAACCCGGATGAAATTGATTTTGGTTCGATAAAAATTCTGGACACACTTAATCATACGGCAACACTTACCGGGAAAATTTATCATACTTTCTTTGACAACTTCTTCTTCAACGAACTGCATTTTAAAACCGATGCCGTTGGTAACGGGCCTGCAAAATTCATTTTACTAAATACTACAGCAATCGACAATAATGAATTCTACGGGCATGTAGTTGGCCGTGCTGAATTATCGCTGAATGGTTTTTTATCTGATATGCAAATGGATATTTCGGGAGAGCCGACAGACAGCAGCCACATTTATTTGCCTACAGGCGAAACAGCAGAATCCGGTTCAATGGATTATTTGGAGTTTACAAAGTTTGGCCGTGAAATGAAGGCGGATCTTGTGTCACGGCAAAACACCAATATAAAAGTAAACATGGAAATTACGGCTAATCCGCTTGCCAGGATAGATGTAATACTTGACGCAACAACTGGTGATGTAATAAAAGCGCAGGGAAGCGGTAAACTGAACATAACGGCCGGCACAACCGAACCTTTGACAATAAGAGGAAGATATAATGTAGAACAGGGACAGTATACATTCAACTTTCAGACTTTCTTAAAAACTCCTTTTACTTTACAACAGGGGTTTATTGAGTGGCAGGGTGATCCATATCTAGCGAACCTGAATATTGACGCCATCTACCAGGCGCAGAATGTCAGCTTGAGTAACATTCCTACAACTACAGGTTACAGAAATATTAACGGAGACGTAGATATTATTTTTAAGCTGAGAGGGACTTTGAAAGACCCGCAGCCTGAATTTGAATTCCAGTTTCCTTTTGATAATCCTTTAAAATCTGATCCGATTGCGGCAGAATATTTAAAGACAAGGTTTCAGGAAGATAAAACCGCTTTGATGAACCAGGTGGCTTCTTTGTTGTTATTCAACCAGTTTATGAGCACCGATCAACCTTTGATAACCGGGAATAATACAGGTAATTTTGTAACGAGAAGTGTAGGTCAATTGCTGTCGGCCACCTTATCCTCCTCTCTTAATTCATGGTTGCAAAAAGTATTGAATACAAAATCAGTTAACCTGATCACGAATATCAATACAGGGGATTTAAATTTTCAAAAGGGCGCTTCGCAAAAGGAACTTACCAACGTCGGCAACTTTGGTGTAAGGACGACATTTTTAAACAATAAGTTATTGCTAACCGTTGCCGGAAACGTTGATTACAGGCTGGGCCAGGCAGTTGCTACTTCCAATTCCAATTTCCTTTTTACACCCGACGTTTCTTTTGAATACCTGATCTCACCTAACGGGCAGTTGCGGGTAATTGGTTTCAACAGGAGTGACGCAGATATTGGCGACATCGCCGGTGTAACCCGGAGAAACAGAACAGGGATCCAACTTTCTTACCGTAAAGATTTTGATACGTTCACTGAATTTTTTACCAACGAAAATAAAAGAAGAAGGAAGAAGAAGTGAATTTGGTTGTGAGGCGTAAGGCAGAAGGCAGAAAGGCATAGAGGCAGAAGGCAAAAAGCTTAATGCAGAAAGCAAAATAGGCAGGTTTCGGCATTTAGCATTAAGCTTTAAGCATCTTCTTCTTCACCGGAATTCGTTATACACCTTATCTCCCAAATACTTTTCAAACAATTCAATTGATTTTGTATCCGTGAGTACATTCAGGTGGTTAAAATGGTGCAGATCGGTGCCGACAAAATCGGCAAGGCCATTATCAAGTATGTGTTTGGCGGCTTTGGCTACGGTTTTTCCATAATAGCCGGTGAGGGAAAGAAGGTTTACCTGGAGTAAAAATCCAAGCTCCTTAAGCCTTTCGTAGGCTTTGTAATTGTGGTGGTAATAAGGATAGCGCTCCGGGTGCGCCATCAGGGGAACGTGATTGCTGGTATTGATTTCAAATGAGATCTCTTCCAGTTTTTCGGGCAGCGTAGAATAAGAAAGTTCGGTAAGAATATAATTTTTGGTGAGCTTCATCAACGGCTCTTTGTTGCGCATCAGTTCCATGAAATGATCATCCAGCATGTATTCCGCTGCAGCGCTGATCTCTATCGACATCCCGTTTTGCCGTATGGCTTTCTGTAAACGTTCCAAAGAATCATTGATCGTTTCAGGCGTATTGCGGTACATATCGCCGATCACATGCGGCGTACAAATAAATTTTTGTATCCCCGCATCAGAAAGAGCGCGTAGAATCTGCAGCGAGGTCTCTATATCGGGGGAGCCATCATCAATACCGGGTAGAATATGAGAATGAATATCCTGTGAAAGCCAGCTAAATCCGCGGTAAAGCGGAGTTTTCTTTTTAAAGCTAAAGAAACTCATAATGCAAATCTATGTATTTATACTTCTGCGACCTCAGCCGGCACAATGGTAACAGGTGCTGTAAAGTAGGGATCGCCTGCATCCTGCAGTGAGTATTGTTTGGCGTATCTGCTGTTGAATTGCGGAATTTTTATAAGAGGTTTCAGTATGGAAACCAGGAAAGAAAACGGGATCTTGTTTTTCTTCATCGCAAGGAAATCACGGCGGTTGGCCCTGAACCTGCTTTTTAAAGTGATGTTACTGATGCCCCCGCTGCGCATCTTTACCAGCATGGCGTCAATATATTGCGCGCTCACTTTGTGGACAAAAAGGTATCGTGCCATGAACTCGTAATCTGCTGCCGTGAAATAGTGGTTTTCGTATAAACCATATTGTTCGAGAAGTGAACGGCGCATATAAAAAGTGGGATGAGCAGGCATCCATCCATAACGAAAACGGGAACGCTTATACGAATTCCCTTTCCAATACCTGATCACCTTTTTTGTATCGGCTCCGTCTACATATACCAGGTCACCGTAAACAGCGTCTGTATGTGTAGTAAGAAAACAATCCACAATACTTCTCACCGAATCTGCGGAAGCAAACATATCATCACTATTAAGAATGCCCACAATATCTCCTGTAGCTACTTTCAATCCTTTATTGATCGCGTCATACATGCCACGATCTGTTTCAGATATCCAGTAAGAAATGTGTTTGGAATTGTGCCGGATGATTCTTAAAGTTCCATCTGTAGATTTACCGTCAATGATGATATGCTCAATATCCCTGTAATTCTGCCTTGCAACCGAACTAATACAATCGGCGAGATGTCGTTCAGAATTAAGTGTTACAGTTATAATGGAAACTTTCATTAAAATAGTTGAAGGTATGGAAGATTGCTTGCCTTGCTGTTAATTTCAAAACTAATAAGTCTCATGAATCTGTTAGTCTCATTGAACGAAAAACTAAAGATAATATTTTTTTTTTACCCTCCTAACTTTATTTATATGTTTTTTGACAATCGTCAACTATTAACTGATTTGCCAATCAGAAAGCAGCCGAATAATTGAATAATTGAATAATTAAGAATAGAATCGCGTTTCCTCATTCAAAATTCATCATTCAAAATTTCTCCCATCGAGTATCCAGCCCCCTTCTCCCTCATCTCCTTTCTATAACAACATTCTCCATCACCAGCATATCCATGTTCGTTCTCAAATAACAATTCAGGGCTTCCTCAGGAGAATTAACAATTGGCTCATTTTCATTAAAAGAAGTATTGAGCAAAATTGGAATGCCGGTTTTTCGCCTGAATGTTTCGATTAAATCATAATAACGGGGGGATACCAACTTGTCAACGGTTTGCAGCCGCCCGGTTCCGTCAACATGCGTTACTGCCGGTATTTCACGCCGTTTGGATTCTTTTATCCTGAAAACTTTTTCCATAAACGGCACTTCATCCGGGGTTTCAAAATATTCAGAAACATATTCTTTTAAAATTGAAGGGGCGAAAGGACGGAAACTTTCCCTTCTTTTTATCTTCAGGTTCAGTATCTCCCTGGCATCGGACCTCCGCGGGTCTGCTATAATAGAACGGCCACCCAACGCACGGGGCCCAAATTCTGATCTTCCCGTAAACCATCCCACCACTCCTCCATTTACAAGGCATTCAGTTACTTTATCGTATAAAACTTCATCCGCCAGTTCGCAAAAACTGACATGCCCCGACACAAGAAAATCTTTTATTTCAGCATTACTGAACCGGCTTCCTGTATAAGCAGAATTGATTGCCGGCATTCTTTCCCTCTTCAAAACTTGGTTTTGCACGAACAAAGCCGCCCCAATTGAGATGCCGGCATCATGCCCTGCAGAAGGAATGTAAATATTCCTGAAAGAGGTGTTGGATTTGATCTTGCCATTTGCCACACTGTTTTGCGCCACCCCGCCTGCAAGACAGAGATTCTCTAAACCGGTTTTCTTTTGAACACTGTTCAAAATGTGAAAGATCGTCTGCTCCGTTATTTTTTGTACCGAAGCAGCAAGGTCTTTATGGTACTGAGTAAGGGGTTCCTCTTTTTTTCTCGGATGGCCAAACTGCTGTACCATTTTTTCGCTGTACAGTGGTTGCACCTCCGGAGTATGGTCAGTGCCATAAGAAATAATTCCTTTGGTAGCCTTCCTGAAATAGGACAGGTCTAATTGAAATAAGCCGGAATTGTTTGGACGTATTACGTTTTCCAGTTTATCAACATATTTTGGCTCCCCATAAGGAGCCAGTCCCATCACTTTGTATTCGTCACCATAATGAGGAAAACCAAGCAGTTGGGTGAAGGCTGTATAAAAGATCCCAAGTGAATGCGGAAAATCAACAGAATCCAGCACTTCAATATGATTGCCCTTTCCAACGGCAGTCATAGTGGTTGTAAAATCGCCTGATCCATCAATGGACACGCAGGCAGCTTGATCAAAACCGGAAGCAAAAAAAGCAGAAGCCAGGTGACTCCGGTGATGTTCTATTTGCATTATCCTGGGGATGAATGTGCCCGCCTCCAACCCCGAAATTGCCGCTAATTCGTTTTGCAGTGAAGCAACTTTTTTACTGTTTTTTACACGGCTGCTGACTGCAGCAAAACTTCCACGCGGATTTTGAGCCAGGTAAATTAATTTCTTTAATCGTTTCGCTTTCGGATCGCGGCCTATTGCAAAATAATCTACACCCTCAAACCAGATTCCGGCTTCCTGCAAACAAAATTTAATGGCCAATTCGGGAAAACCGGCCCAATGTTTTATCCTCCTGAACCTTTCTTCTTCAATCGCGGCAACTAACTTTCCATCTACCAGTATTGCTGCCGATGCATCGGCATGATAAGCATTAATTCCTAAAATGGTCATTTATTTTCCTGCTAATATTTTCCTGGCTTATTAAGATGCTTACCCGCTTTTTCACTTATTTGCACTTCTTTTTTGCCGGGTTTAAACGAACGGTCATATAGCCAGATCATCAATAATATCAATAAGTAGGCGGTGACTGTAAACCAGGTATGATGATCGATTCCAAAGGGCATAGCCCAGTTTTTGTTTATCGCCACAAGTACCAGTGTAATCCTTACCACATTAATAAACCAAAGTGCGAGGAGACCGCCGGCAATCCAAATAACCTTTCTGCCCAACCGGCCCTTATTCGCTGCCACAAATGCGATCCAGAAACTATACACTCCATAGCCTACGCAGTCCATTGCAATGATAACTGCTTTGCCGTGAGGATAGGTCAATGCAAAGCCGCGTTCCCTGTACGTGGGGACGGAAAAAACAGAAAGTATAAACTTTGTGCCGCTGATAAGTGAATTCTTTAACCAACTCACATAGTCAAGATGTTGGTGAACAAAGGGACTATACCATCCTACCGGCGCTGCCAGCCCGATAATCACCAATGTCCCGAAATATAAAACGCAAAAGATACCTGCAAATTTCAGCAGGTAAACAAGAAACGGATTTTTAAGTAGTTTGATTATTGAAGAAGTTTTAAACCTCACCCCCGTCCCCTCTCCAAAAGAGAGGGGGGAAGAAAGAATCTATTGAAAATTGATTAACAGAAGATCAAATTCATCTTTTAAGATTGCTGATAAACCTCACCCCCGTCCCCTCTCCCAAAGAGAGGGGGGAAGAAAGAATCTATTGAAAATTGATTAACAGAAGATCAAATTCATCTTTTATGATTCCTGATAAGCCTCACCACGAGCGTCTCCTAAAGAGAGGGAGAAGAAAGGATTCTATTGAAAATTGATTAACAAAAGATCCAATTCATCTTTTAAGTTTGCTGATAAACCTCACCCCCGTCCCCTCTCCAAAAGAGAGGGGGGAAGAAAGATTCTATTGAAAATTGATTAACAGAAGATCCAATTCATCATTTAAGATTCCTGATAAGCCTCACCACGAGCGTCTCCTAAAGAGAGGGGGAAGAAAGATTCTATTGAAAATTGATTAACAGAAGATCCAATTCATCTTTTGATGATTCCTGATAAACCTCACCCCCGTCCCCTCTCCCAAAGAGAGGGGGGAAGCAGAACTTCCGGATTCAACATTCCTTGTTCTATATTCGATATTTTGCCCTTTGCCCATTGCCTATTGCCTATTGCCTTATCCCCCAAACATCCTCCCATACGCCTCCCTTATCTCCTCCACATCCACCTTCCTCTCAGCATACGCCGCTGCGCCGCTGCTCCACTTCTGCATTTCTTCATTGTCCATCTGTGCAAAAAAATGGATGGCATTTTCCAAACCCGCGGTATCATGTACCGAAACATTTAAACCCGCCGCCGCTTCCAGCAACCCTTTCCAGGGCGTATTATAACTGGTGATCGACCGGCCTTCCTGCTGACAACGCCTCATACAGCGCATGGCCGAAGTTTTCACTTTTGCTGGGCAGAACAAATACATGTGCTTCCTCCAGGACGTCCTTCACCACGGCAGGCTCTATTTCTTTGGAGTAGTGAACCTGAATATTTTCGGGCAAACTCTTCATCTGCTCTTTACAAAGGTCCCAGTAATCCTCATCCTTTATGGGCCCGTAAATATGATATTCAACCTGGTAGGTGATCTTTTCCAATGACTGCAGCACCAGTAAAATATTTTTCATGGGAGTGATAATTGCCACGCTCACCAGCTTAAGTTTGCCGGGCTCTTTGAATGGCAATGGCAGTAAACCAACTTTTGAGGGAAAATTCTGCGCCGTGAAAACTTTCGCCGGTTCGCCAAAATACGAACGTATATAGCCCGCTTCCTCCTCATCCGTGGCATGAAAATCCACTTTATAAGGATAGTCGAACATCTTAAAAAGCTCCAGGAATATTTTCTTCTTCCACTTTTTTTGAGAGAGTGCGCCGGGATGAAGCATACCGCGCGTAGAAAGGATCTTCCGTCGCCCTTTACAAAAGATCACCGGCACAATATTGAAATGCCATGAGAAGATGCCGATGATGTAAAGAATATCCGGCTGCTCTTTTTCTACCAGTTTTACGAGCGTGTCACTTCGTTTTTCCGGCCTCGCGTACCACACTTTTGTATACTCATTAAAGGGTACCCATTCGTTGGTTTGTATATTTTCCAATTCAGCGCCGTTAAGATCGGTGTCACCACAAAATATAAGGTACTCCACTCCTTCACGGTATTCCTTCACCAGGTTCGCGACAGATTGCACCGGGCCTCCGGCCCGGAAGGCTGGCACAAACCAGGGGATGGTAATAAAGATTTTTGTCATAGGGTCTTCATAATTCCGTCAATGTATCTCAGGATGATTTTTTTAACTAACCCGCCTTCGACAAGCTCAGGCTGACAACTTAATAATTGGATCGCTATTCAATTATTATAATTGTCATCACCTTACTGTCATCCTGAGCCTGTCGAGGGTGTCATCCTGAGCCTGTCGAAGGGTGTCATCCTGAACCTGTCGAAGGGTGTCATCCTGAGCCTGTCGAAGGGTGTCATCCTGAGCCTGTCGAAGGGTTGTCACCCTGTCGAAGGGTAAGCGGGTACACTTGCTACCACTTTTTTCGATGTCTTCGCTATCACTTTACTCAAATCCTTTTTCCAAAATAAAATCAACATATAAATAAGGAAGCACGATTTCACCAAATGGCCAAGAGATGTCTGTAACTCGCAATCGGGCCGTATAGGATAATAAAACACCAAAGGAGTGAACAGTAATAAGAAGGGATAATATTTACTGTATTTATCAAAATAATTCAAAACGGTGCTAAAAAGTAATCCCAGGAAGAACATAAAAATGCACCCACCCTCTACGCCAAAATTAATATAAGCGTCACCAAGGGAACTTAAACCCATAGAAGTGCCTGGTAATAGTGCTAATCCCGAATATTTCATAAAAATGTTGGGGTCTCCCGCTTTCAGTTTATTTGGAGCAATGATCCTCGGTAAAAAAGCTGCTTCAAGGATCTTCATCAATTCGCTGCCATTCTGAAAGGGAACCTTTGCCGGTACGGTACTCATGATGTTCGTGATAATATACCCCTGGTTAATTCTTACATTGCTTTTGGCAAGTTTTGTTTTATCAAAAAAAGATCCGTGATCTTTATCCTCTTCAATAGCATGTTGAAATGAAGTTAATCCTCCGCCTTGCCCTGTTACAATACCTTCACGATAATCTTTTTTTGCCAATTGAATAACCAGCGCTATTAAAATAAAAGCTGAAGCAGCTATTGCTTTCAAAGTTATACCCGGTTTGAATTTTATTGCTAATACTGCTCCAAGCATAATTAACCATGTAAGCAAATCGTGGAACATGGCACTTTGTAATGAAGAGGAAATGATGGACCCGAAAACCAAAACCAAAACCCACGTTTTGACCTGCTTTTTACCCAATAGCAACATAAATGTTCCAATAAATTTAAAACCGCTAATTAAGTAAAATACAAACCGAAGCTCTGATCCGAAATAACCGGAAATAAAGGAGGATAAAAATCCGACAGCCACAAAGATGTAAGGCAGGTTGCCTGAATTGTTGATAAATTCCGCTATTTCAGCCTGGTTCAATATTTCACCCTTTAATTTCCCGGCTGTAACATGTAATCCGAGAATAAATAAGGCAACGGCCGGAATTGCATAGCTCAGGTATTCTGTTTCAGGAATACGCATTTGGTACTCATAAACCTGGTACGCATCCAAACCGTTATAAGCCAGCACCGGCCCCAGCAGCATCTGCACACACATAAAAGCTCCTGCAATGTAGCGAATAGGAAGTACTGCTCCGAGTGAATAAAATAAAAGCAAAAATTGATGCAAAGTGATGGCTAAGGCTATAAAACTCATCCAACTTAAATCCAGCCAGAACACCCGGATAAGAAATAAAGTAAGAATATAAGCACCCCAATTAAATTTTACATTAAATAAGGTTGGCAAAGTCATTTATTACAACTTTTTTATGTTTTCCAATGCATTCATAGTACGGCATTCATAACTATATCCATCCTCAACTGCCCTTCTCCTGGTGTTTTCTCTAACTTTATCGGCCACACCCTTTTCGAGATTCATTATGAAGTTAATTTTTTGCAGGCATTCATCCAGGCTTTCAAACAAAAATATTTCTTCTTCGTTTTGAAAATACTGCCTGTGATCAGGAGTATCGCTTGCTAATTGAATAGCCCCTATTCCTCCACTTTCAAAAGTACGCATATTGTGGGTGGTCGGATTATGAGGCCTCATCAAATTTAATTGTACCCGGTATTTCCTTAGAGTCCGCCAAAATTCATCACCTTTCACCGGCTCAAATAATGAAACGTTTGGATGCTCCGGGTATCGATTCCAAAAAGAACCATAAACGTCTATAGTAACTCCGCTATTAGCTAATTCCTTTATAAAGTTAGCCCTGTTTTTATCTGCATTTCCAATAAAGCAAACTTTTTTTTTCTCTTCCTGTTTTACGCATTCATTATATAACTCATCACTTACATCAAAACCAAAAGGAAGTAACGCTGACCTGACCTTAAATTTTGATTCCATAGTCTCCCGGTCAACGAAGCTATAGGTCAGAAAAAGATCGTACATACCAATACTTCTTGTTACGTTTTTATTTCCGCTGCCTCTTCCGGAAAATATAAATGGGCTGTCCCCATTAAAGTTGACTAATTTAATTCCATTGTTTCTTGCCCACTTAAGACTCTCCGGAAATATTTCCATTCCCTTAAAAACCCAAATTACATCAGGTTTAAATAATTCAACCTTCTCCTTGAACAGCTTGTTTATCTTGTGTAAAACCTTCGACAATCCTGCCCTGTAAAGCAACTTGTTCCCAATCCCTTTATCATAAAACAGATTGAACAGGCTCTGAGCAGGAAAATGAAAAACCTCTTCTCCTGCCTGCCTTAAATATTTTACATAAAAATTTTCAATCGCATATTCATTATCCGCGCCGACTAAAAATATTTTCATAAGTTCTCACTTCTGCTTACCGGTAAAGCGAACGTATTATCCATTTATTGCTTCATAAATTTCGGGGTACACATCCTCATAATAGAAGTTGGTTTCCTCGAATGCCAAGCCTTTTCGGCTTACTGCCGCCCGGAAATCAAATTGGTCCAGTTTCTCAAAATCAACAGGAATAATTTTAGGAAAGGTCTTGTCGCGGGTAAGTTTCAGCGTATAGGTCATAGTTTTCGAAAACCAAACATCAAGGCCGCAGGCCAGGTACTCAAACACTTTGTTTGGTGCATTATAAATCCAGTTTTCAGCTATCGGCTTATAAATAACTAATCCCACATCATAATTCTTAAGGATAACCGGTAAGCTTTCGTAATCGAACGCGCCATGGAATTGTATATTGCTGTGCGGCATATTCTGCAGAAAAGCCTGTGATTTATCATCCAAATTGTGGGAATAAATATCAAGGGAAAGTGAAGTTTCGTTCGACTTAACCCAATGGGTTACTTCCTTCAGGTACATGGTATCAAAACCTAAAGAGCCAACATACACCAAACGGATTCTTTTGCTACTGCCAAATTGCGTTTTCTCTTTCACCCAGTTTTTTGATGGATAATTAGGCATGGTATGAAACACATTTCTATTTACTTTTCCAGGGTTTTCATCTTTGATAAATTTATCCAACCGATACTCATTTGTGTGAGAAATCCAGGAATAAGAGGAAGCATAACTTTTTGATTCCAGTTTATGCATCCATTTTACCAACTTCATATTAGAGGCATACTCGGAAGGATTCAGGTATTCATGATAGTGAACGAATAAATTCACCTTATTTTTATTCCATCTTTTATATAATAGAGCCGGCCATGCCGAAATGGTTTCAAAATACAATACCACTCTGGGTTTATACCTCATCAGTAAGTAAAGGCTGTAAAGGTAGAAACGAATGTATTGGAAAATCCTCAAAGCTGAGCCCGGAATGATACCCGGAGTTCTTTTGATCTTAATATTTTCAGATAAGCCACCAAAACTTACCGGCAATCGTTTCTGTATTACTCCTGGTACTCACAACCACCACTTTCTTTCCTCCCCTGCTATCGATATATTTTAATAAATTCAGAATAGGCGGATAAAGCTCCAAAGGCTGAAAATGAATGATAATTACCGGCCTTTCACTCTTTTTCTTCATGAATAATAAGCAAGAATTTCTTTAAGCTCGCTCGTCAGGTGAGCTTTCATTTTCAAATGCAGGTTGCCATCCGTTTTTTCTTGCCGAATAAGCTGTGTCAATTACACCGTGCAAGGTCCTTATAATCATTATAATTAAAAATAAACCCATTCCGGGCTTCTCTTATCACGTCCACATTTCCTTTTGCTGCTGAAGCAATTACCGGTAATGCTCTTCATATAATGCTTCCCTGACTACCAGGGAATACATTTCAGTAAATATACTTGGCAAAATCGAGAAATCATAATTGGGAATTTGGATAGATATCTTTTGGGAACCTAAGTACCCCTAAGTAATTAAACGCATACTCTCTTTCACATGTTTCATAATATTCCTGATTTACTATATTACCAGATACATCTAATTGTATGTCTTATTTTCAATTCAAATTCATTGCCTTACAAAGTAAATGCAAGTCCTTTTTGAGATTCTATTCGCCCAACAAACAGCAATTTATTTTTATTTCATCATTGTCACTCTTATCTAGGCTCATTTCACCGAGGTATCGTTATCTGGAGGAATCAACTTGATATTCTATGACTTAAACCCATTCTCGTTCCAATAATTTCTTTAAACCAACCCGCATTATGAAAATCTTATCACAGCTATTCATAATTCCTGTCAAATCCTGCTAGTATTTGTCTTCGATTCTTACTCTTTAATACGCTTACTTATTAATTCTTTCAATTATTGGTATTATCAGTTCGACTCCTTCATTTATTCAAATCAAATCCGACTTGCTTTTATTGATAATATAATTTTGTAGCAATTATGCATTTCACGCACCTATCGGGGACTGAAAAATTATCACAATCGGTAATCCCTTATAATCGGAAATCATTTTTGTAACAAGTTAAATAAGGCAAATGGAAAGTAAAAAAAACTTTGCCGCAATATTCTTTTGCAATATGTAAACCATTCCATATTGATCCCATTTTTCCCGGAATACTCCTGGAAGTGACAAATATCAAAGGTTCGACTGCTGACAAATTCCCTGAAACTTTCAATGCCATTGGGTAATGGGAAAACGGGTATTCCTTCATACTTATAAGGCTCTCCCTTTTCATTTTCGAGGATAACGACCTCTACTGTATGGCCGTTTTGAGCTAAGGCTTTAGCGAGCCAGTGTGTGTAGTTTTCTATTCCCGCGCTTTTTTCCGGCAAATACCTCCCCAACACTAATAGTATTCTCAATGGCTAAGTGTCATTTCTGGTTTTTGGAAAACCCCCGCCTTTGATTTTGGAAATAAAAACAGGAATATCATTTTAAAAAAATATCCCGGGTTATACTTACTATCAGAGATCCTTAAGTGCTTCCTGATAAAGGGACGTATTTCAGAAAACTGAAGATTACTGGAAAGGCGCACAGCTTTAGTATAGTACCATTTAACCAGGCTTTTTCTTACATAAAAGGACTCCCGTTTGGTAAGCGATAAGTTTTGCATGGTTTCCAAAACCGCACAGGTTCTTATTTATTAAATACTCAATTCCTTTTAGTGAGAATATACCGCCCGTATGCTGCCTGTACACCGCCGTAATATCATTTAAGTAATAAGCATAACCGTTTCGTAGCAGGAAAAGATACAGCGGATAATCTCCAATAGTAAAGTGCTTCAACCATTCGTGCAGTTCAGCATTTTTATTGGGATTTCTAAAAATGACAGTGCAGGTGGTGATGACATTTCTTTCTACAAGATCCTTAAATTGATAAATATTCTTCCTGATATCAGCCCAGTTTGATTCGAACTTACTTTCCGATTGATCCAATAATTGCACATCAGTGAAAACTAAATTGCAATTTTCATTGTTGGAAATATAATCAATTTGTTTCTGAAGTTTTAATGGATCCGTCCAGTAGTCATCACCTTCACAAAGTGCGATGTATTTACCTTTTGCAGAAAACAAATTGTAAAAAAGATTAAATCTTCCTGTCGGTTTTCCTCCTACCGTGATATTATTTTTGCGCGAGTGTAAAAATAATCTAATCTTTTCAGGGTATTTTTCTGCGTATTTAATACAAGTTTCACGTGTCCCATCAGTTGATTCATCGTCCCCTAAAAGTATTTCGATAGGAAAGTCTGTTTCCTGTTTTAATATCCCTTCAATGCATTTCTCAATATATTTTGAATGCTGATACGTTTGTACGCAAACGGAAACTAATGGGCCTTCGGTAACCTGGGTAGGAAAGTCTACAACCGGAACTTTTTGGTATAAGGAAGTCAATGACATAAAGGCCAACAATAAATTTTGTTATACCGGTCAACAAACAAATTATTCAATTTTTTATTCCGCTTAGGAAGTCTTATCAACTAATATTTTATTTATATCTGTATCAAAATCCTGAACATATTGTGGTACTCCATCAATATCCCTTAGTAGCATGTTGTTTGTTCCAAAAGCAGGGTCCGCTTTTGGAATTTCAGTGAATCTCTCTAAAATGGCTAAAAGTTGAAATTCCGCCATATTCCATCCAGCCTGTGCAAACGCACTCGTTGCTGCTGTATGCCTCAAATTTATTTCTGTAATCATTGGGATTCCATTTTTATCCCCTTTTAAGTCCACCGTATAAATTCCGTTGGCCCGTGTAAAAGTTTTTTCCTCAATTCTTTTTATCGCTTTTTTAGAATTATTCAGAACTTGTAGGTCATTTACCAGTTTGCCAACACTAATATTTCCCGTGATTCCTGACGGCGCAACCTGGCCCATAAAATATTCCAGCCTTTCATAAATTGCCCATTGCAATAATGTTCCCTCCTTGAAAAGCAGGTTACAAGCGAAGTTTCTTCCGGGAAGAACTTCTGAAACTAAGAAATTTTCAATCGACTCATTAATACTTATCCAGGCGTTTGCCTGCTCAGAAGTATTGGCCAGAAAAGCGCCTTTTCCTGAAGTTGAACCTCGCTCAAAACTTCTTATCCACACAGGCTGATTTTTGAACTGAGATGTGATTATTGATTCAAGCTTATCGTTTTTCTTATTATAGATATGAAAAGATGGCACAAGCCCGGTTCCTTTTAATGATTCATATAATTTTGATTTATCGATAGCAACTATAGAAAAGTTGAAAGGTGAGTTTAACGTAGGAAACGTATGAGCATGATTCGACCAAAATATGGATTCTTTTTCTGTCATAATAAGCACGGCATCAGGCCTCTCTTCTGCAACTGTTTCTAAAAAGGCTTTTACATATTCGTTAGAATCCACATGTGGCACTTTTATATACTTGTCAAATAATCCCTCAAAGAGAGCATATTTGTTTTTGAATATATCTAATGCAATTAACTTACTATCCTTAAAAAGCGGACTCATTCGAAGAGATCTGGCCACCGCCCTTCCTGTCACTCCTCCACCTCCTGTTATCGCTACCCTAAGCGCCATATTAAACGATTTCGATATAAGATTGCATGTGGCTAAATTGGCTTCTCTCAATTTTCACGTTGGAAAAGCCAAATATTTCATTTAGAGCAATTGATTCGCCCGGAAAATACTCATTATTCAATTCGTCAAATGCCAGGATTGTTCCTTTCGTTATATGGTTCTTAATAAGATTCAACGCATTCAATGTTGGTTCATAAAGGTCCATATCAAAATAGGCAAGTGAAATTATCGTTTGAGGATTTTTCTTTAGGTAGTCATCCAAAGTGACTGAAACATCTCCCTTTATTATTTCAAACTTCTTTTTCTCAGGCACCGGCGATTCTTTTTCTTTTATCTCCAAAATTTGCTCAAGCTCTGATTCCCAGTTTGAAGTTACCGTTAAACCATGTTTTGTTAATACATCTTTACCTAAAAGTTCACTCTTATCCTTATCAGTTATTTTATTGAACCCTTCAAACGTGTCAAATCCAATTATTTTCCGGTTATGATTAAATGGCTCATAAATGGATCTTAAGTTTTGAAGAGTCGCAAGATTATTTCCCCACCTGCAACCAAACTCCATAACCACTCCGTGAACTCTTAATGCCTTTTGATACAAATCATTAAAAAAAAGAATTTTTTGAAAGTCTGTCGGAATAATATAAAGAGGTAAATTCCTTACCAACTCATCATCCGGAATTTTAGAATCCCTGATCCTTTCCGACAAACCAATTCTGTTTTGATTGATTTTTGAACCTACCTGGTTAGGAGCTCTTGAAATAACTTTTTTTGCCATTCTACCTTTTTGTTATTTGCTCCACTATTAATATTTGCTCATCTGAAGACAAGCGGAAATGTAATGGTAAGCATAATATTTTATTCGAAATTGTTTCGGAATTTTTCATTTCCTTTTTATCAGTATAAGGCAACCTGTTTAACGATGGATAAAAATATCTTCGGGGAACAATATCCAACTTATTTAGTTTTTCTTCAGCTGCCAACAAATCTTTCTCGGTTTCAAATATAACGGGGTAATAGCTAAAATTCCAGGTAGTGTGTTCCCTGATTCGCAATAACTTTAAGTCTGAATCGCTTAGCAAATGATCGTATAACCTGGTTAACTTTCTCCGTGCATCAATAAGCTCATCAATATATGGAAGAACCGCCAAGCCCATCGCTGCTTGCATTTCAGACATTTTTGCATTAATACCCAACCCGTGGAAATCCAACGGGCCCTTATGGCCAAAATTATGATGGTAAAAAAGCTGTTTATTCAGATCATCATTTCTTGTAAACATCGCTCCCCCTTCTCCGGTGTGAAAGACCTTCGTTGCATGAAAACTGCAGGTGTTTATATCACCATAGCTAAAAATAGATTCGCCCTTATATTTTACACCAAAACAATGTGCCGCATCATAAATTACTTTTAAGCGATGCCGTTTTGCTATCGCATCAATTACTTCTATATTACAAGGATTTCCAAAAACATGCGTAGCTAAAATAGCGCACGTCTTACCGGTTATAGCCGCTTCTATTTTCGTTTCATCAATCGTTAAGTACTCCGGATCTATATCTACAAATACCGGTGTGCAATTTTCCCAAACAATTACAGCAGTTGACGCCACATAACTGAAAGGCGTCGTAATGATTTCACCGGATAAATTAAGCGTTTTGATCGCAATTTGTAAAGGCAATGTGCCATTGGTGGTAAGGATAATATTTTCAACAGATAAATATTCCTTTAATTTTTCTTCAAGTTCCTTCACCAGTTCTCCCCTGTTGGTGATCCAGTTATTATCCCACGCCCGTTTTAAAATAGCATTGTATTCTTCAAAAGGAGGTAGAAAAGTTTTGGTAACATTGATCATAATTTAAACTCCTTTTTCAAATTCTTGTAAAACGGTCACAATATAAGGTATGATTGGATTCATAGTTTTCCTGCAAAGCTTTTGCATTATACCATTTCTTTGGTTGAACGACAATCTTATCCTTATTGTTATTCAGCCATGCAGCCCACCAGCTAAAGGTACTGTTTGCCATAATATTATGGTTGCAATAACTCATTAACATTAATTCTTCATAGTGTTTTAATTTATTATTCTCATTGATAAAAACGGCGTCGTGTGAAAGAACACGGAAACTTTCTTTCACCCATGTAATGTCATCGGAAAAAATGAAGACTTTGGGAGATAATATCCGCTCCTGTATGTATTCAATTCCCTTCGTGTAATAATCAAAATCTAAATTCAAAAATATACTTTGGTTTTGGCTTTCCAAATAATCTCCCCGACGCAAATGAATGCTAACCGTTCCGGGCTGGGAAACTTCCTTTTTAAGCAACTGGAATTCCTGGCTTTGGTATTCATTCTTTATTTGTATATCGGATAAAAGGATGTCCCGGATGTCCTTAAAATAATAGTCGTTTCCCCAATATCCTTCCAGGAAACAATTCTTTGAAAATTGGTCTATACTTTTTGGTTTTCCCGGCTCTTGTTTGATCCTTGGAAAGTTACCAATCTTTAGTTTTAAAAATGGTAAGGGGTGTTGTAAAGCAAATTTTTTATAGTTGTTCAACAAAGAAAATTGGGTATCAAAATAGGGCAGGGAAAATTCGCGATGTTCGTTGTTTAGAAAATGATTATTATCAATAAACAGCCTGGTTTTATAGAAACGAGCCAACCTTCGCCCGATTGCATATTGAAAAAGTTGGTTACCAAGGCCGTCGGTAGCTTGTACGATGATCAAGCGATAAAATTATACACGTTTTTTAGAGAAGTTTAATTAGAGGTTCCTTTATTTTAGTGCCTGACAAAGATCGTATTGATGGCAGTGTTTGCATAACTTTTGAACCCTTTAGTGAGAAGAAAGGCAGAAATTTCTTCTTTTATTTTTACTCTGTTATTCATAAGGTATTGAATTGTTTCAACACAAATTATATTGATTTTGTATTTTTCATATTCAATGCTTTTTAAAATATCAAAATCCAAACCTTCCACATCAATCGATAAAAAATCAACAGGTGAATCAGCATGATATTTTGAAAGGATATCATTTACATTGATCAACTCGACCTGAAGTACCTCCTCGATCTTGATATCACTTGTACTGGCTATCCTCTCTGCTTCAGCTTTGCTGAAGGTATTTAAAGCCTTATAAGACATGATATAAAAGTCGGAAATTGGAGGGTAGCCGGCAAAACCCACCCCTTTGTTTATATTGATGTCTTTATTTCTGTACTTTGGAAACTCGGCAAACAGTACCGGATCTGGTTCAACATTTATTCCTGTGCATCCGCGCTTATAAAACAACATTGTATTATTTAAACTCCAGGGGTGGTGGGCTCCGATATCAAGATAAGTGGGATTTTCAATTTTTAAAATGTTGGTCAACAAAAAATCAACAATTAAATCTTCACCGCACTGCGAATAACTAATCTTTTGGGCCAGGTATGACCGGTCAAAGAATTTGGAATAAACTTTTTCCAAAAAATTCATTCGTTGCGTTATTGATTCCGTTTTGAAAAAAATTTCATGGCAACACCCCCTAAAAAACCTTTCACTCCTACTCCTGAAATTTGAAGGGCTCGCATAGCTTTGCCAACTTTTCCGGTTTGTTTTAAGTACCCGAAAAAGGCATTAACAAAAGATTTTTTTGCTTTTTTTAGTAGATAGCTTTTCTGTTGCTTGTCAAGAGGGAATTCCGGTTTGTTGAGGCTATCTTTCAGGTACCGGTAGTTGTGGCACAGATAGCCATATTTATTCTGAATTTGCTGCCCTTCATGGACCCTGTAAAAGAAAAAGACTTTGTCCAACAATACAATAGGAAAAGCAGCAGCCATTTTTAAATTGGAATACATGTCTGAAGCGGGGCCATACGCTGCACTAAAGCGGCCCAATTCCTCAAATTTATCCCTACTTATTATAGTGCCCGAAGGGCCGATTGCAAGAATTTCCTGTTGAAAAAAATTCATGTGGATTGCATCTGAAGGTTTTAAATATTCCTGCTTTACTTCTTTATTCAGGTTTAATATTCCCATGCCGGCATCCGGATACTTTTCCATCATTTCCACACAATAATCCAAAGTCCAGTCAAATAATTTATCGTCAGAATCGCAGTACTTTATATACTTGCCTTTTGCGTAACCGGCTGCCTTATTTCTATTTTGATAATCACCCAGGTTTTTATTGTTTATAAACAACTTTACCCTTTCATCCCTGTCAACATATTTTTTTGCTATTTCAACTGTACCATCGGTTGAGCAATCATCGACAATGATCAATTCAAAATTATCATAAGTAGAAGCTAAAACACTTTCAATGGCTTCAGCTATGTATTTTTCCCGGTTATATGCCGTAATTATTACACTAACTAACGGTCCATTCATCAATTTTTCCCTTTATAATAAAGCCTATTTTACTTACTTAACCTCCGGGATCATGACTTCCTGACAAACAGTACATTTCCCATATCCCAACCTTTCGGTATAGCTTCCTGGTCAACATAAAAACCATTATTTTCCATCCATAACTTTGCTTCCGGGTAAAGTGTAACTCCATCGTAAGTATTTTTAGTGCTTACTTCCATGTGAACGACTTTTACTGTCGGTAATATAACTGTTGACGCTTTTAAAACTTCCATCTCATAACCTTGTAAATCAAACCATAAAAAATCCACTGCGTTTATATCGTTTTGTTGAGCCCACTCGTCAAGAGTGACTGTTTGAACTCTTATTTTTTCCCTGAATAAAACATCCGGGTGATCGACCAGGTGAGTTTCTGGTTTCAAAAGGGAACTGGAACCGTTAGAGGCGCCACTACTAACGTGCAAATCCTGTTCACCATTTTTATTACTCAAAGCAAGCCTGAATGCGTTTATATTTTTATACTTTCGGATGTTGCGTTCCAATTGTTCAAACACTGATGGAAGTGGTTCAAATGCGTATATTTTCACTTTCCTATATAACCGCGCCATCTCAATGGAATCGCTTCCGTTATTTGCCCCTGCATCAACAATGACTGGATTGTCAGGCAAATACTTCTTAATATACATTTTGTTGATCTTTTCATTCTCAAAAATTCGCTTATCGAATCTTTTCTGAACATACCCAATTTCAATTTTTGCTTTAAGTTTTATCTTTTCAATTAATGTTTTCATACAATAAAACCTTTGGCAATTCTAATGGTTAAAGATTTCAGAAGGATTTTAGTCTGTTTGAAACTCTTTCCTTAAAGATGGACAATTGATGTTTGTATTTTTTTATTCTAACTGTTGCAACCGGTCTTTTTACCTTACTATCCTCAATTACAAAATCCAGGAATTTCTGAATGCTTTCATCAGTAAATTCCTGCGGGATTCTGTTATTAGGAAAAAAGGGTTCATTTCGCATTGCCAAATACTTTTCGTCGTCATTATCCAGTTCTATTATTTTATTTATCGCTTCTTCAACGTGAGATATATCGTTTATATTAATGAAACTACGGGTATTAAAATCCTTACCGACCACCGGATTTCCCCAATAAACCGGTATTGAGTTTACCAACATCGGCTCAATCAATTTTTCCGTTGTATAACCCGGAAAAGATGAATTTTCAAAAGCCAGCACAAACTTATAATCTCTTATAAATTCCATCTTATTTTCAACAGGAATGCCGGTGTTGTTTAAAAACCTTCCCCCGGAATCGACTTTTTTATATTTAGATAACTGTTGAAAAAAATCATTTCTTTCTTTGCATTTTGGATTTGATACCACCATGCAACAGAACTTTTTTTTATCCTGTAAATTATCAAATGCCTTGGGTTGAATTAACCTTGAGAGTGGCCAATAAGCCCATAAAGGCATTCGCTTTTGCCGGGGATTATTTTCATAGAAATCAGAATCAAAAACATAATCACAAATATTCCAATCGGCACGAATATTTTCGCCACCAAAAAAAATTCTGTGGCAATTATATTTTAAGTAGTTCCTCGAACCATAGACAGCATGCGTAAAAAAATAAAAATCAGGATCATCAGATATTTCAACCTTGTACTTTCCGGAAAGATGCCGGGTAAAAAAATTGTCTGAAGTATTAAACCCATTGTAAAGCTGATCGAATTTAACTTTAATAGTGTCCATTAGTTGATTTCGTCCTGACTATCCCGCGTTAGAATATGAACCCGAACCTGACCGATTCTGCCTGCCACATATGAAAAAGAACTATAGTAGGAGCCATAGATCTTTGATGTTTTTGACAGGCAAAATAAATCTACCACCGCATCTGTTATGCCTTCGGGCACATCCCGCCGGAAGACCTTTTGATGGAATAAAATTCTTTCACTTCCAAACTTTCCCAATAACCTGCTTTGATATTCATTATCATCAGTTGCAAGAAAAAAGGTCGCTTTCGGGTTCAATCTTAATTCCTCTTCGATCTTATTTTCAAATAAATAATACGGGCTTATCTTTTTTGAGGTTGTATGATCTGTTGAGCGAATATGGATTCCTATGGTAGAAGGCGAGAACAGGCGAACGTGGCTATCGATCTTTTCCTGCACCTCTGCAACAGGCTTGAACACCTCGTAATCGGCTACATCATAATAATTCACTTCCTCGCAACTACAGATCAGGGTACTCTTTGCTTTATTCACTTCTTCTTGCAAATTCAGCTTGTTGTCAAGTACCTCCTTTACCATTCGGTCGAGGAAAACAAAATCAAACTTAAACTGCTTCAGGTACCAATTGTCGAAACCTGACAGCTTGGAAGAAAACCGCCTCATCAGGATCCAGAGCTTGTATTGAAAAGGAATCGGTTTTACCGGAATATTTGAAGGGTATTCGAATAGTTTATCAAAAGCAGCGTTTAGCTCTGAATTGCGGTTCCAAAAAATTCTGAGATTTTTATTTCCCTCTCTCGCCAGTTTTATTGCGGTGGCCATTATCCTGATCCGGTTACCCAGGCCGCTGGTCGGAATTAATGTTATTAAGCCTGCTTCTTTCAAATTCTTTGAATATTGCTTTTTACCAGGTAATTAGACACGTATAAAAAGGCAAATAATTTATACAATTTGAATTTCAACAACCAGGAGAATCTTAAATTTAATTTTTGGGGCGATTTCGTATAAATATCCGGATTCAAATTTCTCAATTCAGTTCCAAACTGTTGGTACAGCGGAAAGAATTTCAACCGAGATCTCATCCTTAATTTTAAGAGAGCAAATAAATCCGCTATACAATTCCGGGCTCTTTCTTCCATGAAAACCTCCTTTTCAACCTGCAAGCCGTTTTTAGTACAAAATGTAACATAACCGTCAAACATGGCATTATATTGTTTGCTTAGTACCAGATCGCTCCTGGCAATTACAGAAGTGGTGTGTAATCGGTAATAATAAAATGGCTCACTTAACGTAACCATCTTTTTTGCATAAGCTAAAAACGTAAGGTTAAAAAGAAGATCTTCCCAAATGGCCAGCTTTTGATCAAATTTCAATTGATACTGCCGGATGATATCCAAAGCATAGATTTTGTTCCAGTTGGCAAAATCATATTTAAAGGTTAAGAAATCCCTTATCAATACTGGCTTATCCGCCACTGCAATCTCCTGATTTTCCAATTGCAGTCTTTTTACAGGTTCTCCTCTGTCTGTCACCACCCACGCATTACAAACTGCCAGAGATGCCTTTCGTTCTTCAGCACTTTCATAAAGCTTCTCATACATAGTGTTATCCAAATAATCATCAGCATCAACAAAACCGACATACGTACCCTGTGCGTGTTGAAGCCCCTTATTTCTCGCGGCACTTACTCCTTCATTCAGGGAATCGATACAAGTAATTCTGTTGTCTTTGCTTGCATGGTCTAAAATGATTTCTTTGCTGTAATCGGTTGAGCCGTCATTAATTATTATAATTTCAATCTCTTTTAGCGTTTGATTGATCAAGGAATCCAGACATTCCGGTAAATACTTTTCAGCATTATAAACAGGAACTATTATCGATACTTTTTTATTCAATTTGCCCCGCGACTAACTCATTTTACCGTCGTCTTTATCTTTTTTCTTTATCCCCCGGAAAGGTTTCAACAGCAGTTTACCTGCCTTGAAGGTGGTACTATTTTCATAAGCTGACCGGGTTTCATTAAGCAATTGTATGGTTTGTTCCAATGCCTCCTCGCACGCTTCCAATTCTAATTGTTGTAATAGATCTTTATTTTCAGACGCCAGCACATCAATTCCTTCATATACATCTTTATGAATTATTTTAGAAAGCAGTTGCCATGAATAAGCATATTTAGCATTTTTACCCGAGTATTTAATTTGGGTGAATGAGCCTTGCCTCATTCTATAATTATATAATGGTTTATTTATAGTAACCCCTTTAAAATCTTTTAAAATTCTATATATCCATTGAATGTCTTCAGCTACCCGGCCTGCAAAATAAGGATGATAACCTTTGGTTTTTTGTAAAGCGGCTCTTGATATCATCATTGTGGGGCAAACCGTTGAATCCCTTTTTAAATCATTCTTAAAAAAATCCAGGAATTCCGTTTTTAATTCCTTATCAGTTACTGATATTTTTTGAGGTAAAGAGGCAGTTTTGCCGATGTACCGATAGCCTGTAAAACAAACACCCAGTTCCGGATCACTTTCAAATTCGTGTAACTGTTCTTGTATGCGATCCGGTTCACTCCAATCATCTGCATCCTGGAAAGCAATATAATCGCCGTTAACTTGTTGCAGTACTTCATTGACGGCTCCTACTTTTTGGGTATTTTCTTTAAAGTCTATTATTTTGATCCGTTCATCTCTTATACCCTTTATTTTTCGAAGCGTATCATCAGTAGAGCCATCATCGATTATCCAGATTTCGAGATTGGTATGGGATTGAGATAAAATAGAATTAACCGCTTTTTCTACATATAGCGAAACATTGTAGCAGGGAATGATTACAGAAATCAACTCACTCATTGGCAAGGAACCATTTTACATTTCATGTTATCCATTAAAGTGCCTTAACTTTTGTTTCCAGTTCTGGTTTAACATGTTGTTTAAACCATCTCCACCAAAGCTTTATAGCTGTTTGTTTCCCAAGCAAACTGGTTAAATATTTCATTTTTTTCGTGTTATAAAATGAAATGTAAGGGTTCAGTTTTACAGCTTTTATTAGCATATTGAATCGGTTGGGATCATTTGATTTTTTATCGTCAACCGCAGCCCAGAACAATGTGTTTGCCATGCTTACTTTAATTCTTTCATTCAGTTTTTCCGTATGTTTCAACCTGTCCTCCCATAAGTCATAAAACTGCAAAATCTCAGAAAACCCGGTTGTGTTTCCAATCCTGTCTCCGGAATGAATTCTCCAAAGCCCACATTCCTGGCTCTGGTATTTATAATTCGCCCCTGCTAATAATCCTCTAACCTGGAAATCGATCTCCTGGTTTCTTTTTATCCTTTCATCCCACTCACCAATTTTCTGCACAATACTTCTTCTAAATAAAAAACTTAAAGTATGAATACAGTCCTCAGCCAGGAATTGAGAAAGGAGGTCTTCATTCGGCAGAGATTTGACCTGTTCATTTTTTCCCGGCGATCCTTTTCTCCAATCTCCCCAGATGCCATCACAATTTGGATTTTGGTTTAAAAACTGTACCTGGTTTATTATTTTACCAGGATATAAAATATCATCAGAATCCAGGTGTTGAATAAACTCTCCGGAAGAAGCCCTGGTTCCGCTGTTCCGTGCTGCCTGTGAACCTGCATTTTGCTGGAATAAATATTTTACGGTAAACCCTTCCTTGTTTTCTGAAATAAATTTTTCTATAATCTCTTTCGTTTTGTCTGTTGAACCATCATCAACTACAATACATTCTATCGGTCTGTAACTTTGAGAAATAACTGATTGTATTGCCTCCTCTAAATACACTTCCCTGTTGAAAGTAGGAATAATAACAGATACAAGGTTCTTTGTAAACTTTTCCGGTAACCAATTAAGATTCTTGTTTTGAAACTCAATTATACTCATTAACGTACTTTAGTTCTATGTGTTCCAAAAATTTCATGGTCCGATGAATATTATTACTTTTCTAATCCCTCTTTGTATCAAACATGTATATAGTAGTCACGCTTTTTTTTAAACAGTCTCACCTGGATTCTATCTTTTACATAGCAAATAATTTTTGACATTTTGTTGCCGCAAACTTTTGTTGTTGCGCTGGAAAACATTAAAGAATCAGTCAAAAAGTATTTATTGAAAAGAGAAGCTTTTATCCATAGAAAAAAACGGTTAGCACCAAAGGTAAATTTCAGTTGCTCTGCCAGCTTAAAGGCCTCTAATTGCTTAATTACCGGTTGGCTTTTTTTGGCTGTTTTAGCCCACTCGTACAATTCATTCCACATTAATAGTCTGCTTAGAGGATCTTTGTTGTTAACAATGCGATTGTGGCCGTGCACGCCTCTTACCGCTACCGGTTTATCAATAATACCGGCTTCCAACCTGCAATTCAAAGAAAGTTGAATAATAAATACCGTATCCTCGTGCATTTCTAGCGCTAGGAATTTTTCTGTTTTTCCGTCAAATACCGACCTTCTTAGTGTGAGCGCTACTACCGAGAAGTTTCCATTGATTTGAGGATGCAGCCATGTAAGAGACAAAAACAATTCATAGGGCTCTGGCTTTCCCGTTAAGGTGGTTAGTTGCCCAAAAGAACGCTGCTCGTATTTTTGCTTCCCCTCTTCAGAGTAATAATGAAAACCAAGCGCTCCATACACTCCATCCGTTAGTGGTTTTTCCCCGAATATTTCCTTTTCGGCCCTAAACCTGTCAGGCAGATAGTAATCATCGGCATCTAAAAAAGCAATGAAATCCATCGTCGCCTTTTCAATACCAAGGTTCCTGGAAGCGCCCGCTCCTTTATTAATATTACCGGGATGAGTAAACAATTTTACTTTTTTAAATCTTTTTGACAACTGCTCACACATTTGTAGCGATCCATCAACGCTTCCATCTTCTATCAATAATACCTCTCCGACTTCAGGTAAAGCCAAAGCAGAGGCTACCGCTTTTTCTACAAAAGCAGCAGCGTTAAACACCGGAATAATTACTGAAACATTATTATTTAAATTAGTTGTCAAGAATTAGACTGGACCGGTTTTAAAAATTATGAAACAATAGTCAAAGGAATATTATTCAATGATGCTGAAACAGAGCTGAATGAACTCCAATAGGATCCAAAAATCTCCTTTGTTTGGCTTAATACATATAAGTCAATCATGGCATCCTCAATACCTTTCTTATTATCTCTGGTTAAAATAATATTAGAACGAGTAAGAATTTTATTACCAAATAGTTGCTTAAAGTCTTCTTTTACTTTAAAGTCATCGGTGGCCAAATAAAAGGTAGCAATTGGGTATTTCTTTAAAACTTCTTCCATTCTTTCAATAAACAACTTGTCAGTACTGGTATTTATCGACTTTAAATTGTCGGCTCTCCTTACATGTACTCCAAAGGTAACAGGTGAAAATTTTTCAACCTCTTCCTGAATAACCTTCTCAATTCTTTTTATAGGTTTAAACAAAAAGTAATAATTACCATGTTTGGGCTCATAAAAGTCAGAAAAAGATTTAATAATCACGTTCTTTTTGTTCTGATCCCAAAATCTATCATGGAACCGGACTTTCTGAATATTCTCATTGTCAAAATATAGAAAAGTCCTTGTTAACGGCGACAATAAGACTTTTTTTATTCTTTGCATTTTTGAAAAATCCTGCTGATAGTGGAAAAAGGAAAAATATTCAAAAAAGTAGTTAGAGGTTATTACTTTAACATCGGGGATTGGCCGGAATAAATCTTCAAATGCAGAATTCATCATACAGTCCGTTTTCCACAAAAGTTTTATAATGCCTGAGTTACTGTTTCTTTTTTGTAATGCAATGCATGAATTGAGAACTCTCATCCTGTTGCACAAACCTCCTTCCGGTTCTACAATTATCACTTTAGCAAATTAATAGTTCAGTTGGTAAATTCATCCATTATTGATGAGTAGGGGTGGCTTTTTAAAAGATTCATTTGAATCCTTTCTTTGTAATTGAGGATATAAGGGCCAACTTTTTTACCCAATACATGCCTGGCAGCCGGAACAAAAAAGATTCCTTTCTTGAGGAAAAACCTGTTTGTTGTTGAATACCAAATTAATTTCAGAACGCCGGTTAACTTATCAGACTTTAGCAATTTTTCGCTCATTAAAAAAGCCTGGAATAGTTTAGAAAAACGCTTCCCATTATTGGAACCTTTTGACCAGTCATATAGGTATTTCCAATACAACAAATGGCTATTGCTGTTGGAAGAGTTTTTTGCGATTCTGTTATCATCGTGCACCCCATACATGGCAACGGGATTTTCGATATCCCCCGCTTCAAGCCGGCAATTCAGGGACAGTTGTACAAGAAACGCCGTGTCCTCATGCATTTTGTAATTATTAAACAAATCAGTTTTGCCGAAAAATATATTGCGTTTTACTGTTAAAGTATTTAAATGAAATTGCCCTTTTGCCCGGTGATGTATGTGGATTAAAGAATAGAAAAGCTCATCTGCTGGAATCTTTTCAGATAACGTAGTTATAGATGTATATCCCAATTCCTGGTATCTTTTTTTTCCTTCAATTGTATAATAATGAAATCCCATTGCCCCATATACACCATCAATTTCGGGATTGCTACTAAAAAGAGCCCGTTCAGCTCTAAAACGCCCTGCTAAATAGTAATCATCCGCATCAAGGAAAGCAATAAAATCTTTTGTTGCCTTTTTAATTCCTGCGTTTCGTGATTCCCCGGCGCCTTTGTTTTCGTTATTAGAATGAACCACTAGCTTAACCGTCTCATACTCCTCCGCCAAACGCGTGCATATCTCCAAAGAATTATCTTTACTGCCATCCTCAATGAGTAACACTTCCCCTACTTCCGGTTGAATCAGTGCCGATTCAACCGCTTTGGTAATGAAAAGCCCCGCATTATAAACAGGGATAATAACAGATATATTCTTATCGAGATTCACTTTGAGAGAAGAGATTTTGAATTCTCACAAGTCTTCTTTTAAAGCCAACATTGATTAACTTAAGAAGTTGGTTTAACAACTGTTTTTTTCGAACTATCATTCCTTCCAGTTCCTGGTTCCTTGCCAAAACTGAATGGTAATTTTCCAAAAGCTGGGCTACTGAAGGAGGCAATTTTTCTTTAATTACTTTTTCCCTTTCGCTTTTCAGCAATTGAAGCCCCTGCGGCTGATTGCTTATTCCACCCCAGGAAAAAGTGACCACATTTATATTTTTATAAAAACAGGTAGCGTTACCTGTTACGACTACCTTAAAAAAAAAAGCCCAGTCAGACACTATTTTCAGGTTTTGGTCGTACAATCCATACTCATCAAATAACCTTTTTTTAATAAATACAGCATTATGGTCCGGTGCAGTTTTTATCAAATATTCTATTGACCATGAAGAAGGAACGTATCTGACATCTTTATGGCCATCAGGATATACTCTTTCCAGGTTACCATAAACAATATCTGCTTTTAGATTTTCATCATCCAACATCTTTTCACAAACAAAATCATTTGAGAAATAATCGCCACTGTTCACAAAGATCAGGTACTCTCCTGTCGCCTTTACAATTCCCTTGTTCATCGCATGATAGATACCTTCATCTTCTTCACTCACCCAGTAAGCCAACTTATTTTCATGTTTTTTAATTAGCTCTTTGCTGCCATCGGTACTATCCCCATCTATAATAATATATTCATAGTTGTGAAAGGTCTGGGCAAATACACTTTCCATGGTTTTTTGTAAACCAATTACATTATTGAGATTTACTGTTATAATGGAAAGTTTAGGCAAACAGGAATCTTCAAATAAACAGTCTAAGGAGTGAAAACTTTCGTAAACATTATGTGTTAATCCGGTTAAATATTGTCTTAAATACATTAGATCTTAAGGTCTTTTTACCGGAGGCAATTTTTTCAGCATTTAAATATTCCTGTTGCTTTTCAATATAAGAACATGGAATAGCTGATAGTGATTCAATTTTATTTTTTATTAACCTTTGCCGATAATCCATGTACAACGGAACTAATTCAGGATTGGTTTCAAAGGTAAAACGGTCGTAGTATTTTGACATCTTTTCCGGCTCATTATAGAGAAAAGAACTAAAATGATAAAAATAAAAAAGAGAACGTTCGTTTGAATTGATAC
Source organism: uncultured Chitinophagaceae bacterium (assembly GCA_963811285.1). Lineage (GTDB taxonomy): Bacteria > Bacteroidota > Bacteroidia > Chitinophagales > Chitinophagaceae > Ginsengibacter. Next base: position 14,838 of record CAWEQV010000040.1, on the reverse strand, counting down.
CAAAAACGTTATCATTGTCAATGATCCTTTCGTGCAAATTCCACGGTGCGACGTTTAATCCTAAATCTTTCATTATTTTAACCCGATCAAAGAACAAAGGCACTAAATTTATCCATAATTGATCCACAAAGAAACCGTTCAATGTATTATGAAAACCCGTTGATAATATCCTCTCTTCCCACCAATCCAAAAAGCCATTTTTTAAGCAATTCCGATTTAATCCTAAGAAGCCAAGATTATATAATCCATACTTTAGGAATATGTTTTCGCCCGGCTGTTTACCATCTGCTTGAATAGGACTAACAATATGGGGAGTCAGGATAATGTCATCGCCGGTTAACGACTCTTCAATAATTTTCAAAGAATGATAAATTACTATATCCGGATCGAAATAACAGACCTTACCTACTTCAGTATTGGCCTTAAAGAGATATTTGAAAAAAGAAGCTTTTACACTGGTATTAAACTCAACAATTGAGTATTTTTTCCAAAGTTCATCAAAATCAGGGATTCCTATTTCAGCAACCGGAATAATTGTAAATGGTGCATAAAAACTATAATCTACTTGTTGGTTATATTCATCTACAAGACCGATAACAAATTTATAACCAGGGTTATATGCAATGATACTGTCTCCTAACGTTTTAGCCTGTGCAAGGTAATTGTTAGAGCAAAGAGTAAAAATGATCATTAACTAACTCTAAAAAGTGAAGGTTTCTATTTATAATAAACATCCGGCTCAAAGGTCCAGGAGGCGGATTCGTTAACAGATTGCCGGTAAAAAGCCTGCTCTTCGGTAACAAGGTCCGGATTAAAATACCAGGTTAAATGCCTTGCCTGGTAGTCTCCGCCTGTGCGCAAAGCCAAACAAAAGTCATCTTTTGTTTTTGAGAAACTTGCGGAATACAAAGCAAAAGTGGTATCAATCAAAGCACGATAAACGCCTGCTTCGACCGGAACTTTCCAAAATTGATTTTCCCATTTTATTACTTTCTCCTTCAATGGATAAAAATCCGGAATATCATCAATTTTCAATCCGAAGCCTACTTTTTTGTACCGGGGATATTTAAACATCAGTTTTACAAATCTTCTCAAAAAGTCAGGTGGACAATTTTCAACAGGAACTACATCAGGATCAGTATAAACATAAAAGCCGTGATCTATCTCGTTTATAATACCACTCTCCCAAAGTGCTAAATGCCCGTAGTTTTTTTGAAGAAAAACAACTCTATAATTAATCGTTTTATAAAAATCCAACAAGGGCTGATAGGAAGACAGATTGTCTAAAATTATAATATTTTTGTAGCCATGTTTTTCCAGAAAACCAATCAGTTGTTTTAAGCAAGATAACCGGTTATAAGAGTTTATAATAATCGGTATCTTTTTAGTGTTTAATACCTGACTGACCGCTTTGAAACTTTTAAAATGTTTTAAAAGTCCTTTAGCCCTTTTCAGCCTTGTCGTGGTAAAGTGATCTAACTTTTTTAATTTATCCTCTACCACTTCTAAAACTTCATGCGCTTTATTTGATTTTATTTCTTCCACTTTTAACTTAAGCGCTCTATTTTCAGTTCTTAATTTGGTCACCTCTCCAAAATAATCTTTTAACGCTTTTGAAAAATATTTTTCAAAAACAAGTCTTCTTTCATCAGCGATGAACTGTTGATTCTCATTATGACTGCTCAAACCATCCATTGCGAACATTGACACATTAATGTCCTTATACTTGTACTTTGCATTTCCCAATACTATAACTTTTAAAAAAAAAGCCCAATCTGCCACAATCTTTAGTGTTTCATCATAGAGCCCGTACTCAACAAAAAGACTTTTTTTTATTAAAGAAACCGGGTGACTTAGTCCCCCATTAATCATGAAGTCAACTGTAAGTTCCTCAGGCATCTTAACTACATCTGTTGATTTATCCGGAAATATTCTTTCCAGGTTACCGTAAATAACATCGTTACCACCTTCTTCATCTTCGAACAAGCTTTCACACGCATTATTAGAAACTAAAAAATCGCCGCTATTTAAGAATAACAAATATTCTCCATTGGCTTTTATTATAGCCTTATTCATAGCATCGTATATGCCATTATCCTTTTCACTAACCCAGTAAACTATCTTATTTTGATGTTTTTCAATTAGCTCTTTGCTACCATCGGTGCTTCCCCCATCAATTATAATGTATTCAAAGTCAGTAAATGTTTGGGAGAACACACTTTCCATGGTTTTCTGTAAACCGACTTTGTTATTGAAGTTGACGGTTATGATAGACAGTTTAAGCATCAATTTTCGGTTAAATTTATCTTTTATTAGACTAATAACTTAATCAAACTTTTTTTCAAGAATCTGAAAGGAGAAAGAAAAAATTTACCAACATTATAGTCTTTCGAAGATCTAATAAAATTTACTTGTCTTTCTAGTTCATTCTTATGCATTCTTAATTTTTGAATACATTTTTGCATATCATCAATCTCCACTTTTAATTCAGCACGACTGGCGCTTAACCTCAAAAACTGATGAAATTCTTTTGTAGTTCCTGGATCAACGGCATGGTAGCCATACGAGTGCAAAAATTCTTCTCCTAAATAGTTCTTATACCCTTTTAAAAAGGATTCAAAAACAGGATTTAATTTTAACTCGCCTAAAGCTTTTCTAATATCATGTATGTTTCGATCACCATTTTGAAATGGATCGCCATAATTGCCTTTGAATTTGTTGTTGTTCTGAGTATCCAGAACGCTCTTACTATAAGGAATACCAATCCATTTATATAAAGCTTCCACTTTTTCAGCCGTTTTACTAATTAAATCTTCATACGTGATAAAAAAAACATTTTTGTTGGTTTTGTTTGCTTCACAAAAAGATTGTATTATTTTCGGAGCCAATAGGAGATCCCGATTAAAATAATTCAATTCTTCTAAAGATTTGTAGTTCCAAGTTTTTATCATTGAAATTGCGACATCTATTGGATTTCGTTTCAAAATAACAATTCTGCTTCTGGGAAACATTTCCTTCAATTCATGTAAAATTTCCCAGTAACGGGGTGTTTTATCAATCACAAATCGAAAGCCTGTTCCAAGAGGTATATATAAATTCAAAAGAAAATCTTTTTTATATTTATCATAGGCATAATCGGGGCATTTGGACAAATAATCGCGAAATGCAGAAATGGCTGAACTATTATCAAAAGTTCCCGTTATAAGATCAGGCTTGATCTGATTAGCAAAATTGAGCAAAATCCAAGGTTCACTACAGGTATTTATGTCGTTGTTATTTGACAACAAATTTTGCAAATAAGTAGAGCCACTACGTGGTTGTGAAACTATGAAAATTATCTGTTCCTCTTTCAATTTAATATTTCTTTAATGCTGATCAGAAAACTCAATTGAAGATTCTAAAAAGAAAGGACTCCAGGATGGTAAGTGGTGCCGAACCTGGAAATAAGCTATTGAATTTACTCTTAAAAACATGTGGCTATTGTGAGTTTCCAAAACTGCCACAGATAGTGAATATAATCCGTTAGATAGTTGAAGATTTTTAACCCTAAACTTAACCGAGAAAATGCCAAAATAAAGTTTTTCTTTATCCGAATCCCCATAGTAGAGAACAGCCACCTCTCGTTGTTCTTTATCGTAAACTAATAGCCTAAAAATAGGTTTTGTTATGAGACATTTGTTTTCAAATTTTAGTTTAATTTCTAACGGTTTATTCCACTCTATAATCGGAATACGTTCAGCAAATTCTACGTTTAAAAAAGTGCAGGCCAGAAATTCAATAGAATGGTCTGTAAATACCAATTGATTCCCATCACTTCTGGCAAAAGAAGAATAATATTCTTCAATTCCTTTTGCGATGTTGTTTCCCTGAAATTTCACTTGCCCCTTATCCATTAAGATTATTTGATTGCATATTCGTGAAATTGCTGGCATAGTATGCGAAACAATTATTAATGCGGTGTTCGGCAAAATTTCATCAATTTTTTTAAAACATTTTAGAGAAAATCCAAGATCACCAACGGCCAGCACTTCATCCACTAACAGCACGTCAGGATTTAAAAAAGAAGCAACCGCAAACCCCAACCTTACTCTCATGCCCGAACTGTAATTTTGAACTGGCATATCTAAGAATTCCCCAATTTCTGCAAAATCAATAATATCTTGGAAACGCTCGTCAATTTCCTTCTTTGTAAACCCCAGCACTGCCGCATTATTATAAATATTCTCCCTCCCGGTCAGTATTGGACTAAAACCGGCTCCCAGTTCGATCAATGCGCCAATTTTCCCACGCATAACGATCTTTCCGTGATCGGGTGTAATAAGTCCATTCAACATCTTCAATAAGGTAGACTTACCAGCTCCATTATGCCCTATAAGACCCAAGCATTCACCACGGTGAAGTTGAAAGGAAATATCTTTCACTGCCCAAAACTCATCCTTACGCAATTTACTTGCGTCCATATTTTTACCACGCAATGCCCGCAAAGAATCCATAAATCCATAACGAATGGATCTTTTGAAATCTTTACAGAAACGTTTCGATACGTTCTGTACTTCTACCAACAATTCTTTATTCTCCATATAGATTTTTAGGTGCCCATTCTTTCGATAATATATGGCATTGTAATCTTGTAAGCCAGCAGACCAATGCAAAAAAGGATTATTCCTATAACGCTGATCAAAATAAATATGGGTGTATTTTCAAGAGGAAGGCCCACCATAATATCACGCGCAAAAACAATGAGATAGGCAAAAGGGTTAAGTCTTAAAATAAAGCCGAAGAAGCCTTTTACTTTTGGAAATGGAATTACTACTGCAGAAATATACATGAACAATTGTAAGCCGATGCCAATAAACCTTGAAAAATCTGCGACCAACGTAAACACAGACAAAAAGATTAAGCCCAGCGAAATCCCGAAAAGTAACAGATCAATAATTACAAAAGGCAGGAATACCAGCGATGCATTCGGATGCCAGCCAATAGCAACCAATACGATACAAGTGACCACCAATAAAACACCTATGTTGTAAAGTAGCTGGTAAAAGGTTTGTACCAATAATGATTCCCTCGGGAAATTTAGTTTGGCTAATAATGATTTTCCTGAGTTAATCGTTCCCATGGTTTGGTTGATGCCCTGCGTAATCACCTGCCAGAAAAAGGTGCCTGTAATAGCGAAAACAGGAAAAGGCATGCCTGTATTGGTTACCGAAATAACATTTGAACTATTTAAGAATATCCATAAACCCGCCGTGATAAATGAAGGTATAAAAGCCCAGAAAAGTCCCAAAAATGAACTTCGGAATTGCGCCTTAATGTCCCTGATAAAAAGCCGCTTTCCTAAATAATGACCTTCCTTTAATCCTACTAACCCCGATTTCAAAAAAGGGAAGAAACCAATTGCAGCTCGTTGTGGAGTATAGATAGTTTCTTTCAGCATTTAATAACTTTACAATGGCTACGCATTAATTATTTGGTCGCTTACCAGGTTCCATTTGTCGATGAGATAATCTGCAATCATGTGAACGTTTTCATCCACACCGGTAACCGCTGAGTGAAGTATGATATCAGGGTGTTCCGGTTTTTCATACGGACTGCTGATACCTGTAAAATCTTTAATAAGCCCTTTCCTTGCCTTTTCATACAAACCTTTGGCATCTCTTTGTTCGCATATTTCCAAAGGACAATCAACAAATATTTCCACAAAATTTTTATCTCCGATAATTTTCCTCGCCTCTTCCCGATCTTCGTTAAAAGGAGAGATAAAAGAAGCAATCACGATTATGCCTGCATCCAACATTAGTTTTGCAATTTCAGCAACGCGCCTGATATTTTCTTTTCTCCCTTCCCCTGAAAAATCGAGATCACTATTGATGCCTAGGCGTATATTGTCGCCATCAAGTGTATAACAGCGGATGTTTCTTTCGTGCAGATATTGTTCCAGCCCATTGGCTAAAGTAGACTTTCCGGCACCGGACAAACCCGTAAACCAGATCACAAACGACGAATGGTTATTAAGTTCGTTTCTGTGAAACCTGGTAATTTTAAATGGTTGTAACTTTAAATTCTTGATAAGATTCTTTTTATCCCTGTATCCTTTTCGCTCTCTGTTGGGTAGGCCCAGGTTCACTTTGAACCAAACCCGCTCATGCAGATAATAAAGAATCATTTTGGTGATCATTTCGAATCCCCCAATGGTTAATCCCACAAAAGGATTTCCGGTTACTATCCAAGCTAGTATGACGGTATCAACAGTACCCACCATCCTCCATGTCATTGATTTGGCGATATGTCTTTTTACTGAAGGATCTTTTGGAAGTAACTTATCGATGAACATATTGAACTGTATTAGAGTGCTTTGGCAGTAAACGAATAAATTACGGAATTTGTATCTCTATAGTTCCATTCCTGATTCGGGTTCCTAATGTCGGTCTTATTTCAGTTGTTAAAATGAGACTTCGCAGAAGCTTTTACCAGTCCTTTTCGTTGAGTTATAACCATACAAATGCCCCATTTGTTCAAATCAAAGGAGCAGTGAATTCTTTCATCATGATGTATCTCCTGCCACGCCTGGTTCATCCCTTCTGACCAGTTAATATCATCAAATATTAAAACCGACTTGTCAGATAAGAAAGGATATAACTGCTCAAAGTATTCTTTTGTTGCTTTTTTATCATGATGCCCGTCTATGAAAACCAAATCAAATAATTGATCTTTTGAGAGTATGCGGGCAAGAACGTCTTTGAACCTTCCCCCGAGGAGAGAATAATTCATGTAGCAAAGTTTTTTGAAATTGCGCGATGCTATTTTAGCCACTTCATTCGCTCCTTCGATAGTAATCAATTCTCCTTTTTGATTGAGTTTTATTGCGGCTAATTGATAGGAAGCAGATATGCCGAGGCTTGTTCCTAATTCTAAAATGCGGGCTGGCTTAAATTCCCTTATAATCTTAAAAATCAGTTTCCCCCATTTTGAAGGACTGGCTGCCACTTTACAAATATCTGAGACATTTCGTTCTGAATCTGTTCCTGCAACCATTTCTGCCTCTGTTTTTCCGCTACCAGGATCTCCGGCACCGTAGTCGGTAACGGTCACTGTTTCTGTTGAATTTTCAAGTTCGTTTCTTAAACTATCAATTAGCTCTAAAGCTGCACTTTCCTCATGTGACCAGGCCATACCGGTTTTGACAAAATGAATGCAACCTGCCATTTTTCTTACATCTTCGTTCGAATTCTTCAATGCTTTCTGCCATTCATAACCGGCTTTTACTGCTTTAAGTTTGTTTATGAATCGATCTCTAATTGCTGCTGGCATTATTCATATTATTTTATTTGCAGTTGAATTTAGGAAATTCATTTAGTTCTTCAGGAAATACGACTTTCAATTTCAATCAACCACGAAGATTAACTGGAAAGCAAAACTTGCAAAGGCTACGTTTCCCGAGAAGGTGTTTTATTTCCTGACGTTTGTTGCTTCCATGGCAATGGTCAAAAAAGATGTTTCTCTGTTAAATTCGTCTTCTAAAAACCTGTTCGAGGCAATAGCTTTATTTTGGAATCTACTTTTCATATAATTCTTGTTCATTAATATAAAAATCATCAAACAAACTTATTGATTGAAAAACTCTCTTAAAACCATTAACTGTTAGTAAATTAAATATATCTTCCCTCTTTGAAGAGAAATTATGTTCAACTGTAATGATCCGAATGAAATATTTTGAGAAGTTGAAAGTTTTTAATATCTCATATTCTGAACCTTCAGTATCTATTGAGATATAATCAATAGTTGTAGGAGCATTATAGAATGACAGTAAATCATTTAATGAGATTGTTTCAACAGCATACTCATTCCTATCCTCCCTGGAACCAGCTAAAAAATCAGGGTTGGAGTACTTGTCAATTGTTGACAAAACTGCATTTTTAGTTTCATAAAAGCCAAGCGTTCCACCGGATTTTGACCAAACACATCTTGTGTCAATAAAACAACTTCTGTTCTTCTTCAATTTTTCTATCCAAACGTGAGCAGGCTCTGCCAGGATACCTTTCCATCCATAATGTTTTTCCAATAAGAAAGTATTGCTTAAACTAACTCCGTCCGTTGCGCCAAATTCGACAAAAAATCCATTCCTTTTATTATTTAATTGACGCAAAACAAACAAATCTTGAAATATTTGTGCTCTCGATTTAAGTAAATCATTTTCCGAATATTCATGAAAACTTAAAATACCATTATCATTTTTTGTAAAATCATAATGACAAAGCAAATACTTTACTCTGTTTAAAGTTGAAACCGCATGGTATTTCTCATCCTCGATTTGGTTTAGCAAATCCACCTTCAAAAAATTATACCCGAATGTAAGAGCGATTTTTTTTAAAATCTTTTTTATTGCACTTACCATATTGGAGGAGTGTGATTGCTATAAAAAAGTAATAGTGTCTTTGTATAACCCTCTATTAAAATTACTATTCCCAACGGCAAATAATATTAAGTATTGCATGAACATTTAACTGTATAAGCTTGGCTTCATTTTGTGTCCTTAACGAATATTGCATCAACTTGCCGTAATTCTGCTAAGCTGTTATAGTTATAATTGTAAAAATTATGCAATTTAAATCCAGTTGTTCTTAACAACATTAAAACTTCATCAAAGTTCTTTTGTTGCTGGTAAGTGGGCATTAAGATTATTTCTAAATAAATAAGAAAAATTTTATTTTCTTTAATAGATTTTGATGCTCCCTCTATTATTTGAGATTCTGTTCCTTGTGTATCAAGTTTTAGAATATCTATTTTTTCAATTTTATGTTCAATAATAAAATCATCTAGTTTTATTGAATTTATTTTAGTCTTTTTAACTGTATCTAATAAACCTTGGCCCCATGTTTTATCACCAGATGGATGGGTTGCTAAAAGAGAATTTGTTTGAGCAAAATTATTTACATGAAAATCAACTTGCCCGGTAATATTGCTAAGTGCAGAATTAAAAATATGGATATTTTTAAATGCTATAGTATTCTTTTTTAAAATTTCAAAGGATGGAAAAAAGGGCTCAAAACAATAAATTCGACAATTTTCAAGTAAATTGTTGTATTTCAAAGCAATATGTCCTTCAAATGCGCCCACATCAAATATTGTTACAGCACTATTGGGGGTTATATTGTTAGCTATAAGTCTTCGTTGATTCTCAAATGCCTCATCAACCTTGGAATTTAATTTTGTGATATTATATCCAAATCTTGCTAATAACTTTTTTAGAATTTTTTTCATTTTTTTTATCATTCCCTTTTCAATAGTACTTATATCATTCGAAGATTTTCCAGCACAAGCGTAGGCAGGTCTTCCTTGCGGAGAGGATTCTATTTGCTGAATATTTTTAACTTTTACAGTATCACTCAAATTAAATAATCTCTTTTTTCGACAAACAATTACACAGTATCCATAAACGTCCTTTCCACCTTGCTAAAGATGAGTAATCCTAAAAACAAGATTACCAGAATAACGGAAGTACTATAAAGCAAACCGGTAATATTAAAACTACCCTGGCCAAACAGGGCATAACGCCACGATTCCACAATAGGAGTTAAAGGGTTCCAGGCGATCCAGTTAGCATATGATTTACCTTTTAAAAATGATAATGGATAAACAATGGGTGTTGCATACATCAGGAGCTGTACGGCAAAACCAATAAGAACGGTAAGGTCACGATATTTGGTGGTTAATGAAGATATAATAATTCCAAGGCCAAGTCCAAGTCCTGCCATCATCAGCAATATCACGGGTATCCACAGCCACGTAACTCCAAAATGAATGGGAGTACCTTTGAAGGAATAAAAAATCATCATTGCCGCCAATAACAAAAACTGGATTCCAAACTTCACCATGTTAGACAGAACATTTGACAGAGGAATCACCAGGCGGGGGAAATATACCTTTCCAAAAATGCCTGCATTAGCTCTAAACGTATTAGAGGTAGAATTAAGACAACTGGCAAAATAATTCCAGATAGTGATGCCGGCCATGTAAAACAATACCGGGTTTACTCCATCTGTAGGAATGTTCGCAATTTTCCCAAATATCAATAGGAACATAATGGTTGTAAAAATTGGCTGTATCAGGTGCCATAGGGGCCCAAGGATAGTTTGTTTGTATTGGGCAATAAAATCACGCTTTACAAAAAGCAAAAGAAGATCCCTGTAACGCCAAACTTCCCTTAGATTAAGATCCAGCAAATGAGCTTTAGGCTGGATAACGATATCCCAGTTTTCTTCACCAACTTTGGAGGTATATTCAGTAGTTTGTATCAATTTACTTTTTGTATCCTGAATTGATTATCACAGAGTCGGTTTTTTCCAACCATGACTTTTCCAGTCCTTCAGGCTGTTAAATTCGGGTCCGGCAAATTATCAAACGATTGGTAATCCCGTGGCTAGGGTTTTGCTCCCATCAATATAACAGTCCTTTACATGTTGAAGATCCTTGTAAACCTTGTGCAGTTCTTTAAACGATTTTGGATGGCTTCTTTCAAGTGACTTCACCCATGGCATAAAATTAAATTGTCCCATAAAGTTTACTGGGAGAATTTTCGGTGTGCATGCATTGTTCTTTGCTCACTATAACCCCCGACTTTGCCGGTTAAAACAAGCGCCTACAACTCAATTGTAAAAACAACACAACCAGTAAGTCACAAAGAAACAAAGGAACATACCGGGAAAGAAAAATTTAGTGTTGTATGAGTCGAACTTGCCCTTTCTAATTTCTTCTTTTAAATACTTATTCACAGGGTGTGGATTACTTTAAAATTCAAAACAGACTATTGCCGAGAAAAACATTTCAAGAACAAAATGTTCCGAAAATAACTAGCTGATAATTAACTTATTGTAAAATACAACTTGAAAAACAAGATCAATTAATATATTAAATAATCGACTTGACCAAAATAAATTACGAACAACATAACATTCTTATCCTCAATATGTGAATAAAATGCAATGAGTTGGTATTTCTAATAATATATTTTTGGAGAACAGTAATATTACTGTCATAATTTAAAACCATTTAACATGGCTATCAGAATCAAATCTATCCCACGAAGGATAGTACCGGGAGACGCACAGTCTGCCCAAAAGTTTTACGCTGCGGCACTTACTGCAGGTATCACCGATTTTAAGAAGATGTCTAAGCGCATCTCTAACCAATGTACGGTCCGCCCGGCGGACTGTATGGCAGTTCTCACGGCACTTGAAGAGAACATTATCACCGACCTGCAGGACGGCGTTATCGTCCAGATGGGTGATGTAGGTACGCTTCGCGTGAGCATCAGCTCCGGTGGCAAAGACACCTCCGATGCGGTAACCTCCCAGGACGTTAAAAAAGCAAGGCTTCTTTTCCGTCCCGGTAAAGGTTTATCCCACATGTTGAAAACGTTGGAATATACAAAAGCAGAGTAGCACCTCGCTTTCATCCAAACGTTCTTAGCGGTACCCGGCAACTTGGTTGCCGGGTATTTTTTTATTTTTTGTGCAAAATCGTTGCCAGTCTTCTTAAAAAACACTATGAGGTTTTTAAAAGTCGTTGTTGTGATTTTGAAGATCGTAATTGCGTATTGAAAAAGCACTACAATATTTTGAAAAAAGCAGTCCAATGCTTTGCGAAGTTGCAGGCAATTAGAAAAAAATCTTCTTTTTGAAGTAGTCCCGGTCAATGGTTTACCTTATTTTACAATGCGTTCGTAAAGTAACTAATAAGATTTCAGTTAGTATTTGTGTGGCTTTGTAAGGAATTGCAATCTCTCTTGATGTTTTGTTAGGGCTTATTCAGGATTTGTAACGCGAATGTACCGCAAAAGATACCAATTTATTGTCCCCGGTAATTTTATTTGTGCACACTTTTTCCTCCAAAATCGCCAGTGTAATTTTTTCTCGCCACAAAGTCACAAAGAAACAACGTAATACGAAGGAAGAAGCAAAACGTAAAACTCTTTGAGTCTTTGCGTCTTGGTGGCCCCTCTTTTCTTTTTCGCCACAAAGGCTCGAAGTAACAAAGGAACTTGAAGGAGAAAAATAACTTAAAATCTCTTTGTGTCTTCGTGGGCCCTTTCTCCTCTATCATTCAGGCCGCCGAAAGCGCCATAGATCTGCTTTTCATCTAATCGAACAGTGAAAAATCTACATGTTCAGATAGGGACTTGTTTTTGCAATTTCAAATTCTTCACGTTCAAAGATTCCGGTTTCTACTTCCCGGGATACTATTGGGACGATTTGGTCGTGCAGTTCCGGGACATCATTTTGAATGATCCCAAAAAAACATTTTCGATGTCTATTCCAATGTAATCATGAATGATTCGATTCCTAAACCCCTTAATTTTCATCCACGGAATTTGAGAGTGTTTGTCGATTAAAGTACTACTTATCTTTTTTGCTTGTTCCCCAATCTGAGCCATCTGATACAAACAAGCATTCAATTCCAACTGATCATTTGAGTAATAAAAGTCTTCAAAAGTGGAAATATTTCCTGAATAAAGCTTTATCTTTTGACAAGCTTCAAGAATGCGTAACAAATAAAGTAAATCGTTCTTAATGTGTGGTTGCATATTGCATATCTTTCAAAGCACGATGTAAAATCACCGGTTCTGCACTCTTTTTAACCATTATGTCGAAGGGAATTCCTGTTTTCGATTCGAGTTTATTTTTTAAATCACTTATCTGCTTGTATCCCAGGTCATCTTCAACAAACAAATCAATATCATTAAACTGCTCACCTCTTGCAAAAGAACCAAAAACCCCTAACTTCTTAATTCCTTATGTTTCATAGATATTCAAATCGTCAAATAGTTTGAACAGTTCTTCTATTTCCTTTATTGTTCGCATTTTGCTGGATAAATAAGAATATTACAATCAATTAGAATCATTCCAACTATGGAAGTACTCTGTCTTTTCGCGTTTTTCTTTGCCTTTTTATATTTACCAAATTTACACATTTATCTCAATGCCGTTAACGGCTTCAACACAAATCCAATATTCCTTTTTCCAAGTTCAATACGAGCACCCGACATTCATAATCCATCATTCAAAATCCATAATCCTTTTCATCGTTCAGGCCGCCAAAGGCAAGCGTTCCGGTCGGTTGTCACCTCCTTCATCATTCCATGTTCGATATCGATCATTCGCTCCCGACATTCAAAATTATCATTCAACATTCATCATTCACCACTGCATCCTCATTTTCACATTTTCACATTTTCACATCTACTCATCAGCTAATCAGCTAATCAGCACATTAGATTCCTTCTTTCCCACCATCCTCACAAATCCTTCTCCTGCCTTCACCCCCAACTCTCTTCCGCGAAAATCTTCCATAGCCGCGTGTCCGCATTCATAAATTCCCGGGGGATCCTGGCTTGTGTGGCAATAGACGGCTTTCTTCTTCTGCTCCTGCGTATCGGTTATATCCACAATATCGGTAGGATGAAAGATCATGGTTTGTTCGCCAATGCACACTTCGAAGAAGTAAAGCGAAAATTGTTGCGGCTCCCTCAGCCAGCTTTGAATGGTGAGCATGCTTGCCGATTGATGATCTTTGTGTGAGTCTACCGGCCAGTGGGTGAAAACGATGTCCGGTTTCTCATCCATGATCAATTCATGGATCCTGTTTACCCAATCATTGTTGACAACGGAATCGCCATCAATCTGCCCCGCAAATACAGGTTTCGCATCCAACACTTTACAAGCGTTGATAGCTTCCTGTTTACGAATAGCCGCGGCTTCATCATGGCTCTTACCCGGAATGCCGGCTTCGCCGGTGGTGAGGTAAATAATGGTGACATCGTGCCCGGCATTTCTGAGTTTTGCCAAGGTGCCGCCACAGCCGCTTTCCGGGTCATCGGGGTGACCACCCACGCAAACGATCTTCTTTTTTCTACCGGGTGTTCACCTCCGGCCTTATTAAACAGGGAAGGTAACGTTACCAACCCGAGGCCCAACGCACCGGTATTCTTTATAAATTCCCGCCTTGAATTAGAGGACGACATGATTAGGATTTATTTTCAGGTAAATTTGTTTGTTTACTGTTTTTCAGTTATTTATGCACAACCTATTTTCGCAACAAAGACACGAAGTCACAAAGACACACAAAGGAAGAACTGATCCAATTTAAGAACTTAGAACTAAGGACTAAGAACTATCAACTGCGAACTCATAAACATCGAACACTTCAGCTTGAGAATCACCATTGGCACATTCGCTAATTAAGCTTTCACCTTATACCACCAATACCCAAATGTTTCCTTTAAATAAGTATCCCATCCCATCAATACTGAAGGTCTTGGTATAAAATCACCGAATTCGGTTCCACCTCTGCCATCCGTGTAGTTGCATGGAAAAGGAACCACATCCATTCCTGCATTTTTAAAAATAAGAGAGGCGCGAGGCATATGATAAGCGGAGGTCACCAGGAGGTAAGGCGGTTTAAGTTGTAAAGAATCAAGCAACTGTTTGGTATTGAGCGCATTTTCAGCCGTATTGCCCGAACGATCTTCTGAATAAACGACAGAATCCGGAATACCCATTTCAACCAGTTGCCCTTTTACCCACGCTCCTTCCCGGAAGCTGTGTTCATCCGGTTTGCCGTTACCACCACTGATCAGGATATTCCTTATTTTGCCGGTCTTATAGAGTTTCATTATCTCGATAAATCTGTCGGCAGCCGAATTAAAATAACCATGAGCGTAAGCATCCGGACTTGCAAAACCACCTGCAACAATCCCGCAACTATAAACCCGGGAGGCAGGCAGGACTGCCGGCGCAGGCTGCCAATTCCTTGCATAGACATTTAGCAACCAGCTATTAC
>CAWEQV010000039.1:0-447265 GCA_963811285.1 uncultured Chitinophagaceae bacterium | reverse complement strand
GGAAAGTGTAAAGTTTTTATCAGATTTATGTCTTAAGATAGAGGCAACGTAACCATCCTTTTTTAAGTCGTTTACAAATTCTTCTGTAAATAACTTTGAACCAGTCCTGTTCATATGTTCACTGTTATAGAAATATTTTTTGTGAAATGAAATCGAGTCCTTTGAATAATCATAAAAAGGTACATTGAACCGTGCCGCCATCACGGCAAAAGTGTCAATCATTGCAGCCATGTTTTTCGTGAATTTCTGTCCTTCAATATATTCGGGAGTATAGACGAAGATATTCCTGATACCGCTTATTTTGCACTCCTCCAGATAGCGATTGAATAAGTGCACTGATGTTGAATCAAAATGCACCTCGTAACTTCCCAGTCGCTTTTTTGCATTCTCAAAATCGGAATTCCATTCCATGTCCATTCCTTTATAGCCATTAACTCTGAATCTGTTTTCAGTCTTATTCTTAAATACTGATTCAAATGCAGCATCAATTAGTTTATCCCTGCCGATAAATCTGTAGAAAGGGATATAAAAATCGGCAAAGTGAAATCCATTAAAAGTTTCGGTTGCCTGCCGGATGCTATTATTAAAAAGCATGTAGGGTAAAAATTGCTCAGAATTGTATAGGTTTTCAAGCTTGCCAAGGGTATTATGATCTACCGAAAATATCACCACTTTTGGTTGACGATTATATTTCAACAGCATCCTATGCCGAAAATATTCCAACATAATATTATGACCATCAATACCCAAATTATACGTTTTCACGTTAAATGCGTGTGAAATAATAGAGGGATCAATTTGGACCCACGCCCGTGATGAACCATATACAACAATATCGGAATTGATTTTACCTTTATAAATATCGTTCCACACCGAATATTCCCCCTTCGCTTCAGTATCTGTTTTTTTTAAATAGTTTGAAACCAGATGATCTGCGAGGAACGACAATATCAACAAGGGCAAAGAAAACAAGGAAAAACGAATGAGAAACTTTTTCATTAAAACTGGAAATAAATAAACTGTTTTGGTGTTCCCGCAAAGTAAAATATAGTAAGGATCAAACTATAATAAAATGCCCATTTGACCCCTCTTGGGAAACCAAACCCAAATCTTGCAATTGCATACTGATGCTGCCTTCCCAACCACTCAATCACCATAAGCAATATTATCAGCAGGATCATTGTATAAACAGACGGACCACCGTTAAGAAAGGCGCTCCCCTGAGGACGTTGAAATGTAGATGGTGAAAATATCTTAAGTACATAATGAATTGCGTCTGTAACACTTGGAGACCTGAAAAAAATCCACGCTAAAACAGTAAGCCCAAATGTAAATGCCATTGAAAGAAATTCATTCAATGAAGGAAGGTATCTTCCCTTCGCAACTACATCCAGGTGCTTCCTGTTTGTTTTCAGTAATACAGACGGCAAAACGTAAAGAGCATTCAGGGCGCCCCAAATAATAAACGTCCAGTTGGCCCCGTGCCAAAAGCCACTAATGATAAAAATGATAAAAATATTCCTGATCTTCATCCTGTTACCTACCCGGCTGCCTCCCAAAGGAATATAGAGATAGTCCCTGAACCATGTTGATAGGGAAATATGCCAACGCCTCCAGAATTCAGCCATATTCCTTGAAAAATAAGGAAAGGCAAAATTTCTTAAGAGATCAATTCCAAATAACCTTGCTGTTCCTATTGCAATATCAGAATAACCGGAGAAGTCACAATAGATTTGTATTGCGAAAAATACAGCGCCCAAGACCAGTGTGCTGCCATTGTATTGGCCGGCATGATTAAAAATAGTATCTACAAAAGTGGCGCAATTATCAGCAATTACAATCTTTTTAAAAAGCCCCCATAATATTTGCCTTAAGCCATCTACAGCATTGGCATAGTCAAACTTTCTTTTTTGTTTTATCTGTGGCAAAAGATGGGTAGCCCTTTCAATAGGCCCGGCGACAAGCAAAGGAAAGAAACTTACGAAAACGGAATAGTAGATAAAATTTCTTTCAGGTTTTATTTTGCCATTATAAATATCAATTACATAAGACAAGCCATGAAAAGTATAAAAAGAAATGCCGACAGGCAATATTACTTGTAGTGTCCAAAAATTGGCTTTCAGGCCGATATCGGAAAGTCCCTGGGCAAAAGATTCAACAAAGAAATTGTAGTATTTAAAAAACCCCAGGAAGCCGAGGTTTACGCAGATACTTAACCAAAACCAAAATCTTTTCCAGCTTTTGGATTGAGAGTTATTCATTTTTATGGCAGTAGAATAATCCAGGAAAGTAGAAAAGATTAGTAAAAAAAGAAATCTCCAGTCCCAACTTGCGTAGAAGAAATAGCTGGCCAAAAGAAGTAATACATTTTGACGTTTGATATCCCCTTTAGTTGCGAACCAGTACAGAAAAAAGACTACCGGTAAGAATAAAGCAAAATTGAGTGAATTAAAGAGCATTATATTAAAACAGATGAATTTTAAGTTTTGCTTTTACGCAGAGATTAAATTTGAGACGCAAAATGCATTTTAACTGTAATTCAATCAAATGAAAGGTACCGGAATGGCCACTACTTATGCACAACCTGTGCATTACGGGGAAATATTAAAAAGGTCGTTATGAAAGTAGTGCCGGTCAATGGATTTACTTGTATTTACAATATCTCGCAAAGCAAACTTATAAGACTTCCGTTGGAATTTTTGCGGTTTTTTAATGGAATCGTGATCTTTTTGTTGACCGTTTTGTTAGGGTTTATGTCGGATTTGTGAAGCAAATGTAAAGCAAAAGAAAGCAAATTATTATGTCCGTTACTTTTTTTTGTGCACACTTTTTCCTCTAAAATTGGCACTCTGATTTTTTTCGCCACAAACTCAAGAGGAAATAAAGAAAGAGGAAGGAGAAGAAGCACAATTTAAATTATTTGAGTCGAGGCGTCCTCGTGGCACCTTTCTTAGATTCAGGTTTTCCCCTTCTATTCTTAAAGAGGATTGATGATTTTAAAATCGCTAATGTTTTTAAAATCTGATTCATTATTTGTATAAAGGTCGCAACTATATAATTTAGCAGTGGCCGCAATAATAGAATCTCCTACGGACATTGATTTCTTTTGCCTATAATGAATAGCCTGATCAATCACAAGCTCATTTATTTGAACAATTCCAACCAGGCTGAATATCGTTTGAAAATAGATTAACTGTCCGGAAGTGATTTTAAAATAACCTAAAACTTCCAATTTTGAAATTATTGATACAACAGCATCTCGTTCTTTAAATAACTTTCTCAGGTGGACATATTTTTCCTGAGCTGAATAAATAAGAATATTACTATCAATCAGAATCATACCACTATGCAATTACCCGGTCTTTCCGGGTTTTTCTTTGCCATTCTGATGCATCTCCAAAATTGGAAACGTCAACTCCTGCATCTATTATTTTGAAAAGTTCTTTTCTATGCTTGTTTTTTTTCGACTCCGTTTGGGAAATAATATATTTCTTCAAACCTATCTTTTCAGCGATTGAAATTAATAAATTTATATCCCTTATATCCTCTGTGACAAATGTTATTTGTTCCATAATGTTTATTTTAAAGTTACAATTTTAAAATTATCCCTTCTTTTTGACAACCTTATTGCTCATCCTGATAATCTACGCCGGATCCTCACAAGCCTCAACAACATACTTCGCTGCATCCTCATTTTCACATTTTCACATTTTCAAATCCGATAGCTATCGGAAATTATCACATTTTCAAATTAGCATTGGCACATCAGCTAATAATAACTCTTCACGTTTAGACATAGATCAAATCTTTCTCAATAGATTTAAAATAACCAGCTTTGATCCCTTTCTTAGTTACAATATCTACTCTAACAGGATAAAAAAAATCTTGCAATTGGAAAGCTATATTAAAAAAATCAGAAGAGTTATTTTTAGAAAGATCAATAAGAAGGTCAATGTCACTTTCATTATTTTGATCATCCCGGGCAGTTGAACCGAACAAAGCAATCTCTGTCAACCCAAATTCTTTTTGTAAAGATGGTTTTAATTCTTTTAGGCCTTTTATTATGTGAGTCTTCGTAACCATTTTTAATTCAACTTCTTCAAATTTACTACTTTTCCTGTTTTCATCGTTCAGGCCGCCAAAGGCAAGCGTCCGGGACAAATTGTCCCTACTTCATCATTCGTTATTCCTTGTTCGATATTCATTATTACGCATTTTCACACCATCACATCCGATAGCTATCGGATTTCACATTAGCATTATCACACTTTCACATCCGATAGCTATCGGATTTCAAATTTTCACATTAGCAACTGCCCCTATGCTTGATTTTTGATATATTTTTTATGTGCCTGCCGGATCGTTTCTTTTACTTCTTTCCAATCAACCGGGACGAGCATATCAGGCATCGAATCAGTTTCTGCATCTTCAAAAAAAATAAGGCTTTTCATCACCAGAAAAATCGAACCATCATGATATTTGCTCTGATAAAATTCAAGCATTTCAGCAAGCTTCAATTTTTGAAGTAAAAAATAAAGATCGACAAAGTCCTTTTTTGTCCCTCTGCCAGTAATGGCTGAAAGCTTCATCGCCGCTATATCCTCAACTTTTGCCAGACGAAGATTATCTTCATAAATTAAGTCCTGAAGCCACGGATATTTGTAGTTCACGATATCAACTTTAAGATCATCTATTAAAAAGACATGAATATTTTTACTATTCTTTAGTAGTGTAATATTTCCAATGGAATTAAGAGCTACAGTTATTTCCAGAACATCCTCATCAATATTTCCGAATAGATCAAGGTCAATGGATTTTCTATGCCCCAATTGTAAAGCCAAAGAAGTACCACCTACCAAACGCAAATCACTTAAAAGTTCAATTGAAAGTAATTTTTTTAAAATCCCCAGTGTCCGGGAGTCAATTGTCTCGTAATGTAGCATCTGAATTTTTCTTTTGGCACCCCGGAAACATTTGCTATAAATGCAAGAGTTTTTGGATCTAAATCCCTAAAAGCAAGTGAAGCCTCAGTAATGGTTTCTAAGCCGTAAACCTTATTTATTAATAGCCAATCCTTCCAAAGACCATACTCCAATACCCTTTTTATAATATAACCTCTATTTTCCTCTATATCCAATTGCCCTGGCTTCACATCCCAGAAAAGATGAGGAGATAAATCTGAAAGAATTTCGTCCCTTTTTTTCATTAAGTAAATTTAATTGATTGGAAGCAATATCACCAGTTGAAAATTGTAAAATTTACCCGTCAGCCTTATATTTCCTTAACAACATTTATCATTCAGGCCGACAAAAGGCAAGCATCCCGACCGGTTGTCCGTACTTCACCATTCGTTATTCCTTGTTCGATATTCATTATTATCATTATTACTGCATCTCATCCGATAGCTATCGGATTTCACATTTTCAAATTTTCACATTTTCACATTAGCCCATTAGCATTGGCACATCAGCTAATTAGCTAATCAGCACATTTTTCTCTTTCATCGTTCAGCCCGCGAAAGGCAAGCGTCCCAACCGGGTTCACGTTGCTGCATTTTCACATTTTCACATTTTCACATTTTCACATTATCACATTAATCCTATACCACCAATATCCAAACGTCTCCTTTAAATAAGTATCCCATCCCATTAATACTGAAGGCCTTGGGATAAAATCACCGAACTCCGTTCCGCCTCTTCCATCGGTATAATTGCAGGGAAAAGGAACCACGTTCAAACCCGCTTTCTCAAAAATAAGTTGGGCCCTTGGCATGTGGTAAGCGGAAGTTACCAAAAGATAAGGCGGCTTTAGTTGCAAAGAATCAAGTAACTGTTTCGTGTTTAATGCATTTTCAGCAGTGTTGTTTGAACGATCTTCGGTAAAAACAACTGAATCAGGAATCCCCATCTGAACTAATTGGCCTTTTACCCACGCTCCTTCCCGGAAGCTGTGTTCGTCAGGTTTTCCATTGCCACCGCTGATCAGGATATTCCTTATTTTACCGGTTTTATAGAGTTTCATTATTTCTATAAACCTGTCTGCAGCCGAATTAAAATAACCGTGAGCAGTTGGCATCCGGGCTTGCAAAACCACCGGCAACTATCCCGCAACTGTAAGGTTTCCCTGAATTTAATATTGCCGGCGCAGGCTGCCAGTTCCTTGCATATACGTTCAGCAGCCAACTGTTGCCAAACACGAGAAAGACTAACAGTGCTGAAATGAAACACGCTTTTCTCCTGCTTTTATTCTTAAATAAAAATCCCGCTATCAGCAGAATTACCAGCCAATTAAAGGGTGACAGAAAAAAAGATACTATGGAAGAAATTATTGCGTGCATTTAAATTCAATTTCTAAAGAATGTTTCGTGAAGACATGAACCATGGCTGAGCTAATTAGCTAATTAGCTAATTAGCCAATTAAGGTATCCAGTTCCCTTTTCCATTTCCTTCTGTAAACCTCAAAACTGAAATGATTCATTAATACCTGTCGATCAGGAATATATCTGCACTTATCGGAAATAATACTTTCAATTGCTGATGACACTTCTTGCTTACTTGAAGGATTAACTAATAAACCCAGTTTGCCGTTCAATAATGCATCAACGGAACCGTCTTTGTTACCGGCGATGACCGGTTTGTTGTAGTACATCGCCTCGATGAACACGATACCAAAACCTTCTTTCTCACTGGGCATGATATAGATATCCGCCAGGTTGAAATGTTCCGCCAGTTCCGCATCATCCACAAAGCCCGTAAAAATGACATGGGATTGCAGGCCTGCCTTTTGGATCAGCTTGTCCAACCGCTGTTTTTCTTCTTTATCATGTTTGCCGATGATCAGGTATTTAAGAGAAGGATTCTGAATGCGTAAATCTTTCAGGCTTTCAATGACGATGTCATACCCTTTGTATCGCTCACTGCTGGCAAGGCGGGTAAGCGTCAAAAGAACTATATGATCTTCTTTGAGCCCGTATTTTTTCAAAAGATTCGGGTCTTTTTTCTTTTCAAGGGGCGCTTCAAGATATGGATCAAGGCAATTATTCAGTACCCGTATTTTTTCTGCAGGAAAATGATTGAGCCTGGTAATAACTTCCTTGGTATATTGGCTGACCGATAATATCCTGTCACAACTGAACAGCATTTTTTTCCGCACTCCTTTGAAAACCTTCCAGGCTTCAATCCCATGAACAATCAATACGAGTTTGGTGCGCGGTGAAAAAAGTTTTACCAGGTAACCCACAGGTAACAAGTTGAGATGACTCAGGATAATGACATCATTCTTTATCCCACTCATGATTGCTTTTTGGGTAAAACGCAGCCTTCGAATTCCAAACCCGGTGAAGTCTTCTTTTGGAAAGTATTTTTCATTAATATCAGAAGATGCATCGTACATTGAATAAACCGACAGATCATGCCCCTCCATTTCACAAATATCGTGAAGCGCCTTACCGGCGACTTTACTAACCTTTTCAATGCCGCCTGTGAGGGAAAATGTCCTTAAAGTAAGGAGCATGACTTTCTTTGCATCTTCATGCCTTTGTGGTTCCCGGTTTGCGCCACCTGCTTTAAGTCCTGTTTGCTTTGTGGCTGAAAGATAGTTACCCGGCCTTGAAGGCATGGACACACCACGATACCTTACCAGCATGAGTGATAAAAACTGTGACCAGTGCATACTACCCGAGGCAAAGTTTTTAAAGTGGCTATCTTCAGGTGAGATAAGCTCTTTTACATATTCACTGCCGGCAAGCCATTTTTTAAAAGGAAATCCGAATCCCATTTTTGGCCGGTTCCAGATGCTTTGGGGTAAAATGTCTTTGAAAGAGTCAATCAGCAACTGTTTGGGCAAAGGGCCTTCTTCCTTCAGCTTACTGTTGATCTTCATCGAAAGATCCACAAATTCCTTATCCAGGAAGGGAACCCTTATCTCGATACCATGGGCCATTCCCATTACATCCACATCGCGCAGCAACTGGTTTTGCATGAACATATTGAGTTCGATCCAACTGGCTTCATCAAAACTCTTTAAAGATTGCGCGCTTTCCTCAAAAATTTGCCCTGATAATATCTGCCACACTTCATCTTCATCCATATCCAGGTGTCGCGCTATCTCGGAAGGAATGAACTGGCCGCGCAGGAAAAGGTATTCACCTGCAGGGCCGTTGAGGCTTAGGTAAGAGAGCCTTTTAAAGGCTTTATGACTCATATGTTTGCCGGCTCTCAAAATAGCCTGTGGTAATTTTTCCAGCAGGCTCACCTTCTCCATCCTGGCAAAAGACGGGTAGCCTCCATACAATTCATCGCCGCCGATACCCGACAATACCGCTTTAAGCCCATTTTCCCTGGCGTATTTGCTGATAAACCAGGTATTGATTCCGTCACAGCTTGGCTGATCCATGGCGGAAAGTATTTCCGGCAGGTATTGCCTGAACTCCGGTTCTTTAAGAAGATGCTGATTACTGCTGCAACTCATCCTCTCCAGCAACATATCCTGGTATTTTTTTTCAGAGTATGCCGATTCTTCAAAGTCGATGGAAAGAGTATTTAAACGGGTTCCTTTGTCTGAACAAGCCAGTAGTGCCACGATCCCCGAATCAACGCCTCCACTCAGGAAAACCCCGATGGGTGCATCGGCGATAAGGTGCCTGTTCACTGACTGCTGAAGCGCTTCCCTGATGTCAGCCACGGCCTCCTTCCTGTCAAAAATGCCACCGGAAAAACTGAATTTTTTAAAGCACGTGAGAGAAATATCAAGACTGCGTGTGTCATAACATAAAAAATGACCTTTAGGCAGCGGCTTTACCTTTTGCAAAATCGTTACCGGCTCCGGCAGATGACCGTAAGCCAGCAGGAACACAGGCCATTGTTCATTTTCTTGCTGAAGCCACGGCACAGGTTTGAATCCCCTGATCTCAGAGGAAAATGCCAGCCCTTCATTAGTAATCGAATAATAAAGCGGCTTTATGCCAGAGGCGTCGCGGCAGAGATACATTTTTTTCTCCTGCTTATCCCAAAGAGCAAATGCAAACATACCGTTCAGCTTCTCAAATGAACAGGTTCCCCAGGCGGCAAAAGCGGCAAGGATCACCTCTGTATCGCTGCCGGTTTTGAATGAGTAGCCTTCCTTTAACAGAGTGGCTTTAAGCTCAGCATAGTTATAAATCTCCCCGTTGAAGCTGATGACATATCTACCCTCTGCATACGACATGGGCTGGTGGCCTTGCACTTGAAAGATCGATTAGCGAAAGCCTTCTGTGGCCGAGTACAAGATGACGCTCATCATCAGTATAGAGCCCTTCATCATCCGGGCCGCCGTGCTTCATGATGCGTGCACATTTCCTTTACCATTCCTTCAAGAGCGGCTGTTGGTAATTGTGGATTTAATATGCCTGAAATTCTACACAAGAGTTAATGTGCTGATTCGCTAATTAGCTGATTAGCTAATGTGCTAATGAGTTAATACAGTCGGGACACTTGCCTTTGGCGGCCAGAACGATAAAAAGAATCTTGAATCTGTTACCTGTCATCCTGAGCCTGTCGAACGATGAAATGGGAAGCCGAAAGTTAATAATGAATATCGGACAAGGAACATCGAATAATGAACTATGCACTTGCCCGGTCACGATGCTTACCTTTGGCGGCCAGAACGATAAAATGTTTGCCGCTGTTTTTAATTGGCTCATCAGCTAATTGGCTAATTAGCTAATTAAATTTGCCCTCATAAGTCCTCCTCACTCCTTCCTCAAACCCAATCTCAGCCTTCCATCCTAAATTATTAATGCGGCTTACATCCAGCAATTTTTGAAAAGTTCCGTCCGGCATGGAGGTATCAAAAACGATGTCGCCTTTATACCCCGAAATACCTTTGATCATTTGCGCCATCTCCCCGATTGAAATATCCTTGCCCACTCCCACATTCACGAATTGCGGATCATTATAATGTTGCATAAGGAAAAAGCAGGCTGCAGCCAGGTCGTCGGCATGCAAAAATTCCCGGCGTGGTTTCCCGGTACCCCAAACCGTAACGGACGGAGCCTTGCTCACTTTCGCCTCGTGAAATTTTCTTAAAAGGGCCGGCAATACATGTGAGTTTTTAAGGTCATAGTTGTCTCCCGGGCCGTATAGATTAGTGGGCATGGCGCTGATAAAATTGCAGCCGTATTGTTTATTATAATACCGGCACATCTTAATACCGGCGATCTTTGCGATGGCGTACGCCTCGTTGGTTTTTTCCAGGTAGTCGCTCAGCAGGTATTCTTCTTTAATGGGCTGTGGAGCATTTTTGGGATAAATACAACTGCTGCCAAGGAACAACAATTTTTTTACGCCGGTCACATACGACTCGTGAATTACATTGTTTTGTATACACAGGTTGTCGTAAAGAAAATCAGCAGGATAGGTATCGTTGGCATGTATCCCTCCTACTTTGGCGGCGGCCAGAAAAACGTATTCCGGCTTTTCAGTTTCAAAAAATGACTGAACCGCCTGCTGGTTCCTGAGATCCAATTCCGCGGAAGTCCGCAGCAATAGGTTCTCAAAGCCTTCCTTCTTTAATTTTCTTACAATAGCGCTTCCTGCAAGACCCCTGTGACCTGCTACGTATATTTTTGAATTCTTTTCCAGTGGTTATGAGTTTTGAGTTTTGAGTTTTGAGTCCAGGCGCCGGTTGATCTTTAATCCGGGCTTTGTAGTAAAGCAACAAATAATTGAGATATTTATTTCGGCATTCAAATTTTGCTTGCATGATATGGTTCGTGAGATAGAGCGTGTCCTTCTCCTTTTGGAGTCCCGATAATTATCGGGAGGGATGAGGCTCATTTTCCACACAGTAAAGCAACAAATAATTGAGATTTTTTATTTCAGGGCATTCAAATTTTGGAATGACTCATCCTAAAAAAGTCGGCTGTCCATTCATTGGCACATTAGCACATTAGCTAATTGGCTAATTAGCTAATTTTCAAATCACTTCCAAATTCTTCTTATCAAAGTGCGCACTCAGTTGTATATCCATCGTATCAATCTTTACAACCGCGCGGTTACCAAGAACCTCGATCACCACACCATGGTAATTCATCATCACACCCTGCCTTATCCGCACTTCACTGTTGACCACCAATCCTTTGGATTCTACCTGCACATTTTCAAATTCGTTCAGAAACTTACGAATGGTATCGATCTCTTCATCCCTGATCTTCGCGGGCTTACCCAGAAAATACACAAAATTCAAAATTCCGTTTACTTCCTTCACGGCCCACTTCTTGTCTTCTTCCAGCCTCACAAACACATAACCTTTGAACACCGGTTCAAGCACCACCTTTCTCCGGTCACTCCATTGGCGGGTCACTTTGTTGATAGGGCAATAATTTTCGATTCCTCTCTCCTCCAATAGTGATGCTACTTTTTTCTCCCACCTTGGACGCGTATAAACGGCGTACCACGTTTTTTGTATCTCCGTCTTTTCCATTCTTAATTTCTGATTTTTTCTCCCACCTCTGCAACAACTGTGCAACAATCGGAAAATGATTTGATTTTCACATTTTCACATCAGCTAATTCGCTAATTAGCTAATTAGCTAATTAAACACGGCTTCGCCTCTCCCGGTCACATCCAAAATCTAACCGTGATAATTTTGTTGTTCCATAAGGGCACTCCGTTATTTACGGAAAAGTTTTTTAATATGTGATATAACGCCTTTCCTGTCCTCCAGGTAATAGCCTCCGCCATATTCGCCGCCATAGCCATAACCGTAGCCATAGCCATAGCCGTAACCATTACCATATCCTCCAAACCCGTAACCGTAAATATTAAAACCTCGTGGCTTGATACCGTTAAAGATCAGGCACATGTGCTTAAACTTCTTCTGCTTTTCCAGGGCCTCGATCATTGTCAGGAACACACGAGGAGTAACCGCGTGCCGCACCACAAATAAATTGATATCCGCAAAGGCCTGTAACAATTGGGCATCAGTAACCGGAGAAACCGGTGCCGTATCCATGATCACATAATCATACCTCTTCTTAAGCTCAGCCATCAGCAAAGCAAATTTTTCTCCTTGTATCAGTTCAGTTGGGTTAGGAGGAATGGGGCCGGCAGAAACTACGTACAAACCCGGTATTTCAGTTTCTTTACAAATTTCATCCACGCTCGCTTTCCCTGCCAGGTGGCTTGATATTCCCGGCGTTTTCTTCACTTTTAATATGCGGCTAAGTTTCGGCTTCCTGAGATCCATTTCCATAAGTGCGACTTTTTTACCGGTAAGCGTAAAACTAATGGCAAGATTAATGGCTATAAAACTTTTCCCCTCTCCTGAAACACTGGAAGTGATAAGCAGGGTATTACGTTCTTCACTGAGGCCCATAAAAGCAAGGTTTGTTCTTATTGACCTGAATTGCTCGGCAATAACGGTACGTTTTCCATCCATTATCACAATAGGCTCTTTCTCTTTCACCTGGACGAGTTCTCCCAAAATTGGCACATCCATTCTGTTTTCCACTTCAGAACGGAACAAAACTTTACGGCTGAAAATTTCTTTGAGTAAAACAAGAAACGCACCTGCCAGTAAACCTATCACGAGTCCCATCATATAAAATTTGTTAGGCACGGGGCTTATCGGTCCATAAGATGAAGGCGTTTCTACCACTTTGAGATCAGGAGTTGTTGCTACTGAAGAAATAGCGGTTTCTTCTCTCTTCTGCAGGAGGAAAGTATAAATATTATTCTTTACAGCCTGCTGCCTGCTTATATCAAGGAAAACACGCTCCTGCTCGGGCACTTTTTTCAATAAATAGTTGTTGTCGGCAATCTGGCTGTTGATCCTGTTTTTTAGGAGAAGTAGATTACTCTTTATATTGGCCATATTGTCAGCCACCTGATCTTGAATTTTAGCTACTTGTGCATCCGCTTCAATAGCCGCATCATTCCTTTCGCCGGTAACACTTTTTACAGCCGCAGCCTGAGTCTCTGCTCCATAAAGCTTATCAATTAAACCGGACAAGGAAGGATCATTAATAAGCGATAAAGACGGTACCACCCCCTCCTTTTTTCCTTGTGTTTTCAAATAGTCTTCAAGTTGCTGAAGGCCTTCAAGTTGGAGTTCTATCTGAGCATTCTGCTGGTCAAGTGCTGTGACTTTTTGAAAATAGGCACTTGCCTGGGTACTTAAATCAACAGCAGAAGTATTAGATTGGAAATAAGCGATTTTTCTTTCTACACTGTCAAGATCGGAGGAAACGAGTTGAAGGCGATCATCAATAAAGTCAACTGTCTTGTCAGCAATAACGTTCTTATCTTCTACACTGTTAACATTATAGAATTTAAAAAGCTCCGTAAGTATTTCTTTTCCTTTTTCAGGAACCGGTGTCTGCAAGGAAACGTTCAGGATGGTAGAGGAATAGGAATAGGGGGAAATCCTTAGGCCCCCTGCTATACCTCCTGCAGCGGATCCGGGAGCAGCAAACTGTACATAGTAGTTCTTTCCTATAACATTCGGATTGTAGCCGTGATTAATAACAAGGCGCAAACGGGTCTTACCAATAGTAAAAGTGGTATCAAAAGCAATCGTTTGATTGTCGATATGCACCACTTTTTTCTTCCAGTCAACAGAAAAAAAATAGGTTCCCCACAAATTCAGACTGTCTTTATCAAGGGCTATAAATTTTACCGGGGAATTAGAACCATATAATTCTTCGATTCGTACGTTACCCTTGTTATAAACGGTGGCATAAAGATCAAGCTTTTTCACCACCTCCTCCATAAGATCAGGAGAACGCAATACCACAATCTCATTATCTACAATCTTCTTTTCACCAAAAATATTAAGAGCGTCCAGAACCTTTGAATCACTGCCCCCTTTTTGTGGGTCTTTGAGTAACACTTTTGCCTGTGCGACATACATTGGTACTTTTGACCGAACATCAATAAAAGCTATGAATAAGGAAACACTTACAGTAATAACAAACAACGGCCAGAAGGGCAGGTACTTATAGATGATCTGCTTGAAAATATTGGAATCCGCTTTTTCCTTAAAAAATTGATCTTCCTCCATAAGATGCCTCTTATTTAAAAATTCGGGTAAAAATGAGCAAGTACAATGATATCGCTGTTGTAACGTATGAAATGATCTGGGGAGCACCGATATTTTGTCTTTTTTGTTTAGGCTTCACATAAATAATATCATTCGGTTGAAGGTAAAAATAAGGTGAGTAAAAAATGGACTGGTCCGTTAGATTCAACTTTTTGAACACTCTCGAATTACCTTCTTCCCTTATAACCATGACATCGTCTTTCTTCCCTTTTTCTCCAATGTCTCCTGCCGAAGCAATTGCATCCAGTATCGTCATATCATCGGTAGCCATAGGCAGAATTGATGGTGAAATAGCGCCAATCAAAGTGACATGCCTGTTTAAGAAACCAACCGACACGACGGTTTGCGCCAGGTAAGGCACCAATTCTTTTTGCAATTCTTCTTTCAATTCGCTTCTTGTCAAACCGGCAGCGCGAACCAAGCCCAATTTGAAAAAATTAATATTGCCAACTGAATCAACAAGAAAACCTGTTGCGGTTCCTTCGGCATTTTGCGGCGCGTTATAAAGAACTGTATTTTCAGGGCTCAGGGAAGAAACAGTAATTCCAAGAAGGTCGCCTTTTTGAATTCTTGGTTCAAAGTTTTTTGACACCAGGTTGGTTAAGGTGGTGTCATGTTTGATGCCTTCGAAATAAATTGTATTTTTCATTGTATGGCAGGAAGAAAGAAAACCAGAAATAATATAAAAAAAATAACGCCGCTAAACCATCTTTCAAAGCCTCTCCGACATTCGCCATCCGGCATCCGATATCCTCCTCTGTACCAGGAATCCTTCTCTTCCCTCCGATTTCCTCCTATCCCCTTCAGCATCTATACTTCCCTTTTTTTATTATTTTATATTTCCTTTTTTATCTACTATAAAACCTTTCTTCTTTACTTCCTCATTCTTTTTCTCATTATAAATTACTTTTTTTTCCTTTCTCATTTTATAAACCTTTATATCCATAATTTCTCCTTTTTTTATCTTCTTTTCTAAATTCTTATAAACCATTTTTCTAAATTTTATATCTCCTTTAATTCCCTCTAAATAAATCCTTATTCTTCTTCTTTTTACATTTATATATCAACACCACAAATACCACTTTCAACATTACCAATACATCCTTCTAAAGGCATCCCCTTCTCTTCTCAATTCTCCTTTTCTTCCTGCCTCCTGCATCCTGCCTCCTGCATCCTGCCTCCTGCCTCCTGCCATCCGCCTCTTGCCTCATGCCTCCCGGCTTCCTCGTTAACGGACTTTTTTTTTGGAAATCTTGTGCATATTCAGTTTGAATGGCCAATAAAATGTAATACCAGCTTGAATTATCGGTGGTGCAATTTAATTTAAAATTTCTGATTCCGCCGTTTTTTGAGGATATCTTGGAAGATATTTTTGTGAAGTAAGTCTAAATACTTATACGGTTCCATTTGAAGCTAAAACGCTGTGGGTAACAAAAATCAAAACTGTTAAATTATTTAGCAGCAGCCATTTTTCTTTGATCTCTAACTTTTTTGATACCATAGACGACACCAATAGCAAGCAGAACATAAACATGACTGTCAATAGGACATGGTGTGCCATCGGGATGACATCCTGCAACGTATTGGCAAGGTTCACACATTGGGTCAATCTGAGCAAAAATTAAACTTGGTGAAAATAATAATACTATAAAAAATTGCATTTTCACTATCCACCTAAAATATTGTTTCATTGGGTTTGGCATTAAATGGTAAAGCTAAATAAAAAAGCTGAAATTTTTTACCTCAGTGAAGGACGATAATTTTTTGACAATTATTTTATTCGCATGTTTTTAATTTTTGTGTGCTAATCAAAAACAAAAGTGTTTTCATATTTAAATGGCGAACCTTATTATTTATCAATATATCACTTTAATAATTTTTATTCCCCCTTCAGGTTTTATAATTTCAAGTTGATACAGTCCATGAGCCAGGTTATAATCCCATTTAATCGGATAATTTGAGTTTCCACCGGCATGGATTACTTTCTCAGCCAGGATTACCTGGCCCAATTGATTAATTAACCGGAGGGCATAGGCTCCTGCCGGTTGATTATTGAAATGAATATGTATTATGCCATTAGTGATGGGATTAGGATAAATTGAAATTAATGGACTTAAAGAACCCATGTTCACATTTACTGTTTGGCTATAAGCCACTGAACCATCCTTGTTAATCACTTTAATTCTATAATAATTCAAGCCTTCTTTTATGTGTTGATCCAACCAATTGTATTGACCGGCTTTCTTTGAATCCAAATTGACCTGGCTTGCTTTCACAAATGATTGACCGTCTGAAGATTCTTCTATTTCATATCGGCTCACCATTTCTTCATCAGTTACTTCCCAACTTACTTCTATATCTTCATTTTTCTGTTGAGCATGAACGAAAACGAAGCTTACCGGAGTATTGATTCTTTTAAAGACAACTATAAATCGATTGTTCGCAGCGCTTTTTACATCGCCGTTAACTTCAAAATTATATCTGGTAGTATCATTTACTAAAATAGAGGTTCTCGAATTAAGGTAATTATCGATCAATTCTGCGTTTACAGAAACCTGACCCATATTTTCCGGTCCAAATCTTAACTGATAATTACCTTTCGCCATATTCCATATGTCATAATGTATTGTATCGGTTTCAATTATTTGATTGCGGGCTTCCACAGCCAAAACGTTACCATTACGAATAAGGCCAAAGTTGGGACCGCTATTGCCTAATTTATGAGAATCATAAGCATCTATTTTATTGGAAAAATCGCTACTGAAAACAGTAGAATTACCATCCAAAGGACTTCCGGATGAGCTATACAGTCTTGCTCTAAAATAAAATCTGTCAGCGTTCAGTTCGGTTGCTGCACGAGTTACAAGTCTGCTGCTGTTTACCTTATTATTTTCATTGAAATTAACAGATCCACTTGCGCCAGTTGATCTCACAAAAAATGCCTGGCCACTCTCGACAGTTTTTATAGGGCTATTAGGGTATGCCGCAGTTGCTATAGAAGTTTTATAACCATCAATAGATGATATTGTTTGATACCCTCCGAAACCATATACCCCGCCCAGGTTTGGATCCCAAATAGTAATAGATTGTTCGAGATTTACAAAACCGTTCGTACCCAGCATAGTAGACCAATCTACAGCAGATGCGTATGGATTACCGACAGATTGAAAGAGTCCGGCATCTACGACAGATTGGGGCGCAGGATTATTTGGTTGCCATAATGGACCTTTTGCTCTTAATGTTGTAGGCCTCATTACAATTGGAGTAGGATATGGTGCTCCCCTATCACTTCGGATAAAGATCATATAACCTTCCGGATTGCTTATAGAGTTTGCAGTATTTGGAACTCCCAGCCAGCTGTCTGGCGTTCCACTGGTATCCGCCACATTTGGCAAATAATATTTAAGCGATGGCGTGTAAGTAAAATAATCCACACCAGCGTAAGGGCCGGTAATCCATGTTCCATAACCGGTCGGTGTCGAACCATTTTCCATCCAGGATTGCTTAATCGTTTGCCCGGCCGGGGTAATAGGTGCAGACAAAAACTGCCAACCTCTGAAATGTGGGCCTACATTTACAAACCGTTCTACAATTACATCACCATTAATCTTGTTACCGATATCGCTACTACCACCGTTATTCATATCCGCCACATTAGCTGTTCTGGTAATATTAGACTTTAAAGTCAGAAGATTGCTGGTGACAAAGGTTTTATTTCCTCCGCCGGCGAATGTCCATGGAGCCACCGGGGTACCGAATGATAAAGTCCCGTATATATTGAGCGAGTCTGATGACGTGATAACACGTGAGGAATTATCAAGGTTTAAGTTGTACAGATCATTGTTATAGAAAGTATGCGGATCGATTACCTGGTCAGCGGAAGTATTTAATGGTGAACCATGTGGAGCATTCAGATTAAGAGAACCATCCCTTGCATAAAGTGAATATGGGTCAACCGAAACATCTATATGTCCTGCTACAGTAAGCATACCTGTACTATTTATGGTTAATTTGGCTGCTGGTTGCATTATTAAATTGATTATTCCCGGAGCCTGATAATCAATTGTTGGATCATTGCTCCTGTTTCCTAAAATATAAACGTTCCTACATTTATCATCAGGCACTGTCCCTGCATCCCAATTGGTGCCATCACTCCATTTAATATTATTGGTTCCCTTCCAAACATAGTTCATAAGGATCGGCGCCGGCGCGGTTTGCGCTCCGCAACCCGGGTTATTGGCAGTTAACCTGTAAAGGTCATCAAGATTACTGAGAGAAGTATTAATGGTAAGTTGTGATTCGTTATTCTGTGCATTTACATAATCAAAAGTATTAGCTATCGCATAAGAGCCTCCATTGGTAACAGTTGTCCAGGTAGTTCCGTTATCAGTACTTCTTTCCCATGTAAACACCAGGCTATCACCTGTAGGTGTACCCTGGAAGGTAGCCACATCACCCACACAGACAGTAGAGGTTTTGGGTTCCTGGTCAACAGTGAAATTGGCCCCTATCAAAGCGGTGATTGGAATGGTATCGCTTCCGCTGTAACAGCCATTCACAAACGTACTGTCAACGAAATAATTAATACCTCTATCTTGTGGAGTGGCGGTAACAGATGTACCTGAATAGACATCAAGGGTAGTACCGCCCCATGTAAGATTCGTATTTATGGCATCTCCCGGCGTATTTACACCGTCTATCGCCCACGCACTATTATCAGTACCGTTATACTTGAATCGTATTCTCAAATTGGATAGCCCAATATAATTTGTAAGATCAATGCTTGTACTTTGCATTATACCCTTGTTGCCGGTTACACCAAACTGATCGGTATAAGAAGCGAGGAGAGTTGAATAAGAATTTCCCCCATCAGTAGAAATTTCTATAGTACCACTTGCACCATTCAGGAAATTGTAGCTCTGGATAAAGTCGAAAGAGGCGCTGCTTTGGGCTGCTAAACTGAATACAGGAGTTTCAAGTATGGAATTAGTATCACCAGCCACCATGGCAAATTTTGGCTGAGGACTGCTGTAATCAATACCTCCAATTGTATTATTTACAGAGCCACCCGTATTAGTAGTTTCCAACCATGAAAAGTCTGTACCTCTATTACTTCCACGAGAAGGTAAATAATCACCTTTGCTTTTCCCGTCCTTTCTCCATCCCGGAGGATTAGCATTTTGGAAATCCCCATCCCCGCTGCCGAGTGATAATGGCAAACCTGCATCAGGCGCGGATAAATAAGTGGATTGACCCAGGCAAACCACGCTTTTGGTAACGTGAATTGATGGAGGGGTATAAGGAGGTATCACACTTACCACTGCAATATCAGAAGTGGTGGCAGCACAAGCACCACTTACCACATCTGCACGGTAAATTGTGGCCTGTGTAATGCCACTTACAGACAAGGAAGTGCCGGTATTGCTTCCTGGTACCGGTGTCCAGGTGTTACCACCGTTCGTTGAATATTCCCATCCTGTAACATTTCCGACATTATTACCAAGATTGATGGTCGCATCATTTGGAGTCGTGCATAGAACTTTTACATTAGAGGGTGAGGTTGCTCCATCTACGGAAAGAGTGCCTCCGACAGAAGTTGGACTGACTGAAATTGCAACCGCATCAGACGTTACAGATGGTGTACATGTACCACTGATTACCACGTCATAACTACCGGCATCTGCAGTCGTAGCATTCGTTAATGTCAATGTATTTGTTCCCTGTCCGCTTACTACTCCTCCATTGGTAAGGGCTGTACCGCCCTTCCTCCATGTATATGTTACATTAGTTCCTGTCGCTGCCACACTGATTGTTTGCGTCCCACTGCCTGAACATGTTGCAGTTGGTGCAACAGGTTGTGTCGTAATAGAAGGCGCTGTATTCATTGTTACGGCAACAGCATCAGACGTTACAGATGGTGTACATGTACCACTGATTACCACGTCATAACTACCGGCATCTGCAGTCGTAGCATTCGTTAATGTCAATGTATTTGTTCCCTGTCCGCTTACTACTCCTCCATTGGTAAGGGCTGTACCGCCCTTCCTCCATGTATATGTTACATTAGTTCCTGTCGCTACCACACTGATTGTTTGCGTCCCACTGCCTGAACATGTTGCAGTTGGTGCAACAGGTTGTGTCGTAATAGAAGGCGCTGTATTGATTGTTACGGCAACAGCATCAGACGTTACTGATGGTGTACATGTACCACTGATTACCACGTCATAACTACCGGCATCTGCAGTCGTAGCATTCGTTAATGTCAATGTATTTGTTCCCTGTCCGCTTACTACTCCTCCATTGGTAAGGGCTGTACCGCCCTTCCTCCATGTATATGTTACATTAGTTCCTGTCGCTGCCACACTGATTGTTTGCGTCCCACTGCCTGAACATGTTGCAGTTGGTGCAACAGGTTGTGTCGTAATAGAAGGCGCTGTATTCACTGTTACGGCAACAGCATCAGACGTTACTGATGGTGTACATGTACCACTGATTACCACGTCATAACTACCGGCATCTGCAGTCGTAGCATTCGTTAATGTCAATGTATTTGTTCCCTGTCCGCTTACTACTCCTCCATTGGTAAGGGCTGTACCGCCCTTCCTCCATGTATATGTTACATTAGTTCCTGTCGCTACCACACTGATTGTTTGCGTCCCACTGCCTGAACATGTTGCAGTTGGTGCAACAGGTTGTGTCGTAATAGAAGGCGCTGTATTGACTGTTACGGCAACAGCATCAGACGTTACAGACGGTGTACATGTACCACTGATTACCACGTCATAACTACCGGCATCTGCAGTCGTAGCATTTGTTAATGTCAATGTATTTGTTCCCTGTCCGCTTACTACTCCTCCATTGGTAAGGGCTGTACCGCCCTTCCTCCATGTATATGTTACATTAGTTCCTGTCGCTACCACACTGATTGTTTGCGTCCCACTGCCTGAACATGTTGCAGTTGGTGCAACAGGTTGTGTCGTAATAGAAGGCGCTGTATTGATTGTTACGGCAACAGCATCAGACGTTACTGATGGTGTACATGTACCACTGATTACCACGTCATAACTACCCGCATCTGCAGTCGTAGCATTCGTTAATGTCAATGTATTCGTTCCCTGTCCGCTTACTACTCCTCCATCGGTAAGGGCTGTACCGCCCTTCCTCCATGTATATGTTAAATTAGTTCCTGTCGCTACCACACTGATTGTTTGCGTCCCACTGCCTGAACATGTTGCAGTTGGCGCAACGGGTTGTGTGGTAATAGAAGGTGCTGTATTGATTGTAAGAGTTGCAGGGTTAGAAATTGCCTGGGAACATTGTCCTGCAGGACCGCTGACAACCACATCATAACTACCCGCATCAGTAGCAGAAGCACCTGGTACAGTTAAGCTGGAAGAAGTTGCACCGCAAATATTTCCTCCATCGGTAATGGGAACACCATCCTTTCTCCACTGATAATCTGTAATCGTTCCGGCTGCTGTAACGCTGAAATTAGCGTCATTTCCAGTACATACTGCTACATCGGTTGGCTGATTACTAAAAGTAATGGTTTGGTTTACAATCAGTTCAGCATTATTAGATGTACTAGTTGTACAACCACCTGTACCAATAACGTCTACCGTATAAGTTCCTGCATCTGCGGCTTTCGCCTGGCTGATTGAATAACTGGATGAAGTAGCACCTGCAATGGGATTGCCATTTAAATTCCATTGATAAGTCGGATTGGTTCCCGTTGCTGTAACTGAGAAGCTTACCGGGAAGGTCAGACAAACAGCCTGGGATGGATCGGGCTGGGAGGTTATTGAAATCTCCTGATTTATTGTAAGATTTTTTGTAGAAACAGAAGTCGAACATCCGGTATTTCCTGTCACGGTCAATGTTAATTCAACACTTCCGGTTTCACCTGCACCTGGAGTATAAGTAGCAGAGGACAAAGAGTTTGGACTCGAAATAGTTCCGGTTCCATTAGACGTCCAAGCAAACGATGAGTAGTTTAACGCTGATGAACCGGTAGTAATATTAACTGCTCCGGAATTTGTACAGGTAGTAACATTATCACCTGCTACTGCTTCAGGTGGCGCATTTACCGTTACTGCACCAGATACATTGCTGGTCACTGCAGGTGTACAGGTGCCGCTAACTTTTACATAATAATATAATGTGCCTGCTGTGCTTGTCTGCGGTGTATAGCTGTTTGAAGTGGCTCCCGATATAAGGGTACCGCCACTGTTTGAATTTGTTGTATTACTGTACCATTGATAGCTTAAACCCGCTCCGCTCGCTGTTACTGTCAACGCAGTTGCTGCATTCCCCTGGCATATCGTCTGGGAGCTTGTTGATGGCTGACCACTGATTGCAGGTGGCGCATTTACCGTTACTGCACCAGATACATTGCTGGTCACTGCAGGTGTACAGGTGCCGCTAACTTTTACATAATAATATAATGTGCCTGCTGTGCTTGTCTGCGGTGTATAGCTGTATGAAGTGGCTCCCGATATAAGGGTACCGCCACTGTTTGAATTTGTTGTATTACTGTACCATTGATAGCTTAAACCCGCTCCGCTCGCTGTTACTGTCAACGCAGTTGCTGCATTCCCCTGGCATATCGTCTGGGAGCTTGTTGATGGCTGACCACTGATTGCAGGTGGCGCATTTACCGTTACTGCACCAGATACATTGCTGGTCACTGCAGGTGTACAGGTGCCACTAACTTTTACATAATAATATAATGTGCCTGCTGTGCTTGTCTGCGGTGTATAGCTGTATGAAGTGGCTCCCGATATAAGGGTACCGCCACTGTTTGAATTTGTTGTATTACTGTACCATTGATAGCTTAAACCCGCTCCGCTCGCTGTTACTGTCAACGCAGTTGCTGCATTCCCCTGGCATATCGTCTGGGAGCTTGTTGATGGCTGACCACTGATTGCAGGTGGCGCATTTACCGTTACTGCACCAGATACATTGCTGGTCACTGCAGGTGTACAGGTGCCACTAACTTTTACATAATAATATAATGTGCCTGCTGTGCTTGTCTGCGGTGTATAGCTGTTTGAAGTGGCTCCCGATATAAGGGTACCGCCACTGTTTGAATTTGTTGTATTACTGTACCATTGATAGCTTAAACCCGCTCCGCTCGCTGTTACTGTCAACGCAGTTGCTGCATTCCCCTGGCATATCGTCTGGGAGCTTGTTGATGGCTGACCACTGATTGCAGGTGGCGCATTTACCGTTACTGCACCAGATACATTGCTGGTCACTGCAGGTGTACAGGTGCCACTAACTTTTACATAATAATATAATGTGCCTGCTGTGGTTGTCTGCGGGGTATAGCTGTTTGAAGTGGCTCCCGATATAAGGGTACCGCCACTGTTTGAATTTGTTGTATTACTGTACCATTGATAGCTTAAACCCGCTCCGCTCGCTGTTACTGTCAACGCAGTTGCTGCATTCCCCTGGCATATCGTCTGGGAGCTTGTTGATGGCTGACCACTGATTGCAGGTGGCGCATTTACCGTTACTGCACCAGATACATTGCTGGTCACTGCAGGTGTACAGGTGCCGCTAACTTTTACATAATAATATAATGTGCCTGCTGTGCTTGTCTGCGGTGTATAGCTGTTTGAAGTGGCTCCCGATATAAGGGTACCGCCACTGTTTGAATTTGTTGTATTACTGTACCATTGATAGCTTAAACCCGCTCCGCTCGCTGTTACTGTCAACGCAGTTGCTGCATTCCCCTGGCATATCGTCTGGGAGCTTGTTGATGGCTGACCACTGATTGCAGGTGGCGCATTTACCGTTACTGCACCAGATACATTGCTGGTCACTGCAGGTGTACAGGTGCCGCTAACTTTTACATAATAATATAATGTGCCTGCTGTGCTTGTCTGCGGGGTATAGCTGTTTGAAGTGGCTCCCGATATAAGGGTACCGCCACTGTTTGAATTTGTTGTATTACTGTACCATTGATAGCTTAAACCCGCTCCGCTCGCTGTTACTGTCAACGCAGTCGCTGCATTCCCCTGGCATATCGTCTGGGAGCTTGTTGATGGCTGACCACTGATTGCAGGTGGCGCATTTACCGTTAAAGTCATCTGGTCTGATAAAACCGAACAATTATAGGTTCCTTGCGTCCTGTTACTTGTAATTGTTAAAGTTATGGTTCCTGTAAAATTTGCTGAAGGCGTGAATATTGGATTTTTTGCCAGTTCATCATTAAAGCTGCCGCTTGCTGCCGGACTTGCAGTCCATTTAGGTGCATTCGCGCCATTAGCCTTTATATACCCACTATAATCAGCATCAGCAATAGTATAACTTCCACCTTTACAAATTGAAGCATCTGCGCCTGCATATACTGATGCTGCCTTTTCGACAGTTATAGCTAAAGCGGAGACTGAACTACTTCCACATGCATTCTGTGCAGTTACCTGCATGTTATAATTCCCGTCGTTTACATTTGTCTCATTAAATGAAATACTGTTTGTTCCTGCCCCTGATCCGATATTCCCCCATCCGGTAGCTGAAGTACTCCAGTTAAAATTTGTCACGTTCGCATCTGCCCCCACTGAATAAATCAGACCCGAT
The DNA here is from genome assembly GCA_963811285.1 of uncultured Chitinophagaceae bacterium. Lineage (GTDB taxonomy): Bacteria > Bacteroidota > Bacteroidia > Chitinophagales > Chitinophagaceae > Ginsengibacter. The sequence goes on along the minus strand of CAWEQV010000039.1, from coordinate 422,602 downwards.
TCAGGTGGACAAATCGTAGTAATATTCACACTGGAAGTTGTGGCATCAAAAACAGGTGGAGCCGGCGGCGTAAAACCAACTAAAGTAATATTATTACTGGTAGCGGTAACAGGGCTTGCACAAGTTGCATTGGAAGATACGGCTAAGGAGATAACCGAGCCATTAGCTAAACCATTTGCAGAATAAGTGGATGAAGTAGCACCCGCAATGGGATTGCCGTTTAATTTCCATTGATAAACAGGGGATGTACCAAGATTATTGGATGACAAAACAGAAAAATTAACGGGAGTCGAACCTGATGGTGCAGTTGTGCAGATGTTAGTCGAACTGGAAGTTATGGTAACATCTGGTATTAATACCGGGTTTATGGTTGCAACAACTGCTGTCCTTGTTCCTGTTGTACATCCGTTATTGGTCGCATCTACATAATAAGTTGTAGTAGCAGATATGCTTGGTGTGGTAAAACTGGTGCCTGTACCTAAACTTGAACCGCCTGTTGCAGATGAATACCAGTTAATGGTTCCTGCGGAAGCTGCCGCACCTAAGGTTACTGTCCCTGTTCCGCAATTACTTCCCGGAGTCGTTCCTGTTATAGTTGGAACAGGATTTATGGTTGCAAGAACTGCTGTCCTTGTTCCTGTTGTACATCCGTTATTGGTCGCATCTACATAATAAGTTGTAGTAGCAGATATGCTTGGTGTGGTAAAACTGGTGCCTGTACCTAAACTTGAACCACCTGTTGCAGATGAATACCAGTTAATGGTACCTGCAGAAGCTGCCGCACCTAAGGTTACTGTCCCTGTTCCGCAATTACTTCCCGGAGTCGTTCCTGTGATAGTTGGAACAGGATTTATGGTTGCAAGAACTGCTGTCCTTGTTCCTGTCGTACATCCATTGTTGGTCGCATCTACATAATAAGTCGTAGTAGCAGATATGCTTGGTGTGGTAAAACTGGTGCCTGTACCTAAACTTGAACCACCCGTTGCAGCTGCATACCAGTTAATAGTTCCTGCAGAAGCTGCCGCGCCTAATGTTACTGTCCCTGTTCCGCAATTACTTCCCGGAGTCGTTCCTGTTATAGTTGGAACAGGATTTATGGTTGCAAGAACTGCTGTCCTTGTTCCTGTTGTACATCCGTTATTGGTCGCATCTACATAATAAGTTGTAGTAGCAGATATGCTTGGTGTGGTAAAACTGGTGCCTGTACCTAAACTTGAACCACCTGTTGCAGATGAATACCAGTTAATGGTACCTGCAGAAGCTGCCGCACCTAAGGTTACTGTCCCTGTTCCGCAATTACTTCCCGGAGTCGTTCCTGTGATAGTTGGAACAGGATTTATGGTTGCAAGAACTGCTGTCCTTGTTCCTGTTGTACATCCATTGTTGGTGGCATCTACATAATAAGTCGTAGTAGCAGATATGCTTGGTGTGGTAAAACTGGTGCCTGTACCTAAACTTGAACCACCTGTTGCAGCTGAATACCAGTTAATGGTTCCTGCGGAAGCTGCCGCACCTAAGGTTACTGTCCCTGTTCCGCAATTACTTCCCGGAGTCGTTCCTGTTATAGTTGGAACAGGATTTATGGTTGCAAGAACTGCTGTCCTTGTTCCTGTTGTACATCCGTTATTGGTCGCATCTACATAATAAGTTGTAGTAGCAGATATGCTTGGTGTGGTAAAACTGGTGCCTGTACCTAAACTTGAACCACCTGTTGCAGATGAATACCAGTTAATGGTACCTGCAGAAGCTGCCGCACCTAAGGTTACTGTCCCTGTTCCGCAATTACTTCCCGGAGTCGTTCCTGTTATAGTTGGAACAGGATTTATGGTTGCAAGAACTGCTGTCCTTGTTCCTGTTGTACATCCGTTATTGGTCGCATCTACATAATAAGTTGTAGTAGCAGATATGCTTGGTGTGGTAAAACTGGTGCCTGTACCTAAACTTGAACCACCTGTTGCAGATGAATACCAGTTAATGGTACCTGCAGAAGCTGCCGCACCTAAGGTTACTGTCCCTGTTCCGCAATTACTTCCCGGAGTCGTTCCTGTGATAGTTGGAACAGGATTTATGGTTGCAAGAACTGCTGTCCTTGTTCCTGTTGTACATCCATTGTTGGTGGCATCTACATAATAAGTCGTAGTAGCAGATATGCTTGGTGTGGTAAAACTGGTGCCTGTACCTAAACTTGAACCACCTGTTGCAGATGAATACCAGTTAATGGTACCTGCAGAAGCTGCCGCGCCTAATGTTACTGTCCCTGTTCCGCAATTACTTCCCGGAGTCGTTCCTGTTATAGTTGGAACAGGACTCACGGTTACAGACGTTCCTGAACTTTTCGCCTGCTCGCACGGAGTCGTTGCTGATGTTAAAACTACAGTTACCACAAAAGGATTAGTACTGTAAGTTGTATATGGGCTATTTGAATTTGTGGGAATAGTAAACGTATTGGTAGAACTATTTGAACCTACATTTACCCCATTAACCTGCCACTGATATAAGGGTGATGAAACGCCGGCTGAAGGGGTAGCAGTAAAAGTTACAGAACTACCAGCGCATATAATATTGTCTGCATCATCAGAAGCGATTGTTACAGATGCAGCTACTACCGGATTTATTGTGAATTGAGAATTTGCATTTACGTCAAAAACGTCTCGGTTTCCAGCGGATGCGTCTATTGTCATTGACAATTTGTAATCGCCGGACGTAGCATTATTTACAATCCCGTTTAAAACTATGTTGATAGGGCCGCCTGTTACAACAGCAGCACCCGAAGGAACATTAAAAGAAACAGTATTAGCCCCTTTGGTAATAGTTCCTATTGTTTGGCTATTCATTATTCCACCGGTAATCGAAGCGAGGTTGAATCCCGAAGGGAAGGTAATAACTACTGCATTACCAACGGCAATTGCAGCATTTGCATCTGAAGCATTGGTAGCAAGTAAAGTGTAATCTGCTGTTGAACCGGCACAGGTTATACTTGGGGTAACAGAAGTCCAAATGCCGGTAAAATCTGTAGCAAAGCTATGCACGGGCTTCATCCCCAGTAAAACAACAAATAAACCCAAAATCCATTTTGCGCTTTTACTTTTAAATCCAGAACCAGTAAAAATTGCTAAGTAAATTTTCCTCATAAAAACTCTTTAAATTGTGATCCAACGATAAGCGAATCTTACAAGGGATTTGGAATCAGAGGGTGCTCCGCAGATACAATTCAAATTAAAACAGTCTTGGCAAAGGAATTGGAGATGCAAATCGAAAGGCCTCTCTGGTCTTTCAACTGAATAACAACAGTGGTTTTCTGGGGGAAAATGGGTAAATGGATTTTTTTGGCTAATCCAGGTACTTCATATTGCAATATTAATATTAATAATCGGAATATACAATACTATTTATTAACAATTTTTAAGAATTGTATCTCAGACTGAAATTCAGGCATTTTTTACTCTATAGAACAGCTTCAACAGTTTAATATCAGGAATCAGGAATTGAGCATTCATATTCATCATCCCGGCCTCCTAAAAGAGCTTAGGGCATGACCTTTGTTGCCGGTGAAGTCTTCTGAGGTTCTTTTCTGAGCCGCCAAAACCACCGGATCCGCCACCACCATTTCTTCCGAATGCATACCCTACCTTGAAATTGATCGTAAAATAAGAGTCATTGTTTAAAGGGTTGCCTCTCCTTCCTCCAGGGTGAGCAGTTGTTTGAGCAGGTAATACATCTGTCCTTCCCCTGTTGTTCAGGATCAGAGCATTGGCAAGTTGATCACCGCTTAAATATTTTTGGAACAGCGCCGGATCAATGTATTTACTATGAACATCGTCCAGGTAATCAGTAAACAATAGGCGGTTTATATATTCTACGCGCAGGTTGAGACTGGGCGAAAGTTCAAAGTAAATTCCCACACCTACAGGTACATTCAGTTTCGTGAGTTTATATTCTTTCCTGTCCGGATATTCGGCGAATCCTTCCCCTTCTGTATGCAAAGGTCGAAGGTCGATCCACTTACCGTTTAAATTTGCCTGTGGATTAAAATGAAAAACGCCTACGCCGCCGATAAAGTAAGGCGATAAATCCGGCGGATACCCTTCAGGATCTGCATTTCCGAAAAAATCAATAGGATGCAATTCTGCCGTGAGAGACAGTTCGTAAATGGGGCTTCGAAAACTCAGGTTCCGTGAATAACGTCCTATTGCTCCCTGGTTGATTTTGGTTGATTTTAGTAAACTATCGTGTGACTTAACACTTCCGATAGTGCCCTCAAGTCTCAAGGCAAGAAAGTGTTTATAAATAGCCATGCCGTAGAGACTACCATACAATGTAGTACTCTTGATATTCAAATCTTTTGGGCCCCGTCTTCCCCTTCCGTTTCTTCCGCCGATGTCTGTGAGGCTGTTCATAGGCCCGACAGATATCCCTGCCTCATAGGTTAACGGTGTGCTATAATAGTCACGTTGGGCCACACAGCAAAGTGAGTAGAAGTAAACGAACAAAAAAAGGAAAATTTTGATTTTCATTCAAGACGGTTGTTTTGATCAGTCGTATATCAGTTACAAATTAAACGATTATTTTCTGCATATCTTGTTTTAATCCCTCGTTTACCAGAAGAACAAATTTCATTGCTCGTCGATTTTGCATCAAATGGAGGAATTTCATGGAAATTTTGAGGATAAGGAAATAAGAACGCGATCGAAAGAAAACAGTCGCTGGTCACTCTATTCTTTGCAAATATAGCAGGACTTTTAAAAAGGACACAACTTTCTATAAGATATTTTTACCGGGAAAAGCTTGTTATATAGATATTAGCAGACAGGAATTGACGTCAAACAAGAAATCCAAAGAAACCTTTTTTAATAGACAACTTTCATTATCTTTTTGGTTTCATCAGGTTTTATTAATTCAACCTGGTAAACCCCATCCAATAATTGATTGTTTGATATTCGGATGAAACCGTTGCCTCCTGCAAAATTGACCTGGCCATTGTAAATGCTTTGCCCGTTAGAACTAACAATTTTTAGCTTGTAAACTCCTGCCGGCTCATTGCTGAAGTACAATTGCAAAGCCCCTTTTACTGCGGGGTTAGGGGCAATAGCGATATGCTGTTGGCGGACAGGCACAAACACCTTCGTCACATCCGAAAGATACGTTTGGCCGGTGTTGGTAATACTGTTAATACGGTAGTAATTATTCCCCGGTTCGGGTATGGCTGCTATCCAGTTATAATTACCGTTATTCACAGGGTTTACGGCAACCCTACCGATATTTTCAAAATGTGTTCCATCTATGGAATACTGAATGTTATAATAGCCGTCGGCACCCTCATTAAACGCTTTCCAGTCAATAAGCACTCCTGCAGCATTGGTACTTGTATGAAGTGATACAAAGGAAAGTGGCACAGGTGCGGGTGCCCTGAATATTACTTTAAAGCGTCCGGTGGCTCTTGACGCCGGATCAGAAGAAAAGGTCACATTCACAAAAGTACTGTCGGTAAGACTGAGAGGCGTGCGGGTATTTTTATAGGAATCCAGCAGCAAAGGTTGCAACTTCAAATCCTGCATGTTTTCAGGGGCAAACCTGAGCTGGTATGTTTGCTGCCTGACGTTGCTGATATAATAAAAAAGAGTATCAGCAGTTGTAGGCGGTTGCATTGCTTCAACGGCCAGCAATTTGCCATTCGTAAGAATGCCGAAATTCTCCCCTCCATTCATGATTTTTAAGGCGTCATCGCGATCAACCTTATTACTGTACAATGGTGAAAAAGCGACCGCGTTCCCGTCTGCGATTAAAGCTGCCGGAGTTGCTGCGGTATAAAGACTGGCTCTCAAAAAGGATTTGTCTACGGCAGAAATAAAGTTAGCATTCCTTGTAAAATTTACAGCGGTGTTCCCGTCCACTTTACAGCTTTCGGTGAAAGAAAGGGAACTTGTTTGGCTAACAAAGGAAGCCGTGCCGGTAGAATAGACAAAAAAAGCCTGGCCGGATTGGATGGTTGAATCAGGTACTCCACACGGATAGGGTAATGTACCGCCAGGCAAAGGGTTCCAGTCGTTCGTGCTGCTTATCGTCTGATAACCGCCAAAACCGTAGCTGCCATACAGATAAGGATCCCAGATATAGAATTTATCGTCTACTCCAGCATCTTTTGTGATCTTTTTAAAATCTATGATTGAAGCATACGGGTTGCCAACAGATTGATAACTATTCGCCGATACGTTCACAGGTACTGTGGGGCCAGTTATTAAGTTTCCTTTTGACCGAAGTATTGTGCTTGTTGCAGGTGCAAAAAGCGAGGTTACCGTCCTGTCACCTCTCACAAAAACCATATAACCGTTTAAAGAATATAAAGAATTATCAGTATTTGACACACCATCCCAAAGGTTAGTTATGGGATTAAAATATTTGATAGAATAGGTGCCTGTATAAACATCAAACCCTCCCCCTGTTCCAGGTGGGCCCGAAATTTGGGTGCCATACCCCACAACAGTTCTACCGTTCTCCATCCAGCTTTCCTTAATCGTTTGCCCATTAGTGGGGGTTGATAAGAATTGCCATGATTTTGCATGTTGATTACCCGCCGTTCCCGTATTAATATACCGGTCAACAATCACTTCCCCCGTAATAATATTATTGGTATTCACCACCCCTACATTTGCAGTGGCTGAGGCTGTTGATAAGAGATCGATGTTATTGCCCGTATTCAGTTTACTGCTATCCGTGGCAAAAGAAAGAGTGCCGGAGATCTTTAAAGTATCATCGGAAGTAGAAGAAACTGATAAGCCGGAAGAACTGGTATTTCCATCCACAAGATTCAGGACAGTCTTGCTGTTGAACATGCTACCGGCAATCGTTTGAGCGGCGCTGCCTTTCATGTTCATCGTTCCTGTCCTCGCATCATAAAGGCCATTGTTACTGATCGTTCCGAAAATCCTGATAGTACCCGAATCAAGTGTAACAGTACTGCCACTGGCTGTATAAATATCATGTGTACTGGCTGTGCCGGTGATAACCGGATAATAAGTAAGCCCGGAAGGTATGGTTACATCAGAAGAAGAATCCGGCACTCCGGAACACCAGTTTGCCGGATCATCCCAATTGGTGTTTACCCCCAGCCATGTGTAGGATTTCCTGACAGTTAACGTAGCCGCCGTGCTTGAGATGGTATTGGTACATCCATCCGAAGCTACATTGCACCGGTATTCATAGCCATTCATTGCGTAGGTGGTGCTGCTGATGCCAAGGGTTGATGTTGTTACTCCGCTATAGGGAGAAGTATTGGTTAAAGAAGTCCAGGTGCTTCCGCTATTGGTGCTTACCTGCCATTGATAGGTTAGGCTCGTGCCGCTGGCGCTTTCTGTAAACGTCGCAGCATCGTTCGGGCATACGGTGATACCGGATGGCGTACCTACCGTAGGCGCCGACTTAACAGTTACGGCAACGGCGGTTCTGGGGCCTTCACACGCGGCGGTATCGATGTTATAATAAGCAACATAGTAACTGGTGGAACTGTTTAAAACAGGAGTGGTATAGCTGAATCCGGTAGAAAGATAAGATCCGCCCGAACTGACGGAATACCATTTATATCCCGTTCCTGAGCCCGCTCCTGATGCAGTTAACAAAGCGGTTGAATTATAACAAGCTTGTAACGCCCGCCGCTGTGGGAGCCGCATACGAAGTATTCACATTGGTGGTGACACTCGAGCCATCATTGGATGAATTGTTGTCATAGGTGGAAGACGTTACGATCGCTTTATTGACCACTGAAGGTACCGCCGTACAAACCGCTTTCACTTTAATGGTAAATGTAATGGGCTGGCTTTGCCCGAGGGAAGTCAACGACCTGAATTGCACTGTCCGGGATGTTGCATCATAGGTAAGCGAATAGTTGTATCCGGAAGGCACGACAGTGATTGCTGAAGACTGGTAAACCAGTGAAGAAGCAAGCGTGTCGATGGCAAACACATCCTTAGCTAATCCCGGCAGATTATTGATTATTGAAATGGTATAGGTAATGGTGCCACCGGCGGTGATGGTACCTACATCCGCGGTCTTGGATACCTGCACATCACAACTATCACCTGTAGTGGCTTTACCACTGTAAAGATGGGTCAGCAGATGGGTGGTATCAGTGGAAGTTGAACCGCAAATAGAAGAAGTGGCCACCAGGTTCGTATAGTTGGTGGTTTCCGCAGGCGAACCATTCGGAACAACAAACCGGATAATAAACGAATAACTTGCGCCTGGTTCTATCCCCGGCGTCCGGGTAATAGCGGTTCCGGAAACGGTTTCAATATAAGTGTATAACGGGGTACTTGTTGAAGTATAGGAGAAGTTGAAGGAATCACGAAGCGTACCTGTATTCTGAACCGTAAGCAGGTAAAATATCTGGTTGTTGGTGGAAGATTTGGTGTAACCGACAACAGAATCCTGCATCACCACGCCACATACACTGTTTGCAGTCTTTAAAAAATGAAGTGAGTTGTGATGAGATTCAAAACGGCTTTCCTGCCGGTTCCCGCATGGGCTGTAATTGTCAGAATACCCGTTAAAACAACAAGCAGCACGGTACACGGAAGCTTTAGCGCTCCCGTTTTTATGGCATAGGTCAGCTGATCATTCATTCAAAAATAGTATTTGAACCAATAACCCAACGTAAAAGATGGCCAGTATATTGTTCATCCTCAACGTTTTTGCCTGCCCGACAGGCTGGCAATAAGCTAACAAACCAATTATTTAACTATAATTTTCATTACCTCTTTGCTGCCATCCGGTTTGGTGATCGATAGATTATAAACTCCCTTAATTATAGAATTGTCAGAGATATTTTCAAAGCCACTGATGCTGGTGTGCAGGATCGGTTTTGAAAAAACTACCTGTCCAACCTGGTTGGAAAGGGTTATGTCATATTTTCCTGCAGGTTCATTTTTGAAGATGAGATGAATTGTTCCATTTATAACGGGATTCGGTGCAACCGTCAAAACCGGCAATATCTTACCACTGGTTACTTTTACGACTTGAGAATAGCTGATTTTTCCATCCTTACTTACCATTTTTATCCGGTAGTAATTCGTTCCCTGGGTAAATTGAGTATCAGCCCATTGGTAGTTTGCGGTACCATTGTTTAGAGCCTGTGTTATCGCAGAAGTTGCAAAAAGAGTTCCATCAGCGGATTTTTGCACTTCATATTGCAACATACCACTTTCGTTTTCAGTTTTCCAGCCAACGATCACTTCGTTGTTTTCAGGCGTCGCTTCAACTGAGGTGAGCGTTACCGGTAGCGCTGCCATTTCACGAAATACAATGCTGAACCGGTTGGGTGCTGAAGAAGCCGCGGTTGAAGTAACAGTAAAAGTAACGTGGTTCGTATCCGACAGGCTCAGGGCGGTTGATGTGTTTAAATAGCTGTCTACGAGGTAGGGCTGCAATGTTTCGGATTGCATATTTACCGGGACGATTTGTAAATGGTAAGTTTGCCTCCTCATGCTGCTCATATTAAAGACAATGGTATCGTTAATGTTTGCAGGGCTCCTGGCCTCAACAGCCAGTAGCTTCCCTGCTCTTTTTATTCCAAAGTTCTCACCACTGTTGGCTAATTTCAAAGCATCATTACCGTCAATTTTATTACTGAAAGCCGCATCAAAAGCCACCGCATTACCATCTGCTACAGGAGCACCTGATCCGGGCTAAGAGGAGGTCAGTCCGAGAAATTCCCTTTCACGGAAGTGGTTCGGCGGGCTATGCGGGCAAAATTAGTATTTGAAGAAGAAGTTGTTTTACTGCTTTCATCAATAGAGATTGTGGGAGTTTGAGCTACGATCGAAGAGGTTGAAGTAGCATGGACAAAAACCGCCTGCCCTGAACGAATGGTGCTGTCGGCAACATCCGGCAGGATAGGCTGCTGTTCCGCCGGGAACCGGTACCCAACCATTGGTGGCACTTAATGTCTGATAGCCTCCATAGCCGTAAACTCCATACAAATAGGGATCCCACGCATAAAATTTATCGTCTACTCCATTTAACCGGCTAAGTTTTGTAAAATCGATAGAAGCGGGGTAAGGATTGCCAATAGATTGATATTGATCGGGTGACACCGATATTGCAGGCTGGCTGCCGGTATTAAGCGTTCCTTTCGATCTTAATATGGTTGGTTTCGGAGTGGTCACACGTTGTGCCATTCACTGTTCTGTCTCCTCTCACAAATACCATATAACCACTTGTATTATTGATCTGATTGTTGGTACTGGAAACGCCTACCCAGCTATTTGAGCTTGAATTATAGGTTTTTAATGCATAGCCCCCTGATGAAGGCATCAAATCCTTTTGCTGTTCCGCCAGGGCCGGTAAGCCAGATACCATATCCCGCCACGTTGTTTCCATTTTCCATCACACTCTCTTTAACGGTTGACCCGACTGTGGGAAAAGATAAAAATTCCCATGCCTTTGCATGTTGCCCACTGCCATTACCCACATTTACATATCTGTCAACAATCGCCTTGCCGGTGATCGAATTGGAGGCTCCGACTGTACCCAGGTATGCCGTCCCATTTGCCGTACTTAAGAAATCAATATTGTCACCTGTATTTAAAGTAGCATTTGATGTTCCAAAAGTTAAACCTCCGGAAATTTTCAAAGTGTCATTCGCCGTAGAAGAAACAGACAATCCGGCTGCATTGCTGACAATCAAATTTTTGACCGTTTTATTATAAAACATGCTGCCGGCAATGGATTGGGCCGAACTACCATTCATTTCAAGAGTACCATTGGTTATGTCAAGGGTGCCGTTATTGGTAATACTTCCTTTAACCTGTAGTGTTCCATTTACTGTAAGGGTAGCACCACTTGCAATGGTAATATTGTTGACCGTTGCAATTGTTCCGTCTTGTATAACCGGGTTATTAGCGGTTGAGGGAATTGTTACATCGTAAGTTGATATTGGAATCTGAGGGCACCAATTGGATGCATTACTCCAATCCAAATCAGTACCAAACCAGGTATAAGATGGATTGATCGTTATACTAACAGTGCTGCCCGGGCTCACACATCCGTCAGAGGAAATTATATTAAGAGTGTAAGTACCAGCCGAAGCTGCCGTCACATTCGGCAGATTACTTACTCTCGTTGAACTGCTGAACCCGTTAGGCCCGCTCCACGAGTAGGTGGAACCGGAGGATACAGGAGTACTCAGGATCAAAGTAGATCCGGTACATAAAGGTGTGTTAGCCGTTACAGAAGGTGCGGCGGGAAGTGGATTCACAACAAAATTAGTAGTTCCTGCAACACTGCTACATCCGGAAGAAGTTACTACCACACTATAGGTTCCTGCCATAGCGCTGGTAGCATTGGAAACAGAAGGTGTGCGGCTGCTACTGGTAAAGCTGTTGGGCCCTGTCCATGAGTAAGTTGCACCGGATACAGAAGCCGTACTCAGATTGATAGAAGAACCTGCACACACCGGTCCATTACTGCTCACGGACGGAGTTGAGGGTATAGAATTTACTGTTACCGATGTGGTTACAGCCGGGCTCACACAACCCTGTGACGAAGTAGCCACTACGCTGTATACGCCTCCATTCACCGATGCTGCATTGGAAATTGACGGCGTGCGGCTGCTGCTCGTAAAGCCATTAGGTCCACTCCATGAATAAGTAGCACCCGAAACTGAAGGCGTACTTAAGTTAATGGCGGAACCTGCACACACCGGCGTATTACTGGTGGGCACAAGAGTAACTATCGGCTTTATGGTGATGCTCATGTTGAACGTTGTCTGGTACGTATTGGCACTGGCAACGCAGGAAAGCGTATAAGTTCCGCCGGCAGGAGAAATAGTCGCGGTTGAATGATCGCTGTTGTAACTAAAAGTTCCTGACGAGGGGCTAATTGACCATGCATAAGAATAGGTAACGCCGGATACTGTTTTTTCAGGAGTTACAGAAGCAGTTATTGCGTTCCCCTCGCACACATTGTTATTATTGCTCGTTGTGTATTCCGGCAGCCCTCCAAGATCATTTATCTGTGTAAAATCAAATGCGGCGGCACTTGAATTATCATTGGAAACGGCAATGATCACACTGCCTATAATGAGCCTTTGAGAAGCATTGCTCCCATGGCTTTGCAAACCGGGCGCTCCGCTTGCAATACTTATCGTAGTTCCGGCCGGAAAAGTGAGATCGCTATTATTAGACCAGTAGATTTCTCCATTTGGAGCGTTGATGACTACACTTGTAAAACCGGCCAGCGTAACATTGGAAGAAACGGTGAGTGTTCCGTTAATGGTAAGCACACCACTTTGCCCGGTGATGGCCGAGGCATTAATATTCGAGCCGCTTGGAATTGTGTAATCGGCTTTCGCATTTAGAGAAATAAGAAAAACGAAGGCAGCCGCAAACAACCGCCTCCATCTCCCGCCCCCGCATGAAATTATTTCCTGAAGCAAATTCAAAAGCATACGACGAAGTTTTTCAATAAATACGTGAACAAATGATATTTGAATTAGGGTTTGGCCGGACATGATTTATCTTTTCCATAAAAATAGTTGCAGAGAAAACGTATATAGTGCCCGATGTAGTATGTAACTTAACTCATTACCGCGCCTTTAAATATGCATGTTTTCTTTAATAGAAAATTTTCTACAACGTAAGTCATTGATTTACTACAATTAATGTAAGAAACATCAGACCAAAAATTTTTTTGAAAAAATAGAAAGAATTGACAATAATCAAGATTTATTTTGCTTGCTCCGGATGCGCGAAAGGGTTTCCAGGGTCATTCCGAGGAAAGAAGCGATATATTTTAGTGAGATCCGGTCGAGAAGGTGCGGGTAAATTTTTACAAACTGTTCGTATCTTTTTTTGGCAGAAGGTATCCGGCAGATATAAGCCCGTTGTTCTGCGCTCCGGTAATTGTATTCCCACAACCGGCGTGCAACAACATTCGTTTCAGGAAACGAATCAAACACTTGTTCTGTAACAGAGATCGGTATGGCTACCAATACACAATCTTCAAGTGCCTGCAGGTACTCCTGGCAGAGGCTATTGGTTCCGAGAGTACGGATGGAACCTATATTTCATGTTCTGCAACGATCCAGGTAGTGATTTGTTTTCCATCCTCTTTTATATAACCCTGTACCACCCCTTTTACAATAAAATAAAAATGGTCGGCCGTTGAACCAGGTTTCAGCAATAATTTATTCTTTTTAAGGGTTAGTGGCAACGTATGCTTGTCAAAAGTTTTAATGGCTTCGGTAGAAAGCGGAGCAATAGAATTGAAAAATGGGATTACAGGAGAATGGCCATCGATAGTATTCCATTTCGTGTTTTTTTCCATTTAAGCTTATTTTGGATAAAGGTATTTGTGGCAATTTATACAATAAATATAAAACTGATATATTTTCTTCCCCGTTCTTTCGACTGTTACAGGAAGACGCTGTGGGGGTTATTCTTTTTTCCTGCTACGGATACGCGACAGCGTTTCGAGGGTTATGCCCAGGTGTGACGCAATGTATTTCAATGACACCCGGTTTACGAGGCCTGGGTGTATTTCCAAAAACCGGTTGTACTTTTTCTGTGCATTAGGGATTCGCAAGAGGTAACATCTCTGTTCTGCATCAATGTATTTGTGTTCCCATAATCGCCGGGCAATCACATTGGTTTCAGGATAGTGATCGAAAAGATAGTGGGTCGTGTCAATCGGCAACACAATAATCTCACAATCTTCCAGCGCTTGCAGGTATTCACTACAGGTATTTGAAGTGCCGAGTGTAAGGAAAGACCCGGCAATTTCATTTTCCTGCATAATCCATGTAGTGATCTCTTTGCCACCTTCTTTAATATATCCCTGCACCACTCCTTTTACAATAAAATAAAAGAATTCAGGAACAGCGCCGGGTTTTAAAATAAATTGCTTTTTGCGGACGGTAAGAGGAAAGGCATCACGGTTAAGGATTCGAATAGCACCGGCTGAAAGAGGCCGGACGCTATTTAAAAAAGCGATCAACGGTGATTGGCTGTCCTTGTTTGACGGATTGGATATTTTCATAACTCTATTGGATAACGGGAAAGCAAAAAATCACAGGTTCGAAGATAATATAAATCTTTAAATACTTCTTCAATGACAACCACAAATGATTTTGCTTAAAAATTACTCATGTATGGATAGTAAAGGCCGAATCCTTTTAATCTGCAAAGACTAATCCTCAGTAAAAAGGATTATTGTGATGAACATATTCTTTACAAAATCTTTATATCCTTATCACTACTTTTATATTTCAAACAAACGTGGACAGGTGAAACTTTCGGGCTCAGGAAAATTGCCGGTTAAAACGCAATACTTTTTAAGTGTGTTGCCGGTTATTGTTGTTTCGCTTGCCTGCTTCTCGTTTAAGAATATTTTAGGCTACAAAATTGTAGCATTGATATTATTGATGACAGTTTCGGTAGTCGCGATGCTGTTTGAAATTTTGCCGGTATTGCTTGCCGCGGTATTAAGCGCTGTTATCTGGAACTTCTTTTTTATTCCGCCGTTATACACTTTTGAGATAGGAAACACGGAAGATTTGCTGATGTTTCTTTTGTATTTTTTAATTGCATTGGTAAATGCGGTACTCACTTTTAAAATTCGTGAAGCTGAAAAAAAAGCGAGGGACAAAGAAGAAAAGGAAAAGGAGTTACAACTCTACAACACGTTGCTTAATTCGCTCTCGCACGAGTTGCGCACACCTATCTCTGCCATACTTGGTTCTGTCGATATGTTGAAAGAAGGTATACAAAAACTTTCTCCTGAAAGCCAGGCAGAGCTGTTGAACGAAATTGAAATAGCTGCCAACCGTCTTAACCGGCAGGTGGAAAATATTCTCAATATGAGCAGGCTGGAGAGCGGAATGCTAAAGCCGAAAACGGATTGGACGGATATGAATGAGCTGGTGAATAGCGCGATTCACAAACTCCTCCCCACCAATCATCAGTTTGCTTTTCAAAATAACGAGGCTCTTCCTTTATTCAAACTGGACAGCGGGCTCACCGGGGAAATCGTGTACAATTTGTTGCTCAATGCGGTACAATATACGCCCGCAAACAGTCTCATTGAAATCGATATTAAACACAAGGAGGAAGATTGTGTGATTGTCGTATCAGACAACGGTCATGGTTTTGGGGACGAGGAAATTCCGTTGGTATTTAATAAGTTTTATCGTCTCCCGAATACCAAAACAGGCGGAAGCGGCCTGGGCCTTTCCATCGTAAAAGGCTTTGCAGAAGCACAAAACGGGACGGTAAAACTTGAAAGCAATCAACGGGCAGGCGCCACATTCATCATTGAAATTCCTGCTGAAACATCTTATCTAAACAACCTGAAAAATGAATAAGACGGAGATATTGATAATTGACGACGAACCGCAAATACGCAAGTTGCTTGAAATAACCCTGGAAAGCAATGGTTACAAAGTGCTGCAGGCTGAAACTGGAAAAGAAGGTGTAATACAGGCGGCCAGCCATCCGCCCGAACTGATTTTGCTGGATATTGGCCTGCCGGATAAAAGTGGTCATGAAATACTGAAAGAACTGAGGCAATGGTACAACAAATCAATTATTATCCTTTCTGTACAAAACAACGAAACCGATATAGTTACTGCTCTTGATAATGGCGCGACTGATTATCTTTCCAAGCCGTTTCGCACGGCAGAATTATTAGCACGTATCCGCTCAGCGATACGCAGAAATCAAACCTCTGACAATACTACGGTCGTGGATGCCGGGGATTTGCAAATTGACCTGGCGGCAAGAACGGTTAAAAAAAATAATGAATTACTGAAACTCACTTCTACAGAATTTAATCTCATTTCCCTTTTTGCCCGCAACGAAGGACGCGTACTCACGCACCGGTTTATACTCAAGGAAATCTGGGGTGTGGGTTATCAAACCGAAACACAATA
Source organism: uncultured Chitinophagaceae bacterium (assembly GCA_963811285.1). Taxonomy (GTDB): domain Bacteria; phylum Bacteroidota; class Bacteroidia; order Chitinophagales; family Chitinophagaceae; genus Ginsengibacter. Next base: position 406,683 of record CAWEQV010000039.1, on the reverse strand, counting down.
TTTGCGTGTTTTTGTTGGTTCACTGCGAAAAAAGATTGAAGACAATCCCAATAATCCCGCTGCATATCATTACCGAAAGTGGTGTCGGCTACCGCTTTCAATAGTCTTTATAAAATCTTTATGCTTAGCGTAGTTTTTTTATCTTTTGTTGATGAAGTAACAGGTTACTTCGCCATGAGTTGATTCAAAGCTCTGTCATGGCACTACCCGTTTTACATACGATAGGCATATTCCTTCTTGCATGCACACTTATATTCCTGCTGATGGCATCGGTTAAAGAAGTAGTGGAAGAAGAATAAAAAAAGTTCCCTCAAGCCCTTCGTTGATTTTATAAAATCTTTACGGCCGGCACCAATACTTTTACATTTTCGCTATACCGTTCCACTCAATTTTGCATTAACAATTTTGAATGAATGGAAAAGATAAAAAACGGAATTAATAGCAAAGTAACGGCCACTTCTTTACTCGTAGCACTAGGTATTATTTACGGTGACATAGGCACCAGCCCGTTGTATGTATTAAAAGCCATCGTGGGTGAAAGGCCTGTTTCGGAGATACTCGTGTATGGTGGCATTTCCTGCGTGTTTTGGACCATCACCTTTCAAACCACCTTCAAATATATCTATCTTACTTTAAAGGCAGACAACCACGGCGAAGGCGGAATATTTTCGTTGTATGCGCTCGTCCGGAGGTACGGCAAATACATGATTATTCCCACTATCCTTGGTGCAACTACTCTGCTTGCGGACGGAATTATTACGCCACCCATTTCCGTGGCTTCTGCGGTTGAGGGGTTGACAATTGTAAAAGGGCTGGAACACCTGCCGACAGTTCCGGTGGTAATCATCATTTTATCGGCATTGTTTTTCTTTCAACGATTTGGCACCCATAAAGTGGGCAGCACCTTCGGGCCTGCCATGCTGGTCTGGTTCACCATGCTTTCAACACTGGGCATCACACAAATCCTGAAACATCCTGCAATTTTCAGAGCATTGAGCCCTGTTTATGCTTATCATTTCTTAGTGGATTATCCACACGGGTTTTGGTTACTGGGAGCTGTATTTTTAGCAACTACAGGTGCGGAAGCCTTATATTCTGACCTTGGCCATTGCGGAAGAAAAAATATCCGCATTACATGGGCAGGCGTAAAGACAGCGTTGATGCTCAACTATATGGGACAGGCTGCGTGGATCATGAACCTTGGAAAAGGGGCTTTCCTGCAGGGGCGGAATCCTTTTTATGAAATGATGCCACATTGGTTTCTGATAGCTGGTATCATCATCGCTACCATTGCCACCATTATCGCATCGCAGGCCATGATCAGCGGTAGTTATACGCTGGTGAACGAAGCGATGAACCTGAATTTCTGGCCACGAATTGCTGTGCGTCAACCTACAGAATTAAAAGGACAAATCTATATTCCGAGCGTGAACAACATTCTTTGGGTAGGTTGTATTTTGATGATCTTATATTTTGAAACTTCCACCAATATGGAAGCTGCGTATGGATTTGGCATTACTATTACCATGCTCATGACCACCTTCTTGCTCACGCACTTTCTTTTGTATAAGCTAAAATGGAATAAATTTTTAGTGCTGGGTTTACTCTTGATTTTCGCCACGATAGAAATTTCTTTCTTCATTGCCAATGTCGCCAAAATAGAGGAACGGTGGAAATTTCTTTTCTTCGAGTTTTGCATTTTTACTACCATGTATGTCTGGTATTATGCAAGAAAAATTACCAACCGTCTTACACGGTTTGTTGATTTGGGAAAATATGTACAGCAACTGAAAGTATTAAGTGAAGACAGCCGGATCCCGAAATATTCAACTCAATTAATCTACCTGACAAAAGCCAATCAACGGAATCATATTGAAGAAAAAATCATGAAGTCGGTTTTTTCCAAAAAGCCGAAGAGAGCGGATGTCTATTGGTTTCTTCATATCAACAGAACTGAAGAGCCTTATACACTTTCATACAATGTATCAGAGCTGGTGGATGACAAAGTGATAAAAGTAAATATCAACGTGGGTTTCCGTATTCAACCAAGGACGGAATTATATTTCAAGAAAATAGTGCAGGAACTAATCAGCAACAAGGAACTCAATTTACACAACCGGCCCGATGGATCAACGCAATACAACAATGAACCCGATTTCAAATTTGTAGTGATCGAAAAATTCCTTTCCGTGGAAAATGAATTCTCACTGCGCGAGGGCTTATTGTTAAACACCTACTTCTTTCTGAAACGGCTTGGCCAAAGTGATGAAACCGCTTTTGGTTTGGATAAGAGTGATGTGACCATCGAACAAATTCCTTTGGTGTATCAGCCTGTTACCAATGTTGAATTAAAACGTGAAGTAACCGGTTTCAATGTAAAATATGAAGAGCATCTGCAGTCAACGATATAAAAATGGAACAGGATTTTTCAAGGCTGTTGTACGACAAATATTTTGATCTTACCAACCGGAATATTGTCGTAAGATTAAAAAACGGAAACGTTTTCAGTTGTATAATTATTGGCTTTTATAAAAGCGGTGATGAAAGGGATAAACCTTACATTAAGAAGTGGCATATCACAGGCGCAAAGGATAAGAGCACTTTAGGTATCAACCCACTGGACTTGCTAAACGGCCAGATCATTGAGAATAAAGACATCGCAGAAGTTGATTTTTTAGCAGATAACACAATTTTAAAATGCCCATAGATCTTTTTGCTGTTTTTGCAAAATGCGTTGAGCTTATAAAGCAAGATGCTATCCTGTTATTCTTCAAATATTAAAAGCAATTAACCAGTTGATGCTGTTGCATGAAAATAAATATCTTCAAAATTTCTTCGTTTACTGCTCACCGTTATAAACAAACTGATTCGAGCACGGGAAGAATATCCAATTAATTGGTAAACGAATATTTTTTCAATTTGCTTACCAGTTCCCTGGAGTTGAATGGTTTGCTGATAAAATCAGTTGCCTGGCATTCGGGGAAAGTAAGTCTTAAGTCGTGCATAGCAGAAAACAAAACAATAGGGATATGATTGTGTGGACTATCATTGGCTTTTAGTTCTTTGCAAACTTCTCTTCCATCGATATCAGCAATGTTAACATCTAAAAGTATTACGTCGGGTTTAAAACTTTCTATTGTTTCCAAAATTTTGCGACCATCGTATATTTTCACAACTTCAAATCCATTTCTGTTTAATATAAGTTCTACCACCTCCGCTATGTCAACATCATCATCTACCAGCATTATTTTAGGTACTATAGTTTTGTTGGATTCTTGCATTTTGTTTGTCATTATTTTTTTTAATTAAAAGAAGCCGGGCCACAAAAGAGTGAACCGGCTTCAGTCACGGATATTGGATTACCTGTTAAAGCGGGCTTTGTTCCTTCTGGTTTCATTGGAAAAGCAATATGGTTTTAAACAGGAGTGTTTCATATTTTAAAGCGCAACGGCTTAATTGTTACATTGCAAATATCCTAACGGCCGAAACCAAAAAAAATAACGGTTGCTGTTTGCTTTGTGTCACGTTTCGTATAATCGCTGTAACAAAAAATATTACAACATCGAAAATGCAAATTGAATGAAACATTAAGAGCGGGAAGAAAGCTGCTCGATAATAGCTGGTATTTTTTCAAAATCACTAAACTTATTCAGGAAATCATCAGCTCCTAATCGCAGGCATTTTTCTTTTTTTTCTTCTGAGGCGTCTTCCGTCATCATGATTACGATTTTAATGGGATACGCTTTTTGTTTTATTACCTGCAGAAGTTCTATGCCGTTTTTGTCCGGAAGATTAATGTCGAGTATTGCTACATCTGCTGTGTGTTTTTCAAACAATTGCACTGCATCTGTAAAATCATGTGCTGAAAATATTTGACTAGCCGTGCGCATCTCCGTGAGAAGAGCGTGCAACCTGTCGCATATAATTTTAGAATCGTCGACTATAACTATGGTGAGCTTTTCTTTCATGCTAAGCATCCTAAGCAGCCCGAGGAGGCCGTTTTATTATTTAGGCATAAAGGAAAAACAAATTAGTGGCGCCGGAAGTAACTAAACCGGTAATACTTTTGTAGCATATATAGTATGTGACTGTAGCATAATCAGCTACAATAGAAATTTATATTAAATCATTGGCAAGCGCATAACGTATAATTTCTGCATTTGATTTAAACTTCATTTTCGATAAAATACGGCTGCGATAGGTTCCGATGGTATTGACGCTTAACGAAAGTTTATCCGCAATATCTCCTGTCCCTACACCTTTTGCAATTAGTTTAAAAATATGAAACTCGCGGTCAGAAAGTAATTCATGCGGTTTTTTCTCTTCACTGTTCGACAATTCATCGGCAAGCCTTTCAGCTACTGAAGGTGTGATATATTTCTTACCTGAAAGGATTCTCTTAACCGCCTTGGTAAGTTCTTCTTCTACTGCATCGTCTTTATTTAAAAAACCTGCGCCTCCCGCCTTTATTACACGGATGGCATATTCTTCTTCCGTGTGCACACTCACAATCAGTACAGGAAGGTCAGGAAAATTTTTATTGATTTCCTGCAAAATCTCAAGCCCGCTCCTACCCGGCATATTGATATCAGAGATAACAATATCCCAGTCCTGCTGCATCAGTTTAGCCAATAATTCTTCAGCACTTCCAACTGTGTCTATATCTGCAAATGGTATAGTTTCGGCTAATATTTCTTTTAGTCCTCTTCTTGCGATTGCGTGATCATCAGCAATGAGAATATGTGGCATACTTTGTTTACTTTGTTTTAAATGGTACCGATACATGAATGCTCGTCCCTTTTCCCGGCGACGAGTTATATTGATATTTACCGTCCATCATTATCACCCTTTCCCTGATACTAATGAGCCCAAGTGTCTTCTTTTGCGCAATTTCTTTCAGATCAAACCCTTTGCCATCATCCCTGATATCTAAAATAAGATAATGATTTTCTTCTGTTAAAGAAGTAACGACTTTTTTTGCAAAGGCATGTTTGGCTACATTGTTCAATGACTCCTGTAAAATCCTGTATAGGCCAATCGATATACCCGCCGGGAAATGCACGTTGAACTCATCTTCAATATTAGTTGTAAAATTAACGGATATGCCTGACCGGCTTTCAAAATCTTTACACAAAATTTTAAGTGCAGCTACTAATCCCAAATCCCTTAATACAGCGGGATGAAGATCCCGTGAAATTCTGCGTAGCGTTTGTTTTGCATCGTTAAGTAATTCAAGTGTGCCTTCAAATCTTTTCGAAACATCGTTATCTGTAAGTACTAATTTTTTTCGCAGCCAGACTAAATCCATTCTCAAACCCGTCAGCATTTGGCCAAGTTCATCATGAATTTCACGCGCAATATTACTCCGCTCATCTTCTCTTGCTGTTTGAAGATAGGCCGCCAACTGCCGTAGTTGTGAAGTTATTTCCTGCAGCTCATTTGTTTTGTTTTGTACCTGTTGTTGCAACTGCCGGTTAAAATCAGCAAGCAGATCTTTCGCTTTTTTATTCTCGGTGGTGTCGCGTGTAACTTTTGCATAACCGGTAAAATTCCCATGGTCATTGTATAATGCCGTAATTACTACATCTGCCCAAAAGCGGGAGCCATCTTTTCGAACACGCCAACCCTCATTTTCGATACCACCTTCTTCTTTTGCTTTTTTGAGGATATATTCGGGCACACCTTTCTCCCGGTCTTCGGGCGTGTAGAAAACGGATATGTGTTTTCCCTTAATTTCCTTTTCTTTATAGCCTTTTATGTTTTCAGCACCAGTATTCCATGTCATAATGTTCCCATGTACGTCGAGCATAAAAATCGCATAGTCACTCACGCTACTTACCAGTGTGCGGAAAAGGGCCTCACTTTGCCTTAGCTGTTCCTCTGCTTTTGTTCTGAGCGATTCTTTTTGATTCATTTGAATCAAAAAATAGAATGTCAGAAAGCAAAAGATAATAATGATGGTAAATACAAAAAAAGTAAGACTCAACTGTGGGCTTATAACCGGTGTTCTCATAAAATAAGTTCTGACCCAGCCCAACAAAACAGGAATCAGTATGGCCCCAAAAAACAAACTTCTCCCAAGTACGTGTCCGGTTACAGTTGAGGTGAATTCCCTGGTGATTCCTTTTGTTGGGTAAACAAAAAGAATGGCAATCGAAATCAAAAGAAAACATCCCGCGGTGTGTACAGCCATGGGAAAGCGTTCTACGAAAAGATGAAATTCGTTTGCTCCGTATAAGTACCCGAGCAAGATGAAAAAAGCGAACATTAGTACTGCCACAGCCAGGTAATGAGAATACATCCTTTTTTTATGCCTTTCATAGTTAACAAGCAGCAAAGAAAAACCGGAAAGTATAAAACACAAGGCAGTCGTTGTTGCCATGGTATTCGCTTGTCCTGAACCCGGCAATATAATTTTGCCAGGATAAAAAAGACGGTCAATTTGCGGAAGAGAGGGTATAAAACCGGAGACGAGTTTAAAGAGGCTTATCCCTATGACGATCGCAGACAAAGTTTGAGGAATGTATCTTACTGATTTCCGGGTTTTAAGAAAAAAGAAGGCTATACCTAGCAATAAAAAGCAAAGTGCGGTAAGTGGATTCATACCTGCCAGTCCGGCGATCGGGTACTTTAAACTTTGGATATTGAATTGCCATCCCACAAGAACAAGGGCAGCAACCAGGAGTTCAACACCTGCACAAACCGAAGCCCAGAATTTTAAAGAGGAACTTTTCGGCAGGCTGTGTGTTTTCATAATGGTTGTTTCTAAAGATTCGTCTCTGTCGAAACGAAAACGTTTTAAACAACCAAATTATACATTTTTTACGTATAGCTTTTATTTTTGTTGCTGAATCAATTGGAGGTCTTTTTAAGACTGATTTTTTTTGCTCAATACCGGCAATTTGTATTTGTCGAGGTTGGAGGGAGTAAAATAGTAAACTTTTTCTGCCGACGGAGAAATAAAAATGGCAATGTTTTTACCATTTGACGGACATTCGATCGTTTTAATCACTTTTCTTAATTTGCTAATAACAGGTTCTACTTTATCCTGCGGAAAATTTGTGCACAGTTCCTGTTCCGCGATATCTGCATGCTTCTTTAGCAAATTATACAGAGCCTGCTTATTTTTCATTTTCAATTCAAATGGAAGTACTAGTGAAATGCGTGGCATATCTTTATTTTTATGGGGTGATAATATAGTATCATCTTCATTTTTCGCAGTATTCATTTTTTAATTGTTTGAAATTTACCAACAGGTAAAATTTAAGAAGGCTTTACAAAGTTGTTGTGATTAACACGAGCGATTGATGATGCGGTAAAGGTCTCCACAAACAACTTGAAAGAATATAGCTAATGCTGTGTGTTTAGTGTAATCGGGATTTGAGTTACTGTGGTTGAGTCTGTGACAAAGCGAAGTGATGGCGTTCTTTTTATTTGCAATTAAGACTATGTTTATAAAGAATTTGCTTTTTATTTTTTACTCGTCCTAAAATACTTTACAGGCAGTGATAATCCTGTATGGACTTTTCAGTCTTTTCTTATCATCTCTTTTACTATCATCCCATTTCCACATTTTCAAAATAGGTAATAGCCAAATCAGCTAATTAACTAATTTCTATCTTTGCGATAACTCATTATTATGGAACACAATCATTCACACGATCACCATCATCTTTTTACGCCCGCAGATGTAAACGGCGCGTTTATAACCGGTATCGTTTTGAATAGTTTGTTCGTCGTAATTGAGGCTATTGTTGGCTTTTCAATTCATTCCCTCTCATTATTATCTGATGCAGGCCACAACCTGGCCGATGTGGGAAGCCTGGCTTTGTCTTTACTCGCTTTTCGTTTGATGAAAATAAAAGCCAATGATAAATACACTTATGGCTATCGTAAAACGACGATTCTTGCCGCGCTGGTTAATGGCGTTATCCTGCTAATATCCATTGGCGCCATCGCCTATGCGGCCGTACAGCGGTTTTCCAATCCCGTAGCGCTACCGGGAAAAACAATTGCGTGGGTGGCAGGTGTCGGCATCGTGGTCAATTTTATCACAGCGTATCTTTTCATGAAAAATCAAAAACATGATTTGAATGTAAAAGGCGCTTATCTCCATATGCTATCGGATGGACTCGTAAGTGTGGGCATTATGGCCGGAGGTCTGCTTATTTACTTTACCGGTTTGGATTGGATAGATCCTGTGTTAAGTATTATTATTGTAATCGTTATTTTGGTTGGGACCTGGGGTTTATTAAAAGAAAGCCTTGCACTTACACTGGATGCAGTGCCAAAAGACATTGACATTAACGAGATAAAAACCAACGCAGAAAAAATCGATGGGATTCTTGACCTTCACCATATTCACGTGTGGGCAATGAGCACCACAGAAAACGCGATGACGGCCCACATGGTGGTGGATTGCAATGAAAGCAGTGACCAAATCACTTCAATAAAAGATACGCTTAAGCACCGGCTTGAGCATATGAACATCCGGCATATTACTGTTGAAACTGAATTTAATACAGACAATTGCAAAGAGTGTGGAAAATAAAATTTAATGTATACTCCTTTTTATTATTGTGTATATTGAGTGTCTCATTTTTTAAATTTTTGTGCAATGGACCAGTTTGTACCGGTTGGCAAAAGCCGCTTCCTTCATTTTCTTACTAAAATTGACAACATCTTAAATGAGGCCGCTTCCTCTGAAGATCCGGGTCGGTTGATCTATTCAAAGGACATGCGGACGCCGCTTTTTATGCTTGAAGGATTAAGCAGAATCTATAAAAAGATTCATGCGAATAAAAAAATAAAAAAGATCAATGGCGTGTTTAAATACCTGGAAGATTTTCTTGGGCAGATAGACTTTTACGATGGCTTTTATAAAGAATTCGTTGCCAATAAAGAAATACCGGAACTGGTAACACTGTATGTAAAGAAACGCGCTGATAAAAAGATAAAAAAATTCAATAAACATCTTAAAAAAGAAAAGTGGATAGGCAAGCACAAAAAGCGCTTGAAAAAGATTTATAAAAAATTAGATTCCATCGAATGGTTTGATGAAAAAAATGATACTGTAGCCATTTTGGAAGTGTATCAAAATGATATTGAAAAGATCATAAAAAAGTATAAGAACAAGAAAAAGGAATTTACGGATATTGAAGAGGATGTGCATGAACTGCGGCGACAACTCAGATGGCTGAGTATTTATCCACAGGCGCTATTGGGATTAATGGAATTAAGGGCTGATGGCGAACCTCCTGAGTTTTTAAAGAAATACCTTACAGCCGAAATTATCAATTCACCTTACAACAGGATGCCTGACGGCAGCGTATTGCAAAACCATATTATCCTGAATCAAAATTATTATTATGGCCTTAGCTGGATGATTGCTGAATTGGGAAATTTGAAAGATAGCGGACTTAGAATTGAATTACTGGAAAAAACTATTGCAAAAGTGTATAAAGCCAAAAATAATGTACCTCAGTTAGCTTATTCCATTAGTAATGATAACCAGCCAACGATCTTACAGATTCTGGATGAAGCAGAAAGTATCAGTAAAACTTTTTTTGATGATAATATTCTTGAACATATCGTAGTGTCAATTTTTATTTCATAAAATAAGTTGCGCTTGAAGTCGAATCCTTTGTGAGAAGGAAGCAAGATGCAAGATGTAAGTAGCAAGAAGCAGGCAGGATGAAGCAAGAATTAAAATCAACTTGGGTATCCTCATTCAAATAAAAAATAGTTCATTAAAAATTCGATTTTTACGTCTTTTAATAATGAATATTGAACAAGGAATAATGAATGTTAAAGTATGGGCAAATGCCGTATTGAAAATAAAAATCCAACTAATTTGTTTGTTTACTGGTTGTAAGAAGCAAGTAGCAAGAAGCAAGTAGCAAGTAGCATGAAGCAAGAACTAAGAATCAACCATTCACAATTCACCATTCACCATATCAATCCTCCTTCCCCAACACTTTCTCCCTCTTCCCTTTATACAACAATCTCAACATCGAAGGAAGGACGATCAATAATAAAGGAAGTGCAATGATAAATCCTCCAATAACCGCGATGGCCAAAGGTTGGTGCAATTGTGCTCCGGCACCGATTCCTAAAGCCAAAGGCATCAGTGCAATGATGGCGCCGAGTGCGGTCATCAATTTGGGACGAAGGCGGGTGGAAATGGCATAGACCACAGATTCATCAACGCTTTTATCTTCCAGCGTTTCCCTGAATTGCAAAAAGGTGAAGATCGAGTTTTCACCAATGATACCAACAATCATGATAAGGCCGGTATAACTTCCCACATTCAATGGAGTGCCGGTAATAAACAACGCGAGATAGCTTCCGGCGATACCCAGAACGGCAATGATCAAAATAGTAATGGCCGGTTTCACATCACGGAACAAAAAGAGGATGACGCCAAACACCAAAATGCTGGAAGAGATCAGGATCATCAGCAGTTCAGAAAAGGACTTCTGTTGCTGCGCATAGTCGCCGCCGTATTCAATCGTGTATCCTTGCGGAAGATGAACCTTGCTGCTGATCTGTCTCTTAATATCTTTAATGGTGCTGCCAAGATCGCGGTTTTCTAATCGCGCAGAAACGATCCCCATCGTTTGGAGATTTTCCCTTTGTATTTCTGCAGAGCCACTGTCTAGCTGAAAGGTAGCAAGATCAGTTAAGGGCTTCAAGGCACCGTTAGGTAAAAATATTTTAAGGTTTTTTAGCTCACTAAGGCTTCTGTTGCGACTTCCGGGGTAGACGAGCCTGATGGGATAAACACGGTTCTTTTCATAAATGTTGCCAGCCACATTCCCTTCCAGCGCGGTTTGCACCTGGAACTGGAGATTCGAAGGCGTAATACCATATTGCGCGATCTTATTAAAATCGGGATTTACAGTTATCGACGGGCCGGCTATCACAACACCATCAAACACATCCGCTGTTCCTTTTACATTATCAACTATCGAGCTGACCTGCGAGGAAAGCGCATGCAGTTTTTGCTCGTCATCGCCGAAGATTTTTATTTCAATCGGTTGAACGGATGTCATCAGGTCACCCAGCATATCGCCAATCACCTGCCCAAAATCAACCCGCAATTCAGGCTGCGAAGATTCTATACGCTTGCGGATTTCCTCGATCACCTGTTCAGTACTTTTATTCCTGTCTTTTTTGAGCTGAATAAGGTAATCACCATCATTGGGTTCGGTAATAAAAAATCCCATCTGCGTTCCGGTACGCCGCGAATAAGCCTCCACTTCCGGTGTGGACATGATTATTTTCTCGACGGCCTGCAATTCCCTGTCAGTTTCTTCCAATGAAGTTCCTGGAATGGAAGTATAATCGAGCACAATGCTTCCTTCATCCATCTGCGGCAAAAAACCGGTTTCCAAATGGGGTAAAATGAGTACGATGGCAGCAATCAAGTGCAGCCACAAAAACAAAACTGATCCATGGCCGCAGTATGAACCATTTCACCCAACCCTGGCGATGGACTTCCTCAGGCTTTTCTTCTTTCTTCGCTGACTTTTTCTTCTTTTTCTTTCGTGAAAAAATAAGATAAATCACAGGCAAACAAATCCATGTTACAAAAAAGGAACAAACGAGCGTGATGATCATTGTATTGGTGAGCACATTAAAATAGGCACCGGCTACACCACTCATCAAAATGAACGGAAGAAAAATAACAATGGTGCTGAGGGAAGATCCGACCATCGCAGGAAACAAATAATGAATGGCATGTTGCACGATTTCTTTATAAGGAGCATCCGGCTTTTCTTCGTGTGTTCGATGGATTTGTTCGACCACTACTATCGCATCATCAATAATCAACCCGATGGATGCAGCAAGGGCGCCCAATGTCATAATGTTTAAGGTATAACCAACAGTGTACAACATGATGAGCGTAAGCCCAAGTGTAACAGGAATGGTGATTAAGATGGTGGCGCTTGCCTTGAAAGAACGAAGGAAAATGATGGCGACTATGATAGCGAGAACAAGCCCAATCCAAAGACTGTCGGTTACACTTTTCACCACCGTATTTACAAAGTCAGCCTGGATGTAATAAGGCTTAATCGTTACATCTTTCGGAAGTATTTTTTCGAGCTGCGCAATTTTGTCCTTCATTTGTGACGACACATCAATAAGGTTGCTGTTGGGTTGCTTTACTACACCAATCAACACCCCTTCATGCCCGTTGGCATTGATTTTTACATATTGCACCGCTTCATTGATCTGGACGTCTGCGATATCTTTTAATTGCACTACCCTTTTACCGTTACTGCCTACCACCACATTTTGCAGATCTTTCAAAGATTCAACAGAGGCATCGGTAAGGGTGAGATACAGGTAGCGATAGTCGGAAAGAAAGCCATTGGAATTGATAAAATCGGTTTGACTCAGCGCGGCATTTACCGAGTCGGGTGTGATGCCCAACGTACCCATCTTTTGAACATTCAGTTTCACCCAGTATTCTTCTGATTTGCCTCCCATAATAGCAATGTCAGAAACGCCGGATACCTGGCTGAGAAACGGTTTAATCGTATAGACGGCCAGCTGCTTAAGTTCAATCGGTGATAAAGAATGGCTTTCCAATGAGTAGCCCATTACCGGTAAAATCGAGGGATTCATCTTCTCAACCGTAATGTTCACATCCGTCGGTAAGGTGTTTCTTATCTCCGCTATTCTTGATTCAAGTCGCTGTTTACTCAGGTCTACGTTTGCGTTCCAATCAAGGTAAGCAGAAATTTCGCAGCTTCCCCTGCTGGTAGTACTTCGGATATCTACCAAATCGGGGATTTTTTTAATCGCCAGTTCGAGTGGACGCGTAACCGTCACCATCATCCTGTCAACAGGTTGAAGCCCGGCATCTGCAATGATCTTCACTTTTGGAAAGGTGATCTCAGGAAAAAGCGCAGTCTGTAATTTGGTATAAGCGAAAATGCCACCGGCAATAATTACCGCAACCACTACAGTAAGCGGGCTCTTATATTTGGTAAAATAATTCGACCTGCCCTTTTTGGGGCGCTCCGGTGAATTCTTTAAATCGTCTTTTTCATTATTCATTCCACAATGCTTTTTTTACATCCCGTCCATTGCAAATCATTTATGGATTTGTCTGTGTGCTGTCCGCAGAAGCGGTCTTAGCCGATTGTATAATGACTCCCGCCGTATCCGATAGTCCGTAATTTCCTCCCGATAAGATTTTTGTATTGGGGTCAAATTGTGGCGACAGCACCTGCACGGTATCACCTTGTTCAACTCCGGTTTTTACGGGCACCTTTACGGCTGTGCTGTCATTAATAAGTTTCATCACCCAATAATTGGTTTGAGTCTGGTCCGACAATACCGATTGCTTCGGTAAAGTCTGGGCATCCTGCACTGACTTCTTCAATATTTTCACTTTAGCAATCAAGTCTTTTGGAATACTGTGTCCGGCATTCACTCTTATCGAATATTGTTGTGTTTGGGAAACCGAATCAATCGCAGGCAGAGAAGAAGCAATGATGCCCGGCAACACTTCATTATCGGGAAGCAAAATATCTACATGTTTTCCGATAGAAACATAAGGCTTGTCTTCATAGGGAACATTCATCACAAACATGAAACTCTGTGCATCACTGATCACCGCCAGTTGTTCGCCATCCTGTACATAATCTCCCGGCTGGTGGCTAACATCCATTACATAGCCCGAAGCATTGGAACGCAACACATTCACTCCTGAAAAATTAAAGCTTGAATCGAGGCGATTGACGGAATTTCCGATAGCTCTTGCTTCCTTGGTTTTTAAAACAAATAAGGGCTGCCCCACGTGTACATAATCTCCGTATTTAATATTCGACTTTTCAATGTATCCATTCAAATTGGATTTGACATAATTCTGCTGCATATAAGTAGAGGTGGCATTCAGTTCGATATATTCATTCAACGAGAAATGAGAGACCGTTGTAACGGTAACAGGTGTACGCACATCGGGAGTCTCGTCAGATGAGTCTGAAGAGGAAGAATTACAACTGGCAACCAGTAAACCAACAAATAACACAAAAAAATATTTTGCGTTTGATGAGGCATTGGTTCGTGTCTGCACGAACCGCACCGCTGCCAGGGTTGGTGTCCTCACCAACCCATCGTTTAGCCCTATCAACCGTTTGAAAAAATCTATTTTCATCGAACTTTATTTACAATTTCATATTCCAATAATTCAACTGTTGTATCACCTGGTAACGCGCCATTTGGTTTTGTACCACGAGGTTTTTAGCCGTGATATAATTATTCAGCGCCAGCACATAATCAGTTATCTTGATATCACCCGTCTCCAGTAATTTACCATTCACTTTTATCAGCGTTTCAAGGTATTCTATTTGTTTATTGATGGTTACCGTAAGGCTCTCCAAATCGTTGAGCTGCTGTTGCAATTCCCGTATCTGTTGTTCGTATTGGTTATTAAAAAACTCTTTCTTTTTCTGCAATGTTCTTTCGCGAATATTTAATTTTTCAAACTGCAATTGCTTTTGTCCGCCATCAAAAATCGGAACCGATAAATTGATACCAAAACTATAGCCGAAGTTCTTATAAGGAGTAACGGTAAAGGTAGATTGGTAACCCGCATCAGCAAATAAATTCACTTTTGGCTTGTATTGATTTTCTGCAAGATTACGCTCATTTTGAATCCTGAGGCTGTCATATTTATAACTTAAGAAGAAAGGCGATTCCTTTGCCTGGTAATTTTTAATGACCTGTATGTTAGGCGGAGCAAGTCTTTCAGTAGTTGTATCGACTATTCCGGCCAGATAATTGAGCGAATCGTAATCCATTTTATATTGAACCCACGTTTGGTTTCGCGTTAACTGTTGTTGCTGCAGCGTCACTAAAAATGATAAATAATCCGATTGCTTGTACACATTTTTTTGTGTGAGCACTTTTAATATTTGTTCTTCATCGCTCAAAAGATTTATGATCTGATCATTAAATTCCAATTGCAATTGATCGCCGAAGGTTGTGATATATTGATTGATAATCGATTTTTTTAAATCCTGGTTTTGTATCGCTACTGTATTATTAAGCGAATCATTTTGCAACTGTAAACTTTCAAATTGCAGCGTCAGATTTCGTTTGTTGTAAATATGTTTATTTAAAGAAACCAAAGCAGAAAGTTGTTGTCCATTGGTGATCGGCTCATCATAACCCCAACCATTTACAATGGGAGCGTAGTAAGCGTTTCCGTTGCCGGTAAGCTGCCATTTATTTCCCGCAACAATTAGCTGGCTATCAACTTTGTTTTGTAAGATCTGGTTCCGAAGTTCAAAAATCCTCGGGTCATTTTGCAGCGATTGATCAATGAAATAATTAAGATCTTTTTGTTGCTCAAAAGCAAAAAAAGGCAAAAGAAAAAAAAGACCCGTTATGAAGAGATGTCTGTACATATAAATAAAACAAAAGCTATTCGTTTTACAAGGAATAGCTTTTATCGTGTAATTATTTTTTTATTTTTTAACCGCTTTTATAAATCGTCCGTTCATATCAAATATCAATTCACGCCCTTTCACATTCGCTACATAAGAAGTTTTATCATAACGATCGGTCACTTTTCCCGCTCCTGTAATTTTTGCATTGTAAGTCATATGGATATACTTCGTTGCTTCTTGCGGAAGCTGGTTTACAGTAATCGGATTCGTTTCCTCGATAAATTTTCCTGATGGTGTATAGGTTACCGAACGGCCATTTGCCCACATCGCTTCATAATCATCGTCTTTTCTTTTCCACTGAACTGTAGAAGCGTTTGGATATTTTTCAATAAACGCAGCCTTTACGGTTGACGGAAGCGGAATGTTTTTCTTAGCCTTATGTTGTTGAGCGAAACTATTGTTGTTAAATAAAAACAATATTGCCACAACGCCTAAAATCCTTTTCATAATACTTACTTTTTAATTCCCTTCTGCTACTACAAACATAAAACCAGATTTTGAAGGAATGCTGAAGATGTTTGCAGTGAATAAACAAATAACCGAAATTTTTCTTTTGTAAAAAATAAAAGCTATCTCTTTTTACAGAAATAGCTTTTACTCAAACGGAATCAGAGGTAATTATTCTGACTTCACAAAATTTCCATCCTGGTCAAAGATTACATCTTTGCCATGTACTTCGGCTTCATAGGAAGTTTTTCCTTTTGCATCAGTCACTTTTCCTGCTTCGGTAACAGAAGTGTGATAATGATTTTTTACATAGGTAGAAACATTGGACGGAAGCTGGCTCACTGATATTTCTTTTACGATTTCAATAAAATTCCCTGAGGGAGTAAACTGAACAGAGTTGGCTTCGCCATCTTTTCCGCCCCAGTTGGCTTCATAATTTCCGTTTTCTTTTTCCCAACCCACATGCATCGCCTGCGGATATTTTTTCTGCAAAGCTGTTTTTACCACAGGCGGAACATGAATATTTTCGTTGGCCTCATTTTCCTGGGCAAAAGTGGTGCTGCTGATGGCAAACATAATTGCCGCAAGTCCTAAAATCTTTTTCATAATTGTCGAATTTTTAAGTGTTTTTCATCTGGTTTGTTATTACAAATTTATAAGGTGAATTTGAGGGAAATTTGAAGAAACGAAGGATTTCGATACAATAAAAAGTTAATGCAGTGGTTGGATCTATTATTCGTATTAATAATCTTGGCTATCAATGTAAGATCAACAGCGATGTGTCATTTTTTTTTCGGTTTTACAATCTGCCTGATAGATGATTTAAATAAGGAACTGTAGATATCAAACAACAGAAAATGTACAATTAAATTGGCATGAACTATTCCTTGCGGGAAAGCATTTTGTAGACTATAGGGCCTGTAGTTGTGATCAGCAGAAAAATGATGATGGTGAATACATGTTTCTTCAGATCAAATCCAAAATTATTCAGAAATAATTTTTCAAGATAATGCCCGGCCATCAAGACAGTGAAAACCCAGGCGACGCTTCCTAATATATTGTTGCGCAAAAAGCTCTTTTTATTCATCTTAACAATGCCCGCGACAACCGGGGCAAAAGTTCGAAGCAAAGGCAAAAACCTTGCTAATATTATAGCGATATCTCCGTGTTTGTCATAAAATTCCTTTGCCTGGTACAGATATTTTTTCTTAAACAGCCAGGTATCTTTGCGTGTAAAAAGCACGGTTCCCGTTTTAAAGCCAAACCAATAACCCAATTCATTTCCCAAAATACCCGCGAGTGAAATCAAAACAAACAAAATCATTACGTCTACAAAATCGTTTCCCAGTCCGCCAGCGGTAAGACTGCCCATAAGTTTGTGGCTGTAAATGCCGGCGAGAAGTAACAAACTATCGCCAGGCAAAAAGAAACCAACCATTAAGCCGGTTTCAGCAAAAATTATAAATAATACAATCCATAATCCCCCGTGATCAATATAAAACACAGGGTTTATTAAATCTTTTAATGAAAAGTTTAAAAGTTCAATCATAAAAATTTTTTATCGAATCATCAAGGAAATGAATAATGCATTATTTATCGTCACCAGTAGCAACAACAATAGCTCCAAGAAAAATATCAATTCGGCGAATTGTGATAAGCGTTTATAAATAGCAATAGTGTTTCATCAACTTTTTTATTTGCTGAAAGATGAGGTACATTTTACAAAAAGCGTGGATGCCGGTGTTTTCATTCCCATGAAGGCGAATAATGGGAATACCGTTCCTCTTTCTTGAATAAATACTCAGGTAATATTTCGCGGTTCCCAATTTGAGCACCACTTTTTTAGGCGGAGCCGGCAAGAAAAACAAAAAGAGAAAGAATAAAGAGGCAAATACCCGCATACGGCAGAAGGCTCAAAAACAAATCCATTTTTAATCCGGTAAAGCAACTTTTATTGGAATTTTTTATTTTCGGAATATTTTTTGTTTAACCAATTCTCACTTCAGATTATTCCCAATTTTCATCTTTATCTTTGCTTTGGCATAATATTTATAAAATAAAAAAACATGTTGCTTCAATTATTAAGAGTAAAAATTCAACAACTTATCGTAACTGAAAGTTCTGAAAGTTATCCCGGAAGTATTGCCCTTCCTGATGACCTGATAGAAGCTTCGGGCTTAAAATTGTTTGAACAGGTTCACATAAATAATCTCACCAACGGCAACAGGATTGTTACTTATATAGTAAGGAGCAACAGGCCCGGATATGTATCACTGAACGGCGCGGCTTCCAAATTATTTAATAAAGGAGATAAAATTCATGTGCTTGCCTTTGCTTATTTTGATGATGAACCGGAAGCTATCGGTTTTCAACCTACCATTGTTTATGCTGATGAAGACAACAAGTTAATTGAAGCCAAAGAATATACCTTTTAGAATAATAATTTGAAAAATTTAATCAGCAGATTAAGTAACTGGCAACACTGGTCGTTTTTCCCGTTTTACTTTCCGTTGTTTTTTTTGTGGGGCTGGTATATTTTAAAAAGCCGCGCGATTTGGTTTTTCAGCACTTCCAATCCTACACTTACTTTTGGCGGGTTTGAAGGCGAAACCAAAAAAGAAATGTACGATCTGCTGCCTAAAAATTATTTTCCCAAAACCCTTTATATCCATCACCACGAACCTTTTACAGAAGTAGTGAATAAAGTACAAACCAATTCTTTCTCCTACCCTTTTATTGTAAAACCAACGATTGGAATGGAAGGGATTTTGTTCCGAAAAATTGATCGTGAGGAACATCTTAAAGCCTATCATCAGCAAATTCCTGTAGACTACATGATCCAGGAATTTATTAATTTTCCACTGGAAATCGGGTTATTTTATTACAGGTATCCCGATCAAAAATCAGGTGTTATCAGCGCTTTATTTTTTAAAAAATTCCCTTTCATAAAAGGTGACGGGATCTCAAGCATTAAAGAAATTTTGCAAAGAGACCGACCGGAAATAACGGAAGAATTATCGAAGTTGGATCCAAACGAGTTGGAAAAAGTTTTGCCAAAAGATGAAGTAATTAATTTATCGTTTGTAGGTAACCGCTATCACGGTGTAACCTTTCATGATTTATCCGAAAAGATAGATGCCGAACTGCTGGCGCTTTTCGATGAGTTGAGCCATAGCAGCGGTTTTTATTTTGGAAGGTATGATATCAAATGTTCTTCGATTGAAGAGCTGAAAAAAGGAATTAATTTTTCAATTCTTGAATTTAACGGTGCCGGCTCAATTCCCAACCACATTTACACAGGAAAATATTCAATGTGGCAGGCATATAAAGAAATTGCTTTTCACTGGAAAGTTTTGTACCAAATCAGCAGGTATAATCATCGCCAGGGTCTTCCCTATTGGAGTTTATTAAAAGGTGCCTTTTATTTGCGTGAGGCAAAAAAACGATTTAGGATTTTAAGAAAATGCGATGCCGCGTTGATACTTAAAAGCCACGTTGCAAATATCACTTCCTGAAAGTATAAACAATGCCAGGTTCAAAATGTCCGTAATTGTATTGAAGATGAAACCTGATCGTATTTTTTGCTTGTTCAGGTGCTTTTATTTTCGCATAACGGTGATAGTTATTCACAATATGTTTTCCTGTTAAATATCCCAAAGCCGCACCGACTACCACATCAGTTGTCCAATGCGCATTTTCCGTAACCCGGCTTGCTCCAATCAACGAAGCGGCAGTATAAGCGATGATCGGGATGGCGGGTTTATCCCTGAATTCTGAAGCGAAAACCGTTGCTGCCGCAAAGGCCACCGTGGCATGCCCCGACGGAAACGAACTGTAGGTTTTTTTCCCGTTATAATCCCTCTGCACTTTTGTAAACGGTCCGAGAAAACGCGGCGACGCTACCTGGTCGGGTCCATAATAATTGGGCCGCGTTTCACCGGCGAGAAACTTTAAAACGGTTTCCACAGCCGCTCCCGTTATGTAAGCCTGGGTGGCCAAAAGCGTGGTAGTTACTACCTTCTTTCGTTTAAATATCAGCCCGTAACTTGCTAAACCGGCCAGAGTAAAACCTTCATAAATACCTCCCGCATTGGTGATATAATGACTGATATCATTCACCGAAGTATTTCTGTTCTTTAATTTTAAGGCGGCTTGCTGAATGGGTTTATCAACAAGATAAAGTGCACCCGTTCCCGCAGCGAATATTCCAAAATTTCTCCAATCCTTTCCCGTCATGTGAAAGGGTTTGGTAAATTCCTGCTTTAAATCGCTGCCCAGTAAAATGAAATAAGTCTTAGGAGTGAGTTGTGTTTTTTTGTTGTAGGCCTGCGGATTAATATTGTTTATTTGATTGCCGGAACTATCTTTTTTCAATCCCAGGCTATCCAGTTTATGAGCCAGTGTATCTTGTGAAAACGAAGTAAAATGCATACACACGAGCGAAAACGCGATCAACCATTTCTTTCCAAATTTCATATTAGATTATTTTCTTTTTCTATCACTTCTACACAATAAACATTCCAAAGGTTTTTCAAGCTAAAAAATTGATTTACAGTTGACCTGCCGTAGAATTATGAAAAATAATTTCAACAATGTGTTGCTGATCGTTATAATGATAGGTAATAGGAAAGCCATAAATGTCAGTGATTGTTTTTACAATTGACAGACCTAAGCCGAGTGAATCGCCTGATGTTGACTCTTTCTTGAACCTGCCAAATAACTCTCCCGTCTCCATATGCGGTTCGGGGCCGGTGTTACTAACCCGAAAGTTTTTGTTGGTTAATTCTACCTTAATCTCACCACCGGCAAAGTTGTGTTTTATCGCATTTGAAATAATATTGGAAATCAATATTTCTGCAAGCGATTCATTCATTTTTACAAACATCTTTTCCTCAATACACTTGACGATTTCTAAATCTTTGGCGTATGCCAGTTCATCAAAATTATTAAGATAACGGTTAAGCATATACGAGAAATCAATCGTTTCCACATCAGCAAATTGTAGGTTTTCAATCTTAGCTAACAGCAATAAAGATTGATTAAGGCGGGAAAGTCTTGCTGCTGCTTCGTTTACGCTTTGCAAAACGTTGATGTCATTTTCACGCAGGTTTTCTGACTGTGACAATAATTCAATTTTGTTTTTAATAATCGCCAATGGCGTTTGTATCTCATGTGAAGCATTTTCCGTAAAGGCTTTTAGTGTCTGATAATCTTTTGTGACTTTCTGCGTCATAAAAAGAACAGTTTGATTCAGTTCTTTAAATTCTTCAATATCCGTTTGCTGCAATGCAATCCGGTTTTTTGAAGAGAAGCTAAATTGATTGAGTTGCTCAAGTGTGTTTCGAAAAGGTTTCCATAATTTTCTCAGTAAAACCCGGTTGGAAACAAGAAGGATCAATAATAAAATAACAATAATCAAAAGGGTAACTGACAATATCAATCTTACAATATTTTCCGTTTCCTGTTGCGATTTTTTTACGGTGGCAATAAAATATTGGCCGCCCTGGTTTACTAAAAAATCAATTCTCCTGAAAGATTCCACTTCATCTTCCCTCTTATTATAAATGTCCTGGGTAGAATATTGATCTTTAAATTCTTTACGTCCTGTGGGATGAAAAAATATTTGCTGGTCTTTATAATCCGAAGTCTCAGGCAACTGCCCCGTTTCTTTAATATGCTGAATAATTTCCCGTTGTTCTATACGAAGATCTTTATCAAGCTGATAAATTAATATTCGGTGGAGGATAAGATAATAACTTACACTGCTAATGATAAGTATGCCGATAATAATTGGAATGGTTACCCGGTTGTATTTGGCAATCAGTTTCATTTATCAGTGAATTTATATCCCATTCCATAAACTGATTTGATATAATCAGCATCGCCGGCATCCATTAATTTTTTTCGGAGATTTTTAATGTGCGTATAAATAAAATCGTAGTTGCCACCCATTTCATTTCCCCAAAGATGCTCTGCTATCGCGTCTTTCGAGATCAATCGTTTTTTGTTGGAAACAAAATACAAGAGCAATTCGTATTCTTTCCGGGTAAGTTCAACCGGCTTATTTTCAACAGTCACCAATTTTTTTTGGGTGTCCACGCAAAGATTTTCAAAATGGATGACGCTGTTTCCATCAAAATTCTTTCTCCTGATAATAGCGGCAATTCTAGCATTCAGTTCCGACAAATGAAATGGCTTTGATAAATAATCATCGGCCCCAAGATTAAGTCCTGTGATTTTATCATCGAGTGAATTTTTTGCAGAAATAATCAACACGCCATCCTTTCTTTTATCTTCCTTAATCTGTTCAAGAATTTTTAAACCATCGCCGCCCGGTAAAGTGATGTCAAGAAGAATGCAATCGTAATGATTGTATTCGATCTTTTGAAGAGCGCTGTGATAATTTTCGGCAGTTTCACAACTGTATTCATGCACAGAAAGATAATCGGCAATGCTTTCGCTCAGTGCTTTCTCATCTTCTATTATCAGGATTTTCAATAATTTTTTTTTGAAAACTACAAAATGATTTTGAAGATATTTTGAAGAGTTTTATTAGCGCGACAGTTAATCGCGAAGACTCCCGAAAAAATTAATTGAAGAAAGTACGATTTGATGCCATTTGTTTGCCTGCCGCAGGAGTAACCAGACCGGTACAACTGGAAGCATCTCTCATGTCAGAATCCGGCATTCACCGTACATGTAGTGTTATGGCAGCAAAATAAAAATCCGCTACTTTTATTTATTTACTGTGGTCATTTAAAATACGCCACAAGTCTTTCTTTAATTGCATCAGGAATGTCTACGCGCTTTTTGGTGTGCGCATCCAAAAAATATAAAGTAACATCGCCGACGTTCAGTAACTCTTCTTTTTCATTATAAATATCGGTGTGAAAAACGATTTTGGAATGCACGGGCATTTCCTTTACCATCGTCGTCACCGTAAGAAGGTCATCATACAAGGCAGGTCGCAAAAAGCGGCTATGAATCTCCGTTACGGGCATTATCACTCCTGTTGCTTCTATTTCTTTGTATGTCAGGCCCAGGCTCCGTAAGGCTTCTGTTCTTCCGATTTCATAAAATTGCGCATAATTCCCATAGTACACTACACCCATCTGGTCGGTAAGCGCATAATGTATTCGTATATCTGTTTTGTGTGTAAACATGTCTAACCTAACTAAATCTTCTAAACATTCTAAACCTAAACTCTAAACCTACTTCCCTATCATTCCATCAATACTTATTTTACCAGGGCCACACAATAAAATAGTAATAGTTGACGCAAGATAAATAGCTCCTCTTTCGCCGGGGCCAAGTATTTGTCCGTGGGAAGCTACAAAAACAACAACAGCCATTGCAATTAAAATCGGGATACATGCAAAGCGTGTAAACAATCCGAGAATCAAAAAAATAGAGCAGAACAACTCAGCGAAGATTACGAGTGCAAGTGAAAGCGTTGAACCCATGTGAAGGAAATTCATGAATTTATAACGAAGTGAACTGAACGCAACCAATTTGCTGTAACCATGGCTGGCAAGTAAAACACCTAACGTAACTCTCAAAACAAACATTCCGAAATTAAAAGCGGCATTGGAATATTTTGTGGATAGAAATTTGCTCATGTCTTTTTTACAATTGTATTAACAAAGATTTGTGCAATTTAAAGTGTTTTTAATATCATTCAAATACTTTTGAGTTCGTGTTAGTAAAATGGTGTTTGTATTTTTGCGCGAAGAAAAATCATTTGCAACCAGTAATGATTAATTCTTTTTTTTAATTCAATATTGAAAAGTAAAAACATAAAATAGATGATGCGTTTCTTTCTTGCCCTTGTGTTCACTATCCTTTGTGCACCTTGTTTTTCACAGGCGAATTATTTTATAACGGACCCACAGAAAAAATTTAAAGAAGCAGAAGATCTGTTTATTAAAGGGGAATACAGTCTTGCCTACCCGTTGCTGAAACCCTTGCTTGACAAGTATCCGGAGAATACAAAAAGCAGCCATGCTTATCTTAACCAGGATGTGGAATATTATTACATCGTTTGCGAACTGAAGCTGAACCAATCTGTTGCAGAAGATGCGGCCAAAAGTTTTATTGATGCAGCGAACAATGAGCCACGTCAACAGCTAATGAGTTTTCATTTGGCTCAATATTATTTTATAAGAAATGATTTTGCGCGTGCAGTTGTTTATTATGAAAGAGCCGGCTATAACAACCTGAGCAATGAACAAATTGCCGATGCAAAGTTTGAATTGGCTTATTCTTATTTTCAAACAGGACAATACAATAGCGCCAAACCTTTGTTTGATGAAATTCATCAATTGCCTTCCAATAAATATTATTACGATGCCAATTATTATTATGGTTATTTAAGTTATCGCGATCATGATTATAATAATGCACTCGCTTCGTTTCAAAAAGTTGAATCCATTCCCAAATACAGAGGCCGTGTTCCTTTTTACATTGCGCAGATATATTATTTCCAGGGAAACAAGGACCAGGCTTTGCGTTATGCCGAAAGCAAACTTGGGCAAAATGATATAGCCAACCGAAAAGATATCAATCTTTTAATGGGTCAGATCTATTTTGAGAAAAAAGATTTTGCCAAAGCACTTCCTTTCCTCGAAGCTTATGTGAAAACCAGTGATAAAGTTTCAAAAGAAGTGATGTATGAATTAAGTTATTGTTATTACGATGCCAATCAAGTACAAAAAGCCATTGAAGGTTTTAAGCAATTGAGTAATGAAAAAGATTCTTTGGGACAAAACTCAATGTATTTATTAGGTGATTTATATTTAAGGACAGGACAAAAAGAAAATGCAAGAAACGCTTTTCTCTATAGTGCCGATAACAATAGTAACCGCAAGCAACAGGAAATCTCACGTTTTAACTATGCAAAACTTTCTTATGAACTTGGTTACCAGGATGTGGCTTTAAGTTCGCTTAATAAATTCCTTGACTTGTATCCTCAATCAGCGTATGCGAATGAAGCAAAAGAAATTATTATTAATCTTTTGGCCAATACTAACAATTATGCGGAAGCGCTTTCATTATATCAGTCTTTTGCTCAGCCTACTCCTACCATGAAAAGAATTTATCCTAAAATTCTTTTTGGTCGCGCTACAGAATATATAAACGCACAGCAATTAAACGAAGCTGATGATTTGCTGACAAAAGTAATTAATGACCCTAACGCAGGACAAGTGTTACCATTTGCGTATTTCTGGAAAGCAGAAGTTGCGTATAGGCTTAACCGTTATGATGAAGCCCTGAAATTTATGAACAACTATCTTCAGTATGGAGGCATACAGGGAGAGGCCAATCCTACTGATGCTCATTATGTTCTTGGTTATAGTTATTTGAATACTGAAAATTATTCACTCGCGTTGACTAATTTTAAAGAGGTGGCTCCCACAATTACGTCAGCTTCTTCATCGCTGCAACTGGATGCTTATGTGAGAGCCGCCGATAGTTATTTCATGATGAAAAATTACAGCACCGCCAAAAGCATGTATCAAAATGTAATTGACAATGGTCTGGCGCAAAGCGATTACGCTTTATACCAGGTGGCGCTTATCAATGGGATTAATAATCCCGGCGCAAAGATTAAAACTTTCAATACATTAACTGAACGTTACCCTCAAAGCGATTTGGTTACAGAATCATACATGCAAATTGCAAATGCTTATATGGTACAGGAAAAATTCAGGGATGCGATTCCTTACCTTAATAAGATTTTGAATATCAAATCGGCCACGAGCCAGTACCCTAAAGTGTATCTTAAATTAGGACTTGCCAATTACAACCTGAATAACAACGAAGAAGCTTTACAGGATTATCAAAAATTGGTAAGCCAATACCCCCAATCTGAAGAAGCGAATGAAGCGCTGGATAATATGAAAAATATTTATGTGGAAATGGGAAGGCCAAATGATTATGTGGCATTCGTCCAAAAAACCGGAAAAGTTATAAGCATCTCCGAAGCGGATTCTTTGACATTTGCAGCCGCAGAATTGCAATACAGCAATGGTGACTGCGCTGCCGCTATTAATTCACTTAACAATTATCTTACTAAATATCCACAGGGAGCTTACATTCTAAAAGCGAATTTTTACAAAAGCGAATGCTACTCGAAAAATAAAGATTGGCAGAATGCGGTGCAAGGGTATGCAGCAGTATTGGATGAGGGAAATAGTCCTTATGCTGAAAGAGCCGCTTTCGCTGCCGCAAGAATATATTATTTTGATCTGAAGGATTACGCTCAATCCAAAACTTATTTTTCAAAATTGCTTGAATTGGCTACCACTCCGGAAAATACACTCGAAGCTTTGCGTGGATTAGTACGAAGTTATTATCAAACCAAAGATTTTGCGCAAGCCAACAATATTGCCAAAGAATTACTCACTAAAAAAGGTATCAGCACCGATGATAAAGCGATTGCTAATCTTGTTCTTGGAAAATCGTTACAGGTAAACAACCAGTGTGACGATGCCATAAAAGCGTTTAAAGAGGTTTCAGCAGTCAACAAATCTGAATGGGGAGCTGAAGCGCGCTATGAAACCGCCAATTGTTATTATACGCTCAACCAGCTCAAAACCGCTGAAAAAGCAGCACTTGATGTGATTAAAGTAACCGGCTCTTATGATTATTGGGTGGCAAAAGCTTACATTTTATTGGGTGACATTTATTTGAAAGAAAAAGATTATTTCAATGCAAAAGCTACCTATAAAAGCGTCGCTGATAATGCAGTGATACCGGAACTGAAACAGGAAGCACAGACTAAACTGGATGCGGCAATTGCTGAAGAACAACAAAACTCAAAGGTAGAAACAACTCCTTCAAACAGTAAATAACAATCAAAAACAAACGATAGCAGATATGTTTAAAAAATTGATAATAAGAACTTCTTTAAATAAAGCGATTTTTGTTTTGCCACTGTGTTTTTTATTTACTGTATTACACGCACAGGATACGACAAGAAGGCAAACGATTCAAATTACTTCTTCTTATAAACCTTCTTTGAGAAATACAGTAAAAATAAATCTGTATGCTTCACCAATTTCACCCGATACTTCCCGTCCGCGGCTTGCTTACAATATTCCACCTGAGAATTTATTTTTTGCTTATCAGCCGGTTTCTTTAAAACCTCTTTCTTTACAGGCGGATACTTCTTTGAAACTGGGTGATCGAAATCAATTGAAAGTTGGTTACGGAAATTTGTCAACGCCTTATGTTTCTGGCGCATTTAGTTTTGGTGATGGCAAACACAACCTTGGAAATATTTACGGCAATTATATTTCATCACGCGGCAAAATAAAAAACCAGGATTTTAGTGAGTGGAATGTAAAAGGCACAGGAAGTATTTTTTCAGATAAGAACGAAACATATGCCGGCGCTGAATTTGCACAGCATGAATATTATCAATATGGATATAACCATAGTTTACACGATTTCGCGAAAGACAGTCTCAGGAGAAGTTACCAGGACTTTTCGGCAAATGTGGGTTTTAGAAATATAGCCAACAATGAAGTTGGAATAAATTACAATCCGCACCTGAAAGTGCATGAATTTTCAAGAGAAAATAAGGCAACTGAAACGACATTGTCTGTTGACATTCCGGCAGAAAAAAGATTTTCAGATGCTGTATCTTTTAAAATTTCCGCGCGCGGCAATTTTGATAAATACCAATTGAAGGGTTCGTCACTTTCAGTCACTAATAATCTTTTTGAGCTCGCTCCCGAATTCGTTTATTATAGTGATATGTTTACTTTTCACGGTGGACTCACTCCTTCCTGGAACAATAATACATTGGCTGTATTGCCAAACATTTACGCAGAAGTGCAATTGCAACAAAATGCTTTAATGGTTCAGGCTGGCTGGGTTGGAAAATACATTGCTAACAGTTATCGCACTTTGAGCCACGAAAATCCGTACATGCGCGATCCTGCCTTCCTGAATAATACAAAAGAAATACAATATTATGGAGGCATAAAAGCCACTGTGGGGAAGCATTTCAACTTTAATGCAAGAGCGGCATTTATTTCATATACCGACATGCCTTTATTTGTAAATGACTCCACTTACGGAAATGCTTTTGTGCTTACCAATGAAAGTAAATTGACCAATCTTCAAATCCATGGCGATATGAATTTTATCAGCCAGGATAAATTTACTGCGTCTGCTGCATTAGATTTGAATAGTTATACAGGCTTGCATGATAATGCAAAAGCATGGGGACTATTTCCATTAAAACTTACAGGTTCTTTAAGGTGGAATGCATTTAAAGAGCTTTTATTTAAAGCCGATGTGGTAGCATTTTCCGGAGCAAAGGCTTTAGTGGCTAACCCGCTTAACCCGGTAGAAACTTCCGAAAAAAACATGAAAGGCGGAACAGATCTGAGTGCAGGTGCAGAATTTAAACTGAACAAGCAATTTAGTGTATGGCTGGATTTTGATAATATTTTAAACAGCCAGTACGAACGCTGGAACAATTACCCGGTTTATGGTTTCCAGGTTATTGGTGGTGTTTTGGTTCATTTTTAAGCCAATTCTTTTTCAAAGCGATATAAATAATTACAGATATTTGCGTTCATGCAGGATCTTATTACTTCATTTATTATACAGTCAAAAGAATGCAGGCTGCGCGATGTAGGAAAGTTCAGGATTGTGAATATTACAGCCAGGGCTGATGTTGCCAACAAACAAATTACGCCTCCTGCTCTGGAAATTTTTTTTACAACACGGGAAGAAAAGATTTCTGATGGGTTGGTTAAATATATTTCAGAAAAGAAAAAGATACCTGTAACTGAAGCCTTAGACGAATTGAAAAGATGGTGTGCAGATGCAAAATATAAATTAAAGAAAGGCGAAGAAATAGTATTGGAACCTTTAGGCATTTTAAAAAAAGGAGCGTCAGGAAATGAGTTTATTCGTAATAGTGAAGCGGAAATTTCTTTTTTTAAACCTGTAGTAGCCGAACGTGTAATTCATGAAAATTCAGAACACGCTATGTTGGTGGGTGATAAAGAAACTACTTCTTCTGTCATGAACCATTATTATCATGATGAAGAAACTAAAACGAAAAGTAATTCCTGGAAAATTATTGCTATCATTCTCCTGGTGATTGGATTCATCCTTCTTTTCCTTCATTTTTACGCAAACCCTTTTTCAGTAAAAACCATAGGGAACCAACAAAAAGTTATTCCGTATACAGCCCCGAAAACCTATCGTACTCAATAAGATTTATCAAGATAATTTAAACCAGGATGATCATTTACAGTTCTTGCCCGAATTGCGGTGATAAAAATATTTACAAGGTTTTTTCTGTAAAAGATTATACCGTTTCGGGGGAAGAATTTGAAATTTGGGAATGCAGGAATTGCACACAACGTTTTACTCAAAACATTCCGGAAGAAGAGCAAATTGGCCGTTATTATCAATCGGAAGAATACATTTCGCACAGTGATACCAAAAAAGGTTTTGTAAACAATTTGTATCACTCGGTAAGAAAACGCACACTTCAGGAGAAAAGAAAATTGGTAGAAAAAAGTACGCAAAAAACAAAAGGAAATATTCTTGATGTCGGGGCAGGAACTGGCGCATTTTTACATACAATGAAAAATGCCGGTTGGAATTGTACAGGAATAGAACCTGATGAAACAGCAAGAAAAAATGCAAGTGAATTATACAATTTTGATTTAAAAGAAGCCAAAGAACTTTTTTCGTTATCTCCTCAAACCTTTGATGCCATTACATTGTGGCATGTTTTGGAACACGTTCATGAGTTGCATTCTTATGTTGAGCAACTGAAGAACTTATTAGCTTCAAATGGAAAATTATTTATCGCAGTTCCAAATTATACGTCTGCCGACGCTAAAATGTACGCGAAGTTTTGGGCTGCTTATGATGTACCAAGACACCTTTATCACTTTTCACCAGAAGCAATGAGAACATTGTTAAACGCGCATGGATTACAAGTTGAAACAATAAAGCCCATGTGGTACGACAGCTTTTACGTAAGCCTGTTAAGTGAAAAATATAAAAGCGGGAAATCCAATCCTGCAAAAGCATTTATTAATGGAATGACCTCTAATATTGAAGCTCTTTTCGACAAAACAAAGTGCAGTTCATTGATCTATATTGCGTCCGCAAAATAAAATTTTTATTTTTTTGTTGGTTTACTCTATTTTCCCGCTGCAAATTTGGCAAGGCTTACTAATTCATTAGTCAAAGTAAGTGTATCTCCTCTTACATCGTAATGATCTGATTTTGCCAACGCATTCAAATAATTTCTTTCATAGTCTATTCCACCACACAATACATTTGTGCGTACCATTTCGCCAAAAGAAATTTCATTGTCTTTTCCCAATGAATAATTGCCTGAAAACGCATTACAACCGCCATTTCCACTTACAGTGCTATCGCTCTTTAACACGAGAAACATGTTTTTCGTTGTGGCATTCACCGGAATTTTTTTACCCGATAATTCGACTAATTGCCAACGTGTGCCTTGCAGCGGGGCATCAGAATTTAGAAAAGATTTTTGTAACAAAGGTGGTGTTCCTTTTTTTAACGGACGCTGAACTGTTGCTAAAAGAAACACTGGAATAAATG
This sequence comes from uncultured Chitinophagaceae bacterium, assembly GCA_963811285.1. Lineage (GTDB taxonomy): Bacteria > Bacteroidota > Bacteroidia > Chitinophagales > Chitinophagaceae > Ginsengibacter. The sequence continues at coordinate 376,156 of CAWEQV010000039.1, read as the reverse complement.
CAGCAAATATGATTTTCATCGCTCTTATTTTTAAAAATTTGGGGAAATATTTCCATATTTTTTTTGAATATGATTATATTCACTTTTCATAATTTCTTATGAAGAAAAAAAGAAAGCTTTTTTCTCCTATTACCATATTGATGATTGTGATTGTAATAGCGGCAGGTGCAACGTGGTTCGTACCTGCAGGAAGATACAATACACTTTCTTTCAGTGATAACAGGTTCAAATATGATACCGATTCAGGTGCGATAATTTTGCCTTTTAACAAACAAACCCTCGATAGTTTATCGATATTTATTTCTCCCGAAAAATTTTCTTCGGGTTCAATCAGGAAGCCTGTAGCAGTTCCGGGCACATTTCATTTAATTCCCAAAAATTCGCAAGGCGCCATTGATATTTTAGAAGCGCCGATAAAAGGAATTATTGATGCTGTTGAGATTATTTTATTTATTCTGATAATTGGCGGCTTCATGAATGTTTTTCATGAAACCGGCGCTATTGTAAAAGGATTGACTTCACTTTCCTATAGAATGAAAGGAAAAGAAGCGTGGCTCATCATTATCCTTACATTTTTATTTTCTTTTGCCGGTGCTTCCTATGGAATGGCAGAAGAAGCATTGGTTTTTTATCCGGTACTGGTTCCTTTATTTTTGGCCGCAGGTTACGACCTTTTGGTTCCTGTAGTTGTTATTTTTGGCGGAACACAATTAGGAACTTTATCTTCTTTCACCAATCCTTTTTCTACTATTATAGCTTCGAATGCTGCCGGTGTAAACTGGACTGATGGCTTAACAGAAAGGATTTTAATGTTTGCCGTGTCAACTATAATCACGATTTGGTATCTGGTTCGTTATGCACAAAAAGTAAAAAAAGATCCCACCCAATCGATTGTTTATAAAACTGATGGCGAAGTGAAATCTCCTTATGAGACTATAAAAAGCAGTACTTTATCTGAACCGCTAAGTACCAGAAATAAACTCTTACTTATCCTGTTTCTATCTACTTTCCTTCTGATGATCATTGGAGTTGTTTGGTTTGATTGGTGGCTGCTGGAAATGTCGGCTTTGTTTTTAGCTTCCTCAATTTTAATTGCAATAATCACACGTTTGAAAGAGAGCCGTTTCATAAAAGAATTTATCACGGGCGCTGAAAGTTTATTGGGAGTTGCATTTATTGTAGGTGTTGCACGCGGTGTTACAATCGTTTTGAATGATGGACATATAAGTGATTCAATTTTATTTTATTCAGCCAGGCTCGTCAGTGGCATGCCTCCGGGTTTTTTTATTGTTGTGTTACTTATCTTATACATGTTCTTTACTTTGTTTATTTCATCTTCATCAGGAATGGCTGTACTTACAATGCCGATTATTGGTGGGCTTGCGGTAATTGTAAATGTGCCAGGACGGGAAATTGTAAATACTTATCTTTTTGGCATGGGCATTATGGGTTTCTTAACGCCTACAGGCTTGATTTTACCTTCTCTCTCTTTAGTAAATGTCAGTTTAAAAGCCTGGTGGAAATTCATTTATCCTTTGCTGATTATTCTTTTTATCGTTTGTTCCCTTTTTTTAATCGTTGGCATTTACATAAAATAATTTTCAGTTTTCTTTACAAATTAAGGTGCAATATTTGTGGCGCTTGTTTCAAAAGAATTAGCAATGAAAACAATAAAATATCAACGACTTTTCAAATTTTTTCTGTTAAACTTTCTGATAAGTTCGCTTCTTTTTAGCTGCTCATCTTCCAATAATGCAACTAAACCTGGCGCAGAAGAAATCAGCAATATGATTAATTCACACCAGTTTACTTTTGTAGCTGAAAGAATGAATCCGTTACGCGGAAGTTCACGTCCCCTTACAAGTTATTATGATGTGGTTGTAAAAAGAGATACGTTAAATAGCTTTCTTCCTTATTATGGCCGGGCATTCCAGGCACCAATAGATCCGACGAAAGGGCCATTGGCTTTTAACTCTTATAGTTTTTCTTATAACGTAACTTTGAAAGATAAAGATGAGTGGCAGGTTTATATTAATCCCAAGGATAATTCTGAAGTGCAACAATTCTATTTCCAGATTTTCGGTAACGGAACTGCCACTTTAAGTGTAGTGAGCACTAATCGTGATCCGATCTCGTTTTACGGACACGTCCAACAAACAAAAGAGTAATCTGTTTATGGATCAGCAAACCGGGAAATATATTTTGATTGTAGGAATCGTCATTGTTGTCGCCGGCATACTGGTTTATTTCTTTCATGATTACCTTAAATGGATCGGCCGGCTGCCCGGAGATATAAGAATTGAAAGGGAAAATTTCCGTTTTTATTTCCCAATTGTAACCATGATTCTTTTAAGTTTGCTGATTACTCTTATCATCAATATTTTTAAAAAGTTTTTCTAAGTTCAAATGGAATATTTCGTTGCAAAAGGTTCTGTAGTAAGGGAAATTTGGGGCAAAAGCGATACGATACTTTTTATTTTTGCAGGCTCTGCCGCTGAATTTGCACTTAACAAAGTGGTTGATTGGTTGTATTTTACGGGTAGGCTTCCGGCAGATCCTTTAGGCAGGTTGTTCTCAACGGTAACGTATGCACGCAAAATAATTTTCGCAGAAAATAAATCTGCATTAAAAATTATAGATTCAATTTATGACATTCATAAAGTAGTAGAAAATAATCGGGGTAAAGCCATACCAGGTTGGGCTTACAGGGATGTTCTCTACATGCTCATCCATTATTCTATTGCTTCGTTTGAGCTTTTAGAAAGAAAACTATCAGGTAAAGAAAAAGAAGAAGTTTACAATGTTTTTTACCGTTTCGGCCAGAGGATGAAATTAGAAGGACTGGCAAAAAATCATAAAGAATGGTTGCTGCAACGCGAAGCTGATATGCAAAACGATTTGGTAAAAAGTGAATTGACAGTTGACCTTTTTAAACAATACAAAAAACATTTAGGGGTTATCCGTTATTTTGTTTTGATAGAAGGCCAAAAATTGATTATTCCCGAAAGAGTGAGAAAATTACTTGGCTTCAGCAGATTTTCTTTTCTTTCATTAATAGTTCCTTTTTATAAATTGAGCAGGAAAATTCAACTGGATACTGCCATTAAAAAGCTTCTTCTTCCACAAAAATACGAGCGGGAAATCGCTGCACTGGACATCCTTTAACCACTGCTTTTATAATTCTGGCACAATAATTTCAATTTAAAAATTATTATTAATCTTAAATTATAATACCATGGCAAAGTACGGAGATAAAGCAGAAAAAAAAATACATAAAGCTATTCATGAAATGGAAGAGGGAAAGTTAAAAACCGGAACCGGCAAAAAAGTTACAAATAAAAAGCAGGCGATTGCGATTGGCATATCAGAAGCAAGAGAAGAAGGCGATAAAGTTCCGCCAAAAAAGGGTAAAAAGAAATAAAATAAGTCTAAAAAAGCAAACTCCAGATTCTAAAATTCATCTGTAAAAGATATGATCTTTGTACTCAAACTATTGATAGATGCAGGTTTGCTTTTTATTCTTGCAGCCATTTTACCCGGCATTTCAATAAAAAATTATGGCAACGCAGTTTTTGTAATGCTTGTGCTGGGGATTTTAAATGCTACCATTGGTTTTATTTTGAGACTACCACTTAATATTCTCACGCTCGGTTTGCTCTCCTTTTTTGTAAGGATTTTGGTATCTGCCTTATTGATCAAATTTGCTTCTAACCTTTTTAAAGGATTTAAAGTAAATGGCTGGATTAACGCTTTCATTCTTGCTTTTGCAATTGCTGTTTTAGGGACAGGTTTAGACTATCTCCTGTAAAAGCATCACCATCGCGTTGAAATAAAAATTTCACTTCTTTCTTTGTTCACTGTTCCTTTATGAAACACTGCATTATGAAACATAGCAAAGTTCCTCGACCATTGGCTTTCTTTTAAAACCTTGGTTCTTATTTTCTTTATCGAAATTGCTACAGCCGTAGAATAAATCTTCGGCTCTTTTATTTTTCAAAAGAAAAATCGATAAAATGTATTCAGGTACTGTTTTCTGGCTTTCCTTTTGGAAATCATTAAAACAGCATAATTATAAAAATTCATTTACTTTACTCCTTTGTTTGAAAAGATTTACGAGATAAGCCACTTCTTCAAAAAAAGTTACCTCTTTATAAGAATTTTTAAATTATCTACATTAACTTCGCTCTCATTCAAAAATGAAACAACCTTTTACTTATATTACATCTTCGTGCATTGCAACAATTTGCATTCCTGCAATTACTACTATCACAACCCGTTAAGGGTTGTATATTTCTATATTATCCATTCGGCTTTCGCTGCTACCTTCGGGAAAAATAATTCAATTAAAATAATTAATAGTCATAAAATATGCGTGTTTTAAAATTTGGCGGCTCATCTGTAGCAAACGCTGAAAATATCAACAAGATCGTTTCTATCCTGGAAGATCGTTTGAAAAAAGAGAAATTAATTGTAGTAGTATCGGCCCTGGGCGGCACGACTGATGCGCTTTTAAATAGTGTTATACTCGCTTCTGAAGGCAATGAACAATACAAAGCGGAATTGCAAAAGATAGAAAACCGTCATCTTGAAATCACCAAGCAATTGATTCCGGTGGCGCAGCAAAGCCGCGTGTTGAGCAGGGTGAAACAATATTGCAATGAAATTGAAGACATTTGTAATGGCGTCTTTTTGTTGCAGGAACTTACACCAAGAACAAAAGACAGGATAATGAGTTATGGCGAATTATTATCCTCACAAATTATTTCCGCGAAGTTTGAATCGATTGGTTTCAAAAATAAATGGATCGATGCAAGGGAAATAATTATCACGAATTCAAATTTTGAAAACGCCGTCGTAAATTTTGACATTTCCAGCCCGAAAATTCATTCCTGTTTCCATGAAGCTGACGAATCATTTTTCATTGTTCCGGGATTTATTGCTTCAGATAAAAACGGCATCAGCACAACTTTGGGAAGAGGCGGTTCTGACTATACGGCCTCCATCATTGCTGCTGCTGTTGACGCAACAGCACTTGAAATATGGACAGATGTAAGTGGCATGATGACTGCTGATCCACGTCTCGTTTCCAATGCCAAAATAATCCCGAATGTATCGTATCGGGAAGCAATGGAACTTTCTCACTTTGGGGCGAAAGTCGTTTATCCGCCCACAATTCAGCCGGTGATGAGAAAAAATATTCCTGTGTGGGTCAAAAGTACTTTCACTCCTGAAGACAAGGGCACTTTAATTGAAAATACCTCAGTACAAAAAGCCGGCAGTACTGTCCGGGGTATTTCAAGCATCAACAATATTACATTATTAAGCCTTGAAGGAAGCGGCATGGCCGGTGTTCCGGGTTTCTCTAAAAGATTATTTGAAACGTTAGCAAACGAACAAATAAACGTTATTTTAATTACGCAAAGTTCTTCCGAACACAGCATTTGTGTGGCTATTGAAGAAGCATCTGCTAAGAAGGCCAAGGCTGCTGTCGATAACGCATTTGCTTTTGAAATTGAAAGAATGGTGGTGGAACCTTTGATAGTTGAAAAAGACCTGGCGATAATTGCTTTAGTGGGTGATAAAATGAAAAGCCATCCGGGCATCAGTGGAAAAATGTTCAGCGCTTTAGGCAGAAACGGGATTAATGTAAGGGCGATTTCCCAAGGATCATCTGAAAGGAATATTTCCGCAGTGATTTCGACAAACGATGTAAAAAAAGCAGTGAATGTCCTGCACGAAGATTTTTTTGAAACCACTTACAAACAAGTGAATTTGTTTGTGGCAGGTGTCGGAAACGTAGGCTCACGATTACTTTCCCAGCTATCGCAACAGAACAATTATTTGCAAAAATACCTTCGTTTATCCATAAGGGTTGTAGGCATTGCCAACAGCCGTAAAATGTTGTTCAATGATAATGGAATTGATTTGAAAAACTGGAGAGAACTTTTGCAGGAAGGTGATAAAATGAAGCTTTCGGAATTTGTAAATACGATCAAAACGAAGAATTTGCGTAACTCGGTTTTTGTGGATGTAACTGCGAACAAAGATGTGGCAAGCCATTACGCGGAAATCCTGGAAAAGAGTGTTTCAATAGTTGCCTGCAACAAAATTGCCGCATCATCTGCTTACAGATATTACGAAAGATTAAAGAACCTTGCGCGCGAATTTAATGTTCATTTTCTTTTTGAAACCAATGTGGGCGCTGGTTTGCCGGTAATAGGCACTTTGAACGATTTATTGTTAAGCGGCGATAAGGTCAACAAGATTGAAGCGGTATTAAGTGGCACATTAAATTTTGTTTTCAATAATTACGATGGCAAAAAAAGTTTTGCAAAAGTTGTAAAAGAAGCACAAGATGAAGGTTTTACAGAGCCTGATCCAAGATTGGATTTAGGCGGCGTCGATGTTGTAAGAAAAATTATGATCCTCGCCCGCGAATCGGGTGAAAAAATAGACATGGAAGATATTACCAATAATGAATTTATGCCGCCGGAATGTATGCAAGGTTCAGTAGAAGATTTTTATAAATGCATGGAAAAACATGAAACTCATTTCAAAAGTATTTTGGATGACGCAAATAAAGCGGGAAAAAAATTGAAATTTGTTGCTACATACCAGAACGGAAAAGCAAGTGTAGGTTTACAACAAGTGGATTCCGCTCATGACTTTTATCATTTATACGGAAAAGATAATGTTGTTGTATTTTACACCAACCGTTACACTGGCCAGCCTTTGGTAGTGAAAGGCGCAGGCGCGGGCGCAGAAGTAACTGCTTCCGGTGTTTTTGCTGATATCATAAGGGCGGTTAGGATCTAAACAAATTAAAATGAAAGAAATAAAAGTCCTTGCTCCTGCCACAATCGCCAACCTGGTTTGTGGTTTTGATATTCTCGGGATGGCAATGAAAGCGCCTTTTGATGAAATGACTTTATCATTTACGGATGAACCCGGACTTGTTATTAAACATACTGATGATTTTAATTTGCCTGAAGAACCTGAGAAAAATGTTGCCGGCGCTGCGCTAATGGCTTTGATCGAAGAATATAAAAAACCGGTTGGGTTTCATCTCAGTATTCATAAACACATAAAACCCGGCAGCGGGCTGGGTTCAAGCGCAGCAAGTTCTGCAGGCGCGGTTGTAGCTGCCAATAATTTGCTGGGCAATATTTTTTCAAATGAAGACCTGGTTCGGTTCGCGATGAATGGAGAAAAGATTGCGGGTGGTGTAAAACATGCAGATAATGTTTCTCCATGCATTTATGGCGGGGTCACTTTGATACGATCTATTTTTCCTTTAGACATTATTCCTTTAAACGCTCCTGATCTTTTTATTACCATTGTCCATCCGCAAATAGAAGTTCGGACTTCTGATTCAAGGCAAATTTTGAGAAAAGAAGTTCAGTTGAAAAATGCGATAAAACAATGGGGAAATATCGGAGGCCTCATCATGGGTTTTATGAAGAATGATTTCGATCTGATTGGCCGTTCGATGGAAGATGTGATAATCGAACCGGTACGCAGTATTTTAATTCCTGGCTTTGATGAAGTAAAATCAAAATGTAAAGAAGCAGGAAGTATTGGTGGCGGAATTTCAGGTTCGGGGCCTTCGATTTTCATGCTGAGCAAGGAAGAAGAAATTGCCCGGAATGTTGAAAAGATCATGAAAGATATTTATGAAAAAATAGGAGTTGATTATAAAACTTATGTAACCGCAATCAATCCTGAAGGTGTAAAAATTGTAGAAGCATAATCTTTTGCAGTCAGTAAAGAAACAAAAAATGAAATTTTACAGTCTCAATAAAACCGCTCCTGTTGTTAGTTTCAAAGAAGCCACTGTCAAAGGTTTGGCGCCTGATAAAGGTTTGTATTTTCCTGAAATTATTCCAAAACATGAGGCAGGCTTTTATGCTGACATTCAAAATTATCCGAATGAAGAAATTGCTTTTAAAATTATTGAACCTTACGTAAGCGACGAAATCCCTTCTACAGAATTACATAGAATCGTTGGAGAAACGATCAATTTTGAAATCCCTTTAAAAAAAATAACTGAATCGATTTCCTCACTGGAATTGTTCCACGGCCCTACTCTTGCGTTTAAAGATGTTGGCGCACGGTTTATGAGTCGTTGCCTTGGATATTTTGTAAAAAACAATGATAAAAAAGTTACCGTCTTGGTAGCCACTTCCGGAGATACCGGTGGTGCTGTTGCGAACGGTTTTTATAATGTGGATGGTGTTGAAGTGGTAATCTTATATCCTTCAGGTAAAGTGAGCAGCGTGCAGGAAAAGCAATTGGTTACTTTAGGAAATAATATTCACGCGATTGAAGTAAACGGCAATTTTGATGATTGCCAGCAAATGGTAAAGCAAGCTTTCTCAGACGAAGAACTTAACAAAAAACTTTTTCTTACTTCTGCGAATTCTATAAATGTTGCCCGTTGGTTGCCACAACAATTTTATTATTTGTTTGCCTGGAAACAATGGAATGATAAAAATAATCCGCCGGTGGTTTGTGTTCCGAGTGGCAATTTTGGTAACATTTGCGCAGGAATTTTAGCGCATATTTCAGGAATGCCCGTAAAACATTTTATAGCAGCCTGCAATGCCAACAAAGTAGTTCCGGAATTTTTAGCAACCGAAAAATATGAGCCCAAAAAAGCTGTTGCTACCATTTCAAATGCAATGGACGTAGGCGATCCAAGCAATTTTGTAAGAATTCTTGAATTGTTTCATCACGAGTTTAAAGAGCTGAAAAACAGATTAAGCAGCGAAAGTATTTCTGATGAAGAAACACGGCAAACTATTAAAGAAGTTTATAAAAAAGAAAAATATTTATTAGACCCTCATGGAGCCGTTGCTTATCTGGCTTTGCAAAATTATTTGAAAAAGAACTCTTCACTAAAGGGCTACATCCTCGAAACTGCACACCCGGTAAAGTTTTACGATGTGGTAGAACCGGTAATCAATGAAAAAATTCCTATCCCCGAAACTGTGCTTGGAATTTTATCGAAAAAAAAATTAACCACTTTGATGGAACCGGATTTTGAAGATTTAAAAGAGTTTTTATTAAGCCGATAAAATAAAAATTAAGATTATTTGTTGATTCACAGGTTGTTTAAAAGTTGCTTAGAGTGAATCAAAAAATGTTTTTTTATTGCTTCAAAATAAATTTGGCATTGATATCAGCGGAAACTTTTATTTTTTCAAAATCAATTTGAGGTAATTCCTGATCTGAAGCATTTAAGTTTCCCCGAATTTGTATGCCCGCAGTTTTTGCTTCCATCATCGGATGTACGATATAATTTTCATTGTCTGAAATATAAATGGCAGGGCCGACTTGCTGGTGCAAAGGTTCGGTTAACGCAAGCGCACGCGCTTTTGCATTTTCAATCGCTTTGGTACGCATCAGATTTTTCATCGCTTCCATTTCAGAATAATCAACATGATCGATTGTACTGTTTGAAATTCCCAAATCTTCAAGCTTGATAAATACTTTACTTGCAGTAACGGCGTCCTTTACTTTCAGCATATAATTTTTTGATTTCAAAACCTCCTTGCCTCTCAAAAAATAATTTTTAAAATTGCTTGAAATATCGCTGGTAGTAAGATTTTTTTCTACATCAATCCCCATTGCTTTTAAAGCGTCAAACATATTTCTTTCCAGTTCTTCTACGGAAGTTTTGTTTTTCGTATCCTTCTCAGAAATTTCAATACTTATGTAAATTTCATTGGGAGTAACCATTGTATCTGCGTTTCCGGCAACTTCAATGTAAGGCTGATCAATAAAGGTTTTCATCTGCGCCTGTCCTGCAAAAAAGAGAGAAACAAAAACGGCGGTTAGTTTAATTTTTTTCATACAAATAAGTTTAAGCTTTTAAAATACTTTCATTTAGATAATCAATACTAAGACGCGCGTCCTTTTAAATTTCCGTTAAGAATGTGTTATTTAAAAATTAAAGGAATTTGTTTGTTTACTGCAAAAAGATAGATTAAACAATCTTCACATCAAAAACTTTTTCAAAATTTCGTTTTACTTTTTCTTTCGCATCTTCAAAATCCACTTTATAGCCAAGCTCTTTTTCTATAGAAGTAACTTGTTTGTTTACAATGCCACAAGGAATGATGTTATTGAAATAACTTAGATCTGTATTTACATTCAATGCAAATCCGTGCATCGTTATCCAGCGGCTGCAACGGATTCCCATCGCGCAAATTTTTCTTTCTCTTCCCGGAATACCCGGATCAATCCATACACCGGTTTCACCTTTGCTTCTGTCGCCCTTTATTCCATATTCCCCAATAGTAAGAATGATCACTTCTTCAAGGCTTCGCATGTACCTGCCAATATCTGTAAAAAATTTTTCAAGGTCAAGGATAGGATAACCAACGATTTGTTGCAAGCCATGAAAAGTAATGTCGCCGCCGCGATTGGTTTTGAAAAATTCAATTTCTTTTTCTTCCATTTCATTTTCAGTCAACAATACATTTTCCATGTGGCCGCTTTTGCCTAAAGTATAAACAGATGGATGTTCACAAAAAAGAAGATAGTTTGTAGTTTTTAGTTCGTTGTTCGTTGTTTCATTGAGAGTTGTCAACTGACCGTTACCTGATTTTCTCCTCGCTTCTGACTTAATTTCCAGGTTTTTCCTGACCAGATCTTCCTGGTAATCCCAGGCGGTTTTATAATTGATTACATCAAGGTCTTCAAAAATGATGTGCTGTTTTTCCAATGCAAAGATTTTAATTTGCAAAGATAAGATGAATGCTGAATGCCCAATTATGAATGAAGAAGAATTACATGACGAACAGGAAGAACTTTTTGAACGTGAAACAATTATTTGCGCCAAAGGGCAGGAACCATTAAGAATCGATAAATTTTTGATGGGCCGAATCGAAGGCGCTACAAGAAACAAAATTCAACAGGCGATTGAAGCAGAAAGAGTTTTATTAAATGATCATCCTGTAAAATCGAATTACAAAGTTCGTCCATTAGATAAGATCATTATTTACCAGGATTATTCCCCGGAAAGCAATGAAATAATTCCTGAAAATATTCCTTTCAAAATTGTGTATGAAGATGATGATGTGATGGTAATTGATAAAGAACCGGGAATGGTAGTACACCCGGGAAGCGGCAATCCCGGAGGCACTTTGGTAAACGCGGTTGCCTGGTATTTAAAACAACAAAACCCGAATATTGATGAAAGTGAACTGGCAAGATTTGGTTTGGTTCACAGAATTGATAAAAATACTTCCGGTCTTTTGGTAATGGCAAAAACACCGAAAGCGATGACAAACCTGGCAAAACAATTTTTCGATCACACCGTTCACAGGAGATATGTTGCACTTGTTTGGGGAGATTTTGAAGAAGACGAAGGAACAATCGTTGCACATGTGGGAAGGCATCAACGATTCAGAAAATTATTTACCGCTTACCCGGAAGGCGAACATGGAAAAGAAGCCATCACGCATTATAAAGTATTGGAAAAATTCAATTATGTAACCTTTGTGGAATGTCGTTTGGAAACCGGCCGGACGCACCAGATACGAGTTCACATGCAACACATCGGGCATCCGCTTTTTAACGATGAAACTTATGGTGGCGACAAAATTGTAAAAGGAACCGTTTTTACCAAATACAAACAGTTTGTCGATAACTGTTTTGAACTTTGCCCAAGACATGCGCTGCATGCGCAACAGTTAGGTTTTATTCACCCTGTTACGAAAGAAAAAATGAATTTTGAAAGTCCTTTACCGACTGATATGAGTGCCGTTATTGAAAAGTGGCGAAATTATAGCGCTTCAAGGAAGTTGTGATTGAAAGAAACCTCCTCTGTCGAACGCCGAAAAATCCACTTCATACTTCATACTTATTACTTACAACTTACAACTACAACGACTTGCCCTCCTCAATCTTCCATCTCCTTTCTTATTTCATCAGAAATTTTCACAAGCACTTTGTCAATCCTTTGCCCATCCATATCAACAATTTCAAAATCAAAACCACGCCATTCAAATCTATCGCCGGTAACAGGAATGCGTTTTAATTCATGCAGAATAAATCCGGCAAGGGTGTCAAATTCATTTTCTCCTTCGTTTATCCACACCGTTTTATCAAACCTGGTGAGGAAATCATAAAATTGAATCTGGCCATCGATCAGGAAAGTGCCGTCCTTTCTTTCTGTGATTACATATTCATCATCTTCTTCTTCCGGCATCTCTCCTACTATAGCTTTCAGAATATCTTTCACCGTAATCATTCCCAAAAGGCTTCCATATTCATCCACGACAAAAGCATAAGGAATTTTCGTAATTTTTATTTTTTCGAGAACCTGGTAAGCAGAATTATTTTCCGGTATAAACAGCGCTTTGCGGACAAGACCTTTTAAAGGCGCATCGGGATTGAGATACATGTCTTTTACATAAATGATTCCTTCAATATCATCAATCGTTTCATTGCAAATAGGATAAACGGAATGTTGAAACTCTTTGATCTTTTGCTTCACTGACGATCGTTCCTCATTAATGTCAAACCAGATGATATCCGTTCGGTGCGTCATTATTGAAGTAATATTCCTGTCGCCCAAATGAAAAACTCTTTCAATAATATCTTTTTCTTCTTCTTCTATCGCTCCCAGTTCGCTGCCTTCATTAATGATCGCTTTGATCTCTTCTTCCGTTACCTGGCTGTCGGAACTTTTTTTAATATTAAAAATTTTGAAAAAACCAGAGCTCATGCGGCTTAACAACCAAACAAGCGGGTAAGAAATATCGCTTAAAGTTTTTATCGGAACAGAAACTCCTTTAGCTATCTTTTCCGGATTCATTAACGCAATCCTTTTAGGAATCAGTTCGCCAAGCAGGATAGAAAGAAAAGTAACAATAATTACAATAAGAGTGGTAGAAACAGTAGCGGAATAAGCTTTAAGAAAATCAATTTTTTCAATATAAGGTTGCAAATAAATACTGAACCGTTCCCCCGAATACACACCTGTCAGGATAGATATAAGTGTAATGTAAATCTGTGTGGTTGATAAGAATATTTCAGGATTTTCTTTTAGCTTTAAAACGATCTGTGCTTTTCTGTCTCCCTTGTTAGCACTGCTTTCCAGTCGGCTTTTTTTTGCCGAGACCAATGCCATCTCACACATTACGATGAATGCATTTAAAAGGATCAGGAAAAATAAAATGATCAGTTCCATATATTATTTTTTCATTTAGGCAACTTCAATCCAAATTTTTGATTGAAGATCTTTGCCGGAATGTATCCAAGAATCAGGCCCACAATCGTTCCGCAAAATACGTCAAAAGGGAAATGAACACCTACGTATACCTGTGCGTAAGAAATAGCCGCCGCCCATAAAAAAAGCAAAGCCCACGCGGGGCTTATTGTTTTCCTGAACGTTGTAAATATAAACATTGCTGCGGCAAAATGGTTTACAGCATGTGAAGAGGTAAAACTCGAACTTACAGGACAATAGGAAACCAGGAATCTGATATGCCCAAAAAGTGCCGGATCATGGCAAGGCCGCAACCGCATAAAATTTTCTTTGATGAGACGGCTGCTTACCGTATCACTGAGAGCCACATTTAATAGAAAAAATAAAACCCATATCCAACCTTTCGTTTTAAAATTAAGAACAACAAAAAGGACCAGGAAAAAGTACAGCGGAATCCACACTTCGGGTTCACGGATAAAAGGAAAAAAAACATCAAAAAAAGAGTTATGCCACTGCCCGTTCATCTTTGCAAACAAGTTATAATCAATTTGTTTTATTGCCTGCGGAAGAAACGACGCGTTTTGTATTTCCATCAAATTCATTATTGCAAAAATAACTATTGCGCAAAAACAGTAGTTAAATATTTACATTTGCCAATACAACCTTCCAAACCGGATGGCAATATTTATTACAAGTAAATCTCTCTGATGAACACAAGATCCAATTTTCCCCGATTGGTAAAATGGATATTTTTAACCGGAATCGCATTTTTGATTTTCATGACTATAATGCGGTTTATTTTTTTCTATCATTTCGCACCGCTCAATTATTCTTTTTCAAAATGTGTCAAGGCATTTCTTCTCGGATTGAATTTTGATGAAAGAATCGTTTGTGGCCTGATAATTTTTCCATTCGTAACAGGCAACCTGCATTTAACCTATAATGATAAAAAACGGCTCAACGCCGGGAGTATTATTGAATTATTTTTCACGATAGTTATTATGCTGCTCCTCCTTTTTTTTATGAAAAAAGGACATGCAACACCGGTGACTTTGATCGGAACCGGCATCCTATTTATCCTGATTCTTCTCTGGCTTTTTGTAACAAAGAATTGTAACCCGTTCGAAAATTCTTTTTCCAGATACGTCTTTAAATACTACTTTTTTATTGTTACAGTAGCGCTTGTATTCCTTTATGCCATTGACTTTGAAAATTATGATTACCTGCATGAAAGGTTAAATGCCTCTATACTTAACTATCTGGGTAATGCAAAAATTTCAATGAACATGGTGTGGCAATCCTACCCGGTTTTCACGCTTATCTTATTAATCATCGTATCCTCATCCGTTTTATTTTGGTTGATCAACCGATGGTATAATAAAACAAAAAAATCAGTTTATACCGGGAAACCGGTTGTAAGAATTATTATTGGTGTTGCATTTGCCTTGCTATTGGGCTTAGGTGTTTTTGGGAGATTCAATCAATTTCCGTTAAGATGGAGTGACGCATTTGTCTTTGACGATAATTTTAAATCCAACCTTTCTTTAAATCCTGTTCAAAGTTTTTTAAGCACCTTAAAATTTAAAAATTCTACTTACGACCTTAAAAAAGTAAAGCAATATTATCCTTTAATGACACAATATCTGGGAGTTGCAAACCCTGATAGTGTTCATTTGAATTACAAAAGAATTCACGCCGCCATACCTGCAGCGAACAAGCCAAATGTGGTCGTAGTGATCTGTGAAAGTTTTTCAGCTTACAAAAGCAGTATGTGGGGAAATCCATTGAACACTACTCCCTATTTTAACCAAATGTGCAATAACGGCATTTTCTTCGATAGATGTTTTACACCCGCTTATGGAACTGCACGTGGCGTTTGGGCGGTTGTGACAGGAATTCCTGATGTAGAATTTCCGAACACTGCGAGCCGTAATCCGGCCTACGTGGACGAACATTCAATCATCAATGATTATAAAGGATATCAAAAATTCTACTTTATCGGCGGTAGTTCAAGTTGGGCCAACATTCGCGGACTTTTAACCAATAATATTGACATCCTTCATCTTTACGAACAGGAAGATTATTCTGTAAAACCAATTGACGTTTGGGGTATCAGTGATAAGAATTTATTCCTGCAAGCCAATAAAGTTTTAAAGCAACAAAAGGCTCCTTTTTTTGCAGTGATTCAAACGGCAGATAATCACCGCCCTTATACTATTCCGGAAGAAGACCGCAAATCTTTTCCTCTTGAAAATTACCCAACTGATACTTTAAAAAAATACGGTTTTGAAAGCAATGCAGAGCTAAATGCTTTTAGGTATACAGACTTTAGTTATAAAACATTTATTGAAACCGCTAAGAAAGAGCCTTACTTTAAAAACACCATTTTTGTTTTTGTAGGAGATCATGGTATTCGTGGTGATGCGGGGGACATGTTTCCAAAAGCATGGGAAGAAGATGGGTTAACGACTCAACATGTGCCTTTGCTTTTTTACGCGCCTTCTTTGCTTTCGCCCAAAAGGATAGACAGAACGTGCTCACAAATTGACATCCTTCCCTCTGTTTCTGCTTTGGCAAACATTTCTTACACCAATACTACTTTGGGAAAAAACTTATTTGATAGCACTCAAAACAGTGAGGTGCAATTTAAAAATCTTGCTTTTTTGTTTGATCCGATGGTAAAACAAATTGGAATAGTTACCGACCAATATGTTTATGTTCACGATCTTTCAACCGGGAAAATTGATTTCAGGTCATCGGCAAATAATAATGCATTGGCACCAACGCCGGAAATCATGGCAGATAAAAAAGCGCTTAATCAATTATCGGAAGCTTATTACCAGACTGCAAAATATATGTTACTGAATAATAAAAAGCAGTAAACAAACAAATAAAGAAGAAAATGAATTTCACTCTTCAATCATGATGCTGAAAGCAAAAATCCCCGGCTCTGTTCCGTTAACGATAAAATGGATCGCAATGCTGTGGCTGATTTATTTGCTTATTTTTACAATTCTCAGGGTAGCAACGGTTGTATTGTTTATCCCTTCAAATACGAATGTACTTTCATTGCTTCCTTCATTCACCCTGGGTTTCAGGTATGATGCCAAATGGATTTCTATCATCCTGTTGCCTATTGCTGTTTTATCAGTTTATCCGAAATTTTCACCCTTTCATTCCGGGAAAAATAAAAGATGGTGGTCTTATTATCTTGCATTTGCTACACTTTTTATTTTGTTTTTTTTCGGGGCAGATTTTGGAAATTTCAGTTACAACCATACGCGCATCAACGCAAGTGCGCTCAATTTTGCTGAAGATCCTTCCATTTCTTTGAAAATGCTTTGGCAAAGCTATCCTGTTGTTTGGCTGTTGACCGCTTTGGTTGTTGCTGTTTTTTTATTGTCAAAACTTTTTAAACACACCCATGTTATCACCAAAAGAAAAGAGCAGGAAAATATTATTTACCAAAAAAGATGGCATGCAGGTACAGTCGTTTTTTTATTGTGGTGCCTGTATGGAATTTTTTCAATTCATTCTTTAAAATGGAAAGACGCCTTTGAACTGAACGACAATTTCAAATCGTATGTGGCGCTAAACCCAATGCAGAATTTTTTTACGACTTTGAAATTCAGAAAGCCTTCTTTTGATGATGACAAAGCAAAAAGTTATTTCCCTTTAATTGCTGATTTTTTACAACTCGATCAAAAAAATATTAACGACAAAAGTTATTCAAGAGAAATTCTCCCTAACAGCAAAACGCTGGAAAGCAGGCCCAATATAGTGTTGGTAATTTGCGAAAGTTTTAGCATGTACAAAAGCAGCATGAGTGGCAATCCTTTGAATACAACACCTTATTTTAAACAACTGTGCGACAGCGGTATTTTTTTTGACCGTTGCTTCACTCCCACTTTTGGAACGGCACGTGGTGTTTTTGCAATTGTTAGCGGCATTCCCGATGTGCAGCTTTCAGAATTTTCTACGCGCAATCCTGCAGCCGTGCGCCAACATACAATAATTAACTCGTTTGAAGATTATAATAAATTTTATTTCATTGGAGGCAACAGTGACTTTAATAATTTCGACGGATTGATAAAGAATATAAAAGGAGTAAAAATTTTCCAGGAAGGATCTTTTAAAGCCAGGCCTTTAAATGTTTGGGGGATCAGTGATAAGAATCTTTTCCTGGAAGCCGAAAAAGTTTTTTCACAACAAAAAAAACCTTTCTTTGCCATCCTTCAAACTGCGGATAATCATCGTCCTTATGGCATTCCGCCGGAAGATTCCGATTTTGTAAAACGAAACGTGAACGAAGATACTTTGCATAAATACGGCTTTGAGTCCCTGGAGGAATTTCAATCTTTTTGCTACACGGATTATTGTTTTAAAACATTAATTGAAAATGCAAAAAAACACTCCTGGTTCAACAATACCATTTTTGTTTTTGTTGGAGATCATGGTGTGGAAGGAGAAACTTCAGCCATTTATCCAAATGCATGGGAGAAAGGAAGTTTGAGCGATGAGCATGTTCCGCTTTTATTTTATGCGCCTGAACTCTTAACAGCCAGGACAAGACATGAAGTGGTTTCACAAATCGATCTACTTCCTACTTTGGCCGGAATGGTGCATCAATCCTACATAAATACAACATTGGGCAGAGATCTTTTAAATGCAAAAAATAAAATGAATGCTGCATTTATAATCCACCACGATGAAGGAAATATTGGTGTGGTTACCGATGATTATTATTTTGTAAAGAACTTACGAATTAGTAAAGAAAACCTGATGCCGTTAAAATCAAATGTACTTTCGCTTGACAGGAAACAAAAAGATTCAGTCATGAAAAATCTTTCTGAACTAACTTCTGCTATGTATGAAACTTCTAAATGGATGCTGGTGAATAACCATGGCAATTAGCTAATTCGTTGATTAGCCAATGAGCTAATTAAGAAACATCAAACCAAATCTTTTTTGAATCATTCCAATCGCCGTTATAATTAATCGTCAATTCTTCGCCCGCACTAATTTTACGCACTGTTTTAACCTGGATAGTTTCTTCCTCAAAATCCATAAAATATTCACAGTTGCTGGTATAACTATGGTTGTAAAGCGGCACGAAACCTAATGCCATGCAGCATTTATCTTTTTTTTCGCCCCATGCAAAAATATAATCATGAAGCAATGTTTTATCAATATTGATGCGATCTTCAGCACTCATAACGATCACGGGCGCTTCCTCAATTAGCGTATTTTGTTTGATAGCTTCTCTTGTAAAAACACCTCTTCCTTTTGATGCAGTTTTTTTTATAAACAAATAACCTTTTATCATCACAGTAATTAATTAAAATTTGACAGTAAACGAACTTATTTTGATAATTCCTGTTTCTCATTGGCACGTCAGCTAATTGGCTAATCAGCTAATTAAACGTTTTACTAAAGATAAAAATAAATTAATTTTGCGCCCTCATGGCTTAAAACGATTCTCATGGCCGAAGAAGAAATTTTGGTTCAGGAGCAATTTCAGGATGTTCTCGCAACGGGAAATAAAGAAGCGATCAGTGAGTTTTTAAACGAACAAAACATCAGTGATGTTGCTGAACTTATTGAAGAAAATGAAGACAGGGAAATTGATATTTTCCTGTATCTCTCCATGCATCGTGCCCTGGCTCTTTTTAAAATCCTGGATCATCCAACGCAGAAAAGAATAATCAAAGATCTTCCTCCAAGTAAGAGCGCTGAATTGCTCAACAAAATGGAGCCAGATGACCGTACTTCATTTTTTGAAGACCTTCCAAATGAAGTAGTTCGTGAGTTGGTAAAAACGCTTGTCCCGGAAGAAAGAAAAATCACACTTTCACTTTTAGGTTATCCTGAAAACAGCGTAGGGCGGTTAATGACGCCTGATTATGTGTATGTTTATGAATACAATACCGTTGCTGAAGTTTTAAATATCATTCGCAACGTCGGAAAAAATACCGAAACGATTGATGTGGTATATGTGATCAACAAACACGGCGAATTACTGGATGATCTCCGGATCAGGGAATTTATTTTGGCTTCGCCGGATACTAAAGTGAGCGAAATGATGGACGGCCGCTTTATTGAACTAAATGTAAACGACGACCAGGAAACGGCCAATGAAGTTTTTAAAATGAATAATCGTGTAGCCCTGCCCGTTGTAGACGATTATAATGTATTACTCGGCATTGTTACCATTGATGACGTTTTGTGGGTTACAAATGAAGAGTTCAGTGAAGACATCCAAAAGATAGGTGGTGCGGAAGCACTTGATACTCCTTACCTCGAAACACCGATTTTTACTTTGGTGAGAAAAAGAGTCGGCTGGCTTATCATTCTTTTTTTAAGTGAAATGTTTACTGCTACTGCAATGGCATTTTACAACGATGAACTTTCACGGATGATCGTGCTGACCAATTTTATTCCCCTTATCATGAGTAGCGGCGGAAACAGCGGTTCACAGGCTTCCACTTTAATTATCCAGGCGATGGCGCTCGGAGAAGTGGCGATTGCAGATTGGTGGCATGTGATGCGCCGCGAAATTTTATCAGGTCTTTTATTAGGAGTAATTCTTGGCATAATCGGCTTCTTCAGAATTTTTGTATGGAGCTTGCTGATGCATCATGGTTTTATGGCTGATATATATGGCCTTCATTGGGTTCTTATCGCGTTCAGTATCAGTTTTTCATTAGTAGGCGTTGTTCTTTGGGGATCACTTACTGGAAGTATGTTACCGATACTTCTAAAAAAATTAGGCGCAGACCCTGCTTCTTCTTCCGCACCTTTTGTAGCAACGTTGGTGGATGTTACAGGTTTGGTGATCTTCTTTAATGTGGCACTTTATTTCCTAAGAGGAAACGGGCTATGATTTTTGTAAAGAAAAGATTTTACCTGTTACAATCCTCAATTCATCCTTTTAAAAAGTTTATCTACCGAAAAGCCATCAGTTAATAAAAAAATTTTCGGTTTACTTTGTATTCAAAATTTAAAATTTTACAGATCATACTTTTCTTATTGAAAAAACGGGGAATGAAGTCACAGAAAAAAAAGCCAAAACAAAAAAAGCCTAACATTTTTAAGATACTGAAACCTTATTCAGGAATGATTAGTTTGTTATTGCTATTTGCTTTATTGAGCAACGGCCTTAATCTTGTCATTCCTAAAATCATCCAGTTTGGTATTGATGATTTTTCAAAAGGAACTTTCAGCATGAAAAAGATAGTAACGTGGTTTTCTATCGCTGCTATTCTTATTTTTATTTTCACTTATGTTCAAAGCATCATTCAAACATTTGCCTCAGAAAGAGTGGCAAGAGATATGCGAAAAAAGCTCGCTTCAAAAATTTCTCAACAGGATTACGTGTACGTTCAGGATGTTACGCCAGGCAAGCTTCTTACCAATCTTACTTCTGATGTGGATGCTATAAAACTATTTGTTTCACAGGCAATTGTTTCCATCGTTTCTTCATTGATATTAATTATTGGTGCAAGTATTTTATTGTTGAATATCAACTGGAGGTTAGGACTGTTTGTACTTCTGATCATCCCAATCATTGCAACTACTTTCTTTTTAATTTTTAAAAAAGTAAGAACACTATTTAAAAAATCGCAGGAAGTTATTGACTGGCTTAATAAAGTCATAAATGAAAGTATTCTCGGCGCTGCGCTTATTCGTGTTCTTAATGCGCAATTTACCGAGTACAACAAATTCATGGATGCCAATACGGAAGCCAAAAACCTTGGCTTGTCCATTTTGCGTTTGTTCGCTACGCTCATCCCGATAATTATTTTAACTTCTAATCTCGCACGCCTTACTGTTTTGGCTTTAGGCGGTCATTACGTAATTAACAGTACAATGACGTTGGGAGAATTTGCAGCCTTTAACAGTTACATCGCCATTTTAATTTTCCCCATTATTATGATCGGTTTTATGAGCAATGTAATTGCACGGGCTTCAGCATCTTATCAGCGCATTCACAATACACTTGAAACTCCTGATTTTGTTGACAAAGGAACAGTAAACAAACAATTAAACGGGAATATTAATTTGCAAAATATAAGTATTTTTTATGGAGAAAATCCTGCATTAAAGAATGTTTCATTTTCGATAGAAGGAGGAACAAGAACCGCCATTATTGGCCCAACTGCTGCGGGGAAAACACAACTGCTTTATTTATTAACTACATTAATAAAACCGAATGAAGGCCATATCTTTTACGATGGAATCAATATAAATGAATACAACAGGGATTCGTTGCTTAGCCAGATTGGCCTGGTTTTCCAGGACAGTATTATTTTTAATTTAAGCCTGCGTGAAAACATTGCTTTTAATAGTGAAGTAACGGAAGAAGACTTGCAAAAAGCGATTGAAACTGCAGAGTTAAATGATTTCATTCATACACTTCCACAAGGATTAGATACAATTGTTTCTGAACGTGGCTCCAGTCTTTCCGGCGGACAAAAACAGCGCATCATGCTTGCAAGAGCTTTAGCGATCAATCCTGAAATCTTATTGCTTGATGATTTTACAGCAAGAGTTGACACGCTCACGGAAGAAAAAATTTCAAGGAATGTAAAAGAGAATTATCCGGAAATAACATTGATTTCAGTAACACAAAAAATTGATCCTGTAAAAGATTATGACCAGATCATCGTGTTGATGGAAGGTGAATTAGTTGCAAAAGGAAAACATGAATACCTCATGCAACATTCGCCGGAGTATGTTCAGATTTACCAGTCACAAAAAAGTACAACGGATTTAACGGTTTAAAAAAATGAATTACAACCTTAATATAGAACACAAAACTTCCACAAAAGCAGCACTGAAAAAAATGCTGCAATTCATGAAGGAAGAGAAGCGAAACCTTTACATTGCTTTTATTGTAATGGCATTGAATTCAGGGATTGCGATGCTCACTCCTTACCTGATCGGTTACACAATTGATCATTATATACAGACAAAAATGTACCGCGGATTAATGATATTTTCAGGAATATTATTAGGCCTTTTTATCATCTCCGCAGTTACAGATTATATGCAGACAAAGATCATGGGAAGCATCGGCCAAAGAATGTTGTATAGCTTACGCAATGCGGTTTTTAATAAAATACAAAGTCTGCCAATCGCTTTTTTTAACCAGAATAAAGCCGGTGATCTAATCTCAAGAATCAACAACGATACGGATAGGGTAAACCAGTTTTTTTCCCAATCGCTTCTGCAATTTGTAGACAGCATCTTTACCATGACAGGAGCGGCTATTTTCCTCCTCGCTATTCATGTAGAACTTGGCGCTTCTGCATTAATCCCCGGAGTTTTTATTCTAATTTTTGTAAAACTTATTTCACCACTCGTAAAGAAAAGAAATGCGGCAAGCCTGAAAAGCACTGGCGGCCTTAGCGCTGAGATACAGGAAGGTTTGGGAAATTTTAAAACCATTGTGGCTTTTAACCGAAGAGATTATTTTAGGAAGAAGTTCAATGGAGCGAATGTAATTAACTACAAAGCCGCCGTAGCTGCTGGTTTGGTAAATACTGTTTTTGTACCGGTGTTCACGCTTTTCTCCAACATCGCGCAGTTGATCGTTTTGGCGTTTGGAATTTACCTGATTTCTACCGGCAATTTCACCATTGGTTTGTTGATTAGTTTTATTGCGTATGTACAATATTTTTACCAGCCACTGCGCCAGCTTGCAACACTTTGGGCAAGCTTTCAAACAGCGATGGCTGCATGGGACAGAATTTCAATTATCTTAAATTTAGAGTCAGATCTTTCACACAAAACAGAAACGTCGTCAGTTGAAATTTCGAATGCACCTTTGCTGGTTTTTAAAAATGTTTCCTTCAAATATTCTAATGGCAAAGACGTTTTGCATGACATCAATTTTAAATTGGAACAAGGAAAGAGATATGCTTTCGTAGGTCCGACTGGAGGAGGGAAAACGACAACCGCGTCTTTAATTTCAAGATTGTATGATCCTACAGAAGGCGAAGTTTTTTTTAACGGGAAAGATTTGAAAAGTTATTCTTCAGAAGAATTAAGTAAAAAGATCGGCTTCATTTTGCAGGAACCTTTTTTGTTCAATGGTACTGTGCGTGATAATATTTTATATGGAAATGAAGCTTACAAGCTTTTTGACAAACAGCAATTGAATGATGTTTTAAAAGAAGAAGGGCTTGGAAGTTTGGTTGAAAGATTTGAAGATGGTTTGGATACTAAAATCGTTTCCGGCGGGGATTCGATGAGCCTTGGAGAAAAACAATTGATTGCTTTTATAAGAGCTGTTTTGCGCAAACCCGAATTGCTGATCTTAGATGAAGCTACCGCCAATATTGATACAATCACAGAAAAATTATTAGAAGATATTTTACAAAAACTGCCTTCTTCTACTACGGAAGTTATTATCGCCCATAGATTAAACACCATTGAAAATGCGGATGAGATTTTCTTCGTCAATTCCGGTGAAGTAACTGCTGCCGGTGATTTTGACCATGCTTTGAAATTGTTGCTGGAAGGGAAGAGGGAGAGTTAATTGGTTTATTTGTTCGTTAAGCAGTAAACACACAAATAAAAAGGATTTTTATTTTACATTTAAATCTTTAGAAATAAAAATACCCGGAAAATTTTCCCGGGTATTTCTTTTATTAAAAATTTATTTTACTGGTTATTTTGAGGCGCTGCTGGCGGTGGAGGAGGTGGCATTGGCGGACGGTTTTGATTCATCTCCTTTGGTGGTTGGTTTTTCGGGTGTGCATCACCGTGATGGCATGTATAACAGGTAACGTATTTGAGCATGTAAGAAACCGTTGAAGTATCAGTTGAAACAGGCTTATCATCGTCATCGTCTTTCATCATATCGGCAATTTGCTGAAAATGATTTTTATTAATATCAATTGACATAAGCATCATTTTGCGCGCGATTAGCTTTTCAGGTTTTTCATCACTTGCAAAATCCATTTTATGCTCTGCAGGGTTCCCTGTATGACAATAATTACACTTTACACCCAGTGAACGGGTGAAATGATGCATTACACTATCCAGGCCATCTTTGGAAATGTCCTGGGGCAATATTTTTAAATTTTTCCACTCAGGTGGTTGGTTGTGACTTGTAAAGGCCTGGAAGGAGAAAACACATACTAAACATGCGAAAACAACAAGGATACTTTTTTTCATAATTTATAATTTGTTTCCGAAAGTATTAAAAAAAAATTATCCGCTGATCTTTTTTTTAAAATAATAAAAGAAGTTTTTAACATTTTTATTCTAATGTGAATAAGTAAATTAGTATAGAAAGATTTGAGTTTTTTATATTTGATTACAAAAAATCTTATTTCTTAACCTATTAAAATAACCCTATTGACTGAAACAATAATAAACCTCGAAACCGTTAGCCCTATCGAATTCTTCGGTGTAAATAACGGTAAACTTGATATACTAAAAAAGAAATTTCCGCGCCTTAAAATCCTTAGCCGTGGCACCCAGATAAAACTCAGCGGCGCTCCCGAACAAATAGAAAATGCAAGAGATAAAATAAACCTGGCCGTTCAATACCTGGAAAGAAATGGTAACATGAGCGAAAACTATCTCGAACAAATCCTCGGTGGCGATGATGAAAAAGTAATCGATTATTTTATGGAAAAAAACCAAACTGATGTTTTGGTTTTCGGTCCGCATGGCAAAAGTGTCAGAGCTCGTACTTCCAACCAGAAAAAAATGGTGCAGGCGATTGATAAAAATGATATCGTTTTTGCCATAGGTCCTGCCGGTACCGGTAAAACCTATACGGCTGTTGCACTTGCGGTAAGGGCTTTAAAAAACAAACAGGTAAAAAAAATAATTCTCACCCGGCCGGCAGTTGAAGCAGGTGAAAGTCTTGGTTTTTTGCCAGGTGATCTGAAAGAAAAGATTGATCCTTACTTAAGGCCGCTTTACGATGCACTGGATGATATGATTCCCGCAGATAAATTGGGCTATTATATGACAACACGCGCCATCGAAATTGCTCCATTAGCGTATATGCGTGGCCGTACACTTGATAACGCTTTCATTATATTGGATGAGGCGCAAAATGCTACTGACCTTCAATTGAAAATGTTCCTGACAAGGATCGGTGCCAGCGCAAAAGCAATCATTACTGGCGATGTCACTCAAATCGATCTTCCTCCGAAAGTGAAAAGCGGGCTTGAAAAATCGGTACGCATCCTTGCTAATATTGATGGAATCGGTCATGTGGTGCTTGATGAAGAAGATGTAGTAAGGCATAAATTGGTTAAAGCGATCATCAAAGCATACGACAAAGAAAAATTAAAAGAATTGCAGGATTTGAAATAACAGTTACACAAGTTTTTTGCAGGCGGCACAAATGCCGCCTTTTTTATTTTACCCGAAAGAGTACTTTTAAAAATAAAATTTACTTTTGCTGCATTCATTAAAATTAAATTTCATGAAGAAGATAATAGTATTAGCTGTTACGGCGTTTGTTTTTGTTCTTTCAGGTTGTAAATCTGCTGAAAAAGGCGATCCTAAAGAAGTACTTCAGAATTTTTTGACAGCACTTTCAAAAAAAGATTTTACAAAAGCGAAAACCTATGCTACAGAAGATAGTGATGGAATGATAAGTCTCATGGAAATGGGAATGCAAAGCATGCAAAATGCAAACCAGGGAGGCCATGCCGATAAAATGATGGAAATGATTAATAATATGAAAATGGGCCCGGTAAAAATTGAAGGCGATCAGGCAACTGTTCCAGTCATCGATTCAAAATCAAATGAATCAACGGATTTTCTGTTGAAAAAAGAAAAAGGAGATTGGAAAGTGGCTTTCGACATGTCGACATTAATGGAAATGGCCAATAAAAAAATGAAGGAGCATGGCATGAATGGACCCGGAAACATGGATAGCATACAAATGAGACAAGGCATGGACAGCGCCATGAGCCAAATGCAGAAAATGCAACAAGGCGGAAGTATGAACGACAGCAATAAATAAGCAAGAAAAAATTATTTGAATTTATAAAAAGAACACCTTTGCAAAGAGGTGTTTTTTTATTTTAAACTTAAAGATATTTACCTTCATTCACAAAATAAGAAATGAAACCGGCTTTTATCCTACTTTTTGTAATTGTATTCTTTACTTCAGGCTGCAGCAACGATGTAACGGTTGATAAAAGCGACCCGCTTGCTTCAGGCAGAGGATTTATTGAAGCTTCACTTAAAGGAGATTATAAAATTGCCGAAAAATATTTATTGAAGGATAGTACCAATAACGAATACTTCCAGGGACTTAAAGATTTCAATTCGAAACTGGATGCAGAAACCAGGCGTGGCTATAGCGAGGCAAATATTATCATAGATTCTCTCATAGCTAAATCTGATTCAGTAGAGATTCTTTATTATACCAATAGTTTTAAAAATAAACCTTCAAAAATTAAATTGGTAAAACAAAATAAAGATTGGTTCGTAGATTTCAAATATACCTTTCGTGATAATTAAACTGCGATATTTTAAAAATAAATGGTAAAAATGAAAATTATATTGGCGATCGGCTTGGGAAGTTTTATTGGAGGTATTTCACGCTATCTCATCAGCTTATTTATTCAAAATAAATTTCTTTCAACTTTCCCTTATGGCACGTTATTAGTTAATATTTTAGGTTGTTTTTTGATTGGCGTTATTTATGGTTTAAGCGACAGGGGAAATGTTTCCCCCGTATGGCGGCTTTTCCTGGCAACAGGAATTATGGGCGGTTTCACTACATTCTCTTCCTTTTCAAATGAAACAGTAAGTATGCTGCGTGATGCGGAATATGTGCCTGCTTTTTCTTATGTTGCTTTCAGTATTATGTTTGGGCTTGCAGCAACTTTTGGTGGAATATCTATAATAAAATATTTATAAAATGACCAATGACCCCAATGCGAAACTTCTTCGCATCTTTCTTGGAGAATCAGATAAATATCATCAGCAGCCACTTTATGAAACAATAGTTTTTGAAGCCAAGAAACAATCACTTTCAGGCGCAACGGTTACACGCGGCATTATGGGCTTTGGCGCCAAATAGTAAAATTCATACAGCCAAACTGTTTGATATATCTTCCGACCTTCCTGTTGTTGTTGAAATAGTTGATACGCTCGAAAAAATAAATGATTTTATAAAAACCGTGGAACATCTTTTTGAAGAATCAAAATCAGGAGGTTTGATCACGATTGAAAAAGCGGAAGTGATCCGTTACCGATCCGGAAAAGAATAGTGAGAGGAATGGGCAATGGTGAATGGTAAAAGTGAGAATCATAAATTTAAAAATAATAAACTAAACGTTATGTACGTTCTTCATCCATGGCATGGTGCCTTTTATGGCGATGAAGCGCCGAAAATTGTAAATGCGCTTATTGAAATTCCGCAAGGTTCAAAATCAAAATATGAAATAGATAAAAAAACCGGTTTACTGAAATTAGATCGCATTATTTATTCTTCATTTCATTACCCGGTAAACTATGGATTTATTCCGCAAACACTTGGGAAAGATGGCGATCCATTGGATATTTTGGTGATGTGTTCAGAGCCCATCCAGCCTTTATGCCTGGTAGAAGCTCTTGTGATTGGCAACATGCAAATGATTGATTCTGACCTGATAGATGATAAAATAATAGCAATTGCAGTAAACGATCCAACAGTAAATTATATAAAAAGCCTCGAAGAAGTGCCGCCGCATATTTTTAGAGTTTTGAAAAATTATTTTGAACAATATAAAGTGCTTGAACACAAAAAAGTTGAGATAAATGATTTCCAGGAAAAAGAAATTGCTTTTAAAATTATTAACGAATCAATTGAATTCTATAAACAGACTTATCCAAAATGATTTGAATGAAAAATCTACTGCTTGCAGTTATTTTCCTTTCAGGATTAGGATGCAGGAAAACAAAATCGATTGCTGATAAACCAGCAGAGCCGCCACAAATGAGATGTGGTACTATTCTTGGTAACACCAACTTTAGATAGTTTTGTTTATCCCACTTTTTATGTTTCTACTGTCGTCGCTTTCCCGGACGGAAATGAGATGGTGCATTTTCATGGAGACGTAACCGGCGATCATGATGGTTCATGGTATCTGCCAAAATACGATAAAGACAGCAGTTTTTGTACAACCGTTCCATAGTAAACGAAGGAATTAAATCAATTTTTATTTTACTTCAAACCCATGCCAGGCATAGGTTTTCAAAAACTTTAAATTCTATTTGAAGATCGGTTCTCTCCTCTTTTTCAAAATGAGCTTTTATTAATCCCTCTTTTTCCTGATAAAATAAATCATCAATCAATATATTATTTTTAAAATCAACTTTGCCCTTTCCATACCATTTATAAATCGCTTCCTTGGCACACCAGCAAAGTGTAAGTAATTTTGTATTGCAAACAGGCAGGAGTTGAATCTCGTTTTGATTCAAAAATTTATTTTTGATCCGCTCGACTCTTGGCGTAATTAATTCTACATCAATTCCTACCAAATTAATTTCACTTACTATCGCTGCAGCATAATCCCCACAATGTGAAACAGAAAAATGAAACTCATCATTGTTCAATAAAGGCTTTTTTGAATCGGCGATTTCAATCCGGTGAAAGGGAAAGCCGGGTTGCAATATTTCTAAAAGATATCGTGCGGCAAGATGTTGCAAACGTTTATGAGGATGAGCTACTTCTGTTTGCAACGGCACTTTTTCTAAAAAGAAAGTTTCATTTTCTGTAATGTACCAAACAGCCAGTTTAGTGTGTTCGTTGATATTATGTTGATAAAACAAAGGCATGAAAAAAAAATTATGTGTCTTTTTGCAATGTGATGAATTATTTTGCAACCATAAAAATAACTTCAAATAAATGATTTTATCCGACAAGAGAATTCTGGAAGAAATTGAAAAGAAAACAATCATCATCAAACCCTACAATCGTGAAAAATTAGGTAGCAACAGTTACGATGTCCATTTGGGGAAAAATCTGGCGGTCTATAAAGACAAAATACTTGATGCCAAAAAACACAACGAAATTCAACATTTCGAAATACCGGAAGAAGGATACGTTTTACAACCAAATGAATTGTATCTGGGTGTTACGGATGAATATACTGAAACGCATGCGCACGTTCCTTTCTTGGAAGGGAAATCATCTACAGGCCGTCTTGGCATTGACATTCATGCGACGGCAGGAAAAGGCGACGTTGGTTTTTGCGGCCACTGGACATTGGAAATTTCATGCAAAATTCCTGTAAGAATTTACGCCGGAATGCCTATCGGCCAATTGATTTATTTTCCTGTTGAAGGAGAAGTTGAAGTTTCTTACGATACAAAAAAGAACGCGAAATACAGTCACCAACCCGACAAACCCGTAGAAAGCATGATGTGGAAAAATAAGTTTTGAGTTTCAGGTTTCAGGTATGAGGTATCAGGTTGAAACTGTTAATTCGATAACTGTAATTTCCGGTAATATCCCCACTCTCCCGGGATACCCGATAAACCCAAAGCCTGGATTTACGTATAGTTTCTGTTTACCTTCTTCATACAAACCGTCCCATTCTTTATAAAAATACTGAACGGGACTCCATTTAAATCCCGGGATTTCAACACCAAATTGCATTCCATGAGTGTGGCCACTTAACGTCAGATCCACATCAGGATAATCGGGGCGCACCTGCGCATCCCAATGGCTTGGGTCGTGGCTAATCAAAATTTTGAAAGGATATTTTTCTGTGCCTGGATAGGCCTTTTTCATATTTCCATATTTTGGAAAACGCGCCTTGGCACTCCAGTTTTCAATTCCTATTAAAGCTATTTCATCTCCATCTTTCTTAAGAACGACGTGTTCATTCATCATCAGTTTCCATCCGAGTTGCTTATGAACTTCTGCCAAATGAATAAGGTTCTGTTGTTTGGTAACACCATCATACGGCCACTTCACATAATCTCCATAATCATGATTTCCAAAAGTGGAATATACGCCCATCGGTGCTTTAATTTTATTAAAAACATTCATATAATTCTTCATTTCAGTTGCCCTGTCATTCACAAGATCTCCACTGAAAATAACTATATCTCCATTTTCATCAATAATCTTTTGAACACCATCTTCTACCGCTTTTTTATTCATAAAACTTCCCGAATGAACATCACTAAAATGAACAATTTTCAACCCGTTAAAAGTTTCGGGTAAATTATCAAATGCAAGTTTGACCCGTTTTACACGATAATTATACTTATTGGTGAAACCATAAATAAGGCTGCTGAATAAAGTAGTTCCTGCTGCGAGGCCGATCCAGTTGAGAAAAACGGAACGCGGAATATTATCACCTCCAAGTTGAGCTACTTCTGTTTTTTTAGAAAAGGCTTTCTGCGCTATCCATTGTATAACGCGCCTGACATCATCTACGAGGAAAAAAACAGTAGAAACAATCTGTGCAAAAACAAAAGCAAGAATTGTAGCAAACAGGTATGTCCTTACCTTTTTTGACATAAAGGTTGCATCAGTAAAGATGAACAATACCAAACCTGCAATGGCTAAAATGGTAACCATCCAGTATAAAACAAAAATAACCGTTCTTGTTTTTTCAGACGCAGATGCACTTACACTTTGCAAGGCTGAAAACACGTAAAAATCCAGCAGGATCATAATCGAGACTATGATGGTTGCTCCAACAGGTGTACGCATAATTTTAAAAAGTTTTCGTAAAGATTAATAGTGAATAAATTCATCGAGTTGGTTGTTGATAGCGGCCAACGTTTCTTCATTAAAATGACCCTGGGCGTCCATGATTTATCAACAACAGAGATGGGAAGTTTATTATAAAAAACATTCATTTTCATGTAATGTAATGTATCGGCAAGATGATCCATACCCCGTAAATTTCCGGCTCTTCCTGTAGCAACTCCCGTTAATAGTGCCTTTTTATAATTCCACACCTTTTTGATATCACTGTTATCAATAAGCGCTTTTAAAACGCCGGGGTAAGAACCATTGTATTCAGGAATAATAAAAATGAATTTTTGAGTTGGGATCAATATTTCCTGTTCTGCCTTTTCAATTGTTTCGTTTCGTTTCAGCACATTAAGTCCTTTCAAAGAAAAAAGCGAAGCGTCTATATCTTTAGTTTTTAAGATCTGTTGATATTCACGCGCTACTTTTTCCGTATGGCTTCCACTGCGGTTAGTACCGCTTATAATCGTGTACATTATACAAAAATAGCTAAATTGCCGATTGACTGCTTACCAAGCTATAGCAAAATCAAAAGCTCATCAAGCCTTGCAGAAATATTGTAAATTGCAGAAATAATTATTATCAATGAACTACGGCCCAATCAATATCGACCTGGAAATTATGGGTGGAACTCCGGTTTTTACGGGAACACGTATTCCTATTCAGACGCTTTTTGATTATATGGAAGGCGGCGACAGCCTCGATAAATTTCTTGAAGATTATACTACTATTTCTAAAAAAACCGCTGTTGATGTTCTGGAAATGGCAAAAAAATCATTAACTACGGAAAAGGTGCTTCATGAAAATTTTACTTGATGAAAATTTACCTAAACAACTTAAAGCTGACTTTGGCCCTGATCATGAAGTAAAAACCGTCGCTGACATGGGTTGGTTGGGCAAAAAAAATGGTGAGCTTTTGGGTCTTATTATTTTCAATGGTTTTGATTATTTTGTTACTATTGATAAAAACCTTCGCTACCAGCAAAATCTCAACCGAATTGAATTAAAGATTTTCATCCTTTTTGCTATTAATAATCGTAGAGAGACGTTACAAATACTCATTGAAAAAGTAAAAGAAAAGATAAAAGAAGGTAACCTGCAAAAAGTAAATGAAGTCTTCTAATTGCAAAATCGTAGATCTGCATTTCATAAAATCACTCCTGGAACGGCTTACTCATTTACAGAAATGACAAAATTGTTAGTAGTTAGGGGATTAATTAATGCTTTTTCAGCGGTATAATATGTGGGAATATTATGCCTAATAATTAAATTTGCCAATATGGCTTATAATTCTGAAATTAAAATAAGTTCTTCCAAAAACGAAAAAAATTAATCATTGCTGTCATTGTTTTTAAATTCTATAACAGTAAACCAACAAACAGGCAGAATTTTTATTTCAGGTGTAAGTAAAGCAATGTTAACCGAAAAGGAATTATGGGAAAAATTATAGGAATTGCAAATCAAAAAGGTGGCGTGGGCAAAACCACGACTGCTATTAATCTTGCCGCAAGCCTTGCCGTACTTGAATATAAAACGTTGCTGGTAGATGCCGATCCACAGGCAAACACCACTACCGGTGTCGGCTTTGATCTGCATAATGTAACTACAGGATTGTATGATTGCATGGTAAATGAAACGCCTGCAAAAGATGTAATCTTAAAAACGGAAATTCCCTTCCTCGACCTGATGCCTTCGCACATCGATCTTGTGGGTGCAGAAATTGAGATGATCAATTATCCTGACCGGGAAAGTGTTTTAAAAAATGTATTGAACCCGCTTCGCAATCAATATGATTTTATTATTATTGATTGCTCTCCCTCGCTTGGTTTGATAACTGTAAATGCTTTGGTCGCAGCGGACAGTGTGGTAGTGCCGGTTCAGGCCGAATTTTTTGCGTTAGAAGGTTTAGGTAAACTATTGAATACCATAAAAATTGTACAAAGCAGGCTTAATATGCAATTGCAAATCGAAGGGCTTTTAATGACCATGTACGATGGAAGGTTGCGTTTGTGCAACCAGGTAGTAAATGAAGTAAGGCATCACTTTGATGAATTGGTTTTTAACAGCGTTATACATCGCAATACGAGGTTGAGCGAAGCGCCGAGTTTTGGCAAGCCGGCAATTTTATATGATGCAGACAGTAAAGGCGCCATCAATTATTTAAATCTTGCAAAAGAAGTGTTGCAAAAAAATAATATGACCAGGATCAACCAATCTGACAAAGTATTGGAACATCCTTAGAATTTTAAAACAATTTTTTTATACTAAATAAATGAAAAGTACACCCAACAGAAAAGAGGCATTAGGAAAAGGGATCCGGTCACTTTTACAAAATATTGATACCGATCTTTCGGTAACTGAAAAGAGCCTGATAAAAGATTCTTCAGATAAAAGCAATGTTGCCAAAACCAGGATTTCATTGAACCAGATTGAAGCCAATCCTGAACAGCCGCGACATGATTTTGATGAAAACTCATTAAGCGAACTGGCGGCTTCTGTAAAGATGCATGATATTATTCAACCTATTACTGTTACAAAATCGGCTTCAGGCAAATACAGAATCATCGCGGGTGAAAGAAGATTTCGCGCGGCTAAAATTGCCGGTCTTGAAGATATTCCGGTTTATATCAGGGATGTGAAAGATTCAAAAATTCTTGAACTGGCTTTGCTTGAAAATCTGCAACGTGAAGATTTAAATGCAATTGAAATTGCACTTAGTTATAAGCAATTGATGGAAGAACTGGATTATACGCAGGACCAGCTTGCGGAAAGAATGGGTAAAGAAAGGAGCACCGTTACCAATTATATCCGGCTTTTAAAATTACCTCCGGATATCCAGGCGGCAGTACGAAACGGAAGCATCAGCATGGGCCATGCAAGGGCACTGATTAATGTAGATGTAGTGGATAAACAACTTTATATTTTTAATGAAATAAAGACTAAAGAACTTTCCGTCAGGCAAACAGAAGAATTGGTAAGAAGACTTTATACTCCAAAGACCGCTGTTAATAATTCGGTAAAAAGCACGCTGCCACCTTCTTTAAAAAAAATTGAAGATAATTTAGCATCACACTTTAGTACAAAAGTGAAAATGACACACAGTAAAAAGGGAACCGGCAGCATCACTTTTGATTATTTTTCGATTGAAGAACTAAGTTCACTGTTAGATAAGATGCAGGTTTCGGTTGATTAATTATGGTACGTTCAGGCATTTTTATCATTTTCATTTTATTCCTTCTATTGTCGGGAACATCCCTTTTTGCGCAGCAATATGGAGATACGACTCATGTAAACACTCCTGATACTTTAACTGCTTTGTCGGATACTTTTCATTTAAAAAAACAACTTCAAAAAAGCGATACCCTGGTTGTTACCAGCCCGGCAAAAGGTTCATCAAAAAAAGATGTGCTCGCTTTGGACACGGCGGTAAAATTCAATCCAAAAGTGGCAATGCTTCGTTCTGCTATTTTGCCGGGATGGGGGCAATGGTACAATAAAAAATACTGGAAAATTCCAATCATTTATGGAGCTCTGGGCATTAGCGCCGGTGTCTTTTTTTATAATTTAAAAACTTATAGATTACTTCGACAGGCAGTAATTTTGCGAGCTTCAGGAACACATGCGGATAGCATATTAGTTGCGCCGGAATTTCAGCCATTCTCCACACAATTTCTTCGTGTAAACAGAAACGCCTTCAGGCAAAATATTGATTATTCCGTTTTGGCATTCCTTATTTTATGGGGATTGAATGTGGTAGATGCTACTGTCGACGCCCACTTAAAAGCATTTGACGTTTCTCCGGATATTGGTATGAAATTAAAGCCGAATCTTTCTACAAATAATGCGGGACTATCACTGGTTTTCTTTTTTAAAGATAAAAGTTCTAAACCATTACTGCCGCTTCCTTAATTCTTAATTCTTACTTTTGAACTCTTAATTCTTTTTTGATGAAAATAGCTTTACTCGGATACGGAAAAATGGGCCATGCGATTGAAGAGATCGCGGTAAAAAGAGGCCATGAGATTGTTTTAAAAATTAACGATCAAAACCTTGAAGATCTTACAAAAGAAAATATTCAAAAAGCTGATGTGGCGATTGAATTTACTAATCCCGACAGCGCAATGCACAATATTTTATTGTGTTTGAAGGAAAATGTTCCGGTTGTTTGCGGAACCACAGGATGGTTAAACAACTTCAAAACCGTTGAAGATAAATGTAAAGAATTGAACGGAAGTTTATTGTACGCAAGTAATTTTAGTGTGGGTGTGAATATATTTTTTGAATTGAATAAAAAATTAGCAACGCTTTTAAACCCGCATCCCGCGTATCACGTAACACTTGAAGAAATTCATCACACTCAAAAAAAAGATGCGCCAAGTGGAACCGCAATAACCCTTGCTGAACAAATAATCGGGATTTCGGCCAAAAAAGATAGATGGGTGAACAGAGCAATCAAAAAAGAAAATGAACTTTCCATTATCAGTAAAAGAATTGATGAAGTGGCAGGAACCCATTCTGTAAAATATTCTTCTGACATTGATGATATTGAAATTATCCATACCGCTCACAACCGTAAAGGGTTTGCCGAAGGCGCCGTTTTAGCCGCAGAATATATTGTTGACAAAAAAGGAATCTTTTCAATGAAAGATGTTTTGAATTTTTAGGTCAATAAAAATTGAACATTTTTATTGTTTTACGATGTGTTATCAACAATTAACTATTTGTCCTCTGAACCGTACTTATCTTTTTGTTGCGACTGACAAAGAAGCCCGGATGACCCTGTCGGACGGGGGTGAAAGATTTTATCTATTCTTATTTTAAATTTTTCTATTGTTTTAAGAGCCATAGGCTCGGGGTCATTTTGTAACTATGGGTTTTAACCCATGGTAAAACAACAAGCAAAGATTGAGTGCCATAGGCACGATACATGTGTTCATCAAAGTGCCTTTCATTACATGTGCCGAACCTACGGTTCTTATCACCAATTTTACTCTCTTTTCAACGGATTAAAATCCGTTGTTACAAAATAAACCGAGGCTACGCCTCTGCGACACTATTTTTAAACGGGTAAGGTTATTTTAAACTCCGTTCCCACATTCTCCTTCGTCTCCACTTTTATTTCCCCGCCGTGTGCTTTCACTATATCATAACTCAAACTCAATCCCAATCCTGTTCCCTGTCCTGTAGGTTTTGTGGTAAAGAATGGTTGAAAGATTTTATCAATTACTTTTTGAGGAATACCGTTTGCCATTATCACTAACGGTAATCAACACACTATTTCCTGATTTCCTTGTAGTTACCGAAACTCTTGGCTGAAACTCTTTGCCTCTTGCCTCTTGCCTTTTACTTACTGCGTAAAAAGCATTGTTGTATAAATTCAACAAGACTCTTCCAATATCCTGCGGAATGATATTTATTTTCCCAATCGTTTGATCAAAATCAGTTTTCATGTTCCGTATTAAAGATCTTTGTCTTTTGCTCTTAAGCCATGATAAGATAATCTTAAATATTCATCAGCCAAGGCATTGATATCAGTTGGTTCTTTTTTACCTGTGCTTGTCCGTGAGTGTTGCAACATTCCTTTTACGATTGCATCCGCACGTTTGCCATGATGATTTATTTTTTCTTCGTTGGCTTCTAATATCGTCGGCGATTTCATTTGCCAATTCATTAATTGCCCGTTGCCAATTCATTTTTTAATTCATCTATCAATTCAGTATTGACTTCCGAAAAATTATTTACAAAGTTTAACGGGTTTTGTATCTCATGAGCAATGCCGGCTGTCAATTCTCCGAGCGAAGCCATTTTTTCAGCCTGCACCAGTTGTGCTTGCGCTGCTTTCAGGTCGTTCAGTGTAATTTCTATTTTGTTTTTTGCCTCCTCCAACTGCTTAAAATCTTCGTAACGGGCATAAGCAATTGAAAAGGCTTCAGCCAATGTTTTTACAAGATCAAGCTTTTCATCAGTAAGCGGTGAAACATCTCCGACATAAAGCATACCTTGAGTAAACGGAACAAAATGAAGGTACAGTGATTCAGGTGGTGCAGATGAGCCCTGGTAAGTTTCAGCGTTCTGAACCTGACCTAACTGCATCATTGATTTTGTCCAGTTAATGAAACCTTGTTTATCCCAATGTTCTTTGTAAACATCTTTCTTCCGCCAGTATTTTACAGTGTTAGTTGTAAGTTCATTTGCATTGAAAGATAAATTTAGTCCACCTAGCGATTTCCCTTCCGGTGTGGTTAAATAAACATGTGTCACTGCATTATCTTCATCAATAATAAAAATGCCGCAGCGGATAAATGGAACTTCAAGTGCTTTAAGTTCACGCCAGATTAGCGGCGTGATGCGCTCGAGGTCTTTGGCAGTTCGCATGGATGCGATCTCGGCACGGACGCGGTCGAGGGAGGCCTGCTGCAAAGCCTCGCGGGCATGCTCCAGTTCCAGCTCCCGTGTTCTCTCCCGCTCTTTCGCAACCAATCTGCGGCGCAGAAAGCCGATAAGAACGGCCACAAAAGCAATCGCAAGTAATGCATAAATTAAATAGGCTGCTGTAGTCCTCCACCAAGGCGGTAATATTTTTATGGTCAGAGATGTGCCTTTTTCATCCCAGACGCCGTCGCTATTCGAAGATTTCACCTTGAACGTGTACGTACCCGTGCTCAGGTTTGTGTATTTGGCGCTGCGTGCAGTACCTGCATTAATCCAATTCTTTTCGTAACCCTCCAGGCGATAGGTGTAACGATTTCGCGCAGGGTTGGCAAAATGCAACCCTACATAGTCAAACGTTAACTCATTTTGATTGTACTTCAAAGTTATCTGCTCTTCCCGGTTAACCGGTAGTGGAAAGGTATCCTCAAAAACATGCAGCCCTGTAATTACCGTGACCGGAGGATTTGGATTTGGCTTAAAATCCTGCGGGTTGATGGCAGTGACTCCTTTCGGGCCTCCGATGAACATCCTGCCATCAAGGCCTTTGATAACCGCTTGCTGTATAACCGGATAGTTATTCATGCCATCTGCCTCATCATAGGTAATGAAGGTCTTTGTTTCAGGATCAAACCGGGCAACGCCACCTGATGTCGCAAGCCAAAGCAGTCCTTGTTTATCTTGCATGATGCCTGGTACAACATTATTCGGCAAGCCATCCTCCGTGGTATAATGAATAGTTTTTCCTGTGTTTCTATCCAGCAGAAACAGCCCGTTAGACACAGTTGTTACCCAAAATCGATCTGAACTGTCTTCATAAATCTGGAAAATGATTTCCCCATCCAGATAAGTAGTAAAGGTCTCTGTTTTTTTGTCAAACCGGTCTACACCTCCACCCTCGGTGCCAAACCACAGAATACCCTGGTGGTCTGTGTACATTTGCATTAACTTATTATCACTTAAACTTTTTGGATCTGATGGATCATGTTGAAAACGCCGAAAGCGTTGGGTTTTAAAATCGTACTGGGTAAGGCCGCCACCCCAGGTGCCGATCCACAAATGTTGGTCATCAGTTTGCTTAATAAACATTATCGTGGAATTACTTAAACTGTCGGGGGTTGCAGCAACGGCTGTAAACTTCCTATGGCTCTTTCGAAGCGGGTCAATGCGATAAAGGCCACTTTGCTGTCCTACCCATAGCATTCCTTCCTGGTCTTTCAATACACTCTGTACAGGATTACCCCACAATCCGTCCGGAGCCGGTTTTGTGTCTGAGAATCGTTCCATGTTTCCTGTGGCTGGGTCCATTCGAAATAGTTGGCCTGAAAAGGTGCCAATCCAAAGCGTATCTTTGCTTTCCTGGTAAAGTAATCTTACGCCATTATTGGCACTAATTTCTTTTGCTCCATATAACCGAAAGCGGCTGAAGGAAGGCTCGATTTTATTGAGGCCGCCACCTTCAGTCCCAACCCAAAGAATACCCTGGCGGTCTTCATAGAAGGATAAAACATTGTTGCTTGATAAACTTTTCGGATCGCCTGTCTGACCTGTAGGGTGTCAGAGTGTGCGTGGCGGGATCGTATCGATTGATTCCTCCGGAATGCGTTGCCACCCAGAGCATGCCGGTCTTGTCCCTATGAATAACATCCACTTTAGCGGAGAAGTTACTTGTTTTTATACCCCGGGGAGCATACAGATGCTTCAAATCATTGGGATCATCACCAAGCGCTTCAAGTTTACCCCCCATCGGGTCATAACGATATAGCCCTGACTGGCAGGTACCGATATAGATAGCACCGTTTGTCGCTCCCCCGATGGCTGTTACCCGATTATCGTGTAACGATTTCTGTGCACGTGGCAGAACACGTATAAAATTATCTGCTGTTGAATCATAGCGGTTTAATCCTCCCACTTTTCCCGCTGGATCTGTGGCATCGCCCGTCCCAACCCACAAATTGCCATCCTGGTCTTCGTATAAGGCGTTTATAACATTGCTGGTAAGAGTTTGTTCGTTATTCGTTTCATGGGTGTAGCGAATAAACGTTCCTTTGTCGATATCAAGACGATCGAGACCGTTTTGCGTGCCAACCCAGATGGTTCCATCTGTAGTCTGAAGGATCACATTCACTGAATCGGAGCTCAACGAAGTTGGATTACCACGCTCATGCTAAAAGCGGGTGAATATCTCTTTTCCTGAATCGAACAGGTTAAGTCCGCCACCCCAGGTACCTGCCCAAAGCCTTCCTTCGCGATCTTCATACAGGGCCCTGACATAGTTGTTTGAGAGGGATGTGCTGTCAAGCGGGTCATGCCTGTACGTCTTGATATTGTACCCATCATAGTGGCTGAGACCACTGAGGCCGCCCACCCAGAGAAAACCCTGTTGATCTTGTACGAGGCTATAAATCCAGTCGGAAGGAAAACCGTCTGACTTATTGATGCGATCAAACTGAACGTCCTGTGCAAAAAGACAAGAGCTCGTTGCCAGGACTAATATCAAAATGCAACAAGGTTTTCTAAAAGAAAGTTGTTTAAAAATTATTTTCATAATCATTCTGTTTTTCAAATTTGCCGGTTTGAGCAGCCCAATAATTTGGATTGCCGAAAGGGAAACTGTATCGTAATTCCTTTTTCATTATTAGATCCTTACCGGGATTTGGATTATAAATTCAGTCCCTTCATTCTTCTTTCGTTTCCACCTTTATCTCCCCACCATGCGCTTTCACAATATCATAGCTCAAACTCAATCCCAATCCCGTTCCTGCACCTGTTGGTTTTGTTGTAAAGAATGGCTGAAATATTTTTTCTTTAATTTTTTCCGGAATACCGCCACCATTGTCTTTAACGGTTATGATTACACTGATTTTCTTTCTTTTTTTGTACTTACCCAAACTGTTGGTTCGTATAAAACAGAATTCTCCTGCTTTTTGCTTTGTTTACTGTATTTCGGTTGCGCTCAGCACAGCATAAAAAGCATTGTTGTATAAATTCAATAACACTCTTCCAATATCCTGCGGAACGATATTTATTTTTCCTATTGTTTCATCAAAATCAGTTTTCATTTCAGCATTAAAATGTTTTGTCTTTTGCTCTCAAGTCCGTGATAAGCCAATCTCAAATATTCATCAGCCAATTTATTGATATCTGTCGGTTCTTTTTCGCCAGTGCTGGTGCGTGAATGTTCCAACATACCTTTTACAATCGCATCGGCACGTTTGCCGTGATGGTTTATTTTTTCAAGGTTTTCTTTAATATCGCTGCCGATAACTTTTGCCTCGTTTATATCACCCTTATCTAATTCTTCATTCATTTCATCCATCATCTCATTACTCACTTCCGAAAAATTATTCACGAAATTCAACGGGTTTTGTATTTCATGAGCAATGCCTGCGGTGAGTTCTCCGAGAGAAGCCATTTTCTCTGATTGAATCAGTTGTGATTGAGTGGATTTTAATTCTTCAAGAGATTGTTTCAATTCTGTAGTTCGCTCTATTACTTTATTTTCCAATATTGCCTTATCATGCTCAAGACTTTTGGTTCTCCAGCGAATAAACAAATAAACTGCAAGCACAAATAATACAAGATAAACGGTGTAAGCCCACCAGGTTCTATACCATGGTGGCAATACTTTAAAAGTATAACTTATTGGCTCGGTCCAGTTGCCGGCATTGCCTTCTGTAAGACCGGTGTACCGTGCCTTTACTTTAAAAGTGTAATTGCCTTCGTGCATGTTACCATAAGTAGCGCTGGTATTTTTGGTAACCGGGCTCCAGTCTTTATCGTATCCTTCCAGTTTATATTGATATACTACCAGGTTTGGATGCGCTAATTCGTGCGTGCTAAAATCAAAGGTTATTTTATTCAACTGGTAAGGCAGTGTAAGATTTTGAGGAACAAGGTAACCGGTACTTACCGAATCAAAATGTAGCCCTGTATATTTTGAACGGATACTGTTGGCTTCTTTGCTGTTCAAAACTTTGTTGAACAATTGCAATTCTTCAACCGCATCGTTTGAAACCTCATGTGAATTTGCTGTATCATTTTTGGCGGTTAGCAGTAAATTCCATGGCACAACATCATCATTAATTTTAGCCTGTTGAATACTCACTTTTGGCAACTTCTTGTTTCTGAACAATGCATTGTAATCAAACCTTACAAGCGCTGTTTGGTCACTTGCTGAAGCTGCCCAAATAATTCCGTCCTTATCCTGGTAAAGTTGATAATATCCTTTACAGGGCATCCGGTAGATTCGTTAAATAGTTCAATATTGTTAAGCTTATTAAAATTCGCTACTGAATCGGCAGGTGCATCAAAAATCGTGATGCCCTTAAGTGATCCGATGGCAATTTTTCCATTCTGCAATGGCAATATTTGCTGAACATTATTGTCAGGAAGACCATCTGCTGTTGTAAAATTTTTGAAGATCACGCCCTCTTCACTTATATCTCCATCTTCAATTTTCTTTCTTTCTTCCCTGCTGAGATAAATAAGTCCGTCGAAAGTGGCAAACCAAAGATTGCCATTTCGGTCTTCAGCAACGTCATTAACTTCGCTGCCGGGCTGTTGCCCGACTTTAAGATTTATAATTTTTTTTCCGTCAAAATATCCAACGTAACCACTTCCATAACTCATCCATAAATGGCCGTCTTGATCATCAATTAAGCCGGGGACCCCGGTATTTTGCAGCCCCTGTTTACCGGTGTAGTTAGTAACTCCCGTACTATCAAACCGGCTGATTCCCCGAGAGCACGCCAACCATAAACCGCCCGTTCTATCTTCAACAATTTTAGTAATTGCATCCAATGAACCCAACCCCTGTGCAGTGTCGTAAGTAGTGAAACGTTTACCGTCAAACCGTGTAAGACCCAGGTATGTGGCAAACCAAAAATTTCCTTTACTGTCTTCAAAACTGTAGGAAATCTCATTCCTGTATTGGTTATTGTTCCCATTTATACCGCTATATGTCGTAAATGATTTAACATCAAATTTGCTGATGCCTACATTTGTACCAAACCAGTGATTGCCTTTATTGTCTTCGAGGGTATTGGCCACACGGGTGTCAGGAAGCCCCTGGGCAGTAGAAAAATTTGTAAAGGCGTTTCCGTCAAAACAATAAACGCCTCCACCTATTGTTATTATCCAAATGTGTCCTGTCTTATCCTCAATGATACTTCCTATGTAACATCCGATTCCACTCTGGAATGTTGCATAGGTCACAAAATGCTGTCCATCGTAACGTGTGATCCCATAATGATTGGCCGCCCAAATATTGCCATTGTGATCTTCGATAATACTCCATCCATCATGATCCGGGTAACCTTCTTTAGATGCGAAACGCTCAAAATGATTACCGTCGTAGCGGATCAGGCCTCCGCTCGTGCCACCAAACCAGAACCTGCCCGTATGATCCTGCAAAATACTTTGTACTGCTCCGTATTTTAAACCTTCTTTTGCGCCAATGTTCCTGAAGTGTTGACCGTCAAAACGGGTTACGCCTGAATCCGTTCCTAACCACATTTCTCCCTCGTGATCCTGGTAAATACATGAGATGTATTTACCTGCCAACCCCTGTTTTTCGGTGTAATGCGCTATTATATGGCCGGCGCTATCAGCATTTTTGATTTTGAAAGAAGGATCAAACTTATACAATCCGTTAAGATTAGCGAACCAAATATAACCTGCGTTGTCAATAGCCATGGTTTTTACATAGGATTCAGGAGGTTGTCCAGGCACTTTGAAGTTTGTAAAGTTCTTGCCATTGAAGCGGCTTAAATAATTAGTACCGGCAAACCAGATATTACCATTCCTATCTTCGGCAATCTGTAGAGCTGCCGCCATGGGCAGTCCATCCTCCATGGTGAAATTGGTAAAATGCTGCCCGTCGAAACGGCTGACGCCACCCGGTAAACCAAACCAAATATTGCCTTTGCTGTCTTCGA
The DNA here is from genome assembly GCA_963811285.1 of uncultured Chitinophagaceae bacterium. Taxonomy (GTDB): domain Bacteria; phylum Bacteroidota; class Bacteroidia; order Chitinophagales; family Chitinophagaceae; genus Ginsengibacter. The sequence goes on along the minus strand of CAWEQV010000039.1, from coordinate 332,826 downwards.
AACAGGTAAAAATGTTATCTGACGGAAGTCCGTCCGCGGTAGAATAGTGTGCGAAATTGGTAAGTCCGCCGTCACCCAGGATGAATGATTTGTTTTCATCATCTTTCCAATCGGATGGATGTTTTTTAACTAAAAGGGGCCACGACTTTGTAACGGTGGGCACCGAAGAAACGTCAATTACTTTTGGTTTTGGCCTGTCTTTAAATAGGATTCGTTTCGGCTGCAAAGAATCCGGAAGATCTGCAAGAATCGTGACTTTAGGTTTAGCAATTATAATTCCGCTTTCAGATGAATCATTTATAACCTGCGAGTTTTTGCTATGCACATTTTTACAGGAGAAAATAAAAATTGTAACAATTGCAAATAATGTGATTTGAATTTTCATGATTGCTGTTTTTAAACAGGTAATTGAATAGTAAAAGTTGTTCCTTCACCTTTCCCGAAATTATCGGGATTTCCTTCGTCAACCTTACTCTCTACCTTTATTTCTCCTCCATGCGCTTTTATAATATCATAACTCAAACTTAAACCCAACCCCGTTCCGCTTCCTGTTGGCTTTGTAGTGAAGAATGGTTGAAATATTTTTTCTTTAATTGATTCAGGAATACCGTTACCATTATCACTAACGGTAATGATTACACTATTTTCAGATTTCTTTGTGCTTAGTGAAACAGTCGGTTGGTAACCTGTTTGTCCTGCTGAGCTCGTCGAAGCATTTTGTTCGTTCACTGCATTTCTTTGCCGCTCGTACACTGCATAAAAAGCATTATTAACTAAATTTAGCAAAACCCTTCCTAAATCCTGTGCTACGATATTTATTTTTCCAATCGAATTATCAAAATCAGTTTTAAACTCAGCATTGAATTCTTTGTCTTTGGCTCTCATTCCATGATAACTCAAGCGCAAATATTCATCACACAATGCATTTATGTCTGTTGGTTCTTTTTTTCCTGAACTCGCTCTTGAATGTTGCAGCATTCCTTTTACAATGGCATCGGCACGCTTGCCATGATGAAGAATTTTTTCAAGATTCTGTTTTACATCATCAGCGATCTCTATTGCCAATTGCCCGTTGCCTGTTGCCAATTCTTCTTTCATTTCATCAAGCATTTCGTTACTTACTTCACTAAAATTGTTTACGAAATTTAAGGGGTTTTGAATTTCATGCGCTATGCCGGCAGTGAGCTCTCCAAGTGAAGCCATTTTTTCGGATTGGATAAGTTGGTTTTGTGTTGATTTTAAATCTTCCAACGATTTTTGCAATTGCCCTGTGCGTTGTTTTACTTTTTCTTCCAGCAACTTATTTTTTTTGCGTAACTGAATGGAACGGTAATAAGAGAAACACAAAACCAATGCAATCAACCCGAAAATAAATAAAGCGATGGCCCACCATGTTTGCCACCATGGCGGACTAATAATAATTGAAAGCGTTTTTTCGCTCCATCCTCCATGTGCATTAATACCTCTCGCTCTTAAAACATAATGGCCTGCGGGGAGATTATAAAAATAAGCCGTATGGTCGTCGCTGGTTTCATGCCATTGATCGTCGTAATTCTCCAGCATATAAACTACCTTCTTCTCACCAGTAGTAAGAAAATCAATAACTGAAAAGCCAATAGAAAAGGAATTTTTATTATTAGGTAGTTTTAGTTTTCTGATGAAAGAAATGGAGCTATCCAAAAGGCTTCCTTTGCCTCCTTTAATCATTTTTCCACCGGTTTGGAGACTTGCAAAATATACGGCAGGTGTATCAGCTTCGTTTTGAAGGCTGTCTGTGTAAAAATGATAATACCCTTTATCATCTCCTAAAAATATTTCATCATCTTTATTAATATAGTCATACTCCCAGACCACATTATTTATATGCACACCATTTGTTTCGTCAAATATCCGGGCATGTTTCCTGTCGCCATTTATTTCAATAATATTGGTAGTTGTACTTACCCAGAGGTTGTTATTTTTATCTTCGTTCAGGCATATGACGTGGCCGATTTCTATACCGGGGATCGTAAAATGGATAAAGTCATTTGAGGCCGGTTCATATTTGAACAATCCATCCCGTGTTCCGGCCCATACAATACCCTTATCGTCATTCAGTAAAATGTAAACCGGGATTCCCGTTAAATAATGTTGAAACCAGCCTGCGCGCGTTTCTAATTTATCCAAACCATCAAAGGTTGCCACCCAAATGCCACTTTTATTTCCTGCGATCGAATTTACTTCGTTACTTACGAGGTTGCTGCTGTCACGTTTATCTCTTTTATAGTAAAAAAGCTTGCCTGCTACGTCCATTTTTATCAACCCATTACCATGAGTTCCCATCCACAAATTTTTTGAAGAGTCGAGGTATAAAGAAAAAAGGCCGTCGGCAATTGTAGAGTGATGGCCTGTGTCGGAGTAATACCTGCTAAATTGATTGGTTGCAGGATTGAATTTCTGAAACCCGCTCATTGTTGCCAACAATAGATTTCCGTTTCCTTCCGGCAAGAGGTCCTGAACGCTATTATTGATAAGGCTATTTGGATTACCCTGCTCATGAAGAAATAATTTGTCCATTCCGCTCTTTGTGTTTCTTTTTATAAGTCCGTTATCAGTAGCTATCCATAGCGTTCCGTCTAGAGCTTTGTAGAAAGCATTCGTAGAGTACCAGGTTTGTGTGTAAGGAAGAACAACATTTGTGTATGGATTGATCTTATACAAATTCCCTCCCACGGTTGTGATCCAAAGTAAACCATCCTTTGAAACTAAAGCGTCGTGTGGAAAGTAATCATCAAATCCTGTAAGCGTATCAGCTTTAACTGTTTTCACGTTCTTAATGATATATCCATAGTGCATAGCCTTATTAGTCTCAGAATTGTATTCAACAATACCTTCGGCATAGGTTCCGATCCATATTCTGCCTCTTACATCTTCGCGGATAAACGTAATGTAGTCCGGAAAGAACTTGGACAAAGGGCCACGACTCAATTTATCAGGATGTGTCGAATCGTAATAGTAATGGATAAATTTACCCGTTTGCCTGTTTAATATTTGAAGGCCATCCCCACCCGTTCCTATCCAAAAATTTCCTTTGCTATCTTCCTGCATCGCTGTCACCTTGTTATTGGCAATACTGCCAGAGTCAGCAGGGTCATGTAAAAAACGTTTAAATTTTCCGGTGGTCCTGTTTAAAAGATTCAGTCCACCTCCGGTATTTCCACTTCTTGCATCTGCAATTGGCCAGCCACAGCCCACCCACAAATTGCCTTCTTTATCTTCATACAGTTTATTTACTTCTGCTCCGCTCAAACTGGTAGGGTCCGCTGCCCGGTGACTGTAATGGGTGAAGGTTTCGGTATTCTTGTTGTACAGCTCAAGCCCTCTGAATGTACCCACCCATAGGTTACCGAGATGGTCTTCCAAAATGGCACCAACCGTATCACATACAAGGCTGCCCGGATCGTTAGGTTTATGCCGGAAATGTGTAAAAGTATTGGTCGCGGGATCGAACTTATCCAGCCCTCGTCCGGCTAAGCCAATCCAGATATTTCCCTCGTGGTCTGCTGCAAGCGTCCACAAATTGTTGTTAGCAATAGAATTACTGTCTTTATCATTGTGTATATAAATGTTGACTTTATATCCATCGTATTTTAATAAGCCTTTGCCACTGATAGCAATCCATATATATCCCCGGCTATCCTGTATGATAGAAGAAAAATCATAAGCATTTTGTGGTATGCCCGGCAAGTCTATTCTTTGAAATATTTTTTGCGCATGCAGGTTTTGCAAACAAACGGTAAAAGACAGCAACAGTAGGATTATTTTTTTCATGCTCTTATATGTTAATTCATGATGACATTTCTCCTGACAGAAGAATTTCAAATCGGGTTCCCTCACCTTCTTTACTCTGCACTTTTATCTCCCCGCCATAGGCTTTGATAATATCATAGCTTAATGATAAGCCAAGCCCTGTTCCGCTGCCTGTTGGTTTTGTGGTAAAAAAAGGTTGAAATATTTTTTCTTTTATCGTTTGAGGAATCCCATTTCCGTTATCACTAACGGTAATCAACACACTATTTTCTGATTTCTTTGTAGATACAGAAACAGTTGGTTGATACGAATTAAGATTTCGATCTTTTTGTTCGTTCACTGCATTTCTTTGCCGGTCGTTCACTGCATAAAAAGCATTATTGAAAAGATTGAGCAACACCCTTCCTATGTCTTGGGCAACAATATTTATTTTTCCAATCGAAGAATCAAAATCTGTTTTAAAATCTGCTTCAAAAGATTTATCCCTGGCTCTCATGCCGTGGTAACTCAATCGTAAATATTCATCACACAAAGCATTGATGTCCGTTGGTTCTTTTGTGCCCGATGTTTGTCGTGAATGTTGCAACATGCTTTTTACAATTGCATCTGCACGTTTGCCATGGTGAATTATTTTTTCTTCATTTTTTTTAAGATTTTTTGCAATGGCTTTTATTTCTTCTGTATTTCCTTTATCTGCTTCCAGTTCTAATTCATCAATGAGTTCTTTATTCACTTCAGAAAAATTATTCACGAAGTTTAATGGATTTTGAATTTCATGTGCGATGCCGGCAGTGAGTTCTCCGAGTGAGGCCATCTTCTCCTGTTGTACTAACTGTGTTTGTGTGGATTTTAAATTTTCCAATGATTGCTTCAATTGTGCAGTTCGATGTTTTACCTTTTCTTCAAGCAATTTATTCCGGCGGTTTAAATTGATGGAGCGAAATGCCGCATATATCAGCCCGATCAACACTAAATATATTACAAATGCCCACCAGGTTTCCCACCACGGTCTGGCTATACTGAAACTAAATTCAAACAGGCTTGCTCCATTTATTATTGTAAAGTGACGATACTTTAAATGTATAGGTACCATTTGGCAGGTCGAAATAATCATTGGTGAATGTATTGAAGTTTCATCGCTCCATGTGGTATCATTTCCTTCCAACAACTTCAGCACATCACATCCTTTGAACCTGCATTTGACTGAACAAAATGAAAACGGATATTATTTTGATCGTGAGCAAGTGTAAGATTTACCGGCATGTTGTAAGCGCCCGTTGTGCTGTCCCATTTCATTTTACGTTCATAATGACCCGAAGCGGTATTGAACTTTTGTCCTTTAAGGTAATATTTACCTGAATTGGCATCCCACATGGTATCTGCTGTTACCCTAACCACCAGGTTTGGCTGGAAAAGATTGCGGCTCATTATAAACATCAATACCCGTTATATACGTTTTGGGCTTAACGGATTTAGTTAATTGCGGCGGAGGTAAAAAGGTTATTCCTCCATCTCCATCCCACAAATAAGTTCCATCATGCAAAATGGCGCCGGGTACATGAAAGCTATTACTAAAGCCATCATCTTTTCCCAAAGGTTGTATGTGCCATGTATTACCCGTTAATGCATTTGGCGGCGTAACGATACTAAGGCCTGCACCGGTGCCTGCATAAATGCGATTGTTAAATTCATTGAGGAATTTGATGGCGGAATTAAGCAACCCGTTTTTCGGGGTAAACATCGTAACAGAATCTCGGCGCTTGTTTATCATATACAAAACGGTATCAATTCCGATCCATACGTTACCCGACATATCAAAACACATGGGTTTTTCTGTGGCAACTTCCGGGGATAAGGCGCTATCAGTATATCGTATATATGCGCTGCCACTATCTATTACACCCAAAAAACACAAGCCGGAACAGAGCGATATGTTTCCCTCCGTATCCTGGATAATTGTTTGCGGACGTTGACTTTGTTTATTTCCCGGTTCACTTTGTTTTTCCTCCGAAACATCCACATGAAAATGCAACTTCTTTTTTAAATTAAATACTTCAATGCCGTGAGTTTCCCAGTTTTTTTGCCATATATTGTCATTTTGTAACACCGTAGCACTCGCTATAATATTATTACCAAAGTGTGTTATCGTTGTATAAGCGGAGTCAATGATATCTGTTCCTCTAAATGGACGTACATACATCTTCCCATCAATTACATTGAAACCCCGCAGGGAATCTGCCCTTATCCCCGGGATTTCATTAAAGATTTTTGCTTTATTTAAAATTTTGATCCCATTGGTTGTGCCGATCCATAGATTATTGCGGGCATCTTCCGCGAGGGCAGTTGTAGTATCTGTATTGCCTGCATGGTGTATATGGCGGCCATTTTTATTTAAAACAAATAAGCCATATAGATAACATAACCAGGTTTGCCCGTATCTATCCCCGAACATAGAATAAACAAGCCCGAACTGTAAGTTTCTTATTTGTTGGGAAGTTTTATTGTTTATGTTGATGATCTTTACATCGTTGCTTTGTTTACTGTAATCGGTTATATAATCAACAAGCATGTTTCCTTTACCATCATCGGCAATATTATATATTAAGCCGCCACCTTTACCTGCCGGTTTTAAATTCATTGTGGCATTATCCAGACTTGTAACAGAGCCTGCCTGCCTGTGAATCACATATAATCCGAAGTGGGAATAATTTAACCATATTCTTTTCTCTTTATCTTCCCTTATCTGCCGCGTCGAATCTGAAGGCAATCCATTTTCTTTTTTGAAATAAGTTATAGTGTTCTGGTTCGTTTTTATAATATCCAAACCGTTAGGTGTTATTATCCATATTTGTTTCTATCATCTTGCAGGATCCCATAAGCGCCTTCGGCGGACAATACCTTGTTTTACAGTAAAGCTTTTTATAGATTTTTATTTACGTCAATAATGCGCATGCCACTATCGGTTGCTACCCATATTTTCCCGTTGCTTTCGGGCAGCAGGCCCCTCGGAATTGTTAGTCCATATCTTGGGCAGATAACTGCTGCAGTGTATTTTTTTGGGTGTTTAATACATCGATGCCCTTGTATGAGGAGTTGGAACTATAGAATAAAATCGAGATTTGCCCTTTACCATCTTCCCTTAACTCTCGTATAAAATCATTTGTTTTCAGATACCTTACCAGGTTTTGACCGTCGTACCGGTATAACCCATCTGTAGACGCAATCCAAATAAAACCCGCTTTATCCTCCAATGCATACAGTAACAAACCAATTTTATTCCCATTGCCAATTTGAAAAAAAGGCTGCTTTTTAAAATCATAAAAAGCCAACGATTCTGCTTTCATAATTTTCGGCGTAACGATATAAGTTTTAAAGTGCAATGTCTTTGAGGGAAGGCTGTTATAATTAAAAGCTGCATGAGGTAAACTGTCCCAGTTAAAATGAGTTACTATGGGTTCTTTGGAAAATGGCTGTACCATCGAACTATCATATGCTTCTTCAGGCAGTGCATTAAAGTCTAACTTTTTTGTTGTGACGACTAATTTGGAAGTATCAGAAAAATCTTATTTTTTGAGGCGTTGACCAATGCAGCGCAAATGCCTTAGGCTTATTTACATATTCCGGCAAATGAATATTCCTGTTTTTGTTATTACAACTATAAATTGTAAAAGAAAAACTTATGATGACGAATGATACAAAAATGTTCTTCATTTAACATAATTTATGTTGTTAGTGATAATTTAATTATAAACTTCGTTCCCTCATTCTCTTTACTTTCCACTCTTATTTCCCCTCCATGCGCTTTTATAATATCATAACTCAAACTCAAGCCCAATCCCGTTCCACTGCCCTGTTGGTTTTGTAGTGAAGAAAGGTTGAAATATTTTATCTTTGATTTCTCAGGAATACCGTTCCCGTTATCACTAACGGTAATGATTACACTATTTTCAGATTTCTTTGTACTCACGGAAACTGTGGGTTTATACGAAATAGGATTCTCACTTTTTTGTTGGTTTACTACACTTTTGCTTCGCTCAGCACAGGCATAAAAAGCATTATTAAAAAGATTCAGCAACACTCTTCCAATATCCTGCGGCACGATATTTATTTTGCCTATGCTTTCATCAAAATCAGTTTTAATGTCTGCATTGAAGTCTTTGTCTTTTGCACTAAGACCATGATAGCTCAATCTTAAATATTCATCGCATAAAGCATTGATATCAGTCAGCTCTCTTTTACCTGAAGATTGACGTGAATGTTGTAACATTCCTTTTACAATTGCATCGGCTCGCTTTCCGTGATGATTTATTTTTTCTTCGTTTTCCTTTATGTCATTTGATATTCAATTGCTTCTTCCATGTTTCCTGATTTTAATTCCGTTTGTAATTCATCGATCATTTCCTTATTCACTTCAGAAAAATTGTTTACGAAATTTAACGGGTTTTGAATTTCATGGGCAATGCCTGCGGTGAGTTCGCCAAGCGAAGCCATTTTTTCCTGTTGGATCAATTGGCTTTGGGTAGATTTCAAATCTTCAAGCGACTTATTCAATTCCGTGGTTTTTTCACTTAGTTGCTTTGTTCGCCGAGCAACTCTTTCTTCCAGGATCTTCTTCTGTTTTTTTAAGTTTCTTGAACGATAATCAATAAAAGCCCATATAGCGGCAATTAAACAAATCACGTACAGCGAATAGGCCCACCATGTTTTCCACCAGGGTGGAGAAATTGTAAAGCTAAATTTCACTGGTTTACTCCATTCATTATTGTAAAGGGAAGACACTTTAAAAGTATAGGAACCCGGTGAAAGCGTATAATAGATCTGGCTGAATTTGTTCGAAGTTTTTTCACTCCAGTTTTTATCAACGCCTTCCAGGATATATTTATACCCAACTATATCCTCTACCCCAAGGTTGGACTGGTAAAAATGAAACTGCAGGTAATTTTCATCATAAGGAAGGGTGAGATTCACCGGCATATTATATGGTCCGCTAATACTGTCCCACTTCCATTTCTGTTCATCGCCAGCCGCAAGATGTACCCGCTGACCTTTGAGGTAAAAAGTATCTTTACTTTCACTCCAAAGAGTATCTGGAACTACTGTAAACGCGGTTGAACTTTTTGAAAAATAAGCCGGCTTACCGAATACATTCAGGCCGGTTATAAAAGTTGAGGGGGTGGCATCATTAACTGCCGTATTTTTTATGGAAGTCAACCCTCCGTTTCCTGTCCAAAAATAGGTACCGTTATCTGCAATGCATTCCGAATTATAGCCGCCAAAAGTTTTTATAATTCCAAAATTTTGGCCAATGGATTGCACCACCCATTTTTTGTTTGGCGACTGATCGGGTGGCGTGATGATATTAATGCCTCCGAGCGTACCAGCATATATACTTCCCCTGTGCTCCACAAGAGACATAATTTTTCTGTTGATTAGTCCCTGGGAAGTTGTAAAAATTGTTACAGAATCTTGCTGCTTATCTATTCTATAAAGCGCTGTATGAAGGCCCATCCAGGTATTGCCTGCATGGTCAACAACAATGGGGCCGCCCCCATTTTTATCCGGAATAATTTTACTATCAATATATCTTACTAACAGGTTGTGCCCATTTATGATTCCGGCTTTACCTCCATAAGTAGTAAACCATATATTACCCCTGTTATCACTTTGTATCCTACCGACAGAAGTATCTGTAGGCAGTCCAGGTAGCAATGCAGTGACTTTTATCTTTTTTTCCGGATCAACTATCGTTATTCCTTTCACTGCCCTATTTGAAGACCAAATAGCGTGCTGGTATAGTAAAGTAGATACCCCTACCGGTATTTTAATATGTTCTATATTTTGGTATAATGAATCAATAATATCCAGCCCTGAAAACGTCACCGTGTATATTTTCCCATTTATTTGATGAACATCCTCCAATGAATCGTTGCTGAGGCCATTGGATTTGTCTAATATTTTTGCCTTGCCAGTTGCCGGATTAAGAATTCGCAGGCCCTTGTGAAAAGTAGCTACGCATATATTTTTAGAGTTGTCTTCGGTAGTGGACGTTAAATTTCCGGTGCCGGCTTGATGAATAGTGCACCCCCTTTTTTTCATCATGTATAATCCTCCAAATGCATTCAACCATACCTGGCCATATTTATCTTCTGTTTCAGCAGTAACGTTGGGTGAATACGGTTTTTGTATTGAAGGAATGGGAATAAAAACCGTGCGGATTGTTTTTGTTTGAAGATTAATTATTTTAAGTGGCCGGGTCGGCCGTGCATGTTTATTTTCCAATAGGTACGATGCCCATATATTTCCTGTATTATCGTCTAAAACAGCCGTTGCGAAAGCAAAACTATCTCCATTGCTGATGTTTAATAATTCGTTGCTAAAGTAGCTTTCTGTTCCTTTTGTAATATTTATTATATCTGCGCTTCCATTATTATTAAACATCCATATATTTTTATGGGCGTCTTCAAGCATATTAAAGACAAAAGCGCTATGGGGCCTTTCAGTAGAGTCTATATCTTTTATGGTTTGATCTTTTGTATTGATAATAATTATATCTTGATCTTTTGAAGTTCCCCATATATTATTATTTTCACCCGTAACCTGCATGTATGTTGCATTTGTTGTCAGACCTTGTGCAGTTGTGATGGTTTTCATGGCGCCCAGGTCTTCATCTATAATATGCAAGCCGGAATCTGAACTGGACCATATTCTTTTTCCAGCATCGGTTACCAGGCTAAAATTCCGTTTACAATGAAGCATTGCCTGGGGTATATAGTCTAACAGGTTATTTTGTATATCAAACACATATATGCCATTATTGAGTGTTTGAAACCACAACCTTCCTTTATCATCCTCAATAGATTTAATGAAGCCAGGAGGTATATCTCCATGATAAAACTGAACCAGTTTATTGCCATCGTACCTGTACAAACCACTGGTAGTAAGCAGCCAGATAAACCCCCTCGCATCTTTTTTTATACACAGATAGTCATCATCAGAGAGTTCATTGCATCTTAACTTATATATTGCATCACCACTTATTTGTTTTGCAGGCTGCAACTCAACATCTAGGACACGGGGCTTACCCAATAAAATGGTTTCGTACTTCAAAGGCTGCGAAGGGATCTTATTAAAATCAAAGTGCTTTGTAGGCAGGCTATCCAAACTAAAGGGTTTTACCTCCGGCTGACCTGCAAAGGGCTGTGCTACCGTGCTGTCAAAAACCTCTTCAGGTAATTGATTAAAATTGAGCTTTGTGGTGGTAACACTTACCTTGGTTGTATCTGTTAACTGCAGTGGCTCCGGCTTACTAAAATGTAAAGCTCTCGTTACGGGCTGCACTGATCTGTCCACCGGAAGTGGAACAGACGTATTATTATTGCAGCCGGATAGCAGCAACCAAAAAATAAGTACAAGCAGTTGCAATAAGTTTTTCATATAAAGTTTTCTTTATTAGTTAAGGGTAATGTTATTATGAACTCACTTCCCCTGCATAAAAAGCATTGTTGAAAAGATTGAGTAATACTCTTCCAATATCCTGGGGAACGATATCTATTTTTCCGATGCTCTCATCGAAATCAGTTTTAAAATCTGCATTGAAATCTTTGTCTTTGGCTCTCATTCCATGGTAGGACAATCGCAAATATTCATCGCACAAAGCATTGATGTCTGTTGGTTCTTTTTTTCCTGAACTGGCTCTTGAATGTTGCAGCATTCCTTTTACAATGGCATCGGCACGTTTGCCGTGATGATTTATTTTTTCTTCATTATTTTTTATATCATCGGCAATTTCAATTGCCAATTGCAAATTGCCTGTTGCCAATTCCGATTTCAATTCATCTGCTAATTCACTATTTACTTCTGAAAAATTATTTACAAAATTCAACGGGTTCTGAATTTCATGTGCAATACCTGCGGTCAATTCTCCAAGTGACGCCATTTTTTCTGATTGTATGAGTTGAGCTTGTGTGGCTTTTAATTCTGACAAAGTGCTTTGTATTTCTTCCTTTTGTTTACTGAGAAGAATGTTTGCTTTTCTTTTATTATGAATATTTCTTAAAAGTAAGAATGCAATGATTAAGAAAATTAAAATGACTGCTGCGAGAATATAAAATTTTATTTTAGTCTGATACCGCTGTTGTGCCTCTTTTTTTGCCTGCTCTAATTGTTGTTGCTGCAGCGTTTCATTAAACGATAAATTTTGCGCCTGTGCTATTTTGGTTTGATTAAATACGCTGTCTTTTAGTACAACAAAATTTTGCAGGTATTTATAAGCACTGTCATACTGATGATTGTTTTGATATAATGCAGAAAGAAGTGAATCCACAATCATAGTACCGGCAGGCAAGTCTGTAGTTTGTACTTCCTTCAACGATTGCCGGGCATAAAAGAAAGCAGAGTCTGATTGTCCATTTTTATGAAATAAAGCAGCCATACCCCATTCAGATCTTGCGAGCACATCATGACGACCGGATTCCAGGGCATAAGGAATGCTCCTCCTGTAAAAGAAAAATGCTGAATCGTAATTCCCCGTTTGGGAGTAATCTTTACCAAGTTCACTGGTAGCAAGGGCGAGCCCTTCATTATTTTCAACTCCACTTTTTAAAGCGGAATTATAATCTAATAGTTCGTAACACAAAGCAGAATCCAGCATGTTCAGGCTTGAATAAGCCTGGGCTACGCAGTTATTCGCAATCCATTTATAATATTTTATTTGTGCCGTGTCTTTATAAATTCCCGAATTCGCCAACCGGCTTAATTTTTTTTCATAATCCAATTGCATTTTGTTATCTCCCATATCGCGATATATCCATCCCGTTTGTCTTGTTTGAAAAAATAGCACACTGTACTCGTGAAATTGTTCTGCCATCTTTAAATTGTACAAAGCCAGTTTAAGTGCCTCCGGATAGTTACCTGTAGAGGATAGAAAAATTGTTAAAGAATACCGGGCTATTATTTCGCCCCTAGTGTATTTTATTTTTTGTGCCAAATCCAACGCTTGCTGCAAATACAAAAAAGAAGAATCGTTTTTTACTTTGCCAAAACCGAATTGGCTTCCTATATCTATCATCAATTTAATTCTACCTGTGTCTGTTTTTTCTTCGCTTAACTGCAATTTCAAACTGTCCATTGTTTTATCCTGCGCAAAAACATTTGCTGCGGCAAAAAGGATAAAAATGGAAACGATTATTTTTTTCATCCGTTTTCTATTGTGTTTTAAATAGCAAGATTGTAAACGCCGTTCCTTCTCCTTCTTTACTCTCTACTCTAATTTCTCCGCTATTCGCTTTGATTATATCATAACTCAAACTCAATCCCAATCCTGTTCCCTGCCCTGTTGATTTGTTTCTTCCGGTGTTTTTCCTTTAATTGATTTTGCTTTCATAATTTTTTCTTTGTTTAAGTTTATAATTCTTAAGACGCAAAACAGGACAGTATTACAGCAATTTTTTCTGTATTAACCAGAATAAAAATTGTCTTTTTTTGTTGGTTTACTGGTAACAACACCTTTATAATTGGCTTTTAGTTAGTTTCCATTTAATTACTTATTTGCTTTCATTTTTATAATATTGAATAAAATCATACCCACCTGATTAGACGAAGTGTTCGCCAAAACTGGATGTGTGATTTTTTACCAGGCGGTGTTTATCAGGGAAGAATCGATTAAAAACTCGTATTAAATTCTCATTTAAAGCAACTACTTGTAAATCTACCTATTTACAGCGTAAAATCTTTTATTTTTTGGACGAAGGCAAGGTAAAACCTCGCGAACAGAAGAATTATTTATCAGGCAAAAAAATTAAGCCACTTTCACTTCGAATTAGTTTTCTGAATGCCGAATAAAAGCGCTAAGCATTTTCAAATGAAATTTCTGAAAGCGCGCAATTAAAAATAGATTGATTTCTTTTCAATTGCGATTGTTTTTAAAGATTACCCGATTTTTTATTCACCCACTACTATCTTTTATTTTTTCAATTTTTTCATCACAAAATAGATAACACAAACTGTAGCAATAAAAATAATGGTTGACAAAATTTCCCATTTACCTAAGCTGGTAAGCAACCAGACGATGGCAGCAATACCAATTAAAGGAATGAGCAGACCACCAGGCACTCTGAATGTTTTTTTTGAAGCATCTCGTTTGCTATTTCTTAATTTAATAGTGGCTAAAATAACCGCCAGGTAAACAAGCAGTAAGGCAGCACTGGCTAAAACGGCCAGTTGTTTAAATCCTCCGGAAATGGAAAAAATAAAGATCAATGCGGCGAATACGGTTATGGCCCAATAAGGGGTAGCAAATTTAAGATGAACTTTGCCCAGGAACTTTGGAAATAATCCATCATTGGCACCCGCAAATAGCAAACGTGGGGTGTTCATCACATCACCACCCACGGCACCGAAACACGAAATGGATGCCGCTACCAACAAGATGGTTGCTCCAACGGGGCCAACAATTTTTTCAGCAATAGCTGCCAAAGGGGCATCTTTAAAAGATTCCATTTGCGTGCCCAATATACCTTGTGTTAAAGCCTGCAGCAATAAATACAAGATCAGTACCACTAAACCTCCCAATAAAAGACCCATGGGTACAGTGCGTTTTGGATTTTTTAATTCACCACTTACACCGAGAGCTGTTTCAAAGCCTGCAAAGGCAAAAAATAAGACAAGGGCAGTGTTGCCAAATGTATTTAGCGAGGGGAGGTGTTCCCAATGCAGGTTGGCTGTATCAATTTTTCCAAAACCGAAAATAATAATACCTATCAACGGCAATAATTTTATGATCGCAATTAATTTTACAAAAGCAACTCCCTGTTTGGCGCCACGTACATTGACCAGTATCATAAAACTAATGAGTACAAAAAACAATAATGCACGTAACCATGGGTTTGCGAGAACCGGAAAAATAACAGCCAATGAATCTGCTATAAGATTCATCAGTGCTGCATCGCCTAAAATACTCCAGCCAAAGACGAAGAGCCAGTTTACAATAAATCCTGCGAAGTCGCCAAATGCTGCTTCCACATAAGCATAACTGCCACCGGCAGATGTAATACGTGAACCTACTTCAGCATAGCAAAGCATTATAGTGCCCAGTAGGATACCGCAAAAGATATAGCTGAAGACCCCGAAGGCACCTAATTCCAAAGCTACAATAGCAGGCAGTGCAAAAATACCTGCACCTATCGTATTGTTAACGATGTTCAGGGTAAAGCCAGGTATACCAATTACCCGTTTTAATCCTTCATCTGTTTTTGCTGTGGACATGATTGGTTGATTTTGGTTTGATTTTTTTATAAAAATTTAATTAAGTACTAGGGTGCTCTGTTATGCTTTTAATTGGAAAAAAATGTTCTAATGTCATTTGCCAGTTTTATAAAATCAGGTTCATGTAAATACATCATGTGTCCTGCTTCATAATAATTAATTTTTACTTTCTCTTTCTCTATTCCGTTTCGGGAAAACGTGTATTCGGCGTCAAAGAATGGACAAGTCAAATCAAAATAGCCAGTTGCAACCATCACTTTCATTTTTGTATTTCTTCTCATGGTCTCACTCAATTTGCGGGCAACATTAAGATAAGATGGTTCCCACAATTCCTCTGCCGGAACAGGTCTGAAATCCCACTTTTTTTCAACTTCTTCATTTGAAGTGAGGTAAGGACGATCCATTTTTACTTTAAGAAATGAAGCGTAATAATAGTTCAGCGCTGCCGTATAAGCCGAAGTTGTTTGATAATCTGATGCGTCTCCAAGATGAGGCCCATCCGTAAGTTTATCAACTTCGTTACCCATAAAACGGCCATCATTCCGGCCAATGGCCAATCCCTGGTCTGCAAGCAATTCTTTTCGAAACCTGGATACTAAAATTCTAAGATTTGACTTTAAAATATAATCCTTTTTAAGGCCTGTAAAATAGCTCAGCTTTTCAGCAACTTCATTTTTCTCAATATCGCTAAGTAAAGACCCCCGATAAAGAGCCGGGGCATATGAATTGTAAGTATAGTTTCTGCACTCTTCAATAAACGATTCCAGTTTTTTACCTTGTCCTGCTTTTTTATGATACCAGGCTATTGCTGCCATGCTTGGTAAGTAAGTTAAATAAGAGGTTATATTGTCGTTAGCTGATGTATTGCCTTCATAATCCAGGCATTGAGAAATAAGGATTAAGCCATTTAATGCCATATTTTGCCCATCACCTTCTAAAGTATTGGCTACTAAAACCGCCCTGGGTGTGCCATAGCTTTCACCGGCAATGTATTTTGGTGAGAACCAACGGTTATGTTCCGTTATCCATTGCCTCATAAACTGAGCAACGGATTTAGCATCTTCCGTTAAACCCCAATAATCCTTCACTTTACCTTTTCCAATAACCCGGCTATAGCCAGTGCCAACAGGATCAATAAATACAATGTCTGTCAAATCAAGCAATCCATTTTTATTAGTCACTAAATTGTAGGGAGCAGCACCATCATCTCCTTTAGCATCAGAGCCTACCTTTACCAATTCAGGACCAAACATTCCCATCTGTAACCAGACTGACGCCGATCCAGGGCCCCCATTAAAAACAAAAGTGACAGGTCGCTTAGTTTCGTCAGTTACGCCTTCCTGCACATAAGCCACAGACCATATGGACGCTACTGAATCGCCTGCACTATTTTTTAAATAGGTTTCAGAAGCAATAGCATTGTATTTGATTAATTTGCCACCGTTGTTTATCTCGTGTTGGGTAATAAAGGATTTTGCCTCCGGAATTGGTTTTATTATTTCTTTTTTTTCTTGTGCTGAAAGTGATGTTGAGAAAATAAAACACAGCGCAAGGAAAGTTAGTTTTGTCATAATTATATTATTTATGTGTTCCTTATAAATGTTTGTTTAATAATAAATCGTTTCCTTGTGTTTTGTGAACATGAAACACGGAGATGGTTTAATGATTTTACAAGCTTAGCTTTACTTTAGGCTTATGGCGATAAATGACCTTTTGTACCACAATAAAAAGTACAACTGCGCCAACTGCAAAAGCTGCTTCTGTATTAAGCATTCCCCTCGTACCTAAACGTGAATAAGCAATACCTGCCACATAAATCATAAAATAAACAGGAGAATTTGACAGGGCTGCAAAAATATACGCCCACTGTTATTTAAATTCTTAATGCTACTTTATGCCGTGATTTTATGTATTTTTTTTGGTTGAAGCTTATTCGTCGTCAACAAAAATAGGGTCACCTTTTATCACCTTTAATTCTGGTTTATCACTTCCCTTTTTCCTAATACCATGCAAACCCAAATACAAAACAGTAGACACCGCTATAAACACAACGACGCTTATCATCTCATTCGCTTTTAAATGATATAAGAAAAACAAACAGATCACAACGGATAATACCGGCACTACATTTCCGCCGGGAATAGTAAATCCTTTCTGTTTCATTTCCGGCATTCTTCTGAACTTAAACACAGCAAGCGAAACCGTCATGTAAACTAAGAGTCCCCCGGCAACCGAAAATACAGCAAGCGCCCGAAAACCTCCGGAAATAGCAAACAAAAAACCCAGCGTAGAAAAGCACAAAATAGAAATGTAAGGTGTTGAGTATTTTTTGTGTATTTTTTGCAAAAAGGGTACAGGCAAAACATTATCCCGCGACACAGCAAATAAACTTCTGGGAACATTTAATGTCATTCCACTAATATTACCAAACATAGAAATGGCAGTTCCGATAAGTATTAAAGTAAATCCAAAAGGGCCAAAAATAATTTGTGCTGCTGTAGCAAGAGGAGCGGCTGTTTCTTTGGAAAGATTATTTCCCAAAACGCTTTGCGCCACCATTTGTATGGCAATATAAAAGAGTATTAAAAAAGCCATGCTTATAATGACCGCACGCGGAACGGTACGCCCGGGTTGTTTGATTTCACCTCCCACCATAAGCCCGGTAGGGCCGCCGGTATAAGCAAAAAACAATATCAAAGATGCATCACCCACTCGTTGATAATTCGGTATAGCCTTCCACTTCAAATGGTCTATATCTATATAAAAAAAACCAACAACGATCAGCAAAATCAATGGTAATAATTTGGCAACGGTATTGAATTTTACCAGGCCCACTCCTTGTTTTACGCCACGGACATTTGTCATGCCTAAACCAAAGAAAAGTAACACGAAAAATAATATTTGAATAACACCGGAATGAAACACAGGGAAAACAACCGCTAAAGTATCCACCAGCGCATTAGCAACAGCGGCGACAGCAGATACACGTGCAATAAAACCAAACATGAACACCAAAAATCCGGGATATTTACCAAAGGCAGTTTCTACAAAGGTGTAATCACCTCCCGATTTTGTTGTTTTGCTACCCACTTCTGCGTAACATAGCATAATCAATAGCATCAAGAAGCCGCAAAAAGCATAAGCTATTACAGAAGCAGGCCCTAATATTCCTGAAACAATTGCAGGCAATACAAAAATACCCGAGCCAATGATAATGTTTACCATATTGGCAGAAAGCCCCCAAATACCAATTTCTCTTTTTAAGCCTTCGTCAGTTTTTATTGACATGTTTGTTTTGGTTTAATTGAATATTTGTTTGTTTACTATTTAGGGTTCGCCATTTACGTCCATTTTATTTATATATTCCTGTTTAAATGCGAATGATGGAATCACGGCAAGGCCGTCAGGCGCCACTTCGTTATCATACTCACCTGAAAGCGCGTATTTTCCAAACATTATTAAACCTATCGAAGCAACCGGCGTAATAATGAGCATCATAATTAATCCAAAAATTAAATCATCCTGTTTGCCAGTCATGGTGTTGGGAAGCCCTAATTTAAAAACACCGAAATAACCCGTAACTAATCCCAGTATTATCCACACGAAGCCCAGCCCTCTTTTTAGTAGATTGATCTTTAAAGAAAAAGCAGACATGACCAAAGGCATATGCTTTTTGTTTTCTTTAAGGTATAATAAGCCAATACAAAGGGATACAGTCATCACTACGATAGGATACGTAAGGCCGGCCAAATAGTAATTTGAAATGTGATGAACACTTGCTTTTTCAATAAGGTAGGTGGCTATAAGCGGCGCCATGCCGCCAAATATACCAAAGCCAATATGATAAGGTAACGACAAAGATGAATAGCGAATTTTTAATGGAAACATTTCTACCAGGTAAGCGGCGAGCGGCCCATACGACAAGACGGAAATAGTTGCCAGTACAAAGACCATTAATATCAATTTCCATTTATCGGAACCATTGATCACAATAGTTTTTGCCAGGTCGCTATTTACTATTTTGCCAGCCGATGCTGTTTCGTTCGTTACTTCCAGCATGGTTGTACCATCTGTGTAAGTGTGTTTGGTGGTGATATTGGTAAGCAATTGATTGCCGTGTAACATTTGTTTTTTTATTTCAACCTGGCGTTCGCTTACCTTTTCTATTTTATGCTGAAGATTTGTAACCTGGTACATGCGTTCGAAAACCGGGCGAAAACATATTATACCCAGCAACATGCTTAGCAACAACAAATATTTTCGTCCAATCTTGTCTGATAGCCAACCAAAGAATACACAAAAAGGAAGCCCCAATATGGTTCCCATTACAACTATAGAATTTGACTGATCGTAATCAATCGACATGATCCTGATTAGAAAACTCTGGGCATAAAAAATGGATCCCCAACTGATAACGCCTACACCAATCGTTAATCCAAAAAGGGCCAATAACACTACTTTTAAATTCGCCTTATTTCCAAAAGATTCTTTAAGGGGATTGGTAGAAGTTTTGCCTTCCGCTTTGGCTCTTACATATAATGGTGACTCCGACATGTTTCGCCTGATATAAACCGATATCACCACTAATAATGCAGAAACTAAAAATGGAATACGCCAACCCCAGCTTTCCCATGCAGCAGTTTGCATAAAACTTTTGGTAAGTAGAATAGCTCCCAAAGAAAATATAAAAGCTATTCCGGAAGAAGTTTGAATCCACGACGTCCAGAATCCACGTTTTGATGTTGGTGAATGTTCGGCCACAAAGGTAGCGGCACCGCCATATTCACCGCCTATTGCTAATCCCTGCAGGATTCTTAAAACAAGGATGATAATAGGCGCAGCAAAACCAATGGTCTCATAATTAGGTATTAACCCGATAGCAAACGTTGAACCACCCATCAATATCAGTGTAACCATGAAGGTGTATTTCCTTCCAATTAAATCGCCCAGTCGACCAAAGAATAATGCACCAAACGGCCGTACAACGAGGCCTGCGGCAAAAGTGGCGAGGGTAGCAAGAAAGGCAGCAGTAGGATTTCCTTTTGGAAAAAATTCCGTAGAAATGATGGTAGCTAATGTTCCGAAAATATAAAAATCGTACCACTCAATGAGTGTTCCTACAGAGGATGCTGCAATGATAGGAACCAGGCCACTCGTTTTTGTATTTTGCATAATTGTGATTTCAGGTAATTGAATCCGTTCACCCCAATTCAAAAAGATTACATTTCAGCCATGTTCCCTGTTGGGAACCCGGCTGAAATATAAAGTCTATACTTTGTTAAGCACACTTGCTACAGGAGCGCTAATAACGCCGCCTTCTTTCATTGCTTGCTGAAGATGTGGATCACTTAAAAAAGCGTCCAAAACTTCGGCGTCGGGCGCTTCGAAAATCATGGTTACATCATTGGGATTTTTAACTGATGTGTAAAGCCCCAATAGCTTTACGCCTGCTTTGGCGCGATTGGGTTCATCTGCATCAAATACGGGTTTCCATTGTGCGAAGTCCTTCACTTCATGTTGAACAATTACTGTTACCATTTGTTATATATTTTAGTTTTCCTACTCTTAAGGCTTTTCGGAATTCGCCCCGTTTTTTTTAGTGGTTTCTGAACTCCACGATAAATTTTTAATTCGTTTTATGCCCTCACATCAGGTGATGTTTACCAGTAAACCAACAAACAACCTGCTTTTTTATTTTCTACACACAATGATTCAACTTTCTTTTGCAGGTATAAAGGCAATACCCAAATCTTTTTTTGTCAGCCATCCTGATTTTAACCAATAATAAATGCTGCCTACAAAAATTTATATTGGCAGTTATTTTTGCCCCGGCGCACGGTAACTGACAGATTTTTTACACACAGCATCCATGTCCTTTACAGAAAGCAAAGGTGATGATGTTATTTTGACAAGACCGGTAGCATTCACCGCTAATGAAGCCGCTGCACCTGAAACATCATCAGGAAGTTCTACAATTACATAGACATCATCTTCACCTGTTGAATAGTAAAATGATTCGACTTTACCGCCAAGACTTGACATCATATTATCAATTGCAACTTTACGTTTGGAACCGCCTTCCTGCATCAATGCTTTTGTTCCGGCTGCAGTATAGGTTCCTTTGATTAAATACTTTTTCATTTTATTTAAATTTTGTTTTCCTACTCTTAAGGCTTTTCGGAATTCGCCTCGTTTTTTTAAGTGGTTTCTGAACTCCACGATAATTTTTAATATGTTTCATGCCTTCGCCATCGAGTTGCATCATTTGCTGTATCCGGTGATGAGAACTTTTTTGGGCGATTTTCCATTTTAATTTGTATTTTTTTTGAATAAAAAAAATCTGACCCTATATGGAATAGCCTGCGATATAGATTTCCTGCGTAGCGAGATCCACTGTACCGATGCCCCAGACCTGTATTGTATTTACCCACGTATAATCTTTTGAAGAACTGAATAATGTAACGTTCTCCCGCAAATCGGAAATGCTGCTGTCTTGCCTTGGAAGTGCAATGCCATCCGCTTTCAATGAAATTTTTTGACCGTCTGCAGCGGTTATCTCTGCATGAACGTCCAATTGGAAACGTCCGTCAGCACGAATGTGTAAATAATCTACGCCGGAAACTTTTCCGCTAAGTTTTGTGCCGCTTGCTTCACCGGCAAAGGCTACATCAAACCTGGCGCCTTCGGGCGGCGGTGGAATTTTTCGTGAGGCCAAATCCTGGAGGCTTACTCCATATTCTGTAAGGCCGGTAATTTTAAGGTTGTATTCATAAAGGGGTTCACCCAGGTCTATGTTGCTCATATCTTTTTGTTTTTATTGCCTACTCTAAGCGGTTTTCAGCTCACCCGTTTTTTGTTTCCAATCTCTAAACCTCCACTTGCATTGAAATAGTAACAGGTTCTATTACTGTATGCTTGTCTTTAAACGGTTGAATAGCCGGGTCATTCATTATCGCTCCGAATTTTTCCATGTCAGTAACTTCCATTACTAACGCAATTGAATTAGGATCGTCCGCATCCTGGAAAGTTTTGAAACTGGAAACGGCAGGTGAAAAAATTTTGACCCTGTCTTCATGGCCATCGAGCCATGTTTTAAAATCGCCTACTTTGTGGCGTCCTACTACTGTTGGCATTGTATTATATAATTTATATTGTTATTGCCTACTCTATACGGTTTTCGGCTTACCCGTTTTTTTATCGTGCCTTATTCAACAAGCTTCCGGATTTGCCGGCCGTAAAGCACTGTTAATTTGATCATCGTTTTAAGTTTAAATCTGTATATATCCGAAAAGGGTTGCCAATCTTCGAAGGTTGGCAACCCAACATTCTTTAGTTTTTACATGTTTTCTTCCTGGTTTACTTTCGAAAAATCTCCATAGATGTATTCCCGGACAATTTTGCCATCATTATCAAATTCATCGAACATCACCATAGGTACTTTTATAACTTCACCTGTTTTCTTTGACTTGCCAGACCAGTTCCACCATGATTGCACAATTTTCGCGTCTTCTTTTTTGTAGTGCAGGTAATCAGGGTAGCCAACCATTTCCTGGGAAACGTTGTCGAAATATTTGAAATCGTTTTGCCACATTTTTATAGCATCTGCTATCGGAATAAATTTGTCCATCCCTGAGATCCACCATTTAGCAGTGTCGGAATAATAATCTTTCGCTGTAGTCATATCATTAGCCGTATAATCTTTGTTGGCCTGATTTACTACATCAATGTATGGGTGTTTAATGAAGATGGTGCCATTTTCTTCCTGCTGGCAAAAGGCGGTTAATCCTAAAAGGAATAACCCTGCTGTGATCATAATTTTTTTCATAATTTTTATTTTTTTAATTGCTTACTCGTTTGGCTTTTCAGTAACGCCCCTGCAAAAATGCCTGTGCAGGACAGGCCCGTTTTTTTGAGTGATTGCTGGCTTCACTTGTATTTTTATTGCTTCAAAGCATTCATCATTCCACCCGCATCATAATAATCAGCGCCGTATATTATTTTGTGATCCTTGTTGAAATCGTAGGTTCCGTAAAACTTTAAGCTTACGGGTTTGCCGGAAGAATATGTACCGGTCCATGTGCCATAATATCTCACACTTCCATCCGGCTGATGAGTAGCTGAATCGACACCTGGTAAAAATTGAGCCTGTGTTAAATGCAAATTACTGAAGTTGTCAAAATCATATTTGGTTGATGCCACCCAATGGGCTTTGGTGGTTATTGTATCTCCATATAATGGTGACGACCAAACAGCAGAATCCGCAACAGTTGCCGCCCACGCGTCCAAATCTTCTTTTTCAAAAGCAGCAACCTGGGCTTTATAGGTCGCAAGGTTTGCTTCATAAGCACTTTGCATCGCCGTATCGCTAGCGGATGCGGTTTCATCTTTTGGTGTTGTTTCACTTTGTTGTGTTGACTGGTTACAAGAGACAGCCATCAGCGTGACTGTCAGAACGATAATTGCTTTTTTCATGTTTAGATTTTTTGATAAAAGTTTGTGAGATTGATGATTTTAAAGACAGTTATTTCATTGCAAGGGTTAAAAAATGGACCCATGCGACACCTTTTTTGAAGGTCATTGTTCCTCATCACTTTCATAGTCAGTTCCTGCAAACGCTTTGGCTTTGCTGCCCCTCCATGTATGAAGAGAAACAGCAGGGATCCGATAGCTATCGGATGAAAAACACACACAGATAAATGTCAGCTAATTCTTAAAAATTCTTTTTTTACTCTCTCACAGTAGCCTTATGAAAGCACAGCATACTTCTATCGGTTGGTTTTTGCAACCTGGTTTACTTGTTTTTTCAGTTTTTTCCGGGAAAGCGCTGCAACATCAAAAGTGGTGTCTGCTTTCATACAATTCTGTGAAAGCTATGATGTTACAAAGCACTAAGATAAAGGCTTCTGCGCGAATAAGACTGTACAAACGCGACAAAATGAAAAGGAAGCATTAAGTTTCCTGCAACAGGTAATTGATAAAATCTGTATCGGGATAAACGATTTCGGTGGGTTTAATATTTAAATAACGTGTGAAATAACGTGTAAGATGTGATTGGTCGTAATAGCCGTTTTGTTCGCAAAGCGTGTGCCATGTAACGCCGGGGTTTTGGTGAATAAAATTAATGAGGCATTTGAACCGAAAGATCTTGGCATATTCTTTTGGGCTTAAGCCTACAAAAGTTTTAAAATGCCTCTCAAGGCTGCGAGAAGTAATGTAGCAATTGGCTTCAATATCTTTCACTGAAACATTTCCTTTGTTTTTATCAATGTAATCAAGGGCGAGCACAATTTTTGCCGGTATTTCAATTGCCGGCAGACGCGATAAAAAAAAATCATTCATCACCTTTATCATATCTTCATTTTGCGTATTCTCATCGAATTTTGCAATTAACTCGTTGCACTTTTCTTCGCCTATTAGTTCATTCAGAGGCATTGAAGTATCAGTCAGTAAAGACATATCAAGACCAAACAATTGGTGCATGCCGAATGGATGCATAAAAACCATCAATATTCTATTTTTGCCAGATACATCGCCAATCATCGGTGCAGTCACTTGTCCCGTGGCAGAATATTTATCTTTCATAAAAAGCTTTCCGTTCAATTTTGCATTGATAGGACGATCCAGGCAAAAAATAAAACCGGAAAGGCCAAGAGGTGGGGAAACATAAGGTTCGCTAAAACTCTCATCAATATCCCAAATGCCATAAAAAGCAATGTAAGGAGCCAAAACTTCTGGTGGAGAAAAATGTAAAGGTTGCATAAGCTATCTTAAACAAATGTGTAAAGCATCCCCTTATCTTTTTGCAGTTTCACCGGTAACCGCACCTATTTTTTTGCCAAATATTTTTGGGGATCAGTTAAAAATGAATCCTTGCATTCAGTAGAACAAAAACCATATATTTTTCCATTGTAATGTGCTGTATCTTCAACGCCTGCTGATAAAGGCATGCCACAGGACAGGTCTTTTTTTGATGCGAATTCAACTCCCGCAAACTTATTTGCAGGCTTTGTCATTTGTTCTTCTGCTTTGACTTTTGAAACTGCTTTCTCATTATTTGAATGGTGAGAACAGGCGGTAAAAAAAATGGAAATCAGGAGAATTTTTTTCATAAAAATATATTTTGTTGTCCCGGCATAACTCCAAGTCCAAAAGTTAAAAATGGATTTTCATTTGGATAATGAAAACGAAAAAAATGAGCGCATTTCATTAGAAATGCTGTATTCAAATCTTTTGCAAAATTATGGGATAATAACCAAGCTAAAAAGTAATCACAAGAATAATGTTTTTCCGCCGGTTCCGCGAAAAGTAGATTTTACTTCCCGTTGCCACACTGTTTTTTTAAAGGAGTTCCCTTTATTGTTATTTTAAAAAAGTAACCCAAAAGGAAAGCCTTAGAGGATCGATTTCAAATTGTCCTTCTCCAAACCTTTCTTGTAAGCTTCCAATGCACGTTTTCTAGCAAAATCATGTTTCACTACTTCAGGACGATAGCCGGGCCTGAAATCTTTTATCCACTCTTTAATATAGGTAAGTTTCGGATCAAACTTTTTAATTTGTTCTGAAGGATTAAATATCCTGAAATAAGGTGCGGCATCACAGCCGGTTCCTGCAGCCCACTGCCAGTTTCCGTTATTTGATGACAATTCATAATCGGACAATTTTTCTGCAAAATAGGCTTCACCCCAACGCCATTCGATCAACAAATGTTTACAAAGAAAGCTTGCAACAATCATGCGTACACGATTATGCATCCAGCCCGTTTGGTTCAACTGTCGCATACCCGCGTCAACAAAGGGATAACCGGTTTCGCCTTTGCACCACAGCGCAAATTCCTTTTCATTATTTCTCCATTTGATGGCATCATATTTCCTTTTAAAATTCTGATCTACTACATGAGGAAAATGAAAAAGGATCATCATGAAAAATTCACGCCAGATCAATTCATTCAACCATTGTTCATTCAGTTGTAAAGCGAGTTTTACCAATTCTCTCACACTCACAGTTCCAAAACGAAGATGAACACTTGCAAAACTTGTTCCCTCAACAGAAGGAATATCGCGGGTTTTATCGTAATTCTTTATCAGGTCTTCAGAAATATTTAAAGAAGGAATTTTAGATTCTGTTTCTTCAAAACCAATCTCCTGTAAGGAAGGAAATGGAAAAGGTTTTGTTTTAATAAGACGTTGCAGAAGGTTTTCAGAAGTAAACTTTTTTATTTTTTCCCGCCTTAATTTTTCTTTCCAGATTTTAGAATAAGGAGTAAATATCGTGTAAGGATCCCCGTTAGCTTTCATCACTTCTGATCTTTCAAAAATCACCTGGTCTTTAAAAGTATGAAATGCAATATTTTTTTTTCTCAAATATTCTTTGATCTTATTATCTCTTTCAATTGCATAAGGTTCATAATCATGATTTGCAAAAACTTCTTTCACATTGAAAGTGTTACAAATCTTTTCAAAAGCTTTTAAAGGAGTACTGTTAATAACATAAAACGAAGAACCGGCTTTCTCAAGTTCGTTATTCAAATTTTTTAAAGCATCATAAATAAAAGAAACACGTTTGTCTTTTTTATCTTCAAGTTTTTCTAGAATATTGATATCAAAAATAAATACCGGCAAAACCGGATATTCGCTTTTCAAAGAAAAGAAGAACGCTGCATTATCATTGAGTCTCAGGTCTCTTCTAAACCAACAAACACTGATTTCTATTTCACTCATTTATTGAAATAAATTTTTCAGAGGACTCGTCCGGCGATTTTTGTATGCATGAATGCCGCTACTGATTAAAAGAATCACAGCTACAACGATTGCTATAATTTGTATGGTGTGCTGTTGATTCCAATTGGCTACCGCAATCGCAATTAGCGCCCACGCTCCTACCAATGCATATTCGCGCATGTTACGATTCCATGTAACAATAAGATTAATTATACCGGCAACAATAATCATAATTATCGCCCAGGAAATGCCTGAAAGCCCGAATCCATTCCAATGAATTTTTGTTAACCATGCGGCTATGTCAGCCACGAGCGCCACTGTTATCCAGCCGGAATACAAACAAAACGGCCACCAAACAAAAGCAATCTTTTTAACCGGTAAATTATCAAGTTCCATTCTTGTGTTGAAAATAATTTTAATCAAAGACAGAAGTAGTACGATCATAATAATTACGGAAAGACCGGTATAATCATATAACCAGGCAAAAACCCATAATGAATTCGCTGCACATGAAACGACGAACCACCAACCGATTTGAGTAACAGGCCAGTCGTCATCAGTCTTCTTAAAAAGACTTTTGCCCTGGAAGATAACATAAGCCAACAAACCCAAATAAATTAATCCCCAGATAGAAAAAGCATAACCCGCGGGCGTGAAATAATTCTGGTAACGCGCAGAAACCGTAGCCATCGTATTCCCATTGAAAATACCCGTGTTAGACAAATAATTAATTGCAAGCGTTATTATCAACGCGATTCCATTTGTTACCTGTAATACTTTTTTCATTGGTAAAGATTTGTTTGAATAAATGTTTCAACACTTCTGTAAAAATATTCATAAAAAATCAAATAAGATTTACAGTAAACAAGGAAATAAATATGATTTTAATTTTGTTATCTTTTGTTTTACAAACTTTATTCTTCTACAGCATGGAAGGTAATATTACCAAATGCCTGCAGCTACATCCGGCGAATGATCATTATTAAATTCTTTCTCTGACCTTGAAAAATATAAAAGACATTTCAGCCGAATTAAAATAGGATTCTGGCTTATTTGTTGGATCACTGTAATTTGAGTTGGATAAATTTTCATAATGAAAAATCATATAAAAAATTCAAAACCAGGTTCAGGGTATTTAAAAAAGACCAGGAAAAAAATCTTGTGGCTTTTAAAAAAATCTCCCAAAAAATTTGAGGACGAAGACTATCATAAACTGCGCGTTGAAATAAAGAAACTGAAATCTGTTGCAGGTTTTATTGAATTCTCCAACAGGCATTTTTCAAGAAGAAAACAACTTAAACCATTTTCAAAAGTTTATAAGCAAGCTGGAAAAATTCGTGAATTGCAATTGGAAGAAGCTTTTCTTAAAAAGAATAATGTACAGTTTATCCAACATTACCTGGATGATATGGCGAAGAGAATAAAAAAAGAAAAGAAAAAATTTGGTTCATTGATTAGTAAAAAGACAAGGGAAAAAACAAAAAATGTGATGAGAGAAATTGAACCGATACTTGCCAAAACTGATGACAATGATGTTATTCAATTCATGAATAATGAAAGAAGTCAGATCGCTTCACTCATCCAAAATTTACCTTTAAATCCTGAGAATGCTCATAAACTTCGTAAAATTTTAAAGGAAGATTTTTATACCAGGAAAAGAATTGACTGGCCATCACAAAAACTTAAAGCCGAGGATCATTTGCTGGATCTTTTAGGCAAGTGGCATGATTGTGTAGTGCTGAACGGTCAAATCGGAACCTCCGTTTTAAAGGCGACAATCAAACCCACCGAATTAGCGGAATTACTAAAAATAAATGCTTCCGTCTCTTCACAATCTGAAAATCTGTTCACTGAAATAAATGCGACCCTTAAAAAAGGTATCTTTTAACTTTCGCTGTAAAATAAAAATCAGTCGTAAAAGTGGCTTTACTATTTTTTCAAAAGCTAAATATCCAGCGGTGTCATTCCTGGAACCAAAACCGGCATGATGATCCATGCAAGAATATAAGCACTGGCACAAATACTAAACGTGATGAATAATGTAATGTCACTCTTTTCAAATTTAGATTTAAATTTCCATGTAATTGAAAAGGTTTATTGTGAGACTTTTTGCAAATTTTCGTTTAGCGGTGTCATCTTAGGCATAATCAGGTGAATGATCAGCAGGCATACCAGATACAGGAAACCTGCGATTAAAAAAGCAAAAAGATAAGCCGACTTACCACTACTATCTAATACACGGCCAAGTGCAAAAAATGCTATTATACTCACAACACCTCCTACCATCCCTCCAATACCTACAACAGACGCGGTTGCTTTTTTAGGGAAAACATCAGAAGCCAATGTAAACGCATTGGCCGACCATGCCTGGTGTCCACTCGCAGCAAGTCCTATCAACAAAACTGACACCCACTGGTTGCTGGTTTGCGTGGCAAACACTACTGGCAAAATAATAATTCCACAGATCAATAATGTGGTCTTTCGGGCTCTGTTAATTGTCCATCCTTTTTTAATAAAATAAGATGAAAGCCAACCGCCAAGAATGCTACCCCCATCAGCCATTACGTAAATTATTATCAATGGAAGCGCCAATCCTTTTAATTCCAAATGAAATTGCGCATGGAGGAAAAAACTTCCCCAGAATAAATAAAACCACCAAACAGCATCAGGTATTTTAGCAACCGCAAAGGCCCATGTTTCTTTTAGTGGTAACACTTTAGCCCATGGTATCCTTTCTTCATTTTCCGGCGGAGAATCGCTCAAAATATGGGTAAGTTCTGCAGGTGAAAGTTTTAAACTTTTTTCTGGTTTTTTGTATATGGTTAACCAGATAATGATCCATGTAAGGCTAAAGACAAAGGTGATGCAAAAAGCATATTGCCAATGTTTTCCTTCGTTAGTTACGATCAGCGGGATTACAAGCGGGGCCAATACTGCGCCCACATTACTTCCTGCATTAAATATCCCTGTAGCGAGCGCCCGTTCTTTTTTAGGAAACCACTCCGCAACTGTTTTAATACAGGCCGGAAAATTTCCTGATTCGCCAATACCTAATCCGAAACGGGCGACTACAAAACCTATCCAACTCATTCCTTTTGTAATGAAAGCATGCATCAGGCTAAAAAAACTCCATATACCTATCGATAACGCATACCCGAAACGTGTTCCCATACGATCAATCACCCCGCCCATAATAACCATGCCCAGGGCATAAGCTATCATGAACGAAATATTAATGTAGCTGTATTGCTCATTAGACCAATGGAAAACCTGATCTTTTAATGTGGGACCTAATACTCCGATAATACTGCGATCCATGTAATTTATAGTAGTAGCAAAAAATAACAATGCTAAAATTCTCCAGCGGTATTTTCCGATTTTTGCCGACCCGCTCTTTTCTTCATTACTAATCGTATTATCAATATCAAGGGAATTTGGCATAACGTTATTTGAATATTTTTTATTTGAGAGATTTCAGAATGTCCAGAGCCTGCTTTGCCAGCTCTTCAATTTTAGCATAGTTTTTTTCTTCAAGCAGTTGTTTGCTTACCAGTTTGCTTCCCATGCCAACGGCGCAAACTCCTGCTTTCAGCCATTGGGCAATATTGTCTTTATCAAGATCCACTCCGCCTGTCGGCATAAATAAAAGATCAGGGAATAACGCTTTTATGGCGCTCATAAATTCTGGCCCTAAAAGATTGCCGGGAAATAGTTTTATCATTTTCGCTCCCAGTGTTTCAGCGCGAATGATTTCTGTCGGTGTCATACATCCCGGCACCCAAAGCATTTTGTTTTCATCACAAACTTTTGCTACATCTTCTATCAGACCCGGACAAACAATAAAATCAGCGCCTGCTTCGATAAAAGTTTGGGCAATTTGCCCGTTTTTGATCGTGCCAATTCCCAGGTACATATCCTTTAATTCGGAATCACACAACTCACGCATTTTTTTAAAGTTTTGCAATGCAGCTTCTCCGCGATTTGTGTACTCAACCGTCCTGATGCCCGCATTATATATTGCTTTAAGTACTTGTAAACTAACTTCTGTATCCTTGTAAAAATAAAGTGGCAAAATTCCTTGCTCAGGAATCAATTGCAATAAAACGTCTTTCTTATTCATCTGGAAACTTTTATAATTGAACAATGTTATTGGAATTCTTTTAGTAATCCATATTTTTTTATGCAAACGTTATCAAATATCCGAAATAAAAATAAACTCAATCTTTTAAACAGGCGTTTTTTTGACTGATAAAAATCGTTTAATCATAATTGTTATAGAATATTTTATTTAAGATTAAAAAAAAGATTTAAGTATTGAATAATTTAATGCAAGGAAGGTATGGAATCCTTACCTGCACTTTACGCAATCGTTACCGTCAATTTTTCACGAATTATTAGCGTCATTTCTTGTTGTTTAAAAAAATAAGAAAGAGATTTGACCCACTTTATTGTATTAAAAAATTCATTTCAAATTAAACTTTAAAAAATATCATGGCAAAAAAAGTTGTTACTCTTGGAGAAATAATGCTTCGTTTATCTACTCCTGATTATAAAAGATTTGTTCAGGCAGATAGCTTTGATGTCACCTATGGTGGTGGAGAAGCAAATGTTTCAGCGGCTCTTTGCAATTACGGTTTACAGGGCGTATTTGTTTCAAAAGTTCCTGCCAATGCAATTGGTCAATCAGCGATCAATCATCTTCGCCGTTACGGAGTAGATACGCAATTTGTTGCAAAAGGGGGAAAAAGACTGGGCATTTATTTTTTGGAAACCGGCGCTTCTATGCGCGCATCTCAGGTAATTTACGACCGTGCTGATGCAGCTATTGCAGAAGCGGATGTAAGTGACTTTGATTTTGATAAAATATTTGAAGGCGCTTCATGGTTTCACACAACCGGCATTACTCCTGCCTTAAGCGATAAAGCTGCGGCGCTTACCGAGGCTGCTTTGAAAGCGGCGAAAGCAAAAGGCGTAACG
This sequence comes from uncultured Chitinophagaceae bacterium, assembly GCA_963811285.1. Taxonomy (GTDB): domain Bacteria; phylum Bacteroidota; class Bacteroidia; order Chitinophagales; family Chitinophagaceae; genus Ginsengibacter. Next base: position 301,081 of record CAWEQV010000039.1, on the reverse strand, counting down.
ACAAGCATTGATTTGAATTATCGCAAAAAATTGTGGAGTAAAGAAAAAGCAAAAGAAGTAATGACAAATCTTTGCCAATATGTAGATGTGTGTATCGGCAATGAGGAAGATGCTGAAACTACTTTAGGATTTAAAAGTAAAGGAACAGATGTCACCAAAGGAGAATTAAATCTCGAAGGATACAAAGATGTTTTTCAGCAGATGAAAGAAAAATTTGGATTTAAATATATCGCTTCCACATTGCGTGAAAGCCACAGCGCCTCTGATAATGGCTGGAGCGCTTTGGTATTTGACGGCAACGAATTTTATCATACCAAACAATATGAAGTAAGAATTGTTGACCGTGTCGGAAGCGGCGATTCTTTTGCCAGCGGATTTCATTTATGGATTAGTTACAGAAATGAATTTAAAAGATGCCGCAGAATTTGGTGTTGCAGCTTCTGCGTTGAAACATACTATACCAGGTGATTTGAACCACGCTACATTAAGTGAAGTAACTACTTTGATGAAAGGTGATGCTTCAGGAAGAGTACAGAGATAGGGTTTAAAGATTTTATAGAAAACCAACAATTATTCACGATTTTTATTTTGCGGATTAATTGTTGGTTTTTGATTTATGGTATTTCAGATGCTTTTATCTCCGTGGAAAATATTTCTTTCTGCGTCAAGCATAAAGTTATTTTGATTGGCTTGAATCAGCTTTTTATACTCTGCAACTTTTACCCAATAAATGATAAAAGTTACAAGTGAAGCCAATCCTCCAATTATAGGAATAATAGTTAACAAATTACAAATGTTCCATGCGAGGCCGATGCCATAAGTTGGCTTACTGTCAGTTACAGGAATATTTAATCTCGCACATTCTGCAGCAATAGATTGAGCGATTTTATCAACAACAATAAACTGCCAAACGATATTAAACACCGGAATAAAAAGAAGCCAAACATTTCCCGGAGGCATTCTACGGTTTTCCACGGAAATCGCTTTCAAGGTATTTTGCAAAGTGATCAGAAAAAATATTCCGGGGATTAGAAATAAAGCAAGGAAAAACAAAGAAAGTCCAATGCTGTAACCGTAGTAATCGTACATGAGTTAGTTTTTTTTACCAAATTAAATATTTTTTTAAAAAGAAAAACATTTCCCGCTAAGAACAACCTGTAACCCGGGAAAAAAACTTTTTTTCTTACTATTTGGAAAGCAATATCTTTTTTACTTCCTCCACTCCTTCTGTAGCTGGTCTTTGGATCACTGTAAAATTATGGTGAGGCGGCACATAAGGAGGATTATTATCAATAATATATTTTGGAATTCCTGCAGGTAAAAGATCAATCAAACCGGCGGCAGGATAAACTTGTAAAGAAGTTCCGGCTAAAATAAAAATGTCGGCGCTGGCCATCACTTTTGCAGCTTCTTCAATCATCGGGACAGGCTCGCCAAACCAAACAACATGTGGGCGTAACTGGGATCCATCAGTTGCTTTTTGGCCAAATCCAATATCATCGGTTATTTCGTAAAAAGTATTTTCATCGCTTTCACTTCTCATTTTAAAAATCTCGCCATGTAAATGAATCACATTTTTTGAACCGGCGCGTTCATGAAGATCATCAATATTTTGAGTAATTACAGTTACATTACAATTGGTTTCCAACGCTGCAATTCCTTTATGTGCCTCGTTTGGTAAAGCTTTCGCTACTTCCTTTCTTCTTTGGTTATAAAAATCCAAAACCAGTTCCGGATTTTTTTTCCAGCCTTGTGGCGAAGCTACTTCGTACACATCATAGCCCATCCACAAACCGTCACTATCGCGAAATGTTTTCAATCCGCTTTCCGCGCTTATACCGGCTCCTGTAAGTACTACGAGATGTTTTTTCAAAATAAAAATTGATTATTTATTATTGATTATTTATTCATCGCCTCCACTAATTAACCACTAACTAATAAACCAATTACTTTACCTCACTCATTTTCAAAACCTGCTTCCATTCATCAGGAGTAACTTTTTGAACCGATAGCCTTGAGTTTTTTACCAACTCCATATTTGCCAATTTTGGCTCAGCTTTTACATCCACAAGCGTAACCGGTTTTTTTAATTTTTTTACAGGTTTAAGATCTACCACCACCCAATTCTTATCGTCTGTTGTCGGATCCTGGTAAGCTTCTTTTACCACCATCGCACTTCCCACAATTTCCATTCCTTCGTTGCTGTGATAAAAAAAGACCTCATCTCCTTTCTTCATATCGCGCAGATTGTTTCTTGCCGCATAATTTCTTACGCCATCCCAAAAAGTTTTTTTATCCTTCACTAATTGATCCCAACTGTATTTAAACGGTTCCGATTTTACAAGCCAATAATTCATAAATTATTTTTTATGGTTATTTAAAAGTAAGATTTTAAAAAGCTTCACAGCTCTTCTTAGCAAACGGTTTTTTATTTGCTTTTTTATATGTGAACTAATCTACAAAAGTCATTCAAACGCCATCCCGTTCCTATTTTTGAAGGAATCAATAAACTCAAAAATTAATTTTCCAAACTTCTTTTCTCCGTCAAATAAAAACTGGTGAGCCATTGGCAAAACAAAAAAAGGCAGATCTTTTAATTCATTTTCAAATGCGGAAAGCCTGGCCGCATCTTTTTCAGTTGTAATAATTATTTTTTTTTCTGATGGGATTTTTGAAAATTCCTCTTTTATTTTTTTAATATCCAATGAATCATAAATATGATGATCTTTAAAACGAAGCATCTTAATTGAGCCACATCTTGATACCATTTCCGCTTCCATCGTTTTTGGATTGGCAATACCGCAAACAATAAGCACATCAGTAGACGGCTCTAAATTTAATTCTTCATAAGAAAATAAATGATAAGGACTTTTGTAATCTACTGTAGTGAAGAAAATTTCCTGGCGCGCTTTCGGCTTTAACTCCTTGATTACAGATTGTTTTTCACCTTCAGTCAAGATCGAATTACATTTAGTGACTATAATCATATCAGCACGGTCACTACTTTTTTTTGTGTCTCTAAGGTTGCCGGCAGGAAATAAAAAATCTTTTGAGTAAAGATTATTATAATCAGTAAGCAAAATATTTAACCCTGCAATTACGGCCCTATGCTGGAATGCGTCATCCAAAATAATAATCTGTGTTTCAGGTTTTGCAAAAAGCAATTGAGGAATTCCAATTACCCTTTCTTCGGCTACCGCTACCGTTATACCCGGAAACTTTTTATGAATCTGCATCGGCTCGTCGCCAATTTCAGAAGCTTTACTTTTTTCAGAAGCGATTAGAAAGCCTTTGGTCTTTCTTTTATAACCTCTGCTTAATGTAGCAGTTTTATATTTTTTTTGTAGAATAGAAACCAGGTATTCAACCATAGGCGTTTTCCCGGTTCCGCCCAGGGCGAGGTTACCTACACAAATAAGGGGAAATTCAAAAGATGCAGAACGAAATATTTTTTTATCATAAAGCTGATTTCGCATCCGGATAATCACGCCGTAAATTAAAGAAAAGGGCATTAAAATAAATCTGGATCTTTTCAGCATGTATAACAAATAATATTCAAACGAAAATGATTAGAATTAAAAAATAAAGTTTTCTTTTGGCGTTACACAAAAATCCAATGGAATATCGTAGCCGATAACATCGTCGATTTTTTCAACCGGCTCAAAAAAACTTAAGCCAACTTTTAAAACATCTTTTTTGCACCGTGCAAGAAATTTGTCGTAATAACCTTTTCCAAAACCAACTCTGTATCCTTTCCTGTCGAAAGCCAGCAAAGGGATCAAAACCAAATCTATTTCAGTTTCTTCAATGCTGTTTCCCTCTTTTGGTTCATTAATTCCATACTCATTTTTAATCATTTCAACTCCTTCATTATAATGATAATGAACAAGGTGGCCGGTATGTATATCCACTTTCGGAATAACCATTTTTACCAATGGGTTCTTGAATTGCAGGTACTTGATAATGTTCGCAGTTTCAGGTTCTCCGAGTTTTAGAGATGACAAGTAAGTATGAACACATTTAACTGAAGGAAGAGGTAACTTTTTAAAATTGATCAATATAAGATCATTTAATTTTTCAATTGACTGAAGCGAAAGATCCTTTCTTTTTTGTTTAAATATAATTCTTAAATCTTGTTTTTTCATAAAATGGATTTCAATAAGGGGCGAATTTTAAATGCTTGTTCTTTAATGGTTTCCCTTGAAATAACCGGCAGGTGTTTTACCCTTGCAATTACCGGGAAACCACTCCATCCGGCAATTTCATCTTCGTAATTTTTATACTCTTCAGTAAAAATCCATCCGGCTACGTTTACTTTTTCTTTCTTTAAAACCGCAGCTGTAAGCAAGGAATGGTTGATACTTCCCAATTCATTCTTACTTACAATTATCACTTTCGCATTTAATTCTTCTATCAAATTTAAGATCAATTTGTTTTTGTTCAAAGGAACCATCAGGCCTCCTGCGCCTTCTATTACCAGCCGGTTTTTTGTTTTTGGCAAATGAGCGATGATTTCTTTTATTTTAATTTCTTTTTGCTCAGCCGCAGCGGATAAATGCGGAGAGGCAGGCATTCTTAATTTGTACAATTCAGGATGAACTTTTGATTTATCGTTAGAGATCATTTCGCGGACAAACAGCGAATCTGTTCCATCGGAAAAGCCCGCCTGTACGGGTTTCCAATAGTCAGCCTCTAAAGCTTCTGTGACAATTGCGGCTACCAGTGTTTTTCCAACATCAGTGCCTGTGCCTGTTATAAAAATTGGTTTCAAATCTTTTCTATTTATTTATAAAAATTGAAAAAACAGTGGTTCCATAATTCCGCATCGCTTTAAATAATAACTCATTTTCATAATTATTGGCTGGTGTATGCTCGAGGATAAACCAGCCTCCGGGTTTCAATAATTTTCTTTCCCGAATGATACGCGGAAGATCATCAATATTTTTAAGTGCGTAAGGCGGCCCTGCAAAAATCAGGTCGAATTTTTGATCACAATTTTCAAGGAAGCGAAAAACATCATTCTTCTCTACGCGGCCGTTTTCAATATGTAATTCTTCAATTTTTTTTTTGATAAATTCACACATCTTTGGATCCTTCTCAACAATTGTGAGATCTGCAGCGCCACGCGATGCTAACTCATAACTGATGTTACCTGTACCTCCAAAAATATCAAGTGCTGTTATCCCTTCTATTGAGATATTATTTTCTATAATGTTGAATAAACCTTCCTTGGCCACATCTGTTGTAGGCCTTGTATGGGGCATTTTTGAAGGAGGATTTATTTTGCGGCCGCCATATTTTCCTGTTATTATTCGCATACATCAATATCAAAGATATTACTGAAATAGTGAGAAGGAAAAGTGGTAATTGCTTCTGCATAATGATATCCTTCGCGAAATTTTGAAAGTTCAATATCGGAAAAGTATTTATAAATTTCTTTATAAAGAGCTGACTTTTCTTCAATCAAACCACTTATAACCAGGTGAACATCTTTTATTTCAAACTGTTGACAAATGTTTAAAAGTATGTACGAAACATCCGGTGCCGAAGTGTAATTAAATGTATTTACCAGAACGTGTTTGCCTTCTTTTATAAAATCTACCACAATTTTTTGCGCATAAAAAATAACGTACATCCTATCATTTTCATCCGCGCGCTTTTTAAAAATAAGTGAGTACTGGTGAGCGATTGAAGCATTTGGAAACTGCGTTTTAATCATTTCCAATGTGGCCGAAGGAAGCCTGTAACAATTGTACATTGATTGATCGGCAATTACATCTGTCAGTATCATATCATTAGCATCAACATCTCCAAACATCATGTTCATCACCGTTTGATTTTTTTCCCGGCTGTAGATTGAAAAAGGAATCAAAACGCTTTGGGGAAATGAATAAGCAACACATACTTTCCTGAATTTTTTTGAAAAAATTTCCTGTTGATGAAAAAGTACCTGCAAGGCAATCGGGAACCCTACGGCCGGTTTTTTTTGATCAAAATGGTACACTCCTAGCCCTAAAAATGAATTTGCCTCTTCGTCTTTAATGCAATAGGAAAAGCCTTCATTGCTCACTTCACACATAAGTGAACAATTTTCGGGATTATAACCGGAAGGTAAAATTTCAAATACAGGTCTCATTTACTTCTCTTACATTGCTTACAAAATTCCAATGTTTCTTAAACACTGCTACACCGCAAAAAAGGTTCTTCTTCGATTACTTCACATTAATAGTGATAGTAGTATCTAATTGGCTGCCATAAGAACGATGCGCTCCGTCTGCAAACTGAAGAGCCAATTTATGTTTGCCCGGAGGAAGTGTAATTGTAGCTTCCTGTTGCGCATTCCCAAAATGAAGATGTGTGCTGTCTTTTGCCACTACAACGCCCGTTGGAATAGAATCTTCGGCATCTATCAGAATATGAAAATGCCCGGAATTCGGTTTTACAGTTCCTGCTGAATCAACAGAAATTCCATTGGCACCCATTTCTACTTTTACAGGAGAAGAAACTGTTTCGCCGGTCTTTAAATTTTTAAAATACACAGTTGCTCCAGCGGGAACTTCAGGCATATTGGCTTCAGTTGACATAGCCATTGAGGAAGAAGTATCGGTTGAAGTTGCCGTAGAATCAGTGCTGGTAGTAGTTTCACTATTATTTCCTGAGTTGCAGGAAATTAATCCCATAAATAAAATAGCAGGGAAAGCAAGAAATTTTTTCATTAAATTAAATTTAAAAAGGTTACACAATCGGGTAAATATCAGTGAATTTAAATAATTCGATGTCAAAACAGGCTAAAAAGTTATAAAAAATTTGAATAAAACTGTTTTTACTGTGACTAAAAACTTAGACCTGGTTGGTCTGTTCTTGAATCCAAAGACACAACGCCAATCAATTCATCCGCTCTTCCAATAAAGGGTTTGTAATAAACCAGGATCGTATATACATTTTCAGTTTCGAAATAATTACCGTCAAGTTCGGTACGAACCGAAGGATTGTCTTTATCAACGGCCATGTATGTGTAATCGTAATAACCCTGCTTCAATAACAGGTGCGTTTCATACAGAGATTTAGTTGGATTGAAAGTCATTTTAAGACTGTCAATATAATTATAATTGGTTAACTGGCCGAAAAGATAAATGTCTTTATTCGAATATGGCACACCGTTAGGTGGCGAAAATGAAAAGTAAACGGTTGCATAATCGCCTTCATAGGATGGATTAATTCCCCGTATGGCTTCAATTGACGACATGCCATTCAAATCCTTATAATATACATATCGTTGTGTTGACAAAGGAAAATCAGAGCGCAAAAAAATGTCTGTCGAATTGCGTTTATAATCTGCCGTTAGTACCCTGTCGCTCTGCAAATGGAAGTCTCTTACATCAAGCCAGCGCCACTCTTTGCCTGCCGCAAAAACATCTGTATTTGGCGTGTTATATTGTAATGAAGTACCACGAATAAAAGCCGGTTTTAAATCTACTTTTGCTTCGTCCCAGCGGTAATTTTGAAGAACAACTACTTTTATTTGCTGCCCTGCGTTAAAAGACTGAAGCGCTTTTACGTCTACAGTAAATTCTACTTTCTGATGTGTGCGCGCATACTCCGGAGAATAAGGTTGAATCACTCTTGCCACAACTGATGCTTTGCTGTCAAGCACCATTATCCTTTTTGTAAAAACAATTTGGGAAGTGTCAGCATTCAAAAAAACTTTTAAAATATAATTGCCAGATCTGGTAGGATACATTCCCTGGTCAGGCAATACAGCCTGGTAATGCGTATAACGAACATGCGCCAATGAAGAAAACTTGTAAGTATTGATTCGCTGTTGAGTAAATCCTTTTAAGTATTCAAATTGCCCGAGATCGGCGGGAGTCCAGTCGCTGTTACAAAGTTGATAAGTATAATAATAATATTTTACATCCGCATCCAAATCATCGAAATGCAATTCCAGTACATCGTTGCCTTTTAAGTGAATAATTGGAATCGTTAACTGATTCCCAACGGTATAAAGCCTTACCGTTTTAATATTAGGAACAAAAACACTATCGGGGTTAAGCGCCGATAGCTGATTGGATGTCAATAAAACCAGAAAAACAAAAACTACTTTTATGGATTTCATTTAAATGTTTTAAAAAAAATTAGTTTTACAAAAATCAAATTTAGGTCTTTTGGACGTTTCTTCATTTATAGCCGGCCGCATTGCCTTCAATAAACAAAAAACTTTTTCACGCTTCATTATCGGGCTGGCAATCACGGCTACTACGATAAGTGTGGCGGTGATGATTGTTGCACTCAGTTTTGTAAATGGTTTTCAAAATGTGATCAGCAACAAAGTTTTTAGTTTTTGGGGACATATCCGTGTTCAGCAAAATGTTTTGACGCAGGCAAACATTGCAGAAGAAACGCCAATTGTAAGAAATGATTCTCTTGAAAAATTTTTAAAAACTATTCCTGAAGTAAAAAATGTAGCGCGATATGCTACAAAATCTGCGATCATAAGATTTAAAGAAGATATTGAAAGTGTGTTGATGAAAGGCGTTGACAGCAGTTTCGATTTTGACAGGCTCAGTTCTTTTTTGCAAAAAGGAAAATGGATTACGTTTACCGATAGCGGTTATAGCAAAGACATTGATGTATCTGCTTATACAGCAAACCAATTGGAAGCAAATGTGGGCGATAGCGTTATCATTCTTTTTATCCAGGATGACGGTTCGCAACGGGCGAGAAAATTAAAAATCGCCGGTATTTTTAAAACCGGCATTGATGAATATGATCATAATTTTTGCATAGGCGACATTAAATTAATTCAACGGCTGAACGACTGGGATGCAGATGAAATTGGCGGATATGAAATTTTTCTGAATGATTATAAAAAAACAGACGCGGTAAATAATTATTTATACGATTCTGATAAATTGCCCGGAAGATGGTACAGCAAAACCATCCAGGAAATTTATCCAAACATTTTCGACTGGCTTAACCTGCAGGGAAGAATAAAAAGCATTTTGTTGGCTATCATGATGGTGGTTGCCGTAGTAAATTTAATTACCTGCCTAATCATTTTGGTTTTGGAAAGAACAACAATGATCGGAATTTTAAAAGCCATTGGCGCAAAAAATATTAGCATCCAAAAAATCTTCTTGTACAATACGACTATCATTGCTTTTACAGGCGTAATTGCCGGAACTATTTTAGGTTTGGGAATTTGTTACCTGCAGCAATGGACCGGTTTTATCAAATTGGATGAAGAAGCATATTTCATGAAAGAAGCGCATGCAGATATAATTTGGTGGCAAATTGCAGCAGTCGATCTTTCTACTTTAATCGTTTGTTTTTTGATGCTCATAATCCCATCTTTATTGATAAAAAAAATTCAGCCTGTAAAGGCAATAGAATTTCGCTAAAAGAAGCTTTAGTAAATAAAAATCATTCTTTTTTATTGGTTGACTATCAGGCGTGGCTATGATAATAATCAGCTTTGGCAGGATTTATGTAATTAACTGAAAAATCAACCATAGATTAATCATGAAGAAAAAAGTTCCCATTACATTTTTCATACTTTTTACAATTTTTTCATTCAGTTGTTCGAGCTCAAAAAATGTGACAAATTTAAAACCGACGCGAAGCCACCTTGCCGGCACGTGGACTATTTCTGATATTACTGTAGATGTGCCTGCAGGTTTTAAGGTTACCAACGCTTTTAATGAAGCCCCTTATGGCGATTTCAAAGGAAGCACATGGGATCTTATCAGGAACGGAAATGGTTCTTTTACACTTAGCAACGGAACCAAAGAAAACATTTACTGGGGAATTTACGGAAGCGGAGATAATGCTCAATTTGAATTTAAAAAATTAAATGGCATGAAACCGAAAAACGTTGAAAGTGGCTACAGACTGAAACTTGGACCCATCAGCAGTAACAGTTTCACTGCTACTTCAACTGTTGACGCAGGCAATAACAATACCGGTTCAATTACATACACTTTTACAAAAAAATAAAAGTTCTTTTGCTTACTAACCCATAAAAAGGCCTGGAAATTTCCGGGCCTTTTTTATGAAAATAAAAATCATCCTTATTTGTTTGTTTACTATTTAAAAAAATCAATTTTTATCATTGCCGATAATTAAATCAATATTTTTTTCAAAGGAATCAATATCGAGGTAACCTGTACTGAAGGAAGTTTGAGGATCTCGTGAAGAAGGAATCAGGTGTTCTGCTTTGCGGATCACTCCGTTTTTATCTACAAATAAAGTTATTGGATAGATTGAAGTCATATGATAGCAATAGGTTGTAGCATCAGGAATAATTGTAAAGTTGAAAAAGTGTTTTTTTAAAAAATGCTGCACTGCTGTCTTTTTATCAAAAGTAATAGCCAGGAAAACCACATCTGAATTTTTGTATTTTTCATGAAGTACATTTAATGCACGCATTTCAGAAATGCAGGGAGCGCAAGTCGTAAACCAAAAATTTATTACAACCGGTTTGCCTTTTAAACTTCTGGGGCTTACAGTATTTCCACTCAAATCTTTCAAACTGAAATCAGGAAGCTGTTGGCCAGCCAATGGTTTATTATTTTCATCAACAGGCGCAGGATCCATTATGATATCAATGCGATAAATAAGGCTATCGTTTTTTTGTTCTTTGCCTGTTAACCTTGTTACCAGTTTATAACGATTATTGTTTTTTGAAAGAAGGAAAGAATCCAGTTGTGAGTGGTTCCAGTAAGGGCCGCGTGCGCTTTTAAAATAGATTTTTTGTGTGTCGCTTTTCGTGTCCTGCCCTTTAGCTTGCTGAAAAAAAATGCAACAAAAAAATAGTATTAAAAAAATAAGTGAGAGGCTTTTCGTTTTCATTCATTACATCATCTGCGCTAAAAATAAGATTTACTTTTTTATTGCAAACAGGAATTGTACTTTTTTCTTGGTTTACTGTTCAAAGAAGTTATTATTTATAAATAAGTAGACATATTTGCAAGTATATAGAATTATGAATAAAGTAATTGATAAAACAGCATCTGTCCATCATGTATTGGGGCACAAATGCAATAGCTGGATTTTAGAAACGCCTTCTTTTCTGTAAAGCAGGAAACGATGCCGCCGTACACCAAGAGCTATTACACTTTCACACGAACTCCCGGCAATTCTTTTTATATTGAAAGAAAGTACTACTTTCTTTGTTAATGATATGAAAGCAACTGTATGTGAACAACTAGGGTTATTCATCGACAATAAAAGTAACCATCTTGTTGCCAATCAGGCAATTACACCTCTTGAATTCCTTAAAATTTCACAACCTTCTGCTAACAACGACAGGGCGAATGTGACAGGCAATTAAATTATTTTAATCTATTTCATTCTGTCTGATAAATTCATTACTTTTAAGAAAAGTAGATACTTGAAAAGAATGATTTCTGAAAATATTTTAAAAGGAACAAAATTTGATAGAACTTATTCTTTAACTCTCAGTCTTAACCTATAATTGTCACTAACACTAAATGAATATACAAAAACCAATCGCTATTATTGGCGGCGGAATGGCCGGTTTGACCGCAGCAAATTTTTTACGGGAAAAAGGTGTGCCATTCATTTTATATGAAGCAGGTGATAAGATTGCGGGGCTTGCTGCAACTTTTACCACTGAAGACGGCTTTAGTAATGATTTTGGGGCACATTTTATCACAAACCGGTTAGCGGATGCAGTTGGTGTTGGCGCTGAATGCAAAACCGTAAAACATTATGGGGAAGCGGTTTGGCTCAAAGGAAGGAGTTATAACTATCCTTTTGGTTTACTTAAAATCCCGGGAATTTCCGTCAGTTTCCTGAAAAGCAAATTAAAATTATTGAATAACTCACAATCGCCGGATTCTGCAGCAGAATGGTTTAGGAATCGTTATGGCGATTTATTGGCAAATCAGATTGCCCTTCCTTTAATTGAAGCGTGGTCAGGCGCACCTGCAGAAAAGCTCGCTGCAGCTGTGGGTGAAAGTTTGCCAACCAGCATAATCAATACTTTATATTTAAAAATGGCCAGTTTGATTTCAGGACGTGCAGTTGCGTGTGGATACAACCGTGAAATGCCTGAAAAACCTTCTGTTTGGCATGTTTATCCAAAGGATGGAGTTGCCACTTTATGCAGAAAACTCGCCGAAGGACTGGAAGATTCAATTCGCCTTCGTTCACCTGTTGAGGAAATCCTGGTAGAGAATGAAAAGGTAACCGCAGTCCGGGCAGGAGGCGAAGAACAGGAAGTTTCAGCAGTTATAAGTACCGCACCCGCCAATATTCTTGCAAGAATGGTAAAAGGGTCAGATGCATTGCAGGGAATATCCCGTTTCCGGTTCCGTCCAATGGTATTTGTTAATATGCGGCTTGAAGGGCGAAACATCCTGCCTGAAACAGTTTTATGGTTTCCTGAAAAAAAGTTTCCCTTTTTCCGGTTAACAGATGTTACCCGTTCAATGCCATGGCTTGCGCCTGCCGGGAAGTCCATAATCACTGTTGATATTGGCTGTCAGAAGAATGACGAGTTCTGGTCAATGGATGAACAAAATTTAACCAATCTCTGCCTGGAACATATTGACGCTATAATTCCCGGTTTTAAAAAAAGATTTATCGGAAGCACTGTATTACGCACTCCATTTGCCTATCCGGTCTTTCTCAAAGATTACGAAAAAGAAAGAAAAGAATTTGAACAATCAACTCATATTGAAAATCTGTTAAGTATCGGCAGAAACGGTGAATTCGCACACCGGTTTATGGAAGATGTTTATTGGCGCACAAGAAAGAAAGTAGCTGAATTGATTAAAACTTATCATCCTGAAGAGTCAATAAAAGGAGAGATTCTCACTTCGAACCCATAAGAGGGATCTTTAAAATTATTAAATAAAAACAAGACTAATTTATTCTTTTACTGGAAACAACCGTTAGTTTCCTGCTACAAAAGGCACCCTTTTCTTATTTACTTTAAAAATTTTACCTTACAGTAAAATTAGGAATAATGAAAAAAGTTTTCCTGGGTGGAACATGTAACCGATCTAGCTGGCGCGACGAATTGATAAAATTATTGAAGATAGATTATTTTCAACCGCAGGGAGACGACTGGACTCCTGAAATGATAGAGGAAGAGCTCAGGCAAAGAGAGATATGTGACTTCTGCCTTTATGTGATCACTCCTAAAATGACAGGTTTTTATTCCGTAGCGGAAGTTGTAGATGACAGCAATAAGCGTCCTTCAAAAACTATTTTTTCTTTTTTAAAAGAAGATGACGGTGAAACGTTTTCTGATCATCAAATGAAGTCGTTGGAGCAGACAGGCAGAATGATAAAAGAAAACGGTGCGAAATTCTTTACCACATTTGAAGAAATTTCAGAATACTTAAACAATCACTAAATCATATTTCATGTCTGCCTTACTTGATCGGATTAAAAGCCCCGGATCTAAAAAAATTTTATCCCTGGATGGCGGAGGTATCCGCGGAGCGCTTACTTTAGGATATCTAAAAAAGATCGAGGATATTTTAAAAGCACGTTTTCACGAAAAACCTGATTTTAGATTGTGCGATTATTTTGATTTGATTGGAGGAACTTCCACCGGCGCAATTATCGCCGCTTCATTAGCAATAGGAAAAACGGTTGATGAGATAAAAAATCTATACATGGATCTTGGGGGAAAGATATTTGGTGAAAAAAGGAATTGGTGGGATTTTAACCGTCTGAAGGCAACTTACAATTACAAGCCAATGGAAGAAGGACTGAAACAGGCTTTTGGAGAAATAAAATTGGGCGGTGACGAAATAAAAACAGGTTTATGTATTGTTGCGAAAAGAGCAGACACTAACAGCATTTGGCCTTTAATCAATCATCCGGAAGGAAAATTTTTCGATTCATCTGAAGGAAAAAATAAAGATCTTGATCTTTGGAGAGTTGTCCGGGCAAGCACCGCCGCACCCACATATTTTGCTCCTCAAATGATTGAAGTTTCTGCGGGTCAAACGGCTGCATTTATCGATGGCGGTTTGAGTATGGCAAATAACCCTTCGCTGACATTATTAATGGTGGCCACTTTGAGTGGTTTTAAATTTCACTGGCCAATGGGTGAAGATAAAATTTTGCTGGTTTCCGTTGGAACCGGGTATGGCGTTTTCAAAAAGAAATACAAAGAAATAGACAAAGCCACTTTGTTGTCGTGGGCTGCCAACATTCCGGAAATGCTAATGCAGGACGCGAGCTGGCAAAACCAGGTATTATTGCAATGGATTTCAAAATCTCCTACTGCAGATACGTTGGATATGGAAATTGGAGATTTGAAAAATGATTTCATGGGAATCAATCCTTTGATTTCCTATCTACGCTACAACTTTTGTATTACCTGTGAAAATTTAAATGCATTAAAAGCGGAAGATAAAAACTACACCGATGATGATGTGAAAAGTTTAACCGATATGAGCCGGGCTTCTAACAGGGAAATCTTGTACCAACTGGGGAGTAAAGCTGCACAAAAAGTCAAGCCGGAACACTTTGAGAAATTCTAGAAATTATTTCCTTATCTTATTGGTGGCGACGCATCAAAATTGACGGTCACATTGCCGCGGGACTCTTTAGTGTAATCGCGAAATCCTCCATAATAAGAACACACTTTTATAAAATATTTCCCGGGATCAACATTGTAAAACACATATAAACCATCTTTATACTTGGCGATTTTTTTACCCTTTGCGGTGCCAATGTTGACGTCACAACCTATTTCATAAACGCGCGCCTTTCTAATAATTTTCCCATTAGCGCTGTTATCCGGAATGAGATAAATCAACAAATTGTGAGGAATGGTTTTACTTAACTCATAATGCAAATTTAATTTTAGGCTATTGGTATCTGCCGCATCGGTTTCTTCTACAGCGGGCACATACGATTCAGGATGCTTGATCCTGTAATCTCGAAATTCACGGCTCAATTTTGCGTAAGCTTCCTGGAGGTCGGCAAGTTTTGTGCTGTCAAAAGTTATCTTCCTCTGTAGAAACTGAATCAATCGTTTATCGTTATCACTCAAAAGATCAGAAGTTCTTTTATTGTCAAGAAGCTGGGCTAATTGTGCATTTTGCGAAGCCAGTTGGTCCTGCAACTGCGATCTTTGACCATTCAAATCATTATATTGATTTTGCAGTGCAGCCAGGCGAATACTGTCCTGAGAATTGAGTTGCAACATCTTTAGATAGCCGCTGTCGCTACTATTAAAATTTACAGAAGTTACTCCTGAGATATTTCCGCCCCCGTTCCTCGCTGTTTTTATGGAATCTTTAATATTGGCAAGTGAAGCAGAATCCTTGGTAATTTCTTTCTGAATTTGTGCACGTTGTACAATCGCTTTATCCCTATCATCCACCGCTTTTCCTGCAATAAAATACCAAATAGCAGCAGCGATAATTGCTGCCAATATTACTATTATCAAAGCTCTCTTGTTAGCACGTCTCCGGGCCGCAAGCGCTGCGATTTCTTTTCGTCTTGCCTCGCGATCAGCTTTTATTATTGGCGCTAGAACGTCATGAGTAATTTCAACCGACTTACCATCTTCTCTTAAAAAATATTTTCTTTTTAAAACTTCAATTCCCGGAAGCAATGATCTGTCAATCTCGCCTACAGAATATTTGGTTCTGTATCCTTCATCTGTTATGAGTTTATCTTCTAAAAATTCGTTAACCGGTTTTGAATTAGCTGGCAATTCCGGGTTATTCTGAAAAACTGCTGCATTACTTTCAGCGAGCACTTCATTATAAATAGATTGAAGAATTTTTTCTTTAGGATATTTTGCAAGGAAGTCAGAAGAAATTTTGTCGCGACCTTCACTGATTCTTTCTTTATCGATGTAAGTACAAACCTGGCTCAGCAGCGAAGGTTCTATTTCCATCAGATCGTAACTTTTATTTTCCGCTTCTTCACTCACAAAAAAACCAACGATCTTGTTTGCTTCTGTGTCATCAATTGCGTTATTCCACGTTTTTGTAATTACATCGTAAGCCTGGTTGCCATTCATTGGCAACAGTCTGAAGCGCGACGATTTTAACGACGGAATTTTGGCAGTCTTCCCCTCAAACTCCGGAAGAAACTCTTCGCGGAAAGCAAATACAATTTTTACTTTTTGATTCTTATAACCATAATCAATTTTTTCTTTGTCATTCAAAAATTTTTCCTTCAGTTTTTCGGGGATGGAGTTTTCGATCAAGTCAGCAAGTTCCTGCCAAAACAGCTCCAGTTCTTCACTTCCGAAGTGATTGCTTTTTTTCGCCAGCGTAAAAATTTCTTCAAACTGATCAAAGATCAGGATCGGTGTTACACTTTTCCATAAGGGTTCAGAATGAAAATATTCCCATAAAGTTGTTTCACTGTTGGGATAGGATTCTACTTTAAAACCATACTTGTCAATCTCTGATTTTAAAATATTTTTTATTTGTGTTACAAGATCCGGGCTGTCATCTTTAAACTCCAATCTTATTCGAAAAGGGAGAAAATAATCTTTTCTCAATCGTGGAAAAACGCCCGCATTTAATAAAGAAGTCTTACCGGTTCCTGATTTACCAAAAACAATAGTAAGTGTGTTTGATTTGATAAGGTTGGTAAGCCGTTCTATTTCTTCATCTCTTCCGTAAAAGATGCCGGATTGGGCTTCTGTATAAGATTCCAACCCGATGAATAATGAATTTGATTTTGAAGATGCAGCGATTTCGGTTGCCATAATGCAGTTAAGTTAAATTAAGCGATTCCCTGATCTGGTTGATAAATTCAGGCGCGGGATTGCCCAAAGGAACTCTTCCAATACTTAATTCAGAAAAGTACTTCGGCACATTTTCATTGTATGGATTGGTATCGTCAATCACGATCGGCATCAGGTATTTATCGGTTCTTCCATCTATTTTTCTAAAGGTATTTACATTATCCGCGGTAAACCATTCGATCTGCACATAGCCGTCTCTATGCATCAAACTATTTTCAGAGATCAAAGGAATAAACAGATCTGCGGCCTTAATATTTTTCGCAATTTCAAGCTTGAAATCATCTCCTGCAGCCAGTTGCCGGTTGTCATACCAACAGCTCACATTGTTAATCCCTTCAATTGCTTTTTTTAGATTTTCTACTGCATCTTTATCTTTAACCGTATAACTTAAGAAGACCATTTTGTTTTTTACATTAGTACGGTTTCTTTGTTGCCATTGTCTAGCAAGCTCTTTTACAAAGTCGGCGGTGCTTCCTTCATACGTTGATACATCATAGTTTTTCAGAAAATCAAATTGTGCATTCCTGGTTTCGGAAGGATCATTTACAACAAGAACCGTTCTTTTTGTTCCCCAATCGTGCATTGGCTCATTTGACAGGAGACGTAAAATAAAACGAACTACCCAGTCGGGAAAAGCACAACCAAGGAATAAAAGATTTTTATTTTTTAAAGCGTTGGTTAAATTAATGGCATTGTTCATTTTCTCTTTGAAACAACCGGTATATTCAAGCATATCTTCTTCACTAAGCGCAGGATCTACTGTATTTATCAATGAGCCGAAAACATTAAAAACAAAAGGTTGTTTCAAGCGTTCCAGGTCATCGCTGTCAGAAAAAGGTTCGTTTATAGAAAAATTAATTGAAGTAGGCGTTACATTTCTTTCTTTAGCGAGATTGCTTTCAAGAACGTTATTATAAACGGCTGTATTGATAAAATAATTCAGATCGGTAATCCCTAAAAATTCAGTGAGTAAAGGAAATTCATAATTGATCTCCTTCACCATTGTCTTCAATTTCCTGATAATATCCATCATCTTCACCCTCTTTTCGATTACGAGGTAATCAACTGCTTTCGAAAGCGAAAGATCAGGTTGAGCAGTTACCTGGTTAACGTTCAAAATCTGCCCGGAGAGATATTGGTCGACCGGTATTAAAAGATCTTCCTTATTAAACTTATACATTTCCTTACCAATTACCGGCGTAAGTTGCTTATCGGAAATAAAATCGAGCAGTTCGTCCCAGTCGCTTTGTTCGGAAAAATTTTTATTCATAAATAAATAAGTAATAAATGATTAGTTCGGAGAGCAAGCGGTTTGTCGAGGAATTGATAAGATACATTAAAGATAATAAAATTTACTAAATTCATGCAATTAATAGCAACAGCACACATAGGACTTTTCTTTTGAAATCCTTTTCTCCCTTGAAAAACGCCAACCGGCAACATCGCATTTCGTTCTTTTTTTAAAAATAAATAGCCATGAGCACAACATCAAAAGAAAAACTTATTCAGGGCAGGGAATACGCAAAGGAGGGGGAAGAAAAAGTTGCCAATCAGATTGCGGACTTGTTGCAGTTGCAAATGCTCCGGCTTTATAAAAACAAAAAACAACTGCGACAAATTCATCCAAAAATGAATGGTTGTGTAAAAGCAGAATTTATCATTGAGAAAAATATGCCGTCAGAACTAAGGACAGGATTATTCAAAGAAGAACGATCTTTTCCGGCATGGATCAGGTTTTCAAATGGCAACACAAAAGCATTGCCCGATTCTAAAAAAGATCTTCGTGGATTTGCTATTAAAATCATGAATGTGCCGGGAGAAAAAATTTTAGTTACAGAAGAACCTGCTATTAACCAGGATTTCATTTTAATGAACACGAAATCATTTGTTGCAAAAGATGTAAAAGATTTTTATCACGTTTTGCAGGTAGTTACGATGAAACCTTTGGAGGGGCCGGCATTATTAAAGATTCCATACATTTTTAAAAACGCTTCTATCTTTATTAATGGAGCCAAGGCAAAAATAAACTGCAGTCATCCGTTCGAACTTAATTATTACAGCACCGTTCCTTACCGCTTTGGAGATGAAACAAAGGCGGTAAAATATGCAGTTTTCCCTTCGAAAGACAATGACTTGAGTTGTAAACAGGATAACAGCGATCCTGATTTTTTACGATTGAAAATGCAGGAAACTTTATCGAAGAATGAAATATTTTTTGATTTCTGTGTTCAGTTTCAAACGGATGGAGAACAAATGCCAATAGAAGATCCAACCAAAGAATGGGATTCTCCTTTTCAAAAAGTAGCTACGATAAGAATTCCTACTCAAATTTTTGATATACCTGAACAAAGAGAATTTGGCGAAGACCTTTCTTTTAATGTTTGGCATTCTCTTCCGGAACACAAGCCAGTTGGCAATTTTAACCGTTCAAGGAAAATAATTTATCAAAGAATGAGCGACTTTCGGCATCAGCAAAATAAGATTGCTTCAATAGAACCGACAGCCAACGAAGATTTTTTTAACGATACAAATTTGAATAAAAATGCAAAACAACAACCAGCAGGTAATACAGCAAATGTATAGTGATTTTGCAGCAGGAGATATTTCTGCTGTTTTATCTTCATTTAATAAAGATGTGGTTTGGACAAGAGCGGGCGCTCCTTTTATCCCTTTTTCAGGAACTTTTACCGGGATAGAAGAAGTGATGAAAATGTTTGAAATCCAACATGCGACTCTAAACATGAAATCGTTCGTTCAGCAAAAATTTTGCACGAATGATGACACAGTTGTGGTGATCGGTCATGATGAAGCGGAGGTAAAGCCAACTGGAAAAACTTACGCTGCAGATTGGGTTCAGGCCTTTACTTTAAAAGATGGAAAAATTATTAACGTCCAGGTTTTTATGGATACCAAATTGATTGCAGACGCCTTCGAGAAATAGTTTACTATGAAAATAAAAAATTGCTTTTTTTATTTGTTTACTGGAAAATCAAATCGTAGTAAGGTATTTGAGTGATGTGATTGATGGGAAAAAGAAATAAGCGCCGCCTTTCACCGTAACAAAACTTTTTAAGCCGTCCACATATTTATTATGCGTTTCCGTGGGGATGGTAAATTGTTGCATCACTCCTTCCCCTGGATTTTCTTTTACTCCGATGAAAGGATCAGGATCCGCATACAACTGTTTAAACTTCGGATAATTAGCCCATGTATATTGAATGAATTCAAATTGGCGATTGATGTCAGCATTAAAACATCCAAACAAAATCCCGACTTCGTCTATGGGTGTATGTTGTGTTGCCGAACCAACATATTTTTCTCCATAAGAACGAACTCTTCTCATGATCCGATGCTTTCGTGTCAATTTCAAAGATTCTGCAGGACCCGTTTCTTCAAAGTTATCGCGCGGATTTGTTCGGCGAGTGTGTGAACCAAAAGGACAACGCAATCCCAATTTATCAGTTTCGGTGTATACAAAATCATTGTAGTCACTTAATCCACCTGGATCTTTATCAGGAAATTTTACCAGCGGAGCGCCGCTTGGCCAGCGACCCATCATCTTGGCCGCAAGCTTCGTGCTTTCTTCAGCGTTTAAACTTCCATCTTCATTCTTACTTTTTTCATTCAGGAAATTCCAGAATCCGTCTACATCTTCCTTTAGTTGCCTCAAAACAAAATAGGTTCCATTACGACCGAGATCTTTTTGATCTGATCCGTCAGGATCAGTTGGGAGCATTTCCATATTTCCCTGTGGTTCTTTCATCAATGGCGTGTCAGGGTGGACGTTATATTCATTTTTATAACCGAGAACAAATTCTCCGGCTTTAATATTATCTCTTTCCAAACCTTCTACTCCACTTCCAACAATTGCCGGTTGTGAAATACTGTCTCTGAAACCGAAATGTTCTTTATCATCCGGAAAAGTATCTGCTATCAAAACATGCACTGTCTGCAATCCATTTTGATCAAACCTTTGTAAGAGGTTTTGAATACTCGTATCTAATTTTTCTTCTGACTGCTCAAACACCATCAATATCAAATGTATTGGTTCATTG
The DNA here is from genome assembly GCA_963811285.1 of uncultured Chitinophagaceae bacterium. Lineage (GTDB taxonomy): Bacteria > Bacteroidota > Bacteroidia > Chitinophagales > Chitinophagaceae > Ginsengibacter. The sequence goes on along the minus strand of CAWEQV010000039.1, from coordinate 280,264 downwards.
TTAGGGCCACCCCAGTTCCAGCTTTGAGGATCGCTGTTGTCGTGATCGCCCAAAAGCCTTTGGCGATGCGGTGTTACCATTCCTTCACGAAATTCTCTTATGAACGATTGCACATTTTTTGGATGCAGCCCCAAAGCCGAAAGCCCCAGCGCGGTAAAGCCGATATTAAAAAAATGATCTCCGTTATTTTCCACTACGGAAGTAATATCGCCGGCAATTTCTTTCAAATATTCCTTCGCCTTGGCCGCATCAGTTACCTTCAAAAGCAAATATTTTGAGAATGGCATTTCCTTATAATCTCTCACAAGTAAACCTTGTATTTCTGAAAGTTCAAGTTGTTCCATCAATCGTTTGTTTTAAAATCTTTTTAAAAATAGTTGGGCTTGTTTTTCAGAGAGATCTTTACTTAATTCATTTCTGATGAATGTATTGTTGACAATATTTTTGATCGAAAGATCGTGATAAGCGCTGTACCAAACCTGCGTAAGAATCTGCGTGCCGCGGCTCCATGCAAGAAAGTGTTCCTCATCATATGCACCACCGGTTAGCAAAAATTTCGTTTTTGGAAAGTTTACCGTGTTGCTAAAAATACTGGTTAAACCCCAGCCCGATTTATCAATAAAATCGCAGAGATATTGATTCCAGCTACCATCAAAGTTGCTGAAGAACATCATGTGTTTGTTATTATCTACCAAAACCCAGCGGGCAAAATGAATTGTTGGGATCCCCATCAGTTTTCCTTTTACGAACAGGTTTTTTATCAGCGTTCTTGCAAACAGCATCATCGCCTGAACAGTGATCAACCTCACTTTGCCGGGCTTCATAACCAATACTTGCGTAAATTGATTTTGATTGATAAGATCCTCATACGCTTCAAGTCTTCGCACGAGTTCGTCATTCAACTGGCTCCTTTTATCATAACAATTTTTGTCTTTTCGTTCATAAAAAAAATACAGTATTACAATCCATACGACGATGATGGGTAAAAGAACAAGCATGATCAATCCCATTAATATCAGACCTGGCCAATTTGTATTAAGCGTTTTCGCCGGCTTTTTTGCCCATTCAAAGCCAGGTTGTTTACCCACTTCTTGTTTAACCGCATTTTTTATTTGTAAAGCGGTCATTCCCTCCCATTTTTTACTATTGATGAAGCTGCGGATAAATCTTTCCAACTGGTCTTCCTGTTGTATCTGTTTCAAACTTCTTCCAGGTGCACCGGGATAAAAGGCAGTTGTTTTCACTTTCCATTTTAAAAGATAATTTTTGCGTGTTGCCATATTGCGCTCGTGAGGTCCCGGATATCCTTCACAACATTCATACAACTCGTCAAAATATTCAGGAAAAACACTAACAAGTCCTTCTGCATGAGTATCTTCATCACCATCAAAATTGGAAGAAAAAACCAATCTAACGGGAACAGCAAACGCAGTTTTATCGCGAAAAGAACTTTCCTGCAAAATGAACCACCGCGCATAATGCAGGGTTCCAAGCCGATCAAATCTTTCATTCAATCCGTGGTTTAGCCCAACCTGGAATCTTTCAAGAATAGCGTTCAATTCCTCAAAGCGGTCGGTCCTTACCGGAGTAAGCAATGTGAGCGGATTTTGCTTGATCATGTTGAAAAAATGTTTTTGAAATTGTGCAGCTTGATTCCTTAAAAGGAAGAATATCTTCTTAAAAGTAAATATTTTAAAAATACCAATACATTATTTTTTTAGATTCTCTTGAAAAGTTTATTTAATTTCATGTGCAAGGATATCCGAAAATACTACGCTGCTACTTTGAAACACGCCTTTCTTTAATGGATACTTTAATTAAATAACCGTTAATAACACCATTAATGATAAAAAATATTGATCACGCAAATGTGATTCATTATGGTTTTGATTCAATAATTATAAAATCGGGTAAGAATGGTTTAAGTAAACCTTCATGTATTAAAGTGTTGAAAGACGAGTTTGCTTCAAAAGAAATGCTCGCCGAACTGGATAATGAATTTGAACTTTGTTTCAAAACAAAAAGCAATAACATTCGAAAGGCTTACCGTCGCGAAAAAGTAGAAGGCCACGAAGCACTGGTACTCGAATATATTGAAGGAAAAGATCTGAATAAATTTTTGGCATCTAAACCCCTGACATTCTTTCAGCAACTGCACATAGCTACAGACATCGCTTCGGCGCTCGCTGATTTGCAAAAAGAAAATATTTGTCATCACCGCATTCACCCTTCCAACATTCTTGTAGAAGAATCGACGAACAAGATTTATTTGATTGATTTGGCGTTGGCCACTCAAGGCGGCGTGTTGGAAGAGGCGATAACTTCTCTTGGTGAAAAAGAAATTGAATCGCTCAGATATATTGCGCCTGAGCAAACCGGAAGGATTAATCATACAATTGATCAGCGTGCCGACCTCTATTCTTTGGGATTAATTTTTTACCAGCTTTTTACCGGCCAGTTGCCTTTCGACAGTGAAGCAAGATTGGAATTGTTATATGCCAATATTGCAAAAACGCCTTTACGGCCTGAAAATTTAACTCCGAAATTGCCGAAAGTTATTGGAGACATAATCATGAAGTTGTTATCGAAAAATGCAGAAGACCGCTACCAATCTGCATTTGGCTTGAAAGCAGACCTTGAAAAAAGCCTGACGCAACTGAATGAAAGCGGAAATATTGATGATTTATTGAACGCAGGATTTACGATTGCTTTAGGTGATTATTCAGGAAAACTTTCTTTCCCGAAAAAATTATTTGGAAGGGAAAATGAATTAAAAACCCTTAATGAATTATATGATGATTGTGCACAAGGACAAAAAAGAATTCTACTGGTTTCCGGAAACTCAGGAAGTGGAAAATCTTCGTTGCTAGAAGAATTTAAAAGTTATGTGATTGAGAAAAAAGGAATTTTTCTGAAAGGAAAGTTTGATACAATTAGCTCTGATACTCCATACACCACGCTGGTTCAAACATTCAACGAGCTGGTTCAAATCATTTTGGCAGGAGATAATGTTTTCAAAGCAAAATGGACAAAAAAAATTACACAAGCGATTGGTAACTCCGGAAAAATTCTGACCCAGTTTATGCCGGGAATTGAAAAGCTGATCGGCAAACAGGCTGAAGCACCTGAATTGAAAGGACTCGAGGCGCAGAACCGCTTCAATTATGAGTTTACAAGATTCTTTAAAAGTATTGCAGATGAAGATTCACCGTTAGTACTTTTTGTAGATGACCTTCAATGGGCAGATCCTTCGTCTTTGAATTTATTTAAAAATATTAGTGAAACCCGTGATCTTGGTTATGCGTTGTTTATTGGGTCTTACCGCAAAAATGAAGTGGATCATAACCATCCCCTTTATCAAAAAATCAATGAACTGAAAGAAGATCATACTCCTCTTGAAGAGATAGAGCTAAACGATCTTTCTTATCAAAATGTTTATTCACTGATAAGCGAGACGCTGCTTACGAAGCAGGAAAACATTTCGTTGCTTTCACAAATTATTTTTGGTAAAACAAAAGGAAATCCATTTTATGTACGGCAGTTTTTAAAATCAATTTACGATGAAGGCTTACTGAATTTCGATTTTGATTTATTGAAATGGCAGTTCAATTCGGACTTGATTTTGCAAATGAATGTTTCAGGAAATGTTGTGGAACTGATGACTTCTTATATTTTGAAACTACCGTTAGATTCTTTTGATCTGTTGAAAGCCGCGTCTACAATCGGAAATAATTTTACCAAAAGAAATCTTTCTGTTATAAAACAAATAAACGAACGAACTGTTGCAGATTTGTTGAATTTACCACTAACAGAAGGCCTGATCATTGTTTCAGATGAAGGTTATAAATTTGCACACGACAGAATCCAACAGGCAATTTATTCCCTGATTCCTGATGAAGAAAAATCGCAACTGCATTTATTAAATGGGCAAAGACTAACTGCCACCTACAGTGAAAATGAAGTGGACGAAAAATTATTTGATCTTGTAAAGCAGTGGAATCTTGGAGCAACCACAATTTCGGATAAAAAGGAAAAAGAAAACCTCGCAAAATTAAATTTGCGGGCCGGAAATAAAGCGATGGCATCTACCGCATTTCCACAGGCACTAAGTTATTTTGAAAATGGTTTAGCAATATCGGATGAAAAAGATTGGGACAATCATTATGATTTTGTTTTAGAACTTACCACGAATGCGGCAGAAGCGGCCTATCTCTCCGGCAATTATGACAAAGTCGATCTTCATGTAAATAATATTTTAAAACATAGTCAGTCATTAATTGATTCGGTAAAAGGTTACGAGATCGATATTAAAAAACTAATCGCACAAAACAAACCCTATCAAGCAGTAGTACTCGGGCTCGATATTCTGAAAAAATTACGGATAATCCTTCCGTTAAAACCCGGAAAGTTGGCGGTATTAAAAGACCTGGTGAAAATCAAATTCCTCTTGCGTCGGAAAACTATGGATTATTACAACAACCTGCCTGAAATGAAAGATCCTGAAAAAAACGCAGCGATGCGTATTTTGTCGGACATTTCTTCAGCCTCGTTTTTTGCTGTTCCCAATCTTGTTCCGCTCCTGGCGTTCAAAATGATTCGACTGACTATTAGCTATGGTTTATCGAGAAAATCGCCTTTCAGTTTCGCTGTTTACGGCTACATTTTGAGCGTGTTCTTAAATGAAATAGACAAAGGGATCAGCTTCGGTGAAATTGCTTTGCATCTTGCGAAAAAAATTCACGCAGAAGAATTAATGGGATCAATTATAGCAGCAAATAATTTATTTCTTGTTCACCGCAGAACACCTATTACAGAAACAGTTCACGATCTTGAAAAAGCATTTACCAGCAGCTTGGAATCAGGCGATAACGAATATGCATCTTATGCAGCGCACAACATCGTTTACCAGCTTTTCATAATGGGTTACCCTTTACATGAGCTTGCACAAAAAGCAGAAACGCTTGAATTGAAAATTGAAAAATTTCAACAAGATCTTACACTTAAGCGCTTGCGTTTATTTCATCAATCCATTTTGAATCTCACTAAAGAAACAGAACAGCCTGATATTCTTTCGGGGGAAATTTTTGATGAATCAGAAATAGATATTGCTGAAGTTACAAAAAGTAACGAGATATATTTTCAAAATCTGTCGCTTCAAAAACTGCATCTTGCTTTAATATTCAATCTTAATGCAAACGCCAGTAAATACGCAGCAGTGGCCGAAAAGTACCAGGAAAGTGTGAAGGGCACCACATTGTATCCACTATTTTATTTTTATCGTTCCTTGCTTATCGCTGATATTGCTCCAAACTCCACGAATAAAAAAGCCGTTCTAAAACAAGTTAAAAAAGACATTAAGGAATTAAGGAAATATGAAAAATATTGCCCGGCGGATTACACGCACAAAATATTTTTGCTGGAAGCAGAATACAAATATCTCGAAGGCGATAATGAAGAAGCAAAAATTTTGTACGACAAAGCATTAAAGGCCGCTACACAAATAAATATCAGCAGCGACCTCGCTATTACATGGGAAAGAGGAGGACGTTTTTTCATAAATACCAAACAAGATTTGTTGGCCAATTTTTATTTGCAGAATTCTTACCGGGTTTATAAACGCTGGGGAGCAAAGGCGAAGCTTAAACAAATGGAAACCCACTACATTCAGTTAAGAGGTGGCGGTGGTGCAGAATGGCAAAATCAATTGTCGGATGAACCGGTAACACGACAGGCTGCAAACGTAGATCTGGAAACTGTTTTAAAAGCTTCTGTTGCCCTATCCGGTGAAATTATTTTGCCTAAGCTTCTCAAAAAAATGATGCAGATCATTATGGAAAATGCTGGTGCTCAAAATGGATTTCTGGTAATGGAAAAAGATGGAGAAAAATTTATTGAGGCAGAAATCAAAGCAGATAGTGAGGAAGTAAAAATCTTACAATCTATTCCTGTAGCGGGAAGCGAATTGCTCTCAGAAGCGATTGTGAACTATGTTTACCTGACACAGGATACCATTATTTTGGATAACGCTTCTGAAAGTGATCTCTTTGGCAACGACAATTTCATAAAGAATAATGAATGCAAATCTATTCTTTGCATTCCTTTGATGAATATGGGAAAGATACAAGCGGTGATCTATCTTTCCAACGACCTTACATCTGGAGCTTTTACCCCTAAAGGAGTTGCAGTTTTAAAACTGCTTGCAGGGCAAATGGCCATTTCAATTGAAAATGCAGTGTTTTATAACGAACTTGAAAATAAAGTGGAGGAAAGAACGAATGAATTGCAGGCGGAGAAGAAAAAATCGGATGATCTGCTGTTGAATATTTTGCCGGAAGATGTAGCGAATGAATTAAAACAAACCGGCCATACCAAGCCGAGAAGCTATGAAATAGCCACAGTAATGTTTACCGATTTTGAAAACTTCACAAGTAAAAGTGAAAAGCTCACTCCTGAAGAATTGGTAAATCTTATTGACACCTGTTTTACAAAATTTGATCAAATTATCTCCAAACACAAGATGGAAAAAATTAAAACCATAGGTGATTCTTATTTGTGTGTAAGCGGCGTTCCTGATCCAATTTCTCATAATGCTGCAAATGTTGTGGAGGCAGCAATAGAAATTTTAGAAGCGATAAAAACATTCAGGACAGGAGCTGATGGTAATAATTATTTCGATATCCGTATAGGCATCCACACAGGCCCTGTTGTGGCGGGAGTTGTCGGTGATAAAAAATTCGCTTTTGATATTTGGGGTGATACTGTAAACACGGCTTCACGCATGGAACAAAACAGCGAAGCCAATAAAATAAATATTTCGCGTACTACTTATGAACTGGTAAAAGATAAATATCCCTGCATCTACCGGGGTAAGAAAGCAGCAAAAAATAAAGGGAAGATAGAAATGTATTTTATAGAAAATGAAATACCTGTTTCATTACCAAAAGAGAATGTTGAGAAGGAAGTGGTGAAATAAATAGTTTAAAAAAACAAAATAAAAATGTTTAGTTGAAAAAGCATGGATGAATGAAAGAATGGTTATCTCAAATATTTTTGGTCAAAAGCAAAATTTCATTCCTACGAATTATTTGCTGATGTGATGAAAGAAATTGGCAGTTAATCAGCATTGATTAAAAACGTACCAAGATCAATCACCTCTCCTTCTTTCATGATAAACTCTTCCACATCAGTTAGATCAAGGTTAGACATTACCTTGCTTTTAAAAATAACTTCTCTGTTCTTATAAACCACGAAATAAAAGTCAGGTTTTTTGTCAAGATTAACCGGTTTTGAAAAGTCGCCCTGTGAAAAAAGGAATTTGGCAACGCCTTCCTTGTCAGGAACACTTTCCCCCAAAAAATCGTCATTAAAAAGATCGCTGTCATACAAGCGCACCGAAAATTCATTACCAGTCAAAGGTTCATCATCTCCTTTCCGAATGAGGCGAACTTTCACCTCGATATTCATTTCTTTATTCAAAGCTATTGAAGACATAGAGTAACTTTTCTGAAAAGTAATGATTTTTCTTTATTCATCCAACGCAACGAATTATTCAAAATAAAAAAACCAGTAATTTGTTCGTCTACTGGTTTTTTTCAAATAAAATATTTTATAATAAATGCTTACTCATCAAGTTTTAAAACTGCTAAAAAAGCTTCCTGTGGTACTTCTACGTTTCCAATCTGCTTCATTCTTTTCTTACCCTCTTTCTGCTTCTCAAGCAATTTGCGTTTACGGCTTATATCGCCACCGTAACATTTTGCGGTCACATCTTTCCTGATGGCACTTATGTTTTCACGGGAAATAATTTTTGCGCCAATTGCTGCCTGTATCGCAATTTGAAACTGCTGGCGAGGAACCAAATCCTTTAATTTCTCGCACAATTTCCTGCCAAATTCCTGCGAACGGCTCCGGTGAATTAACGAACTTAAAGCATCCACCTTTTCTCCGTTCAATAAAATATCCATTTTTACAATGTCGCTTTCACGGTAGCCAATCGGGTGATAATCAAAAGAAGCGTATCCCCGTGTTACACTTTTTAAACGGTCATAAAAATCAAAAACGATTTCGGTTAAAGGCATTTCAAAACTAAGTTCAACACGCGTTGGAGTAAGATATGTCTGATTAGTAAGAATCCCCCTTTTGCCGATACAAAGCGACATGATGTTGCCGATATAATCCGGTTTTGTAATGATTTGAGCTCTGATAAACGGTTCCTCAATCTTTTCAATCCTGCTTGGATCAGGCATCTGTGTAGGATTGTTCACGATTATTTTTTCGTCTTTAGTTGTGTATGCGAAGAAACTAACGTTAGGAACAGTGGTTATTACAGTTTGATTGAACTCACGCTCCAATCTTTCCTGGATAATCTCCATGTGCAACATGCCTAAAAATCCGCATCGAAAGCCAAAACCTAATGCTTGTGAAGTTTCCAACTCGAATGTAAGTGAAGCATCATTTAGTTGAAGCTTTTCCATGCAATCTCTTAATTCTTCAAACTCATCGGTATTTACCGGAAAAATTCCCGCAAAAACCATCGGTTTCACTTCTTCAAAACCTTTAATCGATTCTTTGCAAGGATTATAAGTAGTAGTAATTGTGTCACCAACTTTTACTTCTTTCGCATTTTTAATACCGGTAATTACATAACCCACGTCTCCGGCTTTTACTTCATTCTTTGCCATCATTCCCATTTTCAAAATACCCACTTCATCCGCATTATATTCTTTTCCTGTATTTGAAAATTTGATCTTATCATTTTTTTTAAGAACGCCATTGAAAATCCTGTAATAAACAATGATTCCCCTGAAACTATTGAAAACACTGTCAAATATTAACGCGCGCAAAGGTGCATCCACATCCCCTTTTGGAGCAGGAATTCTCTTAATAATAGCAGCTAGAATTTCTTCGATTCCTACACCGGTTTTAGCGCTCGCATGTAAAATATCTTCGTGTTTACAGCCTATCAGGTCAATGATCTGATCTTCCACTTCAGCTATCATCGCTCCATCCATATCAATTTTATTCAACACCGGAATTATTTCAAGATCGTTGTCAATTGCAAGATATAAGTTGGAAATTGTTTGTGCTTGTATTCCCTGTGTGGCATCAACCAAAAGTAAAGCGCCTTCACAAGCGGCAAGAGCACGGCTCACTTCATAACTAAAATCCACATGGCCGGGTGTATCAATTAAATTTAAAATATATTCCTGTCCTTCATACGCGTAATTTATCTGAATCGCATGACTTTTAATCGTAATCCCTTTTTCACGTTCCAAATCCATATTGTCAAGAACCTGCGCCTGCATTTCGCGGTCGTTCACTGTATGGGTAAATTCAAGCAAACGGTCTGCCAGCGTGCTTTTCCCGTGGTCAATATGCGCGATAATGCAAAAATTTCTAATGTTCTTCATAATTGGTTCGCGAAGATATGAAAAAGGAGGTAGGGTTTGATTTCCAAGATCTACACACCGTCATTTTTATCTTTTATTTAATCATATGATTATAGATAAGCCAGGAAAAAATTTAATTTTTAAAAGAAACGCTTAATTTGGAGAAATTACACTAACCATTTATTATCCGGAAAGAAAAAATGAAAGATTTTCTGAAAGAAATAATAGCTGATCCAATAACAGGCAAAAATGTTATTGAAGTAAAAAGCGGCGCGAAGAATTTACTTTCATCCGCAGATTTTTCTTACGATATTATTGATGACGTACCCATCTTACTTCCGAGGCAAGAAATCAAAAATTCAAATTCCAGGCTTCACAACCAATTTAATTCCGATTTTGATTACAAAGCGCATTACGAGGAAGATTCCCGTCATTTCGATTATTTTAAAGGGGAAGCATCGGCAGCCGACAAAGAAGAAGAAAGGCGGCTACACCAGGCGATTATTAGCCGGATTCCAAAAAATGCTGACTTAATTCTCGATATAGGATGCGGCAGTGGATGGGTAGCTCAATACTTTCTGGCAAAAGGAAAGAAAGTAATCTCCGTGGATATTTCGATCAAAAATCCTATCAAGGTTTTAAAAGATAACCCAAATGAAAGGCATGTGGCCATCGTTGCTGATGCCTACCATTTGCCTTTCAAAAAAAACAGTTTTGATGCAATTATTGCTTCAGAAATTATGGAACATGTTTATGATCCCCAATTGTTTATTGCAAAACTGGGAGAAGTATTAAAACCCGGAGGAAAACTGATTATCACAACTCCTTACAATGAAAAGATCGAATATTTTTTATGTGTGCATTGTAACAAGCCAACTCCCAAAAATGCTCATCTTCATTCTTTCAATGAAAAAAATATAGCGAATTTTATTCCTGACGAATTCACTAAATATAAAACAACAAATTTTTCAAATAAATATTTTGTAAGGTTGAGGTTAAACTTGCTCACTTCAATCCTCCCCTTTCGATTATGGAAAATTAAAGATTCCTTTATTAATTCAATTTTCAAAAAACCATTACGATTTCTTATTGAATTGGATAAGAAATAATTTTATTCATAAAAAAATTCAGCATACCATCATTAGCCAAAATTATAAATCGTTTGCTACCAGGAAATTTTTCTGGTTGTTAGCAGGACGGATTTTACCCGTATTAATATTGTTTTTAATTGCCATAATCTATTCCAGAAAATTAGATTACAATAATTACGGGAAGTTTCAAAGTGTGTGGATGTATACTAATATTGTAAACGTAACTATCAGTTTTGGTTTACCTGCAGTCATATTATCCACCAATTTAAATTTCTTTTTTTCTTTCATAAAAAGTAACCGAAAAAAATTAAGTTTATTTTATTCCCTGCTATCTGTTTTAGTATTATCTGTATTTTTTTTATTTGCCAAAAACTTTTCTTCCTCATTAAAATTTTTATTGATCGGTTTTATCATAATTCAAAACATTGTTACGATATCAGAAACGTTACTAATCAAAAGCCACGGAGAAATAATTTCATTTGTAATTAATTTTATTTACTCACTTCTCTTCTTTGCATGGCATATTTACATTCTCGGATCAGGGTATTCGTTGTACAATTTAATTACCGGCATCATAGTTATTTCAATTATAAAATTGATAGCAATCATTCTTATCCCAAAAAGAAGAGAAGATTATGAAAACAATTATGATGAAAAGAACTTTTTAAATCATTGGAAATATCTTGGGATGAACGAGTTGCTGGGAGTGATTTCAAAATGGATTGACAAAGCTTTTTTATTATATCTTCTTACTTCAACTGACTTTGCCATCTTTTTCAATGGTTCTTTTGAAATCCCATTATTTGGGTTATTGATCAGTGTTATGGGAAGTTTTTTGTCAATTGAAATTTCCGGGAATATTCTCAACCCTGGTAAAATAAAAAAACTTTTCCGGGAAAGCTTTTATGCACTTTCAGCTATTGTTTTTCCTTTGTTTTTTTTCCTGCTTTTCTTTCGGCAACCACTTTTTTCTTTTCTTTTTAATGACAAATACAATGCATCATTGCCCATTTTTTTGATAAGCATCTTTATTTTGCCTTTGAGAATCAATAATTATAGCGTCATCTTACAATGCTTTTCAGAAGGGAAAAAAATACTTGTCGGATCTGTGATTGACATCTCTATTTCAATAATTTTAATGTTGATACTTTACCCGGTTATGGGAAGCAGGGGAATTGCACTTGCGGTTGTAATTGCTACTTATTGCCAGGTATTTTTTTATTTATGGTATTCATCTAAAGTTCTAAATATACGCTTCTTACAAATTTTACCTTTCAGGAAACTTTGTATCAGGCTATTGCTTTATTTTGCAATTTATTTTGTGCTGTATTATATTCTTTCAATAGTTGGACTGAAAATAAAGATACTGGCCTCAGTACTTTTTACCGGATTGATTGTATTGTCAGGACTTATAAAATATTTTAAAACTTTTTTCAAAAAAGATGATGTTTAAAGTTAGAAAAATAAATCCCAGGGCTACTTCAGAAATAAATACAGGCTTCGGAGTAAATTCTTCAAGCTACGGAGGAAGGTTTTTAAATAAAGACGGTACCCCGAACATTGAAAAACAGGGAGTTGGTTACTTTGAAAAAATAAGCTGGTATCATGCCTTGTTGGAAATGCCCCGTGTAAAATTCCTGCTCACTATTTTATTTTTTTATTTGGGAATTAACCTCGTCTTTGGGTTACTCTATTTTTTAAATGGGATAAATCATTTAGACGGGGTAGACGCTCATTCCACGTTTGAAAAATTTTGCGAGGCTTTTTTCTTCAGTTGCGAAACCTTTACAACAGTAGGCTACGGAAAAATAAGCCCTGTAGGTTTTATCGCTAATTCTATATCTGCTTTTGAAGCATTGAGTGGTTGGGCAAGTTTTGCTGTCGTTACCGGTTTAATTTATGGAAGATTTGCAAGGCCAAAAGCGTATATACGTTTCAGTGAGAATGCTTTGCTTGCGCCTTTCCAGGAGGGGAATGCGTTAATGTTGCGATTAGCTCCTTTTAAAAACACAACTCTTACTGATGCCGAAGCAAAAGTGACATTGGGATTGATAGTGGAAGAAAACGGGAAACTGGTAAACAAATTTTTTCAACTTGCTTTAGAATATGAAAAAGTAAATTCTCTTACACTAAGTTGGACGGTGGTACATCCTATAACAGAAACAAGTCCTTTCTATAATTTTACAGAAGAGGATTTCAAAAATGCCCAGGGAGAAATCCTTGTCTTCATAAAAGCATTTGACGATATGTTCTCAAACGTTGTGGTAGCGCGAACTTCCTACACTTTGAACGAAGTAATCATAGGAGCTAAATTTGATCCTATGTACCACAGATCGGCGGCCCGGGACAAAACGTTGTTGCATTTAGATAAATTAAGTTCTATTACAAAGGCCGGTCTTAATTTTTAATTGGCTGCAAATAATAATTATCGATAATTGTTTGTTTACTATAAAAAAACCCGGCTAAAAAACCGGGTTAATGAATTTTAAAAAAAAATCACTTTTTCTTATTGGCTTTATACCTCATGTCAGGCGTCCCGTTTTTCTTCATCGGGCCTTCTGCCTTGGCACTAGCCTTGTTTTCTTTGTACCTTTTATCAGGCGTTCCATTAGCCTTCAAATGAGTTGTAGAAGTGCTCTTTTCAACCTTTGCTGTTTTGTTTTTGGCACTTGTGGCCGAAACGGTTTCTTTTTTCTTCGATTTGTGCTGGACGGTCTGTGCATTCGCGTAACCAAAAGAGCCTGCAAATAAAAGAATGGCGATGAGTAGTCTTTTCATTTTTTTTTATAAATTTTATACCTAAATGTAAGATGCTTTAATACATATCATTTTGTTAAATCATGTATAAAATAGCAATTTTACAGTTTGATGATGATCGCCGTAATTTCTTATTTCAGTTCTTCAAACTCTGGATGATCTCCACGAATTCTGAAGCTTTCAGAGATGCGCCACCGACAAGTCCGCCGTCTACATCAGGTTTGCCAAAAATCTCTTTGGCATTTGAAGCCTTAACACTTCCGCCATATAAAATAGAAATAGTTTCAGCAACTTCATTCCCGTACTTTTCTTTTAAAATTTTTCTTATATGTGCGTGCATTTCCTGCGCCTGTTCTGCAGTAGCTGTTTTTCCTGTACCTATTGCCCATATTGGCTCGTAGGCGATCACAAAGTTTCTTACCTGATCCGCTTCAAGATGAAGAAGACTCTCTTTTAATTGTGTTTCCACATATTCATTTTGTGTTCCGCCTTCTCTTATTGCCAGGGATTCACCGCAACAAAAAATAGGTTTCAAACCATTCTTTAAACACACATCCACTTTTTGTGAAAGTGTAAAATTATTTTCATTAAAATACTCTCTTCTTTCACTGTGTCCGATAATAACATAATCAATTCCACATGAAGAAAGCATCGGAGCGCTCACTTCACCGGTATAAGCGCCTGAATCTTTTGTATAACAATTTTGAGCAGCCACAAAAAAGTTTTTACTGTTTTTAAAATTTTCTTTCGCCAAAAGCAAATAAGGAAATGGAACTGCAAAAACCGCTTCCTGGTATTCTGATAGTTGAATATTTTTGCTTACAATTTCATTCAATAATTCACTTGCCTCCTGCAGGTTTAAATTCATCTTCCAGTTTGCTGCTGCGATTTGTTTTCTCATCTTTTTAAATTTTTAATAGATATTTTTTAATGATTGAATTTCAGTTTCTGTTATTTCCCTGCCTTTTAATTTCTTCCAATTATCGATATCTGCTACTGCTTTTTCAAAAATATATTTTTTTTCTCCCCAGGAAAAATTGGCAATATATTTTGGAGGAAAATGATTTCCGAAAATGCTGCAGCACGTGCCTACAACAGTTCCTGTATTAAAAGAAGTATTGATAGCGCAACGACTGTAGTCGCCCATTAGTAAACCACATTTGGTTCCCACCATAACAAAATCATTATCTTTTTCACTCCATATTTTTACAAGTGAAGCATTATTTTTCAAATTAGAATTACTGGTTCCGGCGCCTAAATTGCACCACTCTCCTATTACTGAATCTCCCAAATAACCATTATGACCTTTATTGGAAAAAGCCATGAGAACTGAGTTTTTTATTTCTCCACCGGCCAGACAGTAAGGCCCAATCGTGGAAGCTCCATAAATCTTTGTGCCCATTTTTACACGGCTCCCTTCGCCAATTGCAATTGGTCCACGCAGCAAACTACCTTCCTGGATTTCGACATTTTTTCCAACATAGATTGGTCCATCTTTCGCATTGAGGATTGAGAAATGTATTTTTGCTCCTGCTTCAATAAAAATATTTTCGATATTAATTCCATGAGACGTTGAAGGAATTTTTTCGGACTTTCTGCCGGAAGTGATCATTTGAAAATCCTCATTGATCGCCCAATTATTGTACTCAAAAATTTGCCAGGGATGTTCAAGAAGTTTGCAATCGGCAGAAAATGAAATCTTTTCTTTCTGTTGAGAAAGTCTTTTTAAAAAATCAAAGGAAGGAATAAAATTAGCCGGATATTCAACGCATTCAACTTCATTGAAATCACGTACAAACTTTTCTGAAGCTATAAAAACCTTTCCGGGAAAAACATACTGCCACTTTTCAAAAATGGTAAGAATACCAACGCGGATATGAACTGCCGAACGAACTACTCCAAAAGGAAACAAGGAGTTGGTAAAAGATATATCATCCAGCAAAATGTTCATCCTCAAATCTTATTATTAAAAACAGGTGATGAAATTAAAAAAAATCCCCCAACAAAGGGGGATAAAAAATCAAAACGAATAATTATTATTTCTTTTTCTCGTAACGCTTCCTGAACTTATCAATACGTCCTGCTGTATCGACCAACATATTTTTGCCGGTGTAAAAAGGATGAGATGTATTGGAAATTTCCAGTTTGATAACCGGGTATTCTTTACCATCTTCCCATTGAACGGTTTCTTTGGAAGAAGCTGTAGAACGGCTTAAAAACATGGTATTGTTACTCATATCACGAAAAACTACAAAACGGTAGTTTGATGGATGAATGTCTTTTTTCATATTTCTTTAATTTAAGCATGGATTTTGCCATGCAATTTTTGAGTGTGCAAAGCTAAGGCAATAAAAGATACCGGCAAAACGAAAAAAGCTAATTTTTCATATTAACATATTGCAGCGCCAACCCGAGATCCCAGTTTTTAGAAGCTTGTATAACTGCCTGCAGATCATCGATTTTTTTGCCGGAAACACGTATAATATCATCCATAATGGAAGCTTGCACTTTAACTTTTTCATCTTTTATCAACTTCACAATCTTTTTTGCGTCTTCCTGGCTTATTCCGTTTCGTACAGGAATTTCCTTTTTTACAAATTTTCCACTTTGAACAGGTTCTTTGCCAAGGTCATAAATTTCTGCTGCCAGGCCTTGCTTCATGCTTTTGCTGATAAGGACATCGATTATCTGCCCCAGTTTCATTTCACTATCCGCTTCCAAATTGATTGTAAAATCCTTTTTGTTTAGGTCGATCACTACATGATTCCCTTTAAAATCAAAACGGTTTTTAATTTCTTTTGAAACGGTATTAACGGCGTTATCAAGTGTTTGAAGGTCAACCTTGCTTACAATATCAAATGAAGGCATGATGAAATTTTATTTACAGATTTGCTTTAAAAAGAGGATTGCAATTTACACCAAATTGGATTAATTGATTTTGGGGAAATGTTTGTAGGAAAATAAAAATCCTTCTTTTTTCTTCTTTTACTGTAAAGAAAATTTATACCAACTTCAAACAGTTTATTTTTACACTTTTTACTTATGCAACTTCTCCAAAAATATTTTGATGATTTTTCTGAAAAGCAAGTGCAGCAATTTGCCGCATTGAAAGATCTATATGAAGATTGGAATCAAAAAATAAACGTGATTTCCCGAAAAGACATGGAGCACTTTTATGAACATCACGTTTTACATTCTCTCGCGGTTGCTACAGAGTTTGATTTTCCGGCAGGATATGAAATAATTGATCTGGGTTGTGGCGGTGGCTTTCCCGGAATACCGCTTGCTATTTTTTTCCCTGAAGTACATTTTCAAATGGTTGACAGTATCAACAAAAAATTAAAGGTGGTGGAAGCAGTTGCAAATGCGATTGATTTGAAAAACATAACGGTGCAGCATATACGCGCAGAAGGTATAAAAGATAAAAAATTTGATGTAGTGGTTTCAAGAGCCGTTGCGCCATTAAAAGATCTTTGGTACTGGAGCAAACCCCTATTGAAAAAAAGACCTGTCGATCAGCCGAAAAAAATCACAGGGCTTATCTGTTTAAAAGGTGGCGAACTTTCAAAAGAAATCCATGAAAGCGGCTTACACCCAAGGGTTTGGGAGATCAGTAAAATCTTTGCAGAGGATTTTTTTAGAGAGAAATATATTCTTGCAATTTAAAAATGTGAAAAAGGGTTCTCCCATTAGCACATTAGCTAATTGGCTAATTAGCTAATTAACATCACCAATTTAACTTCAACACATTATTATCCAAATTCACATCGGCCATTCTTTTCGTTGGATCTATTTCCGCTTTTATCAATTCATTTAAAGGATGCTTAAACTCCACTATATACGTTGGATTTGTCCAGTTCCATTCTTGATGAACAAATCTTTTTTCATCACTTTCAGCCGGTTTATCAGCAAGCATCATGTCTAAAGGAATGTAATGCAATTCTTTGGTGCTGTCTTTAAAAGTCAGCTCAAGGTCAATAGGCATAGTCATTTCACCGATTCTCCTCAAACGGATTTTTGTCACGCCACTATCTTCCCAAAGGCTGTCGATGCTATAGTCAATGGTTTTGATAGTGTTCAGCCAATACTCTTTGTACCAACCCAACTGGATGCCACTTACATCCTGGGCCACTTTAAAAAAGTCATTCGGATTTGGATGTTTGAATCTCCAGAGTTTATAATATTCCAGTAAGATTTGATCTCTAACAGAATCGCTAACAATGTACCCCAATTGTTCCAACAACATTTCGCCTTTTGAATAGGCATTTATTTCATATGCAAGGTTGGTATTATAATGATCGGAATTGGTGGTCATCGGCTCCGCATAATTTGTTTTCATTAAGAAATAATAGTTTAGGTACGCGTCGGAATGATATAATGGCAGAGTGGTTGGTTCTTTTAAATGTTTTACTTTTCGATAATAAGCTGACACTTCCCCTTCTGCATAACTCGCGTAACCCTCATCCATCCACGGATGTTCATTTTCATTTGAAGCAAGCATCATCTGGTACCAGCTATGCATCCATTCATGGAAACAAGTTCCTAATCCAGGGCTTTTAATCAAGGTTGCCATCGGGTATTCCATGCCCCCGTCGCCACCTTGTATAAAAGAGTATTGAGGATAAGCATATTTACCAAAACGCTTTTCCATATAAGGCAAAACCGTAACAGCAGCATCAGCAACTGTATGCCATTTATTTTCCAAAGAATCTACTTTTTTATAGATCACATTAATCGTAACTCCATCAACATGCCTTACCAAATGTTCATAATCAGGATCGGCAGCCCAAACAAAATCATGAACATTGTTACCGATAAAATGCCAGCTACGTTCTGACGAAGAAATGTTTTTTAATGACGTACCTTCTTTATCGTAGCCCCAACCGATTTCATTCGCATTGGCTAAAACACCCGTTGCTCCTATCTTATAAGACTTATCTAATTTAATAGTTACATCATAATCACCCCAAACTCCATAAAATTCACGCGCTACATATTGTTCTGTATGCCAGCCCTCATAATCGTATTCACACAATTTAGGATACCATTGGCTCATACTGTAACGAATTCCTTCTGCATTATCGCGGCCACTTCTCCTAATCTGAACCGGCACCTGGTCTTCAAAAACCAAATCAAACGTTACAGAACTATTTCCGGGAATTGGTTTAGTAAGATCTACTTCCAGAATAGTCCCATGAACCTGCATTGGCTGTGAAACGCCGTTCATTTTTAAAGATTTTATTTTCTCATAACCGATCTCTGAAGGAGTTAATTTTGAAATACGATCTGTCACTCTTGAATCCCAATCCGGCCTTCCGTTGATAAAAATTTTTCCAAGTTCGCGGCTTCTTACATCCATCTCGCTTCCCGGCTGAAAAGCATTCCAGTAAAGATGAAAATAAACTTTGTCTAATTTATCCGGAGAGTTATTGGTGTATTCTAATTTTTCAGTTCCGTTTACAATGTTGGTCTTCACGTTCAAATCTACATCCATCTTGTATTTTACCCTCTGCTGCCAACGGCCTGGTTGCGCATTTGTAAAAATTATAAAAGCAAAATTAAGGACTAAATAAAGAATGAGCTTTTTATTCATATTTTCAATTTAAAATAATAAAGTGTATAGACTTTGTAAAAAAAGAAAGAAAAACGAAAATAACAATAGTATATTTTTTTTAGGAAAATAAATAGTTATGCTTTTTATTATTCAATCTTCTAAAGGGAAACAGTTTTTTTTGTTTGCGAATATTCGAAAAACCTATAGAATACAACCAATTATTTTCCAATTAAAATTATGAAGGGACTAAAAAGACCTCCTTTTTTTCCTACTAATTTTATCATATAATTTGCAAGTTTTAAAATCGTTCCTTTAATTCCACCCTGAAATTCGTTATAAAATCCGTATTTAATAGTGAGCGAGAAACCATGCCTTTTAAACAAAGCCCGGTATTCATTATAGGATAAAAAACGTTCAGTCCAACTTCCTGAAATTGGATCACAAGTGTTTGTGGGATGAATGATCTGAGTTGGGATTATGCCATCAGCTTTGTACACCTTACAAACTCTTTCAATATTATCTTTACGCAACCCTCTTGTATGAGTTACAAGCAATTGGAGTTCTGAATAAGATACCCCTGGGATTTGATTTTTAATAATATTGCTTCTAACGGTTCTGAATGAATCATTTGATGAACTACCATTTTTTATTCCGCTTCCTTTCCATTCATCTTTCTTCTGATCTTTCATCAGCTTTTTTTTCTTCCACCAATTTTCATCATTAGACGCAGTAGTAAAAATCATTATTAAATGTTTGTTCACTATTTGGAGTGTTGAAAAAAATTTATCCAGATCATAAATATGTTCAATAACATCAGTAGCAAGCAAAGCATCGGGAGGATCATCGACATATTTTTTTAAAACATCTGTATCACCATTTATATTTTCAAATAGAGGAAGGTTTAATTTTTCAGAAAGAATCTGCCGGCTGCCCACGCATGCTGGCGAATTATCAACCGGGACAACTTTACCAACACCGCAAAACTTAGCAAATAAACCCAGAAGACCATTACCGGCGCCATAATCAATAAGAAATATTTCCTTTGGCGGTTTATTTGTATTGGCAAATAGTTCATTTAAAACAGTTGCATAAATTGAAACAAAATACTTTTTATATGTTAGCAATTTAAGGAGATATTCATTTTGATAATTTCCTAAACCTAGTTCACTTATATTAAGCTCAGATAGACGCTCACAAAATTCTTCAACCTTAGAAGTTGTAATGAATCTAAATTTGAGATTACTCATCATCTGAAATTGATTTTTGAACGTTAATTCACAAGAATCAACTCTTTGTTGCCAATGACCGCGCCGAAAAGGAATGGTAAAAAAGAAAGATTAAAAATAAGAATGAAAGAAATTTTTTTCATCCAGAATTAGATTGAAGTTTCGCCAAAGTTCTACATCAACAACTGAGAGACCACAATTACTACTTCTTCCCTCCTACTACAATTACAATCTCTCCTTTTATGGTTTTTGCTGCGAAATAATCGTGTACCTGCTGCAAATTTCCTCTTTTATTTTCTTCGTAAATCTTTGTCAACTCCCGACTGACAGAGCATTCACGTTCGGCACCAAAATATTCTATAAAGTCTTTCAAAGTTTTTACCAGCCGCATCGGGCTTTCATAAAATACCATTGTGCGTTCTTCTTCTGCCATTTTTTTCAGGAAAGTTTGCCTTCCTTTTTTCAATGGCAAAAAACCTTCAAAACAAAAACTGTTCATTGGCAAACCACTGTTAACTAACGCAGGCACAAACGCTGTTGCACCCGGCAGGCATTCTACTTTTATGTCATTTTTGATACACTCCCGCACCAATAAAAATGCAGGGTCACTTACTCCCGGCGTTCCTGCATCAGTAATTAAAGCCATTGTTTTTCCCAATAATAATTGTTCGGTAAGATGAGCCACAACTTTATGTTCATTATGCTGATGATAAGAGGAAGTCGGCTTTTCAATTTGATAATAGCGGAGAAGCTTACCCGAAGTTCTTGTATCCTCGGCAAGGATGAGGTCAACCGATTTCAAAACTTCAATCGCCCTGAAAGTAATATCAGCAAGGTTACCTATGGGAGATGGAACGATGTAGAGCATCTAAATTTGAAAATGTGAAAATTAGTGAATGTGAAAATTAGTAGAAAATTGACGAAGTACAATCATTTTGCAATTTTCGAATTTTCACATTTGCTAATTAAACAATTGCGATTGTAAATTCTTCCATTACAGGATTGGCCAATAATTTTTTTGACGCTTCTTCTGCAATGGAGCGTGCTTCCTCCTGTGTTTCAGCTTCAATCTGAAGTTGAATATGCTTTCCAATCCTTACATCTTTGACATTTTTAATTCCAAGATTGGCAAGTCCGCCTAACACAGCTTTTCCCTGCGGATCCAACAATTCTTTTAAAGGCATTATTTTGATTTCTGCAACAAAATTCATTCAATATTATTTTTGGCTCCGATTGCTGTCGGAATGGTTAATGACAATAGAACATAAATTATAAAAACAACAGGCACTGCAACCCACTGCAAAAATAACGCAGTGATAATTGCGATCACCAATAAAATAATTTTTGGCCAATTATTCTTCCATGTAAAGTCGGAGAATTTTAAAGCCAACATCCGGTGCTTGCTTAGCATCAGGTAGCTAAGCACAACTATCAAAGAATATAAAAACCACTTATTGATAATAAGATTGTTAATGCCGGAAATTCTGTTAAAATGTAAAATTAGAGGAAAAGACGCGACCAATAATCCCACCGCCGGAACAGGAACGCCTTTAAAAGAATATTGTTGAGAAGTGTCCAGATTAAATTTTCCAAGCCGGTATGCAGCCGCACAGGTAAGCACAAACGCAGGAAGCATCCATACAATTGAAACATCCAATCCATTCTCTTCACGGGCAAAACTGAAACGCAACAATTGGTAAAGAATTACAGCCGGCGCTACTCCAAAACTCACTAAATCACTAAGTGAATCAAGCTGTTTTCCCAATTCGCTTGTAGATTTGAGCAAGCGGGCAACAAAGCCATCGAGAAAGTCAATAACAGCAGCAATGATAATACAAACAGCAGCCCAGCTAATCTTTTCAGGTATATTAAAACTGCTGTTATACTGGTCATTTATATAAAAAATAACCGTGTTGGTTTGCAAAGCAAAAACAACCGCCAGGCATCCGGCAAAGAGATTGAGGAGAGTAAAGAGGTTGGGAATTTGTTTCATTGTTCACAGACAACCGACAACCGACCGACGACGACCGACCGCCGACGTCTGTCATTTCACGGAAGATTTTAATTAATTGAATTTTTAAATTTTTGAATCTTTGCTACTATTTTATCCAGCGCACTATAAAGATTATTAAATTGCTCTTCAGATAATAAACTTCTTCTTTTTCCAATATACAAGCAACTTACAACTTCTATTGCAGATCTTTGTGCATATCCTAAAAATTTCTTTTGTTCAGGGTTTGATTGGCCGGTTGAACCTTCTGCAATATTTAAGGATATGGAATCCGCGGCCCTTTTAATCTGTGAAGTGAGAATAAACAACTCCTCTTTTGGAAAGTTCCTTGTCAATTCGTGGATTTCTACAGAAATATCAATCGCTAATTGCCAGATTTGTAACTTTTCAAATTTAAATGGCATTTAATAAATTTTTAAAAAAACTTCTTATTTCAACCTCGGTAGTTTTCCGGTCGTCGGTTGTCGGTTGTCGGTTGTCAGTTATCCTTCTCCTTCATCAGCGATTCAATTTCCTCAACCGTTATCGGAATATTTTTCATCAGATCCTTATTCCCGTTTTTGGTGATCCAATAATTGTCTTCAATCCGCACTCCCATTTGCTCTTCTTCAATATATATTCCGGGTTCGATTGTGAAAACCATTCCTGCTTTTATGGGTTCATTCCTGGTTCCCAGATCATGAACGTCAATTCCTAAATGGTGTGAAATTCCGTGGTACAAATATTTCCTGTAAGCCCGGTTATCCGGATCTTCATTTTTTACATCTGATTTTTTCAATAAACCGATTTTCTGAAAAAGTTCAGTTGCTTTGTCGCCTGCTTTCTCAGTGTAATCATTAATACTAATGCCAGGCTTTAAAATAGAAGCGCAATAATAATGAAGATTGAGACAGGCATTGTACACTTCTTTTTGTCTTTTGGAAAATTTGCCATTCACCGGCACTGTCCTGGTAAGGTCGGCGGAATAATTTCCGTACCTCGCGCCGAAGTCCATTAATATCATTTCTCCGTCTTTACATTCCTGGTTATTTTCAATATAATGCAGCGTTCTTGCACGATCGCCACTTGCGATAATGCTACTATAGGCCGGACCGGAAGCACGTTGAGAAAGAAACGAATGCCAGATCTCCGCATCAATTTCATATTCCATCACGCCCGGTTTTATAAATTTCAATAAGCGACGAAAGGTATTATCTGTTATATCAATTGCCTTTTGCATTACTTCAATTTCAAAAGGCGTTTTTATGGCGCGCAATTCCTTCATGATCCTCGCGCTGCGTTTGTAATTGTGTAAAGGATAACGTTTACGCATATACGCAGCATAACGGTAATCCCGCACAGGAACTTCATTCGACTTGCGGTCATTTTCATTGGTGTTGAGATAAATTGTATCTGCCAAATGAATCCATTGCTGCAATAACCCCTCAAGGTCATCAAGCCAAACTATTTTTTTTATTCCTGAAATTGCTTCGCCTTCATTTTTCCTCAGCTGATGCCCGTTCCATTTTTCTTTTAAATCGTTCGGCCTGACCAAGACAAGCACTTCCCGGTATTTGGGATCAGGATTATCAGGATATAAAACTACCATCGTATCTTCCTGTTCAATTCCTGAAAGCCAGAAGAGGTCAGAGTTCTGTACAAACGGATGCAAGGCATCTCCATTCATTGGCAACTCATCATTGCTGTTAAAAATAGCAATTGAATTCTTGTCCATCCTGGCTGTAAATCTTTTCCTATTCTCAACAAATATTTTCGGATTTAACGGTAAATACTTCATCTTTTATTTTTTTATTTTATACTCCAACGAAGCTTAATCTGTTCCTTCTAATTGTTTTGCAATATACACGAATTAAATATTTTAGTTTTTTGAAAATGGATACCTAATCTGTGTTCACGGTTGCTAAGCCAGGAAAGCAAAGGGTAATGATTTAACTTTACCAGCCAAACAAAAACTTTATGTCAGTACCTCCCCTATTTAAATTTTCAAAACACCGTTTTTTCTCTATCGGTTTGCCCCATGCTGAAAACACTTTTTATCAATTGTCAGAAGAGCAATTAAAAAAGCAAATGGCGTCTTCTAAAAAAAATGAAAAAGAAACTGAAACCAGTTTGCCGCCCCTCTTTGTTGTGAAGGATAGCAAAAGCGAATTTTTTTTCAATTCTCATGAATCTTTTAATATTCTGGATGAAAAACATTTTGATAGTCTCTATCAAAAAATGATTGCGCATTTAGAGAATAAACAAATCTGGATAAGAGATAGCCATTGGGTTTTAAGCAATAAAAACTCTTTTAAAACCAGGTATATTAGTGAAGATCCAAAGGATGATTTATTTATTTTAAAAAGCTTTACAATGCCAGCTAAAAAAGAATTGGAAAATTTTGAACCTGAATGGTATTTTATCAACACCCCGGATTTTTTGGCTAATCCTAAAGACAATGGAACAAATAATACAAAATTTTCTGTCATTAATTTTGTAAAAAAAGTGGTTTTGATTGGCGGCGCTCCTTATTCAGAAAAATTAATAAAAGGACTTCCGACTGATATGGATTTTGGAAGCTAATAGAAAATAAAAAGTATCGGAATTTGTTGGTTTACTGTAAAAGAAAAGAGAAGTTTTCTTTTTAAAACAAACCATATAATTGTGCATCTATCTGATTAATAATAATGCCCAGATCTTCTTCATTTTCTGCAAATTTATTTTTATTGGCATCTACAATCAGCAACGGTCCTTCTTTATAACTATCTATCCATTTATTGTAATAATCGTTCAGCTTTTTTAAATAATCCAGGCGAATATTTTCTTCATATTCACGCCCGCGCTTTTGGATTTGTGCCACCAGCGTTGGCACCGAAGCATTAAGGTAAATCAACAGGTCCGGCGGCTGTACCATTGATTTTAAGGTTTCAAAAAATGAGTAGTAATTCGTATAATCTCGTTTAGTCATTAACCCCATATCATGAAGATTTGGCGCAAAAATATTCGCATCTTCATAAATTGTTCTGTCCTGGATAACCGTTTCAGTTCCGGCTTGAATTTCCAATAGTTGATTCAGCCTCGTGTTTAAAAAAAATATCTGTAAATTAAAACTCCAGCGAGGCATTTCTTCATAAAAATCATTGAGGTAAGGATTATGATCAACGTCTTCAAATTGAGGAATCCATTTGTAATGTTTGCTCAGCAATTCAGTTAATGTGGTTTTACCTGCCCCTATATTTCCGGCAACCGCAATGTGTTTTGGTTTTTTTGATTTAGCCATTTATTCTTGATTTTTAATTCTGATTCTGATTTTTTCACCTTCTTTGGCAGGTCTTTAAAAGTAAATATAAAATCAATAGAAAGAAACTTTTTGATTTAACATTTTGAGGAGAAATGGCGATTATTTTTCGAATCTCAAACCAAACTAAAACCTTTTAGACAATAAACCAGCTTAACACTGATTAAAAATAATTTAATCCCATTGCATTTCTCACTTTTTGCATCGTTGCTTCAGCACTTGCAATAGCTTTTTCAGCGCCTTGTTTCATTACTTTTTGCAAATAAGGTTCATCATTTAAAATGTCATCTACCTTTTGCCTGATGGGCATAATAAATTGAACCATATCTTCAGCCAATTGCTTTTTCATATCGCCATATCTTATAGAGCAATCATTGAATTTCTCTTCAAAATGATCAATCGTTTCTTTACTGCTGACAAGTTTCATTAGTACAAAGAGGTTTTCAATATAATCTGGTTTTACAGAATTATTTTCCGTAGGGCCGCTGTCAGTTTTGGCTTTCATTATTTTTTTCCTGATGGCATCGTCTTCGTCGGCAAGATAAATAGTTGCCATTTGATTTTCACTTTTGCTCATCTTGCCGCTTCCATCCAACGAGGGCACCTTTACCAGTTCACTATTGAAATTAAAAGCAAAAGGTTCAGGAAAAACTTCTTCATAGCGATGATTAAACCTGTTCACGTAATTTCTTGTAATCTCAAGATGCTGCTCCTGATCTTTTCCTACAGGAACATATTTGGCCCGATGAATTAAAATATCTGCGGCCATCAAAACAGGGTAAGTAAGCAACCCGGCATTTACATTATCGGGATGCTGCCTCACTTTGGCTTTAAAAGTTGGCGTTTTTTCAAGCTCGCCTTTATACGCCAACATATTCAGGTAAAGATATAATTCAGCCGTCTGGTAGAGATGGCTCTGGCAATATAAAGCCACTTTTTCAGGATCCAGGCCAGAGGCAATATTTTCTGCCAGAACCCTGTGTACATTAGCTTTCAATCCTTTTGTGTCAGGATGTGTTGTAAGAGAATGAAGATCAGCGACCATAAAATAGCATTCATAATCTTCCTGCATTTTCACATAATTGCGAATGGCGCCAAAATAATTTCCGAGGTGCAAAAAGCCTGTTGGCCTGATGCCGCTCATTACTATTTCTTTCTCCTTTTTCATAAGTTGGCGAAGATAAACAGATTTTGGATTTACATAAACCAGCAAGGTTTTAAAAATAATAGAATAAGAGACGTTGGCTCTTTAAACCTTCAGAGTTAAGATTTTAAAAATTATGATAAACGGAACAATGCACGTTATCAACGACGAAGCTAAAAGGAATAAACCTATTATATTTGCTGAATGAATGTGGATGATGCTTTAATTGAAAAACTGGCGAATCTTTCGAGGCTCGACTTTAACAAATCTGAAAAAGAGGAAATTAAAAATGACCTTGAAAAGATGATCGGTTTTATTGATAAATTAAATGAACTGGACACTACCGGCGTGGATCCTTTACTTCATATGAGCGAAAATGTAAACATCTTCAGAAAAGATGAAGTGAAAGGAGAAATAACCAGGGAAGATGTTTTTAGAAATGCACCATTGCATGATGAAGAATTTTTTAAAGTGCCAAAAGTGATAAAGAAGTAATTACATTTTTTCTTAATAAAAAATTGAATTATTTCTTCGTTTACTGTTTTAAATTTTCAATCAACCTACTTTTAATTTAACCAACCAAAATGGCTCCTATAATAGAATTAGAAGAAATTAAAAAAAGTTACTACCTCGGTAAGCAGGAATTAAAAGTACTGAAAGGAATTTCACTTCAGGTATTTAAAAAAGAATATGTGGCTTTAATGGGCCCGAGCGGAAGCGGAAAATCAACTTTGATGAATATTGTGGGATGCCTCGACTCTCCCACTTCCGGAAGATATATTTTAAACGGAGACGATGTAAGTAAAATGGAGGATGATGACCTGGCTGATGTGCGAAATAAAGAAATTGGATTTGTATTCCAGCAATTCAACCTGTTGCCTCGTTTAACAGCAGCAGAAAATGTAGCTCTTCCTTTAATATATAATGGGACAACAAAAAAAATAAGAACAGAATTAGCGCTTGAAATGCTTGACAGGGTTGGCCTTGCTGACAGAAGCCATCATAAACCAAATGAACTTTCCGGAGGCCAAAACCAACGGGTAGCCATTGCAAGAGCCCTGGTAAATAATCCTTCAATTATTCTTGCTGATGAACCTACCGGAAACCTTGATTCAAAGACTTCAGCAGAGATCATGCATATTTTTGATAAAATTCAAAAAGAAGGTAATACGGTAATTCTGGTAACACATGAAGAAGATATAGCCGAACACGCGCAGCGTATTATCCGTCTGAAAGATGGTATGATTGAAAGCGATAGTGTGAATGAAAAGAAAGTTGTGGCGATCGGATAATCTTAATCATTTCGTTCCTGCTTTTAATCATTTTCTTCCCTGAACCCGGTAATTTTATAGAGTAAATCTTGTTATCATGTCAATGAAAATATATACAAAAACGGGTGACGAAGGAAAAACAAGCCTGATTGGCGGCACAAAGGTTTTCAAAAGCAATGATCGAATTGAAGCATATGGAACGATTGATGAACTGAATTCTTATATTGGGCTTGTGTCCGATTTTTCAAATGATGTTCACGTAAAAGAAATTTTAAAAGAAATACAGGATCGTTTATTTACAATAGGTTCAGAACTGGCTTGCGATCCCGATAAAGAAACCAAAGTTTCTATCCCCGATCTCCACGAAAGTGATGTAGAAATACTCGAAAAAGAAATGGATAAAATGGATGAAGAACTGCCTGTTATGAAACATTTCATTTTACCCGGCGGACTTCCTGTTGTTTCTTTTGCACATATCGCCCGTTGCGTTTGCAGGCGGGCTGAAAGAAGTTGTGTTAATTTAAAGGAGAAGGAAGAAAAGGTAGACCCTTTGATCATAAAATACCTAAACAGGCTTAGTGATTATCTTTTTACGCTTGCAAGATATTTGGGAATGAAAAACAACGCTCCTGAAACAATATGGAAACCAAGAATTAAATAACTCTTCCTATAAATAAGAGTTCTTCTTTTTTGTCTATTTACCGGGAACGTGGATTATTGTTAAAGAAATGTTTTATGATGAAGATCATTGGCCGTCTGATGTAGATCAGATGCTTTCAATATGGTAACGTCTCTTTTTTCATTAAATTTGCACTTTCAAAATACATATAAATGAAAACTTCAAGCATCATTGTTTTGGTTGTAATAGCTGCGGCTATTGGCGCTTTACTCATGTATTCAGTAGATTTTTCCACTTACGATACCATTGGTTCTGCCAAACAAAAACAAGGCAAATATGTGCATCTTATTGCCAAACTTGACAAATCAAAACCTATTGAGTATGATGCTTTGAAAGATCCTAACTATCTTACCTTCTATGCGGTAGATAGCCTGGGAAACAGCACCAAGGTAATTTACCGTAATACAAAACCTCCTGAACTTGAACAAAGCGACCGGGTTGTTTTAAAGGGAAAAATGGAAGGAAATGTTTTCGAATGTAATGATATTTTACTCAAATGTCCTTCCAAATACAAAGACAATAAACAACAATTAGAAAAATCGGTTTCGCAATATTAAGACCGCACCATGACGTTTGAGAATGAACATTTACTTCCTGGCCAGCTGGGCCAGTTTTTCATAGTACTTGCCTTTGTAGCTTCTATTGTTTCAGCAATTTCTTACTTTACTGCTTCTAAAATACAGCTTGAAAATACTGAAAAACAAAAGTGGATTCGTTTTGCACGAACGGCGTTTTTTATAGAAGCATTTTCTCTGCTCACTGTTTTTGCCAGCATATTTTACATCTGTTCTCACCATTACTTCGAATACTTTTACGCTTACAAACATGCTTCAAAAGAACTCGAACCAAAGTATCTGCTAGCGTGTATTTGGGAAGGCCAGGAAGGAAGTTTCCTTCTGTGGGCTCTATGGCACTGCGTTCTGGGGACGGTACTGATCTTTACAGCAAAAAAAAGAGAAGCGCCGATAATGACGATTATAAATTCAGCGCAGTTTTTTTTAGTAATGATGATTTTAGGTATTTATATTTTTAATACCCGCATCGGCAGCAGCCCATTTGTACTTACACGAAATGAATTAGCAGGCCCAATTTTCTCCCAGCCGGATTATCTTACTTATATAAAAGATGGTGTTGGTTTAAATCCCTTATTACGCAATTACTGGATGGTCATTCATCCACCGATTTTATTTCTGGGCTTTGCAAGTACTATTGTTCCCATTTCATTTGCTTATTCTTCTTTGCTTACAAAAGACTGGGGAGGATGGGTTAAAGCTGCGCTACCGTGGACTTTATTAAGTGCCTGCGTTTTAGGAACCGGAATTATGATGGGCGGAAAATGGGCTTATGAATCACTTTCATTCGGCGGTTACTGGGCGTGGGATCCTGTTGAAAATGCATCCCTCGTTCCCTGGTTAATATTGGTAGCCGGACTACATTGCATGGCTGTTTATAATTCAACAAAAAATGCATTACGCGCTTCTTACTTTTTTATCATTCTTACTTATCTTTTTGTTCTCTATTCTACTTTTTTAACAAGAACAG
This sequence comes from uncultured Chitinophagaceae bacterium, assembly GCA_963811285.1. GTDB lineage: Bacteria > Bacteroidota > Bacteroidia > Chitinophagales > Chitinophagaceae > Ginsengibacter. Next base: position 250,323 of record CAWEQV010000039.1, on the reverse strand, counting down.
GAATTCTTGGAGATACATCCGTGCATGCTTTTACAGAAGCCGGAATGGCAATGAATGTTTTAATTGGCATTTATGTAATAGCCATTACCGTTCCTATGTTTTTCCTCTATTTTAAAAATTATAAAAGCATCCCAACCATTCAAAAAGAAGAAGATATTTCTTCGCGCGAATTCTGGATGTTCATTGGTTCACTCATTCTTTTCCTTTCTGCCATATTCATTATTTCAATTACTTCACTTCCGGTTTACAATAAAATATTCGGAACTAATCTGGCGGATCCGGCCGATAGGGAATTTGCGTATAATAAAGTACTGGTGCTCGTTGCAGTGATTATTGGTTTACTTACCGGAGCTTCGCAATTTCTTAAATATAGAAATACGGGGAAAAAGTATTTAATACAAAAACTTTCATGGCCATTGGGAATTGCTGTTGCTTCTACCATCTTGTTAGCCGTTTTTTACCCTATTGAATATACTGAGAAAGGACCTGGTTTTTTGGTTGCTATCTACCTTGCTGTATTTGCATCTGTCTTTTCTCTTATAGCTAATGCATTTTACCTTAAATCTGTTTTAAACTGGAACCTAAAAGCCGGTGGCGCCGCTATTTCACATTTGGGTTTTGCAATGTTAATCGGTGGAATGCTCATTTCTTCAGGTAACAAAAAAGTAATAAGCGACAACAGTAAAACAGGATTGGTAATTCCTTTTTCAAAAGATCCTACAGGCAGAAACAATGAAGATCCGATGGAAAACCTGACTCTTTTAAAAGCAGTTCCTACTCAAATGGGTAATTACATAGTTACGTATATGCGGGATTCTGCTTCAAACGAAAAAGACAGGACTTTTTATAAATTACATTTCCAAAAGAAAGATAACAAGACAGGTAAGGTTCAGGAAGATTTTACTTTATCTCCGGATGCTTACCGCATGAAAGATAACAATCTCACTTCCAATCCGGGAACAAAGCATTATTTAACTCACGATATTTTTACTTATATATCCACCATTTCAGTTCCCAATTCTGAGAATGATACTGCCACTTTCAGAAATCATGATATGGCTATAGGCGATTCAGTTTTCTATTCAAAAGGATATTTCGTTTTGGATAACATTGAAAAAGATCCTCAAAATGAAAGATTCAATTTTTCACCTACTGATACTGCACTGGTTGCCGATATCACCGTTTTTGGAAATGATGGCACACGGTACAAAGCTTACCCGGCCCTCTCAATTCGTAACCAGGAATTGAATTACATAGACGATACCATCGTTTCACAAAATCTTTATTTGAATTTCTCGGGAATTTCAGACAATGGAAAATTTAAAATCAATTCAAAAGAAACTGATAGGCTTACTGATTTCATTACACTTAAAGCTTACTATTTTCCTTATATCAATCTGGTTTGGCTCGGGCTTGTAATTATGTCTTGTGGATTTGTGGTTTCTCTTGTAAGCCGCGTGAAGGCCTCAAAACCGGCTGCTTACCTTTCAGTAGGGCTGGTATTGGTTTTCTTATTTTATATGTTCCTGCTTGCAAATAATTAATTGCACTACTCTTTATTTGCTATTCAACTATTTATAATTTTGATAGAATCTTTACAAAGCTGTCTTTGTTTTTGGTTATTTTAATTATAAATTTACAAGAGCAATGAAAATCTCTTTTAAAATATCAAAATCTGCCTTATTTGTTGGTTTACTGTTCATTGCCATTTCCGCAAATTGCCAGTCAAAAACAGTCCGTGACACGGAATACCAAATTTTTGCTCAATATGGTGCAAATGATACTATTATTTGTTCGGCAGTTGTTTACGAAGGAGATACAATTGAAGCAAAAATTCTTGCCGGAGTATATATTTGGGCAAAAGGAAATGCAAGTGCCCGCGCTGCCTGGACAAGATTGAGAAATGCAATTTATGTAACTTACCCATATGCGAGGCAAGCTGGTTATGTTTTTAATGATATTGAAAAACATATCGCCAACAATCCCCATAAAGCGGCAGTAACAAAATATATCAACAGCCGTGAGAAAGAATTGAAAAAACAATTTTCGGATCCGCTTAAAAATCTTTCAGTATACCAGGGAAAGGTTTTAATGAAATTAATTAACCGTGAAACAGGTGGAACAAATTGCTATGATATATTAAAAGAACTTAAAGGTGGCTTTACTGCGCGTTTCTGGCAAACAGTTGCTTATGTATTTGGAAGCGATCTTAAACAACCATATGACGCCTCAGGTAAAGATGCAGAAATGGAGACCATTGTAAAAGAAGTACAAAGGATGTATGGTTATTCAGGATAAATGAAAATTTATTTATAATACCTTCAGCCATTTCGTGTTATTTCTCCTCTGTCCATTTTATAAAATCATAAAACTGTAAAATTTCCTTCATTTTGACGTAACTTTGCGGGATTATTTTCTGATATTCTTCCAGAATCGATAGAACAAAAATGAAGTTAGACCTTTTAGCGTTTGGTGTCCATCCTGATGATATTGAGTTAAGTTGCGCCGGAACTTTATTAGTTGAAAAGAATAATGGTAAAAAAATAGGTGTCGTAGATCTTACGCGAGGCGAATTGGGCACGAGAGGAACCGCAGAAACCAGGGAGGAAGAAGCTGAAAATTCAGCGAAAATTTTAGGCGTTGATGCAAGGGTAAACCTGGATATGCGTGATGCTTTTTTTAAAAATGACGAAGAAAATCAAAGAAAAATAATAAGTGTTTTAAGAAAGTATCAACCGGACATTGTATTGTGTAATGCCATAGATGATCGCCATCCTGACCATGGACGCGCAGCAAAGTTGGTTTCTGATTCATGCTTTTTATCGGGGCTTAGAAAAATAGAAACTTTTGATGCTGACAACAGCCAGGAAATATGGAAACCTAAATATCTTTTTAATTATATTCAGGATCAATATTTGATACCTTCCTTTGTTGTGGATATTTCAACTGTAATCGAAAAAAAGCTTGAAGCAATAAGAGCTTTCAAAACTCAGTTTTTCACAGGGTCAGAAAATGATAACGAACCACAAACATATATTTCAACTCCGGAATTTTTAGAAAGCATTATTAATCGTTCTAAAATGTTTGGCAAAATGATTGGAGTGAAACACGCTGAAGGTTTTGTTTCAAAAAAAATGGTAGGAATAAATTCATTTGATGCTTTGGTTCAAAATGTTACCTGAACACACAAAAAATAAACAATAAAATAATTTAAAATATATGGCAACTCCAAAATTCATGCAAGGCAAAGGCGATTTTCATACGGTACTTAAAAATCGCGTGAATGAATATTTCGCCGAGCAAAAACGACCCATGACCGGCAATTTCCCGCTTTTGTTTAAAGCGATTCTTTTTACTTTACTTTACCTGGCAATGTACGTGCACCTGGTTTTTTTTACACCTGAAGTTTGGATTGCTATTCCTGAGTGTATCTTCTTTGGATTATTAACTGCTGCAATTGGTTTTAACGTAATGCATGACGGCGCTCACGGCAGTTTTAGTAATAATAAAATATTAAATAAAATGGCCGGTTCTTCATTAAATTTTCTTGGTGGAAGCGCTATCATGTGGAACATGAAACATAATATCATTCATCACACGTATACAAATATTGATGGCGTTGATGATGACATAGAAGCACGCCCGTGGCTCAGGTTTGCTTCCACTCAAAAAAAGTTAAAAATGCATAAATTCCAGCAATACTATTTCTGGTTCCTTTATGCATTGTTGCATATTGTCTGGATTTTTGTATCGGATTTCACTAAATATTTTAAACGTAAGATAGGAGTTGTTCAGATAAGAAAGATGACCGGTTATGAGCATTTTTCATTCTGGGCTGCAAAGTTGATCTATATGTTTATGTTTGTCGTTTTACCAATCATTTTATTAGGCTTTGTTCCCTGGCTTGTTGGATTTTTGACCATCACGCTTGTTACTGGTTTTGCAACCAGTATTGTATTTCAATTGGCTCATACTGTTGAACATACTGAATTTCCCATGCCAAGCGAAATAACCGGTAAAATTGAGAGTGAATGGGCTATTCATCAAATTAATACAACAGCCAATTTCGCAACAAAAAACAAAACTATTTCATGGTTGCTTGGAGGTTTAAACTTTCAAATAGAACATCATTTGTTTCCAAGGATTTCTCACATCCACTACCCTGCAATCAGCAAGATCATTAAAAAGACTTGTGGCGAATATCATATTAATTACATTGAGTTTCCCAAGATGCGCCATGCAATAGTTTCCCATATTCATTATTTAAAAAGGCTTGGGCAAATAGCATAGATCATTAAAAATCCTTATATAATTTATGTAAGGATTTTATTTTAAGTAAAGTTTTATTTAAGCAAAGAAATGGCAAGAAAATTGCCATAAGATACAGGCTAATCAATTAACAAATAAAATACTAATCTTTTACCCTAATTACTTCTTTATCTTAAATTTCCTGTTTAACTTTATGATGCTATGAACATCAATTTTCAAGATTTAATCCCTAAAGATTTTGATGATAATTCCAGGGTTTGGGTTTATCAATCTAACCGGCTTTTTTCAAAAAAAGAAGCCTTACAACTCCAGGAAAAACTAAAAAATTTTTCTAAAGAATGGAACAGCCACGGAAGTGCCGTTAAGTCATACGCCAATCTGTTTTTCCGCCGGTTCATTATCCTGATGGCAGATGAATCTGCTGTAAAAGTTGGAGGATGCAGTACCGATAGCGCTTTCAGATTTATCAAAAATCTTGAAAAAGAATATGACGTTCAACTTCTCGACAGGCAAACAGTTGCATTTATAGTAAATGAAAAAATCCGGTTAGTTCCTCTTGCAGACGTCAACTTTTCAATTGAAAACGATTTTATAACACCCGATACACTTTTTTTTAATAACACTATCCTTATCAAAAAGGAATTATTAAATAATTGGATCATTCCCCTGAAAGATAGCTGGCTCGCACAGAGGATTCCTTCCAGCCACTTTGAAAAAGACTAAAAGAATTTCTTACCGTTATTTGTTCAATGCTTCTTTAAAGTCAGCCCAACCCCATTTATTATTGATAACCGGACCTTTCATTAAATACAATTCAGGATTGGTTCTTGCAGCAGTTTTAAAGGCAGTAGCATCAAGACTAAAAACGGGAAGATTGTAATTGTTTCTTTTATTGAAAAATTCGTTGGCTTTCGCCATTTCAGGAGTAACCACATATAAAACGCGGTTAGTCTGTTTCGCATGTTGATAGATTCGTATAAAATCAGTAAGCCAATAATTGGTTTTTGTAAAATCTTTTACAAAGTACAGATAGTAAGAAGCATCAAGACTCAAAACCGCTTCCGTTGTATCATTTCCTGAAAGTGTAATAAGATTAAAATCTTTGATAGGCGGCTCATTATCTTTTCCCTTTTTAATAAGTATATCTTCACGGCTTACGAAATGCCAACTCGAATCGGGAAGGTCTTTAATAGTGAAGTTTTGTTTCTTCCCGTTTTTTTCATAAACAAAAGTGTATTCTTTTTTGTCAGGAACTGCATCTGCAGGCATCTTGCGCAATTGCAGCACATTCCCTCCTTTCTTAAATGGAAGGCAATCAACAGTAGGTAAATGCCGCATTACATACCACTGATAGTATAAAACTAAAAAAGTGGAAATAACGATTAACAAGATATCAAAAGCGGGAGTAAACAAAGGAATTATGTATTTTCTTCCAAAGAAAAGAAGCAGGATAAGCACTAACAAAACAAGGTCTTTAATAAATGATTCCATAGAAGTCAAAGGAATACAATCGCCAAAGCAGCCACAAGTGGAAATTTTACCAGAAAGAGCTGCATAGCCAGTCAGGAAGGCAAAGAAAATAATGAGTAATAAAATAAGCCAGGTAAAGAACTTTCTCCATATTCCTAATAAAATACCAACTCCCACAATTATTTCAAGTGTTATCATGATGATAGCAAACGGGAGTGCAAAGTCGCTAAGCCAATACATAAAAGAAGCAAGAGAAGGATTCATGGCCCACACATCAAAAAACTCCTGCATTTTATAAGCAAGCCCATGCGGATCCATTGCTTTTACCAATCCTGAAAAAATAAAAAGGATACCAACAATTGCACGGGAAATGTTAACTAAAATTTTCATTATCATTTATTTTGAAAAAATAGAAATAACTACTTAGATAAAATGAGGGCAAAGACGGCATAGTTTAAAATATCATAAAAGTTAGCATCAATTCCTTCGCTGGCCAAAGTTTTGCCTTCATTTTGTACAATTTGTTTTATCCTTAAAACCTTTGTCAGTATCAAATCCACAAAACTTTCATGACTCATTTCACGCCATGCTTCACCATAATCATGATTTTTATTTTGCATCAAAGCTTTGGCTGCGGCAATCTTTTCATCATAAAAATCGAGGGTTTCATCCAAAGGCAATTCTTCCATCTCATCATCATGTATATCCAGTTGAATCAAGCCAATCACAGCATAATTTACGATTCCAATAAATTCGGCTTCCACATTATCATCAATTTTCTGAATTCCTTTTTCCTGGATATTCCTGATGCGTTTTGCTTTTATGTAAATTTGATCAGCTATAGAAATAGTACGATAAACACGCCATGAAGTCCCATAATCCTTAGTTTTTTTTAAAAAGATTTCCCTGCATTTGTTTACTGCATTATCGTATTGCAGATCGGTATTAACTTGCGCCATAATAATTGCCAAATTTAAACTTAAAAAAACAATGTTTTCATTGAATTGCAAAGGGAAATTACTTTTTATTGAAAAGCCTTTGGTAATGGGGATTTTAAACCTTACGGAAGATTCGTTTTTTCCAAACAGTCGTGTTGATACGATCGAATCGATAAAAAATAAAGCTGCACAAATGATAAGTGAAGGTGCAGATATTATCGATATAGGCGCACAAAGCACAAGGCCCGGAAGCTTGCGCGTTTCACCGGAAGCAGAATTAAAAAAATTAATGCCTGCAATCGAAATGCTCATAAAAAATTTTCCCGGTATTATTATTTCAGTCGATACCTATCATTCAAAGGTTGCAGAAGAATCAGTGCTGGCCGGCGCTTCAATAATTAATGATATCAGTGGTGGTGAAATCGACGAACAGATGATCAAGACAGTAGGAAAATTAAGTGTTCCATATATCTGTATGCACATGAAAGGCGTACCGGAAACTATGCAGCACCAAACACATTATGAGGATTTAACGAAAGAAATTCTTGATTTTTTTATAAATAAAATCCAGCAATGTAAAGAAGCGGGCATTAACGACGTAATTATAGATCCCGGCTTTGGCTTTGGAAAAAACATTTCTCAAAATTTGCAGTTATTAAAACATCTTGCAATTTTTAAAATGCTTGAAAAGCCAATAATGGCTGGTGTTTCAAGAAAATCTACCATTTATAAAATACTAAAAATTTCTGCCGACGATTCTTTAAACGGCACTACTGCTTTAAATACAATTGCTTTATTGAACGGCGCTTCAATACTACGTGTTCACGATGTGAAAGAAGCAAAGGAAGCAGTTAAATTACTTGAAGCTTACGGTAATGCCTAAATGCTTTTTCAATTAGCCTAAAAAATAATCTTCAAAATTTGTCGGTTTACTGTTTCTCAAAAAATAAAAAGCCGGACCTTTTTAAAGATCCGGCTTCTTAAATATTAAAAATACTTATTTCTTTTCCTTTTGCTGAGACTGTTGCTGTTGCTTCTGCATTTGTTGTTGTAACTGTTGCATCATTTGCCGCTGCTGTTCCATCTGTTGTTGCTGTTTGTTAAGTTCTTCCTGGTATTGCTGCTGATTGAGCACATCTGTAACTTTAATATCAAAAATAACATTAGCATTCGGTGCAATTCTGGGAGGAGAGCCAGCCGCTCCCCATGCCAAATATGACGGAATTAAAAGTTTACCCTTAGTTCCTTTGCGCATTAATTTCAAACCATCTATCCACCCCGGAATTACCTGGTATTCATTCATGTCAACGTACAAAGGTTCAGTGTGCCCGAATTTAGGATTGGTATTAGAATCAAAAGTACTGTCATTAAAAGTGCTGCCTGTATAATTTACTTCTGCAACATCACTGTCGCCAAGAGTTGGACCGGTTCCTGCAGAATCAATAATAACATAAGTTCCCCATTTAGTTTTTTCACCGGTAAGATTATTCTTAGCCATATAATCTTTAATTTCTTGCTCATCAGCCTTTACCAGAGAATCATTTGAAGCTACTTCCTTTTCAACTTTTTCTATCGTTTCTTTCTTTCTTATCACCTTGGCTGCATCTTCAAAAGTTTTAGCAGCGCTATCAGCGGCTTCTTTTGAAGGAAACAATTTTACGATTTTATAAGTTTGAATAATATAATTCCCCTTTTTCATGAAAGGCGCAGCTGCTCCATGGTTTATCAAAGAATCAGTAGATTGCCTTAGCACTAAGCTATCACCCTCATGCACTTCTTTAAAATAAGGAGGAAGTTGCATGGTATCATAAGGCATAAACCGCGGCATACTTTTTTCAACACTGTTGAAAAGTGTGCTGTCTTTATATTTTGCATATAAATTTACCTCCATAATATCGCCTTCTACCGCTTTCTTACCACCGGAATTGCGTATAACTTTATATTCAGATCCATCCGGCGCTTTTTTAAAATCCTGTTGCTTACAACCGGTTGCAAAAATTAAGAGTGCTGCCGCAACCAGGCAAATTGATTTGTTCATTTTGCGTTTTTTTATTAAATGTTTAATTGTTTAATTGTTCTTGATTTTCTTTGATTGCCTGTTTAAATTTTGCAATTACTTCTTCTAATGATTCTTTATTTTTTCCACCGGCAGCGTTAAAATGACCACCGCCATTAAAATATTTTCTGGCGAAAGTATTTACATCAAATCCACCCTTGCTCCTGAAAGAGCTCTTTCTTTCATCTCCCCTGTCTATAATTACCGCCGCAAGTTTAATCCCTTTTATACTTAAAGGGAAGTTTACCAGCCCTTCAGTATCTCCGGTTTTTACATTATATTTTATAAGATCTTTTTGAGGGATAGCAATCAACGCGGTATTGTATTCATAAAAAATTTCCATACGGTTCAGCAAGGTATTTCCAAAAAAACGAAATCGTCCTTCAAGGTAATTGTCAAACAAGTTTTCATGAATCTGGCTATGGTTCAAACCTCTCTCCTTTAATTTTGCTACCATTCTGTGTACATCCGCAGAGGTGGAATTAAAGCGGAAAGATCCTGTATCGGTCATTACACCTGCATACAGGCATTCAGCAACCTGGGTATTAATCTTCTCTGCATGGCCACTGTTAGTAATAAAATCAAAAATCATTTCAGCGGTTGAACTTTTGTTGGTATCACTTAATCCATAATCAAAAAATTCTGTTTGGGGTTGCTGATGATGATCGATTAAAATCTTCGTACAATTTAAACTGGCGATAACAGGTTCCATGTTTTTTGTACGGCTTAGTACATTAAAGTCAAGACAAAAAAGCCATTCTGCCTGTTTTAAACAATTTATTGCTTCTTCATTCTGCATATCAAAATCAATCACTTTTTTTGCTCCGGGCATCCAGCTTAAAAAAGCGGGCCAGTTGGTTGGAGAAATAACTGTAACCTCGTGATTAAACTGAATCAGAAAATTATATAATGCCAATCCCGAACCCATTGCATCCGCATCCGGTTTTTGATGAAAAGTGATTACGATGTTTTTAGGTTCGGTAAGTAAAGGAAATATTTCGTTTAAATCTTTCATAAAAGGTGGCAAAAGTATTGATTAATTGACAAAATTTTCAATTGTTTATTCTATACCCCGTTATTATAACTTAAAGTTTGTTTAATACTTTTTCATTATTCTTTATTTAAAAAATTTATTGGAAGGATTTTGGGTACTGTATATACTAAATTATTGGAGGCCGTCCTGTTGCCAAACGAAGACTATTTGAAAAAGAAGACGGAAAAGGGACGGTGGAAATGCCACGTCAACGCCTGTATGAAACCATATTTTAGATCTACTGCTTTTCGAGAGAAATAGTTGCGACTGCAGATTCATGTAATAAATAACTTTCCCCTGAATCTGTGAAAGAAGAGTCTTTAGAAATTGACTGCGTAATCATAAGCATATTCCCACTCAGCTTATAATGGCCGCCGCCAGCCTTCCCGGCGTAAGATGTTGATCCGTCGATGGCAACGGTTAATCCTCCCTCCTTAAAATAGATTAGTGCAAAAAAATACGTTTAGCCATGACAGTTATAAAATAAAAATTTGGCTAATTTCTTTGTTTACTGTTAATCAGAAGCAGGAAATTTTTTAGCTTCCGAATCATTATCGTTTTTAGAAAAAAGAATTACCAACAAAAGCAAAGTCATCGCAAAATCAGTTCTGTATTCGTGAGCAAACGCCCAGAAACCTTTACCTGTAATTATCGGGACTTTTGTTGTTATAAAAGCAACGATCATTATGATCAAAAGTGGAATTGCAGCAAGTTTTGTATAGAAGCCGATTAAAATCAGTAAACCGCAAACTATTTCAAATGTGCCAACAAAATAAGTCCAAAACAAAGGATGGCTAAACCCGATTTTAGTGAACCTGTCAATGCCAGGCCCTGCTAAAATAAATTTTTGAATTCCCTCAGATAAAAAAATTAAACCAACAACGATGCGGCACACAAGCAAAGGCCAATTGGCGGTGTTAAGAAATCTTTTCATCCTGTTAAGGTAACAAAACTTTATTTTCGCCCGGCAATTATGACTCCACACGTACTTGATAATCCGGCATGGAATGCGATGATCTCAGGCAATGCGAATTTGGCGGCAGGAAATGATCGTGCAAAATTCTTTTACGATGAAGTTGCCCCTTTTGCAGGACTAAAAAATTATGATGAGGCCTCCTTCCATGAATTACTTGAAATAACGCCACCCAAACGGCGAGTCGTAATTCCTGTTTTCAAGGAGGTAAAAATTCCAGGCTACTGGAAAATCGTCGATAGAGTTAAAGCCCTGCAGATGGTCTTTGCCGGTGCTGCTCCCTCAAAAACTATCGGTTTGATTGTGCCTTTGAAAGAGGAAGATATACCGCAAATGATCGCTTTGACGCAACTGACCAACCCAGGGCCTTTTCTGGAACGCACAATTGAATTCGGAAATTACAAGGGTATATTTGCCGGAGGAAAGCTGGCAGCAATGGCGGGGCAAAGAATGCATCCTTTTGAATATGTTGAAGTGAGTGCAGTCTGCACACATCCGGAACATACCGGAAAAGGATATGGCAAATCGCTGGTTAATGACCAGGTTCTTTCAATTATCGAACAGGGAAACATGCCTTTTCTCCACGTGCGTTCAGATAATGAACACGCGATTAGTCTCTATAAGCGTTTATCATTTACCGTTAGAGTAGAGATGAATATTTATGTTCTGGAAAAGGAAACCTGATTTTCTTTTCCGCGATCCAACAATCTTTATTCCGGATATTTTAGCACCTTGTTTGAAATTGGTTTTACAGTTCGGAGATAGGCATGAATGGCTTTAAGGTCGTTGTCCGTCATGCCGGCAAATTCAGCAAGAGGCATAACCGTATTCATTTTACCGGCACCAAAATCATAATTTTTTTTGTCCCGATAAGGCAAAAACTTACCAAGAAATGCAGTTTCACTCCATGTACCCAAGCCTGTTGCAGAATCAGGTGTTAAATTAGCAGAATTCACCGAAGAACCAGGCAAATGAAAGGTATTGCCACCGGCGAACAAACGGCTTAAATCAGGTTGCCCCTTTACATAAGGAGTATGGCAATCGCTGCAACCAGCCATGGCTACAAGATATCCGCCATATTGCACTGAGTCGCTTTCCGGTGGTGCAACATTTGCATCGATAGATTTTTGTAACGCCGGCGCCGGGTACGCCATGCTGATGGGTATCATCAATTGCCTTGCCGGCACTTCATTATGGAGGGGCTTTAACGTGTGCAGGTAAGCCACAATGCTCAGCAAATCACTCTTCGCCATGTGGTTGAAACTGGCGTAGGGCATTAAAGGAAAAAGAGTGTCGCCATTTTTCCTGATGCCTTGGGTCATGGCACGGATAATTTCATCATCAGTCCATGTACCAATACCCGTTGCAGAATCGGGCGTAATATTTCTACTGTAAAGAACTCCCGGGATTGCATCAAATTCCGCATGGCTAAACTCCTGACCACCGCCACCTTCGGTTCCGGAAATCACAGGGCCGGAATATTTGGTCCAATCTCTCTTACTGTGACAGTGAATACACGCCACTACATTAACTGCAAGATATTCTCCACGCGCAATGACCTGTTGCAAAGAATCTTCGTTTACATCAGAAGTTTGCACTGATGATGTAGTGTCTGTCGTACTGTTGCAGGCATTCAGTACAACAGTAAAGAGCGCCATGAAGATAATGGCAGGAAGTGTAAGTAATTTTCTCATTTTGGATTGGTTTAGAGGAAAAAGATAAAAATATTTTCACATATAAAAAAATAATAATTTTTTTGTTTATTTAAGTTCATGTTCCAGCGCAATTGCAAGAGCTCTTATGATGGAAAGTTTCAATAGAGCACGAAGGATTTTTGTATACAAAATAAAAAACCCAGCCCTCTGAGTTTTCGAATATGCGGTACCGTTAGACGCGGAGAAAATAAAAATCAAACGCAAAAGCCGGTTTACTGTCAGGCATTGTCCGGCGAAATTATTTGTTATCGTGTAGAAACTTTTTTTTCTAAAACCCATTATGATTCGATACAAAATTCTACTTCAAATCTGGCCAGATAGTGAAGCGAGAAGCAGGGTTTCACGCAGATAATCGCAGATTGAATGCACGCGGATAAACATGGAAGTTTTCAGTAAACAAACAATAATATGAGGATTTTGTTTTACCAGAGCGCCCTTCCGCTATAATAATCCAATACTTTTAGGTAAAGCTATAAACGGAAAGAAATCAGCGAAAATCAGCCTCTTAAATCCGCGGGAATCAGCGAGAAAAAACATCTGTACAACTAAAGTAGTTCTGTTTCCAACGCATTTCCAATGATACTCAAAAATAAAAATCTCACTTATTTCTTAGTTTACTACCCCTTAACCGAACAGTAATAGCCAGCTTCACAGGAATGCCGATAAGGATCTAAAAACTCCTTCTATCTAATCCAGCGTTTTTGTTGTCGATCAGTGTTTTGTATGTCGAAGATCATTTTTTGCGGCATATGGCATTGCTATCTTGTCACTGTAAACAGTCTCCGTTGTGCGGATTAAACACTGCTTACGGCCACATGTATGCGCATTTTACTTACAGGTGCTAATGGTTATATTGGCATGAGGCTGCTGCCTGTGCTCGTAGAAGCAGGCCATGAAGTTACATGCGTGGTAAGGGATGTCAACCGTTTCCGACCTGCAAATGAAATACTTACCAAGGTGCACATCATCGAGTTTGATTTTCTGCATCCGGAAAATGCCGTTCAGAATTTTAATCATAAAACTTTTGATGTGGCCTATTATCTTATCCATTCGCTTGGTGATACGCACACGACGCTTAAAGAATATGAGATAAGGGCTGCAGGTTGTTTTGTGCTGGTGGCGACGCTCACACAGGTCAAGCAGGTGATTTACCTTGGCGGCATCTCCAATGAAGTAAACCTCTCACCGCACCTGCTGGCGCGAAAGGCGGTAAAAGACATCCTGGTACATTCGGGTATCGCCTACACCGTTTTTGAAGCTGGCATTATCGTTGGCTCCGGTAGTGTTTCGTTTGAGATCATACGCGATCTTTCCGAAAAATTGCCGGTGATGATAGCACCGCGCTGGCTCAAAGCCCGTTGCCAGCCCATCGCTATCCGCAACCTGATCAACTACCTGTTCAGAAGCTTGCTAAATGAAAAAACGTTTAACCGCACCTTTGAGATTGGCGGCCCTGATGTACTTACATACAAACAAATGCTGCTTGACTTTGCTAAAGTGCGTGGTTATAAAAGATACATTTTTGCTCTGCCGGTATTATTTCCCGGCCTTTCGTCTTATTGGCTGTATTTTACTACCTCGGCCAATTTCACCATTGCAAGACAGCTTGTTCAAAGCATGAAAACTGATGTGGTATGCAAAGAAAACGCCATCACCCAAATTATTCCAATGGATTTGATACCCTACCGTGAAGCCATCAAAATGGCTTTTCTGAAGATTGAACAAAACATGGTTGTATCCAGCTGGACTGACGCTGCTTCCAGCAGCGTGGGAGCACTTGATCTGAAACAATATGTCGAAGTGCCGGTGAATGGTTGTTATATAGACCGCCGTTGGGTAGAAATAGATAAAGACAAAAAAGAAGAGATCGCTGACCGCATCTTTGGTATTGGTGGGCATCACGGCTGGTATTATGCTGACCGATTATGGCGCTTGCGCGGCTGGCTCGATAAATTATTGGGTGGTGTGGGCATCAGCAGGGGGAGGAGAAGTGATGTACAAATCCAGACAGGTGATGCGCTCGATTTCTGGAGGGTGCTTTTGGCCGACCGCCAAAATTACCGCCTGCTTTTGTTTGCGGAGATGAAATTACCGGGTGAGGCGTGGCTCGAATTTTCTATTGTAGAAAACGACTACCGGTGTATATTGAAGCAAACAGCCACCTTCAGACCCAAAGGAATTATGGGCCGCAATTACTGGTACTCGATGTTGCCGTTTCATTATTTCATTTTCAGGCATATGCTGAAAAGAATTGCCGGGAAAGAAAAAATCAAAAAACCTGGTTTGCAACAAGCTCCTGGTTTGCAGTTGGGCAGCGAAGCTGCCGTTGACAAGTAACGATTGGTCGAAGTATCTTCAAGGTTTTTTTGTTGAGTTGTTCCGGCATTCTTTAATGCTTCATTCTTGTACCTTTGCTCCGGTTTAAGCTGATTATACTTCTTTGTCATCTTGCAATAACAAAATAGTTTTTCAGCTCTTCGTGTTGCACTTATCAATTGAACTTAGGGAATAAGAATCACATTTACTTGTTGCTTTACCGGATATATTCATTGCGTTTCGTTTTGAAAAAGAAAAACAAATATCAGAATTCTCAATTCAGAAATCGAAAATATGGAAGTACATCATCATCCGGATCTCCATCATAAAAAGAAAAATTTCAAAGAATATTTTCTGGAATTCTTAATGATATTTCTTGCTGTTTTTCTAGGCTTTGTCGCCGAAAATATTCGTGAAAACGGTAAAGACCACGAAAAAGAAAAGCAGTATATGGAATCTATGCTGGAAGATCTGAAAAGCGATACGACAATTATCACCCGTGATTTGAGGAATGCAGATTCGCTTAGGCATGGGCTGACTATAACTTTCGATGCTATTCACAATATGGCAAAAAATAAGGGTTCTGTTCAGTTATTGTATGAAGATTATATAAAATACCAGCGAATTATCGGCTTCCATTTTCATGATGTTACAGAAACAGAAATGAAAAATGCAGATGGTTTACGGATGATTAGGAAAAAAAATCTAACTAAAAAAATTATTGAATACTGGAAACGGATTGAAGTGATGCAATCGGATCAAACTTATTTTAATGATCATGAAGCGGAGAACGAAGAGATTGGAAATAAAATTTTCGACAGGGCTTATATAATCGGATATAGTCCCTCCGCAGGTACCTGGCAAATTCAAATTGATTCTACAGCTAAACTGATTACAAATGATCCTGCAACATTATTAGAACTTGGAAACGGGGTATGGTTATTAAGAAGCTCTTTGGATAACTGGTACGTTCCAGGTTTACAAACAACAAAGCGGGTAGCAATTGAGTTGATTGATTTGATTAAAAAAGAATATGATTTATCCAATTAGTTAATAACAGAAACATGGAAGTACATCATCATCCATTTAGAAAAAGAAGATTAAAAGGAAATAGAGATAACAAAAGCAAATCAACTAAAAAAAATATTATGAAAACAAAACATATTCTATTAACCTGCGCATCGGCAATAACCTTTTATGCAATTGTTTCATGGAACCGGCATGTACCTGAAAAGCATAAAACAAACGTTGGTTCCACTGATGCGAATCTTCAAACAGTGTTTAATAATTATTGGGAAGAAAGATTAAAGCTATACCCCCTTGAAGCGACGGCAGCAGGAGATACACGGTACAACGGTCAGTTGCCGAATAACCAAACACAGTCATACAGGGATTCGTTAAAAGTGTTCTATCAGTCATATTTGGAGACGATACAAACTTTTGATCCTAATACACTTTCTGAGAAAAATAAGATCAGCTACGACATTTTTTTGTACGAAATGAAGAGGCAACTGGACCGACTTGAGTTGAGTGCATGGATGTTGCCAAATGATGATTTTTTTATCTCATTTGCCTTGTCAGGTTCGGGTAACAGTTCTCAGCCATTTAAAACTGTTTATGATTATGATAACTGGTTAGCGCGTATGAGCAGGGTTTCGGTAATAGCAGATTCAGCCATTGGAAATTACCGGCAGGGAATGAAAAAAGGCGTTGTGTGGCCAAAAGCACTGGTGATTAAAATTATTCCCGAATTAGAAGCTATGATCGTTACAGATCCCACCAAAAGTTTGTTTTATACACCGGTTACTCATTTTCCCAAAGACATTTCTGCGTCTGACAGCGAACGCTTAACCGTCGCTTACAAACAGGCAATTAATACAGAAATTATACCAACGTATAAGAAACTGGCTGATTTTTTTAAAACTAAATACCTGCCCAAATCACGAAGCTCGTCAGGCCTCTCCGCCGTTCCGGGTGGCAAAGAAATGTATGATTATTACGTACGGTATTGGACGACCACCAACAAAACGCCCGAACAAATTTATGAAACCGGCCTTGCCCAGGTAGCAATCATTACGCACCTGATAGATAGTGTAAAAACTGCGATCGGTTTCAAGGGAGATTTAAAAGCATTATTTCTATACGTGAAAGACGATAAAAAATTCTTTCCTTTTACAACGCCGCAGCAGGTGCTGGATTCTTTTGAAACGATTCACAAAATAGTAGATGCTCATGTAAAAAACCTATTTGGAATTTTCCCAAAAACACCGTTTGAAATACTCCAGGTAGAAAAATTTCGTGAAAATACAGTCGGTGTACCCCAATATCATCCCGGCACTCCCGATGGCAGCCGGCCGGGAATATTTTATGTTCCCATACCGGATGCCACAAAATTTAATGCGATACCCATGGATGATTTTTTTCTTCACGAAGCCATTCCGGGTCATCATTACCAGATTTCACTACAGCAGGAAGATACAGCCTTACCAAAATTTCGGCGATTTGCAAGATATGGGGCCTATATCGAGGGATATGCGTTTTATTGTGAATCGCTCGGAAAACCACTCGGGTTATATGAAGATCCCTATTCATACCTTGGATCTCTCCTAGGTCAACTCATCCGGGCTACACGGCTTGTCGTGGATGCAGGTATCCATACCAAAGGCATGACACGGGAACAAGCCATTAAATACATGATAGATCATGGACCTTACCGTGAAGATGTTGCCACTAAAGAAATTGAACGGTACATGCGCTGGCCAGGGCAGGCACTATCCTATATGGCGGGAAGATTGAAGATAATAGAACTACGCGATAAATATGAAAAAGAACTAGGTCCCAAATTCAGCATTATCGATTTTCATGACGAACTGCTGAGCGGGGGCGCTATGCCACTGCAAATTCTTGAAAAAAGAATGGATGATTGGGCAGAGAAGGTGAAACAGTCATGAGCTTATGCAATTGGAATTCTATAAAATAAAAATCAATCATAAATGTTGGTTTACTGTCAGGCATTGGCCGGTAAGTAACGATTGGTCGAAGTATCTTCAAGGTTTTTTTGTTGAGTTGTTCCGGCATTCTTTAATGTTTCATTCTTGTACCTTTGCTCCGGTTTAAGCTGATTATACTTCTTTGTCATTTTGCAATAACAAATTAGTTTTTCGGCTCTTCGTGTTGCACTTATCAATTGAACTTAGGGAATAAGAATCACATTTACTTGTTGCTTTACCGGGTATATTCATTGCGTTTCGTTTTGAAAAAGAAAAACAAATATCAGAATTCTCAAATCAGAAATCGAAAATATGGAAGTACATCATCATCCGGATCTGCATCATAAAAAGAAAAACTTCAAAGAATATTTTCTGGAGTTCTTAATGATATTTCTTGCTGTAACACTCGGCTTTTTCGCAGAGAATATACGGGAGAAGATCACCGGGCATAAAAAGGCAAAAATATATTCAGGTACAATGGTGAATAATCTGCGAACAGATACGAGTGCCTTGAAGTCTTATATAAGTTACTGGAATTATGCTTCAAAAAATGTTGACACACTTTTTCAATTACTTTCGAAAACTGAGCCAGTTCAAATTCCTTCCGGTAAACTTTATTGGTATGGATTGTTTGGCGGCGCTCCATATATTTTTATACCCAATGACGCTACTTTCGAGGAGATGAAGAATGCCGGAGCTCTTAGTTATTTCAATAACAACCTCGCCCAAAACATTACTCAATATTACCAGTTAACCAGGAGGATGAGAGTGTATGATGAGCAGGATGGAAGAATATTTAGCGAAGTAAGAAAATTGCGTTCACAATTATTCTATGTTCAATTTAATGAACAAGCTAATGATATTTTTCAATTGAACAGGGGCAAGCCTGACAGACAAAAGATCGATTCATTCATACACAGCAATCCGCCTTTGTTGAGCACTGATAAAACCATTTTTAATCAATACATGGAAATGGTGCGGTCAAGATTTATTCCTTCAAAAATACGGAGCGCTGATACATTGCTGGAACGTGCTACTGCGATAATCCGGGATTTGGAAAAAGAATATCACCCACAAAAAAATAGATAGTTTGTTCAGGCGAAATCTTTTCGTTCTTGTCGCCGGTAATGATAGGCTCAGATGATTATTCGGATCTACTTTGACTGATGATGTACTTAACTCTTCCTGGCGGTGTCTCCCCCGTAGGCCTCGCCTGTTTTATTTCCGTAAACTCAGCTAATCACTGATGATGATGTTTACAAAGTGGCATACCTGTCTTCTGAGGGTAAATAGCCCTTATCTTTTAATATGGCGGCAAGGCGGTTGTAAAAGGCAGGATCTTCGGGAGTTACACTTGCCAACCCGTCAACATACCTGTTATACAAACTAAAGAGTGCCGCAATCAATACCGTGTCATGCAATTCCCTGTCGGTAGCGCCATTTGCCTTTGCTTCTTCTACCATGGCCGGAGTTACCAGCTTACCATTTTTCTGTACCGCCCTTGCGATGGAAAGTAATGATTTCATTTTATCGCTTATCATTAGTTCGCCGGGAGCATGTTTTGCATTTTCAGCAATGGTGTTATCTCCAAGCAGCAGATCAGCGGCGGCGGTATGGGCCGCGGTACAAAAAGTGCATTCATTGCCGTAGGAAACAACAGCCGCTATTAATTCTCTTTCTCCTTCTGATAAAGTGGATTCACCACGCAGTAAAATTTGCGTCAGTTGCCGTATGGGCAGAGCCGTATCTTTCCTGTAATCGAGTAAGCCGGTTATGCCGGGCAGATTTTCTTTTAATGGAATGTAAGGCATAAGTAAAAATTAAGAGGTTAAAAATTGGTTTTCATTTTATCTGGTAGAAAATGATTAAGCCGGCGTAGCCGCGAGATAACCACGTTCTGCAAGCATCTTGCCCATCGGCATAAAATCATTATCTTCTTTTGGCGCCCATGTGGCAAGGCCATCTACGTAACGATTATACATACAGAAAGCAGCGGCAATCAGAACCGTATCATGAATTTCTTTGTCTGCTGCACCAGCTACTCTTGCTTTTCGTATGTCCTCCTCCGTTACACTTTTGCCTCCTTCCTGCACGTGCTTTGCTATGCCAAGCAATGCGCGCATTTTGGAAGAGACTTCAGTATTAGGAAAACCTTTTTTTATTTCTGTTAAAAAACTCACTGGCTGCTGCAAAAGATTGGCCGCCGCTGCACCATGAGAACTGTGACAGAAATGACAATCGTTCCAGTAAGATACGGAAGAAGCAATCATTTCTCTTTCACCTCTTGTTAGTGAGTTATCCCCGACTAATAATATTTCAGCCAGCTCGTTTAATGGTTTGGCTGTTTCAGGACTGTAGTTTAATAAGCCTACAATTCCCGGAAAATCGTTGTTTAATTGAATGTGTGCCATTGTTGTTGTTTTGATTTATAAAAATTAGAACTATATACTGATTTTGCAAAAAGTTTGGCCGCCTACCACTGTCAATCAGGAAAATTAGTTTGCCGGCAAACTGAAAAAGAAGGTTGAGCCTTTTCCGGGAACACTTTTTACACCAATCTCTCCATTATGCCGCTGAATGATTTCTGCTGAAATAAATAATCCAATTCCAAATCCCGGATAAGTTTTTTCATTCGCGCCTTCTACCCTGTAGAATCTTTCAAATATTTTTTGCTGACTTTGTTTACTGATTCCAATGCCCTGGTCCTTTACAGTGACTTTGAAAGAATTGTCTT
This sequence comes from uncultured Chitinophagaceae bacterium, assembly GCA_963811285.1. Lineage (GTDB taxonomy): Bacteria > Bacteroidota > Bacteroidia > Chitinophagales > Chitinophagaceae > Ginsengibacter. Next base: position 229,829 of record CAWEQV010000039.1, on the reverse strand, counting down.
TTAAAACACTTTTGACCTTTATCAATTTATTCCGGGGAGAATATTTGATAGCGTTCGTAAGAAAATTAACAAGCACCTGGGCGATCCTTTCCCTGTCGGCAAAAACTTCTGCATCGGTGTGTAAAATAACCTCAATAGTATAATCTTGTTTCACTAACCTCATTTCTTCTACCACTTCTTCAATGAGTTCATTCATGTTAAACGACTCCTTCAAAAGGTGTAAGTTTCCAAGTTTCAGTTTCGAAAGGTCCAGCAGATCAGAGATGAGATTAGTTAGTTTTACTATTTGTTTGTCTACTGTGCCTAAAGATTTTTTCAGGAAAGCATCATCAGACTCACTATAAATGCTTTCCAGAATTTGTATGTATCCTTTGATAGAAGTAATTGGCGTTTTTAATTCGTGGCTTGCAATACTTATAAAATGATCTTTCTGCTGATCCAGTTCTTTAATCTCCTGAATGTCGGTGCTCGTGGCTACCCAGGTTTGAACTTTCCCTTCGGAATCTTTTATAGGAACAGCACGTGTTAATTGCCATCTATATTCTCCATCATGACTTCTGAACCGGTGTTCAATAGTAAATTCGCTTCCATTCTTAGAACTTTCCTCCCATTCATGAATTGTTTCTTCCCTGTCTTCCGGATGAATTATTTCAATCCATTCTTCCTCAATTTTATCGGAAGCATTTAAGCCGCTATAACTGTAAAAAGCTTTATTTATATAAGTAAGCTTTCCATCTGCATCTGCAGCCCAAACAATTTGGGGCATTGAATCGGCAAAAAGCCTCAACCGTGCTTCACTTTCTTTCAGTTCCTGTTCGGCTTTAACTCTTTCTGCTTCTGCTTCTTTTAACTGTGTAATTTCCTGTACCACACCTGTAAAACGAACCGGCACGCCTTCGTCATTATACTTAGCTTTCCCTTTTGATTTTAACCATCTTATCTTGCCGTCTTTTATTCCAACTGTCCGATATTCCAATTCATATAATCCATCCTCATTCAATGGAAACCGGTTTTCGGCCAAAGCAACAGAATTATCCAAATCTTCAGCGTATAATGCCTGTAAGTATGTTTCATAATCCACCTCAGCGTCCGGCGGAAAGCCAAACAGTTCTTTGGTTTTATCAGACCATAATAACTTTTTTTCGAGAGGATAATAATCAAATGTTCCTAACTCTCCCCCCGCAAGTGCAATGCGAAGTTGTTCTTCACTTTTTTCTGTTTTTTGAATAGCATTCATAAGATCGGTAACGTCAACCCCGGTATTCATCACCCCATAAACCTGGCCTTCCAAATTAAATAAAGGCGTAAAACTGTAATTGAAATAAAAAGTCTGCATCCGGTTATCAACCAGCAGATCAATCTTCTGATTTCGTGCATGAAACGGAATTCCGGTAGAATAAACTTTTTCCAACTGTTCAAAAACATGTTGATTGCTTAGTTCGGGTAAAATGTCAGTGTATAATTTACCAATTACTTCATTTCCCTTTCCCCATGTATCAAGCATTGTTTGGTTCGCCAATTGTATCTTCATTTCTTTTCCAATATAGACTCCTATTGGAAACGGAGAATTTTCAACAATACTTCGAAGCATTTTTTCACTTTCTTCCACCTGGCGGCTGGCGTTAACCAGCGCAGTTACGTTTATGCCTATAGCCAGAATCGCTTCAGTTTCTTTTTCGGCATTCGTTAATGCCTGGTAATTAAAATTGATAAATGTTTCTTCTAAATGATTATTTTTAAGAATTTGGACAGGCATTTCTGTTGCTGAAAAGGTCCTTCCTGTTTTGTAAACCTCGTCAAGCAATTCTTTAATTCCCTGGTCAGCTAATTCCGGCATTGCCTCTATAATCGGTATCCCTATTACCTCGTGTCTTTTCCTTTGCCACAATTCCAAAGCTTTGTCGTTCACCACTTCCACCACATAGTCCGGGCCTCTTAAAACAGCAATAGAAAAAGGTGCCTGGAGGATCATCTTCATAAAAGTGGCAGTGCTTTCTTTTATCCTCCTTTGTGCCAGCGTTTCGCTGGTAATATCCTGGAGAATCCCATATAATTTGTAAGCAATTTTGTCTTCATTAAAAACCGCTTTGCCTTTTGCTCTTATTATCCTCGATTGCTTTGTTCCCGGATGAACGATTGTACATTCATGATCAATAACCCCATGAGCATATTGTAGTGATTGTTCTATTGCATTTTGAACAGGTTCCTTATCTTTTGGAATAAGTTTTTCCATTGCCAATTCAAGTGGAAACACTTCCGCTTCAGGCAAACCAAACCAGTCTTTTAATAACTTGTCACAAACAAAAGTTTCATTTTGAGGATCAAAAACCCAGGTAGCAATATCGGCTGCATGAGTAGCATATTCCATACGTTCTTTAGCGTCCTTCAGTTCGTCCTCTGCCTTTTTCTTGTTGGTAGTTTCGATTACAGTAACCAAAATACCACCAGGATTTCCGTCTTCATTTTTAATAGGACTGTAGGCAAAATCAAAATAACATTTTTGGGTAAAACCATCGCGATTAAGAGGAACCATGAAATCTGTTTCACGAATAGAATTTCCTTGCATCACTTTTTCAAACATCGGCTTAATGGTATCCCATATTTCGGCAAAAGTTATTGCGGAAGATAGCCCCAAAGCCTCAGGATGTTTTGAAGAACCAAGTATCGGCCGAAATCCGTCATTATAAAGCTGGGTATATTCTTTGCCCCAGGCAATATACATTCCGAAAGGATTATCAAGCATAACCGAAACCATGGAACGAAGGGAAGCAGGCCATGTTTCAGGATTGCCTAAAGGAGTAGTATTCCAATCTTTATTGCGCATAAGATTAGCCATTTCGCCGTCGCCTGAAAGAAACGAATTCTCCTTTTTTGGAAGAATTTCGTTTTTTGTATTTGTCATCAATCCTTCAAATAAAATTATTAACCCGGTTAATAAAAGTAAACAAAAATCACTTGCACTACTGTAACAATATTCTTCTGGCTTTTCCAGAATGGCTGTCTCTACCGGATTATCGGATGTATCCCGATTTCTGCCTGCCAAAATCTGTGTATAGAAATTTTGCTGCTGGTTTTTCCCCTTTGTGTCTATCTAGCAATTGGGTTAATTACCCTTACTATCGGCTTAGTACCACGAGGCAAAAATGGTTAATGCATTTACTCACAATTTAAAACAAAATGTGAAAAAACAAACGTACTTTTTTTAGGAATTGATGTCTGAAAACTAAGGTTTGATATCTCTCTAATGCCTGTGTTTAAAATAAAAATTCTTCGAATTTGTTGCTTTACCTGTCATAAATATGAAGAATAATAAAACCGCCTTCCCGGGTGCTGAGCTGCAGAGACTGAAGTCGGGACAAGGCCAGGGAAAGAAGATCAACTATTTAGAAACCGCTATGTGGTTACTTCTTGAAAGGATGTTTTTTATGCCTGGTGTACAATTTATGCGTACAAAAAGGTGCTGTAATCATCTCTTGCCACAACATAAAGGGTATGATTGTTTTTCATCGCAAGAACTCTTTCCCCGCCTACCCTTGCAAAAGCACTGTTCTTTATCGTGATTGAATTCAAGCTTCAGTGTGTTAGTGACCTGCAAAAGGTGTTCCGAAGATGCCCACTGCAAGTTCTATCCCAGGCCGTGTCTCTACTCCGGGCCTTGTGTGCGGATGCAGGACACGGCCGTGCAGAATTATTGACTGTCAATAGCGTATTCACTTTGTATTCCCGACATGTAATATTTGGCAGAGCTATGTTTGTAGTCAACCGGATTTTCAACCAATTTCCACACTCCCCGACACGGATTATCGTGGATGTAATTGAGTTTTTCTATAAAGAAATGATGATTAGTTATCAGCTTACCATCAAACGATCTTTCAAATACCTGGTGTTTCTTTCCTCTTGCTTTATCCGAATCTATTACACTTTCCCGCAATTTATAAAGAATACTATTATTTTTTTGTGATTCTAATCTTCTTATTAATTCGTACGCCATAAACCTTTTCCCATTACTATCCCAGGCCGTGTCTCTACTCCAAGCCTTTTGTGCGGATGCAGGACACGGCCGTGCAGAATTATTGACTGTCAATAGCATATTCACTTTGTATTCCCGATATGTAATATTTGGCAGAGCTATGTTTGTAGTCAACCGGATTTTCAACCAATTTCCACACTCCCCGACAGGGATTATCGTGGATGTAATTGAGTTTTTCTATAAAGAAATGATGATTAGTTATCAGCTTACCATCAAACGATCTTTCAAATACCTGGTGTTTCTTTCCTCTTGCTTTATCCGAATCTATTACACTTTCCCGCAATTTATAAAGAATACTATTATTTTTTTGTGCTTCTAATCTTCTTATTAATTCGTATGCCATAAACCTTTTCCCATTACTCACAATTGAATTAATACTTTTTAACGAATCGGAAAAATCAATAAGCATATGTAAATGATTCGGCATGATTACATATGCTTTTATGTGATGGTTTTTCGACTTTAAATAATCGAACCACTTATAAACAGTATCATACCCGTTAGTAATTTCAAATAATGGAAGCCAGTGGCAACAGGTAAAAGTAATAAAATAAAGTCCTTCGGTTTGTTCTATCGCAGTTCTTACAGCCATGCTCTAAGCTAATAATTTTATCCCACATTCATCGTCCGTGTCCTGCTTTGCGCGGGTCTGGAGGAGAGACACGGCCTGGGATAGACGTTTTTCATCCTAACCCACCTTCGACAGGCTCAGGCTGACAGTGGAACTAAACATTCAAATGTTTATTTTCATGGGCTATTGATAATTTAAAAAGTGAATCATGAGGCTACCTTAATGTCATCCTGAGCCTGTGATGCGGTCGGGACGCTCTAAGCGGCCTGAACGGTGTGAAGAGGGGGAAGATCAGGTGTGGGTATTATCTTTATATCTTTTATCTGATTCTTGCCCTCTTAACGAATTAATATTATCCTGGGAAAATGCAGGAGTATTTAAATATTCAGGAGTAAGAAAAAGAAGGCCGTCCATGTCCTGCTAAGCTGCAGAGCCTGGATTAGGGACATGATCTTGGAGTAAACTCAAATTCAACTTCCCGATACTCTTTCCAATTATCGCCTTATCGCGGTTTGAACCTGTAAGTGACAGTGCTTTTTGATAATGTTTCAGTGCTTTTACATTATCAACATCAGTGTACAGATTACCTAATAAAGTATAATACAAGTGATTGTCAACAAGATTTAATTTTTCCGCCTCTGCGATTGCTTCGTTTTTACCATTAGCTTTTGCAAGAGCAAATGTCCGGTTTAAGGCGGCGATGGGAGAATACTCTATTTGCAGTAATTGGTTATAGAGTTGCAAAATGTTTTCCCACTTTTGAGGGGTATCTTCTTTGTGTGTATGCCAATAAGCGATGGCTGCTTCCAAATGATACTTTGATAATGTATCGCCAACAGATGCCTTATCCAGGAAATATTCACCTTTTTCAATCAACTCTTTATCCCACAAGTTGGCATCCTGGTCCTCATATAAAATGCTGCTACCATCTTCGGCTATCCTTGCTTCAAAACGGGATGAATGAAAACACATAAGTGATAATAAAGCATTCACCTCGGGTTTGTTAGTGTAGTCGTTTTCTACAAGTAAATAAGTGAGTCTCATCGCTTCCAGGCAGAGGTCTTTCCGTAAACTCACATCCTCGTTTGAGGAGTAATAGCCTTCATTAAAAAGCAGGTACATAGTAATCAAAACAGCAGGCAGGCGCTCATTTATTTCGGATAAAACAGGCTGCTCTATTTTAATTTTTTCAATTCTCAGTTTTTCTTTACCCCGTTGCAAGCGTTTGTAAATAACTTCTTTGTTGGTCAAAAAAGCGTTTGCAATTTCCGCTGCTCCAAAGCCGCAAAGAAGGTTCAACGCCAGCCCAATCTGAACGTCGGTGGGGTTACAGGGATGACAAACCGTAAACATCATTGCCAACTGGCTGTCATTAATGTTTTTTGTTGACAGGTCAATTTCCATTTCTTTGAAAGCCGGCGCGCTGTATTTAATTTCTTTTGAAATCTTTTCAATAAAAAGTGAATGGTGTTTCAGGTAATCTTTGGTCTTGTTTTTTGCTACCGTATAAAGCCATGCTGTGGGATTTTCAGGCAATCCCTTCAGTCCCCATAATTCGGATGCCAAAAGAAAAGTATCGCTTACGATATCCTCTGCTGTCTCAATATGGTCGATGCCAAATAATTTATAAAGCACCGAAACAATTTTGCTGTACTCTGTTCTGAATAAATGAGGTATTAATTCTGTCTCTTTCATAAAATGGATGCCCTTGCAAAAGTACAAAGGCATCCAGGTTTTTAGGGTAACTAATCACATTTGATTGATCTCTCTCACTTCTACAGTTCCACCAACTGAAAGGCCAGGGCATCCCTTTGCCAATTCAGCCGCCTCCTCAAGAGAGTTTGCTTTCACAATACTGTAACCTCCGATGGATTCTTTGATTTCTGAATAAGGTCCATCGGTGATAATATTGCCGGGCTTTACCACTTTACCGGAGGGGAAGAGCCTGTTGCCGCGGTTAGCCAATTTGTTTTGCGCAGCAATTCCACCTATCCAGTCCATCCAGCGTTTGGTCATGGCCTGCATTTCTTCGGGTGAAGCAGTGGCCTGCACTGTTGGGCTCTGCTCTGAATACGAATAAGAAGTCTTTCATTTTTCCTGGTTTTAATGTTTAAAAAATAATAACGATCGGGTTTTTAGATTTGGACAATTTACCGTGAAAAACTATCAATTGAATTGCCCTACCTGGTAAGTCCCCACCGGTGGACGAAACGCAATATTAATACGATTATAGGTGTTGATAGTTGTAATGGCCAATGTCAGATCAATCAGTTCTTCTTCAGAAAATTCTTTCCTGGCTGTTTCAAAAACCTCATCGGGTATATTTCCATTAGTAATTTTTGTTACAGCCTCTGCCCAGCCAAGTGCCGCACGTTCACGTTCTGTGTAAAAAGGCGCCTCACGCCAGGCATCCAGGGTATAAAGACGCTGTTCAGATTCTCCCATTGCGCGCAAATCCTTTGAATGCATATCCAGGCAAAAAGCACAACCATTTATTTGAGACACCCTGAAATAAACCAAGTCTAAAAGTGCATTTTCGACCGGTGATTTTGCCAAATATCTTCCTACCGGGTATAGGCTTTTCAATGCATCCTGTCCTTTTTCTAAAAAATTAATTCTTGATTTCATTCTATTTGTTTTTATGTTAAAAACTAATAACGATTGAATTTTTGGAATTGGACAAATGAAGGAGTTCCAAGGGCAAGATTTCGCGGTGAATTTAACCCACTATATGGATAAATTATAATTCCCGAATGAATGCCGGGTAGCGACGTTTTTCATCCTAACCCGCCTTCGACAGGCTCAGGCTGACAGTGGAACTAACATTCAAATGTTTACTTTCATGGGCTATTGATAACTTAAAAAGTGAATCATCAGGCTACCTGAATATCATCCTGAGCTTGTCGAAGGGTGAACTTAAAAAGTGAATTACCAGCATACATTAATGTCATCCTGAGCTTATCGAAGGGTGAACTTAAAAAGTGAACCATCAGGCTACCTTAATGTCATCCTGAGCTTGTCGAAGGGTGAATTTAAAAAGTGAACCATCAGGCTACCTTAATGTCATCCCCTCTTCCTGACGGGTGTCCCCACCCGACTTTTTATGAATTAAATAGTAGTTCAAATAACGAGCCGAATCGAACAGCAATAAATCCTGTGTGAATGATATAATAATTGTTGTGGGGAGCGCTTCAATTTTTTGGCATTACAGGGTGCGCGTTTCCGGAGCGTTGCTGATAGCTATCAATTTTGTGAATGATAGTTATCATAGGAAAATTCTTCTACCCCGGGTAAATTGCTTACGGCATTCCTGCAAAGAATCTTCTACCCCGGGTAAATTGCTTACGGCATTCCTGCAAAGAATTTAGAGAATGTATTTTTTTACAATTAAAATTTCGAGATCATGAAAGGTTTTAAAATTAATATTGAAAAAGCAACAATCGAAAATGATAATTTTCGCAAGGTTCTATTTACTTCGGCCCATAGCCAACTGGTACTGATGACACTTAAGCCAAAAGAAGATATTGGCAAAGAAGTGCATCTTGATAATGACCAGTTCTTCCGCATTGAGACAGGCCACGGAAAATGTATTATTGACGGGAATGAATACGAACTAAAAGATGGTGATGCTATTGTGATTCCGGCAGGAGCAGAACATAATGTGATAAATACCAGCAAAACCGATGCACTCAAAATGTACACCATCTATTCTCCGCCACATCATAAGGATGGTATTGTAAGAGCTACAAAAGAAGAAGCTGAAGCCAATGCAGAGGAATTTGATGGAGTTACCACTGAGGGAACCAGCTTTGTTATGATCGAAAGAAATTAATACAGAAACAGAACAGTTACCGGCGGGGGAGCTCTCCTAACAGGAATAGTTAGGGGAGGCCCTCTTCCTGACGGGTGTCCCCTACCCGACTTTTTAATGGGAATGGGTGTTTTCATCCTAACCCGCCTTCGACAGGCTCAGGCTGACAGTGAAACTAACATTCAAATGTTTATTTTCAATGGGCGATTGATAATTTAAAAAGTGAATCATCAGGCTACTTAATGTCATCCTGAGCTTGTCGAAGGGTGAATTTAAAAAGTGAATCACCAGGCTACCTTAATGTCATCCTGAGCTTGTCGAAGGGTGAATTTAAAAAGTGAATCACCAGGATACGTTAATGTCATCCTTGTCGAAGGGTGAAAATGACCCATTATATGCATAAATTATAATTCCGAATGAATGCGATGTAAGCGAAAGCGCTTCCAAAAATTACCGCAAATGCGGTGCACTTATCGTATCCAAGCGATTCGGAAAGCTGTACGTAAATGAATATCATTTTCAAAAATTTTTGCGAGATGGCTTACCGGTTATTATTTCATTTTTGATGCTGCTCTCTTCTTTAAGCAATACGTGCGAAGTTCTTTTTACTTCGTAACCGATCCGTTCCCTATATGCAGTACAACAGGGGTTAAGGCCCCTGTTTTTTTGTTTTGAGTTGTGGGGATAGTAAATGAGGAAATAAGGGGGATTTTTATTTTAATGCTTTAGTATTTTAATTTGCTAAGTCTTATCATTTCAGCTTTCCTTGATTCCTTATCATCCGTAATTGCAATTTTTTGATCAATCAAAACTTTTTCAATCATTTCTATACTGCAATCAAATTGCAACGCTATGTTTTTAATAGGGACATTTTTAAAATAAATACCGATAATGGATTTCAATTGTTCTTTTGAAAAATATTTGCGGGCATTAAATGGATCCGGTGTGAAGTTTTCACTTTTATAATTTTCGAGCACGGTAATAAGTTGCGGTAAGTCTGAAAGCTTAAAAGATACTTTTTGCTTTTTGTAATTAGTTGCGAAAGTTTGTTCGATGGAAACATATTTTTCTCCGGAAGAATGTTTTATGAAATTGATATAGAAAAAACTTTTTTCAAAATCTATCAAGGTTGATTTTAGAATTTCCTGCATGGTAAAAGTTTTGGAATGAATCTTAAAAATAATGCTTTTCTGGATTATTCTTTCATAAACTGAAATCAACCCTCCTTATCACCGCCCATATTTTAATAAACAAAATATTAAGAAGATTTGTTTCTGAAGCATTGGAATAGAATGATTCATGAGAAACTAAACAATGGAGTACTTGTGCCAAAGCGGCTCATAATTTATTTTAAAAATTGTTTTATCTCTTTCCAAATGCTGTCGCGTGTTTTTAATGAATACTCATTGTAAACCTCCTTCGCAATATTGGTTAATAAAGCCGGCTTTCTTTTTTTATCTTTCCACCCTACTCTTGGAGAATTTTCGATATGGCTATCAAACGAATCTCTTGCGTTCTTTAAACTATTTGCAAATGAACTTTCAGTGCGATCTTTTCCTAAACTTCTAAATAAAAACTTATAAGCCTCTTTCCATGTCATTACATTTAATTCGTTTGGCGGCAGTGTCACGTTACCATCATTTGTTTCTCCATATTTTGAAAGATAGAATGCTGCAATCCAAAATTCCTTTGATCGAGTAATCATTTGTGTTGATTTTCTTGAATTGAAGATAAGAGTTTTAGCTGTTCAGTAGAACTACCTTTCAGTAGCTTTTTTGTTTCGCATTCCCAAATTATAATAACCTGCCATCCGAGTTTTTTAAGTTCTCTTGTATTTTTGTTGTCTCGTTTTATATTTTTGTCAATTTTTGTAGACCAATAATATTGGTTTGATTTAGGTAGGGTAGCAGCTTTGCAGTTTTTGTGTCCGTGCCAAAAACATCCGTTGATGAAGATAACACTATTATATTTTGGTAAAACTATATCAGGTGTACCCGGCAGATATTTCACATTTTTTCGATAACGGAATCCTCTACCAAATAAAAATTTTCTAAATTCAATTTCATTTTTTGTTTCAGTAGATTCGAACTTTTGACATTATCTCACTTCGTTTTTCACGACTAAATATATCTGCCATAAGGATAAGATTTAAAATTCATTAAATCTCAATGTTTCATTTCCAAAAATAACTAAAGCGTCTCTATTTTTCCTCAGATATGAAGCCAATAGAATTTCACCCTGTTGTAAGAGATAGTCTATTTGAGTGTTGAAGTTATTTTTCATTCTAATATACGCGTCTTTTACATTATCACCTGAAATAAATCGTTTTATGCCAAAATTGTCACATTCTATTGAAATTTGCGCATATGTACCATTTAAAGCCCATGCAAGGTCATCATATCCAATAAAAGCAAGACAACCATCCTTTATTAGAGCCGGAGCCAGGCTTTTACCACAAGAACAAGACATCGAATAAAACAAAGAGTTTATGAACAAATTTGAATTTACTCCGGCGCGCACATAAAACACTGCATTTGCATGCAAATAGTCATCCATTCCATGTGAATAAGCTACGAAAAGGAATTTTCGCTCATTTAATTGGGGAATCAAAATGTCAATATAGGCTTGATTGCATTTTGGGGAGTCTATTTTATTTATGGTAGCAGCATTGTCATGTAGACTTATATATCTAATTAAATCTTCGCTACTTTGCTCAAAATAAGCTCCTAAGCCGGCGTCAGCGTTATCAAATGCAACTTGATAATTAGCCATCTATTTTCTTTTTTCCTCTTGACAGCATGTCAATTGCTAATACTAAAATATCTTTTTCCATCTCCATTCCAAACTGCGATTGTTTGCGTATTTCTTTTAATAATTCATTCAGTGTATATGTTCTGCCGTCTCGTGAAGTAATATACGGAGAGTTTTTTTCATTTTCGGGATGCAAGGCTATCCAATGTTCAAGTGCGCTATCTACTCGTGTATCCAATTTGTGAGCGGCGTTTTTTACTAATGAAACAATTCTTGAATAATCAGCGGTAACATCTTCCAATGCAAAAGCGTCATGATTTATTAGAAACTTTAAGTTTTCCTGGTTCAACTTTATTAATTCGTCAGCAGTAATGAAGATTACATAAATTAACGACGTTTGATCTCTTATGCTTCTGAACACTTCCCAGCCTGATAATTCTCCTTTACTAAAATTAACATCAAGAACCACAATCATTTTCTGATTTATATTCTCCAAAACGTAATTTAATCCATCATTCGAGTTTTCTCGATAAATTACATTATCCTCTCCGAACTCAATTCTGAGACTGACAAGTAAAGGATCGTTGTTACCAATTAGACCATCATGTATTACGACTATTTTTGGTAGGGTCTCCATCTTATTCTTTATTAAATGGTAACTTAATTTTGAACGTTGTCCCAGTTGGTTTCAGTTCATTTTCTACTAACTCTATACTGCCCTTCAATGCTTCAATCCTTTTTTCAACAATATAAAGGCCGATGCCTGCCCCGCCCTGCTCTGCTGTCCGAGTATTATACAAACCGAAAATCCATTTTTCGTCTTGCTTTTTAACTCCTTCACCATTATCTGAAAAATACAAAGTAAAATTATCGTTATCCAAATATCCAGAACATTTTATGATTTTATTTTTTGTTTTTTGTAATGCCTTTATTGAGTTAGAGATCAAGTTCTGAAAAATATCTTCAAAAAATTTCCTATTCGAATTGATAATAAAGTTATCTTTAATCTCAACAACTGCTTCTATTTTTTCCGCCTTGAAAGTTTGGGAGTAAGTATTTACCAACAGGTTTTCAATCAGCTCTTTTACACTAAAATCTTCAAAATCAAGATCAGAACTTGCATAACTTAGCATGAAATCCGTAACCTTTAATAACGTACCCATTTCATCATAAATTAAATCAGCATACTGTTTAAAATACACATTATACTTTTCATTTGGAAAATTTAACTTGAAGAACTCCGCCATTCGTTTAATTTTACCAAGTGAGGTTCTAATAGCGTGAGAAATGTTTGAAGCATAATCTTGCAAAGACATTAAGCTCAAATAAATATTTTCTTTCCTAGTTACCTCTGTTTGAAATTTTTTTTGTTCACTAATACTTTCTGAAATAACCGAATTCAACAGGTCAATTTGATTATTCATTTCTTCAAATACTGGTTGTAGTTCTGGCTTTTCTTTTACTAAACCATTCTGAATTCTTGCAATTGCTTTTGAAAAATTTTTAACTTCCTTTCCAGCATTTTGTAATTTTTTCTCTACATTGCTCCGCTTAGATTCCCTTTCAAACATTTTTAATTCGCCCCAGGCGTCCAGCTGCGAAATGATAAAATCCTTTAATTCTCTGTATTCTGGAGTGTCAATGAAATCTTGGCGATTAGTAGCATCAATAATTTTAGGGTTATTTTTCTGTGTAATGTCTAGTATTCCTATTATTTCTCTTGTTCCAACCTTATCAAAAGTTCCTTGCCAACGTCGTTTATCTATTCCTAAAATATCTCGCCTTTTAGAAATATTTGCCTGGTTTTCTGCAAACGGAGTGGTGATAATTCCATCCCTGTAAATTTTTATTCCGTCAATCCTCGTCTCATCATTCTTATAAACCTTGTTGTAATGTCTTTTTGCAGATTCATTGAAATAAAACATTTTCATTTTTACTGGTCCGAAAGATTTCATGTCAACCTCTTCAATGACCATTCTACCAAGTGTTTTGTCAAATTTTAAAGTTTCCTGTCTGTTATTTGAATTTATAAAATTTATCTCAGCATGATTGGAGTAAAATCTTATTGCTTCTGGCTTTACTTGCTTATTTTTAAACTCTTCTAAATCGTTAGACTGCAAATAAATATCAAAGGGAGGCTTCACTGGATAAAAAGGGGAAATTAATTTTGATAGTTCTTTATATAACCATTCTAAGTCTTTCTCAGCCCAAGTTTCGCTAATCTTTGAAATGATTAGTTGAGTTCCTTGTTCATTGGGGATAGCCCCGTTTTCCCAAGTGTAAATGTTGTCTACATCGGTGAAAAATGAAAGCTGATTACTTGCTTTTGAATTATAGATCGTAATTCATATTCATCCCAATTAATATTAACTTTTAGCCATTGATTGGAGCCTAGTTGTTTTGTTTTGATTATAAGTCTTTCACCAAGCTTGTCAACCGCAAATCGACCAATTCCTTTTTCTCCGACCAATTTTCTATTGAATGGCTCATCGGAAAAAAGCTTCGTTCTTTTATTATTTGTACCCACAACCATCCATTTGTCGCGAATATCTTCAAAGGACATTCCTATTCCATTATCGGCAATTATTATTTTACCTTCGTTATTATTATTATTTATTGAAACGTTTTGGAATTGAACCGCAACTTTTGTTGAATTAGCATCGTAACAGTTTTTTACCAATTCAAATACAGCAGTAATTCGATCCGTAATAAGTTCACGACCAAGTAAGCGAAATGTGTTAACATCAAAACGCCAACGCAAAGTATCCTTTTCGTTATTCAGTGCCTTTTTTGCTATTAAGTTGTTCAATATGATTTTTTATGCTCTTAGCAATTGCAATTCCAAGACCTACAGGAACTGCATTCCCTATTTGTCTTGCAATGGTAGGTGAAGAAAAAGCGACATTCGGATCAATCAATTTATAATGTTCAGGAAAGTTTTGTATTATCGCAGCTTCTCTTAAAGTAATTGCCCTGTCTTGTTCAGGATGTCCAAAACGCCCATTGCCCAAACCTGTGCAATAAGTTGTAAGACTTGGTGCCACATCATTCCACTTCATTCTACCGTATACGCTTCTGAAAGTCCGTCCGGATTCTTTTTTATGGCATTCGAGCCAAAGGCTTTTATCCCAATCACGCCAGAATCCACCTTCTTTTGTAGCCCGAATCCTTTTTTTATTTATGTCACTTAATTTTCTAGCTCTATGTAAGGGATCATCAGGGTGAGCTATTCCATCTTCTATAGGAGGAAGGTGGCCTATGGCTTGCTTCACTGTAATAAAATTCTCATCGGAAATAGTCTTATCCACTAGATTAATTTCTCCATGCTTAGAACCGAATAAAATTAGCCTTTTTCTTCGTTGAGGAACACCATAATCTTGTGCATTTACGATATACCAGCTTACTTTGTAACCCTTACTTTCTAATTGAAATAAAAAGTCATTAAAGATCTTGCCTTCTTTAAATTTCACAAGCAGTGGAACGTTTTCCATGGATATTATTTCAGGCTCGGTTTCGTGTATAAGTTTAGAAAATGAATATAGTAAATTCCATTTTTCATCTGACTTTTTACTCTTTGTCTTATTTGAATTCCTACTATTATAGATAGAAAAAGGCTGGCAGGGAGCACATCCAACTAGTATTCTTCTTTTGTTATTTTTATATAAGGAAAGAAGTTCACCGCCAGAAAGCTTAGTTATATCCTTATGTAAGAAAATAGAATTATTATTTTTTTCAAAAGCATATTGACAGCTTTTATCAAAATCAATTCCTGCATCAATTTGGAAACCTTCTTTAACTAATCCATGAGTAAGTCCCCCAATGCCGCAGAACAAATCAATGATGGAGAAATCTTTAAAAGATATTTTTTTTGATTTCTGAGGCATTTAGTGATAGTAATATTTACATTATTGCGAAAATAAGATTTATATTGTTAAATCATAAGTGAATTTATTAAATTCCTTAACAAAAATTACTTCAGATGAAGGTAGATAAATTTCTTTTTGCCCTCACCCCTAAAAATCTCATCCAAATGAAACTCTAAAAACTCTTTCTTCGGATAATATTTTTTAGGTAAAATAATTTTTGTTCCGGCTATTGAAGCAAAATATTTTGCGTGATATTCTTCATTGTCCCTCTTTTTTAATTCACCGGATAAAAGAATTTCAAACTTTTCATTGATGCCAATATATCCTTTATCATAAGCACGATCATATAAAGGCAGAAAGGCAAATTCCATTTTCAGGATTCAATCTTTCTTCTTCATTTTTGCTCCAAGGAATAATGTGGCTCGCTAATAATAAATCGGGAATATCAATTCCGGTAATGGCGCATTTTCCATTATAGTTGGCAATAACAATTTGCCGGAAAACATTTTGATTAACCCGGGTTTTTACTTCTCTTAATTTGTATTCGCCCTTTAAATGTTGGGTGCCTTTTAGTTCTTCAGCAAATTTATTTTCTATGGAAGTATGTTCTTTTTCTGCCAGTATTCTTTCACTTTCAAAAAGTAGCGCTTCCTTATTATTAATAAATTGCTTCCAAATAGGTTCTACTTGTTTTCTTGCCGCCGGGCAATCCGCCAATGCCTCTTTGCTGATGATAAGGGTCAACGCTTGCAAAGTTATTTAAGCGCATAGCAATTGAACCGGGCGTTCTTCCGAGAAGATTTGCTAAGTGAATTATTTCATGAGTGCGTGAATGTAATTTTCCAAAAGGAAGTTTGAGATAAAGATTCAGCGTAAGAATCAATTCATCTCTTGCCCACAATTTTCTTTCAGCCATTGGTTTTGATTATGCCACAATATAAGAAATTATAAATGGGCGGCTTTATCAAAAAACAC
Organism: uncultured Chitinophagaceae bacterium; assembly: GCA_963811285.1. Classification (GTDB taxonomy): domain Bacteria; phylum Bacteroidota; class Bacteroidia; order Chitinophagales; family Chitinophagaceae; genus Ginsengibacter. The sequence continues at coordinate 213,825 of CAWEQV010000039.1, read as the reverse complement.
TGAAATAAAAATTCTGCTTTTTTATTTCTTTACTGCAATCCGCTTGAGAAAGTCTTCAACCGGCATTTCCGTTGTTTCTTTTTCATCCGTTTCTTCAACGCTTGCAAATTCATGCCACTCATGGTCTATCTCGTTGTCCCAAGGATATTCTTTAAAATGCAAATCAGGTAGGTTCCAGTCTTTTGCAATAAACCAGCTTTGGTCAATTAAATGGTTAGTGATGGTAGTTTGTATTTCTTTCGCTGATATTGCTGCAGGGTTAGGAAAAACAATTGAATGGTATTGTTTGTAATTAGCGCCGTCCCGGTAGAGATAGGAGAATTTAATGTTCATCGGGGTTCGTCTTGTTCTATAAAAATATAATGGCAAGTTGGACGAGCGCATCTGCATAATTGCGATGACAATTCATCTATAGTAAATTCAAAAATTATTTCTGCCCTTGCCCCACATAAGGGACAAACAACCGGTTGGTAAGTCATTATGAATGTTTCCACCATTTGCAAATTTCGGCATTGAGGATTTCAAAAGCTGTATGCTTTAGAACACAAGGAGATTGTGTCCGGTTTGCCGGGGAGGCTTTTATCGTGGAGTTTATAACGGTAGCCGTTTGCATGAAGGAATTTGCGCACCAGCATTTCGGGCTTTGTGTTTTTGGCTTTGATAGCCGCCATGTTTTTACTGCGTATTTCTTTGGTGTGGACGTCAGGCATTGTTCAAAGTTAGTAAAGCATTAGGCTTCATTTATTATTTAACCAGCAAAATAAAAAACGTGTTTATTAATTGCTTTACTGTAATAGTTATACTTTTCAAATCAGTCTGGAATGTTTTAATTGTTCTTAATAAAAATTAAGCCACCGGGTAATGGTTTAAATAATTATTACTATTTTGTAACGTTATTTACTGTAGTTATACTGCCTATGAAAACATTAATATCACTTTTCAGTTTTGTACTCCTTTCTGTTAATTCATTTTGTCAATGCGATTCTTCTTACCTGAGGCCTACGGCAACACCGGTCAATGACATGAGTTTAATAACCGGGAATATTATTGTTGGAGTGGGCGCTAATGGTTATATAATTAAGTCGACCGATGGGGGGAAAAGTTGGCGTAATATTCCCAATAATTATGGGAAAGGTACCTTAAGATCCATTCAATTTGTAAATGACAGTACCGGCTACATAACCGGCGATAGCGTCATTTTGAAAACAGAAGACCAGGGAGAACACTGGTACCCATTGTCGTATCCTGTTGACCCCCATTTTGGAACTGCTTACAAAAGTCTTTTTTTCTTTAATAAGGACAGTGGATTTTTTGTCGGCACGTATGGGCACTTGCTATCAACAAATGATGGAGGTAAAACTGTTCATGATACCACGCTTAGCAGCAATCATTTGACTAGTATCGATTTTATTGACGACAGTACCGGGCTTATTGCGGGTACTGAAATTTATAAAACAACTAACCGTGGAAGATCGTGGAGAAAAATTAATATTGATAATTTAGGCCTTTGGCCTTACGGCCCGGCCTTCACTAAAATTAAGTTCATCACTGATTCTTTAGTGGTGGCAGCAGGTAGCCCGGGAATCTTTGCCATTTCTTCAGACGGTGGTGAAACATGGACGGCAAGCTCTTTAAATGGTAATATTGGTAAAGTGACGGACTTTTATTTCTTTGACGCCAATAATGGAGTGATTGCAGGGGATGGGAGAATTTTTTATACCCACGACGGCGGCAAGACTTTTTCGTTTGATTTTAATTACCCGCAATCGATAGATAGAACTACTTACGTAAGCCTTAATGCAGATCCCTCAGGAAAAAAACTATTTGCTTCCGGTGGTTATAATGGAAGGGAGATTATGTCAACAGCCGATAAAGGCAATACATGGTCGGCAGAAAGCATTAACGGAGTGGCCGGGTACTACGATACTGATTTTATAAATGATTCTACAGGATATATTTCCGGTGAGGAAGTCAGTCTGTATAAAACGACTGACTATGGTGAAACCTGGCAACAAATGGGAAGGCCTCGTTTTTCAAATGACAACCCTGTTTCTCTTATTGATTTTACCGATAGCTTACATGGTTTTGCGGTTACTGACCAAATGTCTTATACGAATGATGGCGGCAAAAGCTGGACCCAGAGGGCCATGCCTCGTGACAGTGCAGTTTATCATATGGTATTTATCGATTCTCTTCACGGTATTGCGTCCTATAGTCGAAACATTTACCGTACGACAGACGGAGCTCAATCCTGGCAACTATGTCTGCAACCACCGGACGGCATTGCGGCAACATATTGTAACGGGATAGCTGCAACTCCATCCGGTAAAATATTTGCATGTTCTATGGATGGATACATTTTACAATCAAGCGATATGGGTAAATCGTGGACCGATATCCACCTCAGTAACGAAAATTTTACCGGCATCTATTTTTATAATGATAACATTGGTTTTATTGGCACGTCAGATAGTGTTATCTATAAAACAACGAATGGAGGTATTGTATGGAAAAGAATCGTTACAAGGTCCCGCGGTGCCAATTTGCGTTCTTTTGCTTTTAGTGATTCCTTACATGGCTTTATGCTTGGAAATAACGGCTGGTCAAGTACTTCAATAATTTATCAAACTAAAGATGGAGGCAATACATGGACGGGAGCAATCAGCGCAGGTGCACCCATATTTAATTTGGCGGGATATTCTCATACCTATGCGGCGGGGGGGAATGGACTGATATTAAAAACGGATCGTCTTGCAAAACCTTCCATACCCGGTTATATTAATGGGCCATTGTCAGTATGTGCTAACGCATTGTCAGTTTATACAACACCACAAGGTTCCGGCCTGAACTATACCTGGTCAACCGCTCCGCAGACTACCCAAACGGCGGGCAATAATGTAGATTCCGTAACGTACAATAATGGCGGTCAGTATACCATAAAAGTAACCGCACAAAATGCCTGCGGTACCAGCCCCGAAAGACAGCAAATAATAAATGTTACAGAATTTAAACCCGTTATAACGGTAAGTGATACTATGCTGATTGTAACAAGCGGTTTGCATTATGAATGGTTTTTAAATGATACCCTGGTAAAGTCGGGTGCTGCTGATTCTGACCGGATACTGATTCCTCAAAAAAACGGAATTTATAAAGCAGACGTTTTGGGAGTTAGCGGTTGCGATGGGGTAACCGATACCGTTCAATATTCACTTCCATTGCCATTCAGCCTTGTAAGCTTTACCGGAAAACCATCTGCTGATAAAATCGTGGATCTTGATTGGACCGTTGCGAATGAACGATACAATCTATATCATGTAATACAAAGAGCCAGTGATTCTCTGCATTTTTTACCCATTGACTCTATCAGGGCAAAGAATAGCAACAATGCAGGCGATGTTTATCATTACACAGACAACAGTGCTAACCAGGGATTAAATTTTTATAGATTGAAATTCAGTAATAGTAATGGAAAAATAAACTATTCCCCGGTTATTACGGTGAGAGGAAGCGTGGCTGGCGAACCACTTTTATATCCCAATCCTGCAAAAAACATCCTTGGAATTTATAAAGGTGGGGAGGATATCTTAGACGTGAAAATTTACAATAGCCGGGGAGTATTAGTCATAGAAAAACAGTATTCAGCAGGACAAACCAATATTCAGATAAATATAAGCAATCTGAAAAACGGCCTGTACTATGTAAAAATAAAAACCAGGTCAATCGAGTATACAGAACAGTTGATAGTTTTAAGATAAACCAGGGACTAAAACTACTGTTAACGATGAAACATTAAATTATCTATTTCAACAATAATAATTGCCCGCGATGGTTGCTGAGATGGATAGTGCGATCTAATAAAACATTCAGCCTGTTGCGATGCGGCTCTTTTATAAAATCTTCTTCAGAAATATTTGAATGGCGTGTAAACCAATCATCAGCAGCAAGGTTTTGGATATGAGTGGATAAAGCTTCATTCACGTCTTTCCATTGTTGCCTTAGCTGTGTGGCTGAAGGAATTGCGTCAACCGCTTTATCAGGTGATTTTAAAAATGGGTGTTGCAGTTCAGGATATTTGGCTTCCTCAAAACGAAGCAAGGGCAACATTAAATCGTGTACGGCTGTTAAATGTCCTAATAAATAGATGCCGCGGTTTCTGCCTGGCGACACCTCTTGCAGTAACGCTTCATCGGATAAAGCATCAAAAATTTTGTTGGTAGCGATAATTTGCTTCTGCCAGCTATCAGTAATCATCTTTATCAATAATTCATTCTTCATTTTATATTTTTTGAACAAACTTCCTAAATAATATTTTGGTGAGAAAGATTTTTTCGTTTTCTCCTCTTCAATAAATGCTCAAAAGAATATTTTTTGGCTCCTGTTAGCCAAGGAAAACATACATTCGATATATAAAAGGTTTGCTTCATAACCCGGAGTGCCATCCTGTTGGGGAAAGCATTTCAGGCTTTGTGTTTTTGCCTTTAATCATGCTCATCCCGATAGTATCGGGATAGCTTCTTATTTCTTTGGTGTGCACGTCGGCCATACGTATAAAGTTAGGAAATAAGAATCGCGGGAATTTGTAGGTCTACTGTTTTTCTAACTCTTTCGTACCACAATGAGGACAAGTAAATGGCTGGTCATTCACTAACAAAGTTTCGGGCGGTTGGAAGAATGATTGGTTCATTGCATAAATTTACCAAAATAATAATCGCGGGTATTTGTGGGTTTACTGCATGGCTGTTTCTTTACCTATCCATTATTGCTATACTACGAAAGCACCGACTGTAAAGTGTCTCCTCTTAATTTATATTTTCGTCAGCTTAATATTTGAATTTAATAATTTCAGTGCCTCCATCGGTACTATTGAAATTAGCCTGGATGACATTATTCTGTGCATTTAACAGGTACGTCCAGGTATCAGTTATATTATCCGTAAAAGTATTGTTAGTTCCCACTGCGTTGAAATTAGCGGATGAAATATGATAAGGATTTGTAAATGGAACCGGAGCTTCGTCATAATCATTGACATTGTTATAAGTGTGTACAAAAGGGTCAAAGTCCAGCACACCCTGCAGGTAATAATCTTTGCCCAATAGTGCCTGGGTAAAAGCGTCTGTTTTTCCATCCGGTAAGCCGGAAGCATAAGTATAATTTACGGTGGCCTTGTAATCAGGTGTGGTGGTTACATAAGATTGTACAGTTCCATTCGTATTCAATGTAAACAGGGTATTCGTTTGAAAGGTGGGGTTATCCAGTTGGAGTAACCCATGATTGGAGTTATAAGTATAAACATCAGTATCTTCTCCGCTTAAAGCCGGCGAGCCTTCATAATAATGGTCCACAGTGGTAATGGCCATCCCTCCATTGGAAGGTTCATATTTATAAAAAATGCTGTCGTACCAACTTGCGTCTTTAGATACTTCTGCTATATAATTAATATTATTATTTGCATCCCTGTTGAAGGTTACATTATAGCCTTCATCGTAGTTCTGGTCATCATTGCCATTATCAGCCTCTTTTATGCTGATAAGATAGCCATCGCTATTATAAGAGTATGTCTCTCCTAATACATCATAAGGATTCGTATTAGTGGTATCATCAAAATACAATTGAATTATCCTGTTGGTAGTATCGTATTTTAAAGAAATTACAAAGTTGTCTGTGACGGTTGTACCCTCCGAATCGGATGTTGCAGAAATTATAATTTGCTTTGGCAACGCAGTATTCACGCTGTCAATTTGTTGAGGCGTAGGTTTGTCTGCGTTCTTATTGCAGGAAGTAAAGATGGCATTGCATGTTATGAAAATTAGCACGAGATAAAAAGTAAATTTCATTTTAAGTAGTTTGATAAACGTAAAAATAGAAAACATTAGTTCATAAAGAGAAAGTTTTTACATGGTATTTACTTCCCGGACTAATGATTTAGTTTTGGTTCTTACTTCGGAAACATGGTTAACGATTTCTCTTCTTAATTCTCTTTAATGGAAAATAAGTGTTATCTTATGAAAATCGCTGCATGAAAGTCCCCCTCTAAACTTCCCTCATAAAGCGTATAAAGATATGATGCAGGCGTTGTGGAATTTTTCCATAATCCAACGAAAACCTTTCAAATGAAACCAACAAAAGAACACATCAAAAAACCCGCTGCGGTAAAAAACCTTCCGGTAATTTCGCTTGTCTTTCCTTATGAACTGAGGATGAATCGACAGGCTTCCCTCACAAAAATGCTTACTCTATCTGCGGATAAAGTAGAAAAGAAATTAGCCGCAAAATACCCGCAGGAAATGGTAGTACCTGTAATAAAGAAATTACGCCACTTAATTGCCGGTATCGAGTGCCGGAAGCAAAAAATGAGTATTTGCATTTTGGTATCGCCACTTGCAGAAAAGGTATATTATTTTTCGCCCACTAAGGAACTATCCAACTATTTTTCCCCTTCTGAATTGGAAGCAAAGCATGGGATAATGTGATAATTTGAAAATTTGAAAATGGGAAAATGGGAAAATGGGATAATATCAAAGGCAAACTTCGGCTTTGCAAATGAAAGAATTGGTATGCTTTAGTATTTTAGATAGGAAGTAAAAGAATTTTGCTTTAGCATAGAATCCATCAATTAATGTTTGGATTATATTTTTCTATAGGGCGTGGAAGATAATAGCCACGAATTAATTCTTCATTTAAAACGCAAATCTGAATATGCAGGCGTGAGGTAAAATTTGCAGTAGGATATATAGGTTCTCCTTCTACAAACGCGCACCTTATGGTATCATATTTTAAGTTTGGGTTGTTTTCTCTTGATTTATGTAAATGCTTAAAAACGGCAGCATCTAATTTACGGTTGTTGCCAACATTAACCGGTAACGGTTTACCTGCCAGAGCGTAGATACGTTCAATATCTTCGTACGCTTTTTTCAATATTAAAAGTGATTCTGGTTCTACCAGGTTTAAACAATTTCCAAGTTCTATGATAGCGCCAATAACAAAAGGTATTTTAATTGGTGTTCTATTGAATTGTAAATTTTGGGAACTTTCAACTGCATATTGTAATGCTCTCTCAGGGTTCTGTTCCCAAAAATAAATTCCATCACCCAACCAATCCCATGGATTGGTGCTGGGCTTTAAATCAGCTTTTCCATTTAAAACTTTTAGTCCTACTTCCTTATCACAGCTATGGAAAGCCATTACCTGAAATGGTCTGTGATGGGCCACTTATTTACCTTTTTTAATCACCTGGCGTTTTTCCTGGTTGCTCTGAATAAGGCCGAGATCTTTTAAATACCGGTTAGCGGATTCTTTGGATTTAACAGCATCGCGTGTGGTACGTTCCAAAGCTTTCATTTGTTCGGATATTTGTTTTTGAATGGCTGTATCGGTCATGACGCTATTTTAGAGGGTAAATAAAAGTATGATCAAAACTAATAACTGAAATTTTATAATTGGTAAGTTATACAGTAATGTGAATAAATGTAATAAGAAACTTTAAGTTTTTAAAGAATTAACAATGGTGGTTTACTGCTTAATAAAGGTTTTCAATTCCAGTAATTATGAATATTTCCACCATTTGCAAATTTCGGCATTGAGGATTTTAAAAGCTGTGCTTTAGAACACAGTTGCCATTTGCATAAAGGAATTTGCGCACGGGCATCCTAAAGTTAGATGCAACGTTTTATCGAAATGTGTTGTCATTAGCGTAAAGATCGGCGCATTGCTTAATGACAAAAGCCGGGTTGATTCAATTTTTGCCACTTACAAATTAGTTTATGAAAGTTCTTTATTTCTGTTTTGCCATTGGTTTCATGTTCGCTTCCTGCAAGAAGGAGAGTATAACTGAAACAGCAGATCCCATTAAAAAGATTAAAGAATTTGACACTTGCAATTGTGCATCACAAGCAAAAAGCAACGCAAGTGCAACGTACATAAAAGCCGACATTGACGGTGTACCTGTTTGTTTTGATCAATTGCCTGCCATGAACGATACATTTACTAATCTGTTGACTCACGGCTACATATTAAGGGATACGGGAAATCAATATTATGACAATGTTAGTATGATTCGTGTGGCAGCTAACAGCCATTGGGAGTTTGCTATTTTCCTTGAAAACACCTATGCGTTATCAAAAATTTATCCTTATAAGCTGCCTCGCCAAAATTCGGAAGTATGCGAAATAGGTGAGATGCAAATTAATGACCTGAACCATTATGTATCATGTACCTTTTGTCCTGAAAACAGCTATAATTATTATGCACCAATATATGCAGGAGGAGTTTCGATGACGGTTAATAGTTTTGACAACAATTATTTTGAAGGCACATTTAAAGGTTACGTTAAAACGGGCAGTGGAAAGGGAGTACAAATTACGAACGGAAAATTCAAAATAAAATTAATCGTTATAGAAAGCAACATAGAAGTGGGAAATAAGCAATGAAAATTCCACGACCAGAGCCTCTGAACGATGGAAGATCGATTTGAAAATGTGATAATTTGAAAATGTGATAATGTGAAAATGTGATAATGAGGCGGCGCCATTCAGTTTTCTTTCTTCCTATACGGTTTCAGCCGGCTCCAAGCCTGCCGACCCTGAACAGCCGGTGGGGCGCTATTAAGCGACCTGAACGATGGACGAATCGATTTGAAAATGTGAAAATGTGAAAATGTGAAAATGTGAAAATGAGGCGACGCCATTCAGTTTTCTTTCTATACAGTTCAGCCGGCTCCAATCCTGCCGACCCTGAACAGCCGGTCGGGGCGCTATTAAGCGACCTGAACGATGGACGAATCGATTTGAAAATGTGATAATTTGATAATGTGAAAATCTGATAATGAGGCGGCGTCATTCAGTTTTCTTTCTATACGGTTCAGCCGGCTCCAAGCCTGCCTGTCGGTAGGGGTGAGGTTAATCTCCCATTTCGAATCTTTACTATTTAAAGCAAAAATAATGAGTAGATTTATGATATAATATGAACGCTATTCCCACATACGATGCAATCATTGTTGGTGGTGGCCCTGCAGGAAGCACCTGCGCTTCTATCCTCGTAAAATCGGGCATCAATACTTTATTGTTGGACAGAGCTAATTTTCCCCGTGTCAAACTTTGCGGCGGCTGGCTTTCGCCTCCTATATGGGACATCCTGGAAATAACGCCCAAAGATTATGATCGTGGGTTATGGAAGTGGAACAAGGTGCACATTCATTTCCGGGAAAAGAATTACACCATAAAATCAAATGGATATTTTGTGCGCAGAGTTGAATTCGACGATTTTCTATTGAGGAGAAGTAAGGCACAGATTGTTGAAGGATTTAATGTGAGGAAGATAGAAAAGGACAGCAACGGATATTGGTTAATCGATAATCTTTACCGGTCGAAGTACCTCATAGGAGCTGGTGGCACTCATTGTCCTGTGGCAAGAGCTTTGTTTCCTGACAGGGATAATAACCAATGTGGAACCCAGGAAAGAGAATTTGAAGGAAACCTTGAAGAAATTGCTGCCTGTCGTGCCGGAGAGGATGGAGAACCCGAAATATTGTTGCATGATGATATGAAAGGTTATTCGTGGAATGTGCCTAAGGGAAATTGGCTGAATGTAGGAACCGGGACAAAAGTGGCCGGAGAAGTATTGACCGCCTGGAATAAATCAAGGGCCTTCTTTGAAGGTAATGGGAAACCGGGAACTATTCCGGTTTCATGCCGTCCCTTGCTGGATAAAATGAAGGGGCATGGCTATATTACTTTTGTCCCGAAACATCTTGCGGGCTGCCAGGGTGATAACGCTTTCCTGGTGGGTGATGCACTTGGGCTTGCACAGCCGCTCACGGGCGAGGGTATTTTACCATCAGTACTTTCAGGAAAACTTTGCGGAAAGGCTATCGCCGGCGGGGTGCCTGAAACTTATGAAAAACTGCTGCGAACTCATCCTGTAATCAGGGATTACAGTTATCAGCATGCCTTACAAACCAAGGCAAAAAAAATCTTTAAAATAAAAGAAAGTGAACATTACTCAAAATCCCGGCTTCGTGACTGGCTGATTGTGAAAGTTTTCGCCTTGCTTTTTTCCGGCAAAAGAATTCCGGGGAGTGGTTTTTATCATTAATGGTTTAAAGTGGATTTAACCTTCCGGGGATGTCTCCACCCGACTTTTAAACATAATAAGCACTTACGTGAATTTGAAAATGAGGCACCACACTTAATTTTCGTTTCTTTCTATACAGTTCAACCGGCGGGAATTTATTGATTTAATGTGCCCTTTCTTTTGTCTTGATACAAAAGAAACAAAAAATCAAGGAAAACCCGATCGCTCCGCGCGTTTTTCCCGGCTGGCGCACGGCAAAAGCCAATTCCTGGATTGAAGATAAAATTAACTGTAGGTTTCCCGGTGAGAAATTTGCGAAGAAGTGTTTTGTGGTAACCATACTGCTTTTATTATTCTCCATATTTGTGACAGGTAAAGCAACAAATTCGAAGGATTTTTATTTTAACCACAGGCATTAGAGAGATATCAAACCTTCCTGGCGGTGTCTCCACTTTTAAACATAGTAAGCATTTAGTTGAATTTGAAAATGAGGTACCACACTTAATTTTCGTTTCTTTCTATACAGTTCAGCCGGCTCCAAGCCTGCCGACCTTGAACAGCCGGTCGGGACGCTATTAAGCAGCCTGAACGATGAACGATCGATTCATGCTGTAAACTTCAACTTTCATTATTCGTTGTTCAATATTTCGATATTTGTTGTCAATGATCCGTTTCAACCCACAAACCGTATGAATTAGTTTTAAGTTTTCCTTCACTTTCCGGTAGCCAGCTTTCGCAAACCTTTAAGAAATATTCTGTTAATTTCATTTTTCAAACAGCAATATGTGTTTTACTAGTGTCGAGGGCACGTTTAATCATTAATCACCATTCTGCGTATAGAAGAAAGTTTTACTTTAACTACAGCATTGGCATTAAAAATTTCTACTCCAAAAGATTTTAAGGAAATATTGTGAATGACCGGACAAGCTATATATAGGCTTTCTTAGTCGAACACAATCATTATCACGATTAAAAGAGTAGCCAATGCCCACAACTACAAAACCAACCTTCTGGCAACGCACCGGCGTGCAAAGCTGGTTTTTGAAAAAAGAAACCAGTTATACCGAAACAGTTTCGATGACGCCGGATTCTGTTTACAAGTATATCATTGAAAAATTTAAAGAATCCATCGCTGAACTGTCTTTTGCAGACCGCATCATATTTTATCACGAATACATCATCTGCTTCAGCCCTCCTGATTACAATAAGTTCATGGATAACAACAGGGGCATATTTTCCCTGATAATAAAAGAATCTGTAAAAGCTTTTTACGGCATACTGCAGGAGCACCGCCGGAAGGGAAAGAAAGTTACTGCCTCTGCCAACAAATGGGTGTTCCGCTTTGTATCTCACCCGGATTATGAAAAAGGCGATAAAAGTTTTATCGGGAAATTACTTCCGGGCAAGGTACATACGAGGAGAAGAAAACCTTCGTGTCACTTTCATCCCGCGCCAAACGGGTATTGCACAAACGTTTGACATTGCAGACGAAATATTAAAAGATTTTACCTACTACAGCGATGGCTACTATGAAATGCCCTGGCAGGATACGCTCGAAGCCGGGGATGTAAGCGATGTTAGCCGGCCACGCTACTTTGCACGGCTTGATGCAACCGTTCCGGAAAAAGAATATGTGGGCAAAAAGATTGAATACCTCGTTAAGGATGAAGCGTTTCTTATATCCGGAAGTGATGAAAAGCCGGATCAGCCGGGCGTTTTCCGCGTTCCCTCTGACTGGGTATCCAGCCCTCACCTGTCTGTACGCTATGATAAAACGGGTGATAAGTTTTACATCGCATCCTTTGGTGAAAAGACGCTGGTAAATGAAAACGAGATAGCGAAAAGCTATCCGGATGCGCCCGCGTGGACGGTGCTTCCGATGAACTCGAGGATTGTATTGAATGGCATCGTATCTATCAACATATTCAAAGTATAGAAATGGATTCACTGTTAGCGATAGGACTGTTAGTGATCAGCATTGTACTGCTGGTGGCAAATTTTTCTGATATCAAGCAAACTCATAAAAATGGCTGAATATTTTTATGGCATAACGGATAAGGGTAAACGCCGGGAAAAGAACGAAGATACTTTCTTCGCCCGCGAAATTCCCGGCACCCAATTGCTCATTGCAGGTGTTATTGATGGCGTGGGTGGTTACCAGGGTGGCGATATTGCCGCGGAAATAGCCCGGTCTGTAATATTAGAAAAGTCTGGAAACCATTTCCGGCGAAATGTAATTGAGTCGCTTCGCCAGGCCATCATCGCAGCCAATGTAAAAATAAATGAGGCCAAAAAGGAAGAAGCGGGCAACGATCAAATGGCCTGCGTGCTTACCTGCGTGGTGGTTGATAAAAAAAACAATATTTGTTGGTTTGCTCACGTCGGCGATACAAGAATTTACCTGCTTAGAGATCATTCCCTGGTGAAATTATCTAACGATCATTCGGTCGTTGGCTTTTTGGAAGAATCCGGCAGGCTATCAGAGGATGAAGCCATGCGTCATCCAAGGCGTAACGAAATTAACAAAGCCCTGGGATTCGAAAAAAATATCAGCTCGCCGAAGATTTTATTGAAACCGGAGAATCGCCTTTCCTGCCGGGAGACCAACTTCTTCTGTGCAGTGATGGCCTTACTGATATGATCAATTCAGCGAATATCATGCAGGTATTAACTGCTGAAAAAGATATCGCTTGCAAAGCGCAGGCATTGGTAGACGCTGCGAATGAAGCTGGCGGAAATGATAATATTACGGTTGTACTAGTACAAAATGATAACTGGCCGAAGCAAAAGGGAGAGCCCGTAGCTATTGAAAGAAAAAAAGCTGAAACGGCAACTCCTGTTATCACCAACGAACCCTTGCCAAAAACTGAATTGAACGAGGCTAAGACGAAGAACCGCAGGATGATGGCGTTCCTGGTAATTATTTTCATCGGGCTAAGCGCCGTATCGCTCACTGCTGCTTTTCAAAAAAATAAAAAAAAGGTAACCCCCAATCCTGTTACCCTTACCATAGAAAAGAAACCAAACGAACAACTCACTCAATTGGTGGCGCGCGTGAGCGACTCATCGAAGGCGTATTCCTTGCCCCGGGATAAAGCTGCTATACCATTAAATGCCCCGCTTACGATATCGAAAGACAGCTTTTATCTTTCGGGTAATGGTGCTGTGTTCGTTGCTGACAGCTTGTATAAAGGCCCTGCCTTTATCATTGATCCGGCGGCAAAAAATATTGTGCTTGATAGTGTGGTATTTCAAAATTTTGATGTGGGTCTCGTGGTTCAAAAGAACAATATAACGTTCAGGCATGTACGCTTTATCAATTGCCGTGTACCTGTACAATATGTAGTGGCATTTAAGGATTCCGTGATATCAGGCAAATTCAAAGATTCCCTATTCATCACCCGGTCAAAATCCAAATAACGTATGACGAATTCCGGCTCATGGTTTAAAAACAGAAATGCAGAACGTACGTGTTTATTGCTAACAGGCATCATCATGGCATTCCTGTTTTGGAAAATGTTTTCGGTGTTGCAACGCGATTTTGCAGAAGTGGACACGCGCATGGCAAACGGAACCATGATCAACCTGAATGATGACAAGCCGGGGGAAAGGATGAAAGAGGTGCTGGAAAAAGGAATGTATTTCGAAGATCCGAAAGATATTTCCTTCATTGCCAAAACAGTTGCTGCTGCAAAAAAACCGGGAACAGAGATCGACAATGTAGGCACCTTAAATAAAGCGCCCTATTTCGTAAATGCTGACCAGGCCTTTTCACAGGGCGGAGCCTCTTTCAAAAAGCGGGTGGAACTTTCGAGAGATTTGCTTGGCTTTTCTAAAGACGATTCCACCTCATTTAAAAAGGAATCCACACATCCCTTGCAGGTTGGCTGCACAGACTAATGTAGGATTAGGAACGGGCACTATTTCAGGGACAATAAAAAACCACAGCGGCCAGCCGGTACAAGGTGCCTTGCTGAGACTGCGGCATGTTGGTTCCACCCGATAATACGAATGCGACAGGTGACGACAACGATATCATTCAATTTAAGAATGGGGTTCGCAAAGTGCTTTATCGTGACTCGACAAAAAAACTACAACTGCTGTCGTTCAATGCATACGCACGTACCGATGCTTCAGGAAACTTTTTGTTTTCAGGTCTGCCAGTAAACCAATCTTTTGACATAATTCCTCTTCAGCCCGGTTATGAATTCGGCCCTTCGAAGGGAGTTGAAAAACTTAAGGGCAGCGCTGCGTTTCATTTTGTACAGTCGCCGCACACGATGAAACTTTTTTCGACACAGGATTTTAATAACCTGAAAAAAGAAAAGGCATTTATTGTAAGGACACCGGAAGAAGTGACTTACTGGTTCCGCATCATCGTAATCACCTTTTTTGCTTCCTTCCTGTTGCTGCATCTCATTATGACCATCCGTTCACCCGGCGCCGATCAATTGTTGCTGCCGGTGGTAATGATACTGACGGGCCTTTCCTTTATCGCATTATTCAGTCTGCAGGACCCCTTAAGAGACCGCTTCCTGGTGAAGAGCACCTTTATTTATTTCTGCATAGGAATGGGTGCCATAGCGGCGTTCCAGTTTATCAACCTGAAAAAGTTTACGCCTGATTCGGGATTCTTCCGCCTGTTCATTTTTAAAAATGAAAGAAGCGCTGCCAACGGCTGGCCGTGGGCGCTTGCGGCCATGGGATTGCTATGTCTTGACATTCTCTTTGGTACCGGCCCCGAAGGTAGCGGCGTTAAAGTAAACCTGTTCGGATTTCAGCCGAGCGAGGTAGTAAAGTATATGGTGATCCTTTTCCTCGGTGGATTCTTCGCAGTCAATGAAAAGTTCATCTCAGAATATCCGTCATTTGGAAAGCGGTTATCCTTTTTTGTATTGGGCTGTCATCGCCATTGTCGCCACTATTTTGCTGTTCCTTGTAATAGGCGACCTGGGCCCGGCCATCATTTGCTGTTTCACTTTCATTATACTTTTCTCTTTTTCACGCGGAGATTTTATACAGGTGGTTGCCACCATGCTCCTGTACGCGCTTAGCATTTGGATTTTCAAAAATGTGTGGACTGCCACCGGTATTACCATCGGTGCGATGATGCTTGTTTATGCTGATTGGCAAAAAGAGATTGAGTGAATCATCCATAATGGCGCTGGTGGTAGTAAGCGGATTCCTGTTGCTCGACCAGGTTCCGATTTTAGCGAAAGTAATACCGGGACCGATACACAGGCTGGTAGACCGCAAGGCCATCTGGTCTGATCCTTGGAACAACCAGGTGTATGGCGGCGACCAGGTGGCCAATGGCATCTGGGCGATTTCTACCGGTGGCATCACAGGGCAAGGCGCCGGTGAAGGTTTTGGCAAAACGATCCCTGAAGCCCATACCGACATGATTCTTCCTGCGATTGGTGAAGAATTCGGATGGGTAGGCATTACCTGCATCTTTATTTTATTTCTCGTGCTGCTGCATCGCTCTATTATCATTGGAAGGCAGGCGGGGCCACCCTTTTTATTTTACCTGTGCGCCGGCGCCGGCATCGGGTTATTTGTTCAATTTCTCCTGATCGCAGGAGGTTCTACCGGTGCGCTGCCACTGTCGGGAGTGGCATTGCCATTTACCAGCTACGGTGGTACCTCACTTTTATGCAGTATGGTGGCGATAGGTTTTTTACTGAGCGCATCCCGTTTAAAGGGAACGCAGGCGCAGATGGCCTACATTTCCCGCAGGCAGGATAAGAATCTTGGTTCCCGCGTTGCTCGCAGCTTGTGCTGCCATCGTGTTGCTCATCGTTAACGTGTCCGGCTATACGCTCAACAGGAAAAAATGGATTGTGGAACCAGCGCTGGTAGCCGACCGCAGTGGGTGTGCGCATGTACAGTTATAATCCAAGGATCAGCATCTTAATGAACAGGCTGCAGGCAGGAAATATTTACGACAGGAACGGCCGGTTGCTTGCCTCCAGTGATTTGAAGCTGGTACAAAGTCAAAAAGATTCATTGCTGGCTCTGGGTATACCGCCTGAAAATATCGAATCACTTTCTTATAAAAGACAGGACCGTTATTATCCATTTGGTGAATACCTGTTTTTCTGGACAGGCGATGCCAACACAGGCGTATTCTCCGGTGGCACTAATGGCTATTTTGCCGAATATGCTCACGCACGCCGAACTCAGGGGTTTCCCTGCGCCAATTGAAAAATACGAAGTGAGCGCCGATCGCTACCGCGAAGAAAAATTCTTACCCGTATCCGGTACCGAAATGACCGTGGCTAAAAGAGATTTCAGCGCCCTTGCTGATTTACTCACCTCGGGTATTAACAGCGACCAGGTGGCTGAATTTAAAAAACGTAACAGGAACATCACACTCACCATGGATGCAGCGTTGCAGACAAAGATTGAGCTGGCGCTACAACAGGATGATAGCGTAAACAGGAAAGAAGTTTCAGTAGTGGTGATGAAAGATAACACCGGTGATGTACTCGCTTCAGCCTGCTGGCCGCTACCGCCGGTAAACGATTGGGATAAGCTTACGCTGCCGCAAAATGAACTCAATAAGTTGCCCGGCTGGAATGTAAATACCGACATTGGATTTACGCATGCCACTCAACCCGGCTCTACAGCAAAGCTTGGTTACCGCGATGGCTGCGTTCAATAAACTCGGTGTTGCCGCAGCCAAAAAAACAATAAGAATTTATCCAAAAGATTTAATAAGGGTGAACGGACCCGAACCGGATGAAGCGGGCCTTATCAATATGGAGAAAGCCATTGTAAGATCCAACAACTCATTCTTCATACGGCTGGCCAATGAAGAGCAGTTGCAGGAGCAAATGGTAAACCTGTACATGCAATCAGGCATGTTCCTGCGTGGTGTTGGCGGCTATTATTTTGAAAATGATAATAACAATACCGCTCAACAGGAAAAGTGGAGAAAGTTTTGGCGGGAAACAGAATTTAAAAGTTTGAAGCGTTATGATCCCAACAACATACGCCGCACAAGGGCGCTTGGTATTTCCGGCATGGCATGGGGACAGGGCGAGCTGGTGGCCACGCCTGCATCTGTCGCACGCATTGCTTCCGGGATTGCCAATAACGGTATCATGATGCCTTCCCGCTATGTGCTTGATGTAAATGGTCACCCGACGCAACCCAAACAAGGCATTGCGATTGCCGGCGATTCGGTGTACGCACAATACCTCGCCACCTATATGAGGGAACAAAGCGCTCCGAAAAAATCGCAGTTTGGAATTTTTGTTGCCGGTAAAACGGGAACGCCTGAAAGAATCGTAAAAGGCGAAAGCATCAACGATGGATGGTACGTCTTTTTTGCTCCTGCAGCTAACGACACCGGTCACGTTGTGGTGTGTATTCGTATCGAAGGAACAAAGGGTTCCAGCGATGCCATGGCGCTAGCAGGCGCACACATCATTCCTTTATTGCTGGAAAGTAATTACATAAAAAGTTTTGATCCATTGAAAAAGCCGCTGCCGCAGGTGGATAATACGAATGATCTGACTATTCATCCTACGGCTCATGATATACATTAACTCATTATAAAAAACAACATCGATATGTTCAATTTATCTAAAGAAAAAACACATGACGTAAAAACCATCCGCCATATCCTGTTGCAAAACATCAAGGAAAAGCTGCAAAAAATGCAGGGAGGCGAAGGGGGAAATATAATGGGGATATACCTTTTTATCAATTGCAGTGAATACGACAAACACTTGTATGAGTCTGCGGTGTATTCCGGCATTCCCGGGAAATTTAAGACTGAAGAAGTGCAGAAGATCGCAGACGACTATGCCATTAGCTTATCATCGTCTTTGAGGTTGGAAGTTTCTTTTACCAACCTGTTTCCGCCACAAGCCGAACTGCTGAAAGAAATGGATGCGGCCATTTTTATATCGACCAAAAGATCGGGATTAACCAATAAACAAAGCAGCGCCTTCATAAAGGTGTTGAACGGCGAAGCAGAACAGGATACTTACCTGCTCGATTCCTCGGGCGGAAGGATCAATATCGGCCGCGAATCAAGGGTGCAGGCTGCCGGAAATTATGTAAGAAAAAATGCGATTGCCTTCAGGCCTACCGAGCGCAACCGTGCGGTAAGCCGCCAGCATGCCCACATCGAGTGGGAAGCAGACAGCAATTCATTTTTGATTTTCGCAGATGAAGGCGGAATACCACCGAATAATAAAGTAAAGGTGCGCACGCCCGAAGGCGTATTAATAAAAATGCAGGCAATTGAAGTGGGCCACCGCCTGCAGGAAGGCGACCAGGTGATCCTGGGCGATATGGCCGTATTGGAATTCACTTATTCAGGACAAGAGTAACGATGGCAAAGATTTTTACCATAGCAGAAGGTTTGGAAAATCTCGGTGCGCTGAAATCGGGAGGGCAGGGCTCCGTGTATAAAGCCCGCAAAACCGGCGAGATCATTACCGCGATCAAGATTCTTCCCACACCTATCGCCAGTGAGAATGATGATGATAAACATTTCATTTCTTTTCGCAATGAAGTACAAAAATTAAAGCGGGTAAACGAAGTTCCCAACCCGAATGTAGTAAGCATCATCGCATCGGGAATCACCAGCTCAGGCAATCTTCCTTTTATTGAAATGGAATACATCGAAGGGCCGGACCTTGGTGAATTGCTTCAGCCTCCTTATGACCCGGTTTTTACAGTGAAAGAAACGCTGAAAGTGGCTGACCATTTGGCCAATGCGCTGGCACATTGCCACCGGGCCAATATCAAGCATGGAGATATTAAGAGTAACAATGTAAAGTTTAACCAGCGTACCGGTAATTATGTCCTACTGGATTTCGGTCTTTCTGTAATGTCGGATGAACAAAGACGCACAAGCATCCGCTATGCAGGTGCCATAGAGTTTATGGCGCCGGAGCAAAGTACCGGGGAAACGCTTACGGAAACAGATGTGTATAGTTATGGAATTGTCTTGTTTGAACTGCTCACCGGCAACGTTCCGTTTCCACTAGGCCAATAAGGGAGAGATGGCGCGCAATACAGTGATGCTGGCTCACATGGAAAAGCTTCCACCGGATATCATCACACTCCGGCATAATGCCTTGCCTGGCGACTGGAGCGCCGATAAGCAGCGAAGGGAAATGGAAATACCGGTATGGCTACTGAGCATGATCTATAAATGCCTCGAAAAAGACCCTGCCAAACGGTTTAAGAATGGCTGCGAGCTGCAGGAATTTATCCAGCGGGGTACCATCAGCGACGAAAGGAAAAAAGCCATTGATATCGTTATGGCGCAACCGGCAAAGCCAGCGGTAGATGTGCCTGCATTGAAAAAAGAAATTCTTGTACTGCAAGCTGCTCTTGCCAAAAAGGAAAACCTGGTCAAAGAGCTGCAATATGTTGTCGAAACACGCGACCGGGAATTAATAGAAGCGCAGCATTACATAGCAGCAAGGCGTAAGGGTGTATCAAAATCCGTTTTTTTCCTGGTATTTATCGTCGCCCTTGGGCTGGGCGGCTACGCAGCCTATGATAAACTTTTAAAGCCCGGTAAAAATGTTCCGCCGCCCACTATTACAAATGTCGACAATAATAAATTACAGGCAAATACAGATGCGGCCACAACCCCTCCTGTTATCACGGCAAGCGATAAAACAATAAAAGAACACAAAAAAATCTCACCAAAAAAGTCGAATAAACCCGTTGCCAATACAAACAAAAAGCCGGCTAAAAAAACCACACCTGTTACCAATAAGTATCATCGTCGGCACAGTGAGACCTATGCGATTCTAAAAGACACTTATTTTTATAACGCCCCTGATACCAACAAAAGAAGTGATATTTACCTTACAGCCGGCGATGCCACCCTTACGCTGGAGAGAGAAAGCGGCAAGTTTCAATACGCAATCTTTATCGACGCCGATGGAAAGCCGATTAAAGGCTGGCTGCTGAAAAAAGACTTTGAAGTGGAAACAGAGTATTAGCCTACAAACCCTTTAGCCTTAACGTACGTGGTGATTCAATTTTTAAATTATCAATCATCAATTAATAGTAAACATTGAATATTAGTTTCACTGTCAGCCTGAGCCTGTCGAAGGCAGGTTAGGATGAAAACAGGTTGAAGCTCAAACCCATTTACAGGCTCCCTGGCGGTTGTCTCCATCCGGCATTCCACTCTTTTTATCTTATTAAAGTAACAGTACCCTTTTCAAAAACCGGCTTACCACCTTCAAGCTGATACTTGCATTGCCATACAAATACTCCGGCATCAGTGGGTTTGCCTTTGGTTGTGCCATCCCATCCCTGCAAAGGATCATTTGAATTATAGACAACCTGTCCTAAGATGTTATAAACAACAAGATTGAAAGAAATAGCTGTTCCGTATACTTTTGCTCTAAAAACATCATTCAGGTGATCTCCGTTAGGGGTAAATGCATTTGGTATGTAGACACCTAAATAACAATTCTTTTGAATGATGTTGATGGTATCGGAACCACTGCATCCATTGCTGTCGGTTACGGTAAGCACATACATCCCCGGAACATCGGTAATTATTTGATTTTGAATAGAGCCGGTCGACCAGAGATAGCTGGAATAATTGCCCCGGGCAAGTATCTGTATTTTTTCATACTGGCAGATGCTATCGTAACTATCCAGGAAGTTGGATGGTGCCGGGACTACATTTGTAATATGGAGCGTATCGCTGGCAGAACAATTATGGTTGTCAGATACTGTTACCCAATAAACACCCAGACTTTTAGCCGTATTGTATCGCTGAACAGAGCCATCCTGCCAAAGATAGCCGGAATAATTTCCTGCGTCCAAAGTGCGCTCTTGCCCGCTACACAAATCACTATCATTCCCAAGGTCAGGTACCGGAACATTGTATACCTGTACCGTGAGGGTGTCTTTTGCCGTACAACCGTTGGTGTCGAGCGCGTTTACCCAATACGTACCTGAACTATCTACCGTGATATCTGAAGATTTTTGTCCATTACTCCAAAGGTAGTGTGCGTAGCCTGCGCCGGCAGAAAGAACTAAAAGACCCGGAGAACAAAAGGCGGTGTCGTTTCCGAGAAAAACGGGCTTAGGCTGCAATGCCTTTAAATCAACTGTGTCGTATGCAAAACATCCATCTGCAGTAGAAGCAGCCAAAGTAATCTCCTGGTTTCCGGGCACTATGAAATTGACCTGTTGTCCCTGAACCGTAAAAAGGCCGGGAGGGCTCCATTGATAATTACTGAATCCTTGTGTAGCAGTTAAAGATACCGTATCGCCGTTACAGATTAACGGCGGTGTATTAATTACAAGAGAAGGGACGGCCGCCTGTGTTACAATCGCACTATCCGAAAAAGATTGCCCGCAGCCGTTTTTTACATTTACAAAATAAAGACCGGGAGCTTTTACGACCAAAAATGAATCAACAGAACCATTATTCCATGTATAGGAGCTAAAACCACCTGCTGCATTTAGTTTGATACTATCACCGGGACAAATCAGGGTATCATTTCCGATTGAAAGATCAGTACCTGCCTGAATAGTTATCTGTATACTGTCAAGATAAATATTACAGCCTGTGTTGAGCTTTGTCTTAATCCACGTAGTTCCGGAATGTTTAAATACAAAAGTTGCTGTGTCTGCCGTGGTGTTTTTTAACATTACAAAAGACGTGTCATAAGTCCAGGTTGGCAGCAGGTTGCATCCGGAATTGGTACTGGCTGTATAGTTATAACTTTCATTCAAATCACAAATGTCAGCAGGCCCGGATAATTTCACCGAATTACATACCTGATCGCTGCTACATAAAATGTTGCTTGCCACGTAACCGTTATCATCCGGCACAAAATTTACAGACACTTTATCAGCAGCAAAATTGCCATTTACAACATCAAATGTAAGCGGCTGAACATTTAGATTTACATCCACGCTTTCATCAATTCCAGGCTGATAACCGCAAGTTCCTATTACGCCAGTGGAGTCAAACTTTTCAAAAAAGCCGCCGGCATAACTTCCGCTAACACCACCAGAGGTGAAAGTTCCTGTGGCATAAATACTTCCATCGTCACTTACGCCCAAACTTGCCGGATATCCATGCCTTATAACATCATAAATATTTTTAAAAACCATTTTCAATCCGGCATCGGCTTTAAGAATGACATTCTTCGTTGTCATCCCATTGAAATAACTGTAAAGAACGTATAGCATTCCTGCCTTAGAAACGGCAGCACGTGGTATTGACCCCTCTTCGGCAAAACTTTTAAATTTAATGGGCTTGCCCGTCGTATCGAATGTACCTATAACAAGGTTTTCTTTATCGTTATTTGAGGCATAAAAAATACGGTCATTTTCTAACCCAAGATACCGGTGATAAGCTACCCCGGCGCAACTATTTTGAAAAAGATAAGCGGAGCGCATTACTCCTTTGTTTTTATCTATAGATACGGAAACGCTTCCTTCCGGACCACCTTCGTTTACAATTATCAGCGAAGTTTTTGTGGTAATCGCTGATGAGACAATAAAATTGCCTTTTTCAATTTCGTAATATTTAAACCAGAGGCCATTGCCGTTTTTATCCATCTTATAGACAAGTACTTTTGGTTTTTCCATAAATCCTAAAGTGCTGCCGACGAAGTAAAAGTTTCCCTCAGCATCTGCTACCAATGTCCCGTCCGTATTATCGCGAAAAGAAAAACCATTGAAGTTTACTGTTTTCGTCCATAGTATCTGAAGGTTGTCATTAATAAGCGTGAATGTATAGGTGGGCAGTCCCTTTTGCACTGTATAATTCCACAACATTACATGCTGTTTGTCTATTTGATAAGAAGAAGGAGACGAAGAAGAATCGTCGCAATAAATGTCGACCCCTTTGATAAAATCACCATTGGCATTATATAGCTGGATTCCTGAGGTTGCTATGTTTTGATTGCCGAGAACATTATCTACTTTTCCCGTAAAAACCATGTGAATGTCATTTTGCATGATATAAGAAACGTCAAATGAACTTTCGTAACTGCTGCTTCTGAAAATTTTGTAAAATGTATTCAGGCAGGTATCCTGAGTAGGCGGAGCGGGACAATAGTTCTGATTACAAACAAATTGACCTGAAATGAGAGAAGGATTTTTGTTCAGTACCCCGGCATCAAGTGTTTCGGCGCCGGTTGAAAAAGCCGTAGTAGTCACTGTATTGGAGTTAATATCCGTTTCTTTGTAGCTATTCGAAAGATCCTTATAGCCGCAGCCGGCCAGCGTTCCAATACTGTCCGTTTTTATTAATATAATCTGGCTGGAGCCTGCCGTGTTCAGGCCCATCAGGTAGCCTCCATCCACAAACGATTTGGCTATCGAATTAAGACTCGTTCCAACAGGAACATCATACTCCCTGGTATATTCAGGCGACGTTTGGTAATAGGCAAAATGACGAAGAAAAACCAGTTTACCTTGCTGCGGAAAACAAAAGCCCATTACGTTGCCTGAATTGTCCAAAGCACTACTTGTGCTAAAATCAATACTCTCCGGAATGGTGTAGGTATGCTCTACTTCGTTCTGCGCTGCACTTGCGTTAATATCCCTGACAAGTTGAAAGCCGGCTGACGATTTTTTAATACCCGTTGAAATCATCCTGCCACTGAAAGTGCTGCTATGAGAATATTTATATTCATCAATACCGTTACCGATAAGGTAACCCGATAAAATATTACCATTGGCAATCGCCACCGTATACATTTCTGACAACTTCTTACCGGCAATAGTACGATTTAGGACAACAGAAAGATCTGTGAAACTCACGATGCCGAGGCCGATAAGAGCATCCAGGCCTGGCATGTCAACCTGTTTTTGCCATTTAAGCGAGCCATTTTTATCGATGAAAGAATACCATATTGCATCGCGCAACTGAACGCCAAGAGCTATATTCACATCATTAATAAGGCTAAGCGTTACCTTGCCTGGCAACGAAGCCATGGAAAAAACTTCCAGCCATTGAACGGAAAGATCCGGAGCGAGACAAGAAACAAAAACTTTGTCAGTTGCATCGTGTACAATGCCTGCAATCACAATGGTTCCATCCAGGAATACTTTTGTATCACAAAGTGTGACAGGTTTATTATTAACCCTTAACTGTGTTTGTGAGAGTATGTTTCCTGCGTTATCTAGTTGTAACAACAGGCCTTCAGATTCAGAATTTGTAAGCAAAACGTTAGCAGTCAATAAAAAACTGCCCGCAGGCAAAGTCTGTAATTCCTTAAGTTCGATTTTCTGGCCTGCAGAAGGCGTTAATTGTAGATTAAAGGTGGATGTATTGCATGTAGCTATACCGGCTTTTTTATTTACCGGGTTATTCAAGTTTTTCAGGGCTTTCAACCTGCTAAAACTAATTTGATTTGTATTGCTTCCTCTATAAATAAGCGCTGAGGGAAGTCCGGAAGTTGCGCTGCCGGGCTGGGGCTTTATCAACTGTGCCTCAGGATTGAAAAAGGAGAGGATGAGGAGGCCTTGCAGTAAAACTTGTTTAAATAACAAAAGCAATACTTTTCGTAAGTTAAAAATAAGTTGGCCACAATAATTCCAATGTCAAACGAAGGCGGTTGCCCTATAAGAGGCTGCAGTAGCAAGCAAAAGCCTTTTATTGGCAGTGAGAATTTAAAACAAGAATAAAGATAAATTTTATACGTGAAACAAGTTTCTTTTCTTTTATTTGCCTGGTCGTTCCATGTCATCCTGATAATTCACTTTTTAAATTCACCCTTCGACAAGCTCAGGATGACATTAAGTATCCTGGTGATTCACTTTTTAAATTATCAATAACCCTTAGACAGTAAACATTTGAGTGTTAGTTTTCATTGTCAGCCTGAGCCTGGCGAAGGCGGGTCTGCGACGGGATATTTAGTTCCAGTATAATCATTCATCGTCCGTGTGCTGCTGAACTGCAGAGCCTGAAATAGAGACACACCTGGGAAAAGAATATCTATTGAGCTATGAATCAAAATATCATCTACTCCCAGCCTGTTTTATCGTCAGACAGTAATCCGACTTTTATTGGCTTTTTTTATTTTAAAAACAAATGTTTCTTCGATAGGCTGCATACCGGATGCTTTGATTAATCAGAATCTTTTTCTTTATTTGTATTTCCAACTGCTATGAAAATACAACTCCTTTAAGTTTTATCGCAATATCTTGCGGAATTCAAATGCATTTTTAGTGGCATTTATAATGGTTGATTACACCATTCCCAATTTTCCTTATTACCTCAGTAAACAGAAATATCTTTTGCCGATACGAAGAGGCATTAAGAAATCGAATAAGAAAATACACAATAAATCACATTATGAAAACAGCAATTTTTATACTTTCAGCCGTTCTTTTTTCTTTTTGCGGCCATTCGCAGGTTAATAAAAACCGGCCTGTCCAGGCTGATTATTCCGCCAATCTTCACCTAAACCATCCCCACCGCATAAAGATAAAAAATGATGTTTTTATCTATGCCTGCCAGTTTTTATCAGGTAGCGCCGATGGTGTTAACCAGGCGCTTGTTCACCATTACCTTGGCATGGGAAACCGGTTTTGGGATTTCCAGACTTCATGGAAAAATAAATATAAAAACTATGACGAAGGTGATTTAAGGCCTTCCTTCCCCGGCGCTACTTCGTTTGCCGTTAGCTTAACCGACGGTTATCATTTAACCCGCATGGCCGATAGGGCTTTTTCTTTAGGTTCCCTTGGTTTTGCCCTGGGAGAAAAACTAACTTTTAAAAATATCGCCAAAAAAATTGTCATCAGTTCATTGGCAAACAGAGCAGGCTTTTTACTATTCTTTGATGTCATCTATCCTGGAAACCGGGCCAAAAGGTATTAGGCAGTAAACCTACAAATACTTACGATTTCCATTTTAGTGCAGTGTTAAGCTGGCATAAGTAAGTAATGAATAGTCCACCTGCCTCAAAATAATGATCTTCATCAGTAATCATTAACGGGATAGTAAAATAAATATCTTTCCACTTTAAATTTATTGTTGCCCTAAAACTGAAAAACCACTCCTGATCCATGAAAGGAATGTTTCGGCCCAAACTATTCGATACATTAAAAAATTATAACCGCAAACAATTTTCCAAAGATGTGTTGGCTGGCATCATAGTCGGAATTGTTGCGTTGCCACTGGCAATCGCGTTTGCTATTGCATCGGGTGTAACACCTGAAAAAGGTTTGATAACCGCTATCATTGCAGGGTTCTTAATTTCTGCTTTTGGAGGAAGCCGTGTGCAGATCGGCGGCCCAACCGGTGCGTTTATTGTTATCGTTTACGGAATCGTTCAAACGTATGGCGTTAATGGATTGATCATCGCCACTTTTATGGGTGGAATTATGTTGGTAATAATGGGCCTCGCGCGTTTGGGAACGGTTATAAAATTTATTCCTCATCCGCTCATTATCGGTTTTACCAGCGGCATCGCACTAATTATTTTTTCTTCCCAAATAAAAGATTTACTCGGTTTGCAAATGGGAAGCGTGCCAGCAGATTTCATCTCAAAATGGAGTGCTTATTTTACTCATTTTAATAGTGTGAACATTTATGCCTTGATGATTGGCGTCGCTACAATTGCCATCATTCTTGTCTGGCCAAAAATAAATCAGAAAATACCCGGCTCCCTGGTCGCGATTTTATTAACCACCATGGCTGTACAATTTTTTCATTTGCCGGTAGAGACGATTGGAAGCAGGTTTGGAAGCATTTCTTCCTCTTTTCCTGCGCCGCAAATTCCCGTAATCGACTTGCCTACTATCAAACATTTAATACAACCCGCGTTTACCATCGCCATCTTAGGTGCTATTGAATCTTTGTTGTCAGCCGTAGTTGCAGATGGAATGATTGGCGGCAATCATCGCTCCAACATGGAATTGATAGCCCAGGGAATTGCGAATATCTTCTCTCCCATCTTTGGAGGAATACCGGCAACAGGCGCCATTGCAAGAACTGCAACGAATGTAAAAAACGGTGGACGAACTCCCGTAGCGGGAATTGTGCATGCGATCACGCTATTGCTTATTTTGCTGTTGGTGGGTAAATGGGCTTCTTTAATTCCTATTGCCAACCTTGCGGGCATACTGGTAATCGTTGCTTTCAACATGAGCGAATGGGAAAATTTTAAGTCCATTTTAAAAGGACCAAAAGGCGATGTTGCCGTCCTTCTCATCACTTTTTTTCTTACCGTTTTAATTGACCTTACTGTTGCGATTGAAGTAGGAATTGTACTGGCGGCCTTTTTATTCATGAGAAATATGATAAAGACGAGCGAAGTAAGTGTACTTACCAATGAAATAGAAGATGAAAATTTTGGGTACGACCTGGTAGAAGGAAAGTTTCAAATACCGAAAAACATAGAAGTACTGGAAATTACCGGGCCGCTCTTTTTTGGTGCCGCTTATAAATTTAAAGACGCTCTGAAATACCTCAAGAAACATCCAAAGGTGTTGATTATTCGTATGCGACATGTGCCGCTTATTGATGCCACCGGCATACAAACAATGAAAGGAATTTATAACGACTGTAAGAAAAATCACACTAAAATAATTTTATCAGAACTTACTGCAACGCAAGTGGTAAAAGAATTACAGGAAGCACGCCTGCTCTTTGCCATTGGTAAAGGAAATGTTACAACCACTTTTGAGGAGGCGTTGGAAAAAGCAAAAAAAATGGATACCTGACTGGTTGGATGCAGGATAAGGCCGTTCAGCTTATCAATCTAAATCGGGTAGTCATTTTGTATTCGCCACATGTAACATTTGGCGGATCTATAATGTGAAAGCCATTGATGCCACTATGGTGTGACAAAACCTAAAAAATCTGCTCCTATGGTTTAAGTGGAAGCACTCGTATGTTCCGGTATTCTATCTTCATAACTGATCCGTCATGAATCTGAAAACCAATAAGGCCCTGGCGGGCACCTTTGGGATCAGGATCGTGGTAGTCCATCACTTTTATACCGTTGATCCAGTATTCTAAATGGTTGCCAACCGCCCGGAGTGTCATGCGGTTCCAATCGTTCGGTTTTACTGCCTTTTTGATAACGGCCTGGTCTGCGTATATACGTAACTGCGGCCGTACGTACCAATCACCGACTGAGCCCCAAAAGTTACCGCCCGGTGCCGCATCAAACTCGTATCCTGAAGGCGCTTCAAATCTGCCCCGGTAGCTAATAGTATCAGCACGGTAATAAATACCTGTATTACGATTATCGTCGCCGGTCAGTCTCATTTCACAAGTAAATTCGAAATTACCAAACCGTTGTTTGGTATATATCCATTCCGGGGTTGAGAGCTTCCGGCCCCCGGTTTCCCCGACGATAGTTTGCCCTTCTAAATGCCAGTGTTCCGCCGGTACTATCCATACATCCAACGTACCTCCTTTAAGCAGATCAATAACGCCTGGTCCCTTGACAGAGGGTTCTATTGCCTCATTTGAATTCTGGGAAAACGCCAGGCCCGGCAGCAGCAAACAGGAACAGGCGAGCAGGAATAATACGTGCTTCATCAGATGAGTCTTTTATTGTAAATATAAAATATATTATCCAGATATTATCTTGGATTTGTTGCTTTACCGGTCACAATTATGTAGTATAAAAAGCAATATTTTATTTCGGATCAAACTCAAGCAATTTCCCGTGCTTGTTTCCTTCAGACGAAATATAAAGTTTACCATCGGGTGAAAAACAAATACCCTCCGGCTGAGGCATCAGCTTCTCCTCGATTTTTTGAAACGCAATTAATTTTCCTTCACGATTATAAACCGCCATGCATTTGTTATCTTTTGTAGATAAAAGATAAATATTATGAGACTGAGGATGAATAGCGATTGCCGAAGGATTAAAATGAAGATCATCACCGGCAAGATTTTTAAAATCATCTTTATGTATTACCAGGAAAGGTTTGCGATAAAGCATTTTTGATTGGATACTAAACTGGTAAACGGCTTTGGTGGATTTCTTTTCTCCCGGAATTCCCGAATCATCCTTGCAGGCAATTAACAAATTTTTTGTTACAGGATCATAACAAACGCCTTCAGTATTATTCTTCTTTGAGAGTGAAGTAGGAATTTTTTCAACATCAGGATGATCACTGTTCCAGTTATTTATTTTAAATAAAACCCCATGGCTCCATAAAGCATACACCGTGTCACCAACCATAGTTACGTCTTCAATATCCAGTTTGCCTTTGTATTTATGAAAAGTAATCGTCTTTTCGACAGCGGCGTCTTTGTTATCAATTTTTAGCAAAAACAATTTTCCATCAAGATCTTCGATTACAATTAAATGATCTTTGTCTACCCATGTATTTCCCGACACTTCATTTAAACCTTTTTGCAATTCCCAGGAATGGTCAGGTTTTTTTAGATCATATTTATCAGAAGGTCCTACCGTTTTTTCAGACACGGCAATTACGCCATTTCGCGGAGGCAACCGCACAATGACCGGTTTTTTATTATTGCTCTCATTGGTTTTACAGGCACACGTGAACAAAGCAAAAAAAAGAAAGATTTTATATAATCGTTGCATCATTTTTTAATTTTTAAACAATAAAAGACTTTTAATGAAATAAAAAATCCTGACAAAAGTTTATTTACAGTAAAACGTTGACAAGCTTTAAAGAAAGCCAATAATTCAAGCCGGTTTATAACTATTGTTTGCCGGTTTTATGAATACCAGTGTCAAGATTTTGTGCATTCGTAGTGTTAGTATTGCCGTAAGTGTTATTCATTCTGCCTGTTTGTTCACCGGTTGTGTCCATTCCGTTTGGCTGTGCGGGATGTAATGTATCAAAATGATTTGAACCTGTATCATTATTTCCCGCTGAATGTGAACCCGATTCTGTAGAGGTTACCGGTTCATGCATGTGATTGGGTGTTGATCGGCATGCCGCAAAGAACAGCATGACAAAAAAGATGATAACTATACGTTTTAAAATTTCCATATTATCTGTTTGTTATTACAATAACTCAAATTTATTGCCAGTATCATTTAAAAGTTTTTTTTATTACTAAAGGTTGCCTTTCTGCCCGTAAACAACGGAGCCTGTTGAAATACTTCTACATTAAAAGAATATTATCTGTTTTGTTTAAAGTCTATTTTCTTTTCAGGGCATGAAATTTGAATTGAATTGCAAAACCTAAAACAACAGTTATGGAACAATTAATTAAACCTGAGCATCGAGAAGGAAGGCTTGCTAAAAGAATTGAAAGTGAAACTGCAAAACTTCCGTCCGATGTTTTTTTGTGGGCAGCCGTCGGAGCAATGGCCGTTTCCATGTCGCTGCAGCTTGCCGGACAAAAGCACAAGAGTTTATTCTTTGGACAATGGGCAGGACCATTTTTACTTTTTGGAATTTATAATAAATTAGTTAAACAACTTGGGCACGATCATTATAATCAATATTGACGCTTAAAAGAATTTTGAAAGCCGGTTATAACGTTTAAGCATAAACGCCAAAACTTTTTATTATTATATAACTTTATCTTTTCTAACAAATGAAAGCACACTTGTAAAGAAGGCGCCGGGTTTACCGAAAAGATGGTAACCCTTTTTTAAATACAGTAAAAAAACAAATTGCACGCATTTTTATTCTGCGACAGAGAATAACGGCTATGAACTATGAATTATACAAAAAAATTGCCCGGCATTTACCGGGCAATAACCGGAAGTAAAGATTTTTTTCACACTTCCGAAATTCGCCACCACTTTCTCTTTCACTTTTTCACCAA
Source organism: uncultured Chitinophagaceae bacterium (assembly GCA_963811285.1). Taxonomy (GTDB): domain Bacteria; phylum Bacteroidota; class Bacteroidia; order Chitinophagales; family Chitinophagaceae; genus Ginsengibacter. The sequence continues at coordinate 183,011 of CAWEQV010000039.1, read as the reverse complement.
CTCCCGCAGAACTAAAGCTTTACCTCACAATTCCTTTTTCACCATTCTTTCTTTCCTGTTTTAACTCAAACGATTTCAATAAAAACATCATTGAAAATGCATAGCTGTTGCGATACTGTCTGCTGTATTAAGATGCATCTGCAATGTTGGTAAATACTGACTTGCATAGTTCACCACTGAGGTCTTGTTACCTCCACTAACTTCAGTCTGGTAATCAGAAATTGCCTTATTGTGATCTGTTATCTGGTTCATAATAAATGCTGAATCAAAAGCACGGCCGGTTAATCCTCTCAGCGTATCAAGAATCATCATGTGATTTGAATCTGCAGAATCTGTAACATTCACATTAACCTGCATACCTAATGATTTTAAATCACTTTGTGCCGCCTGGTGATCGCTCACAAGTTGTGCGGCAAAAGCCTGTATAATTGAAGAATCAGCAGTTGAATCTGCGAGCTGGCCAGCTTGAATTTCTGCTGCATTACTCATAGCGGCTTGCATAATAAAATTACGATCCTGGGTGTTTAAAGTTTCCTCGTTATTCTTGTTATTTTTTTCACACGAGAAAAAAACGGTGCTCGCGATAAAACCGAACAATAAAGCCTTTGATAAAATTTTCATAGAAGTTTTTTTTAAGATTAAAAAATGTTTTTCATCCTCTTACTTTCAAGTTGTATGCTAAAACAAAAGACACTTTCAAAAAATTAAAATCCAGGCAATTACTGATTGTCATTTTTTTAATCTAACACAAATTGTGAAAGGGATTATACAACATAGCGAAAATACATGTGGAAGCAAATGCCCAAAATCTTTCACACTTGGTCAATAGAAATCCACCAATTAATAGCTAATTTATTTCGAGGTAAGATCCTTTGGATGGATATGCGAAAAGGCGCAGCCTGTTTATAATGGTTGAGTATATTGTTAGCTTTTAGTACAAAAATCATGCAGCTTCCACCCGGCCTTCTTATTTTGATCATTATCTTACTTCAATTTCTCCACCTGTGCTTCATAAAACTTACGCGTTTCTATTACATCAGGCACACTGTTGTACCAGTTGGATTCATGTTCGACAGATAACATTCCACTGAAGTGCTGGCGTTTCAGTTCCCGGAAGATCGGTGTAAAGTCAATCACACCTTTACCTACCACTGTGTCAGCAGCTTCAGTATCACCAAACTTAACGATGTCTTTTAAATGTACGCCATATACATGACCGGCAAGTTCTTTAAGTGCATCTACAGGATTTACGCCGTTACGTGCCCAGTGGCCCAAATCTGCACATGAACCAATGTTGGGATGGCCTTGAGTGGCAGCTAAAACTGAATCAGGGCTCCAGTACATGTCTGGTTTCGGATGGTCATGAATAGCTACTTTAATACCATAAGCGCCAGCCATACTATCAACCATATTCCACTGATTTTTTAGCGGCTCGGCGGTTATATAACTAAGGCGAAATTCTTTTGCAAGGTCAAATGCAGCTTTCCATTCTTCACGGGTTTGCGGAACAATAACGCCCATTGCCACCATTTGAATACCCTTTTGCTGCATCAGATCTTTAATTTTTGCTTTGCTCGCATCAGACATTCTTATGCCGAAACTGTCTGTCAAACCGTCGCCGAGGGGTTGTCCCCAAAAAGCTTCAATGTATTTAATGCCGGTACTGTCTACTTTATCAAGCGCCTGAGCAAAAGTAAACATGCGGAACGTCCACATCTGAACACCAAGTTTCCAGTTGTCCGTTACATTAAAAGTATCGGCGGACATCGCTGAGGTGGAATCAGCAGAAGAAGTTTTGTTAGAATCAGCAGTGTTACAACGGGTAAGTGCAAGCATACACGTCAACGCGAGACACATACAAGCAATTTTTTTCATCTTGTTCGATTTAACATTCTGGAGAGCAATTTACTTATTAATTGATAATCAAAGTAAAAAGATAACAATTTGTTACGTCACACTCCCTTTAATTGATTGTACATTACCTTATCGTTTTATCTAGAATCAAAATATAAATCTTCGATATTTGTTGGCTTACTATTAAAATATATTCTAAATCCTCCGCTGCTGTCGTTTAATAAATTTCTAACATTTATCTTGCATAAAAATTTTACATGAAAAAAACCGGCATACTTGGCGGAGGCCAATTAGGCAGAATGTTATTACAGGCGGCGGCCAATTACCCGGTAGAGACTTTTGTTTTGGAAAAAGATCCGGAATGTCCGGCTGCTCATTTATGCAATCATTTTATAAAAGGCGATATTGCTAATTATGAAGATGTTTACAATTTTGGAAAAGAGCTTGATGCCATTACGATCGAAATTGAATCAGTAAATATTGAAGCTTTAAAAAAACTGGAAGCCGAAGGCGTAAAAGTATATCCGTCCACCGGCGCACTGGAGATAATCAAAAATAAAATCGTTCAAAAAAAATTCTATAAAGAAAATGATATCCCTACTTCTCCGTTTGTGATTACTTCAAAAAAACAAGAACTGGAGCAGCATTCGGATCTTTTACCTGCAGCACATAAACTGGCACTCGGCGGATATGATGGCAGAGGCGTTCAGCTATTAAAAGAAGAAAAGGATTTTGATAAAGCATTTGACGAGGAAGCGGTGCTGGAAAAACTGGTGGACATCAAAAAAGAAATTTCCATCATTGTAGCTATGGCAGATGACGGGAAAACGGCTCTTTATCCGCCGGTAGAAATGATTTTTAACCAGGACCTCAATTTGCTGGAATACCAGTTATGTCCCGCTATTATCAATGAAAAAACTTTATGGAAGGCAGAAGCGATAGCATTAACGGTGGTGAAGAATCTTAAAAGTGCCGGTATCTTTGCAATCGAACTTTTCATTGATATTAATGATAATGTATTGGTGAACGAAACAGCGCCACGTGTTCATAACAGCGGGCATCACACTATTGAAGCAGCGTTTTCTTCTCAGTTCGATATGCTTTGGAGAATAATACTCGGATATCCATTAGGTTATACCAAACCCATCATGCATTCATCAATGGTTAATTTAATAGGTGAAGAAAATTATAAAGGAGAAGCGACTTACAGGAATCTGGAAGAAGTGCTGCAAATAGAAAATGCATTTGTTCACATTTATGGAAAAAGAGAAACAAGGCCTGGCAGAAAAATGGGACACGTAACTATCCTGAGTAATGAAAGGCAGGAACTAATTCATGTTGCCAATAAAGTAAAACATCTTTTAAAGGTTGTGTCAGATTGACAACGAAGGTTTTAAGCAGTTTAAACGTCAAATAAATTCAGCAGAAAATAAGTTTGTAAATGAAATTAAAGTACGGTAATCTAATATCAATAATAATTATATTCTTTCTTTCTTCATGCGGCAACAAAACAGAAAAAATCAAACCTCCCAGAGGTGGTTCAAGGCCTTCAGATCCACCGGCATTAGCTGTTGAAGGCTATGTGGTTCATCCCACCGTTTTACATTCAAGCATAGAAGTGGCAGGAACTTTATTGCCTTTTGAAGAGACAGAAATTCATCCTGAAGTTTCAGGAAAAGTAACTTACCTGTCAATACATGAAGGAGCGCATGTAAGAAAAGGAACTTTACTTGCACGCCTTTTTGATGGCGATCTGCAAGCGCAACTTCAGAAACTGAAAGTGCAGCTACAGGTAGCGCAAAAAACGGAAGAGCGGCAGGCTGAATTACTAAAGATTGGTGGGATAAGCCAACAGGATTATGATCTTAGCGCTCTGGACGTGAGCAGCATTAAGGCCGACATGCAAGTGTTGCAGGCATCTATTGATAAAACGATTATCCGCGCGCCTTTTGATGGAAAAATTGGTTTCAAAAATATAAGTATCGGAGCTTTTATTACGCCCACAACCGTTATTACCACTATCAGGCAGGATTCAAAATTAAAACTTGAGTTTAGCGTTCCTGAAAAATTTACCTCAAAAGTTCAGTTAGGAAATGTGATTGATTTTACAACGGAGTCTTCTACCAAAAAATATAACGCAAAAATTTATGCAACAGAATCAGGGATAACAGAAGAAAACAGGAGCCTGAAAGTTCATGCTGTTGTACAGAATACAGATAAGAATATCACCGCTGGTTCTTTTGCGACGGTTGCTTTCGACATGGGTAATAATAATGATGCAATAATGATACCTACCCAGGCAGTTATTCCTGAAGCAAGAGATAAAAAAGTAATTACGTACAATGGCGGGCGTGCCAATTTTAAAGTAATAACAACAGGCACAAGAGATTCAGCAAAAGTTGAGATTTTAAGTGGCCTGTCACTTGGGGATACAATAATTACTACAGGTTTACTTTCCATTAAACCTGGTACCAAAATCAATCTTTCATCTTTAAATAAATAAAACAACAAAGTGAATATTTCCGAGATAAGTTTGCGCAGGCCCGTGTTCGCCATTGTTTTAAACCTGGCGATCGTGTTGTTTGGCATAATCGGTTTTAAATTTTTGGGTGTAAGAGATTATCCCGCAATTGATCCTCCAAACATTTCGGTAAGAACTTCTTACGCTGGTGCAAACTCTGATATAATTGAATCGCAAATAACAGAACCGCTTGAAAAAGCTATTAATGGAATTCCGGGCGTCAAAAATATCAGTTCTTCAAGCAACCAGGGACAAAGTAATATTAATGTAGAATTTGAGCTAAGTGTAAATCTTGAAACAGCGGCGAATGATGTAAGAGATAAAGTTTCGCAGGCAACACGCCGACTACCACAAGATATTGATGCGCCGCCGGTAGTTTCCAAAGCTGACGCCAACGCACAACCGATTATTGCGGTTACGGTTCAAAGTAATACACGCAATCTTTTGCAGGTAACAGAATATGCTGAAAATAATATTGTAGAACGGCTTCAAACTATTCCCGGAGTAAGTTCAATTTCTATTTGGGGAGAAAAAAGATATGCGATGCGTATCTGGTTCAAGCCAGACCGCATGCAGGCGTATGGAATTTCGATGGATGATGTGCAACAGGCTTTGCGAACTCAAAGTGTTGAATTACCCGCAGGAAAAATTTCAGGAAATACCACTGAATTATCCGTTCGCACTTTTGGAAAACTAAACACAGAAGAGCAATTCAGTAATCTTATTGTAAAAAATATTGGAGGCGTAAACATCAAACTGAAAGACGTTGCAGATGTGGTTTTAGGTCCTGAAAATGAAGAATCCGGATTAAAGGAAAGTGGTGTACCGATGATCATGCTGGCGATCGTTCCACAACCCGGAGCAAATTATGTTTCCATAGCAAATGAGTTTTACAAACGGCTTAGACAATATTAAGAAAGAGGTACCAGAGGATTTAAAGATGGATGTCGAAATGGATCAAACGAAGTTCATTAAAAAATCTATCTCTGAAGTGGAGGAAACTCTTTTGATAGCATTAGGTTTGGTAATACTTATCATCTATTTATTTTTCCGTGATTGGATATTGGCTCTTCGTCCCTTCTTTGACATTCCCGTTTCGCTGATTGGCGCATTCTTTATCATGTATATTTGTGGGTTTACTATCAATGTTCTCACACTTCTTGGTATTGTATTGGCCACCGGCCTTGTTGTTGACGATGGTATTGTCGTCACGGAAAATATATTTAAGAAGATAGAGGCCGGAATGGATAAATATAAGGCAGCGAAAGAAGGTGCGAAAGAAATTTACTTTGCCGTTATTTCTACTTCTATTACATTAGCGATAGTGTTTTTGCCTATTGTTTTTCTCCAGGGATTTGTAGGCAGATTGTTTCGTGAATTTGGAATTGTAGTAGCAGGCGCCGTATTAATTTCTGCTTTTGTATCACTTACTTTAACGGTAGTCCTTAACGTAAAACTTACTCATAAAAAAATAGGCCATTCGTGGTTTTATAAAAAGACCGAACCTTTCTTCGTCGCCATGGAAAATGGTTATAAGAAAAGTTTACACACGTTTATGAAATTCAAGTGGGTAGCTTTGGGGATTGTAGCTGTTTGTATGGGCATCATCTATTTTATTTTTACTTCAATCCCTTCAGAACTTGCTCCCATGGAAGACCGTAGCCAGTTTCGTTTAAGTGTTACCGCGCCTGAAGGTACTTCCTATGATTACATGGATTCTTATATGGATACACTGAGCCGGTTTTTGCAGGATTCCATCCCTGAAAAAAAGATGATGATTAGTCTTACCTCGCCGGGCTTTGGCGGCGGGTCAGTTAATTCCGGCTTTTTTAATGTGGCGCTTGTTGACCCTAAGGACAGGGTCAGGTCACAACAGGATATTGTGAATATGGTCAACCGGAATCTTAAACAATTTCCGCAGGGAAGAGCTTTTGCCACCCAGGAACAAACAATTTCTACAAGCAGGCATGGGGGCCAGCCCATCGAATTTGTAATTCAAAATAATGACTTTGATAAGATAAGGAAAGTTCTTCCGGAATTTCTTGATGAGGCGAAGAAAAGTCCCATCCTCCAGGGAGTTGATGCGGATTTGAAATTTAATAAACCGGAGATCCGGGTAAATATAGATCGCCTTCGTGCAAGCGAATTAGGAGTAAATGTTGATAATATTAATCAGGCGCTGGAACTTGCTTACAGTGACAGAAGATTGGGCTATTTTTTAAAATCAGGCAAACAATACCAGGTGCTGGGCGAGGTTGACAGAAGCGATCGTGATGATCCCAATGACCTGAGTAAGATCACGTTGAAAAATATTCGTAACGAAAATATCGGGCTTGATAATCTTGTATCAATTTCAGAAGCTTCAGCGCCACCAACTATTTATCATTTCAACAGGTATAAATCTGCAACAATTTCTGCAGGACTTGCTCCCGGAAAAACAGTAGGCGAAGGTATCGCAGAAATGAATCGCATTGCCAAAAAATTATTGGATGATTCTTTCACAACTGCACTTAGCGGAGCTTCCAGGGATTATTCAGAAAGTTCAGGAAATACGGTTTTTGCTTTTGTGCTGGCGCTTATTCTTATTTATCTCGTACTTGCGGCTCAGTTTGAAAGCTTTATTGATCCGTTCATTATTATGATCACGGTTCCCCTTGCGCTTGCCGGTGCGTTGTTATCTTTGTGGATATTTGGGCAAACATTCAATATATTTTCCCAAATCGGTATGATCATGTTGATTGGGTTGGTTACCAAAAACGGAATCCTTATCGTTGAATTTGCCAATCAAAAGCGAGACGCCGGAATGAAGAAAGTTGACGCGGTTATTGAAGCTGGCTATTTACGATTGAGGCCAATTTTAATGACCAGTCTTGCCATGTCCCTGGGCGCCTTGCCTCTTGCTCTTTCCATTGGAGATGCTTCAACAAGCCGTGTTCCGTTGGGAGTTGTAATCGTTGGTGGAATTATGTTTTCACTGATCCTGACTTTGTATGTTGTGCCGGCGATGTATGCTTTTCTTTCACGAAAAAAACAACCAATGAATGAAGCGCTTTTATAAATTTTTGTTTCTTTCTTTATTTCAGATATTATTTTTCTTTTCTTCTCTACACGCCCAGGATACAATGATGACAGCCCAGGAGGCGGTAAAAAGTGCCATTGAAAATAACTACGGCATTATTATCAGTAAAAATGAGGTTGAGATAGGATCCATAAACAATAGTTGGGCCAATACAGGCGCTATACCGGTTATAAGCGCCACAGCCACCAAACAAGTGGGTGTAAATAATCTTCAGCAGAAATTAAATAACGGTACAGTTATAACAAAAAATGGGAACAGCTCTCAAAATCTGAATGCCGGAATTGCCGTAAACTGGCGGATTTTTGATGGTTTGAAAATGTTTGCCACAAAAAAAAGACTGGAAGAACTGGAACGGAATGGCGAATATGTTTTCAGGAAAAACCTGAATGAAACGGTTTACAATGTTATAAGTTCTTATTACAATATTGTCACGCTTAATGAGCAAAAAAAAGCAACGCTTGAGCAGATTAATTTATACAACGACCGTTACGTCCTTGCACAACGCAGGTTTCAAATAGGAACCGGCGCTAAGTATGAAGTACTGCAAGCCCAGGTCGATCTGAATGAACAACGTTCTAATCTGCTTTCGCTTGAAAACGCAATTGCCACGGCTAAGGCATCTTTATTGAATTTGCTTGCTAAAAAGCCCGATACCTCTTTTAATGTGGTTGACACAATAAGGCTTTCGCCCTTACCGGCATACTCAGATGTTCAAAATAAAATTTCGCAACAAAATCCTGATATACTTCTTGCGAATAGCCAGCTTTATATTTTAAACCAGGAAAGAAAAGAAGTAAATGCAGCGCGGCTTCCTTCCGTTAATTTAAACGGCTTTTACAATTTCTCAAGAAGCAGTAGTGGTGCTGGCTTTAACCTTTTTAACCAAACATATGGGCCTTCAGGATCTATTGGAATTTCAGTTCCTCTTTTTTCAGGAATAGTGGTAAAAAAACAACTGCAGGTAAATGATATCCAAATAAAAGATCAGCAAATAACAATTGAACAAACCAACAATAATATTCAGACAGAATTATCAAATGCCTACATGAATTATAACAACGCATTGAAATCAATCGAGCTTGAAAAAAACAATCTTGTGCTGGCAAAAGAAAATATTATAATCGCAACAGAACGATACAAAAGACTGAATATTACTTCTGTTGAACTGCGACAAATTCAAATCAGTTACAACGACGCAAGAAATCGTTTGTATAATGCACTTTACCAGGGAAAAGTTGCGGAAGCGACAGTAGCTTTGTTATCCGGAGATATTGCCAATCTGTAAGCTTGCATTATCTTTATTGCCAAACAAAAACTATGGCAAAAGCAAATCAGCCACTTGTAGGAATTATCATGGGCAGCGATAGCGATTTAAAAGTTATGCAGCCGGCTGCGGACATTCTAAAAGACTTTGATATTCCTTGTGAAATAACAATAGTTTCTGCTCATCGTACGCCTTTAAGAATGGTTGAGTATGCTTCTTCTGCTATTGACCGCGGATTAAAAATTATTATTGCAGGCGCCGGAGGCGCCGCACACCTTCCAGGAATGATTGCTTCACTTACAACAATACCTGTTATCGGCGTACCTGTAAAATCCTCCAATTCTATTGATGGCTGGGATTCACTGCTTTCTATTTTGCAAATGCCAAACGGAGTGCCCGTAGCCACTGTGGCCTTAAATGCTGCAAAAAACGCGGGAATATTAGCTGCTGAAATTCTGGGAATTTCTGATAAAGATCTTTCAAAAAAATTAGTGGGCTTTAAAAAAGAAATGAAAGAAGAAGTGGAAAAGAAAGTAAAAGTTCTTGAAGCAAAAGGACGTTCTTAAACGATTACAGTAAACGAAGAAATTTGGACGATTTTTATTTTCGTTTTCCCTCAATAATTTCCATGATACAAAATTCCTGTTCCAGCGTCAAAGATGCATCGTACAAAATTTTACAAAAATCATTTCCCCACCGGGAATAAAAAAGCATAAAATTTTCTGTTCGTTCCTGCAAACCACCACGCGGAAATAAACCGCTAAAAATTTTATTTAATTGATTTTTTTGGTCAGTAAATTTTCTTTTTTCCGCATGAAGCATTTTCTTTTCAAGGGCAGAAATCTTTTTCATTTGTTTTGTCTCCAGCGCTTTTGTGTGCTCCTCTAATGTAACATCAACAGCCCTTACAAGCGATTTTATTTCATTGTAAATTTTATCGAACTCATTTTTTTGTTGGTCTAAATTTAAAATCAACGAAGTTTCTTTGTTTACTATCTCATTGAACAAAGTTTCTTTTCCTCTGAAAAGATCAATGGCGTTAAGATTTAATTTTTCCAATAATCTTTTGGACTTTTCATCCACGATAAGAAATGAATTTCTAAGGATCAAAACCGGGAACGGAACTTTATAATCTGTAAAGAGGTCTTTCAATTGAAGCCAATAAGCCAGTTCTCCCCCACCTCCTATCCATGCAACATCCGGTAAAATAATTTCCTGGAACAAACCGCGTAAAATTACATTCGGGCTAAATCGTTCCGGATGTTGTTGCAGTTCGGTTTTCATTTCTTCTGTTGAAAAAACAATATCCGTATCATGAATTACAAAGTGATCTTCAACAGGAACAATCCGATTTCGAATATTGTCTTTTAAATAAAACAAATTGATCTCGCGCGGATAAGCCTGCGCTTTATATTTTTCCGACAATTTTTCAGAAGAATGGCTTACTATTTCAGATGAAGTATGATTGAAAATATCATCTTCAAAAATGGAGATCATTTCTTTTTTAAAAGCAGGATTATCAGGCAGAAGAATTAATAATCCGAATTGTTTGAACAATTCATGTACAAACAAAAATGTGGCTTCTTCAATCGTTGCGCCTTTGGAATAACATTTCTTTAAAAGATCAATTATAAAAATTCCATATTTTTCAACCTGCAATCTTCCTGAAATTTGGTCAATTAATTTCAGCAAACTATCATCTACTTTCATTCTCCCAACAGCACCCGTTTGTTGCGTTTCCCAGGTATATTTTTCACCGTCAATTTCGATATGATTTAGTTCCTCCAGGTCTGCATCTTCACTTCCCATAAAAAAAACCGGAACAAAATTGTATTCCGGTAATTGTTTTTTTAAAGAATTAGCCACCTTTATCGTATGCAGAATTTTGTAAACAAAATAAAGATGGCCGGTAAAAATATTAGGCTGGTGTGCTGTACAAATAGTAAATGTATTTTCATTTGAAAGTGCATCAATATTCGCTTTCACGCCCGGGCAATCTTCAAAATCCTGGTATTGTTTTGTAAACTGATCAACCAATAATTTTCGGTTCGTGTTATATTTCTTTCTTTCAATAATGGCCGATTTTATGCCTTCAAGATTAACGGGATGCGAATAAAAATCTTTTAATGGCGGCGCTCCATTAATATAATCCAATACAATCTTTGCAAACTTTCCTGTTTCAGAATAAGGTAAATATTGAAATTTCGTATTCAAGTATTTGAATTTTTAGGTGCAAAGATAGAGGGAAAAAGGAAAGTATATTTCTCTAATACAACAATGGTAAATCACTTTGCATTTAAAACGCCGATACATTTTTCCAAACTATCTTTCCATATTGGAATTTCTATTTGAAGCAAGCCTTTGATTTTTGAAGTGTCCAGAACTGAGTAAAGCGGTCGTTTGGCGGGAGTTGGATAAGAGGCTGTAGGAATCGGATTTATTATACAATTGCTTTTAATGCGTGATTTTATCTCCTGAGCAAAATCAAACCAGGAAGTAATGCCGGCATTTGAATAATTTACAATCCCCGAAAAGGATTTACCCTTTTCCATTTGCTGAATAAACTTCATAATAACATCGGCAAGATCAGCCGCATAAGTAGGAGAACCAAGCTGATCATTGATGACATTGATCTCATCTTTTTCAGTTAGTAACCGCATCATCGCTTTTACAAAATTATTTCCGAAAGATGAGTAAACCCATGAAGTGCGAATGATAAGAGTGGAAGGATTATTTTGCAAGGCAAGTTGCTCTCCTTTTAGTTTTGACGCACCATACACATTAACCGGCCCAACAGGTGAATCTTCTTTCAAAGCAACATGGGAACTGCCATCATAAACATAATCGGTGGAAATGTGAATTAGTTTCGTTCCATATTGCGAACAAATTTTTGACAACTCTCCTACCGCCGTTGCATTAATTTCAAATGCTGAATCCCTTTCAGATTCAGCTTTATCAACCGCCGTATATGCAGCACAATTAATGCAATAATCAATATGATTTTTCTTAAAGAACGATTCTACCGATTGGCTGTCTTCTATAGAAAGTTGACTTCGTGAAGTAAATAAAAATTGATACTCAGAATAATCTTTAGAAAGTATTCTTAGTTCATTTCCCAACTGGCCGTTTGAACCAGTAACTAATATTGTGGCAGCGAAATTTTGAGAAGCCATTTATTTTCAACCTTTAAAAACAAAATTATGAATACAATCTTTCAATAATGGCAATTGATTGTCCTTTTCAGAAACAACGATTTTATTTACCGGAAGCTGCCAGTCAATTTGCAATGAAGTATCGTTCACGGAGATACCACCTTCCATTTCTTTATGATAAAAGTCATCACACTTATAAAAAACTTCTGCAGTTTCACTGATTACTGAATAGCCGTGAGCGAAGCCTTTAGGTACGAGCAATTGTTTTTTATTCTTAGCAGAAAGTAAAATCGTGTATACTTTACCGTAAGTAGGTGAATTTTTACGAATATCAACCACTGCATCAATAATTTCTCCTGACAAAACGCGAAGAAGTTTCGTTTGGGCATGAGGTTCAGATTGGTAATGCAAACCTCTTACAACACCGTAGGATGAGCGGGCCTGGTTGTCCTGAACAAAACTGATATGAACGCCTTCATCAGAAAAAGTGTTCTGATTATAACTCTCAAAAAAATAACCACGGTTATCTTCAAAAACTTTGGGTTCAAAAACCAATAAACCTGGAAAATCAGTTTTAATAAAAGGCATCAAGGATATTTTAATACTTTACTTAGAATTATTTTGCGAATATAAATCTTTAAAGTGTTCGATTGTTTTTATTAATCCTGATTCGAATTTTGTAGTGGGCTGATACCCTAATAAATTTTTTGCAAGTGAAATATCTGCAAGTGAATTTCTGATATCACCTTCGCGCGGTTCCCTGTGAATCGGATCCAAATCAGAATGCAAATATTGCCTGATAGAATTATATAAAAAATTGACAGAATAATTTTCTCCGACGGCTACATTATACACTTTGTCTTTGGCCTCGCAGTTATCGGTAAGCATCCCTTTAATATTCACCTGCACCGCATTTTCAACAAAAGTAAAATCACGTGTTTGCTCTCCGTCACCGTTTATGAATGCTGATGTATTATTCATAATTGCTTTTACAAAAAGTGGTATTACAGCAGCGTAAGGGCCATCAGGATCCTGGCGCGGACCAAAAATATTAAAATAGCGAAAGCCCAGAACCGGTATCCCATAAGCTTTTGCAAACACAGCAGCATAAAGCTCATCGGCTCTTTTACTTACCGCATAGGGAGATAAACAATTTCCTATTCTATCTTCTTTTTTCGGCAAAGTCGGTTCGTCGCCATACACTGAAGAAGATGATGCATACACCAATTGCTTCACATTATTTTCAACAGCCGCTTTTAAAATATTTACAAATCCACCGACATTCACATCGTTGGTGCTGGAAGGATCTTTGATAGATCTTGGAACAGAACCTAAAGCTGCCTGGTGGCTTACATAGTCAACTCCTTCACATGCTTTACGGCAGAAATCCAGGTTTCTTATATCACCTTCCAAAAATTCAAAAGCGTCATAAGGTTTCAAGACATCCAGGTTTGATTCAAAACCATTTGAAAAATTATCAATTACCCGAACTTTTCCTGCACCATTCTTCAATAAATATTCTGCTATATGACTGCCGATAAATCCGGCACCGCCTGTTACTAAAAAAGAAAGATTACCTAGATCCCGGTTGTGAAATTTATTTTCCAATTTTTTTTGATTTTAAAGGCTCCAATATGAACGACAAGAAATTTTTCCACCGAACACGCCTTTGATATCTGCAATTATAGCGTTCGGCTTGGTTATCTGTGCAAAAGAATTATCATCCATGGTTAAATATTGTGTGTGGGGCACAGTAACAATAACTGCTTCATAATCGTTGGTGAGTTCAGGTGTTAATTCAAAACCGTACTCATGTTTCAATTCATCGCTATTGGCATGAGGATCGCTAACGTGAACCTGCAAAGAATATGATTGAAGTTCTTTTATTATATCCGCCACTTTTGAATTACGGATATCACTTACATTTTCTTTAAAAGTAGCACCCATTACCAAAACTTTTGCATTCTTCACGTCACTTGTATGCTGAATAATATGTCTTAAAACTTTTCTCGCAACATGCGCCTGCCATTCCATCATTAATCACGCGGCCGGCAAGAATTACCTGGGAATCATAACCCAATTTTTGGGATTTATAAGTAAGGTAATAAGGATCAACTCCAATGCAATGGCCACCCACAAGACCGGGTTGAAATCTCAAAAAATTCCACTTGGTTCCTGCTGCTGCCAGCACTTCAAAAGTATTGATTCCCATTTTATCAAAAATGATTGAAAGTTCATTCATCAAAGCAATATTCAGATCGCGCTGGGTATTTTCAATAATTTTTGCAGCTTCTGCTACTTTAATCGAAGAAGCACGATGAACGCCCGCTTTCACCACCAGTTCATATACTTTGGCAATCGTTATCAAACTTTCTTCATCACAACCGCTCACTACTTTTATGATACTAGAAAGCGTATGTTCCTTATCACCCGGATTTATTCTTTCGGGAGAGTAACCTAATTTAAAATCGTCGCAAACTTTTAAGCCTGATAATTCTTCAATCACAGGCAGGCAATCTTCCTCTGTGCAACCCGGATAAACAGTGCTTTCAAAAACCACATAATCGCCTTTCTTAAGCACTTTGCCCATTGTCTCACTCGCTTTAAGTACCGGAGTAAGATTTGGAATATTATGTTTGTCCACTGGCGTAGGAACGGCTACAATAAAGAAATTCGCTTCGCGAAGCTTATCAAGACTATTAGTGAATTGAATATCGCAATTATCAAATGCAGAGGAATCCAATTCTTTACTTGGATCAATTTTATTCTGCATCAGGTTAATTCTATCAGCATTGATATCAAAACCAATTACTGAAATCTTTTTTGCAAATTCAAGCGCAATAGGCAAGCCTACATACCCTAATCCAATTACTGCGAGTTTTTTCTTTTTTTCTATTAATTCCTGGTACATCAATTTAATTTTTCATTATTGTTCTTCTTAATAAAATTATCTTTTACTCTCAAATTCTTTCGGCAACTTATACCAATCTTCTTCCGGAAGTGATTTAAAATATTCATACGTAATTTTTAATCCTTCAGCACGGCTTACTTTGGGTTCCCAATTCAACAATTTTTGGGCTTTAGTGATATCCGGTTGCCTTTGTTTTGGATCATCCTGTGGCAGAGGTTTATACACGATTTTTTGAGTCGTTCCTGTAAGCCTGATAACTTCTTCCGCAAAATCTTTTAAAGTAATTGGATCGGGATTTCCAATATTTACCGGCTTAGAATAATCGCTCAATAACAACCGGTAAATTCCTTCCACCAAATCATCTACATAACAAAAACTTCTCGTCTGGCTTCCATCGCCAAAAACCGTCAAGTCTTCGCCGCGGAGCGCCTGCCCGATAAACGCCGGCAAAGCTCTTCCATCATTCAATCGCATTCTTGGCCCATAAGTATTAAATATTCTAACAATCCTTGTTTCTAATCCATGAAAGGTGTGATATGCAGTTGTAATCGCCTCCTGGAAACGTTTTGCTTCATCATAAACACCACGCGGTCCAACCGGATTTACATTTCCCCAGTATTCTTCGGTTTGTGGATGAACTAATGGATCTCCGTAAACTTCGCTTGTGGAAGCAACTAAAATTCTCGCTTTTTTTGCCAATGCCAATCCCAGGCAATTGTGTGTTCCCAGCGACCCAACTTTTAATGTTTGAATTGGAATTTTTAAATAATCAATTGGGCTTGCCGGTGAAGCAAAATGTAAAATGTAATCCAGCTTTCCCGGAACATGAATGAATTTTGAAACATCACAATGATAAAACTCAAAATTCTCTAACTCAAAAAGATTTTCAATATTTTTCAAGTCTCCTGTGATAAGGTTATCCATTCCGATCACGTGCATTCCCTCTTTAATAAACCTGTCAGAAAGATGAGAACCGAGAAACCCCGCAGCCCCAGTGATGAGAATTCTTTTGTTTGACACTTGTTTAATTATTAATTATTAATTATTGAATTATTAGATTATTGAATTATTAGATTATTGAATTGTCCAATTATTGAATTTTTACATTGGCTAATTAGCACATCAGTTAATTATCCTTCTTCCTACACTTTCATAATGAAATCCACATTCTTCCATCCGGTATAATTCAAACAAATTTCTTCCGTCAAAAATCACGTCATTCTTCAAAAGTGACTTCATTTTGCTAAAATCAGGAGTTCTGAACTCGCTCCATTCGGTAGCAATTATTAAAGCATTAGCGCCATCCAAAGCCTCATATTGATTCTGTGCATAATTTATTTTATCACCAATTTCTCTTTTTACATTTGCCATCGCTTCCGGATCATAAGCTGAAACAGAAGCTCCTTCAGAAAGTAATTCTCTGATAATTTTTAATGCTGACGCTTCGCGAATATCATCTGTATTGGGCTTAAAAGCTAAACCCCATAAAGCAAATTTTTTCCCTTTAAGGTTGTTTTTAAAATACTTTTTGATTTTAGGTAAAAGATGAACTTTTTGATTTTCATTCACTTCCATCACTGCCTCAAGAATTTTAAATTGATAATCTGATTGGCGCGAAGATTTTGCCAAAGCCTTTACATCTTTTGGGAAACAGCTTCCCCCGTATCCGATTCCCGGAAACAAAAATCTTCTTCCAATTCTGTCATCACTACCCATTCCTTTTCTCACTTTATCTACATCAGCGCCGAGTCTTTCACAAAGCTGTGCTATTTCATTCATAAAAGAAATCTTCGTGGCTAGAAATGAATTAGCAGCATATTTGGTGAGTTCCGCTGATCTTTCATCCATATAGATTACCGGGTTTCCCTGCCGTACAAATGGTGCATATAATTCCCCTAAAATCTTTTTGGCTTTTTCTGAAGAAGTACCGATTATAACACGATCTGGTTTCATAAAATCTTCAACAGCTACGCCTTCGCGCAGGAATTCCGGATTACTTACTACATCAAATAATTTTTCAGGATTTTCAGTTCCTGCCTGTTTTGCACTTTTTAAAACTACTTGTTTTACCTTATCTGCGGTTCCTACAGGCACTGTACTTTTATCAATTACAATTTTATAAGCACCTTTCTTTAAAAGTCCGCCGATTTTATCAGAAACATCCAAAACATATCTTAGATCTGCAGCACCATCTCCATCAGGCGGCGTTGGCAAAGCGAGAAAAATAACACGCGCTTTTTTTATTCCTTCTGCAAGAGATGTTGTAAATTTTAAGCGGCCTTCTTTACTGTTTCTTTCAAAAAGCTTTTCAAGGCCAGGCTCAAAAATGGTAATCTTGCCTGAGGACAATTTTTTTACTTTTTCCTCATCAATATCCACACAGATTACGCTATTTCCTGTTTCAGCAAAACAAGTGCCGGTAACCAATCCCACATATCCCGTTCCGATTACTGCAATATTCATTTTTATTTATTTACGTATTCTAAAACTTTTTCAGTAATATAATTCTGTTGATCTTCACCCAATTCAGTATGCATTGGTAATGAAACAACACGCTGTGTAAGCCAATCGGTTCTTTCCAAATTATAATCTCCACCACCCAATTTTGCAAACATGTTTTGTTTATGTGCCGGCACCGGGTAATAGATCATAGCAGGAATATTATTTTCAGCTAAAAATGCTACCAATCCATTTCGATCCACGTTTTCAAGAATAAGTGTGTACTGATGAAAAACATGTTTGGAATAATCCGCCCTGAAAGGAATTGTAATTTTTTTATTTTCTTTAAACGCATTATCGTAAAAATCCGCCGCCTTTCTTCTTGAATTTATATAGTCATCTAACAACGGCAATTTTACATTTAATATTGCTGCCTGGAGTGCATCCAGCCTGGAGTTGCAGCCAACCATTTCATGATAATACCTTTCCTTCTGTCCGTGGTTAGCAACCATTTTTATTTTTTTTGCCAGATCTTCATCATTGGTACATACTGCTCCACCATCTCCAAAACAACCTAAGTTTTTGCTGGGGAAAAATGAAGTGCAACTAATATGTCCAATACTCCCGGTCTTTTTGGTTGTTCCATTTTTGAAAGTAAAATTGCTGCCAATAGCCTGGGCATTATCTTCTATTACAAATAAATTATGTTCATTGGCAATTGTCATTATTTCCTCCATCTGGCAAGACTGTCCATATAAATGAACCGGAACAATCGCCTTTGTTTTTGGTGTAATTGCTTTTTTTATCGCTTGGGGATCTATACAAAATGTTTTCGGATCAACTTCTACAAATACAGGCTTTAATTTCAATAAAGCAATCACTTCGGTAGTAGCAATAAAAGTGAAAGATGGTGTGATTACTTCATCACCCGGTTGCAAATCAAGAGCCATCATTGCGATCTGTAATGCATCTGTTCCGTTCGCACACGGGATCACGTGTTTAACTTGCAGGTATTTTGCAAGGTTATTTGCAAAAGCGCTTACCTGAGGTCCACCAATAAAAGCAGTACTATCAATAACACTTGCAATAGCTTCATCTATTTTATCTTTTATATGTAAATACTGCTGTTTCAAATCCACCATCTGTATGGGCTTCATAAGGCTTTTTTTAAGTGTGCAAAGATAGGGATTGAAAAGAATTAAATAATTGAATAAACCCGGTAAGTTTACACGAAAGGAACTTTTGAATCAGATTCCAATGTTAAAGAATTAGACTTTAGATTTGTAAATAAAATAATTCTTTTTGATCATCTTTTACCATCTCTTTTTGCTTGTTTATAAAGCCGGCATTTACATTGTTTCCTTTGGCAACAGGAAAGCAAAACTGTGGATCAGCGGCAGAAGAAGTATTTTTAAAAAATTACGAAAAACAACTGCAGGCTTTAGTAATGAAAAAATTGTCTGGATGCATTGCGCCAGTCTTGGGGAATTTGAACAGGGCCGGCCGCTTTTGCAAAAAATGAAGGACGCAAATTTAAACATGCAGGTTATTATCTCCTTTTTTTCTCCTTCAGGTTTTGAAATTGTAAAAAACAATAAAGATTTTAAAAACATCTTTTACCTGCCAATGGATTCGGAGTTTCATGCAAAAAAATGGATGAATATTGTAAAACCCGACCTCGTTCTTTGGGTAAAATATGAATACTGGCATTATTATTTGCAGGAAATAAAAAAAAGAAAAGTTCCGCTGTTAATGGTATCAGGGGTTTACAGGCAAAGCCAGATTTTCTTCAAATTGTATGGCGGATTTTATCGGAATATGTTAGAGGCTTTCACTCATTTTTTTGTTCAGAATGAAAGCTCCAAAGAGCATTTAGAAAAATTAGTTTCAGGAGATAAAATAACTGTTTCAGGAGATACGAGGTGTGACCGGGTGATTAATATTGTCAATAATTTTACTGGCGTTCCCGGTATTGCTGATTTTTGTGGAGATAAAAAAGTAGTTGTTGCCGGAAGCACGTGGGAAGAAGATGAAGCAGAATGGACACATTATGTAAGAGAACATCCTGAACTCAGATTTATTATTGCACCTCACGAAGTTGATAAAGAAAATCTTGAAGACGTACGAAAAGAATTTACAGGTTCTGTTTATTATTCAGAATGGATGGAAGAGCGTGAACAGCTTAATGAAGAAGAGCCTAATTGCCTTATTATCGATAATATAGGAATGCTTTCGCGTTTATATCACTACGCTACTATAACGTATGTTGGGGGCGGTTTTGGATACGACGGGCTTCATAATATTTTAGAAGCTGCAGTATATGGCAAGCCTGTTATTTTTGGGCCTGAGTATGATAAGAATTTTGAAGCAGAAGAATTGATTGAATGTGGCGGAGCAATTGCTATTGAAAATGCAATTGAACTCGAAAAAGTTGTAAATCAATTATTGAATAATGAAGAAGAATTATTGAAAAGAAGTGAAGCGGCGAAAAATTATGTTTATAAAAATGCAGGCGCAAGTGGTAAAATATTTTCTTTTATTCAAGTAAAGAACCTGCTTTAATAAACTGCAAAACAGAAAAATCAGATATTAGTTTGTTCACAGCTTTCCCTTCTTGCTCTCACTCATTTAGCAACTGATTAATAGTCCGGTTAAATTCTTTTTTAAATTCAGTGTAATGTTCGCCTGTTGCAGGTCCGCTGAAACCACTTTCAATTTTTCGGATATTTCCTTTTTTGTCTACAAAAATGGTGGTAGGAAATGCTTTTATTTTTTCAATTTGCGGCAAAGTTTTTTTTGCAATCAAAGAATCTGCGTAAGTAACTCCGGTAATCAAAATCGGATATTGAACATTCAATCTTTTTTCAAAAGGCATCAATGCATCTTGCGAACTTTTAAAATCAGCAGTTCGCTCGTAAGCAAGGCCTATCACTTCAAAACCTTTGTTTCGGTTCTTAATATAATAATCATTGAGAAATTTTGTTTCGTCCATACAATTTGGGCACCATGAACCAAGAATGTCCAGAACTACAACTTTGCCTCTGTATTTTTTATCAGAAAAAGAAACAGGTTTACCTGTTTTGCTGTCACGGAAAGTAAAATTTAATTTTCCGGCAGCGTGATTTATTTTCGGTTCTTCAAAACCATTTTCAGGATTCGCTCCACTATTTCTCACTGCTTTCCAATCTTCTGTTCCGGTTGCACCTGAATAAAATTTACCACCTGAAATTTTATTGTTATTGTCAATCTTTGCAATTAGCAAATAGGCATTCGCGCCATCAAATGTAGAAAGTTTAAGACTATCGCCAGTCACCACTCCTTCCAGGAAACGAAAATCACCTGTAGGATCGAGAACGGTTCCGGAAAGATGGGAACCGTTTTGTTTAAATTCGGCAACATAAGTGGAAGTCGTGCTGTCTTTTCTGCTGAAGGTTGAGCTCCATCTTCCGGAAATATCAGCGACGGGAGCAGATGAAACTTCAAATCTTTTCGGTTCATTAAATTGTGCTTTGAAAGGTAGTCTCAGAATCCTTTCACCATAATGTTTTATCCATTCTCCATCAAGATTCCCTTCTGAAGTAATCCTCGCTCTAAATCCGGATTCAAAAAAGGGAAGTTGAATAAAAACAGAATCTGCATGCGTTTTAACGCTATCAACTAAAAGATGCTCGGCACCATTTAAAATATAAATTATTTTTTTTCCGGCGCTATCTTTTGATAAAAAATTAAAGACGATTTGGTTTCCATCTTCTCTTGTTATCGTGGCTCTCCAATAACCGTTTTTCAATTCATCCGGCTTCTGAAACCATGAAACTGAAAATATTCCAAGCGAACCAAGTATTAGAACCAGCTCAATTATTTTCGAAGAAAAAAATTTTCCATTCATTTTTTTTAATTCAACAGGATACAGTCAACAAAGTTTAAAGCTGTTTTTTTATTTTATAAAAAAAATTAAAAGTCAACGCTTAACTTTTCGCTATTTTTTTATAGCTCACGGCAATGCCTTTTATTAATGAAGAGCTAAAACCCTGGTGTTCCATTTCATTCAAACCGGCTATCGTACAGCCTTTTGGTGTTGTAACTTTATCAATCTCCTGTTCAGGGTGTGTTCCTTTTTCCAATAATAATTGTGCAGCGCCTTTAACTGTTTGTGCAACAATCAGGCTTGCCGTTGCTACATCAAAACCGATTTCAATTCCACCCTGAATGCTTGCTCGAATGAAGCGCATGGCATAAGCGGTTCCGCATGCACCAAGGATTGTAGCCGCTTCCATAAGTTTTTCATCTATAACAACAACTTTGCCAACCGGAGAAAATATTTTTTCTACAAAAGCTACCTGGCTTTCCGAAGCATTTGTATAACTTAAACAAGTCATGCTTTGCTCGATGGAAATGGCTGTATTTGGCATTGCCCTGAAAACCGGAATATTTTTTTTAATTATCTCCTGAATTTCTGAAATCAATACGCCGGTAACAACAGAAACCAACATATGTTTTTGGGTAAGTTTCATTTTAAAACTTTGCAATACATCACTTACCTGGTAAGGCTTTACAGCAAGAATTACCATCTCGCTCTTGCGAACTGCTTCTGCATTATCAGAAGTAATTCTTACGCCTCTTGCTTTTAATTTTTCAAGTGTTTCGATCCTTCTCTTTGTGATTATGATATCCGACGGTTCACAAAATTTACTTTTTAATAATCCTTCTGCAATGGCAGAACCGAGGTTTCCTCCGCCAATGATGGCAATTTTTTTGTTCATGATATTTCATTTATTGGAACAGTTATTTGCCCCACACTTTTTGCAAAGATGGAGATGGAAGTTTTAAAAACAAATTTAGTTTTAAAAAACAGGACAAAGCGTTTGCTTGCGATCGCCGTTGAATGTGTTGTAAAATCCTTTGTATAAAAGATTAAATTCGTCGGCGCCATAATAATGGTTGAAATTCTTTAAAGAAGAAGTGGTAGCATCATAACTAAAAGTGAAGCGCATATGATTGACTTCAAGGCCTATCATCGGAATAAGCGCATCATTATAACGATAAAATAATCCGGCGATAATTTGTTTGGAACCGTCGCCTGAAAGATTATAAGCTGCGTTCATTCCCGCCATCAGTTCGCTGGCATTTGCCATTCTTGTATAATAGGCTGCGGGATTAACAATAACCTGGTCATTTAATTTAATAATAGCGTTAATGAAACCGATATGTCTCATGTCAAGCCTGCTTGCTTCTCCATCTTCAAAAAAAGTTTCTTTTGGCCTGTTTACATGATGAATTGAATAGCCTGCATTAATGTAAATATTTGCAGTAGGAAAATAAGCATAATTAAGCCCTACCTGCATATCAAAATAGCTCACACTGTTGTTCAGCAATTGTACAGAGGTTGGTAAAGTAGCATCAAAAAACTTTCCGTCAAACTGATCGGGAAAAGTAAGTTTACTTTGATCAATTCTTTTATTGGCCCATCCAACATTAAAACCGGCAGTAAGCAAACTGCTTTCACCGAGCATTTGGTGGTAAGCAATTGAACCGTAAATTTTTGTTGAAGTGAGGCTTCCACTTCCGGCAACATCACGCAAAATAACGCCGCCTAAGCCCATCCATCCTGTTTCAATCCTATCTCTGAAAACCTGGGCATCACCATAAATGCTCATCGTTTTATAAGGCACCGACATAATAGTAGAATACTGGTTACGATAAGAGGCGCCTAACCTGTAATCTGCATCCGGAATAAAACCGGTGTTGGCGGGATTAGTAAGTAAAGGATTATTGAAAAATTGTGAAAAATGCAGATCCTGGCCAAAGGATTGATCCACCCCCAGGAAAACAAGCAAGAAAAAAAGAAAAAATATTTTTAAATTACTTTTCATTTGTTTTAACGCAATAAGGTAATATCACCGGTTTTCGTTGTCTTTTCACCATTTGAAAAAATTACTGAAAGAGTGTAAGTATATACATCCATTGGCTGCAACTTTCCTTTGAAAGTTCCATCCCAGCCGCTTTTCAAACTATTACTTTCATAAACTTTCTGGCCCCAACGGTTATAAATAGACCATTTCATGTCTTTAATACCAAAGCCAACCACGCGGATAATGCTGTTCGCACCAAATTTGCCTGGAGTAAATGCTGATGGAACATCCACTAAAGGCTTTACTATTGATTGAACATCTATACAGGTATCATCGCTGCAACCGAAATCATTGGCTGCATTAAGGCAAACCGTATAAGTTGCTGTCTCATTAAAAATATGTTTTGGATTTTCAAGAGTTGAAGTATCTCCATCGCCGAAACTCCAGGTATAATGGGTGGCTCCAACTGACTGATTTACAAAATTGGTAAATGTATTTTCTTTTGGAACCAAAGGATTGTAAGTAAATGACGCTGTAGGAATAGGACTTACGGTGATTGTGAATGTTGAATCGTCCATCTTATTACATGAAGAAGAATCATATGCAGTTAACTTCACTGTATACGTTCCAACCTGTGTATAAAGATGAGTTGGGTTTTCATCAGTAGAAGTTGAGCCGTCACCGAAATCCCACAAGAAATTAATTCCTCCAAGTGAATTATTTAAAAATACGGCGTTATAAGGAACGCAACCCGCAGCCGGGGTTTGAAATGACGCTTTTACTTCCGGAGAAAGACGAACAGTTTTAACGGTATCATCCGGTGAATTACAATAAGTAGTGTCATTAATTGATAAGGTTACCTTGTAAGTTCCGGGACCTGCAAACGTATGATTTACCGGATTCTGAGTTTGAGTTACCAAAGGTGTATTATCCCCAAAATCCCAGGTAAAGATGCCGGGTTGAAATGAACCTCGCGTCGGATTGGAAGTATTTGTAAAATCATAACTCAGATTAGTACACGGTTGCAGTTTTTGTGAAATAAAGTCAAGATTTGCCTTGTTATCTCCTACCCGAATGGTTTTGTAAGAAGTATCAGAAATATTACACGTTGCACTGTCAATGGTTACCAGCATTACAGGATATTTACCGGTATTCAGGTAAACATGGGAAGTAGCAGGAATAGTAGTAGTATCACCGGTTCCATCTCCAAAATACCAATAATAACGCTTCCCTTTTTTCAGGGTATCCGAAAAGTCAACCTGCAAAGGAACACACCCGGAAGTATCATTAGAAACACCATTAATGCTCGTATGTAACCCTGAGCGAACACCAGCAAAATCCATTTCAATTTTTAGCATCCCAAGATTACACGCTCCGTTTTCACCTTGTGATTGATTGGTTTTGGACCAGGAACCTGGCGTACCGGGAAAGGCAACGCTTTTAAAACAATTGGCACAAATAGCCTGGTAAATAACACCATTCCTGTCAAACCTGCTTGTTCCTCCATCTACATGATCTCCAAAAGTAATCGGTGGCGTTCTTCCGGGTGGATCTTGCTGACCAAAGAAAGTACCGTATAATTGAGATGTTGCATCTTTCTCTAAAACAAAGAAGTAAAAGTCGCTGCCTGAAGCATCAGTGTTAGGCTTAATAGCATCGGGAGTGACAGGCAACCCCTTCGTGTTACCGGAGGAAAAGCCATTGTTTGATTTTCCACCCCAGCCTGAAACATACACATTTTCACAACGGTCAACCAGGAAAGCTGTAGGCGAAATATTAGGGACCTGCGAGTTAGGGGATCCAAAGACCGTTGAATAAACAAAATCAGAGAGATCAGGTTTGAGTTTGGAAATAAATTGCTTCCCCCCTGCATTAGAATAAGCTGCATTTATTACTTTCATATTGCCCTCAGACGTTCCCATCACATAGATGAAACCAAATTTATCGGTTTCAATTCCATATATCTGATCTGCCTTATCTGTTCCAATATAAGTTCCCAGTACAGCGGCCGAACCTGAATTATTCAGTTCTACTACAAATCCATCACATGGATCAGTTCCGGTGCCGGAACTACCCAAGGCTGAATTTGTAGGTTTAATAACATTAGTAGTGGGAATATTATCAAAAAAATCAGGACTTGCCGTACCTCCAGAAACATAAATATTGCCGGTACTTCCAAACGTTAGAACATAAGCCGCATCATTATCGCTTCCCCCGAGGAGTGTACTGAATACCAGAGCCATTACAACTGGGATTAATTTTAAGGACCACTGCATCCTGCTTGCCTTTCAATTTTGTTTGAAAAGCACCGCTTGTAGTGGGAAAAGCATATGCAGGATCTCCTCCTGAAGAAGTGCATGATGCCACATAAATATTATTTGCACCATCTAATAAAACTTCACTTCGTGCATCATCCCCGTAATTTCTTTTAAGTGATTGTAAATAATTGCTGTGATCATCAGCAATATTTACTCCATCATCACCAGTTCCGCCTATCTTCAAAGAACCAATAATGCCACTTCCGGTAGCATTTAGCTTTGTTACAACAATATCATAACCTCCCCCTGCTCCTATATTTCCTCCTGAAGTGACAGGGTAATTAGGTGAATTGGTTCTGCCGGCAATTACCAAATTACCTGCCGGATCTTCTATCAGGCTATGAGGCTGATCTGCGCCACTTCCCCCGATGTAAGTTGCATAAATACGATTACGTCCATCCGGGCTTAATTTAATGATAGCGATGTCAAAATCGCCATTAAAGGACTTTTGATAGGCTCCTGAAGATGCAGGAAATCCGTTTCCAAAAGCGATTCCTCCTCCATAAAATGAACCGTCTTTTCCATAAGTAGCGGTAAACCCCCAGTTATCTGCAGTACTTCCCGAATAAGTGAAAAATATTAAAGTAGGATCTATAATCAAAGGTTGATCAGGAGAATAATTTTTTACTTTAAATTTCACCACATCTCCTTTTACGATATATTGACAATCCAATTCCTTTTTTTGATTATCAATAACCTGGTAGGTGTATGGTTTTAACTCTTTATTTACCCCAAGAGAAGTGGAAATATTCAGTTCGCGATTTTTTACAGACAGTTTTTGTGCTCCTTTATATTTCATCGCAATGTCGCTGATCTTAGCTCCGGGATTTATTATAAAGTCATACTTTAAATTACCCGCAGCATCTGTATAATATCTCAAATCAACATTTGGATAAATATTTTTATAGGTAACACCAAGATATATTTTACAATTGGAAGCCCATTTAGCCGGGTTATTTCCTATAAAATAATTATTCACTGAAGGAATAACTTTATTGGGAAGGATGACCGGTTTTTTAGAATTCAAAAATTCAACTGAATAAGAATCTGCGCGAACAGAATCATCGGATATTTGTTTGTTTACTGTATTAGGTTTTGTATTGCCCTGATGCATTCTCACTTTTACATTTTCAATATCATCCGCATTGTATTGGGAAACAGTAAATCCATTATCCGTCAAAAAAAACGAACCGCTGCCTGCACTGCTCATAAACTTCACCTTTGAATCCCATTGCCCTTTGTTCTCTATAAATTCAACCTGGGCAAACAAGCTTTCAGAAACAAAAAGCGTTGCTATCAGCAGAAAAAAGAAATAAGAATAATTTTTTAAAGTTTTCAAGAAAAAACTATTTATCATAAATTAATTAATCAGAAATTGAAGGTACGAGAGATTGAAATTAAAAGGTTACAGAAGCAATTGAAACGGAAATAAATTTACGAAACAAAAACAAGAAGTGTAAAAAAATAAATTTCCACTTAAAGGATTTAATAGCTTCTTAACATAGCAATTTTAATCAAAATAAGTTACGATATTTTACTCCAGGCAGTTTTTCCCTTTTCACTTTCCAAAAAAGTTTTGAGACATTGGTTTTCACTTAATGATAAGGTTGGATCTTCCGAAATAATTTTTTCAGCAGCCAATCTTGCCGCTTCCAGGATTTTTCTATCCTCTACAATATTAGCTAATTTAAAATTTAGTAAGCCACTTTGCCGGGTTCCTTCGATATCTCCCGGCCCACGAATCTCCAGATCTTTTTCCGCAATTTTAAAGCCATCATTTGTTTCGCACATAATTTTCAGACGCTGCTTTGCTTCTTGCCGATAATTTTACTTTCGTGGAAAGAATACAATAACTTTTTTCATTTCCCCTTCCTACTCTCCCACGCAATTGGTGCAATTGGGGTAGTCCAAATTTTTCCGCACTTTCAATTACCATGACCGATGCGTTCGGTACGTTTACGCCCACTTCAATTACGGTAGTAGAAACCATTATTTGAGTATCGCCTTTTATAAAACGCTCCATGTTGGTTTGTTTTTGCGCAGCCTTTTGCTTTCCATGGACCATACTTATATAATATTTGGGTTCAGGGAAATACGCCTTTACTTCTTCATATCCACGCATGAGATCTTCAAAATCCAACTTTGCCGATTCTTCAATCAAAGGATAAATTATATATGCCTGCCTTCCACGTTCTATTTCAGACTTGATAAAATTCATTACCTGCGGCCTGGCATATTGCATCCGGTGAACGGTTTGAATAGGAATTCTTCCAGGCGGCATTTCATCCATTATACTATAATCAAGATCTCCGTAAGCTGTGAGCGCAAGTGTGCGAGGAATTGGTGTAGCCGTCATTACCAATATGTGGGGATTTAATTCATTTTTATTCCACAGTTTAGCTCTTTGCGCTACACCAAACCGATGCTGTTCATCGACAATTGCCAGCCCAAGGTTTTTAAATTGCACCACATCCTCGATTAGTGCATGCGTACCCGTTAAAATCGTTATTTCTCCGTCAAGGGTTGCCTTTAAAATCTCTTTTTTTTCCTTCACTGTTGATGAACCGGTGAGAATACCAATTTTTATTGGCAGATCTCCTACTAAACTTTTCAATCCTTCAAAATGTTGTCGCGCCAATATTTCAGTTGGCGCCATAAAACAACTCTGGTAACCATTGTCTGCAGCGATGAGCATCGCCATCAGCGCTACCATTGTTTTTCCACTACCAACGTCGCCTTGTAAAAGACGATTCATTTGTTTGCCGCTTCCTACATCTTTCCTGATTTCTTTCAGAACTCTTTTCTGTGCACCGGTTAATTCAAAAGGAAGATAATTGGTATAAAAATCATTGAAAAGACTGCCAACCTTTGAAAAGATATGCCCTTTTGAATAAGTATTTCTTTTAAATCTCAATAAGCCCATTCGCAATTGAGAAATAAAAAGTTCTTCGAATTTTAATCTTTTAACCGCGTTTTCGTAATCGGCTTTTGTAGCCGGGAAATGGATATTTTTTATTGCAACAAATCTATTTATTAAACTGAATTTTGAAAGTAAATCAGCGGGAAGATTTTCAGGAACATCCTTTTCAGAAATTAATTGTAATAACCTGGCGGTAAGATTACCTATTTGCCTTCCTCCCAATCCTTTTGCCTTCAACTTTTCAGTAGCCGGATAAACAGGCTCCAGGAAATTTTTAGCTTCCTTATTTGCCTCATTAATCAATTCCATTTCAGGGTGAGTAATTTGAGGCGTGTTCATAAAGAATCCAGCTTTGCCAAATACAATATAGGTGGAACCAATATGCAAACTTTTTTGTATCCAGTTGATTCCCTGGAACCAAACCAATTCAAGTTCGCCGCTGCCATCATATAAAGTGGCTACCAACCTTCTTCCACGTCTTTCTCCTACTATTTCCACAGACGTAATTTTTCCTTTTACCTGTACATAGTCTGTGTCGGTATTTATTTTAGAAACCGGTGTTATTTGAGTACGATCAATATGGCGGAACGGAAAATAGCAGAGGAGATCATTAAAAGTATAAATGCCCACTTCCTTCTTTAAAACATCTCCTCTCAGAGGCCCGACACCCTTTAAATATTCAATGGGATTTTTTAATATGGAAACTGAAGTTGAAATGCTAATTGAACTTTTCTGTAGTTGAATATCACAAATATAATAAAGAAGCAGGTATACCATTTCAAAAGAAAATGTATCTTCCGGCTAACATTTATACAATAAAATATAAAAAAAATTGTTTTAAAAAGAAGTATTTGAAAATTATATTTCTATTCTGTTAAATCAGTTGTAAAATGGCTGTAATCCACTCTACAAGAAGCTTTTAATAGAATTATTTGTAGTAAATTTGCAATGTATTTAAGAAACCGAAATCCATTATTTTAATCAAATTATAAAAACAATATCAATTCGGGAAAGATTTTGAATATAATATAATCGTTTTTCCTGTGTTAATTCTGAAACCCTAAAAACATTGAAACCACCTATGAAGAACCTGTTACCGCTACGCCTGCTTCTACTATTTTTAATTCCTCTCACATTTACTCTTGCTAGTTTTAAACGTGCTTCTTCAACCATTAAAACAATCGCTGAGAAAACCGTAAATACTTCTGATGCTGATATCAATAGCAAAATGATAATCTACGACAGTCTGCAATTAAATGATCTTGGATTATCTAAACAGGCTTTTGTTGAAGGATTGAAAGGATATAGCATCTTACGTTCTCAGGGAAAATTAAATAATGATAATATATTATCAATTGTAGATTTCACTTTACCTTCTACTCAAAAGCGTTTATTTGTAATAGATCTTGAAAACTTCAAACTACTTTTTAATACTTATGTAGCTCATGGCCGCAATTCAGGAAAGGAATATGCACAGCATTTTTCCAACTCGCCTGAAAGCCACATGAGCAGCCTCGGCTTCTATGTAACCTTGAATACCTATTATGGCGACAATGGACTTTCATTAAGACTCGAGGGAGAGGAAAAAGGTATAAATGATAACGCCCTAAGTCGTGCTATCGTAATTCATCCTGCTGATTACGTAAGTGAAAAAACTGTTGAATCACTTGGGTATTTAGGCAGAAGTTTTGGATGCCCTGCATTACCTCAAAAAGTTGCCGCGCCTATCATTAAAACTATAAAAGATGGATCCTGCTTTTTTGTTTACAGCAATAGTAGAAAATATATTTCACGATCACCATTATTAAAGTCAGCTTCTTAACATCTGACTAATTTTTTCGTCCCGCTTTTTGCGGGATTTTTTTTGCCCAAAATGAATATGTTGTGAGTCAGTTAATAGTAAAACAATAATTAATGAAAATTTTTATTTTAGCTGCGATTAGTATTATTCTAAATTTAAATTTATTTTACACGCTAAATTGCCCCAATATATGAGTAAACCGAGGATCGCGTTTATAACAGGCGGTTATTCAGGCGAAGCCGAAATTTCTTATCAATCAGCAAAAATGATTGAAAAAAATATTGACCGCCAAAAATTTGATTATTATAAAATTGACATTACGCCCAAAGGCTGGTTTTATGAAGACAAGACGCAAAAATCACAGGTAGATAAAAATGATTTTTCAATAACTATTGATGGCCAAAAAATAAATTTTGATGCGGTATTAATTGGCATCCACGGCACACCGGGAGAAGATGGAAAACTTCAAGGCTACCTGGACGTGGTTGGCATTCCTTACACTTCCTGCGGTTGTGCTGTTTCAGCGCTCACTTTCAATAAAAGATATACAGTTGCGGTTGCTTCTTTTTCAGGAATCAAAGTTGCCAATTCTGTTCTCTTATTTAAAAATAATTACCAAAGCCCTGACGCTATAGTAAAGAATTTAAAATTTCCTGTTTTTGTTAAGCCAAATAATGGAGGCTCCAGTATTGGAATGAGTAAAGTCAACTCACCCTCCGAAGAATTAGGAGCAGCAATAGAAAAAGCTTTTAAAGAAGATGAACAGGTGCTGGTAGAAGAATTTATTAAAGGCCGCGAACTTACGATTGGAGTTTTTAGATCCAAAGGAGAAATTATTGCATTACCGGTTACTGAGATTATCACTACAAAAGATTTTTTTGATTATGAAGCAAAATATCTTGGCGCCAGCCAGGAAATAACTCCTGCAGACATAGATGATCAGGTTGCCAAACAAATAAAAGGGGAAGCTATAAAAATTTATCAAATCTTTAATTGCCGTGGAATCGTAAGAATAGATTTCATTTATCAGGAAGAAGAAAAACAAGCCTATATGTTGGAAATAAACACCGTTCCCGGCCAGACTGAAGCGAGCCTTGTTCCACAACAGGTAAAAGCGATGGGTTGGAGTTTGAAGGATTTCTATACGGCCTTACTTGAGGAATGTTTACCTGCTGAAATTTATTAAATTGCAACACTTTAATTTTTCATTTATACCTGTACCGTGTTTAGATTTATTGCAAAACAAAGTTTTTTAGTCAACCTGCTGGCCGCAATAGCTTTAGTCTTCGTACTTGGGCTCTTATTTTTCCAGTCGCTCGGCTGGCTTACTCATCACGGGGAATCTTTAAGAGTGCCTTCTGTTATCGGCAAAAATGTAGATAGCGCAATTGATATTTTAGATAAACAAGGCTTCGATGTAATTATTACTGATTCTTTATACAATGACAGTCTGCCTTTAAATACTGTAAAAAAACAACTGCCGGATCCTGGAGCTACCGTAAAAGTAAACCGCACCGTTTTTTTAAATGTGAATCCCACTACTTTACCCATGATCGAGATGCCTAATCTTGAAGGATTGAGTTATCGTTTTGCAGTGGATAAACTTGTTAAAAACCATTTGGAATTGGGAGATACTTCCTACAAACCTAACTTCATGAAAGGATCAGTTTTAGAACAAAATTACAATGGCAAAAAAATCACTTTTGGTTCAAAGATCAGATGGGGATCCAAAATAGATCTTGTAATTGGCGGCGGACTCGAAGAAGTAAGAATTCCGGTTCCTGATCTAATAGGATTAACTGTCCAGGATGCACGCGCTATGTTACAGAGTAAGGGTATTTTGCTCGCTGCCATTCTTTCTACAGGTACTATTACAGACACTTCAGGCGCCTATATTTCCCGCCAAAATCCGGGAGTTTATGATTATAACAACACTCCCAATTTTATTCAACCGGGGCAAACGATGGACATCTGGATACAACCTGAACCTCCTGCAATTGACACTTTACAAACCGATAGTGTGCAAATACAAAAAAAATAATAATTATGACTAACATTTCTCCTCAAGAAGTAAAAGAAAGATTAGAAAAAGGCGAAAAATTGCATCTTGTAGATGTAAGACAACCGGAAGAAACGGCAGAATACAATATTGGTGGCATTGCGCTTCCATTGGGCGATATTCAAAACATGCAAATAGACGATATTGAAGATCTTAAAAATGAGGAAGTAATTTTATATTGCAGAAGCGGAAACAGAAGTGGTATCGCTGCGCAGATTTTAGATCAAATGGGATTTTCCAATACTAAAAACCTGACAGGTGGAATGCTCGAATGGCGTGAAAAATTTGACAAGTAATAAAAATTAAAGTATTTGTTTGTTTACTGCTTTCATACTTTTCTTTTTGATTTAAAAAAAATGAATGACAGTACTTTTATTCTCTCTTATTGTATTAGCCGGCTCGTTCCTGGCCGGTTTGGTAGGTTCTCTCACAGGTTTAGGTGGCGGCGTTATTATTATCCCTATGCTTACGCTTGTTTTTGGAGTTGATATTCATTATGCAATCGGCGCTTCACTCATTTCTGTAATTGCAACTTCTTCCGGTGCAGCGGCAGCTTATGTAAAAGAAGGAATTTCAAATATCCGTATTGGCATGTTCCTGGAAATTGCCACAACACTTGGGGCAGTTGGCGGAGCAATAGTAGCCGTGTATGCGCCTACGCATATTATTGCTATAATTTTTGGATTTGTCTTAATTTTTTCAGCAGCACTTTCTTTAAAAAAGAAAAATGAAATTCTTGTGCAGGCTCAGGGAGGAAAAATTGCACACCTTTTAAAACTCAACAGTTCTTATCCAACAGCGCAAGGCGAAGTGAACTATGCCGCACAAAATGTTCCCGGAGGTTTTATTATGATGGTGATTGCAGGATTAATTTCAGGTCTGCTGGGAATTGGTTCGGGCGCTTTAAAAGTGATTGCCATGGATCATTTTATGAAACTTCCTTTTAAAGTTTCTACTACTACGAGCAATTTTATGATCGGCGTTACTGCCGCAGCAAGTGCAGGTATTTATATGCAAAGAGGTTATATTAATCCGGGGCTTTCAATGCCAGTAGTTCTGGGCGTCATTTCCGGCGCATTTCTCGGTTCAAAGATCCTTGTGAAATCTGAAAGTAACTGGTTGCGCATACTTTTCGCTATTATCATTACTTTTCTGGCACTCCAAATGATTTATAACGGCATAACCGGACAGATATGAAGAAAGAAACACAAATGTCGGATTATGACGTTGAATCGGTAATGGGAAAGCTTTTGATTACCGGGGTAATTATTTCCGGTACACTGATACTAATTGGTGGTATTTATTATTTGATTCAACACGGCTTTTCAGTTCCCCAGTTTAAAACTTTTATTGGAGAACCTTCTAATCTTCGTTCGGTAAGGCAAATATTTAATGGTGTAATCCACCTGGATAGTTTATCAATCATTCAATTAGGCCTTCTTTTACTTATTGCTACTCCAATTGCCCGCGTAATGTTTGCAGTAATAGGATTTTTCATGGAAAAAGATGCTTTATATGTCGTAATATCTTTAATCGTTTTAGCAATAATCGCCTATAGTATTTTAAGTTTGGCAACGGGCTAACCACTGAAATAATAATCGAATCAAATGGAACAATTAGATAAAATTTCCGAATTCAAATACTCGCCTCAGATAAAAGAAAAAATACTTGAGTATGGAAATGTAAAAACTTTTTCAGAAGGCGAAACCATACAAAATGAAAATGCTTATATCAGGGCAATCCCCATCGTAATGAACGGAAGTATAAGAGTAATGCGTACTGATGAAGAAGGCCGTGAAATTTTGTTGTATTATATAACGCCGGGCGAAAGCTGCATTATGTCTTTCCTTGGCGGCATTCATGAAGACACAAGCAAAGTAAGAGCTGTTGCCGAAGAAGAGACCGAAATCCTTTTTATTCCTGTTGAAAAAGTAAATGAATTAATAAAAGAATTTCCTGAATTCTTGGATTATATCTTCAACCTTTACCATAAACGTTTCGAAGAATTACTGGAAGTGGTGAATGCGGTGGCTTTTAAAAAGGTGGATGAACGCCTTCTCCATTTTATTAAAAGAAAATCGGAACTGACGAAAAGCCATACACTTTATGTTACTCACGAACAACTCGCCAATGAGTTGGGAACCGCGCGGGTAGTGGTTTCCAGGTTACTCAAACAAATGGAAGAAGAAGGCCTTGTAAAATTAGGACGCAATAAAATAACGCTTAAGTAACATTAGTTGCGATTTTCCTTTTCTTATTCCCTAAGTTTTGTTCAGATTTTAATTTGGAAATTCCATCCTAATTTTATTTGTGGAACTGTTTTTTACAACCATTTAATTTTTATCAAGATGAAAGAATTTTGGAATGATCGTTATTCTTCAGAAGATTTCGTGTATGGCAAAAAGCCAAATAAATTTTTTAAATCTGAAATTGATAAACTGCCTCCCGGTAATTTGTTGTTGCCCTCTGAAGGAGAAGGAAGAAACGCAGTGTATGCCGCCAAACTAAATTGGACTGTGGATGCATTTGATCAAAGTGAAAAGGGAAAAGAAAAGTGTGAGGCGCTTGCTGCCGGGAATAACGTTTCTGTAAATTATACAGTTACCGATGCACTTGACATACAATTGGAAGAAGATAAATATGATTTGATTGCTTTCATTTTCGCGCATTATCCCTCATCAATAAGAAAGCAGGTTCATCAAAAATGTATAAAAGCACTTAAACCCGGTGGCTTACTTTTACTCGAAGCTTTTAATCCACTTCAATTGAACAATCAAAGTGGTGGGCCAAAAAATATAGATATGCTTTATACCGCTGATCTTCTCAAACACGATTTTGCAAGTCTTAATATTAAATATCTCGAAGAACTGACTGTAGATCTATCTGAAGGGAAGCATCATTCAGGAAAAGGAGATGTGGTTCGCATCATCGCAACAAAATAGTGCAACAGAAGTATTTCCCACCTTTTCTTCTGTAACAAAAATAACTGTAGGTCTGTAATTATTAATAGAATTTTGCATCTATTAATTCAATCATAAATACTATTTATATGGACCTACAAAATCTGATTATTGTCGCCCTTATTGGAATTGCTGCGGGCATTTTAAGTGGATTGCTTGGGCTTGGTGGAGCAATTATAATAATTCCTGCGTTGGTAATGCTTTTGGGTTACTCACAACAAACGGCGCAGGGTACCGCACTGGTAATGATGGTGCTTCCTGTCGGTGCTTTGGCAGCATATCAATATTACAAAGATGGATTTGTGGAGATAAAACCGGCATTGCTAATGGCCGTATTCTTCTTCATTGGCGGTTACTTTGGCGCAAAGTATGCCACTCATATTCCACAAGCCCTTTTAAAGAAATTATTTGCAATAATGCTAATTATCCTTGCAGTTAAAATGTTGTTTTTTGAAAAAGTTTTAAAATAAGCGGATTGTAACAAAAGTAGCTGGAGAGCGCATTTCAGCATGCTAACTTTGCATAAAATAAATAATGTATCATGGAAATAAAACAATTTCAGGATAAAAATTTAGCACACTATTCTTACGCGATTGTAAGCAATGGGGAAGTAGCGCTGATTGATCCGTCAAGAAATCCTCAGCCATATTATAATTTTGCGAAAGAACATCATGCGAAAATCACTACCATCATTGAAACTCATCCACACGCTGATTTTGTCAGCAGCCATTTGGAAATTCATAAAGCGACAGGTGCAACTATTTATATCAGCAAACTTCTTGGGGCCGAATATCCTCATCAAACTTTTGATGATGACGAAGCGATAATTTTAGGACATGTTACTTTAAAAGCATTAGATACTCCCGGCCATTCGCCTGACAGCATCAGTATTTTACTTATAGACGAAAATGATAAAGAACGCGCCATATTTTCCGGAGATACACTATTCATAGGCGATTGTGGCCGGCCGGATCTGAGAGAGCAGGCAGGTTCTATAACAATGACCAGAAAAGATTTGGCGAAGAAGATGTATTATTCTCTTCGCGATAAATATATTCCGTTACCCGATGATGTATTGCTTTATCCCGCTCACGGTGCCGGAAGTTTGTGTGGAAAAGGTTTGAGTCAGCAAAACACAAGCAATATGGGCGCAGAAAAATTGAGCAACTGGAGTTTGCAGCAAATGAGCGAGGAGGAATTTGTAGCGCAGCTTTTAGCAGATCAACCTTTTGTTCCAAAATATTTTCCTTATGAAGTTGGCCTGAATAAAAAGGGAGCCGAAAATTTTGCAGAAAGCATTTCAAAAGTAGAAAAGCGAAAGTCAGAAAATATAGAAACTGGAAAGCTGGATGCTTCAGTAGTAATAATTGATAGCAGGCCTCAACAAGAATTTAAGAAAGGCCATTTAAAAAATGCGATCAACCTGATGAAGGATAACAGTTTTGAAACCTGGCTGGGAAGTATCGTAGCGCCGCATGAAAAGTTTTATCTCGTGGCAGAAAACGAAACCGTCTTAAATGAATTGATTGCGCGTATTGCAAAGATTGGCTACGAACAGCAAATCAAATTAGCCATAGCTGGTAATATCGGCGATACAGTTACTGCAAGCTTTGACAGCACAGAATTGAAAGAAAATGAAGACGCCTTTACAATTGTTGATATCCGTAATCCGTCAGAAATAAAAACGAAAAAGATTTTTGAACATACTATCGAAATCCCTTTATATGAATTAAGAGAACGAACCAATGAAATCCCTTTAAACAAACCAATCGTGGTGCATTGCGAAGCCGGCTTCAGAAGCGCTGCGGGAAGCAGTATCATCAAATCAAAAGTAAACGGCACAGCACAGGTGTTTGATTTAAGCGAAGCAGTAAAAACATTTTAGCAAACAAAATTACACGGAGAATTAAGACACATTCATGAACGGCTATGAGTGTTATAAACGAAAATTATCGTAACAAAAAATACAGTCTTCCTTGAATTTAGAAAACAAAAAAATAAAAAACAATGAACAACCAAAAAACAATTATTGACGTAAGAACACCCGGAGAATTTATGGGCGGAAATGTATCAGGAAGTATCAACATTCCCCTGAATGAAATTCCACAAAGAATCAGTGAAATAAAAGAAATGCCTCA
Source organism: uncultured Chitinophagaceae bacterium (assembly GCA_963811285.1). Taxonomy (GTDB): domain Bacteria; phylum Bacteroidota; class Bacteroidia; order Chitinophagales; family Chitinophagaceae; genus Ginsengibacter. Next base: position 145,746 of record CAWEQV010000039.1, on the reverse strand, counting down.
ACCGGTTATTCTTTGCTGCGCAAGTGGCGCCAGGAGCGGACAGGCAACAGGCTTCCTGAAAAGCAACGGAATCAATTGCATAAACGGCGGAAGTTGGTATGATGTAAATTTTGATTATCAAACTTCATAAAAATTAAAAGAAAATGTTAGATACGATTAAAAAAATATTTGGACTAGGCCCTAAAGTAGATTATAGCGAACTAATCGCCAATGGCGCGATTATCGTTGATGTTCGCACGCGCGGCGAGTTTCAAAGTGGGCACATCAAGGGATCAGTAAATATTCCTTTGGATTCATTAAGAAATAATTTGTCAAAAATTAAAAAGAACAAACCTGTCATTACGTGTTGCGCTTCGGGTGCAAGAAGTGCTAGCGCTAAAATTTTTTTAAAGTCAAGCGGCTATAACGAAGTGTACAACGGAGGTTCATGGTTCAGGCTGCAAAATAAGATCTAAATCTTTTTAAAATTAAATGAAGATTGGGCTGTGGTTCCTGTAATCCAGTGAGGCAACAAATAAAGTGATTTTTTATTTCAGGGTTTCAAAAGCTAATTTAAAACTTCATATGCCATTACCGGAGCTGATTTATTTTTCATATTCATCTCTCCTACCGGTTTGCATTGGAAAGATTCTTTCACTTTTTGATGCGACGCTTCGGAAATCAAAACCTGTCCCGGCTGAGCAAGCGATTGAAGTCGTTGTGCCATATTTACTGCGTCGCCTATTACTGTATAATCAAGCCTTTTAAGGCCTTCTGAACCAATGTTTCCACTTACTACTTCGCCGCTGTTGATACCAATAGAAACATTGGGCATAAAAGTTTTTTGCGCCGATTCATTTGGTAATTTTTCAATCTGCCTGCGTGCAGCAAGGCATGCATCTATGGCGCGGTCAAGATGATAATCACCTTTAAAAACCGCCATCACAGCATCGCCGATAAATTTGTCAATATACCCACCCTGAGCGATGATCTCTTTTACGATCACATCAAAATAACTATTTAGTAACTTGACAACAGTATCCGGCGCTTCATTCTCACTGATTGAGGTAAAACTGCATATATCAATAAAAGCTACAGAAACTTCTATCGTCTCATTTTGTAGCAGGCTCTTTTCAAATTCACGGCTTCCCATAAAGTTGAGTACGGTTTCATCCACATACATTTTGAGAATATTATTTTCTTTAATCGCCTTCATCGTCTCTTTCATTTGCAGCACCTGCTTCAGGGTTTTTTCCATTGTCACTTCCAGATCTTCAAAATTGACTGGTTTGGTTATAAAATCAAATGCGCCACGATTCATGGCAGTACGAATATTTTCCATATCACCATATGCAGAAACGATAACAGATTTTACAAGGCTGTGTTGTTCATTTAACTTACTAAGCAATGTCAAACCATCCATAATTGGCATGTTGATATCGCTCAGCATTATATCTATATCCTGATGTTCCTGGAGTTTATCAAGTGCCTTCTTGCCATTATCAGCAAAAAAAAATTCATATTTCCTTTCCCTGATTTTCTGCCGAAATTTTTGTTTAATCAGCACCTCCAGGTCCGACTCATCATCAACTACCAATATCTTTGACATCAGCTTTCTATTTTTAATTTTTCTTTTAATACTTTAAAATCAACAGGCTTGGTTAAAAACTCATCCGCCCCCAATTCTTGTGCAGTTTTATAATTTTCCGCATCCCCATAAGCTGTTATCATCATCACTACCGGCGGCGGATCGTGATGCCTCTTTTTAATACGCGATAACAATTCGAGGCCACTCATTCCAGGCATATTAATATCCGACAAAATCAAGACGGCTTCCTGGTCATGAGCATCAAGGTATTTTAAGGCATCTTCACCTGAAAAGGCAAATTCAAATTCCACCTGCTTGCTCCTGATCTCTTTTCTAAAACGTTGCTCAAAAAGCGTCTGGATGTCATGTTCATCATCAACTACTAAAATTTTCATTCGATTTTAATTTAATAATAAATTTTGCTTTTAATAAAAAGCGGTAATAGCTATGCCGGTAATTCAATGATAAATTCAGTGCCTTCTCCTTCTTTGCTTTTTACTTTAATTTCTCCTTTGTGGCTTTGTATAATATCATAGCTTAAGCTCAATCCTAAACCTGTTCCTTCACCAGTTGGCTTGGTAGTGTAGAAAGGTTGAAATATTTTATCTCTTATGTTATCAGGAATCCCCGTGCCGTTATCCTTCACACTGATCAATATCTTTCCATCTGATTTTTTTGTGCTTACCCAAACTGCCGGCTCATAATCATTTCCTTTTTGCAATTTAGCAGCTTTGACTGCATAAAATGCATTGGTAATTAAATTTAGAATTACTCTTCCTACATCCTGTGCCACGATATTAATTTTGCCAACATTTTCATCAAAATCAGATTTCATTTCAGCATTAAAACTTTTGTCTTTTGCCCGTAATCCGTGATAAGCAAGACGGAAATATTCATCAGCCAATGCATTTATGTTCGTCGGTTCTTTTTGCCCGTTACTGCTGCGGCTATGTTGTAACATTCCCTTTACTATTGAATCCGCGCGCTTTCCATGAAAGCTTATTTTTTCCTGGTTGTTCTTTATGTCATTTGCGATCTCTTCAATAAGTAATTTTTGTTCGGGAGAAACATTTGTTTTGGCCAATTCTTCTTTTAGTTCATCTGCCAGTTCTGAATTCACTTCTGAAAAATTATTTACAAAATTTAAGGGATTTTGAATTTCGTGCGCAATCCCTGCTGTCAATTCTCCAAGCGAAGCCATTTTCTCGGATTGTATCAATTGCGATTGAGTAGCTTTTAAATCTTCCAACGATTTCTGCAACTGTCCGGTTCGATACTTTACTTTGTCTTCCAGTATTTTATTTTCTCTTTTTAATTTTCTTGAACGGTAAACAATGTACAGTCTTAATAATCCAAGCCCTATTAAAACATAAAGCATCCATGCCCACCAGGTTTGATACCATGGCGGTAAAATGGTAAAGTTCAAGGAAGTTGGTTTGCTCCATCGGCCGCTAATTTCTTTACTGCTCACCTTAAAAATATATTTTCCAGGAGGCAGGTTTAAGTAATTTTCTGTATAAGGGTTCATAGAAGGCGTACTCCAGTTTTTATCAATACCTTCCAAAACATAAGTATAAAGTGTAGTATCCGGACGGCTTAAATTTGCCTGTGCAAATTGAAACTGTAAATAGTTTTGGGTGTGAGGAAGAGAAAGTTTTGCAGGTAAATTATAAGGGCCTGAAACACTGTCCCAGCTAAATTTAGCATGCCCCGAATAAACACTATCTGATGAACTTCCTACAAAATATTGTGGCTGGCCCAGTACACTCATCCCTGTAATGTAGGTAGCCACAGAATCATTATCCGGTTTTATTTTATTGATAACAGTAATGCCATTATCGCCCCAAAGATATTTACCATCGTGTGTAACCGCATCTGTCAACCAGGAATTAGTATTTGTTTTGAGCAAATTTTCTGATTTATCCAAAACAGATATTTTCCAACCCGCAGTTGAATCCCCCGGTGTAGGTGGAGTTATCATTGTAACCTTATTGTTCGTCCCGGCAAGTACAGTACCGTTATATTCCAGCAAGGATAATATGGTATTGTTGGATAATCCCTGTTGTGTAGTAATACTGGTAAGTGTACCATTCTTTTTATCAGCTACATAAATCCCCTTATCTGTACCTATCCAGATACGTCCGTATTTATCCAATAACATTAATCGGTTACAGGTATCTTTCAAGCCCGGCTGGTTGTTTAAATATTTTACTGTTCCTTCAACCGGATTTATTATATCAACTCCCCCATGCAGTGTAGCGAGCCAGATTGATCCGTCATTATCCTCCTGTACATCCATTACGGTATTATCACTCAGTCCTCCATCTTTCTCTGTTCGGAGAGAGATTTTATTTGCAGAGTCAATCAGCTCAATTCCATTGGCTGGTCCGGTTAACCACATATTACCGGATTTGTCTTTAAATGCAATATAAAGAGAATCAGTAACCAGCCCTTCACTCCTGCCTGCTTTTAAAAGGGTTTTATGAATAGGATCAATAATATTAAATCCACGATATGTTGATACTATCATATCCCCGTTTCTTTTCCAGAAGCCTTGCACAAAATTATCACTTAAACCACCTGCTTTATCCAGCAGATGCATCTCAGTTCTTTCCGGATTTACTATGAACAGGCCATTAAGCGTTGCTACCCAAAGATTATTGGCTCCGTCTTCCTTTAAGCTGATTATTTGATTAGTACCTAATGGATGTACCGTTTCCCCATATTGATCTATCATATTTAAGCCGTTGGAAGATCCTATCCATTTCCGGTTATAATTATCTGTAGCGAAAGCGTACAGGGAATTTCCACTTAAACCATTACTTTGATCAATATGCCTGGTTCTACCATTTTGAAAATCTGCCACATCTATACCTTTATTGGTAACCTTCCAGAGGTTGCCGTTTGAATCGAATGAGAGATTAAAGGGGAAGCCTTGTCGAAAGCCTTGAAACTTATTATAATGTTTAATGGTACCATTTTTTATATCAACTGCTTCCACTCCTCCGGGTACCGCTGCCCATATCAACCCATTTTTATCTTTGGTCATTGCCACTATAGAGTCACTGCTTAGTCCATTGATTTTTCCCAAATATTTTATTTTACCCTTGGAAGGAATAATAATATCAATTCCTTTATCGTTGGTACTAATCCAAATATTTTTATCATTATCCTCCAGCATTTGACCCGCTAACTCATCAGAAAGGCCTGCCTTCACATTAAAATTTCTGTACGTTTCTCTTACGGGATCAATAATGCTCATTGCTTTATCATTCGAATTATAAAGCCAGATATTACCTTTATCATCTTTGGAAATCCTCGTTATATCATTGCCGACTGCTCCTATTTGTGAAGAATAACCAACGGTTCCATTATGCGGATCAAGAACTCCAATGGCTCCTTCGCCAGCTTGTATAAACCATATTTTCCCGGCATTATCTTCTATAATTCCCCCAATTGGATTGGAGGAAGTTGAGAGGTGCACAAATGTTTGAATATGATCGCCATCATAGCGCAATAAACCTCCATTTCCTCCAATCCACAAAAGCCCGCTTCTGTCTTTATACAAGGCCCCTACAAAATCCGTCTGCATCACCTGAGATATCGCGAAATCATAAATAGCAAGCGGCTTTCCTTTTTGCATTACCGGTGAACCGGCTCTAACAGCAGGAATAGGGCCTAATACAGTAGTTTTAAAATTGAGCGGTTGCGATGGCAATTTATCAAGGTCACAATCTTTTTCAGGAAGTTTATTAAAATCAAAATGGGTTTCTTCAGGCGGTTTTGAAAATGGCTTAAACCCTGTTGAATCATAAGGGAAAGCAGGTAAGGCATTTATATCGAACTTCTTTATCACAGGTGTTATACCTTCCTTTCGTGCTGTATCCCATTTTAATCTTTTTGTCGTGGTGAATACAAGCGGCACCGTTGCCGGTTGCGTATAACTCAATTCCTTTTCTGGAAAAGGAATGTTTCCGGTATTATTACAGGATAGAAAAGCAGTTAATGAAAATAAGATTGCAGTTAACTGTAAGAACGCATATCTCGTTTTATGCATGAAGTGGAGCAGTTTATTATATGCCGATTAAAGATAATGAAATTATAATTCGAAAACATAATATACAAAGTTTCTTCCTATATTTTATTATTCTGTGAATCAATGAGTAAAATAAAAATCGGTCTTATTTATTGGTTCACTGCAATTACTTGGCCCGGACCGCTTTGATTATGCCTTTCAAACCTATGTACACCGATGGGCGTACAAACTTCCCCAGCCAGAAGATTTTTTCCGGACGATGAATGACGCCTCAGGTAGCGACCTGAATTGGTTTTGGAAAGAATGGTTTTATAATAATTGGAAGCTGGATCAGGCAGTAACCAACGTTACTTTTAAAGGTAACGATCCGGCAAAGGGTGCGATTATCACTATAGTAAATAAAGACAAACTGGTAATGCCTGTAACACTTAAGATCGAGATGAAAAACGGCACCACAGATACGCTCAAGCTACCTTTCCAGATTTGGGAAAGAGGCGGAAAATTTGAAGTGCCTTATAATTCAAAAACTTCGATAAATTCTGTGACGATTGATCCGGGGAATATTCTTCCGGATATTAATTGCAGCAATAACACCTGGCTGATCATAAGCCGGACTAAAACAATTTGCGAAATGATCAATGCAGATAGCACACGGACTTCTAACCTAACATCAGCAAACGCTTTGTCCGATTGCTGGAAATAATTTTGTGACAGGAAACGGAATTAAAAATAAATAATCGTCTCTGTTATTCGAGAAGCAGAATAAAAATTCTTCGAATTTATTGGTTTACTGAAATACTTTGTTGCTCCAACGGCGAAGTATAACCATTAACATCTATAGCGAAATGGCGGGTATCTGCATTGTTCTTTCGCAATTTATTTTCCAGCGCTAATGCTGCCTGGTGTAAACTCCTTCCGTCTTTCTCATCAAAGTCATTCATCGCAAGAGCATCCGCTTCTGCCATGGCCTTCTCCGGCTCGTCGAGGTAGAGATAGATCTTGGCAAGGTCGTAATAACTGGCATACCGCATTTTCCGGTCTTCCTTATCAGAAGTAATGTATTGCTTTTTTACCTTTTCAAAATAATCAATTACCGGTTGCATTTTCTTTTTCACGTTATCAAGAGGTTCATTTGCATTCACCAATGCAATAGCATCTTTAAATTGATTCCACGCTCTCTGGTGATCCCTGTAAGATTTGTGACGCCTGTTGTTTAGTATCCAGAGAATATCACTCACTCTCCTGACTGGATAACCATATTGCGCATTCAGCCAGTTATTGGTTTGCGCAGTAACGCCCAGCACCAGTTGGTTCACCAGGTTCGACCTGATTTCGCCCATCTTATTATTAAAATAGGTTGTCGCCTCTTCTGCCGACTTGTTTTCAGGTGTTTTATAAAATCTTATTTGGTTTCTGTCAAACAACACCTGGTTGTCTACCAGCGTATTTCCCTGGTAATCATAAACAGACATTCTTGCTGCAAAAGAATAAGCAACTTTTGTAGAAAACAATGACGTCTTTATTTCATGTCCTTCTTTATCTTTTGATGTCCTTACGGTCTCAATCGTTTCCGGATTTTCAAAAACCAGGTCATCAAGCATCAACAGGATAGTAATATGCCCTGTGGCGTCTACTTTTTTTAATCCTTCTATGCTGATATTGCTGGCAAGATTGGCGGCTGTATATCCAAGGCCAAGTGAAGGAGAGGCCTCCATCCGTATATTATAAGTTTTATACGCTTCCGGTAACGGATTTTCAGGAAAGTCGCGATAAGAAACAGTAAAATTAAATCGGTCAAGATTTACCCGCTGGGCATAAACTGCTGAAATAAAAAGCGTTAGCGCTAATAAGGCAATAAGTTTTTTCATTGATATTCGGATTGCTGTATTTTCAGAACGAATATCAGGCAATAAAATTATACAGGCATCTTTTACTGTAAAGGATGAATAAGGATTTAAACTGAATGTAATGGCAAATCTTTATTGTAACCCGGTTGTTTATTTATTTATTAATTCAACCCACTTGTGTCAACCGGGACTTTATTAAGAACGAGATTTTCGGAATCCATCAGATGCCTGAATTCAGGCATATATTTTTCGGGTACAGGCGTCGCAGCCGTAAATTTTTGTTTTAGAGGATCTACCTGTTTTCCATTTTTCCAAAAACGGTAACATACGTGAGGTCCGGTTGCCAGTCCTGTCATCCCAACATAACCTATAACCTGGCCTTGCTTTACATGCTGACCCACCTTCACTGCGCGCTTACTCATGTGCAGGTATTGAGTAGTGTAAGTGCGGTTGTGTTTTATTTTCACATAATTTCCATTAAAGCGTGTATAGCGCGAAGCAATTACAACGCCACTGCCGGTAGTATGGATGGGGGTGCCGGTTGGAGCCGCATAATCAGTACCAAGGTGAGCTTTCCACCTTTTTTGGACAGGATGAAAACGATGCAGGCTATAATGCGATGTAATCCTGACAAACTTAAGCGGCGCTTTCAGAAAGGCCTTACGAAGGCTTTTCCCTTCTTCATTAAAAAATTCGCCACCGGTAACACTATCCGGTTCAAAGAAATAAGCTTTATACAATTCCCCACGTGAGGAGAATTCAGCCGACCTGATATTCCCCGATTCAATGGGTTTGCCATTTATATATTGCTGGTCGTAAATGATTTTAAACCAGTCGCCTTTTTGTGTATAATAGAAGTCAACTGTCCAGGCAAAAATATTGGCAAGTTTTACCGCAAGGTTAGGGTCAGCATGTTGCTTTTCAAGGGTTTCATACAGCGAACTGTTGATAGTGCCGGAAAGAGTTTCTGTTTTAGTTGTTACGGGACGTTTTCCTTTGTAGACATTCATAGAATCTCGCAGATCGTAAACTACATAATCAGTTGCGCTGGGCTGATATATAAAGTATTGCGCTTTTTGAATGGAATCATTTGAGCAAAAAATGGAATAGGGTTTTCCGGCAGCCAGGTTTCGTACACTAAAAACAGATCGCGCCTTTTCGGCCAGTTGCAATATTGTGTTATTATCAATACCATAATCATCCAAAATATCACTCAGAAACTGGTTGCGCTCAATGGTTCCGTTCACTACTGTGAAAGAATCAACCGGCAGCCCAAACCGCATGGTAACAGGCGCGGGTTTTACAGGGGGTGCTACCTCTTTTGCTGGCGTATTGTTCGCCGATTTCACCAGTTGCGTTATGCCAAAGATGACAGCTATTCCCAATACGACCGTTATTACAATTGATTTTACCGAAAGTCTTTTTTCTCCATTCATTATTGTCCTGGTTGTTGCAGTAGTGCATTCTTAATAAATTACCATTGCCTTGAGGCAACAGGCTCCGGGTGGAATTGCTTTGAAACAATCTAAAAGCCGGGAAACGAATTATGCCGGAATAACGGCACAGGTGGGATATCTAACAACTAATTATCAATCAGGTCTTAAAATTTATCCCTTGCTGCAAAGATGCAGTATTCAGATTAAAATAAAAAGCCGGTGGTTTTCCTGGCATTAATTACTAACGGGATGCTGGGCAGGTAAAACAGGAATTATTGTTTTTTGTTGCTTTGAATAAACCAGGTTGCCAGGGATAAAGAGACAATTGAAAAATTAAGGATGAAGATAAGTATAATTAAAAAAATTTTCTTCCCGGATGTAACACTTTGATATGTTGAACTGTTATATGATAAACAGGTTCACTTTTATGGAAGCAGCGGAGTTCAAGACGGAGGTTTTTTGCTGGAAAGACGTGTTGTACAGGTTAGCACTGCGGCTGTTAAATAATTCATCAGAAGCTGAAGATGCGGTACAGCACACCATGATGAATATGTGGCAGAGAAAAGATGAATTGAACAGAATAGCAAACCTGAAAGCCTTTGTAATAAAAGCTTTAAAAAATGATTGCCTTAACAGGTTGAAGAAGGAAAAAACAATTGAACGCCATCATGGGCAATTTGGTAAAATACAATCTCTTTCTACCCGGATTTCCAATGGGAATATGGTAGAAATAATAAATGGCGAAATAAATAAACTGCCTCAAAAGCAGCGGTTGATCATTCAGCTTTGCGACGTGGAAGGTTTCGATATAAAAGAAGTAGCAAAAATAGCGGATATAGAGGAAGGTGCTGTGAGGACCAACCTTAGCAGGGCTCGACAAAAAGTAAAAATGCAAATAATAAAACTACAGGAGTATGAAGAGCGGAAATTATCATGAACTGATGGATAAATTTTATGCCGGCAAAGCAAGTACTGAAGACATCAGTATATTAAAAGATGAAGGGTTACCTGACGACCAGGACATCTTGTATGCTGAAATGCTAAATTCAGAACGGGACCAAAAGATGGAATGGAACTTTGAAGACTTTTTGAATAAAATACCTGCAGCCAATGGAGACGCAGTTCCGCGCCGCAGGGTTTGGATGAAAAGGATGGTGTCTGCCGCAGCTGCAGCAGCAATAATTTTAATTACTTACATTTTTTGGGCGAATCAATATAACCCCAAGGAAATAATGAATGTAGCGGCAATTAATAAACCAGCCGATAGTAACAATAACATTACGACCGGGCCGGCATTACCTCTTAATAAAGTAAAAGATTCAGTATTGTTATCAGAAAATGTAAAAACACCTCCTACAAAAAGCAAGAATTATACTGTGGAAACCGGGAAGCAAAGCCGATCAGAAGATAGCAGAAATGCTACAAAAGATAAGAAGGAAACTACAAGAGGCAAACAGGATTTTATTGTAATAGTAAACGGAAAACAAATTACTGATGAAGCAGATGCGATTGCAATAATGCGCGAATCGCTGAGCATGGTTTCCCGCAATCTTATAACTACAGTAGACGAACTAAAACCAATCGGGCAGATAAAAATAAAATTATGAGCAGATTGCGTTGATTCCACATTAAAAAATTAAAAAAATTATAAATGAACCGAAAATGATGGCAGGCAATACAGAGGCATGAAAAAATAAGATGCCATCAAGTGAGCTCCATCCGCATCTAAAACCAATAAATATTATCAGATGAAAAAGATACTTATTATTATCGCCGTTCTCTTTACCAGCACAGCTTTCGCCCAGTTAAATGATGTGCACAAAATATTTGACAAATATCAGGATGTACAAGGTGTTACTTCTATCACAGTAGGAAAGCCAATGTTTAATTTATTGAACAAACTCAATATTCAGGATGAGGATCTGCAAAAACTAAAACCTTTGCTTGCGAAAGTTAATTATATTAATATCCTGATATCGGGCTCAGATAAACTCCTCGACAGCCTTGCAGATATCAAGATTGGGCTTATCAAACAAGGGCAAAGTCCGGCTGGTTTGCAGAATGAGATAAACCAGGCGGTAAAGAAATTAAATTATGAAGAACTGGTAACAATAAATTCCAATGGAAGGAAAATAAAATTAATGACTGTAAACTCTACAAGTAATATTTTGCACAATTTACTGTTATCTATCACCGGCAGCGATCAAAATGTTTTAATGTTGCTGGATGGAGAAATACCCATGAATGAACTAAATAAATTTATTTCAGAAGAAAATTAATTTGTACCATTCTGCAGCATTATGAACCATTTTATATTTTACATAAAGCTCTTTTTTATTTTTTTACTGGCATCAGCAACTTTACCTTCCTGCATGGTTACCTCCCGGAGTAGTCTTGATGTGTTTAATAAAAGTGAATATGCCAGCTCAGTATCGGTGAAGACCATTAAGGTGCCCTTGCTTATTACCAAACCAATAATTAAAGTGTATTTAAGAAAGGAGGAAGATGTACCAAAAGAAGTTATTCATCTCATAGGCGGTTTAAAAAAGATCAGGGTTACAGTGGCACAAACAAACAATCCAAAACTTATCAATGATTTTCGTTTGTCAGTAAACCGGTTTAACGGTGACGAATGGCTTTCAGTACATCACGGAAATCAGTGGATATATTTGAAAGCAGATCATAATGCTAAAGATGTGATAAAAAGAATATCCATTGCGATTTCCTCCCCTGAAGAAAATCAATTGGTTTACGTAAACATGAAATGCAATCTCACACCTGATCAATTGAGCAAACTAATCAGTTCTGCAATGGACTCAGGTGAAGGAAAAAAGATTTTGAATAACTGGTACTAACCTGAATATGCTCATGCCTACCGCCATTACGGGAAACCTGGTCAATGCTTCAGATTATGTTGTAACTGCCGGGCAGCTTGCCAGCAGAACATGCTTCCTCTTCAGATTAACGGCGCTAATAAATTTCAGAAAAGCACCCACTATTTTTCAGTATATCACCCTTTTTACTTCTCCATTTGTTCTATCACATCAACTGTAACCCCGGTAGATGAAAAACCGCCGTCGTGGAAAAGATTTTGCATAGTAACATATTTGGTAAGATCACTGAAAAGCGTAACGACGTATTTAGCGCAATCTTCGCCGGTGGCATTTCCCAACGGGCTCATTTTTTCAGCATAATTGATAAAGCCATCAAAGCCTTTCACACCGCTGCCGGCGGTGGTTCTTGTGGGAGACTGGGAAACCGTATTTACCCGCACTTTATTTTTTAATGCATAATGATAGCCGAAGCTTCTTGCAATACTTTCAAGCAAAGCCTTTGCATCCGCCATTTCGCTGTAGTCAGGAAATACGCGCTGCGCAGCTATATAGGTAAGCGCCACAACGCTTCCCCATTCATTGAGTGCGTCAGCTTTGTAACATGCTGCCAGCAATCTATGCAAACTTGTTGCTGAAATATCCATTGTTTTCTGATTAAATCCATAATCAATTTCAGTATAAGGTTTCCCTTTCCGCATATTCATACTCATGCCAACAGAATGTAAAACAAAATCAAAGCTACCTCCGAAATGTTCTTTTGATTTTGTAATTAAATTCAACATGTCATCATTACTCGTAACGTCACACGGAATTACAGGCGCGTTTATCTTTTCAGCAAGTTTATTGATCTCTCCCATCCGCATTGCAATCGGGGCGTTCGTTAAAATGATTTCCGCCCCTTCTTCATGACACTCCAAAGCGGTTTTCCACGCAATTGATCTTTCATCAAGCGCTCCGAAAATAATTCCCGTTTTTCCTTTCAATAAATTGTACGACATAGATTTTTAGTTTTTTACAAAGTAAGTTTTTATTGGTGAATTGATTTATTGTCGAATTTTTCAATTGTTCATTTCCATCTAGCAAACATGTTAGTAAACAAACAAATAGTCAATTTTTTTTACTCCTCCTGTTGCTTTCACTTTTCACATTTTACAATTTTCACATTTTCTAATTAATTAGCCATCATTTCCTTTGCATTCTCAAACGCAGCGGCAGTAGGTTTTTTACCGCTAAGCATTGTTGCGATAGCCGTTATTCTTTCATCAGGATCCAATATTTTTATTGAAGTCACAATTTTATCTTCCCTGATTTCTTTATACACAAAAAAATGAGTATTCGCTTTTGCCGCGATCTGAGGTTGATGGGTAATGGCAATCAGTTGGTGAGCCGAAGAAAGTTCTTTGATGATAATACCTACCTGTCGCGCCGCTTCGCCACTTATTCCCGAATCAATTTCATCAAAGATCAATGTTGGAAGATGTACACTTTTTGCCACCAGAGATTTTATACTCAGCATTAACCGGCTCAATTCACCGCCACTGGCCACTTTTCGCACCGGCTCAAACTGCCTGTTGCCTGCTGAAAGATTCGCATTAAATAAAAATTCAATTGTGTTATTCCCAAAAGAATTAAGTTTTTCTTCTTCCTTAATCTGCACTTTTATCTTTGCGTTTGGCATTCCTACCTGCGCTAAAAGGTTGTTGACTTTTTCTTCAAAAGGCGCAATTTCCTTTTGCCTTTTTTGTGAAATTACTTTTGCTTTCTTCAAAGCATCTTCAAAATATTCTTTAGATTGTTTTTCTTTTTCCGAAATCGCATCTGAAAGATTTGTGACTTTTTCTAACTCGCTTTCAAGCTGATTTTTTATTTCAATTAATTCCGCTGTAGTGTTTACATTATGTTTTTTCAAAAGCGCGTAACCTACAGCCATTCTCTCATTCAACTGGTTTATCTTTTCTTCGTCATAATTCACTTTACCATTGATTACATCAATTTCAGAAGCAATATCTTTCAACTCAATTTGAACAGAAGACATTCTTTCGCTTAAATTTTCTATATCAGGAAACAGTCTTCCAACACTCTGTAGTTTTTGCTGTAACGATTTCAGTTGCTGAACCAAGGGGTGTTCGCTTTCTTCTATCACAAAATAAATTTCTGACAAATTGGATTTGATATTTTCCGCATTGCTCATCATTTTAATTTCTGCATCTATCTCTTCAATTTCATTTTCTTTAAAATCAGCATCATGTAATTCATCTAATAAAAACCGGTTGTAATCCAATTCTTTATTCGCCGTCAATTGCTCCGTTTTTAACTTTTCCAGTTCCTGTAATTCGGTTTTATACTTTTTAAAAATCTGCTGATACTCGTCAACTGCTTTCCCATTTCCCGCCAATGCATCAATTACTTCACGCTGAAAATCATTGTTGTTCAATTCAAGTGTATCGAACTGTTGATGCAGGTCAACCAGCAACTCAGATAATTGCTTAAGTTGCGTAAGTGTAACAGGTGTATCATTAATAAATGCTCTGGATTTTCCACCCGCAGAAATCTCTCTGCGGATTAGCATTTCAGCTTGGCAGTCCAAATCATTTTTTATCAAAAAATCTGTGACAGAAGAATAATCAGTTTTAAAAACACCTTCAATAAAACATTTTTTTTCTTTATCCAGCAAAACAGAAGTGTCGGCTCTTTCGCCCAAAATTAAACCCAGTGCACCCATTAAAATACTTTTTCCGGCGCCTGTTTCGCCGGTAATAATATTAAGATTGTTTGAAAAATTGATTGCAAGTGAATCAATAATCGCGTAATTATGTATATGTAACTGCTGAAGCATAAAATGGCAAATTACAATATTCTCTTGTTTTTAATGATTGCCTTTATTTTTATTTCCGGCCAGAAAATAAAAAAGGGTACCGTTAAGTACCCTTTAAATCTTTATAAGCATTTCTTTATTTTATTTCAATAGAACTCTCAAGATCATCATCAACCAAAATGCGGCCACAGTTTTCACACACAATAATCTTTTTCCGTTGCTTTACTTCACTTTGTTTTTGAGGAGGAATCGCGTTGAAACATCCGCCGCATGAATCTCTTTCTACCGGAACAACGGCAAGGCCATTGCGATAATTATTACGAATCCTGTCGTAACTGCCCAATAATCTTTCATCTACAGCGCTCCGGGCTGCTTCCTGCAACTTTTTATAATGTTTTTCTTCTTTATCAGTTTCTTCTATAATTTTTTCCAGTTCGCTTTTTTTCGCTTTCAGGTTACCTTCTTTTACACCGATAGCTTTTTTTGCGAGTTCAAGTTGTTTTGCTTTTTCTGAAAGATCTTCCGTGGCGTCTTTGATATGTTTCTCTGCAAGTTTCACTTCCAGGGTTTGCATTTCAATTTCTTTATTGACCGCTTCAAACTCACGGTTGTTCTTTACATTATCACTTTGCTTTTCATATTTTTTGATAAGCTCCTGTGATTCTTTAATGGCAGTTTTTTTATCTTCAATAAACTGCTGCATTCCGTTCATCTCTTCCTCAATCCTGTTCAGCCGGGCATTTAAACCGGTAATTTCATCTTCAAGATCGCTCACTTCTATTGGCAATTCACCTTTTAGAATTTCAATGCCGTCTAATTTACTGTCAACTTTTTGAAGCTTTATAAGCGACGCTAATTTTTCTTCTACAGAATAATCTTTAACCTGTGCCATATTTTTGTATGATAATTTTAATATTAACGGTCCTTCTACTTCCTGCTTTTAAGTAAAATAATTGACAGGATTGGTATTAATTTCCGTTTTTAGGACGGCAAAGTTACTGAATTTTTTCTGCAAAAATTCAGTTAATAGTTCTATAGTAAACTGTTCACTTTCATAGTGGCCGATATCAGCTAAAAAGATGCGGTTATCGGCGTCAAAAAATTCATGATATTTCACATCTCCGGTTATGAAAACGTCCGCTTCTGCTGCAATTGCAGTTGGCAACAGGAAGATACCAGCGCCTCCGCAAAGCGCAATTTTGCTGACAGGTTTATTCAAAAAAGAAGTATGTTTAATTACCGTAAGATTGAAAGCAGATTTCAGGATCGCCAATAATTCATTTTCAGAAACCGCAGCAGGCAATTCGCCGGTAAGCCCGCTGCCCACCTCATCCTGCGTGTTTTTAAGTGCCTGCACATAATAAGCAATTTCCTCATAAGGATGCGATTCCTTTAAAGCCGTGATAATTTTTTGCTCAAGGAACGAAGGAAAAACCACTTCAATTCTCGTTTCATTTTCGGTATGCCGCTCACCAATTTTCCCTACATAAGGATCGCTCCCCTCCTGTGCGGTAAAGGTTCCGGAACCATCCACATTGAAACTGCATTCGCCATAATTGCCAACCGATCCCGCGCCTGCATGAAATAAAGCATTTCGCACTTCTTCCGCGTTTTTTACCGGAGCAAATGTTACTAATTTTTCCAAAGTCCCTTCCCTGGGCGAAAGAACCTTACAATTTTGCAACTGCAACTTTGTCGCAATCCTGTGGCTTACACCTTCGATTACATTATCAAGATTAGTATGAATTGCATAAACGGCAATATCATTTTTTATTGCAGCAATAACAGTTCGTTCCACATAATTTTTTCCATTCAGTTTTTTCAAACCTTTAAAGATTATCGGGTGATGAGCAACAATTAGATTGCAATTCTTCTTTTCAGCTTCTTCCACTATGTCTTCTGTTACATCCAACGCGGTTAGAATACCTGTGCATTCAGTATCGCTATTGCCAATGATCAGGCCGGCATTGTCGTAGCTTTCCTGGTAACAAAGTGGTGCAATACTTTCAAGAAATTGAATGATCTCTTTTATTTTCATCTATCGTTATGTTTTTAAGGAAAATGAACTATAAAGGTAAAAATAAAAATTGCGCTTATTTATTTGTTTACCGGTTAATTGGAAAACATCGAATATTGAACAGGGAATAAAAAATAATGAAGTAGCTAAAAGAACTTTGAATTACGAACTAAAACCTTGGGCACCGTACAGAATTACTTGTAGAATTGTCCCGGTCGAGGAATTTTTGATAAGAAAGGGAAAGTTCAAAACCGCCGCGCGACTGGCTGGAAGTTTTTAATGTTGAAATATTTACATCATAACTGACTGCAAAAGTGAATGGTTTCAAATCCATTTTTACTACAGGGATAAAAGCATCATTCCATCTTAAAAATCCGCCACCGGAAATTATATATTGCGGATCGTCCGGATAAGCATCCAACTTGTAACTGTAAAGCATTCCGCCGATAATTTCTGAATAAGGCCCCTGGATTGAATAATCGCCGTAAAAAGTCATATAAGCATAATCATTTAAAGTGGTTCTTACTCCCGCAGAATAAACCCATTTCGGATCAATCTGCAGATTACCATCATTATAAAAAGATACTTTTGCAGATTTATTAAAATGATGGTAGCCTACTCCAAAATACAGATTGTCATCAGGGTTATCACCAATCTGTGAATTGAAACTCAAGCCGGCACTTCCGTCAAAATACAAAAAGTTATTTGCGGAAAGGTTTTCCCCGGTTGCAAGGCTAACATTCCCATCTATACCATCATACTGGCTGTTTGTCGTCATTTTTGACGCATCAAATTTTCGTTGCACAATTCCCGCAGAAAATCCCGCTGATAAATACATATTTCTGTCTTCACTCAAAGATTTGTGATAATTTAAAACAGGCATTACACTGGTGGAAGTCAGCGCAATAGTGCCGGCTTTATCATAAAGGATAGCACCTCCGATGGTAAGAAAATCATCCCCATGGCCAACAGGTAATTTATATTCTGCATTTAATGAAGAAGTTTGAAAAGGGACGGTAACCGAATTCCATTGATTTCGAAAGACAGCCTGAACTCTTACGTCTCCACTGAAAATACCCGCAAGGGCAGGATTTCGAAGAAGGGGCGTTTCTGAAAACTGCGAAAAATGAATGTCCTGTGCTTTACTTTCATTTTGAAATAAACAGGCAATTGCCAGGATTATAATGGATTTTTTAATGTTGGATTTCATTGGATAATCATTCTTATTATAAACGTTTTGGCGGATGCTATATTTTATCTGATAAGAGCAATGTTGCCTTTAAAAGTGAGGATGCTATTGTTATCACACACAACCTGCAACATGTACACAAATACATCCGGCGCAAGCTGCTTCCCTTTAAAGGTTCCGTTCCATCCTGCTGACGCATCATTGGCATTGAAATTTGACCTTTCAAAAACCACTTCACCCCAACGGTTAAATACTTTTAAATTTAGAATTTTGAATAAGCCACTCCCTCTCGGGTAAAAAATATCATTGGCGCCATCACCATTTGGAGAAAAGGTATTGGGAACAAAAATGTTGGAATTATTGCAGGTAACATATACAGAAACTTTATCCTCGGCCATACAACCTCCTTCATTTTTAGCCGTCACTGTATATTCCAGCGATTCAGTCGGCTTCACGGTAATCGAAGGATAATTCTGTGAAACAATACCGATGGAAGGCGTCCATTCAACACTTGTAACATCAGAAGAAAGTATTGGTACGAGCTGTGTTTCTTTTCCCACATTGATCGTTTGATCGGCGCCGGCACTTATTACAGGGATCGGGTAAACTTTTACGGGAACATAGGCGGTATCACTGAAACATCCTTTGGAATCAGAACCAATCACCTGGTAAGTTGTAGTCGTTGCTGGTGATGCAGTGGGTGAAGAAATATTCGGATTATCTAACCCGGCCGACGGGAACCAAGTGTACTTATCTGTTCCCTGCGCGAATAATTTCACCGATCTTCCCACGCATAAGGTATCAGGCTTACTAAAGGAAAGTTTGAACGGGTATTTCACCACCAAAGAAACTGAATCAAATGAAACACAACCTTTGCTGCTGGTGCCTTTTATATGATAAGTAATCGCCGAATCCGGTCGTGTTACCGGCGAGGAACAATTGCTGCATGATAGATATTTTGAAGGACTCCATGAGTAATTTTGCGCTCCCGAAACATTTAAACTTTCTGATGAACCGATACAAACTACCGTATCCCCGGCTATTGAAAGGGTTGGCAAAGGATAAATTTCGATTGGTTTTCTTGCTGTATCACTGCATCCGTTACTACTGAGACCAATGGTTGATATTGTAAAATTGCCGGCGTTAGGATACGTTTGAGCAGGAGGTGATTGCAGCGTTGATGCATTACCGTTAGCAAAATCCCATTTCCAGGAAACAGTGGATGTATCAGGGTTAGAGACAATGCCTGAAAATTTTATGGATGCAGGAACACAAGCGCCTGCGCTTCCATTGATCACAATTTTCGGACTTTGATTTACCACAACCGGTTCAGGATTTTGAATTGAATCAAGACAACCTCTTTGCGTAACCACTTTCAATGACGTTTTATAAGAGCCCGGACGATTGTACATATGATTAGGCTGAGCTGAAGTAGAAGTGCCTCCGTCGCCAAAATTCCAATAATATTTTGCAATGACATCATTGCTAACGCTGGTGTTCGCAAAACTTACCACCCCCGAATCACAAACCAAATTGCTGTTGTTATCGAAAGAAGCGGTAATGTCATAAACACCAATTGAATCCTTTCCGGTTACCGCAACTTTGCAGCCGTTAACGTCTTCCAATATCATTTTTGGCAAATACTTTCCGGGTG
The DNA here is from genome assembly GCA_963811285.1 of uncultured Chitinophagaceae bacterium. Lineage (GTDB taxonomy): Bacteria > Bacteroidota > Bacteroidia > Chitinophagales > Chitinophagaceae > Ginsengibacter. The sequence continues at coordinate 126,351 of CAWEQV010000039.1, read as the reverse complement.
AAGTATAGGTATGCACTACGTTTGAATCTTTGGTGGCAACGGTAGTTCCATCACTAAAATCCCAAACAAAAGAAACATTATTTTTCGTGTGTGCCTCAAAGTTAGTTTGCAAAGGATTGCATCCATCTACATTGGTATAAGACAACACACCACTCGGCCCATTCACTTTTATACGTTGCGTCTTTTGCGAAACACAACCGGAAACACTATAGACTGTAAGCACCGCATCAAAAGTTCCTGCTGTTGAATAGAAATGAGAAGGATTTTTTTCTGTAGAGGTACTTCCATCGCCAAAATCCCATTTCCATTTTGAATAATTTACAGAGTTGTTCGTAAAATTGGCGATCAGCGGCGGACAGGTTCCCAATGTATCACTCACGCTAAAATCAGCTTTAGGATTTCCGATGCGCACGTAATCTGCCTTTGAGATATAACTGCTGCATCCGTATTTATCATTGATGGAAAGGCTCACAGGATAAATTCCTTCTACTGTATAAAGATGAACCGGATTTTTTTGGGTGGATGTTGAGCCATCTCCAAAATCCCATAAATAGGCCAGTGACGGGCCGGAAGAAGAATTCGCGAAATTTATTGGTTCACTGGTACAGGATAAAGTATCGGCGGTGAAGGCTGCCACCGGTTTTGAGATATAAACTTCTTTTGTCTTTTTAAGTGTATCAGAACAGCCGGACAAATCGGTCACTGCCAATGAAACGGTATAATTTCCGGGCGCAGTATATAAATGATTAAACGGACCAGACGAAAAATTGTCAGTTTTTCCATCGCCCCAATTCCATTGGTATTGAAGAATAGGATGGGTTCCATCGGTATACGAACTATCAATAAAATGAACAGAATTATTCAAACACGTGCCGGTCACTTCAGAATGAAACATGGCGGTCGGACCGTTAACAGTAACTCCCATCGGTTTGGTGATTGAATCGACACATCCGTTGATATCTTTCAAAATCAAAGTAACGTTATACGCTGAAGCTTTATCATATTGATGTGTAATAGAAGCAGAAGAATCTGAGACAGAAATACCGTCACTAAATTTCCATGTATAGAGACCAATATGACCGGGAATGCTGTTAATGGCTTCAAAAGTTATTGGCGCATTTCGACAACTAACGGTATTGCTTACACTAAAATCCGCCACTTCACGAATAATCTGTACCGTTTGTGTTTTAGTTTCAGAACATCCACTCGCCTGGTTGGTGACTGTCAAAGACACTTCATACGAACCAGCATTGAGATAAGTATGAGTGGGATTTTGTTCGGTGGATGTGATTCCGTCGCCAAAATTCCAAAGCCAATAATCAGCGCCAATGGAATTGTCTTTAAATATTGCTTGTCTTGGATCAGTACAGGTTTTTGTAAAAGAAAAACGGGCCACAGGAGGATGAATATACACCTGGTTTTTATTAGTTATCGTATCTGCACAACCATTATTAATCGCTATTAAGGTTACAGAAAAATAACCGGTGTCATTGTACAAATGGGATGGATACTGATTTATGGCGCTCCCTCCGTCGCCGAAAAACCAAACCCAATGATCAGGGTTTCCCCCTGATTTATCTGTAAAATTTATTTTCTGATAAGCACATACATCCAATGGATCGGCGCTATAATTCGCAGTCGGTTTTGCGCCTACCAAAATGCCATTCAATTTTTTTACAGAATCAACACAGCCATCAGCCGTTGTGTAAGTAAGGGTTATATCATACGCTCCGGGAGTAGTATAAATATGAGTTGGCGCAGCCGAATCAGATGAATTCCCATCTCCAAAATCCCAATGATAATTGCTGATGGCCTCCACAGAATTAATTGCTGAAGAAAATTTGTGAGATAACGGAGCACAGCCCTTCTGGGGTAAGCCGTTAATTGAAACAACAGGCTTTTTTATTTTCACATAAGCAGTTTTCACCAGGCTGTCTGTACAACCGGAAGCATTCGTTACAAATAATTTTACCGTATAATTTCCTTCTTTGGTATAAGTGTGTGAAGGGTTCTGCTCATTTGAATTGGAACCATCTCCAAAATCCCAATAATAAGTTTGAACGGCTGACGTGTTGTTGGTAAAGTTGCTGGTGCCGGAAGAATGGTTGAGAAACCTGATGCTGAAAGGCGCAGCACATGAAACGGTATCAGGAGCAGAAAATGCAACTACCGGCTTTGCAATAACAGTAAGCGTTTTTGCAACAGAATCCATACACGCCCCGTTGTTGCTTATCATTTTCACGGTATAATTTCCTGCTTTTGCAAAGGCCTTAATGGCGTTCACAGAATCAGAAAAAGTACCGTCCCCAAAATCCCACGAGGCACTTGCAGGCACAGGATAACTCGTATTAGTGAAGATCACCGGTGTTTCAGCACAAACAAGTCTTGGGATTTCAAAATCAGCAGTCGTGTTTCCGATTGTTATTAGCTTAGGTTTTATTAAAGTATCTGAACATCCTGTTGTATTGTTTGCAATAAGGCTAACCGGATAACTACCGGGAGAAAGATAAGTATGAGAAGGATTAGCTGCAGTAGACGAAGTTCCGTCTCCAAAATTCCAAACATAACTTAAAGTGCCTACGCCGGATGATTTATTGGTAAAGCTGATTGTTGCCGGAGCATCACATGTTTTTGAAGCAGAATTGGAAAAACCGGCTTTTACGCCTGTTTGAATCTTGATAAAATCTTTGACGGTTTTTGAAGTAGCACAACCATAACTATTGGTTGCTTTTAATGAAACATTAAAGCTTCCGGTAGAGGTATAAGTGTGCTGCGGATTTTTAACACCTGATAAATTGCCATCTCCAAAATCCCACTGCCATTTGCTAATCGTTCCACTCCCGGCAATACTTGAATCCATAAATTGCGTGGTCAGCGGAAAACATCCTGTAACATCCGATGCACCAAAACTGATTTCCGGCGAAGAATAAACCGTGATGAATTTTGTTTTGGTAACAGAATCTGTTCCGAAAGAATTTTTAATGATAAGTTTTACAGTGTAGGTTCCGGGATCGAAATAAGCAACCGATGGATTTTGCAACACAGAGGTTGTTCCATTGCCAAGATCCCATTTCCACGACGTAGGAGTACCGCTTGAGGAATCAGAAAACTGGACAACAAGAGGTGCACATCCTGATGTGGAATTGGCATTAAAATTTGCCGTTATTTGTGCGTTTACTGTAAACGCTGCTGTAAAAAACAGTGAAAAAAAAGCCAGGTGTCGTACGGCTTTTTCCAATAATGTACCGAAGGTTAGGGTCTTCAAGGATTTGGATATTTATAAAACCGGATTCAATAAAAAAGTAACCTTTTCAAAAACGGAAAAGCGGTGCTTTTTATTGCCAAAAAAGCAACAAAAGAAGTATCTCTTTTTTACTAAAGACTAAGAGCATGAGTCTCAGTTTTTTAAATAAGAAGGAAAATTTATTGGCGTGTCATATGCAATACAAGCGGGGCTGTGCTACCCCATGGAGCAAGTTGCAAAGTCGGGTTTTCCTTTTTGGTAAATCGCCAACTGCGCGATAAAAAAGGAAAACCGGGAATAGTATCGGGTAATGAAATATTAAGCTTACTATAGTCACTGTTGGTAGCCCATGTTCCATAATACTCATTCGAACCCTTGGTGGCTTTGAGAGGGCCATGATATAAATCTGTTTCTAAAAGAACGAATTTGTAACCGGTATATATTGAAGTAATATCCGAACTGCTGTCCTTTGCCAGTGTTACCACAAAGTCACTGCCGATAACATACTTCTCAAAATATTTTTCCAGTAAAGACTGATCAAGATTTGCTATTGTTTTCTTACACGAAAAGCAAAGTAGCAATAGCATTAAGCAAATAAAAGTGAATAACTTTTTCATGGGTGATTGTATAAAGCTACAAAAATTTAAAACGGCAATAACAGGTTAAAAGTATAGATATTAAAGAAAAAATCTCCTTTTTATAAATAAAGGAACTGTGCATTCACATTAAACAACTCAACCGATAAAACATTTTATTATCTTTATTTTAGAAAACAAAGCATGTTTTATTTTAGAAGAATTCTGATCCTGTTTTTTTGTACCGTCCTCTTTGACCATTCGAATGCGCAAATATTTGCAGGAGATCCTCCATCAGTAAAGTGGAAACAAATCAATACTTCTTCATCAAGAGTTATTTTCCCCAAAGGACTTGATTCAGTTGCACGAAGAATTACAAATATCATTTCATTTATAAAAATTCCGACTGAAAAAACAATCGGTACTAAATCAAAAAAAATAAACATTGTCCTTCAAAAAAACACGATCGTTTCGAATGCTTACGTTGGCCTGGGGCCTTTCAGAAGTGAATTTTACTTAACACCACAGCAAAACAGTTTTGAAATGGGGAGCCTTCCATGGCCTGACCAGCTTACGATTCACGAATACCGGCATGTAGAACAATACAATAATTTTAATGTAGGCCTTTCAAAAGTAATGGGAATTATTTTTGGCGAAGAAGGCAGGGCATTAGCCAATAATGCAGCTATTCCCAATTGGTTTTATGAAGGAGATGCCGTTTACAATGAAACCAATTTAAGCGCGCAGGGACGCGGTAACTTACCTGCCTTTTTTGATGCTTACCGTTCTCTATGGAAAGCCGGAAAAAAATACAATTGGATGAAATTAAGGAATGGATCATTGAAAGATTTTGTTCCTGACCATTATGCGCTCGGTTATTTATTGGTTTCTTACGGGCGCGAAAAATATGGAGATAATTTCTGGAAAAATGTTACCCACGATGCAGCCGCTTATAAAAGTTTGATCTATCCGTTTCAGCACGCTTTAAAAAAATACACCGGCGTTGATTATGTTACTTTCAGGAACAATGCTTTTGATTTTTTTAAATATCAATTTGAAGAAACAACAACTTCATCCAAAAGTAAGTTGGGCAAATTTAAAAATGAACAATTTCCTTCATTTACTGAAGACGGCTCCATCATTTTTATCAACAATACTAACAAAAAAATTCCTGAGTTTGTTATTCAAAAAGATGAAAAACTGAAAAAAATAAGAACCGAAGATTATACACTCAACAATTATTTCAGTTACCGTAAAGGAAAAATTGTTTACACTTCCTACAAACCAGATATCCGCTGGGGCTATCGTGATTACAGTAATCTGGAGATAATCGATGTTACTAACGGAAAAGAACAAACGCTTTCCAAAAAGAGTAAATATTTTTCGCCTGACATAAGTGAAGATGGCCAAACGATTGTTGTAGTAAACGAACCGCCAACCGGTGGAAGTTTTCTTCGCCTGTTGAATGCAAAAACAGGAAAAGTCATCAAACAACTATCTAATCCGCAAAAACTTTTTTACACTTATCCGAAATTTTATGATACTCAAAAAATAATTTCCGCAGTAAGAAACCAGGAAGGAAAGATGTCGTTGGCAGAAATCAATATTGAAAACAATAACATAAAATACCTGCTGCCGTTCACTTATCATGTGGCCGGTTTCCCTTATATTTATAATGATACATTGTATTTCACGTATTCTTATAAAAAAAATGACGATCTTTTTGCTTACACATTTGCTGATAAAAAAATATGGCTGATAAATCCGGGCAGTTCAATAGGTATTGGCAAATATGCACCATTTGTCAATAACAATTTTATTGGATGGACGTGCTTTACAGCAGAAGGTTACCGTATTGAAAAAGCTTTGAAGTCAACGGTTCAATTTACTCAAATACCAAAATCAGATCTAGAGGAAAAGATTTCTGATTTTGGTATAACAGCAATAGATAAAACCAATGCGGATTTATTAGAGAATGTTCCCAATGATTCATTTGCAGTAAGTAAATACCATAAAACTTTTAAACTCTTTAATTTTCACAGCATTGAGCCTGCCATCAATGATCCCGAATACACGCTGAGCCTGGTAAGTGAAAATATTTTAAATACACTCCAGTCTGATCTCTCTTTTACTTATGACCGGGCTGAAAAATATAAAGAAGTTTCTTTTAATGCCACTTATGGCGCATGGTTTCCTTATTTAACTGCAGGCGTAAATTATTTTATAGACCGAAGTACTCTGTTCCATCAACAGTTGGTCCACTTCAATCAACTGGAACCATTTGCCGGTTTTAATATCCCCTTAAATTTAAGCAAAGGACGCGCGTTTACTTACCTGAATTTTGGCTCTCAATATGTTTACAGCCATGGTACTTTCACGGGAAAGTATAAAGACACCCTATCCTCAACTTACGGTTACATCAGCAATTTTTTGTCTTTTAGTAATGAGATACAAAAAACTTCCCAACAGATATTTCCTTCTTTTGCACAAAGCATTTCTCTGTCTTATAAAACAGCAGTTCAAAATGTAAACGGAGCACAATTTATGGCCAACGGAAACTTTTATTTTCCCGGCTTTTCAAAAACACATAGCATTGTGTTGAATGGCGCGTTGTTACGTAAAAACAGGATGAATCAGATTAGTTTTTCAAGTGGGTTTCCATTTTCACGTGGTTACCAATCTGTAAATTTTTACCAAATGTATAAATGGGGAATAAATTATCATTTGCCAATTGCCTTTCCGGATAAGGGTTTCGCCAATATTGTCTATTTGCTTCGTGTGAGGACAAATTTGTTTTATGATGACACTGAAGTAAATGATTTTTATTCAAACAATACTCCATATTCTGCTACTTTTCGTTCAACGGGAACGGAAATAACTATAGATACAAAATGGTGGAATGAAGTAAATGTTTCCTTTGGTATAAGGTACAGCCGTCTTTTAGATAAAGATGTTTTTGGAGCAAAAGGGTATGACAGGTGGGAAATCATTTTACCTGTCAATATTTTAAAGCAATAAAATTAAAAATGTACATTATTTGTTTGCCTGCTGCCGCTATTGCTTAAAAAAGAATAACTATAACTTAAGAATAGAGCTTTTTTTTAATAACCTCTTTCCTTAAATTGCAATATAATTTTTTCCATGAAGGAGATGAAAAAAACTGAAGCTAAAAATAAAAAAAAGAGTAATGCCGGCGCTGCTTTTATTTTCTTTGCCACCGCTGTAATAGTGGCTGCTGCTGTATATGTAACCATCCAGGAAGGAAGGCGGGTAAAAGAAGAAAATAAGTTATTGGCTTATGAAGTGTGGTAGTATCGGTATGAGATATCAGGTGCAAGCCAGCCTTTAGCCTTCAGCTTTCAGCCTTAAGCATTTGTTAGAAACAATTCTCGAATATCATCGCCGCACCTTGCCCTACTCCAACGCACATCGTTGCTAAACCATAACGGGCTTCTCTTCTTTTCATTTCATGTAACAAGGTAGTAGCAATCCTGGCGCCACTGCAACCTAACGGATGGCCAATGGCAATTGAACCTCCGTTCACATTTACTTTTTGAAGATCAAGTCCTAATTCGTGAATACAGGCTATAGACTGCGAAGCAAATGCCTCGTTCAATTCTACGAGATCAAGGTCATTAACAATAAGGCCTGCACGCTTTAATGCTTTTTCCGTTGCCGCTACCGGCCCTATACCCATGATCGCCGGGTCAACTCCCGCAACGGCCATACTTACCACTTTTGCCATTGGTTTCAGATCATACTTTTGAACCATTTCCTTATTTGCCAACAAAAGCATGGCAGCGCCATCGTTGATTCCTGAAGAATTTCCGGCAGTAACGGTTCCGTCTTTTATAAAGGCCGGCCTTAGTTGTCCCAGTTTTTCAAGTGAACTTTTGCGTGGATGTTCATCGGTATCGAAAATAATTCTGTCTGATTTATTAGGAGTGATTTCGACCGGAACAATTTCTTCTTTCCATTTTCCGGCAGCCAATGCGGCAAAATATTTCTGCTGGCTCTCAAATGCAAACTCATCTTGTGCGCGTCGCGAAATTTTCCATTGTTTTGCTACATTCTCTGCGGTCTCTCCCATGGAATAAGGATAATACCTTTCAATTAATTTTTTATTTGGAAACCGCCAACCAATAGTTGAATCATATATCTCTTTCTTCCGGGTAAAAGCGCCTTCAGATTTGCCCATTACAAACGGAGCCCTTGTCATGCTTTCCACTCCACCCGCAAGAAAAATATTCCCGTCTCCACAAATGATCGCGCGCGATGCATCCATTACCGCCTGCAATCCGCTTGCGCATAAACGGTTTACGGTATTTCCCGCAACTGAAACAGGCAAACCTGCAAGCAAAGCGGCCATCCGCGCTACATTCCGGTTATCCTCACCTGCCTGGTTAGCATCACCCGCAATCACATCTTCAATTTCAGATACCTCAATTTTACCATTTCTTTTTATTAATGTTTCAATTACATCAGCCAATAGATCATCAGGGCGAATACTACTCAAGGCACCACCATAGCGGCCTACAGCCGTCCTTATGGCGTCAATAACATAAACCGTTTCCATTTTATCTCAATTATAGAGCGTGCAAGATAAATGTTTTCATTTTTCCGCCTTCGGCTTACCATCTTATCTTTGCAAAATGAACGCGAAAAAAAATATCCGCACACTTACTCTTGACGAACTTACCCAATATTTTTTATCCATTGGAGATAAAAAATTCCGGGCAAAACAAGTGTGGGAATGGCTTTGGAAAAAACATGCGCAAAGTTTTGAGGACATGACCAACCTGAGCAAAGAACTTCGCGAAAAGCTTTCTGAAGATTTTTCGCTTCCCTCACTTTCGAGCGACCTATATCAGTACAGCAGCGATGGAACCGTAAAAACCCGTTTCAAAACTATTGACGGACATTCGGTAGAAGGCGTTTTAATTCCCGTTGAAGAACGGCAAACCGCATGCGTTTCATCACAGGTCGGCTGCAGTCTCAGTTGTAAATTTTGCGCGACAGGTTTCATGGACAGGAAAAGAAATTTGCATTTTGATGAGATTTATGATGAGGTGGCTTTGCTGAATGAAATGGCGCAAAAAATAAATGGCAGAAAATTAAGTAACGTGGTTTTTATGGGAATGGGTGAACCACTGTTGAATTACAAAAATGTACTAAAGGCGATTGAACGTATAACTGCTCCGGATGGCCTGGGAATTGGTGCCAGGAAGAATTACTGTTTCCACTTCAGGAATCTCGAAAATGATAAGGCAACTGGGAGATGATGGTGTGAAATTCAACCTGGCATTATCACTTCATGCAGCAAATGATAAAAAAAGAAGTGAGATAATGCCCATTAATGAAACTAATAATATTAAGTCATTAATTGAAGCGTTGAATTATTTTTATGAAAAGACAAAGAACGACATCACGTTTGAATACATATTGTTTAAAGGTGAAAACGATTCATTGCAGGATGCTGACGACCTAATTAAAATCTACAGACAGGTTCCTGTTCACCTCGTAAATATTATTGAATACAATCCGGTTGATGAAGTTAACTTTGAAAAACCTGGCAAAGAAGTTACTCAAAAATTTATGGATTATCTCGCTGCCCATCGTGTGAATGTAAGGCTTCGCATAAGCCGGGGAAAGGATATCGATGCTGCCTGCGGACAGTTGGCCAATAAAAACCTGGATGATAAGAAGGGTGTTTCAGTTGAGAATTAAGGAATCAAAAATGAGAAAATGAAGGTGTTTAAATTCGGTGGCGCAAGTACCAGCAGTTTTGACCGCATACAAAATCTTGCACATATCCTGGAAAACCATAAGGATGAAAAAATCCTGATAGTTATTTCTGCAATAGGAAAAATGACCAACGCTCTTGAAAAGGTAGCAGAAGCTTTTTATGAAGAACGAAATGAGGACGCACTTCAATTGTTTTATAAAATAAAAAATTATCATCTCGACCAGTTAAAGTATTTAATTACGCTTCAATGGCATAAGGCTACCACTCAGTTAAATGATTTTTTTACAGAAGTGGAATGGTTGCTACACGACAAGCCTGCAAAGGATTATAATTATTATTATGACCAGATCGTTTGTTGTGGTGAAATGCTTTCCTCAACACTAATCTCCTTCTTTTTAAATCAACAAAAATTACCCAATCAATGGATTGATGTAAGGGATATTTTAAGAACTGATGATACGTTCAGGGATGCAAAGATTGACTGGAATATTTCTAAAAAGCAAGTAGAAGAGAAATTAGTTCCGTTATTTTCAGAAAATAATTTTGTGGTAACACAAGGCTTTATCGGTAGTACTGATGAGAATGAAAGTACAACTCTTGGAAGAGAAGGAAGTGATTTTACTGCCGCCATTTTTGCTGATTTACTTGATGCTGAAAGTGTAACAATTTGGAAAGATGTAAATGGAGTAATGAATGGGGATCCCAAAGATTTTGAAGACGCTGTTTCCATTCCGGAATTGAGTTATAAAGAAGTGATTGAAATGGCTTATTATGGTGCCCAGGTAATTCATCCGAAAACGATCAAACCATTGCAAAATAAAAATATCCCGCTCTTTGTAAGATCGTTTTTAGATGTGCGTTTAACCGGAACCGTTATATCTAAAAAATCAGGCGCGCAATTACCCCCGATGATCGTTTATAAACGTACGCAGGTTTTAATTTCCTTGCAAACGATTGATTTTTCATTTGTAGAAGGCAAGCCTACCAATTTTTTATACCAGGTTCTTGACAAAGTGAATGTAAAACCAAATCTTACACAAAACACTGCTATAAGCCTGATGATCTGTATTGATGATATTCCCGAAAAAACAGAAAAGATTGCTCTTAAAGCGTCTGAAATTTTTGATGTACAAATCCAAAAAGATCTTACACTTCTTACCATCAGGCATTATAATAGTGAAATGATTGATAAGCTTACAAAAAAGAAAGAAGTTATTCTTGAACAAAAAACAACAGAAACAATCCAGCTTTTAATGAAACACGAAAAATAGACTGGTAATTTTTCGATAGTGGTTCCTGTTGTACAAAATAAAAATTCAGTTTATTTGCTGGTTTACTGCAGTACCAAAGGTTGGTCTATCAATCAATGAAATCTGTGGCTTCGTAAAAATTCGTGCAATTTGTGGCGAACAAAATGACAGGAACTAATCAATCACATAATCGCCGTTCCTGTCTATCATCACGATTGGAACTTCTTTGGTGGCCTCAAACTCATCATAAGCCGCCTTCAGTTGCAGTTCGAATTGAGCAAGAGAGGAATTATCCTTCGTGTAATTCTCAAAATATTCAAGAGACTTTTTCCTTTTGTACCTGACTGGAAAAATATGCACAGGGATAAAATCCTGGCCGTTGGCTTTAGCAGAACTTGCAATGATATATATCTCTTCAATATCACTATCAGTAACAGGAATACAGCCAACTGAGACGCAACTTCCATGAATATAAATCCCATTGCCGGGCCTTTCAGAATCACTAAGAATCTTATCAGAGGCGTTTGGATAGTTAAGTCCTAAAGCAAGATGATAGGCGCTGTGCGGATTAAATTCAGTGATATAATAAAAACCTTCAGGAACCTGGAAATCTCCCTGGATTCTTTTCGGTCCCATGGCGCCGCTTAACAGGCATACTTTATACGTTTTGAATAATTTAAATTTTTCCTTTTCGTTATTTTTTACCCAAACCTCCAATTGCCCGTCATATTTAAAACTGCGAATGTACATGTACTTAACCGGCCATTCCAGGCCTTTGGCCTTAAATTCTTTTTGCACCGAATCCTCCCGGGCAGTTAATATCCGGGGCATTTTAAAAGAAACATTTTGAGAAGCGATATAAGAATTTTGGGCAAAACTTAATTTGCAGAAACATGCAAGAAAAAAAACAAGAAAAAAATACTTAGCAATCCTGGAGGCCATTTTCTGTAACAGTTATAGGACATCAAAAAAGTAAAATTAAAAATTTTATTCAACAAATGAAAACTGACGGAAAGATGTTAACGAAGAATTATTAACAAAAAAAGAACACAGGCACAATGTACCGCCATAATTTTTAATAAAAGTTCTAAAAGTTGCCCTTCCTGATCTTCATTATCTCAACTCAACTGCTTTATCATTACATCTTCCAGCATATAGATCCTGGCAACCTTCACTAACCCCTCTTCAAGATCGTATGAAACTGCTAAAGGAACGTTTACCTCTTTGCCAGTGGCAGCCATTCCTGCAAACTCACCAATGTGTTTACCTTTGAATTCAGCCTCCAGTAAGGCTTTCTCTTCCGTAATGATCGTGTTGATGACATTAGCGTGTGCATCAAAAGCAACCTGATAAATAAAGTGTAACATATTACCAATGGCTTCTTTGCCCTTGGTTTGTTCTCCTGATGTCATGTTGATGAAGACCGCACCTTCGGCAACATATTTCATGTCGTGGGTTTGAAAATAATGCTCCATATTTTTTTTGGTTGTACTTATTGGAGCTTCTTGCATTGTTTCACTCATAAAAAATAAATTTAAAAGATGAATAATAGATGCAATTCCGAAGGTGAGCCGATTGGCAAATTTTCAAGAAGGTATGGAATCTGTGGAAAAAATAAAATTAAACAAAATTTATTACATACATTATAAATTACCTCTTTCTTCCTGTTCTCTTTCGATGGCTTCAAACAAAGCTTTGAAATTTCCTTTGCCGAAGCTTTTTGCACCTTTGCGCTGGATGATTTCAAAAAACAAAGTAGGTCTGTCTTCTACCGGTTTTGAAAATATTTGTAATAAGTACCCCTCGTCATCCCTGTCGACATACAGCATTTCCCCCTTTTTCTACATAACTTGTTCGAATATCCTAAATTTTGCTTTCCAGTTTCCTTCGTGTCCTCGCGCTTTTGTAGTCAAAAATTCCTCCTTAAAAATTGATTAAAAAAAGCCCCAAAATCACAAAAAAATATTCTTTATGATTTCAGAGCCCATCCCAGAATCCTGTATCCAGAATCCAGATCAAGTATCTGTCATTCCTCGTTTAGCGTTTAGCATTCAGCCTAAAGCCAGCATTCTACGAAATCTCTACCAATTCAATATCGAAGACCAGTTCTTTTCCTGCAAGTTCATGATTGGCATCCAGTACTACCACTTCATCTTTTACTTCAGTTACTGTAACAGGAATTGGTTGCCCTGCCTGGTTTTGTAGTTGCAATTTCATTCCCGGTTGCAATTTTATATCTTCCGGTACATTTGATTTTGGAAATTCAATGATGGCTTCCGCGTTCTTTTCACCATATGCATTTTCAGGAGCAATGTTGATGGTCTTTTTCTCGCCTGGTTCCATTCCCGGAATCGCGTCATCAAAACCTTTTATCATTTGTCCTGCACCAACCGTAAAAGAAAGTGGTTCCTTGCCTTCACTGGAATCAAACTGCTCACCACTTTTTAATTTGCCTTTGTAGTGCACTTTCACATTGTCGCCTTTTTTTGCTTTGCTCATAATTATTTATTTTTTTGTTTAATAATAAAAACACCTATTATGAAAAAGTGTTTCATGTATGGTAAAGTTGGCAATAATATTTTACTTACCCGCAATCAATTTAATAAATGACTAATTTTTATCAATATTTTATCACGTTTCATGCGCCATTTTACACTTATTTTTACTTTTTTACTTTTGTTTCATAATTATTTCTTACGGTCTTTGTATGATAAAACAAAAATTTGCCTTAATTGTTGCTTTACTATGCATTTGCTTTTCAGCGTTTTCACAGAAAAGAATAATCGTGGGGGCTGAAAGAATGGACGTTTATCTTCCCCTTCTTAAAGATAAGAATGTAGCCGTTTTTGCTAACCCAACTTCCATGGTAGGAAAGAGCCACCTTGTAGATACTTTATTGAAAAGAGATATTAAAGTAGTGCGGATTTTTTCACCTGAACACGGTTTTCGCGGAAATGCCGACGCGGGCGAAAAAGTGGGAAACTACATTGATAAAAAAACCCACATTGAAGTGGTCAGTCTTTATGGAAAACACACCAAACCGACGGCTGAAGACCTCGAAGGAGTGGATGTAATGCTGTATGATATCCAGGATGTAGGAGTGCGTTTTTACACATACATTTCTTCTTTTCAATTGTATATGGAAGCTGCCCTGGAAAATTCAATTCCTCTGTTGATCCTTGACCGGCCTAATCCAAATGGATTTTATGTAGATGGGCCCGTATTGGAGCCAAAATATAAAAGTTTTGTGGGAATGCAGCCGGTTCCGGTTGTGTATGGACTTACTATAGGTGAATATGGACGTATGCTGGGAGGTGAGAAATGGTTAAGTGAAAAAGCAAATGAAAAATATGACTACTATCTTCACGAAGCCAAAAATTCGGTTGACACTCCCTTTCATTTCCTGGTGATTAAATGTTTAAATTATGACCATAACAGCAAATACATCTTACCGGTAAAACCATCACCTAACTTACCGGATATTCAATCGATCTATTTGTATCCATCTACTTGTTTTTTTGAAGGCACAACCTTAAGCGAAGGCCGTGGCACACCAACACCCTTCCAGGTTTTCGGAGCGCCATCTTTACCCAAAAATTTGTATTCGTTTACGCCCCATCCAACGGAAGGAGCTAAAAGCAGTAAACATTATGGACAAGTTTGCTATGGCTGGAATTTATCCGCCACTCCGCAGGAAGTCCTATACACAGTGAACCAACAAATTCAGTTAAAATATATTTTGCAGGCTTACCGCTTGTTTCCGGATAAAGACAGTTTTTTTATTGTCCCCGAATCGGGAAATATGGAAAATTCTTTTTTTGATAAACTCTCCGGCAATAACGAGCTATGGCAACAAATAAAAAACGGAGTATCAGAAAAAGAAATTAGAAAAAGCTGGCAACCGGCATTAGACAATTATAAAAAGGTTAGAAAGAAATATTTATTGTATAAAGATTTTTGATAAAGTAGAATTTGAAAATGTGAAAATGATGACAGATGTCCTTGTTGACACAAGGGAGAAGATATTTTTGAACGAAAATTAAATGGTGCTTAAAAGGATGAATCCACTTCGAATCATATTTATGGGAACACCGGAATTTGCGGTTCCTTCATTAGATAAACTTTACCAGGCAGGTTTTAATATTGTGGGAGTGGTAACCGCTCCGGATAAGCCGGCAGGACGAGGAATGAAATTGACAGAAAGTGCGGTGAAAAAATACGCACTTAAAAGAAACTTAAAGATACTACAGCCTGAAAAATTAAAAGATCCTGCTTTTATTGAAGAACTTAAAGCCTTGAATGCAGACATACAAGTAGTCGTTGCTTTTAGAATGTTACCCCAAATAGTATGGGAAATGCCGCCAATGGGAACAATCAATCTCCATGCTTCTTTGTTACCGCAATACCGCGGTGCCGCACCTATTAATTGGGCCATCATTAATGGTGAAAAAGAAACCGGCGTTACTACTTTTAAACTGAAACAGGAAATAGATACAGGCAATATTCTTTTGCAAGAAAAAATAGATATAGCAGCCAATGAAACTGCAGGAAGCCTTCATGATAAAATGATGATCGAAGGCGCCTCTCTTCTTTTAAAAACCATCAATCAATTAGCTGAAGGAACGCTCAATGAAATTCCCCAACATTCAATTTCCAACATTCAAGATCAGACCTTACATCAGGCTCCAAAAATTTTTTCGGTAATGTGTGAAATAAACTGGAATGAGGAAGTGGAAAAGATTTATAATTTCATCCGTGGCCTTTCGCCATATCCTGCTGCATTTACCTATCTGCACGGCAAAAAACTTAAGATTTTTTCTGCAGAAAAGGAATTAACGGAAGTTAAAGAAAAGCCGGGAGAATTGGTGACCGACCACAAGACTTACTTACAATTTGCGGCAAAAAATGGATTTATTTCTCTAAAGGAAATTCAGTTAGAAGGTAAGAAAAGGATGGGAATTGAAGATTTTCTCAGAGGTTGGAGAGAGTAAGTTTATTTGTAAATGTGAAGATTGAAAATGTGAAAATACTCAAATATTATTGGCTCCAATCTTTGCAATTGCTATCGGAACTCCAAAAGAAAGGTAGAATTGATTCCACTGTTTGCCTTTTGCCTGCGCCTACAACACATTCTTCGGGCAATCCCACTCGTTTTTTCCTCCTCCGGTGTTTCCGAACAAACTGTTGTCAAGCCTAAAGGATAGAGTAATGCCTGTAAAATAATACCAGTCTTTGTAACCAGGGTTACCTCTTTGACCACCTGTAGGGTAAACTGTTGAACCGGTTTTTAATTCATCACCTCTGTAAGAAAGCTCCACTGCTTTAGCGCCACGGTTTGCCAGTAAAAGGTTCGGGTCAACATATGTCGTACTCACATCATCGAGGTAATCAGTAAATAGTTTGCGGTACCCGATCTCAAAACCAACGTTGATATTATCGCTTAAAGGCATTTTTACACCTGCACCAAAAGGAATGGCAAACTGTGTAAGGCTGTAATTGTTTCTGCCGGATATAAAACCTTCACCTTCGGTACTTAAGGGTTTTAAGTAGTATTTTCTTCCTGAACTGTCAAATGTATACGGATCAAAATGATAAACAGCGACACCGGCAAATACATAAGGAGTAAGAACATGTTCTCCCAGTGGCGTAATTAAATATTGCACGTCAAGGCTTCCTTCTGTAAGCTGTGAAGAAAAATTTAAGTTCCTGCCCTTGTTTCTTCCCAATTTGTCGCTGGCGGAGATCTTTCCAATTTTAAAGCCAGCTCTCACGGAAAAATGATTTGTAATTTCATAAGAGAGGCCAATTCCTCCTGCAAGATGTGACTGGCTAAAAGCAAATCGCTTATCCTGCAAATCGCCAGAATAGTTGGAAGTCCCTAAAAATAAATTGAGGTCCAGGTTTTTCTGGGCGTTAGATATAAGGGCAAAAAATGAAAATGAAATAAAAAGAAATAATCTCTTCATGGAGGGTTTAACTTAAGGGATAAATCATTGTAAAGTCAAAAATAATACCACTAACCAAAAGTGATGGTAACCGGTAAAAGTTTTAAGGTAAATTTAGTCTTATACTTTATCTGTTAAGTTATTATACACAGCTATGAAAAGTTTAACGAATTAAAGGAATTATTTATTGCTTCTTGAGGATTGAATAGCCACATTCTCAATAAGTAAATAATTAAAATAATCAGGCAACAATACAACCATCCAACAATAAAACAATTTCCCCTAATTCTTCAACTCCTCAAGATCCTGCAAAGAAACCACCTTGTTCAGTGAACCTGTTGAAATAAACTCGGGAACCATCTTCCTCAAAATAAACGGAATAATCTCGTTGTTGTGGGAAATAGCTGCCTGATGCAGTTCCTCCAACAATGATTCGAATTCCAAATTCCTGTCAGGACATCTTTTGGCCCTTAATATCCTGGGGTGGTAGGTCTCTGCAAATTCTTCAGAATCTTTGAAAAGTTCTTCATACATTTTCTCTCCTGGCCTCAATCCTGTCTGCACTATCGCTATTTCTGCCGGCTTCAGCCCTGCCAGTTGTATCATTCTTTTTGCAAGATCAATAATCTTTACGGGTGTTCCCATATCAAACAGCAGAATATCTCCCGACTCCCCTATCTTCCCTGCCTCAAGAACTAATTTTGATGCTTCAGGAATTGTCATAAAATACCTTGTGATTTCCGGATGGGTAATAGTAATTGGACCACCGCTTTTAATTTGTTTATCAAAAGTCCTTACCACGCTTCCTGCAGAACCTAAAACATTTCCAAAACGAGTAGTAATGAATTGCGTTTCTGAATCCGGATGATCACTGAGTGATTGGATATATATTTCTGATATACGTTTGGTGGTTCCCATTATATTTGAGGGGTTAACAGCTTTATCTGTGGAAACCATCACAAATTTTTTCACTTTAAAAGCCATTGCCAGGTCAGCGACTACCTTCGTCCCAAAAATATTGGTAAGCACAGCTTCACTGGTAAAAGTTTCCATTAGCGGAACATGTTTGTAAGCGGCCGCATGAAAAACGAAATCCGGGTTATGCAGTGAAAATACTTTTTTCATTTTAGCTGCGTCCCTTATAGAAGCTACTTCAACCCTCAATAGTTGTTTCTGATTATTCTTTTTCAATTCAAAATCCAGGTCGAATAATCCTGACTCAGATTGATCAAGCAAAACGAGTTTTTTAAATGTGAACTTGGACAATTGTCTGCATATCTCGCTTCCGATAGATCCTGCAGCTCCGGTTACCATGATGGTCGAATCTTTATAGGTTTGCTGCAGCATTTCATATGGAAGGCTTATCTCATCCCGTTCCAGCAGGTCTTCAATATTCAGTTCCTTTACCTGTTTCTTTTCAAAAAATCCGCCTCTCCATTCGCTGCCATGAGGTATTACATTGATTTTAATATTAAGCGGTGCACAGATGTCTGATATCGCAATCTTCTTTTCGACCGATAATTTATCGATAGCAATATAGAGGTCGGTAATTTGTTTTTGTTTCAAAAGAGCTGATAAACGCGATCCTGACGCCTTATATATCGGCAAACCTGCCAGGTTTTTACCGATCTTAAAAGGACTATCTTCAATAAAACCCACTACCAGCGTTTTATTTTTTACGTCCTGTTCAAGTATTTGCTTGGTTACCTGCCCCATTTCCCCTGCGCCGTAAATAATTGTGCGGGAGATTACAAGTGACTTGGAAACTGAAGCCTTCGAATATACTTCCTTGATCAACAGCCTGAACAGTACCAGAATGAAAATAACACTGAAAAAATTAATGATCAAAAACGGTAAGTGAAAAGAGTGGGTTACAACGGAACGTGTATCAAGTTCAAAAACACCCAGCCATAAAACCAGTTGAAGACTGGCAAATTTCATAACCCGAAATATGTCATTGACCTCGGAATAACGTATAATTCCTTTGTAGATTGGGAAAAATAATACACAAATACCGTAGATCAACATATTGAGCATGACTGCAGGAATAATAGCGGTAAAGCCTTTTATGTCCAGAAACAAGTGCCGTAAAAAATAAGAGAATAAAAAAGCGAGAGTTACTAAAACAAGGTCACAGCAGAAAATGATCCATCTTGGTGCATACTTATTCTTGAAAAATCTTTCTAGCATAAGGATCGATTGGGGTGAATAGTTGAAATCATTGGGTTTTCGAACGAACAAGCTAATTATAAAATTGTCTTCAAAGGATAATAGAAATCAAGAAGTGTACCACATTTTTATGAATTCATTTTCACAAAATTCAAAACCTTTTCCATAAAAATGTTACAAATATAAGCTTTCATAGTAATAATATGCATTGGTTTTCAATTACTATTAGCCCTTTTACCTATTATTAGTAAATATTATTTATAATTTACATTCCGGTGACATCAAAAACACTTCAGAAAGCAGCTATAACCCATGATTTTTATTCCACCCGATGTATTGGGGGCAATGGAAAACCATTCGATCACCTTGCAAGCTTAAAAAGGCGCTTATTTTAAAACCAAAATAAAAATCTTCTTTTTTTATTAATCTACTACTCCTCTTCCCTGTTGGCTTTTTTACTTTTAGGTTTGTGTTTGAGGACTTTTGCTTCCGAATAAAAAATCATTTCTTCTGCCATATTTTTTGCCTGGTCACCTACGCGTTCCAGTTTTCGTATAGACGATAAAATGTATAAGGCTGATGCAATGTTGGAAGGATTTTTTTCTATATAATTTGCAATCACAGAAGCAGCTTCTGCGTTGATATGGTCAAGCAGGTCGTCTTTCTTAAAAACTTTTCTTGCAAGAACGGTGTCTTCATTTTCAAAAGCGTCCATAACCTGCGCAATCATTTCATTGCCCTGGTTGAACATCTCAATAACGCGAGTAATTTGCAGCAATTGCACATCAAAATCTTCAGGAAGATCAATTACAAACTTCGCAATTCCTTCGGCAATATCACCTGTGCGTTCCAGGTTCATATTAATTTTTAAAACAGCTAACAGAAAGCGCAGATCAATGGCAACAGGCGCAAACAACGCAAGAATATCTTCGCAATCACGGTCAATCTTTAATTCAAAAGCGTTCACACGTTTCTCGGTAGAAACTACTTCATGCGCAAGATCTTTATCTTTCTTTTTCAATGCTTCTTCCGCTTTTGTCAGTTGCGATAAAACCATTTGCCACATGTTGATCAGTTCAGATTTTAATTGCTGAATTTCATTATCCAGTGGAGTCAATTTTTGTTTCCAGTTTGGGATTGCCATAGTATTTGATTTTTTCCGTTAGTTATATTTAACCGAAATGGCCGGTAATATATTCCTGAGTTTTTTCGTGTTTGGGATTGGTAAAAATGGTTTTGGTATTCGCCGCTTCTATCAATTCACCCAAATAAAAGAAAGCAGTTTTATCGCTTACGCGGGCTGCCTGCTGCATATTATGCGTCACCATCAATATCGTATATTCTGACTTCAACTGTTGGATCAACTCTTCGATCATAGAAGTAGAAATAGGATCAAGAGCGGAAGTGGCTTCATCCAATAAAAGTATTTCAGGATTCATGGCAAGAGCGCGGGCAATACACAATCTTTGTTGTTGCCCACCTGATAAAAAAGTGCCTTTCTTATGAAGCGTACTTCTCACTTCCATCCACAAGGCTGCCTGCTTGAGAGAAGTTTCAACGATATCATCCTTCTCCATCTTACTCAGCTTGATCCCGTTCAAAATATATCCGGCTATTACATTATCGTAAATGCTCATGGTTGGAAAAGGATTTGGCCTTTGAAAAACCATTCCCACTTTTCTTCTTAGAACCACAGCGTTCATATCATAAATTTCTTCCCCTTTTAATTTCAGAGAACCTTCAACAGTAGCATCGGGCACTAACTCATGCATCCGATTCACACAACGGATAAAGGTGGTTTTACCACAACCGGACGGCCCCATAATGGCCCACACATTATTTTTATGAACTTCAAGATTTATATTTTTCAGAATATGGTTTTTTCCAAAAAAGGCATTAAAGTTTGTCGCTTTTAAAATTGGACTTTCCATTTACGTTGTATTATTTTGGTAATAATATTTAAAATCAGGATCATCAAAATCAACACCATCGAAGCCCCCCACGCCAATTGATGCCAATCGCTATAAGGACTTGTAGCATAGTTAAAAATTATCAAAGGTAAGCTACTCATTGGTTTTAGAATATTGGTCGTCATATATGGATTACCAAAAGCAGTAAATAACAATGGCGCGGTTTCTCCGATAACTCTTGCAATACTCAAAATAACACCGGTTAAAATTCCACCCAGACCTGTAGGAACGATAACCCTCATAATGGTTTTATAGTAGGGAACTCCCAGCGCGAGTGAAGCTTCTTTTAAAGATTCGGGTAAAAGCTTGAGCGTTTCTTCAGTCGATTTTATTATTGACGGCAACATCATTAGTGCCAACGCGACGCTACCCGATAAAGCTGAAAACCCGCCCATGGGCCTTACTACCCATTCATAAATAATAATGCCGATAACAATTGATGGAATTCCCTGTAAAACATCAACGGCGAGACGACAATAGTAGCCAAGCCGTGATTTTTTTTCTTCACTTAGATAAATACCGATAACAATTCCCAGCGGAATGGCGATAATGCAGGACACGAGTAAAATCAAAATACTTCCAACCAACGCGTTAGCAACGCCTCCACCAGGCTCCCCCACAGGCTGAGGAAGGTTTGTTAAGAATTGCCAGTTAAGAGAAGCCACGCCTTGCCTGAAAATATAAAATAAAATAAGTAACAGGGGTAAAGTTGAAATAACAGTAGCAGCAATGATCAAACCTTTAAAAAAACTATTTTTTCTGTTACGACGCCCAATGTGCTTTGCCGCAAGCCGCGACTCAGTAAGTTTTTTCTTTTTAGCTAATTCAGCTTCTAATACCATTTCCATAAATTCAATTCTTTTTGCAAATTATTCAAGCGTAAACCGTTTGATAATCTGCTTACCGATAATGTTAATGATAGTTGCAACTACAAACAAGAATAATCCCATTTCAATAAGTGCAGATGTATACACGTGTCCTGTGGCCTCGTTGAATTCATTGGCAATAACACTGGCCATGGTATTGCCCGGGCTGAAAATACCGCTTGGTAAATCGTGCGTATTCCCAATCAACATGGTCACTGCCATCGTTTCTCCCAAGGCTCTTCCCAGGGCTAACAGTAAACCGGCAAATAAACCGGATTTTGTATAAGGGATAATGATTTTGCTGATTACTTCCCACCGCGTGGCACCTAATGAATAAGCGGCTTCTTTCAAATGGCTCGGCACCATTGAGATCACCTGCCGGGAAAGGGAAACAGAAAACGGAAGTATCATGATGGCAAGTATTACCGAAGAGGTAAAAATGCCTACACCATAAGGGGCCACATGCAATTGCAATTCTAGAGAACGAACCAGCGGAACCAACACAAATAATCCCCAAAAACCATAAATAACAGAAGGAATGCCAGCCAAAAGATCAACAATATTTTTAAACACTTCTGCTACCGGGCCTTTTCTATAATATTCACCCAGAAATATTGCAACCGCAATTGAAAAAGGCGTTGAGATGATTAAAGCCAGGAAAGAAGTGAGCAATGTGCCGACTAAAAACGGCAAAGCGCCAAATTTATCTCCTACAGGATCCCAGGTAGTTTGGTAAAAAAATTGTGCGCCAAAAGCCTTCAAGGAAGGAAGCGAATTAATAAGCAAAGTGAAGAAGATGGCAATCAAAAGGATTACGGCAATAATGGCTGAAAGAGCTAAGGATTTTTTAAAAGCCTTTTCTTTAAAATTGATTCCCCTCGCTTTGTAACTTAATGCACCATTCATTCTTATTCCTTTATTTATTTATGCAAAATACTGCGAAAACATCTTTTAAGATGAATCCGCAGTATTTTACTTGTTTTTTATTATGAAGAATGCTTATTGCAAAGGCTTATTATTATAGGTAACCGTTTTCAAAAGGTCTTGTGCCTTTTGCACCACTGACTGTGGAAGCTTGGCGTAATTCAAAGATTCAGAATATTGCTGGCCATCAGTAATAATCCATTTAACCAGGTCTAAAACATTTTTTGCTTTTGCTTCAGATTTAATATTGTAGGAAAGATCTTTGTACATTAAAATATAACTGAAGCTGCAGATAGGATAACCATCCGGCGCATCTGTATTAGTGATTGAAACTCGCATATCGGCAGGAATATCAACATTTGCGGAAGCACTGGTAGAAGCCAAAGTAGGCGCTACAAAATTGCCGGATTTATTTTTTAATGAAGCAACCGGCATGTTATTTTGAATGGCATAAGCTAACTCAACATAACCAATTCCGCCGGGAGTTTGTTTGATAAGACCTGCAACGCCTTCATTACCTTTTCCTCCAAGACCCACAGGCCAGTTGAGTGATTGGCCTTTACCCACTTTACTTTTCCATGCATCGCTTACTTTAGACAAATAATCTGAGAAAATAAAAGTAGTGCCGCTTCCGTCTGAACGGTGAATTACAGAAATCTGCAGGTCGGGAAGTTTTACATCCGGGTTAAGTGACTGTATTTTTGGATCGTTCCATTTTGTAAGGGTACCTAAATAAATATCGCTTACAACTTCAGGTGTAAACTTTAAGGTCGGATTATCAGGTAAATTGTAAGCAATCGTTACAGCACCCAAACAATCCGGAATATGAATTATCGGTGAAGGAGATTGAGACATTTGCTCATCACTTAACGGATTATCAGATGCTCCAAAATCAACTATCTTGTTTTGCAATTGTTTGATACCTCCGCCTGAACCGATGGATTGGTAGTTTACTTTAACCCCTTTGTCCTTGTTATAAACACTGAACATTTTAGAAAACAAAGGATTAACAAATGAGGATCCGGCAGCTAAAATTTCATTGCTGCCCGATGCTGAAGTGATGTCGGAGCCGTTGCTACTGCTGCTGCCATTTCCTCCACAAGAGGCAAACATCACAGCTGAGCTAACAACTAAAAGCGAAAGAATAATTTTTTTGAAATTCATAATTGTAGGTTAAGTTTTAATTTTTATTTGAATTATTTATTGAACAAAAAGTAAAGAGTTACCCGGGCTTCCAGGTCATAATCGCTTTTTAAGTTTCCGGTAGCACCAGCAACTTTACTACCATAATGATTGTACCACAAATTGGGTTCTATATGAATATTCTTGGTGGGCAGGATATCAAGGCCGATAGTTGCAAAAGATTCTTTGGTTGTATTATAACCGCTCACATAATTTAATTTGGAATCATACTTAGTATCCGGATTATAAATATCGTAGCGGGCAAAGAACCTGAGCTTATCAGGGGTAAGTGTTTGGGTTACATAAAATGAGATTCCGGAAGGCGCTACATCAGAATAAAGTGTATTTGCTCCTTCCATATACTGTGTATTGTTCGTTTTTAATTGAGTAAAAGCTTCCACAGCAAAGGTAGTTGAAGAAGTATGGTATGCAGCATACGCCTTAAAATTATTAATATCCTGGTGAACCGGGGTTGCTGCAGTGCGGTCGTGCTCGTAGTTACCCTGTATTACAACTTTTTTATTCAGTAAATAGAAATACAAAGAAGTATAGATTTTTTTGTACTTATTATTTTCCAGTTTGGCGCCGTTGCTGTTGCCAACAAGGATGTCATAACCTACATTTTCGTTTTTGCCTATTTTACCAAAAACGCCTAAACCAAGATCTGTAGAGCTCGAAACACCTCTCATGTCGGCAATGGTTTTCTCAATAGAGCGATAACCCCAGATATGTTCAGATAAGGTGGCAAATGTAGGTGTCGACTGCTGTCCTGCAACGATAGTTGCTCTTGGAATGATATTTTTAAAAGCCAGGTTCATTGCCTTTACATAAACCGACCGGTTACCATCTGGCAGGCTATTGGTGCTTCCGGGATTAGATTCAAAGCCGGATTCGTGTGCAAGCAACAATTGGGAAGAAATGTTTGGAGTAAACTGGTAATCGTATCCCAAATAAACACGACGAAGATTAAAGGAGTTGTAATTTTTGGGAAGGCCTGAATATTGTTGCTTTCCGCGCAATGCAGAATCTGCATGCAGTTTAAACGCATAATCCCCGAAGGCATACCCCCAAATTTTGCCGGATGGCTTAAACTCTTCTTTTACTTTCGTGGTGTCCTGGGACATAGCGTTAAAGGATAAAAGGCAAAATACTACACATAGTATCGCGCAAAACTTTTTTTTCTGTCTCGAATTGATAATTACTTTTTTCACAAGCTTATTTTTATTTGAGTGCAAAAATCAGCTCTCAATGTTATCAGAAAGTAAATTCAATGTTAAGTTTACATTAACAAATATTGAGGGAAGGTTTTTCAGGAAAATTAAAATGCGACTAATTTGTTGGTTTACTGTTTACTTAAATATCTCCGATATAATTATTACGCTTAAAATCATTACCTTGTTTTTATACAAATAAAGGGTTAATCACGATAGAATTTACCAAATGTCATTTGAAAATAAAGTTGCGATTGTTACCGGCGCAGGCCAGGGAATCGGTTTACAAATCTGCACCAACCTTGCAATGGAAGGCGCCGATGTTATTTTAAATGATGTAGATCCAAAACTTGCTATTGAAGCTGCGGCAAGTATTCAAGGAGCCGCAAAAGGAAACTGTATCGCGGTTGCAGGAGACTCAAGTGACATTGCAATTATTAAAAAATTAGTGAGCACTTCCGTGAAAGAATTTGGAAAACTTGATATTGCCATTGCGAACGCGGGAATAACTTTGTACGGCAATTTCTTTACTTATCAGCCTGAATCTTTTTACCGGGTATTGCAGGTGAATCTCGGCGGCTCTTTCTTTTTAGCACAGGAAGCCGCCAATCAAATGAAACTTCAACAATCCGGTGGCTCGATTTTATTTACTTCTTCAGTAACCGGCCACCAGGCCCATAAAAACCTGGCTGCATATGGAATGACCAAAGCGGCGCTTGAAATGCTCGCAAAAAACCTTGTAATTGAACTTTCAGAATTTAATATAAATGTAAACACGATTGCGCCGGGAGCGACTGTTACCAATCGTACTTTGCAGAATGATTCCAATTATGAATCAACCTGGTCAAAGATCACACCAATGAGACGCCCCGCTACCGTTGATGATATTGCCAATGCCGCCTTGTTCCTGGTTTCTGAAAAAAGCAGGCACATCACCGGCCAGAGTTTAGTCATTGATGGTGGCTGGACTTCCATAAGCCCATCTCCTTATGATAAATATTTGTAGAATTTACAGCAAACAAATTAATAGTGAATATTTTTATTTTCACTGCAACGACTCTAATCCAACTTTGGAATTGTTCTTGTTTGTTGAAAACAAATTCTTTACAGCAAGCAAACAATTAAGCTCAATTTCAATTTTAGTTTTGTAGCATGTTCTATAATTGAACAAAATAATATTTAATTTCCGTGCATGAACAAGAATCTTCTTTATGCAATAATTATTGGTATAATTCTTACTGGATGCCATGGGATGAAAAACGCAATCAACAAAGCAATAAATACTAAAAGACTTTATGAATCAGAGGCATTTTCGATGTTTGGTGATAGTGTTGTGCAGGGTTCTTTTGTGGCAAAGGCTATTTCAAGAGAAGAAATTGTTTCGGATTATGTGAGTCCGGGAATGCAAAAAAGCCCGATAGTAAAATTTAAATTCAGTATTAGCGGAGCAGATAATTCAGCCCCTTCAGGCAAGGACAATATGATTGTTTGCCCGGGTAACAGCGGTAATTATGAAACACCGGTAATTAAATTCGGACATCAATATGTTGACACAACAAAGGTTTCGCCAAATGATTACTTAAAAAAAGATGTGAAAGTTACTTTTCGTGTAGACATGACCGATATGTTGAAATCATTTAAGCAAAAAGGTTATTACCAAACTTTTGATGGAAAGAAAATTTACAAAAATGATTTCCATGGAGTTTTTGTTGCGGGAAATGTTGACCCGCTCACATGGGATTGGAACAATTTGTATTCTCACAAAGATTTGCAATTAACCGACAGCAATCATGACGGAATTTATGAAACCACTTTAATTCTTAATCAGCATCCTGACGAAAACAAAACCGCGAACCGTTGGAAATTAAACAAAGACATTAGTGCTTTTCCTCAATATCAATCTGATGATATTTTGCCGGATGCTTTATATAATCTGGCATTGGAAGAAATGCAAAATGCAATCGAACCGGATAGCACATTCCGCACAGGCAAAGAGTGGGCGGGCGTTTGGACACGCGACATCAGTTACAGCATTATTTTATCGATGGGAATTTTGCAACCCAAAGTGGCGATGATCAGTTTGAAAAAGAAAGTAAAAAACGGTAAAATTATCCAGGACACTGGAACTGGTGGGGCTTACCCTATTTCAACAGATAGGGAGATTTGGGCTGTGGCTGCGTGGGAGGTTTATAAAGTTACAGGTGATAAAGATTGGTTACAATATGCTGACACGGTTGTAAAAAATTCTATTAATGACGACCTGCATAATGTTTACGATCCGCAAACAGGAATGGTGAAAGGTGAATCTTCCTTTTTAGATTGGCGAGAAGAAACCTATCCAACATGGATGCAGCCTGCCGATATTTATGAGTCAGAATGTTTGGGAACCAATGCAGTCCATTTTGAAGCAAACACTGTTTTGTCTGAAATGGAAGCGGAACTTGGCAATAAAGAAGAAGCAAAAAAATACAGTGATGTTGCTGAAAAAATAAAAAAAGGAGTGAATCAATATTTGTGGCAGGATGATAAAGGTTATTTTGGCCAGTATTTGTATGGCAGAAATTTCAAAATACTTTCTCCAAAATCAGAAGCGCTTGGCGAAGCTTTGTCTATATATTTTGGCATAGCAGACAAACGTGAAAGGCAGAAAACAATTGTATCAAATACGCCGGTTACTCCTTATGGAATTTCATGTATTTATCCGCAAATTCCTGGTATTCCATCTTATCACAATGACGCGGTATGGCCCTTCGTAGAATCTTACTGGGCGCTCGCTTCAGCGAAAGCAGGCAATGAACAATCGGTTGTTAGAGCCATGTGCTCTGTGTACCGGCCGGCTGCTTTATTCCTTACAAACAAAGAAAATTTTGTAGCTTCGGACGGTGACTACGCGGGCACACAAGTTAATTCCAGCAACATGCTTTGGAGTTTATCCGGAAACATAAGTTTGGTTTACAGAATTCTTTTCGGAATCCAATATAATACAGATAATATTTCCTTTTCACCTTATGTTCCAAAAGTTTTTGAAGGCGACAGAACATTGAAAAATTTTAAATACAGAAACAGTATCTTAAATATTGAATTAAGCGGCTTCGGAAATATCATTACCGCTTTTTATCTTGATGGAAAGGAATCTTCAAGCTATTCAGTTCCTTCAAACCTGACTGGAGCGCACGATATAAGAATTGTCCTGGGAAATTTGGATTTACCCATTGATAAAATCAATGATGTCAAAGATGTTTTTAGTCCGCAAATGCCAGTAGTTGATTATCAAAATGAAAAGCTTTCGTGGCACGATACCAGCAGAAGTATTAATGATTTCAAAGTTATGGAGAATGGCACTTTATTAAAGACAACTTCTGATACTGCACTATCGGTTGACAAAGGAGCATACGGAAGTTACCAGGTGATAGCTGTTGCCAATAACAAAACAGAATCCTTTGCTACAGAGCCCGTGGAAGTTTTCCCTAAGCAAAACCAACAAATCTTTGAGTTGGAAAAATTTGCACCTAAATCAAATAAATCTTATAAAGGTTTTTCCGGAAAGGGCTTTATCGAAATTAGCAAAACGGTTAACAGAAAAGTTGATTTTCCCATTACCGTAAAAGAAGATGGAACATATATTTTAGATGTGAGATATGCGAATGGAAATGGCCCGATCAATACAGAAAACAAATGTGCATTCCGCACAATTACAATTGATTCTACCATTACCCGAACATTAGTTTTTCCACAACGCGGAAAAGATGAATGGAGCAACTGGGGTTTCAGCAACTCTGTGAAACTTCCTCTCACAAAGGGTATACATCATTTCTCAATCAGATTTGAAGATTGGAACGAAAATATGAATGGTGAGATAAACCAGGCAATGCTGGATTATGTCCGCTTGATTAAGAGCTAGCACAATTGTAAAAATTGTTCTTCTGCTCCAAAATAAAATTACTTCACTAAAGTCAGTTTACTGTTCGACGTTACTTACCTTATTTTGATTGGGTTGTGACTGAACCGGCCCCATCATCATTTTTTTTCCAGGTGTTGTATTGCGGCGCACTGCTGCCGAGCCTTGTGGTGAAGAGTGAGGCAGGATCAACATAAGTTGAGGTCTGCGGCGCCGGTCTTGGTTGGACAGGTTTATTGACTGTTACAGCCCCCGGTGTTGTTACCGTGTTCGAATTAGTTACGGTTGTATTTGAAGGTTCAACAGAAACAGGCGTTGAAGTTACAGCAGGCGCAGGTGGAACTACAGGAGCAGGTAAAGTTTGTTTCACCTGTGGAGCCGGACTTACAACTGTGTTTTGAGTAACAGGCGCTTTGGTCATTGATGGCGCTGGTTGAACCCGGGTAACCGGTGATGTTGGATTTGCTGAATTTGAATCAGCAGCATAAATTATGTGTGTTTTTAAAGGTTGAGGATAATATTTATCCATTTTTGGATGAGCTGATTTGACAGTGTCAATAATTTGGCTGGTAGCCTTCATAGAAAATAAGGCGAACACACTACCAAAAATTAATATAAGAGTACGTTGCATTCAATTTTGTTTTCTTAAAGATATTTATATTAATCCAACAAAAATGGATTTTTAAAACTTTAAAGAAACTTTTAACCCGGAGCACGATTATGCTTTTTTATACTTTCAAGCGTACTAAAAAAAGGGAAGTTTATAGCGCTACTCTTGATTTGAAAGCCTAAAGTTGGTTTTATTCATTTTATCAGCAGTTTTGAAATAGGCTGACGAAACGAAATTATCCTATTTTTGAAACGCATGAAAATTGAAAGCCAATCTGAAAGTGAAATTATCCGTTCTGCATTTCTAAAAAGAGAAGTAACCCTTGATTTTTATTCGCAATGGCAAAAAGAAGATTTAAATAACTGTGATTTATTGCTGATCAACGACGGGCAGGATCTTGTGACAATGGATTTTAAAAGTATTCTCCAAAAATTATATGATAAGAATAAAATAAGTCGATTGCTTTGCGTAGGTATTCATTGCTGGCACCGACAGGAAAAATGAGTACGGAACTGCGAATGTTTTAAATGATAAAGGACAAGGTGCAAAAGCGGCATTATATACACGTTTTGTAATGGAAGAATTACTTCCTTTTATCCGCAAAAAATTTCAAGATCGTTTCTTTTAATGAAAAATCGTTTTGTGGTTTTTCTCTGGGAGGATTGAGTGCCTTGGATATTGTTTGGAATCATTCAAAAGAATTTTCAAAAGTCGGCGCTTTCAGCGGTTCGTTTTGGTGGCGTTCAGTTTCCCAGGATGATGTGCATTTTGATGAAACAAAACACAGGATAATGCAAAATGAGATAAAGAATGGAAACTATTATCCGTGGTTAAAATTCTTTTTTGAAACCGGCTCTTTGGACGAAACCGCTGACAGGAATAACAATGGAATTATTGATTCTATTGATGATACAATGGCGTTAATAGATGAACTGGTAAAAAAAGGTTACGATCGTGAAAAAGATATTTATTATCTGGAACTTAAAGACGGCAAACATGACATAGCAACGTGGAGACGCGCCTTTCCGGAGTTTTTAAAATGGGGTTGGGGTAAATAATAGTAAACAAATAAATATCGCAGATTTTTAATTTACCGTTTTCTTTTTCTCAATCACACTTATTTCTCCTGTTCTTTCCATAAAAATTTCATCAATATTTTCCAGTGAATTATCGTTGACGTTTAAACGAACTTCTTCCATTATATCGCCAAAACTAAGTGAACATCTTTTCAGGTTTTTTTCATTTAGAATTCCATCTTTATAAATTGAAAGTGGTTTGCCTTTTACCAGGTGGCTTATAGTCTGGTTGCTTACGCTTAATCGTGCGATTATTTTATGGATGATTACTAAAGTCGCTGCAGCAAGGATGGTTGGGATGAAAGGTGAAGCGCCTACCACTGCACGGCTCAGCACGGCTCCGAGCATAATGATGATACATGTGTCGAAAGCGGTTTTAATTCCAAACACACGCATTCCGGTAAAGCGGATTAGAAGAAGGGTTACAAAAAAAATTACGATAGCCCGCGCACACATTTGCAAAGAATTGAGATTGGTGCCATGCCCGAATAATTCATGAATGATGTTCATGTACAATTTGCTTTTTTAGCAAGTCCTTCGCTTTTTCAGGACCTTTTTTTGCAATCACCTTAAACTCTTTTTTTTCAAGATTGCAATAGTTATTAAAGAAGTTTTCAATTTCCATTTCCAGGTATTCATCCATTGAAGTTAAATCTTTAATCCGATTATATTTTTCAGAAGCTTTTGCAGTTGCTATCAGCCGGTCGTTTCTTACTGTTTCGCCGTCTTTCGTTTCTTCCGCTTCCATCACACCTATCAAAGTGCATTTAATAATGCAGCCGGGCCACGACATTTCATCCATCAGGACAAGCACATCAACAGGATCACCATCTTCGGCTTTTGTATGAGGAATAAATCCAAAATGAAAAGGGAAGGTCATTCCTTTAGGAAGAATCTTTTTCAGCTTAAACATCTCGGTTTCCTCGTCATAATTGTATTTCGCCTCGCACCCTTTTGGCGTTTCAATTACCGCGTGAATATGTTTTTCGCTTTTTGAAAATGTTGATGGAAGTTTCATAAAATTCCATTAACAAGTTTTATACCTGAAAAGTCGATTTGCCTGTCAGGATAAGTATTGGAACAGAAGTGTTTTACTGGTTTTTATCTGCAATGAATTAATTTCGCAGCAATTATGAAATCCGGATTTGTAAATATTTTTGGGAAACCGAACGCCGGTAAAAGCACGCTGCTCAATGGATTGATTGGAGAGAAGCTGGCAATTGTTTCACCAAAAGTGCAAACCACCCGTCATCGCATCAAAGGCATTTTAAATACAGATGATTATCAAATTATTTTTTCCGATACACCGGGTATTATCGAACCAAAGTACAAGCTGCATGAAAAAATGATGGCTGCTGTAAAAAGTAGCCTGGAAGATGCGGATGTGGCTTTGCTAATCGTTGATATTAAAGATGACCTCCGGGAGGCTGATGAAATTTTTTCTTCTCTTTCTTTAAAAGTGCCGTGCATTGTTGTCTTAAACAAAGCAGATTTATCGGATAAAGAAACGCTTGAGAAAGCGATTGATTTTTTTTCTCAAAAAAAATATGCTGAAAAAGTAGTATCAATTTCTGCCTTAAAAAATGCAGGAATTCAGGAATTACTTGATGCTATTATAGCTCTTCTTCCCGAAGGAGAACCGTTTTATACGGATGACAACCTGAGTGATCTTCCGATGAAATTTTTTGTAGGAGAACTAATCCGCGAAAAAATATTTTATTTGTACCAGGAAGAAATTCCATATCACACAACGGTGTTGGTTCAGCAGTTTCAGGAAAAAACAACGCTTACAAAGATCAGAGCAGATATTATTGTTCAGCGTGAAACTCAAAAAGGAATTATTTTAGGTGAGAAAGGAAAGATGATTAAACAATTGGGAACACTTGCGCGTAAAGACATTGAAGAATTTATCCGGCGTAAAGTATTTTTGGAATTGTTTGTAAAAGTGAGGCCTAAATGGCGGGATAATGAAATTCATTTAAGGGAATATGGATATTGAGAGAAGGTTGTTGAGAAGGTTGAGAGTTTAGGGTTCAGAAACTTAGAAGGTTTAGAGGATTTAGAAGAGAAAGTTTAGAAAAGGTTTAGAATTGTTTAGAGTAAATACAGTAACATGAATTCTTTTGGAAGAAATTTTCGGGTGCAGATATTGGGACAATCGCACGGCGAATATGTAGGTATTGTAATTGATGGTTGCCCCCCCGGCATCTCAATTAAGGCTGAAGATTTTAAACACGACATCGACCGTAGAAAGCCCGGAGCCAAAGGCACTACGCCCAGAAAGGAAGATGATATTCCTGAGATTATCAGTGGTGTTTTTAATGAGAAAAGTACCGGTGCACCCATTACTATCTTATTTAAAAACAGCAATACACGCAGCGGCGATTATGAAAAACAAAGAGCCATTCCACGACCGGGCCATGCTGATTTTGTAGCGCATAAAAAATTCAAAGGCTTTGAAGATTTCCGTGGTGGAGGCCATTTCAGCGGGAGACTTACTGTAGCCTTGGTAGCGGCAGGTGTGGTTGCCAAAAAAGTAATTGAATCGCTGTCACCGGAAAATAAAATTGAAATTCAAGCTTCAATACTGGAGATTGGAGGAGAGAAGGACTTGGAAAAAGGTTTACAAAAAGCCGTCGATGCCAAAGATTCCATTGGCGGAATTGTGGAATGTAAAGTTTCGAATCTTCCTTTAGGTTTGGGAGAACCGTTTTTTGATTCAGCGGAATCATTGATTAGCCATGCAGTCTTTTCAATTCCTGCTGTAAAAGGAATTGAATTTGGCGCCGGTTTCGCTGCTGCCCGCATGTTTGGAAGTGAACACAATGATTCATTACTTGATATGGAAGGAAAAACAGAAACCAATAATGCGGGTGGAATCGTAGGTGGGATTACGAATGGAAATGAACTGATTTTTCGCATCGTAGTAAAACCAACTTCTTCTACGCCGCAGTTACAGGAAACGCTAAATGTAGAAACGGGAAAAGTTGAACCATTTTCAGTAAAAGGCCGACATGATCTTTGTATTGCTTTGAGAGTGCCTGTCGTATTGGAAGCTGTTACAGCAATGGTTCTGGCTGATCTAATGAGTTAATTTTCAGGCGGCAAATAGACGTCTTCAATAAAAAAAAATTCCGGTTCTTTGTTCTTCAATAACGTTATTGAGAGAATATCAAATTGAATAAGCTTCCACCCGGGATTTGTAAAAAGATATTCTTCCGAAGCGTTGATCAGGTTTTGAATTTTCTTTTTCGTTACATCATCTTCCGGGAAACCAAACTTTTGTGTCCTTCTCGTTTTTATTTCAATAAAATGAAGCACATTATTTAAAGAAGCAATTACGTCCACTTCCCAATGGCTATGTCGCCAGTTTTGATGAAGAATGGTAAAACCTTTTTCTGAAAGATATTTGGCCGCCATCTTTTCTCCCAAAACACCGGTATCATTGTGATGTGCCATAATGCATATTGAAGCCGAAAAAGCAAATTACCTGGCTGCGAGTTTCGGAGTTGACGGTTTTGTCATTAAATAAAAACTTCCGAATAGTATGGCTGAAAAAACGAAAGTAGAAACGACGCTCCATGGATAAAATGGTAATCCATCGCCATAACACATTATCAAACCACTGAAAGTTTTTGGCCTGTTCCAGCCTGCATCCGGAGAAGAACTTGCCCACACCAAAAAGTTGGATATTAAAAAATAAACCGTAGGAGCAGAAAGAGAAGCGATTGCGATCCTTTTGATATTGAAATTTTTAATGAAAAATCCAAACACGGTAAGTCCGCCAAACAAAACATAATTGATTATTTGTCCCTGGTAAAAGCCCGGAACGCTTCCCACACCGTTGATATATAAAAGTTGGTATAAACTGTCTGAAACAAACATGGCCAAAAGCGGAAGAAGGAAAGCGAACTTTTTATCTTTTATCACCGCTCCACCAAAAATAGCCATAGCGATCAATGGAGAAAAGCCCAATGGACGGTCTGGCATTATTCTATAAAGTGAAGCAATAATGATTAACAAGATAAAACTGAATATAACGTGCTTATTGATTTTCATGTCTGGTATTTTTGCAAAAATAAGAAATATAAATTCTTAAGGGAAAAGATGATTACATCTGATAACTATATAAGAAAAATTGAAATTTTGCCAAAAAATTGAATGATTTTTTTATGAAGGATTATCTAGTGTTATTAAGGTAAGTGGATTAAGTCAGTAAACAAATATTTATTTAATATTCCTGTCTTCTATAAATCCTTATTTGAAAAACCTTGAAAAGAAAAGCATCGAATCAATTACATGTTCCTGCCAGTAGGGCCATTCGTGGCCTCCGGAATATTCTTCGTAATCATGCCTGATATGATTTTCCAATAACTGGCGGTGAAGAAGTTGATTATTTGGAAGAAGAGGATCGGAGCTGCCACAATCAAAACTCAATGCGGGAAGATGTTCTTTATATTTTAAAATAGTTTCCAAAACATCTTCTTCAGTTTTATCTTCCTGCGAAAAATTGTCCAAACTTTCTTCCACAAACATTTTCATTTGCGAAATATTAGTGATAGAAGAATGTGCGGCAACAGCAGTGAAAATATCATGATATTTTACACCAATTTTAAGCGCGCCAAAGCCGCCCATCGATAAGCCGCCAATAAATAATTTGGATGCATCATCCACTTCCGGCATACATTCTTTTATAGCCGCCGGTACATCTTCAGCTATCCATTTTTCAAAGTTAATATTATTGTGAGGCAGGTAACCGGAACCATCACCCCATAAGCCATCTGAAGGCATAGCAATGGTAACAGGTGAAATCAAATTTTTGCGGATAAGATCAAGCGTTGAAAGATGCACACCGCCGCTTAGCGCCCAACTCCACGAACTTCCATTAACGCCATGTAGCAGAATTACCAGCGGGCAGGATTTCAATTCTTCATTTCCCGGAGGAGAAAAAACACAGATGTCGCCACGGCCTTTTAAATTTTCACTCTTAACAGTTATATATCTCAAAAAATCATTTTCAAATCGTGGATTGGAAATTTTAATCGTTTTGAACTCATTCATTTTTTATGTTTGAAAAAGATTAAGAAAAAACCAACACAGGAAAGCGACACAGGATGCAATTATATGCTTTATATCCTTCATAAAATTATTAAATAAAGCAGTATTCCTGCTTGTTTTCTTTGTACATGCTGAAAATTCAAAATTCAATTACGCCTTTCGCATTTCTGCCCGGCAACATGTCATTAAAGGCTTTACCTAGTTGCGACAGTGAATAGGTTTTGGTAACCAATTCTTCCAGTAAGAGTTCCTTTCTATCATAATAATCAATAATTGCCGGGAAATCCTCCTGGGGTTTAGATTTTCCGTAAAGTGGATTGATATACTGTTTATCCCACTCAAACAAATTCATATCAATCTTTATTTCCTCTTCTGTTCCGCTTACCTGTACCGCAGTTCCACCGTTTCTTACCATTGCAAGCGGAGAAGCCGCGAGAGCCGCAACCGCAGTGCATTCGAAAGCATAATCCGCACCACGCTGATCTGTAAGTTCCTTTACTTTTAATGAAGCGTTTATCAAACCTTGATCGTTTCTATCTGCAAGAATAGTATGAGTAGCGCCAAACTTATTTGCCAATTGAAAACGATTTTCATTTACATCAATTACTATAATATTTTTTGCCTCGCAAATTCTCGCAGCCTGGATCACATTTAAACCAACACTTCCTGCACCAATTACTACAACTGTTGATCCTTTCCTTACTTTTGCAGCATTTACTACCGATCCATACCCTGTCATCACACCACACCCAATAATGCTTGCAGCCGCAAATGAGATATTTTTAGAATGATTTTTAACAATGGCACTTTTCTTAACTAAAGTATATTCAGATAAAGTACCGAGGCTGAAGGAACGGTCTATATTTTCACCATTCAAAGTAGTACCACGGTAATGTGCATGTCCAAGATTGTTTTTACCGGTAACAGGAGAATTGTTTTCACAAATATTTTGATTGCCTATTCTACATTGAAAACAACGGCCACAGGGAATTGCCCAATTCAGGATGACAGAATCGCCTTCATAAAAGCCCCGGACATTTCTGCCAAGCGCCACGATTGTTCCTGCGCCTTCATGGCCAAGGATAAAGGGCTTGTCCCAATTAAGCGAATCATAATCGGTGTGACAAATTCCGGCGGCTTTAATTTTTACCAGTACTTCATCAAAGGCAGGTTCTTCAACTTCAATAGTCTCAATAGAAAAATTGCCTTTACCATCTGTAACGGCAGCTTTGCATCTTATCTTTTCCAATGTTAGCAGGGTTAATACTTAAAACGTTTTATTATTCTCTTTTACAATACCAATGGATTACATTCTGAATGGGCAAATAAACCCGTTCTTTATTCATCAGCCAGGCCTTCAGACCATTACGCTGACATTCATTTCCCGGCCTTTTGATATGGGTTCTTGTAGTAATATAAATAATGGAAAATGCCGGGTGTATGATGTTTGATTTATTATCAGGAGCATTATGAATAGTAAAACCGGTGTGCGATATAGCATCACCGGCCTTCATGGTTTTTTCACGACTGCTTTTAAAATTATTTTCTGTTACATAAGTGTCAGATTCACTAACCGATTTGTCTGATATTTCATAGCTAAACGCACTTCCTTTTTTCCGGGAACCGGAAGCAAAAGTTAACACGACAATATCAGCCTCAATCTTTGCGGGAGGCATCCTCATTGTGGTGATTTGATTCGCATCAACCGGCAAGTAATATTGATCCGGTTGACATCGGGTAAGACCATAAAAAGTCTCTTTAAGCAAAGGCATGTCCTGGTAGATATGAACATTTTCTACATTCGCAAGATCGGCGGCTACGTTTGCAAGCCGCCTTGACACTATCAGTTTTTTTACCTTTTCATCCTGTCGCCAAGGGTCGGTAATCTGGAAAAAAGCTTTTCCATAAGTGTTACGATCTTCAATTTTTCTTTTTTCGGTATTGTGTTTTAAAGCGGATTTTTTAATTATAAAATGATAAGTGGCTATTTCGGCAGGCGACAATAATTCCTTCATCATAATAGTAAGCCCATCTTCTCTGAACCTTTTAATTTGCCCGCCGGAAATTGTTTTAAAATCAGCATGATCCGGCAACTTACATTCTTCCATTTTAATAGATTCGGATTTAAAGCGAAGAAATGCGTAAAATTTAATAATTAAAAGGATAGCATTGGTGAAATGTTGGATTATATTATCCTAAATTCGCCTTTATTACAAACTGAGTATAAATTAAGCAATGTTAAAAGCTTCTTTCGAAATTATTACTGCCACAAAAAGAGAATCTTTTGTAGTTAGAAAATTTGATAAAAAAGGGTTTGATGCACCCTTTCACTTTCACCCGGAACTCGAATTAACGTTCATCACAGAAGGGAAAGGCAAACGTTTTGTAGGAAACAACATGTCTGGCTTTGAAAAATCGGACCTTGTACTTATGGGCGCAAATCTGCCTCATTGCTGGAAATTATCAGGTTCTGAAAAAAATAAAGCTGCCTCTATCGTTATTCAGTTCAAGCATGATTTTTTAGGTGCGGATTTTTTTGAAACTCCGGAGATGGGCCATGTCCGTAAAGTAATAAAAAGAAGCGAAGGGGGAATTGAGTTTCAGGGAAAAGTCAGGGATGAAGTAAGCGCCAAAATGAATTTACTTTTTGAGGAAAAGAAACATTTCAACAAACTAATGTTGTTGTTTGAAATTTTAAACTCACTTTCCCTTTCAAAAGAGTATGTTTTATTGAATAAAAATAATTCCCTTTCGGTCCAAACAAATGATAACCAGGAGCGCATCAACAAAGTATTTGCGTACGTTGTTGAAAATTTTCGTGATGAAATTTTCTTAAATAAAGCCGCAGCTATTATTGGAATGACACCGAATGCTTTTTGCAAATTTTTCAGGAAAATGACCAGGAAAACTTTTATGGAAACGGTTATTAATTATCGCATCAATTTTGCAATGCAGCAACTGACAGAAACAGATAAAAGCATTACGAGTATTTGCTTTGAAAGCGGCTTTAGGGATGTTTCCCATTTTTATAAAACCTTTTCATCACGTATGAAAATGAGCCCGCTTAAATACCGGAAACAATTTTTAAAGGAGACGATGATGGTTGAATAATGGGAGTATTTTTTCAATTATAGCAAACGAACAAATTCTGCTAATTTCTTTTTTATTTTTCTTCAATAATTAATTTCGGCTCCCCTTAAAGTTGCTTTTCTATTAAAGTAGGATTGTGTTTGTGTTTAAACAGGAAGATAAATAAAATAGCCACCACAAAAGCGTATAAAGAAAAGGATACCCAGATGCCGCGCCAGTCTTTGCTGCTATCCGGATTGGTAAAAAACCAATCGATTACTATACCGCTTATAAAACTTCCTAATACAGCGCCCACTCCGTTAGTCATCATCATAAAAAGCCCTTGTGCACTTGCCCTAATTGAGGCATCTGCCTGCGATTCAACAAACAGGGAACCTGAGATATTGAAAAAGTCGAACGCCATTCCATATACAATGTTAGAAAGAATAATCATCCAAAGACCATCACCCGGATTACCAAAACCAAACAGGCCAAAACGAAGAAACCAGGCGAACATACTTATAAGGATTACTTTTTTAATGCCAAATCTTTTAAGGAAAAAAGGGATGGCGAGAATAAAGAGCGTTTCAGAAATTTGTGAGATGCTCATAATGATTGCAGGATATTTTACCGCAATTGCATTTTTGTATTTGGCCATATTTTCAAAATCATGAAGAAAAGTATCTCCGTAAGCGTTTGTAAGTTGCAAAGCAGCTCCCAACAACATGGCGAACATAAAAAAGACCGCCATCTTCCTGTTTTTAAATAAAGCAAACGAATTTAAACCTAACGCGTCTACCAATGATTTTTTTTCCCGATTACCAGGTAACGGAGGGCATTTTGGCAGTGTGAAGGCATAAAGGCCAAGTATAAGCGATGCCATTGACGCTACATAAAACTGCTTTGAGCTTGTTTCAATATGCAATAAACTTACCACCCAAAGTGCAACAATGAAACCTATCGTCCCCCACACTCTTATTGGCGGATAATAAGTCACCAAATCCTTGTCTGCTTTATTTATAGCCGAATAAGCAACTGCAATAGATAATGAAATGGTTGGCATATAAAACATCATATTCAAAAGCATTACCCAGAATAAAGTAAAAGGATCGTTGATCATGGGGATAGTGAAAAGAACAATAGCGCCACAGATCTGCAAAAAGCCGTACAATTTTTCTGAATTCACCCATTTGTCAGCAATAATTCCTGCGATGGAAGGCATAAATAATGAAGCAAAACCCATTGTTGAAAATATGGCGCCGAATTGTGTAAATGTCCAATGTTTTGTGTTTGAACAATAAGCACCTATCGTGATGAGCCATGAACCCCAAATAAAAAATTGTAAAAAATTCATTACAATTAAGCGCAACTTGATATTCTTCATCTATGATTAACTTTTACTCTCGAATGGTCATTAAACGCTTAGCAGGGCAAATTAAAAACCAAATCTATCATTTTTTAAAATGGTGTCTCTAAATTATTTGAAAAATAAGTGAATTAATAAATCTTCGGTTTGCAACAAGCTTTTCAACT
The DNA here is from genome assembly GCA_963811285.1 of uncultured Chitinophagaceae bacterium. Classification (GTDB taxonomy): domain Bacteria; phylum Bacteroidota; class Bacteroidia; order Chitinophagales; family Chitinophagaceae; genus Ginsengibacter. The sequence goes on along the minus strand of CAWEQV010000039.1, from coordinate 86,025 downwards.
TAAAATACTACTTTGCATACTTAAAATTTTTCCGGTATTTTCACCCTTTAATTACTCAAAATCAGCGAGTGTTGAAAAGAATTCTTTTAATAGCCCTTGGATTATTTGTATTTATTTTCAACGGCTTTTCGCAAAAACAAAAGAACGCGCAGCAATTTCCTGCAGGCAAACAAATAATAAGGTGTGCTACAGATCAAAGAGTAAAAATGTTGTTCAAAGTTTTTCCGGAAAAGAAATTACTTGCTGAACAACTTTCAAAATTACCTCCGGCTAATACTTTACGCACCCCTAAACGTTTACAAAGTATCGTCACCCTTCCGGTCGTTTTCCATATTGTTCTTGCCAATCCATATTTAATTACTGATGCAAGAGTGCAATCACAGATAGACGCAATGAATAGGGATTTTTCAGGGTTTAATGCTGACACCACTAATCTTCCCGCAGCTTTTGAAGCGGTTCGCGGGCATTCTTCTATTCGGTTTGCATTAGCAAAAAGAACACCTTCAGGCCAACTTACAAATGGCATTGACAGGGTATTCAGCACTACTACCGGCAATCCTGATAATATTTTAGATTCAATAAAGAGAAGTTCCCTCGGTGGAGCGGATGCATGGGATCCTAATTCTTATATTAATATTTGGGTAGGAAATATTTCAAACGGAGGAGGGGTTTTAGGTTATACCCAGGTTCCAGGGAGTGGAAGCCCTGCTGATGACGGCGTTTTTTGTAATATTCTTGCCTTCGGAGAAAATTCGTGCAACGTAGCAGTTTATAATAAGGGACGCACTGTTGTACATGAACTTGGCCATTATTTCGGTCTTAATCATATCTGGGGGGATGATGAGAATTCATCTAATACCTGCAGTGGCGATGATTTCCGGCCTATGACATCTGACGGTTCTTCTTATTCTTTACCAGCAACTTTATACAATCCTCCCGGCCAGGGAAATACTGCGCAGGATATAGGTGATACGCCCAATCAAAGCGTGGCCACTACCAATTGTCCTTCAGGTATTCGTACTGATTCATGCACTCCTACCGCTCCCGGGATCATGTATGAAGACTATATGGATTATACATTGGACGATTGCTACAATATGTTCACAAAAAAGCAGATAGCAAGAATGGAATATGTGCTTACCACTTACAGAAGTTCTCTCATCACATCGGCAGGTGCAACATTGCCATCAAGTCCAATAACAGTTGATGCATCACCTGTTGAATCAATAAACCCCGGCGGCTTCGAAACTTCAGGATGTAATTCAATATATTATCCGGCAACTTTGAGTTGTGCAGGAAATTTTGTTCCGAAAATGCTTCTAAAAAATAATGGCCTTAACACTATAACTACCATAACAGCAGGCTATGTGCTCAATAACGGTTCTGCCACCACAATTTCATTAAATACAAACCTCCCAACCGGTGCAACCCAGATGGTTACTTTCCCTGCAACCACAGTTGTCACAGGAAACAATACATTTAAGTTTTTTACTAAAAATGTAAATGGAAATGGAAGTGACCAGGTCCCGGCAAATGATACATTATCTGCAACTCTTTTGGTGCCTAATCCTGTGGCTTTACCAATTAGTGAAGGTTTTGAGAACAGCACTTTCCCACCCGCAGGATGGTCAATTATAAACCCCGGTAATGATGTGACCTGGCAAAGAGTGATGCCTGGATACAATAGCTCACATTCGATGTTTATCGATAACTATGACAACAATTCGCCAGGTGAAGTGGATGAAATAAAAACACCGAAGATTAATTTGTCTACTACAGATCCTGTGGTTATTAGTTTTGATCTTGCACACAAAAACTACCCGGATGCAAGTTATAATGATAGCTTACAGGTGTTGGTATCAACAGATTGTGGCGCTACTTATAAAACCTACTTTAATAAATCTGGTGCAACGCTCGCTACAGCCGGTTCTTCAAGCAATGCCTATACAAATCCTGTTGCATCAGATTGGAAAAATCAAAAGGTAGTCGTTAACGGAACTTCGGGGAGTATCATTGTTGTATTTAGGAATATTAGCGATTACGGAAACAATATTTTTATTGACAATATTAATATTAAGCAGGAGACTTCAAGAGATATTACTGTTGTGGCGGTTAATCCCCCATCTCCTACAGAATGTACAGAGCCGGTAACACCGGTGGCTACCGTGAAAAATACGGGATATTCTCCGATAACCGGATTTACGGTTTCCTACAGTATTGATAATGGAGCAGTGGCGCAAACCACGGTTTCGGGGATTTCATTATTGCCTGATTCTACAATCAATGTACCGTTAAATATTTTTACCCCATCTGAAGGTTCACACCATATTACCGTCTTTACATCTTCACCCATATCTTCTTCAGGTACCGGGGACCAAGCCCCATTAAATGATACATTGCAGAAATCTTTCTTTGTGGTTGGTAAAGTAACACTGCCGGTTACAGAGGATTTTGAGAATTCAACGTTCCCCCCTGCCGGCTGGGCTGTAGAAAATCCGGATGGAGGAATTACATGGCAAAGAACTACAGCCGCGGCTAAAACCGGTACTGCATCAATGTTTATTAATAATTACAATTCTACTTCTACCGGAACTACAGATAAATTTGTTTCCTCTGTAATTAGCGGTACTTCTGCATTTGATTCCATTTATGTTTCATTCGATTATGCTTATGCAGCAGGCAATTCATCTTCTTTGTCTGATACTCTCGAATTACAGGTTACAACTGATTGTGGCCAGACCTTTACAACTGTTTGGAAAGAATCCGGAACAGACTTGCAAACGATAACCGGTTATGTGCCGGCCTTCGTTCCGAATCCAAATGGCTGGAAAAATGTGAGTCTTAATTTATTTAGTTATGTCGGTTCAAGCAACTTCCAGCTTTACTTTGTTTTCAAAGGAAACAAACAAAACAATGCTTATATTGATAATATTAACCTTTACGGAATTACCGTTCCGGCAAGATTAAAGCAACAAGGGTATTTGATTTATCCAAATCCGTTCCATCAACAATTTATTATAAGAAATTACCAGGTTCCGGTTACTTTACAATCGGCGCATATTTATAATTCTGTTGGCCAATTAGTTTGGTCGAAGGAGTATAACGGCAAAGCATATACGCTGATGAATGTTGATTTCAGCGGGCCGCCACCGGGAGTTTATATTTTAAAACTACAGTACACTGACAAAACAGTGGTGCAGAAGATCGTGAAACAATAAAGACATGAATGGTGAATTTTAAAGCTGTTTTTTGAAAATAAAAATCTGCCTTATTTATTCATTTACTGTAGTTGATCTTTATCATACTTATCCATTCTAAATCCATTATTTGTAATTTTGCGCAATGAAAAATGTAAACAGGGAAGAAGAATTATCAGAATTAATAAACGCTTTACCTCAAGGAAGGTCATTTAGTAAAATAGCGCAAAAAGTAGCCGCCGGGGAAAGGATAACCGATGAAGAAGGTTTATATCTTTTTGAAAAAGCTAGCCTCGGCGTAACTGCTACATTAGCCAATTACATTCGCGAAAAAAAGCATGGGGATAAAGCCTATTTCAATAGAAACTTTCATATTGAACCTACTAATGTTTGTGTTTTTTCGTGCAAATTCTGTTCCTACTCACGATTATACGCACACAGGGATGAAGGTTGGGTTTTGACAAAAGAGGAGATGATGGATATTGTAAAAAGTTATGACGGGAAACCGGTAACTGAGGTACATATTGTAGGTGGCGTTCATCCTAAGATGGACATTAATTTCTTTTGTGATTTTATTTCCGGGATCAAAGCTCACCGGCCGGATCTTCACATAAAAGGATTTACGGCTGTAGAATTGGATTATATGTTTCGCAAAGCAAAACTTTCTGTAAGAGAAGGATTGAAAAAATTGAAGGAAGCCGGATTGCAGTCAATGCCGGGAGGCGGAGCTGAAATATTTGATGCTGAAATAAGAAACCAAATATGCCATGATAAAGTAGATGCGGAGGGGTGGTTAAAAATTCATGAAGAAGCGCATTTACTCGGCATGCATACTAATGCTACCATGCTTTACGGCCATATTGAAAATTACAACCATCGGATTGATCACATGAGCAGGCTAAGAAATTTGCAGGACAAGACCAAAGGATTTAATACGTTCATCCCGCTGAAGTTCAGGAACCAGAATAATGATATGAGCAACGTGCCGGAATCGTCTGTGATTGAAGACATGAAAATGTACGCAGTGGCAAGGATTTTTATGGACAATTTCCCTCATTTAAAAGCTTACTGGCCCATGCTCGGGAGGCAAAATGCGCAACTTTCTTTATCTTTTGGCGTGGATGATATTGACGGCACGATTGATGATTCTACAAAAATCTATTCAATGGCAGGAAGTGAGGAACAGAACCCGGCGATGACGACGGAAGAATTGGTAACACTTATTTCACAAGCGGGCCGTGTAGCGGTAGAGAGAGATACTTTATATAATGAAGTAAAAACTTTTGCATCGGCTAAAGATGCGGAATTTGATGTTACGCTTAATTAACATTCCATAGTAAAACTTAATCACATCTGCAATAATTACAATGAGAAGATTTTTTTTGAGAAAAGGGCTTTTGATCTTGCTTCCCCTTTCATTTTCGTTTTTTGCCACATCACTTCATGCACAAGATAATTACGAAATCCAGGTATATGGATCAGATCTGGTTGAACCGAAAACCACTATGCTTGAGCTGCACAGCAATTTCACTTTTGATGGATCGAAAGAAGAAATGAACGGCGTTTTGCCAACAAATCATGTTTTTCATGAAACAGTTGAAATCACTCACGGGTTTAATAAATGGCTTGAGGTAGGTTTCTATTTTTTCAATTCGATTGGTAACAATGGACGAACCGGTTATGTAGGAAGTCACATCCGGCCGAGAATCGCTATTCCAAAGAGCTACAATTTACCTGTTGGATTGAGCCTTTCAACAGAAGTTGGTTTTCAAAACACCAAATTCAGTGAAGATACATGGTCGATAGAAGTAAGGCCGATTGTAGATAAGCAATGGAGCAAATTGTATTTGTCCTTCAATCCTACCTTTGACAAAGCTTTAAAAGGTCCCGGAACTGCAGAAGGTTTTATTTTTTCGCCTAATTTCAAAGCAAGTTATGCGGTTACCAAAGCGTTCATTCCCGGCTTTGAATATTATGGAGCAATTGGTCCGCTTAATAATATTTATACATGGAGCGAGCAACAGCAACAATTGTTTCTTGCAGTAGATTTAGATGTGTCTCCCAAATGGGAATTCAATGCCGGTTATGGCTTGGGATTCACTTCCTCCACGGATGGAAATATATTTAAGATCATAGTTGGAAGAAGATTGAGATAGTTTATTTTCTACTAAAATCCTTTTAAGAAATAACAGATTTACAACGTGTGCATTCCCCTTTACAAGCTTAATCCTCCTTATATTTTTGTAATTTTGCACGCTTTAAAATAACAGTAATTTGTTTGTTTACTGATTTTTTATCTCTTATTTTTTATTTTAATTATGTTATTAGGTTTACAGAATGTCACGTTTGAATTTGGTGCAAGAGTGATCGTTAAAGATGCAACATGGCACATTCAGCCGAATGAAAGGATTGGCCTTATCGGTTATAACGGAACAGGAAAATCAACTTTATTAAAGGTTTTAACCAATCAATATCTTCCTTCAGCAGGTACTGTTGAAAAGGGAAAGGAAACAACTATCGGGTTTCTGCACCAGGATCTCTTAAGTTTTGATACAGAAGATTCAATCCTGGAGGTGGCGCTCAGTGCGTTTGAAAGAGTACAGGAATTGGAAAGAGAGATTGAAAAAATTGGGCATGAACTTGAAAGGACATCGGACGAATCCCTGGCGCATTTGTATGGTGATAAATTACATGAATTTGAAGTGCTTGGAGGTTATGACATTCATCATAAAACAGAAGAAATTTTACAAGGGCTCGGTTTTGCCAATGCTGATCTGCAAAGGCCTTATAAAGAATTTAGCGGTGGATGGCGCATGCGCGTTTTGCTTGCCAAAATGATTCTTATGAATCCGGATGTTTTGCTTCTTGACGAACCTACCAACCACCTCGATCTTCCTTCCATTGAATGGCTTGAAAAATATTTACAACATTATAAAGGATCAGTAGTAATTGTTTCCCACGACCGCTATTTCCTTGACAGGATGGTTACTAAAATCGTTGAACTCTATCAGCAGGAATTGCATTTTTACAGCGGCAATTATTCTTATTATTTACAGGAAAAGGAACAACGGATCGAGCTGCAAAAACGTGCTTATGAAAACCAGCAGGATTACATTCGTCAGCAGGAAAGGTTCGTAGAGCGTTTTAAAGCAAAAGCTTCCAAAGCGGCACAGGCACAAAGTATCATGAAGCGTTTGGATAAGATTGAACGTATTGAAAATACAGAACTGGAACGGCCTGATATGCGCATAAATTTCACCATTGGGCACCAGCCGGGACGAATTCTTTGCACGTTGAAACATGCCAGCAAAAGTTTTGGTGATGTAAAAATAGTGGAACATACAGGAGCGGAAATTAACCGTGGTGATAAAATCGGGCTAATAGGAGCGAACGGAAAAGGTAAATCCACTTTGTTGAGAATGGTAGCTGGCGTAGAACCTTTTGATGGCGAAAGAATAGAAGGCCATAATGTAAAAGACGCCTTCTACGCGCAGCACCAGTTGGAGGCATTGAACCTTGACCATACCGTGTTGGAAGAAATGAATTATTCAGGAAGCGGAAAAACTGAATTAGAATTAAGGAGTTTATTAGGTTGCTTTTTGTTCAGTGGGGATGATGTTGACAAAAAAATAAAAGTATTGAGCGGAGGTGAAAAAGCGCGTGTTGCGCTAGCAAAAACTATCGTTAGCAAAGCGAATTTTCTGTTACTGGATGAACCGACAAATCATCTGGACATGCATTCGGTTGACTTGCTGATTGAAGCGCTCAACAAGTATGAAGGAAGTTACATCCTGGTGAGCCACGACCGGTACTTTGTAAATAAAACCGCTAATAAGATCTGGGAAATCGACAACTATAAGATTAAAGAATTTGTAGGCACTTATGATGAATGGGAACGCTGGAAGCAGGAAAGAAAAAGTGTTGAAAAGAATATTGAAGAGAAAAAAGACACACAGAAAAAAACCGCAGTTGTTGAAAAGAAAAACAACAACAATCAATCGGCTGCTGAAACCCGTGAACAGCAGAAAGAATTACAAAAAGTAAAAAAGCAGTTTCAGCAGCTTGAAGAAAGGATCGTAAAAAATACCGAAGAAAAAAAACAGTTGGAAGCTAACCTTGCCCTTCCAGAAATTTATTCTGATAAAGAAAAATTTATAGAAGCAGAAAAAAAGTACAACCAAAAATTGCAGGAACTGTCGAATAACAATGCCCAATATGAGAAGCTCTTCGATAAGCTGATGCTAATGGAAGAGCAAATCAGTTAACTTGCATCTCCTTAAGAATCGCGGCGCATTGATGATTCCTTTTATTGGTATTGGCGAAATCATGCTTACACAAAAATAGGGTCTTCCTGTAAATAAGTAATCCACACTGGAAGCGGTTTTGTGGACAAATAGATAAACAAAATGCCCCTCAATGGCAAGCTAATTGCACATTTTGGGGCATCTTGAATTTTTGTCTATGTCAAATTTATTATTTTCTTTCCAATCGTTACTCCATAAAAATTTTGCTCAAACAGATTTAGGAGAACTTTACCAGAGTATTCCTTTTGAATCATTTGCGCAAACAATTCCAGCTCCTGCTTTTGCAAAAAGTAATTTAGGCAGGAAGCCCTGGTTTGATGTGAAGGGAGGAATCGGCCTGTTAATTTTGAAGCATTATACTGGTTTGAGTGATGCGTTACTGATTGAGCGTATCAATACTGATTGGGCAATGCAATTATTTTGTGGCATTCAGTTAAAACCGGGCCAGCAAATTAAAGACACCAATCAGCCGAGCTTCTGGAGAACTTATATCGGCCAACACCTGGACATAGAGGCATTGCAAAAAAGAGCAGCCGATTATTGGAAACCGTGGATGCAGCAAAGAGGTATTGGAATGCAGGATGCCACTTGTTATGAAAGCCGCATCAGCTTTCCTACAGATGTAAAATTATTATGGCAATGCTGCAATAGCACTTATCTTTTATTGCAACAAGTTCGCCAACAAAACAAACAACGCAGGAGCCGGATAAATTATGACAAAAAGAAAAAAGATTTTTTATCCTATCAGCGTACTAAAAAGAAAACACGCCGGGCAGAAAAAAAACTGCGTATCAAATTGGTGAAATTTTTATTGAAGCTTCTACAGCAACTGGAACATCTTCAAACCAAATACAACACGGCTCTTTCACACAAACAACAGAACCAGTTACGCGCTATCACTACTGTTTATAAGCAGCAGCACGGGAAGCTTTACGGAGATACTACCATTATTAAAGACCGGATAGTCTCACTAAGCAAGCCTTATATCCGACCGATAGTAAGAGGCAAAGAAGTGAAGCAGGTTGAATTTGGTGCTAAAGTAAATGTGCTGCAGGTTGATGGCATTAATTTTATCGAGCATCTTAGTTATGATGCCTTCAATGAAGGCACAAGATTGCAGAAAGGAATTTTTTTGCAACGCCAGCTTTTTGGTAAATGTACTCACCAGTCAGCCGATAAAATATATGCTACTAATGCCAACAGAAGTTATTGCAAACAAAATAACATCGTTACTAATTTTATTCCAAAAGGAAGACAGAAAATACGGTACATAGAACAAGCGGCAGCTTTAACCAACCAACTCAATATACAAAGAGGAACGGTTCTGGAAGGAAGTTTTGGAAATGAAAAAAACCATTACTCGCTTAACAAAATAGCCGCCCGCAATCAAACTACAGAAACCTGTTGGATATTTTTTGGAATGTTCACGGCCAATGCTTCTAAAATCGCCAAACGAATGAAGCAACAATCTTCTGCTCAATCAAAGGTTGCCTGAAAATTAATTTCATTTATTAAAAAAAAGACAGTCAAAAGAATGGTTGTTGGCACAGTATTGTCTTTACCTAAAAATTAAGATGCAAAAACCTTATTCAATCAATAAAATCTATATCAGCTAACTATATTTATAAAATCTATTCTAAAATACTATCTCAAAAATCAACCTTTGGCTTTTACAGGAAGACCCAAAATAATTTCCTCTTTTAAAAAAACTGAATTAAATATTTCCCGGAACAATTGATTTTAAAAAAAACAAAATAAAAATCGGGATTATTTATTTGTTTACTTTTAAATAAGCTGGAAAAAAGGATAAGAAATTGAAATAATGAAATCTATCAATAATAATACTATTTAATTAATATTGTATATTAAACTGCGCCTACCAGCATTTCTTACATTATGGTATTTCTAATTGTTATAACCATTATAATTATCAGTTACCTACGCAAGTCACTGCACATGCGGCTTTCAATGCCTGAATGGAATAAAAGACTCTGGTGGTTAATTTATTCTGCTATTGCCTTACTTGTCTTTCATTTTGCTTATAAAGAGTCTGATGTGGTTACGCAATGGCTTGCCCTCCTACTTTTATCAGGTTTAATGTTTATTCTTTATTATAATGAAGAATTTAAACAGGTTCGCTTTTTATTAACTGCTATTGTTCCGTATTTAGCTGTAACCGCAATTATTTATTTAATTACAGCAATTGATCCTCAATTATACAATGAATTGAAATCGTGGCTGGAAGCCGCCAATACTTTTGCAATAATATGGGGTTTTGGTACATTAATTATTACCAGGAAGCAAAGAAAAGAATTAGCAAAAGCGCGGCAAAAAGCGCTTGAAGAAGAAGAAACCAATAAAGTGATAACTGCCATGAAAGCACAACTTGAAGTGCAGGTGGCTGAAAGAACACAGGAACTTACCCAACAAAAAGAGGAACTTGAACTGGCTTTGAAAGAATTAAAAGCCGCACAATCACAACTCATTCAATCAGAGAAAATGGCCAGCCTCGGTGAATTGACGGCGGGCATTGCACACGAAATTCAAAACCCTTTGAATTTCGTAAATAATTTTTCTGAAGTAAGTAACGAGCTGATTGATGAAATGAGAGAAGAATTGACAACCGGCAACCGGCAATCAGCAATGGAAATTGCTGATGATATAAAACAAAATCTTGAAAAAATAAATCATCATGGCAAACGTGCCGATGCCATTGTAAAAGGAATGTTGCAACATAGCCGTACCAGCAGCGGGCAGAAAGAACCCACTGACATTAACGCTTTGGCTGATGAATATTTGCGCCTTGCTTACCACGGTCTAAGAGCGAAAGACAAAAGTTTTAACGCAGAAATGAAAACTAATTTTGATGAAAGTATCGGGAAAATAAATATCGTTTCGCAGGATGTGGGAAGATTAATTTTGAATTTACTTACCAATGCTTTTTACGCGGTCACCGAAAAAAAGAAACAATCGGATGAAAGTTACCAGCCCACAGTTTCTGTAACTACAAAAAAATCAGGTAATCGTGTATTTATTACCGTTATTGATAATGGAAACGGCATTCCTGCTGATCTTCAGAAAAAAATATTTCAACCTTTTTTTACTACCAAACCTACCGGGGAGGGAACAGGATTAGGATTAAGCCTGAGTTATGATATTGCAAAGGCGCACGGCGGTGATATAAAAGTAAAAACTGAAGCAGGCGTTGGAACAGAGTTTACGATAGAATTACCGATCGGAATTTAAAAATGAAGTTTGCCAGGTTTATCGCTTTTTTGAATTTCATCAACTGAAATTATTGCCGTTTAAACCGAACTCAGGTTATCAGGCAACTTGCTTAAATAAAACATGCAGCTGAATGCAACAAAATAAAAATCGGCAAAATTTATTTCTTTACTATAGTTTTAGGATAGCGATTTTATCGCCACTAACAAACTATCATAAAATGAAAAGCAAGCTTATTTTTATAACTCTGTTTTTTATTTCCTGCCAGGAGCATAAAAATAATTCGGAACAGGACAAGCAGGAAATAATAAAAGCAGATATGGCGATGAATGATATGGCTGCGAAAGAAGGTTTTAATAATGCAATCCTTTTTTATGCCGACAGCAACATTGTAAAATTTCAAGGGCAACAATTTCCCATTATTGGCAAAAGCGCTTTGGCTAAAAGTTTTGATAAGAACAGCGATCTAAATACCATCTCATGGAAGCCGGTAAATGCAGAAGTTGCCCGGTCAGGCGATATTGGCTATACATGGGGCAACTGGAAACTGGATGCCGGCGATACTACTTATTATGGCAATTATTTTACAGCATGGAAAAAGCAAAAAGACGGCAGTTGGAAAGTAACTTTAGATGGAGGAAATGCAACACCAAAGCCTGAATAAAAAAATTTTCTAATTTATTCACCTTATACCAAATAAGGTAACAAAAGTTTCTAACCATTTAGAGCGAGAGGTGAAACTGCACAAGTAGCTTACTCTTTGAATACTGAAGAAATTATTTGTAACATAACATGATTCAACTTCTAAAGATTAAAAACAGAATAGACTATTGAGCATTATTTGAATAAAATGAAGCGCCGGAAACGCAGTGAAGAAATTTTGAAAATGGGATTATTTAATGGCATCAATGAAGCAAAAAAGGAAGGTAGTAATCAAATAAAATGTAAACTATTTTTTCCCTTAAGTTTGTTCTCTATATTCACTGAAAACAATATGAGCGTATCGAACAGTTTGTTTTCGCAACAATTACTTTTTATGAACCGGAATGAAAAGTCTCTTTACTTTCTCATCGTTTGTTTTTTATTCTTTTTTAATTCCGCACATGCGCAGTTAAATATCTATCACAACGGCTGGATTGATTTTAATAAAAATGGCAGGATGGATGTGTTCGAAGATCCGCATCAGCCGGTTGAAGAAAGAGTACGGGATCTTTTATCGCAAATGAATGTTGATGAAAAGACCTGCCAAATGACAACTTTATATGGCTACAGAAGGGTTTTAAAAGACAGTCTTCCGACTCCTGAATGGAAAAATGAAATCTGGAAAGACGGCATCGCCAATATTGATGAACAACTAAACGGAGTTGTAAATGGTCCACAAAGATATTATTCCAGCCCGCTTACTTATCCTCCTTCCAATCATGCGGCTGCAATTAATAAAATACAAAAATGGTTTGTAGAACAAACACGCCTGGGCATCCCCGTTGACTTTACAAACGAAGGGGTTCATGGATTAAATCATGACCGCGCAACTCCCCTGCCGGCGCCAATAAGCATTGGCAGTACCTGGGACAGGAAAATGGTTTTTGAAGCCGGCCAAATTGAAGGTACAGAAGCCAAAGCATTAGGTTATACAAATATTTACGCGCCTATCCTCGATGTAAGTCGCGACCCACGCTGGGGAAGAGTGGTAGAAACTTACGGAGAAGATCCTTATCTCATTTCGGAACTGGGAATACAAATGGTAGACGGCATTCAAAGCGAAGGAGTGGCTTCAACCATAAAACATTATGCAGTTTACAGTGTGCCTAAAGGAGGGCGCGATGGAAACGCAAGGACCGATCCTCATGTAGCGCCAAGGGAATTGCATGAAATGTTTTTGTATCCCTTTGCCAAAGTAATTGAGCAAGCGCATCCTTTGGGTGTGATGGCAAGTTATAACGACTGGGACGGTGTTCCTATCATAGCCAGTCATTATTTCCTTACCGAATTGCTGCGTGAAGCTTTTGGTTTTACAGGATATGTAGTAAGCGACAGTCAGGCAGTAGAATTTGTTTTTTCAAAACATCATGTAGCGCCGGATATTAAAGATGCTGTGAAGCAGGTTGTAGAAGCAGGATTGAATGTGCATACAAACTTCAGTCCGCCAAAAGAATTTATTTTACCATTGCGTGAATTGATAAAAGACGGAAGCCTGAATATGCAAACTATTGACAGCCGCGTTGCAGATGTATTGCGGGTAAAATTCAAACTGGGGCTTTTTGATCATCCCTATGTAAAAGATGTAAAAGCTGCAGATTCGATTGTTGGCACATCTCACCATGAAGATTTTGTGATGCAGATGGAAAAAGAATCTTTGGTGCTTTTAAAAAATGACAACAAAACTCTGCCGTTGGATAAAAGCAAACTAAAAAAAGTTTTTATCACCGGTCCTCTTGCTGCTGAAACCAATTACGCCATCAGTCGTTATGGTCCTAATCATATTCCCGTTACTTCTGTTTTAGACGGAATTAAGGAATACCTGGGGAAAGGAGTACAAGTAAATTATCTGAAAGGTTGCGATGTGGTTGACAGTACCTGGCCGGAAAGTGAGATTATTCATACGCCTTTAACTACAACCGAACAGCAAAGCATAGACGCAGCAGTGAATGAAGCCAAACAAAACGACGTAATTATTGCTGTATTGGGAGAAGATGTGGCGCGTGTTGGTGAAGGCCTTTCCCGTTCAGGGCTTGACTTGCCGGGAAGACAGGAACAATTACTGGAAGCTTTATATACCACAGGAAAGCCGGTTGTTTTGGTTTTAATTAACGGACAGCCCTTAACCATAAACTGGGCTAATAAATATGTACCGGCAATCCTGGAAGCGTGGTTTCCGAATCAATATGGAGGAAAAGCAATAGCGCAAACCTTGTTTGGAGATTACAATCCCGGAGGAAAGCTTTCAATCACTTTTCCAAAAACTACCGGGCAGATCGAAATGAATTTCCCTTTCAAACCGGGTTCCCAGGCCGATCAGGGAGTTGGCGGATATAGTTATGGAAATACCCGCGTAAACGGACCTTTGTATTCTTTTGGTTATGGCTTAAGTTATACTACTTTTAATTACAGCAATTTGGTGGTAACTCCAACTACTCAAAAACAAAACGGCGATATCCAGGTTAGCGTTGATGTAACGAACACGGGTAAACGCAAAGGAGATGAAATTGTAGAATTGTATGTAAAAGATAAAGTGGCAAGCGTTACGGTTTATGATTCTCAATTAAGAGGTTTTGAGAGAGTCCCGCTAAACCCCGGCGAAACTAAAACCGTTGATTTTACACTTCATCCTGAAGATTTGCAAATATTAGACAGGAATATGAACTGGACGGTAGAGCCGGGAGAATTTGAAGTAAGGATTGGCGCTTCTTCATCAGATATAAAATTGAAAAAGGATTTTACAATCGTTAAGGCTGATTAATGTACACAAAATAAAAAGTCTTCAAAGGAAATGGTTTTATTCTGCACGGATTTTTTAATCATGGCTAATCCTTTTTGTCTGAACCTTGATTTTCCAGATTTAAGGATTTCCTGATTATAATATTCCAGCAGATGCTTTAATCATGGCAATCAAATAATCCTTCTAATCATGGTTTAAACTTGCGCGATTATTTTATTATTATGAACTCTTTTAAACTCCAGGCTTTTGGCTCCAAAATTTAATAACAGTCCTATTTCCATTTTATACGCTTCCAAATAATTCATGGCTTGTGCAAGGTGAACATCTTCTAATTTTATTAACTGTCTGGACCTTGATTTTCATGATTGAAGGATTTCGTGAATGATATTCCGTAACAGATGCTTTAATCATGAAAATCAAATAATCCTTTTAATCGTGGTTGAGACACAGACGTTCAAATCATGGCAATCAAATAATCCTTCTAATCATGGTTCTAACAGATTTTTCAATCTTTATAATGACAAAAAACCGGGCCATTATTGTGTGGTCCGGTTTTTTATTTTCAGTTTCTTGCTGCTCACCTGAATTTATAAACCAACGAAAATCCCTTCGCGTCATATTGATAAAAAGGCGTAAGCGAAATATGTTTAAAGGCTTTCTTCTTATGCAATTGCGGAACCACGATTCCTGTTGCCGCACCTATTATTCCTGACAAAACACAATCACTTAAAAAGTGATAACCCGATTGAATGCGCATATATCCCATTAAAACTGTAAGGGCACTTGCCCCAGTATATAAATAAGGCGTGAGCCGCGAGTCAGGATTAAAATCATGGAAAACTTTGGCCGTAAAAAATGTAGCTGCGGCTGTCGTCGCGACGTGTCCTCCATAAAATGAACGCTGGCCACCCTTATCCAGTCTTTTTTCAAGAGGGGCTTTATTTCCATAAACAAAAGGCCTGCTTCTATAAACCAATCCGGCGGTGAGCGTATACATTGCGCCGGTAATTCCCATCGTTTCCAGGTACATCACCATTATCTGCCCGAATTTGGAACGTTCCTTTCCGCTGATTAATGCTGCAGCAACAGGAATAGCATAAGATCCATCAAATAAAATGTAACTGTCTTTATTCGCCTGCACAGAATAATTGCCTGCCACGAACCTGTCAAAAAAAGGAAGGCTGCTTTTTGTTTTTGCAGCCAGTTCAGCCATGGTAAGATCATGTTTATTCTTAATTAATGAATAACCGGCAAGCGTTGCCCCAACAGTAGCAACAACAGTGATCCCATCTTTTACAAAACCGGTTGAATAAGGGGATATTGTAAGAGGTGCATGCAAAACTTTTGAACCGATCATCGCCGGATGGTGGGATTGAAGTTCGGTTGCAGAATCAGATACGCTGGTTTTTTGTGCCGGAAGGCTGCTGAGGTAAAAAATTCCCGATAATAAAATAATAGCTGTTTTCATAAATTAATTTTTGTCCGTTTTGTGGTATTACAAAAACAATGCTCAATTAACAAATGATACTCAGCGCATTAATTTTAATGATAAGATCAAAACAAGAATTGCAGGAATTCGTTTATCTGCTGCAATTCCTTTTAAAACGGGAAAATAAATAAAATGAATTTCTGTTTCCGTAAATTAAATTCGTCAAGTACGTGCTTATTTACTTTTAAGGAGATTTTTTTGAGTAGGAATTGAAAAACTGAATGTAGAACCTTTGCCTTCTTCACTTTGAAAATCCATTGTTCCCGAGTGGCGGTTGATGATTTCTTTACAGATATAAAGCCCCAAACCGAGGCCGGGATAGGTATTTTCGCTTACCCTGAAAAACCGGCTAAACAATTTTGGTTGTTCGGCAACAGGAATTCCAATCCCAAAATCCTGAACAGACAATTTTATTTCATCCTCGCTTTTCTCGGAATAAATGACCACTTTATCTGCATTTGGAGAATATTTTATCGCATTGGAAACCAGGTTCGTTATTACCTGTCCGAGCCGGTTTCTGTCAGCAATAATCTGTTCTGATTCGGAAAGTTTAACTTCCAACTTGTGCGAAGTGGTAAGTTCCAAAACGTTTAATGTTTCTTTTACCAGCTCATTAAAATCCACCTTTTCATAGTCATAACTCAGTTGGCCTGAATTGGCTTTGGACACGTCTAGCAAATCACCAATCAAACGCGTTAATTTGTTGATTTGTTTATCCATTTTCTTAAGCATGCTCAGTTCCGCTTTGTTTGGTTTCTTGCCCGCATCCATTAGCATTATTTCTGTAAAAACTTTTAGACTTGTAACCGGCGTTTTCAATTCATGGCTGGCCATACTAATGAATTCATCCTTTTTCTCCATGTCTTTTTTCTGATCTTCAATATCGGTGCAAACTCCAAACCATGCGAGAATTTTTCCTTCATCGTCTTTGAAAGGCAACGCATGCGCGAGGTTCCAGCGGTAGGTGCCACTGGCAGAGCGCTTTCGATCTTCTCTTTTAAAAGGAACACCTTTTCTTATAGAAGTTTCCCACTCTATTATTGTTTCAGGAAGATCTTCCGGATGAATGACTGATTGCCAGCCTTTGCCCTTCGATTCATCAAACGTAAGGCCTGTGTAGTCGTACCACTGGCGATTAAAATAATCGTAATCACCCTTGGCATCAGCCGTCCAGACAATTACGGGAATCGTATCTGCCAAAAACTTAAAATGCTCACGGCTGGTAAGTAATTCGCGTGTTCGTTCAAGAACCCGCATTTCAAGTTCGTTATTCAGCTTTTCGGTAAAAGCTTTCGCCGCCTCCAATAATTTATTATTGTCGCGAAGTTCTTTTTCTATCTTTTTTTGATCCGTCAAGTCAGTAATGATTATACTCAAGGCAATACCTTCATCCAATTCAAGACTTGTTAAGGAAAGTAATACCGGAATGAGTTTATCATCCTCGCCTAATAAATTAATCTCCCCTTTGTATTCAGCCTTCCAGCCTCTTTTAAAAAGTGCATCAAAAGTTGCTTTACTGAAAGCTTCGATATAATCTTGGAAATAGGAGCCGATGATTTTACTCAAAGGCAAATTCAACATCGACGCAAACCGGGAATTGCTATAGAGAATAATTCCTTTCTGATTAAGTGTTACGGCGCCTTCACGCATTTTTTCGATAAAAACACGGTAAGTCTGATCTGCAGTTTTCAGTGTGTAAAGTTGATGTCCCTTGTGGTCTTTTACAACCAGGGCATCTATTTGTCCTGTTCG
Source organism: uncultured Chitinophagaceae bacterium (assembly GCA_963811285.1). Lineage (GTDB taxonomy): Bacteria > Bacteroidota > Bacteroidia > Chitinophagales > Chitinophagaceae > Ginsengibacter. The sequence goes on along the minus strand of CAWEQV010000039.1, from coordinate 68,619 downwards.
TATCGCTTCAATGGTGTCATTCGCATCCTCCAAATGCTGCTGCAGTTCTTTTATCTGCTGTTCGAGGTGTTGATATCTGTTTACTACTTCCATTTAAATTACGGATTGAGCCCTAGCCCCTTCAGCACCTTAGCGGTATCAGACAAATCTCCAATCAACTTTTTCACTGGTAAGGGAAAAAATTTCAGGAGCATGGGTAACGCAATTATTTGCTCTTCTTTCGCTTTTAACGGTTGCTGATATACGTCAATTATTTCAAGATCGTATTTGGAGTCGATGTAACGCTCGCATATATTCTTTAAATTGTTTATTGCTTTTGCTGAATTAGGAGATGCGCCGGTAATAAATAATTTCAATGATAATTTGGATGTTTGATCACCGGCTTCTTCTTCATTCTCATTCAATGCCTGACTATCCTTCTTTTTCATACTAATTTTTTTACCGGAACAATATTTAATCCAACAAGTACTTTTTCTTCATTCGAAAGATCGCCAATTATTTTCCTAATAGGAACCGGAACCTTACGGACCAGGGTTGGAACCGCAAATATTTGATCACCCTCAGCCAATTGTGGCTTTTTGAGCAAATCAATTACTTCTATTTTGTACCTCCCTTGCAAGTGTTCATTGCAATATCTTTCCAAATTTCGCAACGCCGTTTCAGACTTCAGTGTTTTGCCAGCGATGTAAAGTTTTAATTCCCAGGTCTGTTCCATGTATTCCGATTATATTTTGTTTTCAGTGTTTTATCTTTTTTTTCTGTCTTGCATCATTTCTTTTCTGTTTTTTTCTGTCACTTCTTTTGCCAGTCGTTCTTCGTTTTCTTTTGAGTTCAGATTTTCTTTATCCATTTCAAATTTTGAAGTAAGGCTCTTTATCTTATTATCAAGGATTGCTTTTTTGCGATCGATCTCTTTGTTTTTTCGGGCAATTGCATTTTTCCTCAACACTTCTTCTTTTGCCATTTCCAGATCATAAGCATCGCGGGCAGATCCTATAATAATGCCATCGGGGCCAATCAATACTTCCAACACTTTTATGCCCTCGTCGGTTATCTTAAATTCCCTTACCTGGTTTGAACATTTCATACCGCGCGATTTTAATACATAAATTCCACGGTTCCGTTCGCCATTCAATTCAATATCCTGCACCGCAATCCACACATCCACGAGTGAAGAAATATTTTCCTCCTGGTTGCCGGTTGGATTGGATGTTTGAGAAAGTGCCGTGAACATTACAGTGATTTGCTCCTGCTGCAGGAAATCTAAAAGTCGGATTAAGATGGATTTTACTTCATTTTGATCGCCCACTGTTATCAGGTTGGTAATTGGATCCAGAATAACCGCAGAGGGCTTAAACTCCTTAATCATTTTATAAAAAACAACCAAATGCATTTCCAATCCATAGACTGTAGGACGCGAAGCATAAAATTTAAGAAGTCCTTTTTTTACATATGGTTCGAGGTTCATATTAATGGACTTCATATTTCGAAGAATTTGCCCGGGCGATTCTTCAAATGCGAAAAACAGGCAGCGTTCCTTTCCTTCGCACGTTGCTCTTGCAAAATTGGCCGCAATGCTTGTCTTTCCTGTTCCTGCCGTTCCGGAAACAAGGATGCTACTTCCTTTATAAAAACCTTTTCCACTCAGCATTTCGTCTAAAGACGGAACGCCCGAGGAAACAGTTTCTGTTGAAACGGAATGATTTAATTTAAGCGACGTAACCGGCAATACCGAAATTCCATTTTCATCGATAAGGAAAGGATATTCGTTCGTTCCATGAACAGAACCTCTATATTTCATGACCCGCAATCTTCGGGTAGAAATTTGATTTTGAATGCGATGGTCCAAAACAATCACACAATCTGAAACATATTCTTCCAAGCCTTGCCGCGTCAGTTTGCCCTCTCCCCTTTCGCCGGTGATGATGGCTGTAACTCCTTTGTCTTTTAGCCACACAAACAATCTCCGCAGTTCGGCCCTCAATATCCCTTCATTTTCCAATCCTGAAAAAAGATTTTCAATCGTATCTAAAACCACTCTTTTTGCGCCGATGCTGTCAATGGCATAACCAAGGCGGATAAAAAGCCCTTCGAGGTCATATTCGCCGGTTTCTTCAATTTCACTGCGGTCTATATGTACATGGTCTACCCTTATCTTTTTTTCCTCGATCAGTTTATTAAGATCAAAACCGAGTGAGGCAACATTTGTCGCCAATTCATGTGTTTTTTCTTCGAAGGCAACAAACACACCCGGTTCATCATATTTGGTGGCTCCGTTTATAATAAACTCAATAGAAAATAAGGTTTTACCACTGCCCGCTTCACCACATATTAAAGTGGGTCTTCCTTTCGGGATACCACCTTGAGTAATTTCATCGAGGCCATTAATTCCGGTTAGGATTTTCGGCAAAGAAGCCAGTATAAATTTTTGTTTACTTGATTCTTTCATATTAAAAACATGTACAATTTAAAGCTGCTAAAAATAAAAAAAAGACAAAACACAAGGAAAAAATTATGGTTTTAAGAAATATTGGTGCCTATCATTTGGTTTGACTTAAATAATGCGATTACAAAGTCCGTGCCCAAACTTCCAGGCAATTTGAACGACATTCAACAATATTGAGTCAATTAACTCAAACTTTAAAAGGGAGGTTTTAAAAATCTGTTGTTTGACCTCAAAACAATTTTATCCACAACTCCTTAATAACTTTTCCTTTCAAAACCTTTTACAGGAGCGGTATTTGTTTAATTTTAAAAGAAACACATGGAAACAAAACCCTATTCAACAATTGTTGAAATGCCAGACAAAAAACTTCTTGAGGTGGAGTATTACTGTATAAGCGAAGCCACTACAAAACAGGAAAAGGAAACATTTACCCAACTCTTTATACAACTTCATGATTGCATCTGTACTATGAAAATTGAAAAATCTATTATCAATAAGAAAGGAGAACTTGAACGGATCGTACAGAATAAAGTCATTAATGAAAGAGGGCATTTGTGTTGATTTATTTCCTGATCTGTTCAACTGAAATAAAAATCCCTCCTTTTTGTTGCTTCACTATTTCCTCTGCCAATTTTCCATTCCACTTTTTCATTTCTCTTATTGATAAGATGTACAGGTAGTTAATAGTTTGTTATCTAACATTTTCATGTGAATGTCTGCCCAACCAATGGAATAATTTTAGCTACTATATCCCTGAAGACACAAAAAAACCGTGACTATGATAAAACTATTTATTGCGGCGACATTTTTCTTTTCAACAATATTGTCGCCCTCCCCATGGCTGAATAATCTTGATAAAGCAAAACAATTAGCCAAGAGCGAACACCGGCTGATTCTTTTAAATTTTTCCGGATCGGATTGGTGCATTCCGTGCATGAAATTGAAGACCGATATTTTTAATTCTGATGAATTTCAGGAGTATGCAAAAGATAATCTTGTTCTCGTAAACGCTGATTTTCCGAGGAAAAAGAAAGACCAGCTTTCCCCGGAACAACAAAAAGAAAATGACGCATTAGCGGCCAAATATAATCCCGATGGAAGATTTCCTTTTACGATTTTACTTGATAGCAAAGGAAACAAATTAAAAGTTTGGGACGGTTATTTTAGCACAGGCCCCGAAGATTTTGTTGATCAAATAACAGCGGTTAAGGAGTAAGGTATGACGCAACCACAAGCATATAAGCGAGCTATGAAGCTTATGGGCAATCAGTTTGAACTGACTGTGGTCGCGCATACCCGTGAGTGGGCAGACCAAATGATAGATGAAGGTGTGAAAGAAATACAAAGAATTGAAAAATTACTGACCACTTTTAGTGACGACAGCGAAACCAATCTTATCAATCGAAATGCAGGAATACAGCCGGTTTCGGTGAGTGATGAAACTTTTAATATTATTGAACGAAGTATTAAAATTTCTTCTATAACGCAAGGTTCTTTTGATATTACATATGGAAGTATTGATAAAACACTGTGGAATTTTGATGAGACAATGACTTCCCTTCCTTCTCCTAAAAAAGCGAAGAAAATGGTGCGCCTGATCAATTATAAAAACATTGAACTGGATGCTGATAACAAAACCGTTTTCTTAAAGGAGAAAGGAATGAGAATTGGTTTTGGAGGAATTGGCAAAGGTTATGCAGCAGAAATGGCCAAAGAAATAATGAAGAAAAATGATGTAACCAGTGGTATTGTAAATGCTTCGGGAGACCTTACAACATGGGGAACACAACCTGACGGAAAGCCCTGGACAGTTGGAATTGTTCATCCGGATTACAAGGGTTATCCATTCTCTTATATGAACATCAGCGATATGGCTGTAGCCACTTCAGGCAATTATGAAAAGTTTGTAATGATCGATGGGAAAAAATATTCTCATACGATTGATCCGCGTACAGGCCTTCCCGTTAGTGGTATTAAAAGCGTAACCATTATTTCTCCGAATGCGGAGATATGTGATGCGATGGCAACGCCGGTAATGATAATGGGAATTGAACATGGCCTTTATCTTATCAACCAGTTGAAACAGGTGGAATGCCTGATTATAGACGATAATAATAAAATTTATACATCTGATAACATTAAATGCAATTAATTTTTTGGCATGAAAAATAAAATAATATTACTCCCGGCTATTGGCCTTTTTGTATTAAGCCTTACAACAGGCTGTGCTGATGTAAAGGAGTATCAAAAAAATAAAATAAACGACGCTGAAATGCAATTGAATGCACGAAAGGTTCAAAAAACGGAGCTAAACTTTGAAAGTTACCGTGAAGGCGCAAGCGGCGCCAACGCCGGAAAAATAGGCGGTGGCTGCGGCTGTAATTAAAAAAATCAACCTTTTAAAAGCAATTAAAAAGAATTTAAAAAAGTACAATGAAGAAAATTTGTTTAACTGTCATCGGCCTTTATTTCTGGCTTTTATCTGCCTTTTCTCAGTCTTACAATGTCGATACTTCATCTTATAAGAATCAAAAATTAAAACTGGATGAAGTGAATTTGGTTTCAGGATATTTTAATCAAAACGGCGATCATTCAGCAGTCACGGGCGGTATAGGCACGCAGAAATTAAATGATGTTTCAAACGTGATTGAATTACAATTTGTAAAAGAGAACGAAAATAAAAATAAATATACCTGGAATTTTGAAGTAGGATTTGATCATCACACCGCCGCCTCACAAGCTTATATCAATACTTCAGGCGCCTCAAGGCCTTACGGAAACCGGTTTTATCCTTCTGTAAACTGGCAAGTGGAAAAAGCAAACGGTGTTAACTTTGGACTCGGAACTTCTATTTCCAGTGAAGTAAATTATCATTCTTTTGGTTTGGATTTTTCTGTGGGAAAAACTTCAAAAAATAAAAACACTGATATAAATTTTAAAGGTCAGGCGTATTTTGATAAGGTTGTATTAATTGAGCCATCTGAATTTGTTCCAAAGCCGGTAGAATCGACTCCGAGTACTTACACCACAGCAAGTGGAAATGTAATTTCTTACGGCGAGGGAGAACATGCAAAAGTTCACATACCCAGAACACCAAGAAATACGTATGCCGGTACGCTCACTTTTTCGCAAATCGTCAATAAAAACTTTCAATTCGCGGTGATAGCTGAAAGTGTAGGACAGAATGGATATTTGGGACTTCCTTTCCATCGCGTTTATTTTACTGATGGAAGTGAGAAAATTGAAAATCTTCCGTCGACAAGGTTCAAACTTCCACTCGGCCTCCGCATGAATTATTTCCTCGGGGATAAATTAATTCTGAGAAGCTATTACAGATATTACACGGATGATTGGGGAATAAAAGCACATACCGCAAGCCTCGAAGTGCCCTATAAAGTTTCACCTTTTGTCTCGGTAAGTCCGTTCTACCGATATTATGTTCAGACCGCTTCGAAATATTTTGCGCCGTACGAACAACATTCGCCTAACGATACTTATTACACGAGCAATTATAATATGTCAGCATTCACTTCGCAATATTATGGCATAAACATAAGGATAACGCCGGAGAAAGGAGTACTCAATATTCCATTCTTCAATATGGTCGATTTGCGATATGGACATTACACACAAACGACCGGTTTGACGGCAAACAATATAGGAATCAACCTAAGATTTAAATAAAAATTTGATACCTCGAAAACACAGGGGGCTCCAGGGTTGGTGCCCCCTTTTTATTTTAGCAGAATAAAAACTGCGATTATTTATTTGTTTACTGGTTTTAATTTAACTTACTTCAAAAGGCATTTTTATTTAAATAAAATGGCAATGAACAATGCAATAGGTGAACAAGTTTCAGAAGAATGGGTTCAAAAAAAGGTGAAGGACTTAAAAGATTTTTACGCCTCCGGCAAAACGAAAAACATTGCGTTCAGAATAGAACAATTAAAAAAATTAAAAGCAGGAATAAGAAAGTTCGAGCCTGAAATTCAAAAAGCTCTTTGGGAAGATTTGCATAAATCAAAAGAAGAAACTTACCTCACAGAAATTGCGATTGTTTTAAAGGAAATTGATTTTCATCTCGATTGTTTAAAAAGCTGGGCAAAACCTAAAAAAGTTTCAACTCCCCTTTATTTAAAACCTTCAAGTTCCAAAATTATATACGAACCACTTGGCACTTCTTTGATAATTGCGCCATGGAATTATCCTTTTCAATTACTTTTCAATCCTTTGGTGGCCGCCATTTCCAGCGGTTGTTGCGCTTTGCTCAAGCCTTCTGAATTTACCCCTAAGACTTCTGCGCTGGCACAAAAAATGGTCTCAGACATTTTTGAAGAAAATTATATTTCGGTTGCGCAGGGAGACCAGCAAGTGGGAGAAATACTTTTGAAACAATCTTTCGATGTAATCTTTTTTACGGGAAGCAGCAAAGTAGGTAAGATCGTAATGACCACTTCAGCAAAAAATCTTACGCCGGTGATTCTTGAGCTCGGTGGTAAAAGCCCTTGCATTGTCGATGCCTCAGCCAATATTGATATTGCTGCTAAAAGAATTGCTTGGGGAAAAACTGTAAATGCAGGTCAGACGTGCATTGCACCTGATTATCTTCTCGTTGATGAAAGCATAAAAGAAAAATTACTTGAAAAAATTGCCCATGCATTTAATGTGATGTTTGATAAAAGCATCAGCCAAAGTGAATACTATGGCCGCATCGTGAATGAAAAGGCTTTCGATCGATTATCCGATCTTTTGAAAGATGCAGAGATTTATTGGGGAGGAAAAACAGATAAAGAAAGTCGTTTTATTTCTCCAACAATTCTTAATAATGTAAAACCAGGTGATGAAATAATGCAAGAAGAAATTTTCGGTCCTCTTTTACCTGTTATCTCTTTTAATAAAATAGATGAAGCGATTGAAATCATAACTCAAAAAGAAAAACCGCTTGCGCTTTATTATTTTGGTAACGAAAAAAGTGCGGACGTTGTTTTGTCTCAAACGACTTCGGGAAGTGTAGCCATTAATGACACTCTGATGCAAATTGCCAATCACAATCTTCCTTTTGGTGGCGTTGGCCACAGTGGAATTGGAAAGTATCATGGTAAGGACAGCTTCCTTGCTTTCAGTAATCAAAGATCGGTGCTTAAAACGCCGACATGGCTTGATCTTCCTTTTAAATATCCGCCCTTTAAATTTTTCGGTTTGATCAAAAGATTTCTATAAAAATTAGCGCGAAGTCTTTCGCTGCAAGATTTTTAGAGTACTTAACGGAATAAAAATCTTGCTTTTTTCTTTGTTTGCTGTCGTCATTTAATTTTTCGAATTGCACTTATCTTGCCAAACCTGCTATGATGGCAATTAATAAAAACACCATCATAATCCAGAAAAAAATCCCGAGTACCGGTCCTGTTTTTATTTCTTCTTCCGGTACTGCAGTTGCTTCGCGCAATTGATTTCCGGGAGGATAATTTGATTCGGAAGAAGCGGAGATCAGCAAGGCAAAGAGAAACACAAAAAATATGGTCGGAAGCCAAGCAAATCCATAATATGTTGGTCCTATCGGAGTGATCCATAACCTTGCGGCAAGTGCAGCAAAAAACAGCAACAAAACGAATATTCAAAACGCGCCCCAAGGCCCCGATCTTTTAAATCCAACGGAAAAAATGGAGCCTATTATTAAGGCAATAATAACAGCGAAAATAAAGTCTGCAATAGCCATAACTTTTTCATTTGGTTCATTTATTAGCCAAAAAAAACCAAGCCAAATATGTAAGTGAATGATTAAAAAAAAGAGCCGGTAACAGCGCGAAATTTCTTGTGAAATTAATTACACAATTTCCTTTAGTGGACGAAGAAATAAACCCAATTTTTCTTTTGAAAAATGAAAGATTTTTTACAACCACGGCAATTTAATATCGAAGTGATCTTTAAGAGCGCGCCTTGCAGCATAGTAACCGCAAATACCGTGAACGCCGCCACCAGGTGGCGTTGAAGAAGAACAGATATAAATATTTTTAGCAGAAGTGCGATAAGGAGAAAGCCTTAAAGCGGGTCGGGTAAAAAGCTGTGTTGGTATTGCCGGGCCGCCATTAATATCGCCGCCGATGTCATTGGGATTATAGTTTTCCAGGTCGCGCGTATTCATTGTGTGTTTTGCAAGAATGCAATCTTTAAATCCGGGAGCAAAACGCTCTACCTGGTTTTCGATTGCGCTCGTCATATCAACTTGTGATCCTCCCGGCACATGGCAATAAGCCCAGCCGGTTTGTTTGCCTTCAGGCGCTCTCGACGAATCAACAATGCCAGGCTGAACGAATAATACAAATGGCTTTTCAGGGATTTTATTTTTCCCGACTAATGCTTCACTATTATAAATTTCGGCCATGCTTCCACCAAGGTGAACGGTTGTGGCGCATCTACATTTGCTATTACTAAAAGGAACAGGTTCAGATAATGCCCAATCGATCTTAAAAATCCCTTCGCCATATTGGTATCTTTTCAACTGCCATTTGTAAAAAGAAGAAAGTTCATCTCCCCCAATTGAAAGCAATTGTGCCGGAGTTACATCCAGCAAAATTACCTTAGCCTGCGGCAACTGTTTTAAGGAAGTAATCATCCTCCCGGTTTGTATTTCACCCCCTGATTTCTTAAAAGATTCTGCAAGTGCATTTGTAATTTGTTGTGCTCCGCCTTTTGGTACCGGCCATGCATTTACATGAGCCATCATGTTAAGAACAATTGCCATTGAAGTAGTGGTAAGTGTATCAAGCGGCAGCAAGGTATGAGCGCCCATGCCTGCAAAAACTGCCTGCGCAGCTTCTGTATCAAACTGATTTTTTGCAAAATGAACGGCAGAACTTAGCGCGTAATAAGCAAACCTTGCTTTGGCATTTGAATAAGGACTGAGGTGAAGTGGCCCTAAAAAAGCGGAGCGAACGGATTCCCAGTTTTTAACCAGTGGCGAAAAAATATTTTTATAATTATTGGCATCTTTCCCAAGCTGGCTCGCCGTTTCTTCTATTGACGCACGTACAGCTATTGCAGAACCATCATCAAAAGGATGAGCAATTGCATTTTCAGGCGTTAACCATTTGAGCCCGAATTGCCCAAGTTGCAAGGGTTTAAAAACCGGCGAATCTTCTCCTAACGGATAAACTGCTGAGCATACATCATGTATAAATCCCGGAAGTGTCAGCTCTGCCGAACGAACCCCGCCACCTGATTTTTCTTTCCCTTCTATCAACAAAACAGAAAGCCCCGACCGTTGCAAGGTAATAGCAGCGGCAAATCCATTAGGCCCAGAGCCAACAACAATCGCATCGTACTTTGTTTTCACATTGAAAAAAAATTTTCTCTTTGATATAGCAAAAATCAATCTTATTTTTCAAGATGTAACCTTCACTTTTCAGTTTTCTTCATTTAGCCCAAAAACGGTATTGATATTGTGGCAAAACAAAAGCCATGGACAATAGAATAACAAATGATTCACGGTTCCTTTTCTCCGGTATAAAGAGCTCACGCTCTTATTGGCTCACACGCTTTATGATCCTCCGGCTTCTCGGCGTAATTTATGCTATCGGTTTTCTCGTTGCGATCAATCAAATTCTTCCGTTGATTGGTTCAGATGGTTTATTACCTGTAGGAATTTTTTTGCATCGGGTAAGTGATGCGCTTGGTTCATCCACATCCGGATTCATCCGGCTGCCATCCATTTTCTGGTTTACTCATTCTGATACTGCTCTTCTTACCGGCGCGTGGGTTGGATTTATTCTTTCTCTTGTTGTAGTTGCAGGTTATGCTAATGTGCCAATTCTTACTATACTTTGGTTTTTGTACATGTCTTTTGTTCATGTGGGACAAGAATGGTATGGCTATGGTTGGGAGATACAACTCACAGAAACTGGTTTTCTTGCTATTTTTCTTTGCCCTTTATGGGATATGCGCCCTTTTCCAAAACGCGCACCTCCCTTTCTTATCATCGTACTTTTTCGCTGGCTTATCTTTCGCATCATGCTGGGAGCCGGATTGATAAAATTTCGCGGAGATATAATCTGGCGAAATGGAACCGCTCTTTATTATCATTTTGAAACACAACCTTTGCCCGGCCCGTTAAGCCGGTGGTTTCATTTTCTTCCGCGAATAGCTCTTAAAATGGGAGTTTGGTTCAATTGGCTCGCAGAACTTGCCGTACCTTTCTTTGTATTTTGGCCGAGAATTGCGCGACTAATTGCGGGAGTTGTAATTGTGCTGTTTCAGTTCACGATTATTCTTAGTGGTAATCTTTCTTTTTTAAACTGGCTTACAATCGTTCCGGCATTCGCCTGTTTTGATGACGATTTTTGGGCTGCCATTGTTCCAAAAACCCTGGTAAAAAAAGCAAAAGTTGCAGAAGAAAATTCAGTAGAGTCGCGGGGGATGAATACTGCCGCATGGATAGTAACGTCTCTTGTTGTACTCCTCAGTGTGCAGCCGGCGTTTAATTTACTTTCTCCAGGCCAGGTAATGAACACTTCTTACGATCCGCTGGAACTTGTAAATACGTACGGAGCTTTTGGATCTGTAGGAAAGGAAAGGATGAATGTAATTTTTGAAGGAACAATGGATGAAACGCCAACAGATAGTTCGAACTGGAAACCTTATATTTATAAAGGCCTTCCGGTTAAGCTAAATAAAATGCCTCCTCAAATAGCACCGTACCACTTGCGGTTGGATTGGCAAATGTGGTTTGCAGCAATGTCAACGCCCGAAGAATATCCATGGGTTTACAATCTTATGTGGAAACTTTTGCATAATGAGCGGAATGCAGTAGGCCTTTTTGCTTCTAATCCTTTTCCGGGAAAACCACCACGGTATATTCGTGCGGTGTTGTATAAATATTCATTTGCAAAACCTGGAAATCCACAACATCTATGGTGGCAGCGTAAAAAGCTTGGAGCGTGGATACAACCTTTGTCAGCAAAAGATTCAAGTCTTGTTAATTTTCTAAAAAGTGAACAGTGGATTCATTAAAAGCTGAGGCTTTCTCCTCGTACCATCAGCTTTAAATTCGGATTCATTTAAAAGAAACCAAAGCACAAATAAAGTCAGGTATTGATGGCATTATTTTGGGAGTTGACTAAAAAATAATTCATTTAATTGGATATAATTCGATATAATACGTGTAATAAAATTTAATCAAAATGTACAAAGACGCAACTTCAGAAGAAATCAGCAAAGCGATGGAAGCTTCATGGCAGGCCTTTCATGAATATAGAAAATTGCCTTTAAAAAGGCGTGCCGGTTTTATGCGCGCAATAGGTGAGGAGTTAAAAAATAATGAAGATGATTTGGTTCAAACTGCAATGAAAGAAACGAATTTACCTGAAGCAAGATTGAAAGGAGAACTGGGCAGAACTATCTTCCAATTAAACCAATATGGCGCCGCCGCAGAAAGTGGTGAATGGCTGGAAGCCAGAATAGATACCGTGATAAAAGATAAAAAAACTGCAAAAGCCGACATCAGGAAAATGCTGGTACCTCTCGGGCCTGTAGTTGTTTTTGGTGCCAGTAATTTTCCTTTTGCCTATTCTACTGCCGGAGGAGATACTGCTTGTGCTTTTGCTGCCGGTTGTCCGGTGATTGTAAAGGCTCATCCTGCTCATGCAGAAACTTCTGAAAAAGTTGCAGCAGCGATTCTAAATGCAGTGGATAAACAAAAAATGCCAAAAGATATTTTCGCTCATATTCATGGAGCAGGTATTGAAGTAGGCAAAGCATTGGTGATGCATGAACATACAAAAGCTGTTGGATTTACAGGCTCTTTTGGTGGAGGAAAACAATTGTTTGATTGGGGAAATCAACGTAAAGTTCCGATTCCGGTTTTTTCAGAAATGGGAAGTGTAAATCCTGTTTTTCTTTTGCCGGAAAAACTGAAAAATTCTTATGATGAAATTGCTACAATGTATGCTGCTTCTATCACGCAGGGAATTGGACAATTTTGTACCAATCCGGGATTAATCCTTGGAATAGAAGGTGAAAATCTTCAAAAATTTATTAAGAAGTTAGGTATTGAAATAGAAAAAGTAGCGCCATTAAAAATGCTTCACCCGGGAATTGCAAAAGCTTTTGATCAGAAAAGGGAAACAGCTTTAGCTCAAAATAACGTTACCACCGTTTCTGTTTCAACAACTCCTAAAAATGAAAATGAAGGAACACCAACTATTGCTACTGTCTCAGGAAAAGATTTTCTGAATAATCCCGTTTTGCACCAGGAAGTTTTCGGGCCTTATTCACTCGTAATTCGTTGCAAAGATTTGCAGGAAATGACTGAAGTGGCCAAACATCTTGAAGGACAATTAACTTCGACTTTAATGGCTACCGATAACGATTTTATTTCTAATAATGAATTGGTTGAAGCTATAAAGGATATTTGCGGAAGATTTATTTTAAACGGCGTTCCTACCGGTGTTCAAGTTTGCCTTAGCATGCAGCATGGCGGTCCTTTTCCCGCAACTACTGATTCAAGATTTACTTCTGTAGGGGCAGATGGAATTAAGCGTTTTGCAAGGCCTGTTGCATTTCAGGACTGGGAAAATAAATTATTGCCCGATGAATTGAAAAATGAAAATCCATTACATATCTGGAGAACTGTGAATGGTGATTTGACTAAGAAGGCAATCGGTTGAACTTTCGGTTTATAAAATCTGATCAGCTTATTGAGATAATTTATAAAAAACAGGAAAAACTATACACGAGAATGACATAATAAACTTTAAGTAGAAACGCAATTTTTAGTTAATATGAAACGTTATTACCTTTTTAAGCGTCTTTGTAAATGAGTTTGTAAAAATAAATATATAAAAGGCGCGATAGTTGTAGTTCTGAATTAATTAAATACTTTTGTACTATTGAAAAAAATCTTCTACATACTTATTTTTATTATCAGTTTACAAGCAACCAGCGATGCGCAGGTAACGCATTTTGCGAATGATGCTGTAAAAACGGTAAAATTTTACCCCAATCCTGCGACCAGCTTCATTAATTTTGAGTTTACGGAAAATTACAACGACTCCTATACTTTGGTAATTTTTAATTTTATTGGTAAAAAAGTAGAAGACATAAAGGTTACCGATCAAAAAATTACCGTCTCTCTTACAGATTTTTACCGCGGTGTGTATATTTTTCAGCTTAGAAATAAGCAGGGAAATATTATTGAATCCGGTAAATTCCAAGTGGTTAAATAATTTATTTAACAATTTATCTCATTTTTTATTAGCGTTCTTGTGTCATTTTGTCTAATTTTTATTGTTGGCAAAAAGTTTGACTATAGTACCTTTGCAGCCAATTTAGTAACGGATAAAAACTTAAATGAAATGCAAGAAAATGACTTGAAAAATCAAACAGAAGAAGATGAATTACCAAGGGAAGTAAATGAGGAAATTCCGCCTGAATCGAAAGAAGAAAAGGATGAGCAAGGGGAAGAAGATGTCGTTGATGATACAAGTGACGTTGAAAAATTAAAAGCTGAATTAGCCGAACAAAAAGATAAATACATTCGCCTTTTTGCGGAATTCGATAATTATAAAAGGCGCACTTCCAAAGAAGCAATAGAGTTGAGGCAAACCGCAGGAAAGGAAGTTATTATTTCCATGCTTGATATTTTGGATGATATGGACAGAGCAGAGCAGCAACTTCAGGATAGCGATATGGATAAATCGATAAAAGATGGAGTTTTATTGGTTTTTGACAAATTCAGAAAAACATTGCAGGCAAAAGGTTTGAAGCCAATAAACACATTGCATTCTGAATTTGATGTCGAAAAAGATGAAGCAGTTTCTGAAATTGAGGTGAATGATAAAAAATTAAAAGGTAAAGTAGTTGCTGAATTACAAAAAGGATATTACCTTAACGATAAGCTGATCCGGTTTGCAAAAGTTGTTGTAGGAAAATAACCGTTTCTAAAAATATAATTCTAATAACCGTAACTGCCGGTAATGGCAATTTACAATAAATACTATGACAGATACAATGTCTTCAAAAAGAGATTATTATGAAATTCTGGGTGTAAGCAAAAGTTCAACATCCGATGAAATTAAAAAAGCATACCGAAAAGTTGCAATGAAATTTCATCCTGACAGGAACCCGGGAGATCACACAGCAGAAGAAAAATTTAAAGAAGCAGCAGAAGCGTATGAAGTTTTAAGCGATTCAGACAAGCGCGCCCAATACGATCGCTTCGGGCACAGTGCGTTCGGCCCTGGTCGTGGTGGCGGATTCTCAGGCCATGGCATGAACATGGATGACATCTTTAGCCAATTCGGAGATATTTTTGGCGATGATATGTTCGGAAGTTTCTTCAGCGGCGGATCGAGAGGCGGTTCAAGAAGAAGCCGCGGAACAAGGGGAACCAACCTGAGGGTGAGAATAAAAGTGAATTATGAAGAGATTGCGAAAGGAACTACCAAAACCATAAAAGTAAAAAAATATGTCGCCTGTAATACCTGTGGTGGCTCAGGTGCAAAGGATAAAAACAGTTCACAAACTTGTAGAACGTGTGGAGGTAACGGCCAGGTTCGCAGAGTGCAAAATACATTTTTAGGACAAATGCAGACGGTAACTACCTGCCCCGATTGTAACGGAGAAGGAAGCGTAATTACCAGCAAATGCCCTGCATGCCGCGGCGAAGGAAGAGTTTATGGTGAAGAAACGGTAACGCTTGATATACCAGCGGGCGTACAGGAAGGAATGCAATTAAGCATGAGTGGCAAAGGCAACATGGGCGAAAGAGGTGGCGGCGCAGGTGATCTTGTAATATTGATCGAAGAAGAACCGCATCCTTATTTACATCGTGAAGGATTGAATGTAGCGTATGATTTGCATATTTCATTTCCGGAAGTAGTTTTTGGAACAAATATAGAAGTACCAACAATAGATGGCCGTGCAAAAATTAAAATTCCGGCCGGAACTCAAAGCGGTAAAATTTTCAGGCTCAAAGGAAAAGGATTCCCTTCTATCAATAGCCATGAAAAAGGAGATCAACTCATCCAGGTAAATGTATGGACACCCCAAAATATTTCTGAAGAGGAGAAAATTGCTCTTGAAACTTTGCAGGAGAGTGAAAACTTCAAACCCAAGCCGGATAAAAACGATAAAACTTTTTGGGAAAAAATAAGGGAAACTTTTAGCTGACGCAATTATTAATTGACTGATTCAAAAAGCAGTAAGCGAACAAACTACCATGATTTTGCTTTTGTAAACTTTACCTGAATACTATCTTCGTGTTCGTGTAGCGGTGACTTTAATACTAAGCTAAATAAGTGAGTAGTGGCATCAACAGAAAGTTTTCCTTTATCTACAATGAAAGGATGCTGATAATAACCCTGAAGGATAATTTCTTTTTCGCCTTTTGCAACTAACACTTTTACTTCCAGATCATGTTCGGAAGTTTTAATTGCAGCAATTCTTTTTTTACCTGTTGCTGCAATTTTATTTTCATCGCCCAAAAACGCGATACCCTGAGCAGTTACTGGTGCAATAATATAATAAACGTATTTTTCTGACGGAATAGTAGCTGAAAAAGTATTACCCGCAAGCAAAACTTCGTATTTTTTATTCGCAGGGTTAAAAACGATTACTTTGCCTGTAAAGCCTAACGTAGCGGGCTGAAATTGAAAATCAGATTGCACGGTTTTTTTGTCTTCGAAAGCAAATAAGTAGCCCGTTTTTACATTAGCATGTGTTGTATAGGTAAAGGCCAAAACAGGTTTGCTTTCTTTCATTGCCGTTTGCATATAATCCTGGTCGAGCGGCAACAATGGTACATCAGGCTTTACAAGAACTCCATCATTACGGCAAGCCATCATAATGTTTTTTTTATCTTCTTTCCCAATTGCATCACCCGTTCCTACAGGGCCGGCTGATAAAACTGAAACGATCATGTTCCCGGTTTCGCCACTTTTAAAAACATCACACCATGGCCATATTCCCATTTCGTAGGCAAACTGGGAAGTAAAAATAAAAGGCATCCACTTTGCCGCTTCAAAACGATCATCACTTGTTCTGATCGTGGTAAGGTTATTATATTTTATTCCCTGTAAAAAATAACGCGGCATCGCCATACAGTATTGAATATCCAGGCCATCTGCTTGTGCGGCATGTGCCATCCCGTCTGTAAATGCATTTCCTACATTAATATCATTTACCATTCCCGGGCTTTTTTCATAAATATAATTGAGCCAATCCTGCTCATAGCCAATCACTCCCGATTTTTTGAGATAACTCATAATGTCATTCCAGAATCCTGGATCCGTTGCGGCATAACCCGAAATCTTATATCTCTGATGATACGGGCTTTTTGGATCAATCCAACGATTATGCGTTAGCAGAGGTAACCCAAGTTTTTGATGAAAACTTTTCAACCCATTTGGAAATAAAAATGAGTCAGCCTTATATTCCATCAAGCCGCCATAGCGATTCCATGCGCCTTTCGGTAAATTTTTATTCTTATGATCCGCATCTGGTTTCCCATTAGGATCATAAATAGATTTTTCATACCACCAACTGTCCAACTGCATATAACCAAGCGGAATTTTCTCTTCCTCATACTTTTTTCGCAACGCTAACAAAGTATTTTCGTACCCTTTGGTAGTATCATAATTATAATAATAATCCGCGCCGTTATCTGTCCAATAGCCAAAGTATTTCAGTACATCATCTACATCATTAGCCGGGCGCTTGCGATGATACAAATTTCGCATCGCACTTCCCCAACTATCCCAAACATTGCTAATTCCTTTGTTAAAGACCATTATAGTACAATGCGTAAACTCCCGTGGCAGGTTTTTCACTTCAGTATTTAACGTACTGCTTATTTTCGTTTGCCCATCACCGGTAAGCGTAGAAACAATAAAATCAGAAGCGGGAGAAATCACGCATGCATTATAATCGTTGTCAAACAATAACCAGGGTGTAGATGTTTGTTCTAATGAAAATTCAGGGGCTGAAAAGACATCATTATGATAACTAAAATGATGGAGGGATTTTGGGATAGCGTCAAAATCAGGGAAAGAAAAAGGAGCATTTCCGCCAGCACCTTTAGGAAGAGTAACTGAAAAAATCACTACTGGCTTTTGATCATACCATCGAATAGCTCCGGTATATTCATTATCGCTTTTCCAATTGAAACTAATGGACTTAAAGTTGCCGACTTCATCCTTCCCTTTTGAAGAAAAAACAGAGGTGGGTTTTGCAGGAAGGCTTCCGCTGAAATTAAGGTGAAGTTCCTGACATGAAACAGTGTATTTCCCTGATGGCAAAAGGCTTACAGAAATCCCTTCATTCCCCTTAGCTGCAAAAGAACTGAACGAAAAAAACAAGAAACATAAAAATAAAAGCAGGTGAGATTTTAATAATTTTGCCTTGCTGAAATCTGCAATAAAATACATAAGTTGATAATTGTTGACAATAGAATAAAAGTCAGTTTGTCAAAATTAAATGATTTCAACCAAGCAATATCAAAGGTCTAAGATTATGCAACTAAAAATCTTTACAAGATAAAAATGTAAAAAAGATAATTACTTAATTTCTAAGGAAAGCACTGGTTCTTTTTCCAGGTAGGCTTCGAGTAAATCACCGACAAGGCACTCTCCTACTCCTGCAGGTGTACCAGTATAAATAAGGTCACCAATATTTATTGAAAAATAATTAGAAATGTTGGCAATGATCTGGTCAATCGTAAAGTTCATTTCAGAAGAATTCGCCTTTTGTACTACTTCTTTATTTTTCGTTAAGGAGAAATTAATATTTTTTTTGTTGATTGCAGGTGTAAAATCAATAAATTTTCCCACGGCAGCAGAATTGTCAAAAGCTTTTGCCTTTTCCCATGGTAAGCCTTTTTCTTTTAATTGCTGTTGAATATCACGCGCGGTAAAATCAATTCCAACAGAAATGGCATTATAGTAATTCGAAGCGTGTTTTTCCTGGATATATTTCCCATTTTTGCTGATGCGAACTACGAGCTCGGCCTCATAATGAAGTTCATTAGTGAATTCCGGATAATAGAAAGGAGTGTGGCCCTGCACGAGCGCACTTTTGGGTTTCATAAAAATAATGGGTTCTTCCGGAACACCATCACCCATTTCTTTAGCATGTTCGGCATAATTACGCCCTATACAAAATATTTTCATGTCAATCAGGTTTAGTCAGGGCTTTTCAAAGGTTGTGCGAAAATATAAAAAACAAATTTAAAAATGAATTTATCTGATTTTAATTCGTGATTAAAAAAATTAAAAACTTAAATGATTTACTTCACTCATCGTACGATCGATTCCTATGGTTGCAAACATTTCGATGATCTCTGAACACTTTTCAATTTTTGCTTTTACCACCGGAATTTCTTCCTTAAGCCAACGGCTTAAAACAAATTCAACCTGCATTCCCTTTGGAAACTGGTTGCCGATACCAAAACGTAATTTAGGAAAAGCATCCGTGCCCAGAATGTTTTGTATATCCCGCAAACCGTTGTGTCCCGCATCGCTCCCTCTTTTTCTCAATCTCAATTTACTCAACGGAAGTGCCAGATCATCTACAATTGTCAAAGAATGTTCTACAGGAATCTTTTCTTTATCTAACCAATATTTCACGGCGCGGCCACTCAGATTCATGTAGGTGGTTGGTCTTATACAAACGAATATTTTTCCTTTAAATTTTATTTCGGCTACATCTGCCAGTCTTGATGATTTGAAAAACACGTTGTGCTTTAAAGCAAATGCGTTCAACACATCAAAACCAATATTGTGCCTCGTGTTCACATATTCGTTTCCGGGATTTCCCAACCCGATAATCAAAAACTTCGACATAAGAACGAAGATAAATGGATTGAAGTATTTTATAACAGTGATCAAATATTTTTTTGATAGCTGTCTCCGAGCCAGGAGACCAATAAATAGACCTTATTTTTATTTTCATGACTCGTATAAATACGAATGATCTTCACCGTAACATTACCAATCCCACAGTAAATTTAATATCCGCAAAAAAAGGCATTACCGCGCTTGTCCACAGAATGTGTGGTGGCTATCTTTGTCTCAGAAGTTGATTGATGTTCAACAAACATTAATCTATCCAAATCCATTGAAAACGAATTGTTCCGAATATCCCGGAAAAACCAATAAAAATCTGATATCAATCAACTTCTGATTTTTTTATCCCGATAATTATCGGGACCGATTCCTGCGATAAAAACCGATCCTTGAAAACCCGGCTTTAAAATCCAGGCTAAAATAATATCCTGAAAAAACCAAGACCCTGGAATTAAATTTTTAAAACTTCTGTCGAAAACGGCAGAAGTTTTTTTGTATGGAATTTGATTGCAGTAAACAAATTAATTTTCAAGATTTTTATTTTTTCTCTTTATAAAAAAATCAAGGTCTTTTTTATGTTTCCCTCGCCAAATGAAACCGCGGAACAGAGCTATCGTAAGAATACCAACGACCGTGTTCGTTCTTTTACTACCACTATCGTAATTCCATATTTTAAAAATTAAGCAATATCGCTCTTGTGCAACGCTTCTCACCACTCTATCTTTGTTCCAGAAGTTGATTGATGTTCAACAAACATTAATCAGAAATCCAAATCCAATGAAATGACTTTTCCCTTTATCCAGGAAAAACCAAATAATCCGATATCAATCAACTTCTTTTATTTTTAAATCAATATCTGAGAAAAATATAAATCCTATGAAATCCAGCCTGTAAGATGGCTTAAACTTTAACCCTGAAAAACAACCAACCCCAGGTTTAAATTTTTAAAAGCTTCCGCCCAATTCAAGCGGAAGTTTTTTTATGCAGAAACTTTTAACTTTACGTGGCATCTCATTTGTTTTCATTCTTTAAAAAATTTTTTATGATTGAAACTATTTCGGGGTTTCCACCACATGTAGCCGCTTTTAAAGCTACCGGAAAAATAACAGGAAAAGATTATGATGAAATCATCAATCCTTTGGTAAGCAGAATTTACAAAGAATATGGAAAAATAAATTATCTGCTTGTGCTTGATACGTCTTTAAATAGTTACAGCCTGGAAGCGTGGCTCAAAGATGCGCTCCTGGGTTTTGTCTATTTTACCGAATGGAAGAAAATCGGCATTGTTTCCACAAAAAAAAGCATAAAAGATTTCACTGATATTTTCGGAAAACTTTTGCCGGGTTCCACCAAAGGCTTTATGATGGAAGATATTAATGAAGCAAAAGCATGGATAGCTGAATAGCGAAAGAAAAAATTTCCGTCCTGATTTTTTTTCAAATTAATCTTCTATTCCCCTCGCATACATGCCTTGTTGGCATAAAAAATAAATGAGGTATCAATTTTGATGCTTTGACAACTGCAGATAATGAAGACTTTCAATATTTGCAGAATTTATTTTATTATCTCTTAATTTTATTGCACACAATTCAAAGCTAAAAATAGAAAATGGACTTTGTTGATTATTACAAAACATTGGGTGTTGCAAAGAATGCATCTGCAGAAGATATAAAAAAAGCATATCGCAAACTTGCAAGAAAACTGCATCCTGATGTAAACCCCAATGACAAAGAAGCTCATAAAAAATTCCAGCAGATAAATGAGGCAAACGAGGTTTTGAGCGATCCGGAAAAAAGAAAGAAATATGACCAGTACGGCGAAAACTGGAAACATGCGGATCAATATGAGCAGGCAAGACAACAGCAGGGACAGCAAACTGGCGGCGGCTTTGGTGGTTTTGGAGGATTTGGCGGTTTCGGCGGCGGCGGAGAATATACTTATTCCTCAGGTGAAGAAGGAAGTTTTTCAGATTTCTTTGAATCACTTTTCGGTGGCGCGAGAGGAAGAAGAAGCCAGGCAAAATACCGTGGACAGGATTATAATGCAGAATTGAATTTATCTTTAAGAGATGCTTACAAGACTCACAAACAAACGCTTACCATTAATGGAAAAAATGTTCGTATCACAATTCCTGCGGGGGTTGAAAACGGCCAGCAAATAAAGTTGAAAGGCTATGGTAGCCCGGGCGCTAACGGCGGACCTAATGGGGATCTTTTCATAACTTTCGTTATTCCAAATGAACCAAACTTGAAACGCGAAGGAAATAATTTGTATAAAACAGAAGACATTGATTTGTATACCGCCTTATTGGGTGGAGAAAAAACAATAGATACTTTAAGTGGAAAAATAAAATTAAAAGTAGCTCCTGAAACTCAAAATGGAGCTACTGTTCGTTTAAAAGGTAAAGGATTTCCTGTTTATAAAAAAGAAGGACAATTTGGCGATTTATACATAACCTGGAATATTAAATTGCCCACCAACTTAACCGAAAAACAAAAAGAATTATTCACTGAATTATCAAAATTATCATCATAAAATTTTTGATATGGAAAGAGAAGATCTTATACCCGCTGAGGATTTTTGCCTCTATCATAATATTGAATATTCATTCATTACTTCATTGGAAGATTCAGGATTAATCACTGTTACTTCGGTAGAACAATCCACATACATTCCGTCAGATGAATTACAAAAGCTGGAAAAATTTGTTCGCCTTCATTACGACCTGGATATAAATGTTGAAGGGATTGAAACAATCAGCCATCTTCTTGAAAAGATTGAGGAAATGCAAAGAGAGATTCTGCAACTTAAAAACCTGTCTGCCGTAAATCATCTGACAGGCGAATAAAAATCATCTTTTTTTCTTCGTTTACTGCTGTTTGACAGATGTGAACGGCCACTCTTTTTGAAATTTCGCCTTAATGAAATAAACAATAACTCCAATAAAAATTACGAACAAGCCACTGAACATTAGTTTCGTTCCTGTAGATATAAGAATAAACAACCACATAGCAACCGCTACTATAACAGGCAAAGGATACAAAGGCATTTTGAATGGAAATAAAGCCGGGTATTTTCTGCTTCTCAAGATCAATAAACCTACTGCCTGCCCGATGAATTGAATCATAATTCTCATAGCGAGAATCGCGCTTATGGTTTCACTCAATTTGAAAAGCATACTAAAAATAAATGCGATTCCTCCTAGAAACAATAAAGAAACGTAAGGGAAATGTTTTGTGGGGTGAAGCTTTGCAAAAATCTTGAAAAATTCTCCATCTGCTGCAGCTGCATAAGGAATGCGGCTGTAGCCCAGCGTCGCAGAGAAAACGGAAGCAAATGCCACCCATAAAATAAGACAAGTAATAATGGTGGCTGCAGTGTGCCCCAACAATACTTGCATAAATTCACTAATCACAAATTCACTGTCTTTTGCATGCTGCCATGGGACAACACTTACCACACTTATATTCATTAAAAGATATAAAATGGCAATACCAATAATAGAAATAAAAATACTGCGGGGAATATTTTTAGCTGGATTTTTTATTTCACTGCCGAGGTGGCAAACATTGTAATAACCTAAATAACTGTAAACAGATTTCACGCTGGCAAAACCAATTGCAGTAACAAAAGCGTAATCAACAGTCAACCCATTATTAATGTTCCTCACAGGCATAAAAAAATGCCCATGCAAAATTCCTCCGCCAATAATCCAGAACATGGTAATGATAACACCGCTCCACAAAAACACACTTATTTTTCCGATTGCTTCAATTTTTCTAAATAATAATATAACGATCAAAATGACAACACCTCCACTCACTAATTTTTCTGTATAAGGAGTGAGCGGTACTATAAAAGAAAAATATTTTGAAAACCCTATTGCCGCAGAAGCTATTACCAGCGGTGCTTGGATCATAGTTTGCCAAACGAATAAAAAACTCATCATCCGCCCTGCGCCTTTTTTTCCATAAGCTTCTTTTAGAAAATTATAACTGCCGCCAGCTCTCGGGAAAGCAGCTCCTAATTCACTCCAAACCATTCCATCAACAATTGATAAAAACGCCCCAGCTATCCACGCGTATAAAAAGTAAGGGCCGTTCATCATGCCTATCACCATTGGCAAAGTGATGAAGGGGCCAATACCAACCATATCTGTCATGTTAATAGCAGATGCATGCCACAAACCAAGCTTCCTGTCCAATTCAGCCATACAAAAATTTAAATGAAAAATATAACCTGTGATACATTAAAAAAATCCAATTTAGTGATAAAAACGATTTTTCTTTAAAACTTTATTTGTGCCACCGGTTATTCTGACTGCGATAAAATTGTTACCCTAATTGTAGTATAATGGAGGAAAATAGTGGTCTTCAGTCAGAGCAATAGAACAAATTAAACATCCGGTTTTCCTGGCAATAAATAATGGAAACCACATCGCACATTCATGTTCATAGGAAAAGTTACCCAACAACTTCGGGTTTTTATCAGCAGCTACAGCTTCTTTGGAGGTACAATAACCAAGGCTAAACAAGCTTTCATGAAGTTTTTGCTGAACGAAAGATATTTCCAAATCCGGCACTTACTTACTCTTAATACAATAACCTTACTTTAATTGTGTCTTTAACCCCTTTTAGTAATTGAAGCGCTTCTTTAGACAAACTTTTGTTGACGTCCAACACCACATATCCTATGTCGTCATTGGTTTTTAAATATTGAGAAAGGATATTTATTTTGTGTGAAGAAAGTTGTGTATTAATTTCCGATAAAACACCAGGCACGTTTTTATGAATATGCAAAATTCTGTGAGAATTTTCATGTGGAGGAAGATTTAGAGGAGGAACAGAATGAGAGCCTGTTGTAATACCTTTCTCTAAATAATTAAATAATTTACTACTTACATCCTCGCCAATATTCTGTTGAGCTTCCTCTGTAGAACCACCAATATGAGGCGTTAAAATCACATTGCTTAATCCCTGCAAAGGTGTTGAAAAAGGTTCACCATTTTTCGCTGGTTCTTTTGGAAAAACATCTATCGCCGCACCGCCCAGTTCCATTTTTTCAAGTGCCTTTTTTAATTCATCGAGATCTACCACCTGGCCTCTTGCATAATTAATAAGGATGCCTGTTTTCTTAAAAAATTTAATATTATTCTTATTGATTAGATTCCTGGTGGAAGGAAGATCAGGCACATGCAGCGTAACAATATCTGCTTCCTTCAAAACGTCTTTTAAAGTCTTTTTACCCTCCGCATTTCCAAGCGGCATTTTTGTTTCGGTATCATAAAAAATAACTTTCATTCCGAAAGCCTCAGCGAGTACGCTTACCTGTGAGCCGATGTTTCCATAACCAATAATTCCTAACGTTTTTCCACGCAATTCATGACTACCTGTAGAATCCTTCATCCAAATCCCCTCGTGGGCAGCTCTGTTCTTATCAGGAATTTTTCTGATCAGCATAATAGAAGCAGCCATTACTAATTCAGCTACTGAACGTGTATTTGAATACGGCGCATTAAAGACAGCAACGCCTTTATCAGTCGCTGCTTTCATGTTTACCTGGTTGGTCCCGATACAAAAACATCCTATTGCCTGCAGTTTCTTTGCGTTCTTTAACACCTCAGCAGTAATCTTTGATTTGGAACGAATGCCCAACAAATGAACATTTTTAATTTCTTTAATTAATTCACTTTCAGACATTGCTCCGGGCAATCTTTTTACCGAAGTGTATCCTGAATCAATAAATCTGTTAGCGGCGGTTTGGCTGATGTTTTCCAAAAAAAGAATATTTATTTTTTCTTTAGGATAACTAGTCGATTTTTTCTCTGGCATATTAAAATAGTAATGTAATATTGCAAATATAGCCCCTTAATCCTTGAATATTTTTTGATGAGACTTAGAAATTTTTCCCCGGTATTTATAATCCTGTTTTTTTTCACTTCTTCCTGCAGTTCAGTCGGTGTAAAACCAAAACGTGCTGAAAAAGACTCAACCGGTTATGTAGCACCTGACCCCGGGAAAATTCCTTCAAACCAGATGGAAATTTACAGAAATGAGGTTAAAGATTTTTATAATAATAAATTGCTCCGAACGGGATTCAATGGTGCTATTCTTGTGGCCAAAAGGGGCCAGGTGATCTTTGAAGATTATCATGGTTATTTCAATCTTCGTAAAAAAGATTCCGTAATCGACAAACACACTGCTTTTCATATTGCCTCCGTTTCAAAAACCTTTACAGCCATGGCCACTTTGAAACTTGCAGAAATGGGCAAACTTTCCCTTGATGATGATGTGAAAAAATTCTTACCTTCTTTCCCTTACGATAATGTCAGGGTGAAGGATTTGTTGAGCCATAGAAGTGGATTGCCCAACTATCTTTATTTTATGGACAAGCTGGGCTGGGACACAAAAAAGCATGTAAGAAACCAGGATGTACTTGATTACCTGGCAAAATTTAAGCCTCCGGCTACCAAACCTAATACCCATTTTACTTATTGCAACACCAATTATGCTTTGCTCGGATTGATTATTGAAAAGGCATCAGGAGAATCATATGCTGATTTTTTGCAGCAACAGTTTTTTACACCCCTGCATATGAACGACACCTATGTTTGGAACATCAGTGACAGCGCCACAGGTATGCCTTCTTATGATTATCGCGGCCGGCAGGAAGCTTTTACATTTTTAGATTGTGGCTTTGGCGATAAAAATATTTACAGCACACCGGAAGACCTGCTTAAGTGGGACCAGGCTTTATATACCAATCAACTTTTCTCTAAAGAAATGCTTCAAAAAGCCTATACGCCTTACAGTAATGAAAAACCGGGAATCAGGAATTATGGTTATGGTTGGAGAATGAATGTATATCCTGACGGGCGAAAAATAATTTACCATAACGGCTGGTGGCATGGCAACAACGCCGTTTTTATACGGATGATACAGGATTCAGTGACGATAATCGTGCTGGGAAATAAATACAACAGCAATATTTACCAGGCTAAGCAAATGGAAAAATATTTTGACGGAGCAGATAACTCACCTGATGATGAAGAAAACGCTGAAGCGCCACAGGAAGAAACCATCACAAAAGCAACTCCGAAAGTTGCTCATCAGAAAACCACTGCTCATAAAAAAGTGGTAAAAAAATCAACTGCGAAAACAAGAAAGTAGATATTCATTACTAAGAAATATCAACCCAAATATTTTAATGTAAAATGAAACTGTACTGCACTAAGCAAATAAATAACCGCTTTTTTTATCCATGATTTTACAGCCCTCTTTATAGTAACACAACAAATAATCCTCTATTTTATTTCACCTGAATATTCTACCAGCTACTTCCTCCACCACCACCAAATCCTCCGCCGGAAAACCCTCCTCCACCGCTGAAACTGCCGCCGCTTGTGCCACTACTTGAAGGTGAACTGTAAAATGATTGTGTCATTTGATTCATGGAATGATCAAGACTGTTCATAAACATAAGCGTATTGAAATTAGCACCTGCATAATTTCCCGAATACCATTTTGGTGGCGGCACGTCAAGGCCTTTTAATTTATCTTTCCATTTATCAGCCATATCGAATACAATGGCGTAGGGCAAAACTTTATCAAAATAATTTTCATCCTGCTTTAGGAATTCCTGCAGCCGATCTTTTTCGACGCTTTTTATAAACTCTTTAAATCCCAGTAATTTTTGATAAAGCAAGGTTCCCTTTTTTGTTTTCTTCGTCATAAAAACACCAAAAGAAACCAATATAATTCCACAGGCTATCAGGGAAACTCCCAGCCACAATTTTTCCTGCCAGTCAGCTACCAAAGCAAAAAAACCAATCGCTGTCACAAGAATTCCCAGGAAAGGAAAAATACATCCCATGCTTCTTGAATACATTACATAATAATCTTCCTTCCTTATCTCTGATTCCAATTGCGATTTTGCTTTGTTCATCGTCGTATATAACACATTCTTCAAATCACTTAGTTTTACTTTTTCTCCTGTTTCAAAAATTCCATTAAACAAAGTTTTTTCAAATTGCGGAACATTTTCCGGCAACTCTTTTAATTTTAAAAACTCATAATCTTTCGTCTTGATAATTCCAAGCAAGGAACTTTTTTCGATTTCATTTACGCGTAGATACCCTCCTGCCCCCCAGTAGGGAACAAGTGCTGTAAGATCGCGCCGGTCAAGTTTATTGTCAATAATATAACCAGAAACACTGGGGCTAACATTTTCAGGAGGATAATATTCTGTCTGAATGGTAACCTCTTCATCTTTTCCCCATTTTTTCCAAACAAAATACATTCCGATAAAAACAAAAACAGGAAGAAAGAGCCACCATATTCCGCGTAAAGTATAATTCTGTTTGATCAAAAAGCCTTTGGGAAAACTAATGCCCACCGTTAATCCTTCATATGGATTTAATTTTTGTGTTGTGTGTCCATCAAGTATTTTATTCGACTGCCAATGTGTAACGGTATTATTTTCTTTTGAACCAAAGACACCCGTTGCTACAAAATAGTAAGGCGTGTCAGGAAGTGGCTGTGGCAATTCTATCTCAAAATCTGCAGAATCGATGGTGGTATTCCATTGATTTCCTATCACATTAAAATAAAATTCCGAATGATTTTTAAAGAAATTGATCGCATTTAAAATCGTGTATTTAATCACGTAATGCTGATCGCCGTTGACGTATTTATCAGCAGACCCGATCTTTATGTTTTCATAATCGCCGCTTTTACTGCTACTGAAATTATGGCCCGGAACTTTTATGTTTTCAATAAAAATGCGAGTATAACCTTTGGCATGCATTTGCCTGTCTGCCTGTTCAATTCCGGCAGGCAGTTTTTTCATGGGATACTCATATTGAATTGAACGGATTATCCCATGCCTCGACTCATTGAAATGAACGTCTAAATTTTCTGTAATATCAAGAGAAGCATTTTTGTTTATTTTTAAATTGACATGGTAATGCGTAATAGTAAATGCTTCCTGCGCTTTGGAATATTTGCAAAAAAGTGAAAGGAAAATAAGTGCAACAACTTTTTTCATCAGTAAAGAATTAAAACTTTACTTCCACATTTTTTGCTTCTTCCTGGTTTTCGAGTTCATAAAATTCACGCGCTTTAAAGCCAGACATATTTGCAATAATGACTCCCGGAAATTGCTGAATAGCGGTGTTATAATCTCTTACTGTTGCGTTGTAATAACGACGCGCGTTTCCAAGATCCCCTTCAATAGATTGAAGGGCACTTTGCAACTCCAAAAAGTTTTGATTCGCTTTCAGTTCAGGATAATTTTCGGCAACAGCAAGCAACCCGCGTAATGCGCCACCTAACACCTGATTGGCCTGGGCCGCTCCTTGCACATCTGTTGGAGGAACTGCTGCTGCTGCGTTTCGAGCTTCCGTAACTTTTTCAAAAGTTTCCCGCTCATGAGCAGCATAGCCTTTTACCGTGTTTACCAAATTAGGAATAAGATCATAACGCTTTTTAAGATAAACACGAATATCGCTCCAACTGTTATCAACTTTTACTTTCAATCGTACAAGGCTGTTGTACATGCTTATGATCCAAATGATCAATAAAACTATTATGGCAAGAATAATAATAAGGGCTGTCATAAAAAGTATTTTTAAATGTGAAGTGAGTTTGATTCTTCTAATAAGTTTATTAATAAACCTCACTAAATTTAATTTAAAAAATTGAAATCAATACAGAAAGGAGTAAACAAACGAATTCCGGTAATTCTTATTTAGGAGTAAAAATCAGTGCATGGATAGTTTTTATTTTTCAACCAGCACTTTCATTTCCGTTGCATTTTTTACAGCATTACAACCAATATCATTGTTGAAATAAATAAATGCTTTTTTTGTTTTGCCGCATGCCTCCACTTCTTTTATAAATTTTTCCATATACTCTGTTGAATAAGGAGATTGATACAACTGAGGCACACCGTGCATCCTGTAATAAAGCAGCGAAGTATTTTCAATAACGTTTTCGGGTAATAACGGGTGACTCATACCCGAAAATGTGATTTTATTTTTTCCGAGTTCACGGTACACTTCTTTTTTCCACCAGCTTTCGTGGCGAAATTCAACAATATTGGGAAATTTTGGATCGAGACTGTTGATAATTTTTTCAAGCCGTTCCTCTGTATAACCGTATTTTGGCGGAAACTGAAATAAAACACATCCTGTTTTTTCTTTTAATCCTTCTTCTACTGTTTGGTAAAAATCATTAAGAAATTTATCACAATCATTTAGTTTTTTAAAGTGCGTAATAATGCGTGGCGCTTTTACAGAAAAACTAAAATCGCCTGAACTTCTTGCGTACCATCCTTTCAGCATCGAAACTTCAGGGAAACGGTAAAAAGTTACATTCAACTCCAATGTCTTAAAATGTTCACCATAATATTCAAACCATTTTCTTTGAGGAACTCCTTTTGGATAAAAAACTCCTTTCCAGTCTTTATAATGAAATCCTGAACATCCAATGTGCCATTCTATCATATTGATTGAGATTAGTTTTTATAAAATCTCAAATAATATGCCTGTTAAGGGGGAAGACAGAAGTGAGAATAACTCAATACTTTAATAATTCAATAATTACCTTCCCCGCTTTCTGAGCATTTGGCAACATTTCATTTTCCAAAATCATATTCATTGGAACAGCAGGAAGATTTAATGCACCAAGCACCTGCACAGGCGCATCGAGGAACTGAAAACATTCTTTTGAAATACGCCCTGCAAGCGCTTCAGCGAAAGAATTATTCTGTTGCTCTTCTGTTAGAACCAAACATTTTCCATGTTTTTTTACGGTTGAAAAAATCAATCCTTCATCCAATGGAAACAAGGTTCTCAGATCTACAATTTCAATTTGACCGGGAAATTTTTTAGCAGCAGCCTTTGCCCAATACACTCCCATTCCATAAGTGATGATGCAACAACTTTCACCTTTATTCAACTTATCTTCATCCGCCTGCAGGACTACATTTCCTTTTCCTAACGGTAATACGTAATCGCGGGAAGGTTCTATTGTTTTCGCGTCTTCCGTTCCCGGAACTTTACTCCAGTAGAGGCCTTTATGTTCGAGCATAATCACAGGATTTGGATCAAGAAAAGCAGCTTTCATGAGGCCTTTCATGTCAGCAGCGTTAGATGGATAAGCAATCTTTATTCCCTTTATAGCCAACAAAAAAGTTTCGATACTTCCGCTGTGATAAGGGCCACCCCCACCATAAGCTCCTATTGGCACACGAATTACCGTTTGCACCGGAAACTTCCCATTGCTCAAATAACAACTCTTCGCAACCTCAGTGTACAACTGATTGAAGCCGGGAAAGATGTAATCCGCAAACTGTACTTCTACAATTGGCTTTACTCCTGCCGCGCTCATTCCGACGGTTGAACCAATAATGTACGCTTCCTGGATGGCGGTATTAAAAACACGATGATCTCCAAATTGTTCTCCCAAAGTTGCTGTCTCCCTGAACACACCTCCCAGCCTTCGCCCTACATCCTGGCCATACAAAATAGCTTCCGGAAACTCTTCCATTATTTCACGGATTGCAAACAAAGCGGCATCTACCATCACTACTTTTTCTTTTCCGGTGGGATGTCGTTCTCCTTTTTCTTCGGAAATAGTTGTGGGTGCAAAAATGTGTTCAGCTACAGCCGAAGGATTTGGTTCGGGAGCCGATCTGGCACTTTCAAATTGTTGCGCAACTGCTTCATTTACGATGAATTCAATTTCATTCAAATCATTTTCAGCAATTCCTGAATTAAGTAAACGCTTTTTTAATTTTGGAAGTGGATCTTCTTCTGCATGTTTGCCAAGATCTTCTTCTGAACGATAAAATTCTTTTCTCACACCACTTGTGTGGTGGGTAAGTAACGGCACTTTTGCATGAACCAAAAAAGGTTCGGGATTTTCCCGCACCTGTCCCACCACGTTTTTCATCACTTCAAAGCTTTGAAGAAAATCACTACCGTCTATGCTTATACGCTGCATTCCTTTAAAGCCTTTTGCAAACTCAGAAGCATTCATTGCCCTCGCTTCTGAAGAAGTAACACTGATTCCCCACCCATTATCCTGCACTAAATAAATGATGCGTAGTTTTTTTAAAACTGCCACCTGCATTGCTTCTGAAACCTCACCTTCCGCTAAGCTTGCATCCCCAAGTGAACAAATAACTATTGGCGTTTCTCCATCTTTTCCTTTTTTATAAAGAGGAGAATCGATTGATTGCAAATATTGTAATCCTTGCGCAATGCCCGTTGTGGGAATTGCCTGCATACCGGTAGCGCTGCTCTGATGAATTACCGTTGGCTTATCTTCTCCCTGAAAATTTGGATGAGCATAATATTCTCTTCCCCCGGTAAAAACGTCTTCACCTTTTGCAAGCAATTGCAACATTAAAGTGTATGGAGAAAAACCAAGACCGAGCAACAAACTATCATCACGATAATACGGGCTTACATAATCACAAGGTAATAATTGAAAAGCAGTGGCCAGTTGTATTGCCTCGTGCCCGCGGGAAGTGGCGTACACATATTTACAAATCTGCCGGTTGGCTTCATAAGTTTTCGTCATAGCTACGGACGTACACATCAAACGAAACGCATTTAATAGAACTTCTTTGTCCATATCTTTAATTAGTTAATTAGCCGATTAGCTAATCAGTTAATTAAGGCTTCTTCTACAAAACCAGTCTCAGCAGCAGTTGGAGATTCTTTAAAAGCTTCCCGAGGTTTCAACCCCAGCAATTCAAACATCATTTTATCCTGGTCAAAATCAGGATTAGGTGTAGTCAATAATTTCTCACCGGAAAAAATGGAATTGGCTCCGGCCATGAAACAAAGTGCTTGTTCGGCAATCGTCATTTCAGTTCTTCCGGCACTTAATCTTACCATTGCCTTCGGCATAAGGATCCTTGCTGTTGCAATCATCCTGACCATATCCCAAATATCAACTTTCTCATTTCCTTCCAGTGGCGTTCCTTTTACTCTTACCAATGCATTTATTGGAACGCTCCCCGGATGAGAAGGTAAAGTTGATAAAGTATGTAACATTCCGATCCTGTCTTCGTGGTTTTCCCCCAAACCAATGATGCCTCCACTACAAACACTGATACCGGCTTTGCGAACATTGCCCAACGTTTTTAAACGATCATCATAAGTGCGCGTAGAAATAATATCGGTATAATGTTCTTCGGAAGTATCTACATTGTGATTGTAAGCATATAAACCTGCAGCCTGTAATTTTTCAGCCTGACTTTCCGTAAGCATGCCCATAGTGCAACAAACTTCAAGGCCCAGTTCATTCACACCTTTTACCATATCAAGAACCCGGTCGAAATCCCGGTTGTCTCTTACTTCGCGCCATGCAGCGCCCATGCAAAACCTGGTAGATCCTGCATTTTTTGCTTTTTGTGCATAAGCAAGCACTTCTTCTTTTTTCATCAATGCCTGCACATCTACTCCTGTATTGTATCTGGCTGCCTGCGGGCAATAGGCACAATCTTCAGGGCAACCGCCGGTCTTGATTGAAAGTAAAGTACACACCTGAACTTCACCCGTTTGCTGATACTCACGGTGAAGCACAGACGCTTTATAAATCAGTTCGAGCAAAGGCGTATTGTATATCTCTGAAATTTCTTCTTTTGTCCAGTTGTTTCTTATCATGAATTATGAATAGTAAATAGTAAACAAACTTATTTTCAATATTTTTATTTTCTAACTAAAGTAACTCAAATTTGTCTTGGGCGTTAATGCAAGCAAACTTTCATACATAAGCCTGATTGTGTTTTCAACATCTGCTTTATTGATCATTTCTACTGTTGTATGCATATACCGTAAAGGAATTGAAATTAATGCGGAAGGGCAGCCATCATTTGCATAAGCAAAAGAATCTGTATCAGTTCCGGTGCTGCGGCTTACTGCAGATAACTGGTAAGGGATTTTATTTTTTACAGCAGTACCCTCGATCAATGCAAGTAATTTGTTGTGAACCGCAGGCCCATACGTTAAAGCCGGACCTTTGCCACAGGCGCATTCGCCTTCTTTATTTTTATTAATCATTGGCGTTGTAGAATCGTGAGTTACATCTGTGATTATTGCCACATCCGGTTTTATTCTTCTTGCTATCATTTCTGCACCACGCAAACCGATTTCTTCCTGAACTGCGTTTACGATATACAGTGAATAAGGCAGTGTCTTTTTATTTTCTTTTAACAAGCGCGCTACCTCGGCGATCATAAATCCCCCAATACGATTGTCAAACGCGCGGCCAATGAGATTATCATAAGCGATCTCATCATAACCTTCAGTATAAGTAGCGGCGGCACCCACATGAATACCCAAATCTTCAACTTCCTTTTTATTTCTTGCTCCGCAATCCAAAAATAAGGTTTCCACTTTAGGTTGATTTTCTTTATCACCATTTCCTGAACGAGTATGAATAGCCGGCCAGCCGAAAACCGCTTTTACCGGCCCTTTTTTCCCATGAATAATTACACGGTGCGATGGTGCAATCTGCTGATCAACTCCCCCGTTTCTCTTCAAATAGATTAACCCTTCAGGATTGATATAATTTACAAACCAACTGATCTCATCTGCATGCGCCTCAATAACTACTTTAAATTTTTTATCAGGATTAATAACACCAACAGCCGTTCCGTAAGGATCAGTAAAAGTAGTGTCCACATAGTTTTTTATATAATTGAGCCACACTTTCTGCCCGTTAAATTCCAGGCCAATTGGTGAGGCTGTGTTCATATAGGTTTTCAAAAAATCTCTTGACTGATCAGAAATACCAAAGGGTGCTTTTTTACTTTTTGCCATATTAATTATTTCAATTCTTTTTTTGTATTCGCAAATTTAAAGTTTTAAACTGAATAGGTAAACGAGGAATGCCTGCAACAACATCATTCCGTCAACGCCTGCGAGATAAATAAAATCCGAATTGGTTTTCTTTGTCCTTTCAATGATTAGGAAAGTAACCGCCGTCGAAACCAGCATTGCTATAAAAAAAGGGAGTTGGGGCAAATAAAGATATTGCACCCACGCAATCGCTAAAAACAAAACCAATAAAAGATAAGATAAATAGTAGGATTTTTTTTTGCCAAGCATAACAGGCAATGTATCAATATTTTCTTTCCTGTCGATCTCAATATCTCTTAGATCAAACAGCAAACAAAGAATAAACATGAAAATAAATCTCTTTACAAAAACAAAAATAAAAAGCAACCTGTCGAATGGCATACTATTTACCGGGAACCAAACCGTTACAAGCGTCCACAAAAGAGAAAGTGTGACAATTTTTAATAGCCCATAATCTTTAATTCGCTTCTTTTTAGCTAAAGGAAGAAAAGGAAAAGAATACAAAAAAGAAATAGTACCAAGCAATGCAAGAATGACAAAGTGCTTGAGTTTAAAATGGAAAAAGCTAAAAAGAATCAGAAGGGCTGCGATGAGCAACAAAAAGAAATGAATTTTTTTGTTGTTATGCGACCAACTTAACCTTTCAGAGTTTTTTACGGCTATTTTTTTTGTAGAATAATGAAGATTGTATTGAAGCAACGTAGCACCAAAAACAAAACAATAAAAACTAAAAGTATTTAGCGGAACGCCTAATAAAATATTTGTTTCTATACAAAAAGCGACAGCGCAGCAGGCAATAAAAATACTGCTGAATAAAATAAATTCCAGTAGTTTTTTCACATACACTTTTTATTGTGAAATGATAATGATCGGAGGAGTAGATGCGGTGTCGCTTACGTGATTCGCTTTATCCTTTATAGCAAAACGGAATACCGCTGTGTCATTTTGCTGACACCTCGGAGCAATGTCGATATATCGGAATGTAACCACAATATCACCCTCTTCGTTACTGGATGTGGGGAACGAAGGAATATCGTAATAATCGTCAAAATTGCTGTTTGGGCAATTAGTGGTAATTTTTTGTATATAAATAGAATCGTTCAAATCTCCTTCTGCATCTGTAAAAGATAATTTAAATTGAATACCCTGATTAGCCGGAACAACAGTGGAACTAACGGATTTAAATTTTAATGAAGGAGTAGATTGAAACTTATGCTTCTTGCACCCTGTTAAAAAGGCAAATAAGAATATTGAAAATAAAACGGTGTATCGCATCTTTGTATCGCTTAATTTTTTCAAATTTAATTATTAAAAACTGAATAATAAGTTACAAATAGAAGAATGGGAAAATAAAATCTTCAGTGCTTCCTATTATAATTTTAATGAACTGGCATTGCAAATATTTTCACTGCAGTATCAGAATAATGAGCTGTATAAAACTTATGTAAACTCAATTGGTGTTAATCCTGCATTGGTGGATGCTTTTCAAAAAATCCCTTTTTTACCCATTTCTTTTTTCAAAACTCATAAAGTCACGACCACAACTTTTGATCCTGAAATTGTTTTTGAAAGCAGTGGTACTACAGGTACCAATACCAGCCGGCACTATCTGAAAAGCGTTGCCCTGTATGAAAAAAGTTTTTTAAAAGGCTTTCGTTTATTTTATGGAAATCCGATACAATGGTCTATCCTCGGATTATTGCCAGGTTATCTTGAAAGAGAAAATTCTTCATTGGTTTATATGGTAAATAAACTGATAAAAATATCCAATGATTCGGAAAGCGGATTTTATTTGCAGAATCATGATCAACTTTACCAGGCATTGGTACATAATGAAATAACAGGAAAGCCAACTTTATTGATTGGAGTTACTTATGCTCTCCTGGATTTTGCGGAGCATTATTCAATGAAATTACAGAATACTTTTGTGATAGAAACCGGCGGTATGAAAGGAAAAAGAGAAGAAATAACACGCGAAGAAGTTCACGAGGAATTAAAAAAGAAATTAGGAGTATCAACGATCCATTCTGAATATGGAATGACTGAATTGCTTTCGCAGGCGTATTCAAAATGTAACGGAAAATTTCATTGTCCGCCATGGATGAAAGTTCTGGTGCGCGAATACAACGACCCTTTTGCAATAAGTTCAAATGGCGAAAATTCAAAACCCATAAATGGATTGATAAATATTATTGATCTTGCCAATTTATATTCCTGCAGTTTTATTGCAACCGATGATATAGGAAGATTATATAAAGACAATAGTTTTGAAGTGTTGGGACGAAGAGATATGAGTGATTTACGCGGTTGCAGTTTGCTTACTACACAGTAAAAGAACAAAAAGCGGAAATTTTTATTTCAACAAAAAAAGTTTGAGCCGAAAAACTCAAACTTTTTTTATTAATAAATTTTTACGATTATTTAGTTGTGTCGCCAGAAACAGCATTACCCACAGCGTTTGCGGTTTTACTTGCTGCATTACCAACCGCTTCTCCGGCTTCACCTGCAGCTTTACCAACAGCTTCACCTGCTTCACCTACACCCTTTTTGGTAGAAGTCCACGCATCTTTAATTGCATGGCCGGTTTTATCGAAAAATGTACCCGTATGAGAAACAACCTGGCCATCAGTTAAGGTATCGGTTTTGTCGCCCTGGTTCACTACTCCGTTGGTATGTACAACAACGCCGTTACCGACAGTTTGATCGTTATCTGCTTCTTCCCATTGATTGCCTTTGTAAACCATCAATTTATCATTTCTGTAGGTAACATCTCCTTCTGACGGAGTGTAAGTTGTGGTTGAAGCCATCATGGTGTTAGTAGTACTATCAGTAGATACGGTAGTATTGTCGTTTGTACCCGAACTGTTACACGCAGTTAATGCCACCGCAACACATGCTGTTAAAAAAATCTTTTTCATAATTTGTCGATTTAAATAGGTTAAAAAATCCTCTTTGTCCGTATATATTGAAATCATCATGCCAAATATTATATACTATTGATTTAAAGCATGTTAGCTAAAAAAGTGGGGATTTATTTATACTTATTGTTGCATCAACTAATGTAATTTACTGAGTTCTCAAATCGGCTTTCACTCCCTGTCCACTTACAGCTTTTCTTCTGATAATATTTGTCAGAAACGTGATTTAAAATATATTTAAGAAATCAAGAGAAAGAAATCGTCTTTATACAAACGCGGGAACTTGATTTTTGACAGAAGAAAATCTTACGCCTCACAGTTTTTGAATTATACACTTCTAAATAAAGCTGCATTTGAAAAAGGAAGCCTGGAAAAAGATTATTACCAGGTTTAGTAGGATTGAGCCGTTAAAGATACTCCCACTATTATAGTTTTTCAATTTTTAGGACCCAAAAAAATGAAATAATAAAATGTGTTACTTTGCTAATAATCTGTTCACATTTATTCTACTCATTTCCCTGATGGTATCAGCTATATGATTCGCATCAATTCCAACTTGCTGTTGTTGCTGCTTTTGAGAAGCATGTTCGACAACCATATCAGGAATTCCTAAAATTTTTACATCAGCTTTGTAACTATTGTTATGCATAAATTCTAAAATAGCTGAACCAAAACCTCCGACAACCGTTCCATCTTCTACAGTAATAATTTTGGAATATTTTTTAAATACTTCATGCAAAAGTTCCTCGTCCAAAGGTTTCGCAAAACGCATGTCGTAATGAGCCGGATTTAAACCTTCTGATTTTACATCTCTAATCGCTTCAGCAGCAAAGTTGCCTGGATGGCCAAAAGAAAGTATGGCAATTTCTTCGCCATCTTTTAATTTTCTACCTGTGCCAATTTTAATTTCTTTCATTGGCTTTTTCCAATCAGCTTTAACTGCCTGGCCACGCGGGTAGCGGATTACAAAAGGATTTTGAGTTGAACCAAGCTGAGCGGTATACATTAAATCTCTCAATTCGGTTTCATTCATTGGCGCACTTACAATCATATTAGGAATGCACCGCATGTAAGCAATATCATAAGCACCCTGGTGAGTTGCTCCATCTTCACCAACAAGCCCTGCCCTATCGAGACAAAAAACAACGGGTAAATTTTGAAGAGCCACATCATGAATAACCTGGTCGTAAGCACGCTGCATAAATGAAGAATAAATGTTGCAAAAAACACGCATTCCCTGTGTAGCCATTCCGGCACTTAGCGTAACCGCATGCTGTTCACAAATTCCTACATCAAAAGCGCGATTTGGCATTTGATCCATCATATATTTCAGAGAACAACCACTGGGCATTGCAGGTGTAACACCCATTATTTTATCATTTTTTTCAGCCAGTTCAATTATTGTTTTGCCAAAAACATCCTGGTATTTTGGTGGCTGTGGAATGTCAAATTTCTTTTTATAGATCTCACCGGTAATTTTATCAAAAAGGCCCGGAGCATGCCACTTGGTTTGGTCTTTTTCTGCCAGCTCAAAACCTTTTCCTTTCACCGTTTTAATATGCAATAATTTTGGCCCGGCAATATCCTTCATATCCTGCAAAGTATCAACCAACTTCGTAATATTATGACCATCTATCGGACCAAAATAGCGGATGTTTAATGACTCAAAAAGATTACTGCTTTTGCTTACCAAACCCTTTAACGATGTTTCTATTTTCGAAACCATCTTCCTTGAGAATGTTTTCCCCGGAAGCTTTCCGAGTGCTTTCCAGAAATCATCTCGGATTTTATTATAAGTTTGAGAAGTGGTGATATCAGTAAGATATTCTTTGAGAGCGCCCACATTCGGGTCGATGCTCATGCAATTATCGTTCAGTACGATGAGCAAATTACTTTTCTCAATTCCTGCGTGATTCATCGCTTCAAAAGCTTCTCCGGCAGTCATTGCTCCGTCACCGATAATCGCCACATGTTGCCTGTCATCTTCACCTTTATAATGCGATGCCATCGCCATCCCTAAAGCTGCAGAAATAGAAGTAGAAGAATGGCCTACTCCAAAAGAATCATATTCGCTTTCACCACTTTTTGGAAATCCGCTTAAACCATTTTTTTTCCTGAGAGTAGAAAAACTGTCCCGGCGCCCGGTTAAAATTTTATGACCATAGGCTTGGTGGCCTACATCCCATACTAATTGATCGTAGGGTGTATTAAAAACATAATGTAAAGCTATGGTAAGTTCAACTACTCCCAGGCTTGCAGCGAAATGGCCACCATGTACACTTACTACATCCACAATATATTGCCGAAGTTCATCACTTAGCTGGTGTAACTGAATGCGATCCAATTTCTTTAAATCGGCTGGCGAATTAATTTTTTGCAATAAAGGCCCTGGTACTATTTCCATTGAAACAAATTATAGGTAAAAATACAATTTTATTAAAAAAATTGTATCTTTTAATAAAAATCATTTGTCGGTGAAAATAATTATAAAAAAGGTTATCAGAAGTTGCGGCTTATTTTTCCTTTATAGATTACACAAGTTTTAGCGCATAGCGTGATTTCTCATTAATAGGATTAATAATAAATCAGGTTTAATCATTATAAAACAAAATTTACCTTAAATATTTTTAAATACTGTCAAAAGTTCTAAACAGAAATGCGAATTTTTATTAATCTTATTTTTTAAGGACCATTTTTTATTAATAATAAAGTTCTTTTTTTATAAAATAATAAATTTCAATTTTTTATCCCGATAAAAAATATTAATCAAATTTTACTTTATCCTAAAACGTTTATATTGTTTTTCTTCTTAAAAAAGGTTGAAACAGAAATTAAGGCAACATAAAATGCACAACCATAAATAAATATATCTGGATATAAAGAAGCAGTGGTAATATATTTATTTGGTTGGATACTAACTATCTTCACAAACGGTTCTGTGCTTTTTTCTTTTTCATTTATATCTCCGGATGCTTTTATAAGACCAGAAAATCCATTGTTACAATTTATGGCGATATCTTTTCTTCATTCAACCGCTCTTAATCTTGCATAATAAAAATGTAGTTTAACTATATACGTGTCATTAAACCATCCATCATTACTCATATTGAATAAGAATTGTGCCCCTTGCTTCACCTGGCTGGCCGCTGCAGTTGGTATTGCGGCTTCATTGCAAATCAGTAGACCAGCTTTGCCAAATGTTGTCGAGAGTGGCTTACTATGTGCTGTATCGTTTAATGCGGAATATCCTTTACTGGAAAAGAAAGGCATAAGCCAACCATTCAATGGTCTTTCTATAAATGATAAAAGATATTGTTTGTCATAACGTCCCGTCATATTTCCTCCAGGTAAAAGACGATACGCTAAATTGAAAAGTACATTTTCTTTATAAGCAGTGTTGATCCCCATAATATGGGTTATGTCGGCCGGATCCGTTATTTTAAATATTTCTTTTACCAGATCATCATCTTTTCGATAAGTCCATGGAATTGCTGATTCTGACCAAAAAGCTATGTCCGGTTTCATGGTAACCGCAACTCTATTAAGATCTAATAATTTTTGAACAAGAACGTTACCGGTATTATTATTCCAAGTTATATCCTGTGTAATGTTTTCAACAAGAATGGCAACCTTGAATGGTTTCTTATTAGGTAAATCGTTATTAAAATTTTGATATATAATAAATCCAAAAATAAAATATAATATTAAAACTCCAGCGAGCAAATAAAGCATTTTCCATATTTTTTTTATTGCGATTATGCCATCTAAATAATTAACAATAACCACTACAAAAGTCATAATGTGAATGCCAAAAAAAGAGGCAGGCTGTATAGTATACAGATTCTCAGCGAGTCCGTTTCCTAAATGTAAATCAAACCAGAGAAGTCCTGTTGATAAACGCATTAACTTTGCTTCCGCTACGCAAAAAAAGATGCTGCTAAAATGCTGTTGATGACTGTTGAAACGTAACGAATCTATATTTTTTTTAACACAGAATAGGTATACAATAAAGAGATGAAAAATAAAGTATAGAAAGCTGCTGAAATAAGAAAGACCACTAGTCCGTAAAGCATACTATAGCCTGTAAACCTTTCAGCCCCTGGTATGATCCAAATAAAATGCCAGACATAAAAATGTAAAACCGAAAAAAAAAAAAAAAAAAAAAAAAAAAAAAAAAAAAAAAAAAAAAAAAAAAAAAAAAAAAAAAAAAAAAAAAAAAAAAAAAAAAAAAAAAAAAAAAAAAAAAAAAAAAAAAAAAAAAAAAAAAAAAAAAAAAAAAAAAAAAAAAAAAAAAAAAAAAAAAAAAAAAAAAAAAAAAAAAAAAAAAAAAAAAAAAAAAAAAAAAAAAAAAAAAAAAAAAAAAAAAAAAAAAAAAAAAAAAATTACATAACGATCCTTTTTTAATTATAAAGAAATGAAATAAGTCTTATTCAATTATTACTTTAGCACTCTCTGAAAGAGTGCCTGCTTTTAATTTTAAAATGTATAAGCCTGGAGCAGTTTGCTGTTTCATATTCAATTTATTAACTGAATTAGGTTGTACGTTACTAATAATTTCATGATGAATAGTTTTACCTTCCATGTTTACAAGCGATACTTCAACATTAGAAGCTTCGTGATTTGCGATACTAAAATTTATTCCCGACGTGATGGATTAGGAAAAACAGATATAATTGATTTTACATCCGTCATTTTTAAAATTTTTATTTCAGACTGATAAGTATGGCCATCTACGTCGTATTCTTTAACTACATAATAGTTAACTCCACTTAAAGAGCTATTATCATACACCTTGTAAGTATTAGATGCAGCAGGAGTACCATTTGCACTAGCGATAGTTTGCCATATTTTCCCATCACCGCTGCGTTGTTCTTTAAACCTGCTATTACTTCGTTCAGAGAATGTTAGCCATTCTAATTTAACATCTTTTATTATCACAGGATCACTGTGAACCCACTGAGTTTTATGAGCAACACTCCTGCGGTGACTAAAAACGGATAAGTTTTTGAAGAATCAAGTGCTTGAGTTTGACCATATTGTCTGAAATAATAAATAGTATTAGGTATTAAATTTGAGGTGCTCTTAATGGTCCATTCAAACTCGGTACGATTGCCACCAGCAAAAGTGTCTTTTTCCAGTAATGACGAATCTACCATTACTTTACTGGGAGTAAAAGAATAACCAACAGTCGGTGTCAGCTGAGCGGTAGTGGGTTCTGATTGCGTAACAAAGACGCTTGTACCTGCCATAATGAAAGGGTTGGAAGTTGAAGTTGCATCAATATTCGTCCAGAGGCCTCCTGTTGATCTGGCGAATTGTAACGTGTCATGAAGAGCGAGATAAGGGTCGGCATAATCAGTATTATAAACTTCTAATCTTAACCTCCATACCTCTCCGTATGCATTCAT
Organism: uncultured Chitinophagaceae bacterium; assembly: GCA_963811285.1. Lineage (GTDB taxonomy): Bacteria > Bacteroidota > Bacteroidia > Chitinophagales > Chitinophagaceae > Ginsengibacter. Next base: position 26,137 of record CAWEQV010000039.1, on the reverse strand, counting down.
TACAGCGGAAGTGTTTTGAGCTGCCTTCCAGGTAGCACTCTGTTTCTGTTCCATCATCATTGCGCCACCTCCAATTGGCTTGGGTAAGAAAGGCAAATATATTGTTGTAGCTCGCCAACATGATTGTTAGAATTAAAATCTTTTTCATAGGTGGGAAGTTTTTTGCTTTAGAGATTTTTGTTATTAAAATTGTATGATTTTATAATACTTTCAGTATAAATATCTCCAATCTATTGCGAACGTAATTTTTGCGGTTTAGCTGGTGTTCCCATTTGTTTTAACTTAATGGAATTACTGGGTAATTTTTTTTTCTTTTGTTCATTTGATTCTGTTTGAATCAGAATGCATTAAATTAGAATGTGCGACTATTTCAGGATTTTTTATTTTTCTATTTGGGACATTTTTGAGCAATGGATTTGAACTTGCCACATTCGGCGGCTTTTCCATTGATTTAGAAATATTTTTTGAGTTATTTTTGAATTTCCTTTTTCAATGTTTGTTATTAAGTTTCCGCATTAAGTGACTTATCGTTTGCCAATTGCGCTTTAGCAGCTCAGCCAAATGAGCAAACAAGAATAGATGTAGTGATGATATTTAATTTAAAACGAGAACACATAATAATTTATTTTATACTTACAAGGACGTTTATCTTTCCAACCCCATTTTCGTTATAAGGCTGCAATGCTTTTCCTAATACTTGCCCGATTTGAACTTTTTTTGGATCGGCCTTCATAGCTACCCCTTCAGTTGAAGAAGTCACCAACAGATCGCCTCTCAGAATAGCACCTCCTTCAATGCAAACTTTTGTTGGTATTACACCAATTACGCCCAAGGGCACCATTTTTCCAAGAGAATCCTGTTCAGCATTTTTTTCAGTTAATAATACACCTGGTTTTGTTGCATATACGCCTACTACTAAGGTTGAATAAGCTGATGAGGATTTTTCAACTTAACGGTCTGATTCTTGCGAAATGATCAAAACATCACCGGGTTCATACTTCAGTACTATTATCTTCCACATCGAAAAATTCTGCAACGTCAGCGCCTCCCATCTGAGTTCCGCCGTTAAAAAATCCCTTACCAGTATAGTCTATCCGGGCAACATTGACATCATTTGCTTTAAACACAGCTGTATTTCCTGCATTTGCGCCCTCAACTGCAGCAACTAATGCAGTGCCATTCCTCCTCCATTATAAATTGATAATTCAACATCTTCATCTCCTTAGGAGTATTTAAATGCTTACGCTGCTAAGTTCCATTATTCCGTCCAACTACACCACTGGCATAATCACTAATTGTAAAACCTAAAACTGCTTCTCCACCTGCATTATTAATACCCAAAAGCCCGGTTCCGGCTGGATCATTTCCTATACCTAAAACCCCATTCCCTAAAGTGGCAATTGAGGTCACACCATTGCCATAACCGGAATTAGATGTGAAAACCGCATCGCTAAAACTGTTTACATTAGAAATATCAAAACCAGTTGGAGTACCGTCGTAGCTTGTTGCAAAAATGCCTGTACCAGAGGTGCTGTTCGCATACACTCCATAACCATTGGTAGAAAAACCATTTAAGCCACTTCCATTAACCGAAGAGCCATAAACTCCTGAGCCACTTCCATCATGAGAGCCCCAAATACCATATCCATCCGCTCCGGTACCTGAATTCATCCCTCTTATTGCAGCCGATGATACTCCAGGTGTTAATGAACTAATTTTACCTAATATTCCAAACGGCGTTAGCATTCACAGAAGAATTAATTCTTTGAAGAGCAGTTCCTGACCCTTGATTAGTTATTGAAAACAAAGCAGAAGCTGAATTGGCAGAAGCGCTATCGGGAATTGAGAAACTACCAATGCTATCCCTTGACGGAGATCATTGCAGGCCATCAAATTTAAGTACCTGCCCTACAAGCGGGATTGCCTTGCTTATTCCATTTCCTTGCAGTTTGTTTACAGTTGGATTTGGATATAATCCATTCAGATCACCGCCTGCCGTCCTTGTCGTTCCATATTTTCTGATTGTTATCCCAGGAGTTAATTTAGATAGTGTTATTGAACTATCTTTTATCTTAGTTGTAGTTATTGCCGAATCGGCAAGTTTTGAGGTAGTTATTGCAAGATCAGCAAGTTTTGAAGTTGAAACAACTCCATTGGCAATGGTAGGATAAGGATAAATACCTGTTAAGTCCCCACCAGCCGGAATTATATTAAATTTAGAAACTGTTAAAGAGTGATCTGCTATTTTGGTTGTAGTTACAGATGCATCAAGCAACTTATCGGTATTGACAGCGCCATTGGCAATAGTTGGATTTGGATATGTACCGATTAAATCTCCACCCGCTGCACCCGCCACAGCCGAACCACCAATTGTAACGCCAGGAGCTAATTTTGCAAGCGTTATAGAACTATCTTGTATTTTAGCTGTTGTAATTGAAAGATCAGTAAGTTTTGAAGTTGAAACAGCTCCGTTGGCAATAAAAGGATTGGGATAAATACCGGACAGGTCGCCACCAGCCGGAATTACACCTAACTTAGATCCTGTGATGGAGTGATCGGCTATTTTAGGCGTGGTTACTGCTGCATCAAGCAACTTAATAGTACTAATAGTGCCAGTGTCAATGATTGGATTTGGGTATGTTCCGGTTAAGTCACCACCTGCCTGTCCTATAGGGTTTGCGTTTTGCGCTAAAAATGCATAAGGCACACTGAGTAATTGAGCTGCTCCCATATCAATAAAACCCGCATTATTGCTTGGTGATAATTCTACTTGTAAATATTTATCTCCGCCAGTCGCCCAGTTAATACCACTCAGGGAATTCTGCACATCAGTTGCACCGGAACTTCCTATGGCTACTATGAACATGCCAAATCGATTGGTTTTTAAGCTACGGGTTTCCTGGTAAAAAACAACACCTGATGAACTGCCATCAAGAATAGAGAGACGCAAACCAATATTTTGGTTGGTTAAGACATTCCCTGTTGCATTACGTGCAATCCCCTGGTAATTAATTACCATAGGAGTTTGTCCAAAAGCAAAAATCTTTAAAAAAATACTGAATATCAGAATTAGCAGTTGTTTCATTGAATAAGGATTTAATAGATTTTAATCAGCTCGGTTAAATTTAATAATTTTAAAAGTGCCTGGTTAAATCAGACCTTCCGGAAATAAAATTTAAACTTTTTATATAAAGTATGTAAATGCCATTAGTAAAACCTTTCATATTAATTTTTTCGGTTAACCTTGATCCATGCGCCAAAATTTCACGTTGATATACAATATTTCCAACCTCATTGTATAACTGTAAACTGATTTTTCCAGAAATATTTTGTAAGAATTTAATTTCTAAAATATCGTGAGTTGGATTGGGAAACAGCCGAATGCCTGTCAGAAGATAATTGAATATTCTTGAATATTACAGGCGTTGATTTAAAAGGAACTGAAACAATTGTATCCTCAGGTTGAATAAAACCATTTGTAAGGATGTAACTGCTGTCGGGAGAATCCATTTCATTTATGAGCGCCAATTCTCCAATACTCCATTCAACACTATAGCATTTATTTTTTGAACTGGCACCTGAAAAATTAATTACCTGGCGAATTTGTGACTGGCCATAGGTGGATGTTACAGATACAAGCATTGCATAAAAATATAGATTAATGAATTTCATATACACTTTATAGATCATTGTGAAACGTATTTGTTAGATTCTTTATTATATAAAATAAAAATATAATCCAATGTTACTTCACCAGTACCATTTTCTCCAAAAATAGACTCTCACCTAAAAATACCTTCAATGTATAAACTCCCCTTTGCCATCCCTGAAAATCAGAAAGAGAAATGCTGGAATTCCCACCCGGTACATTTGTAACTAATTTTCTCATCAACCTTCCCGAATTGTCATAGATAAATAATCGGAGTTTATTTTCAGATAAAGAGGAAATGTTTAGTTGGAATGTTTCCTTTACAGGATTTGGAGCTATACTAATTACTGATTTTCCGGATTTGGCCGAAGAAACAAACTGATCGTTTTGCTGTATGAGACACTACCGGCAATACTGAAGAGTTTTAGCCTGTAATAAACATATCCGGAATTTATTTCGTCTGGTATATCGACAGTTGAATATTCATGAGTTAACGTTTCGTCAGGGTCTGCAAACACTTCACCTACGGTAAAGAAATGTACCCCATCTGTACTCCGTTCAATCTTAAAATAGCTGATTTGGTAGTTATTGAAACAGTCCAATTTAATTAACCGGCTTATCGGAAACATTTCCATTAAAACCAAGTAATTTATTTTCAAGAACAAAACAACTGCTGTCGTAGAAAATTACTATCGTATCTGTAGAATACGTTGAACAAAATATTGCAACTGTTGATTAACAACATATGTGCCTGCAGAATCTACTGTAATAGATGTCCTTCACGGCTTGTGCTACAATGTGCCCATCGGTGGTAGTCCACGTATAAGTCGAAGTTGATACAGCACCAGTTACACTAATTTGGCTGACGCCAATTAAACCACAGAGAACGGACGGGTCAGATTGATTTTTGCCCTGGCTGGAGGAAAAAATCTATAGGACCGATAAAGTCTTTAAGTGGGGAAGTAAAAGATGCAGAAGCTCTGGACTTTACTAATATTCGTGAAAGGCATATCACAAATATTTGCTCCTAATAATGAAACCGGATCTAACCCTATTTTGTGAGATTAACGCCAATTTCCATGAATTGGTCTGCAGTATATGTTGTAACGACACTATTGTCTCCACGAACTAATGAGAAAGGCCCTGCCCAGGTATTATTAGACTTTGAACTCCCAAATAAAAGTTACCGGTAGTTTTTGGCATTATACCTGCATATCCGTATTGTGAACCATTGGATGCTCCATCAAAAGTACCAGCCCAGTTGAACTCAGCAGGTGTGATTGATAACGACGCTTTATCTACCCATATACGAGCCTCTAACTGATATTAATCCTGAGCCTCCAAAATCTGCAGCGAAAATTATATCTCCCGGCTGGATAACATTACCTGCCGCATCAAATTTCCATGATGTATGACCGGCATCGGGACCATATCCATAAAATTTTTGTGTAGCCCTATCGTAATAAATATCGGTCTGGTACATTTCGAAGTCAAAATATCGGTCACCGGTTGTGTCTTCGATAGACAGCCCGCCAAACATCCAAAGAGAGTCCGTAGAAGATGGACCCGCCCGCCTGACATGAACCATCATGTCAAGAATCTCATTTTTATTAGGGACGGATTGAGCTACAGGGCACGACCAATCAGCAGGACTTTCCCCATTTTTACTAGCACCGGATGCAAATATTGTAGAATCAGTGCCGTGATAATCACGTATAAAAATTGCGTCTAATAGCAATTTATTATTTACGATTGAGTAGGCCGGATATTTCATAGTCCGGAAAAAAGGTAATTTTCTAAATGCTGGGTCAGTAGCATAACGGGCAACTATGCAGCGGCTCCTGTGGTGTCAATTACAAAAGCTCCCGCGCCTGCACTCATATTAAACCAATCATCATTTCCGGATTGAGCGAAATTGTTAAAATAATTAGCCCGTAAATCCCCCTCGACACCAAAGCCTGCTTTGATAGCAGGGGTCGTTTGCTGAGCCTCCGAACAATTCCAAATTAGTAAAAGAAAAATTATGTAAAATATTTTTTTCATAGAAGTGGATTTTCATTGGTAATGCTTTATAAAGCAGTTCTGTCTCTCCAAACATATATATCTTCAAAACTTATAACGATTTACAATCATTATTTATTTTAAACAATAAAATTATTACTGAAAAATCCCGGATACAAGGGTATAAATGCTTTTTAAACATCTCGGTAAAATTACCGTCCTTAGAACTTTAAAACAAAGATTAGCTCATTATTGCCAAAATATTAAAGCATGATCGTCGAGGTATCATAACAATATTGATTACTGTTTGTGAACAGGTATTTAACTTCTTTTCCAGGCCCGTCAAATAGTGCTTGAGCTTTTGCGAATTTTTATAATACCATTATCTTAGTCTTTTTAGCAGCCTGTTTTTTGAGCGCTTTGAATAATTGACAATTATGTAGTGGGAAATCTTTACAATCACGCCAACGTTAGTTGATTTTTTTATCAATCATTTCAGTTCAAGAAAGTTCAATTACCATCGCACTTGCACCTCCGCCGCCATTACAGATACCAGCCGCGCCGATTTTTCCATTATTCTGTTTTAGAACATTGATCAAAGTGACAATTATCCTAGCTCCGCTTGCACCCAAAGGATGTCCAAGAGCCACAGCACCGCCATTTACATTTACTTTGGAAGCATCTAATTGCATGTTTTGAGTATTCACAATACCTACCACACTGAAAGCCTCATTTAATTCAAAAAAATCAACATCATTTATTTCCAAACCCGCTTTTTTTATGGCTTTTGGAACTGCCATTGATGGAGTTGTGGTAAACCACTCAGGCGCTTGTTCTGCATCGGCATAGCTAAGAATTTTTGCGATCGGTTTTAATCCTAAGTTATCTGCTTTTTCTTTACTCATCAAAACAACTGCAGCAGCTCCATCATTTATGGTACTTGCATTGGCGGCTGTTACACTTCCACCTTTTTCAAAGGGAGATTTTAAACCCGGGATTTTTTCAAATTTTACATTAAACGGTTCTTCGTCTTGTTTCATTATTATCGGATCTCCTTTTCTCTGCGGAATTTCCACGCCCACTATTTCATTTTCGAATTTCCCTTCATTAACCGAAGCCTGGCTGCGTTTATAGCTTTCCACGGCAAACTCATCCTGTTGATCACGGGAAATGTTACATTCTCTTGCACACAATTCTGCTGCATTTCCCATTGCATAATCTTTGTACACATCCGTCAAACCATCTTTTGCCATTCCGTCAATCAAAACAGAATTTCCATACTTATTTCCCCATCGGACTGCAGGAGCATAAAAAGGAGCGCTGCTCATATTTTCCATTCCACCTGCTACAACCACATCCACATCACCAAGTAAAATACTTTGAGCACCATTCATAATAGCTTTCATTCCGCTTGCGCAAACTTTATTAACTGTGGTACAACAAACGTTTTCAGGAAGGCCTGCATAAATAGCGGCCTGACGGGCAGGCGCCTGTCCAAGATTCGCCTGTAACACACAACCCATATACACTTCCTCAACATCTGCAGGTTTAATCCCTGCTCTTTCTACAGCACCTTTAATTGCAGTTGCCCCTAATTTTGTGGCAGCAATATCTTTCAGTTTTCCACCAAAACTTCCGATAGGTGTTCGAACAGCCGATAAAATGTAAACTTCTTTTTTATCCATAGCCATTTATTAGCTAACAAAGATAACAAAATAAGATAGCCGGGTTAAGAAACAGCCGGGTAGCATTAAAGGTGTAAATTTAAAAGTTGGGTTTTGGTGAATTTTAAAATAAAAAAATCCGATATTTATTGCTTTACTAAATGAAAAGAAATTTTATTTACTTCGCATAAAATCAATCAAAATTTTTAAAAATGAGCAGTGTTATTACAATGAAAAATTTTGTAACTACAATAATAGTTACGTTCGTATTGGTACTATTGATAGCTATGATTTGCCTTGCCTGGACTTATTAAGGCTTTATGGAGAAGCATTAGATATTTTTGCTAATTACAAAGAAAGCAGCACATGATTCCGCCGGAAACGATACAGCAAATTGTTAGCAGAATTGATATTATTGAGATCATCAATTCATTCGTAAAACTTAGAAAAAGAGGTACGAATTACATTGGTTTGTGTCCTTTCCATAATGAAAAAACGCCTTCCTTCACGGTATCTCCATCCAAGGAAATTTATAAATGTTTTGGTTGCGGGCGCAGTGGAAATACCATCACCTTCTTGATGGAACATGAAAAATACAGTTATGTAGAAGCGTTGAAATGGCTGGCTGCAAAGTACAATGTTGAGATTGAAGAAAAAGAAACCAGCCCTGAATATAAACAGCAACAACAAGCAGCAGACAGCCTTTATATCATCAACAATTTTGCACAACAATTTTTCTCTGACGCCTTATTTAATACCGAAGAAGGGATAAATATTGGCTTGAGTTATTTGAAAGAAAGAGGTTTTAGGGAGGAAGTAATTAAGAAATTTGAAATAGGTTATAATCCTGAGGGCCACGATACTTTTGCGAATGCTGCCATAGAAAAACAATTCAATAAAGATCTTTTACAAAAATCAGGATTGGTAGTTGCCAGAGATAGTGGGCTACAAGATAATTACAGGGGAAGAGTAATTTTTCCGGTTCATAATCAATCGGGAAAAGTGTGTGGGTTTGGTGCCAGGCTTATCAGGAAAAATGATAAAGCGCCGAAATATATCAATACTCCTGAGAACGAAATTTATGTTAAAAGTAAAATCCTTTATGGTTTGTGGCTCGCCCGCCAATCTATTGATAAACTTGATGAATGCCTTCTGGTAGAAGGATATACCGATGTAGTTTCGCTTCACCAGGCAGGAATAGAAAATGTAGTGGCGAGTGGAGGAACTTCTCTTACGCCTGATCAATTACGGTTAATAAAAAAATACACTTCCAATCTTACCATTTTATACGACGGCGATGCTGCCGGAGTGAAAGCCGCATTGCGTGGTTTAGATCTGGCGCTGGAAGAAGGTTTGAATGTGCAGTTGGCGTTGTTGCCAAACCAGGAAGATCCGGACAGTTATGTGAACAAATTTGGAGCCCAAAAATTTACTGAGTTTATAAAAGAAAATAAAAAAGATTTCATTTTATTCCAGCTTGAATTTTCTTTGGCTGAAGTTGGTGATGACACTAACAAGAAAGCGCAAATCGTAAATCGTATTGCTGAATCTATTTCCAAAATAAATAAGACTGAAGATTTTACAAAGCAACAGGATTACATTCGAAAGACTGCTGAAATTTTAAAAGTTGATGAAGGTGGATTGCATAATCTGGTCAATAAATTCATCAGGGAAAAATTTTCAAAAGATGAAAAGAAACTTTTTCAACAGGAAAAATTTTCGCAACAGCCGCCAAATGAAATTCCGGAAATATCTTCTGAAACAGAAGAATCGTTTGAACTGATTAAAGATGAAATTTATCATGAAAGATCGTTGGTGAGATGTTTACTCGAATATGGGTTGAACGAATGGGAAGGGGGAAAAAAAGTAGCCGATTATTTATTATATGACTTTTTAGAGGAAGATACCCTTGAAGATGGGATACTGAAAAAAATAGTAGATACGTATAAGGCTTGGTACGAGGAAAATTTAGAACCGACAGCCAAAAATTTTTTATATACTGATGATCTTGCAATGAGCAATACAGTAGTCCATTTAATAGAATTTCCTTATGAAGTGAGTGATGGCTGGGAGAAAAAATATGAAATGCAGGTTCCTACAAAAGAAGAAACTTACAAGACAGACATCATTTCAACATTACGCTATCTTGAATTGAAGAAAATAAAAAAACTAATTAATTTGAATGCAGATGAGTTGGGGAAAACCAAATCAACTGAAAGGCAGATGCTACTGATTCAAACGCATTCACATTTAAAAGAAATGGAAATGCAACTTACAAAAGAAATAGGAATGGTAATTATGAAGTGAACTGTAAAAATGCTTACGTTAGCATTAAAAAAAAATCTTAGAAATTTGTTTGTTTACTGGTAGAAAAGTGCGACTACCCATATTTTTGAGATAGTATTTTAGAATAGATTTTATAAATATAGTTAGCTGATATAGATTTTATTGATTGAATAAGGTTTTTGCATCTTAATTTTTAGGTAAAGACAATACTGTGCCAACAACCATTCTTTTGACTGTCTTTTTTTTAATAAATGAAATTAATTTTCAGGCAACCTTTGATTGAGCAGAAGATTGTTGCTTCATTCGTTTGGCGATTTTAGAAGCATTGGCCGTGAACATTCCAAAAAATATCCAACAGGTTTCTGTAGTTTGATTGCGGGCGGCTATTTTGTTAAGCGAGTAATGGTTTTTTTCATTTCCAAAACTTCCTTCCAGAACCGTTCCTCTTTGTATATTGAGTTGGTTGGTTAAAGCTGCCGCTTGTTCTATGTACCGTATTTTCTGTCTTCCTTTTGGAATAAAATTAGTAACGATGTTATTTTGTTTGCAATAACTTCTGTTGGCATTAGTAGCATATATTTTATCGGCTGACTGGTGAGTACATTTACCAAAAAGCTGGCGTTGCAAAAAAATTCCTTTCTGCAATCTTGTGCCTTCATTGAAGGCATCATAACTAAGATGCTCGATAAAATTAATGCCATCAACCTGCAGCACATTTACTTTAGCACCAAATTCAACCTGCTTCACTTCTTTTCCTCTTACTATCGGTCGGATATAAGGCTTGCTTAGTGAGACTATCCGGTCTTTAATAATGGTAGTATCTCCGTAAAGCTTCCCGTGCTGCTGCTTATAAACAGTAGTGATAGCGCGTAACTGCTTCTGTTGTTTGTGTGAAAGAGCCGTGTTGTATTCGGTTTGAAGATGTTCCAGTTGCTGTAGAAGCTTCAATAAAAATTTCACCAATTTGATACGCAGTTTTTTTTCTGCCCGGCGTGTTTTCTTTTTAGTACGCTGATAGGATAAAAAATCTTTTTTCTTTTTGTCATAATTTATCCGGCTCCTGCGTTGTTTGTTTTGTTGGCGAACTTGTTGCAATAAAAGATAAGTGCTATTGCAGCATTGCCATAATAATTTTACATCTGTAGGAAAGCTGATGCGGCTTTCATAACAAGTGGCATCCTGCATTCCAATACCTCTTTGCTGCATCCACGGTTTCCAATAATCGGCTGCTCTTTTTTGCAATGCCTCTATGTCCAGGTGTTGGCCGATATAAGTTCTCCAGAAGCTCGGCTGATTGGTGTCTTTAATTTGCTGGCCCGGTTTTAACTGAATGCCACAAAATAATTGCATTGCCCAATCAGTATTGATACGCTCAATCAGTAACGCATCACTCAAACCAGTATAATGCTTCAAAATTAACAGGCCGATTCCTCCCTTCACATCAAACCAGGGCTTCCTGCCTAAATTACTTTTTGCAAAAGCAGGAGCTGGAATTGTTTGCGCAAATGATTCAAAAGGAATACTCTGGTAAAGTTCTCCTAAATCTGTTTGAGCAAAATTTTTATTAAATAAAAACACCATCCAAAGTTTTAGATGGTGATTTATTAAAAAGAAAATTTAAGTAATTTAAAATCCTTCAGCTTCTGCAAATTTTCTGGAATCAGGTTTCATGCTTACTACTTTTGAGGTGGATTGAGTTTTTATTTGCTCACATACCTGTGCTTTAGTAAATCGTTGTGCGCTCCACACATAATCCAGAGGCACTTTCTCGCTTGTTTCATATCCTCTTTCAATTAAAAAATCCCACGAACCGTGCCGGTTCAGATCGCTGACAATTTTTGAAGCTTGCTTGGGAAATGCAATCCATAACTTAGTATTATCATGTAAGGCGCCACATAGTTCAGAAAAAATCTTCTGAAGTTGCTTAGAGTTTAAAGCAAACACAAGTGCAAAATCAACTTTTTTGATTTTTAAAAGTGGCGTTACACTTTTTGAAAATGAAAGTTTTGAAAACTGTTTCTCAATAGTGGAAGGGAGGCCTTGAATCAGCAAATTTTTCTCATCCTCTAATTGCAATTTTTCAAACATTGTTTGGGACATAATTGAGGCAATATTTAAGATTAAAAAATAGTCTTTAAATACCTGCATAGTGTTTTCCGACGAAATGGAACAAACCATAAAATAGTTGATATGCAGTTAAGACAGATGCAAATTTACGAAAAAAATTCTTTTCTTCGGTAACAACTCTGTTAACTTAAAATACCGCCTCAATCTTATCATCTAAGAATTTACCGGGTGATAATACTTTAAGGCCTCATTCATGTATGTTTTTAACTTTGCAATCCTTTTTGAATCCAGCGGGTGATCGCTTAAAATTTCAGGAGTTTGATTACCTGTATTTAACTTAGACATCCTTTCCCATAAAGGAATAGCTTCCCTTGGATTGTAACCCGCCATCGCGGCGAAAATCAAACCATAATGATCGGCTTCGTATTCCTGCTGGCGGGAATTGGGAAGTAATACCCCAATTTGAGCAGTTGGAGCATAGATGGCGTTAAAGATATTATTTACCTGCGGATTTCCTTGTGTAAACAAATCGGCGCCTACACCAATTCCTTGTGCTACCAAAGCCTCGCTAATTCTTTCCTGTCCGTGATGGGCCACAGCATGGGTAATTTCATGTCCTAAAACAATTGCTAAACCTGCTTCATTTTGAGTAACGGGTAATAAACCAGTATAAACCACCACTTTCCCACCGGGCATGCACCAGGCATTCACTTGGGGGCTTTGTACCAGGTTAAACTCCCATTTATAGCCGGCGAGCTGATTTGACAAACCTTTTGAAGCATAATATTTCGTTATGGCATCTGCAATCCGGCTTCCCACACGCTTTACCATTTCAGCGTCATGATTTGAAGAACTGCTTACCACTTTATTTTGTGAAAGAAAAGTCTGGTATTGAGAAACTGCTTCTTGCTGAAGAGTAGATTCGGGAACAAGTGACAATTGATTGCGGCCCGTGATTGCATTTTTTGTACAAGCCGAAAGAAAAAGGCCTGAACTAATTAGCAGAATGAATAACTTTTTCATACGTATTAAATTTATTTAATTGAATAAACAATTGATGTACCAAAAATAATTTTATTGGCTGACGAGATAGTTTTTAGACTATACGAAGATGAAAAAGTTAAAAACTTAGAATTCTTTGCGGTGAGATTTTTTACGATCGCGGTGTTTCAGAATGGGCACACGGCCTTCATTACCTTTCATTAAGCGGCTTATATTTTTTTGATGAGTGAGCAGAATAAGCGCTGCTACCGCAACGGCAAATACCCGGTAAAATACTTCCTGCTCATTGTAAATCCATAATACACATATTGGAAGTGCCACACCCGCCAGGATTGAACTTAAGGAAACATAGCGGGTTAAATAAAGTACCAAAAGGAAAACGCCAACACAATTGACAGCAACAATTGGCTGGATAGCCAGGACCATTCCAAACAAAGTAGCAACACCTTTTCCTCCGCGAAAATCAGCCCACACAGGGTAAATGTGTCCAATAACTGCCGCAAGGCCCAAACCAATCATAAGATTAGTTCTGTATAGTTCATTGGTGAGGTAATAAGGAAGTAAATTATAAAGTGAGACAGCTAAAATTCCTTTAAGCATATCACCAACCATGACGATGGTGCCAAACTTTGCCCCCAAAACCCTGAAAGTATTGGTAGCACCCATGTTTCCACTTCCATATTCGCGTATATCAATATTGAAAAAAACTTTACTAACAATTATTGCTGTAGGAATAGAACCAATAAAGTAAGCGAGTATAATTAAAATAAATTCTTTCATATTGACTGTTATAGTTCAAACCAAGGGGTAGCAAATATAGCATTAAATTAATCTGCTTCGATCTTAAATTTCATAAAATTCTATATTCATTTCTTCTCAAAAAGCATTGCAAGCCACCCGTCCGTCCTTTTACTTTTAAATTTAAAAAAATTCTTTTCTTCAAATATTTTTTGTAGTGCTATTTCATCATTCGTAAGAATGCCTGAAATGACTAACAAGGAACCGCTTTTGGCAATTGAAGCTAATGAGTCGGCTACTTCTTTAATTACATGTAGATTTATATTAACCAGAATTACATCAGCTTCCCGAATTCCGGAAAGGTTATTCTGTTGCTTCAATTGTACATGACGACAATTATTTACGTTAATATTTTCCAAAGCGTTTTGAATGCTCCATTCATCATAATCAACAGCAATGATATCTGATGCTCCACATTTCTCTGCCAATATCGCCAATATTCCCGTTCCCGTTCCAAAATCAATAACCATTTTATTCTTGAAATCAATCATTTCCATTAATTCAACCATCAGACAGGTGGTCGGATGATGGCCTGTACCAAAACTCATTTTTGGGGTAATGATTATATCATGTTTTATATTTTTTATCGATGGAGAAAAAGATGGCCGGATGACAACAAAAGTATTTATTATTACAGGTTTTACCTGGCTTTCCCATTGCTGGTTCCAATTTTCTTCTTTAATAATATGTTTTGTGAAAAAGGTTTGTGGCTGCAAAATTTCTTTCAATTTTTCTTCATCAAAATCTTTTTCAATAACGTAAGCATTCAATAAATTATTTTCTTCATCAAAAGCATAAAAATTTATTTCAGAAAGTTTTGCAAGGAGTATTTCTGCTTCCTCCTTAGAACGGGTGTGAATTTTAATCACAATAAAATTTCGCATTCAATTATTTGTGGTTATCTTTTTACTGTTTTGCCCTATTTTTTTCTACCTCTCTCCTTCTCCCTGTAAATCATTCAATATTGTCTTTTGCCTTTTGCCCTTTGCTTTTTGCTTTTTGCTTTTTTGCCTTTTGCCTTTTATTAAAATCAGTCTTTACTCTCCCCAGACGACCCTTTTCACATAGTCAGTATAACTAATAATTATTCTAACCACTTTTTGGGAGACATTAGGCATGGAATAATCCGCGACTGTCCTAAAATTTCTATTCTCTCCTCTTTTCTGTGACTCAAGTTGAACCAATCCCTGTAAAATTCTTTCCGGATTCAATCCTATCATCATAACCGACGCTTCTTCCATCGCTTCGGGTCGCTCATGTGCTTCGCGGATATTTAAAGCAGGAAAATTTAATATGGAGGATTCTTCTGAAATAGTACCGCTGTCAGAAAGAACAGCATAAGAGTTGAGTTGAAGGGCATTGTAATCATTGAATCCGAGGGGTTTTAAAAATTGTATTTCAGGAGCAACCGTGATTTTTTTAGATTCAATCATATTCCTGGTACGGGGATGTGTGCTCACAATAACCGGCAGATGATACCTTTCAGCAATTATATTTAAACTCCCGATGAGAGAATTAAAATTCTTTTCATTATTTATATTTTCTTCCCTATGTGCGGATATAACGAAAAACTTATTTTTTTCTATTTTCAGCCGTTCCAGAACATCCGATGCCTTAATCGCTGACAAGTAGTGATTCAATACCTCACACATAGGCGATCCCGTTTTAATAATCCTGTCGGCCGGTAATCCTTCACGAAGCAAATATTCCCTGGCAATATCACTATAAGTAAGATTAATATCTGCTATATGATCCACTATTTTCCGGTTCGTTTCTTCCGGTACTCTTTGGTCAAAACAACGGTTACCAGCCTCCATATGAAAGATAGGAATATGGCGCTTTTTAGCAGGAATGGCACAGAGACAACTGTTCGTATCGCCCAGCACCAGGAAAGCATCCGGGTTTTCCTTCTCAAGTAAAGGGTCAATTTTTATTAGAATCTGGCCAACTGTTTCTGTCGCATTTGACCCTGCGGCATTTAGGAAATGATCCGGTTTGCGTATAGCCAGATCACTAAAGAATATCTCATTTAACTCATAATCATAATTCTGGCCGGTATGAACAAGTACGTGTTCAATCGCCTTTGACACATCCAAAGCTGCAATCACCCTCGACAAACGAATGATTTCAGGCCTTGTTCCGACCACTGTCATTACTTTTAATTTTCTCATTTATTTATTTTTTCACAGAGTACCACGGTGTTTTCACAGAGTTTCTCTGAGTATGTTTTATACTATTTCAGAGATTTTAATATTGTTATTTCACTCTGATACTCTGTGCATTTCTCAGTGTAACTCTGTGTCCTAATAAACCTTTTAATTCTATCATTTTTTCACAGTGATTTTGTGTGTAACTCTGTCTGCCAATCTTACAATGAAACTCTTTTAATTCCGTCCTTCAAGCTCTTCACGTAAAAATTCAACAATAATCCTACATGTTTTTGTGACAACCTCAAATAAGTTAGAATCTGAGCAAGATGCACATCCCGGAAGGCTTCAACCGTTTTTAATTCTACAATAACTTCGTCTTCTACAAGAATATCAATACGATAACCACACTCTAATTCCAATTCATCATAGATTAATGGCAACGGTTTTTCAGCTTCCACGTGTAATCCCGCTTTTCTTAATTCATACACCAGGCATGCCTGATATGCAGATTCAAGTAAACCTGGCCCCAAGGTACTATGAACTTTAAATGCCGCATTTAAAATTTTACCGGTTATCTCATTTGTTTCCATAAATAGCTTCTCAAAGCTTCACATCTTCACAAAAAAAAACCTTCTCTTGTGCTACTCTGTGAAACCTCAGTGCAACTCTGTGACCTAAACCTTCTCAAAGTACGTATCCGGATCCTTCTGATCATAAAACTCATTGATCCAGAAAATAGTATACAACTCTTCTTCTCCCGTGTTTTTAATATTGTGCGTGTACCAAACCGGCATATCTACATAGGCCGGTTCATTCCCATCGAGATGAAAATCCAGTATTTTACTTGTTCCTATTTGCCTCAATTGTATCATGGCTTTTCCCTTTATCACCGCAAACCGTTCAATCTTTCTCGTATGGAAATGATTTCCCCTTGTGATCCCGGGAACAGTTGTTGAAAAAGAAACCTGTCCGCCCACATTCAACCGGATCACCTCTACAAAAGCGCCCCTCGGATCTGTGTGCTTTGTAAATTTTACAGGAAAATAATTTCCAATATCGATGTAACATCGGAAAGTATTGAAAAGGTTCACTTCAAAGCGGTTGTTCAATTCCGGAATAATCCCCTTTTCCATATATTCCACCCGATAATTCTCCAATAACGCTAATATCTCTAGAAACTTTACATTCAGCAGTATGAGTCACTTTCAACTCATAATTGCTTTTTCCGGCCCTTATTTCTTTTACTATTTCCTTCACCAATTCCCCTACATAGATCAGTTGCATATTTCCATCCACATCAATGCGCGGCGTTTCTTCATGGGTAAGTTTATAACAGAAAGTAGCAACGACCGAATTATAATCAGGCAAACCAAAAGGCCCAAAAACATTGGGAATAATCAGTCCTGAAAATTTACCACCGTATTCTTTTGCCCACTGAACCATCAGATCACGCCCTTCTTTTTTAGATTTTCCGTAGAGATTATCTCTTTCTTCCTGGGTTGAAGAAGAAAAGATAACATGGGCCTTGCTTTTTGTTGCCCTCAAAGCTGCCACTAACTTTTCAACCAATTGAATATTTGTATCGTAAATTACCTGCTGGTCACTATGGCGGTTCATCGCTGCCAAATGAATAATTACATCACAGTGTTCTACAAATTCATTCAGCTTCTTGTCATCATTAAAATAAGCCCGCTCAAATTCTACCCGCTCAAACTCATCAGGAAAAAGGCCTAAAGTATTATATAAATGCTTCCCTATAAACCCTGCCTGCCCTGTTATACCTGCTTTTATCATCTTACTTAGTAATTAATCACATTAAATTTATTCCCAGTTGTACCACATGGCTTTATTAAACCTATAGTCATCGGCAGAAGACTCTTCAACAGTAAACGAAGAAAAAACCAACATTTTTGATCCGTTTGATAACGCCTTGAATCCGTTTGCCATTCCTCCCGGAATAGATAAAATCCGATTATCTTCTGCCTTCAACACATGTTCGTCCACCTGTAAATCCGGTGAAGGACTTTGCCAGTCATCCGGTTTCACTAACACCACTTTAAATCCACCTGCAATTACATAAAACCATTTTTTTTCTTTCCGATGTCCCTGCCAGGCACGTACTGTTGTTACATGGGAATGCTCAATTAAATAAAACCGCTTCACAGCCGACATATCAAAATCATTAAAAAAGATAAGTTTGCCTCTTTCGTCTTCATGTGATCTGCCTTGAATTATCGCTAGTTTGTCTTTCATTGTATCAACGGTCTGCGAGGTCTCGTCAAGCCTCACTCCGAATCCAACTCACTATTGCCTATTTTCCAAAAGCCTCACCCCGACCCTCTCCCATAGAGAGGGAGAAACAGCATCCTCTTGCCTCTTGCCTTTTGCCTTTTGCCTCTTGCCTCCTCACCCCGGCATCTGCACCACATCCTCCCCAAACACCTCTTTCCTTATCAAAGGCAATTTAACCAGCAATTCCTTTACACCTTCTACATCAAGTCGCCTGGTATTATGAGAATGGTAATCCTCTACTTTTGACACATCGGTTTCCCCTTGAGAAAAATAGAGGTTATAATTAAGATTTCTGTGATCTGCCGGTACACGGTAAAAATCGCCCATGTCTTCCGCCTTTGTCATCTCTTCCCGCGTACATAAAGTTTCGTACAACTTTTCTCCATGCCTTGTACCTATTACCTTTATTTCATTGTCTGTCTTACACAGTTCTTTTATTGCTTGTGCTAATGTCCCAATCGTAGCTGCCGGCGCTTTGTTTACAAAAAGATCTCCCTGGTGGCCATGCTCAAAGGCAAACAGCACCAGTTCCACCGCTTGGGTAAGCGACATCAAAAACCTCGTCATATTCGGGTCTGTAACCGTTAAGGGTTCACCGCTTTTTATCTGTTTCAGAAACAAGGGAATTACGGATCCCCTCGATGCCATTACATTTCCGTAACGGGTAAGGCAAATGGTAGTTTCGTTTTCGGGGATATTACGGGAATTGGCGATTGCCACTTTTTCCATCATCGCCTTCGAGATTCCCATCGCGTTAATAGGGTAAGCAGCCTTATCCGTACTTAAACAAATTACCTTTTTTACTTTATTGGCAATCGCCGCATTGATGGTATTTTGTGTACCAGTTACATTCGTTTTTACTGCTTCCATCGGGAAAAACTCACACGAAGGAACCTGCTTTAATGCTGCAGCATTAAATACATAATCTACTCCATGCATGGCGCCCTCGATACTGGCATAGTCACGCACATCGCCAATATAAAATTTCAGCTTCTCATTTTTAAGCTGGTTTCGCATGTCGTCCTGCTTCTTCTCATCCCGGCTAAAAATCCGTATTTCCTTAAAATGGTCGGTATGAAGAAACCGGTGCAGCACCGCATGCCCGAAAGAACCCGTACCACCGGTAATTAATAAAGTTTTTTGTGAAAACATAGTAAGTATTAGTTATGTAATGATTTTAAACGAATTTATTGCCTATCTATTTTATCCCCATACATGCACTTGGTCCTCGCCGGACCTCCCCGTGAAGCCTTCTTTTATTTCCCGCAGCGAACGCGAAGTGCACGCTACGAACGCAACGAAAACCTCTGCGCCCTCCGCGTGAAGCTTTTTCATATTTCTCCGAGCGAGCGCAAAATATCCTGCAACAACTATCATGCTTCCCTAAAATTACTGCCAAAGCACATAATGCGGTACTGCCCATAAGTTTTTCCCAAATGGTACCGCTTCTTTTCCTGAATAAAGTACAATGCCGCCCTTGAAATCCTTACCGGTTATTTCTTCAAATACCCTGATTCCATTAAAATCCTTCGCAGATACTGAATCCGAATTCTTTACTTCAATCGCCCATAAATTACCATTTGGTTTCTCTAAAATAAAATCCACCTCTTTACCATCGCTTGTCCTGAAGTGGTACAACTTTGCTTTTGAATCATCAAAACTCAACAATTTGGTAAGTTCCATCGCAACATAATTTTCCAGTACATGCCCAAATAGATCCGGCCGGTTTTTTACCAGTTCATCTAATTTTAGCCCAAGCATATAACAAAGAAATAATGTATCAGCCAAATAGCCTTTAGCTGACTTCACTAAACGTTTACCTATATTCCGGTACCACGGCGGCACATCAATAGTCAAAAACATCATCTTCAGGATGTTCCTGTAAAATTTGCCTGTTACTGCGTTTAATCCAACATCGCGCGATAGGTCAGCATCGTTTATAAGGTTTCCTGCCCTTGATGCAAGTACCCGTAATAAAGATGGCAATACCGAAATCTTTTCCAGGTCAGCAAGCATCTTTACATCCCTTTGCAAAATGGTAGAAATGTAGCCATCAAACCAAATATTAACGGCCTCAAACTCCTTATCAAATAGTTCAGGGTAGGTAGAGGCCTTCATCGCTTGTGTCAATGAAATGTGCCTGGAATCCATTCCTGAAAAATCCATCGAAAATATCCTTTCGAGTCCTGTACCTTTCCCATCTGTTGATTCCGCAGTGCAAAAGGGATAGAGTGTAAGAACATTCATCCTCCCTACCAGCGATTCGGATAGCTGAGGCAAAGCAAGAATATTAGCCGATCCTGTTAATAAATAACGCCCGTTAGACGTAGATTTATTTTCTAATCTTAACGTATCAACTTTGGCTTTAAGTGCACGGAATATTTCCGGCACCATTTGAACTTCATCTAACACCATTGTATTCTCATTCGCCGACAGGAACGCTTCAGGTGCAGAAGCGGCAGCAGCCATTTGTGTAGCATTATCAAATGTGATATAAACAGCCGTCTTTCCATTATTCCCAATCTCGGCCAGGTTATCAAGTACCAAGGTGCTTTTTCCGGATTGGCGGGCACCATTAAGAAACACAACAGGACTTACTTTTAAATTATTTAAGAGGGCGGTTCTTATAAAGCGGTTTATAAACATTTTTGCAAAAATAAAGACAGCCTTTCGATTTTCAAAATGCTTCCTTTACAAATACAAGCAAGGGACAGATTAAAATCCTCCCGCTGTCTTCCTCTCACGTATATCGTGAGTTTGCCACTAAGGCGCCGAAGGCTCTAAGGTTTTTCTCTGCAAAAATCACAAAGTAGTTTTCTCTTTGTCACTTTGTGCCTTTGTGGTTCAAAAAAAAGCAAACTGCATCCGCATACCCAGTATCGGACCTTCCAATCCAGCATTCAGTATCCAATATCTCAACTAATAACTAAGAACTGAAAACTATGAACTACGAACCAAGAAGTTTCTTCATACAATCTTCCACTCTCCCCAAATCCTCCTCGCTCAAGTTACTTCCACTCGGTAAACACAACCCATTTTCAAATAGTTTGTCCGCCACCCTTCCCCCATAATAAGGAAACTCCTTAAAAACCGGTTGCAAATGCATCGGCTTCCATAAAGGCCTAGATTCAATATTTTCTTGCTCCAATGCAAGACGTATATCTTCTCTCGTAACACCTCCTGTCTTCGCCGGATCTAACCAAAACAGTAGTCAGCCAACGATTACTAAAAAATCCTACCGGCTCTTCCACAAAACTAATTCCCGCTATGTCCTTAAACGCCTTTTTATAATAAGAAAAGTTCGCTCTTCTTTGATTCACCCTTTCAGGCAAAACTTCCATTTGCCCCCTTCCTATCCCTGCACATATATTACTCATCCGGTAATTATACCCAATCTGCGAATGCTGGTAATGCGGTGCCGGATCGCGGGCCTGGGTAGCCAAAAAAGTAGCCTTCTTAACCAAATCTTCATTCTTTGATATAAACGCCCCTCCTCCAGATGTGGTAATAATCTTATTTCCGTTAAAGGAAAGAACAGCCATCTCTCCAAAAGTCCCACATTTTTTTTCGTTAATAGACGAACCCAATGCTTCTGCCGCATCTTCTACCACGGGAATTTCATATTTAGCTGCAATAGCCATTATCTCCTTCATCTTTGCCGGCATCCCATATAAATGCACCGGTATAATTGCCTTTGGCTTTTTGCCTTTGACGATCCTGTCTTTTATCGCTTGTTCCAAAATATCCGGATCCATGTTCCAGGTATCGGTTTCGCTATCAATAAACACCGGCGTTGCTCCCTGGTACCGTATGGGGTTAGCGGAAGCCGAAAAGGTCATACTCTGGCAGATCACTTCATCCCCTTCTTCCACTCCCAATAAGATCAATGCCAGATGTAAGGCTGCCGTGCCCGAACTAAGAGCCGCTACATGAATATCCATTATCAAGATAGGAAGCAATATCAGTTTCCAATCCATTTACATTAGGGCCTAAGGGCGCTACCCAATTCGTGTCAAACGCATCTGTTACATATTTCCTTTCATTGCCTCCCATATGTGGGGAGGACAACCATATTTTAGTATTCATTTAGGTGGGAATGTCTTCCTATATTTATTATCTATCCAACAATTCATCCTCACTGAAGAGAATATTTTCAATTTCCTTTTTTAAGGCAGGTATGTCGTCCTTTATTGTCTTCCATACAATAGCAGTATCAATTCCATCATAGTTGTGCACCATTTTATTTCTCATCCCGGACATTACCTCCCATGGAAGATCATTATATTTAGCTTTAATAAATTTATTAACCTTCCCTGTTTCTTCTCCAATAATTATCAGGCTTAAAACGGTCGCGCGTTGGATTAAAGGATCATTTTCAAAGATAGTTTCAGAAAAAGGAGCAACTTTTTCAAGGATAAAGTTTATTTCCTTCAAAACAATTTCAAGGCTTATCCTACTTGTTTTCACTTAAATTTCTTTTGCTTTTCTATTGTCATATTTACTGTTAATAATAATCCGAATTTCTTTTCTTGATTCAAAAAAGCCAGTTTCATACTACATCCCTTGCTGATAGATTATAACCAGGTCAGCAAATATGCTTTGCTTTAGAATAGTGTTTTTAATATTGTTTTCATTTACAATTTCAACATTAAAACCCAATTTATCCTTCAGCGTTTTCTCTATAGATAACAATTCAAATAATGAATAAGGGCTTTTACCATTATTTTTAAATGACACCAAAATATCCAAATCACTGTGCGCTTGCTCGTCTCCTCTTACCCGGGAACCAAACAAGCCAATCTTTTCCGGAGAATATTTTAATAGTGCGGAATTAATAAGATCAATTTGATGAGCGTTTACCATTTTATAAAAGGAGTTTTCTTCAAATTTAAATTAATTTGTTTTGTTTCCCGATGCGAACGTAAAGTTTAAGCAACGAATGCAACGAAAACTCCCCACGCGACCTCCGCGTTCTTTTCTCTGCGCCTCACGTGAGAAGCTTCTTTGTCTATTTTATCTTAACAATTCTCCCCGGATTCCCCACAACAGTTGCAAAATCCGGAACATCTTTTATGATTACCGACCCGGCTCCAATTGTTGCCCACTTACCAACTTTAATACCCTGAATGATAACGGCTCCCGCACCAACATGTGTCCCTTCGCCAACCATTACTCCGCCGCATAATGTAGCATTAGGAGAAATGTGAACATAATCTTCCAGGATACAATCATGATCAACTGATGAATTGGTATTTATGATAGCATGTTTTCCAATCACGGTTGACGAATTAATAGTAGCTCCCGGCATGATCACTGTTCCTTTTCCAATTTCAATTCTGCCGGAAATTGTTGCTTTAGGGTCGATGGCGAAATCGTAGGATAACAAATGATTTTCAGCAACCTTCTTCCTGGTTTCATTATTGCCAATTCCAATGATCCAGGCCACACCCTGTAAATCAAAAATTGAACTTTCATTCGATACTTCATAATCCAGGAGTTTCTTTTTTAATGGATCATCATCAAACAAACCTTTAATTGAATTTCCGGCGTTCTCTATTATTTCAATAATCACTTTCGAATGCCCGCTTGCTCCATATATACAATATGATTTCATGATTCGCCTTAATTTCCGGTAAACCGTTCCATCGTTACCGCTGTTGCGGAACTGATACCCTCTGATTTAAAAACTTTTTTGATAGTTAATAATACAATTTTAAAATCCAAAAGAAAAGATAAATGATCCACATACCAAACATCATATTCAAACTTCTTTTCCCAGCTTATAGTGTTCCTGCCATTTACCTGTGCCCAGCCTGTAATTCCCGGCTTCACTTCATGTCTTCTTTTTTGAACTTCATCATACAATGGAAGATATTCTACCAATAACGGTCGCGGACCTATTAAGCTCATGTCTCCCTTGATTACATTTAATAGTTGAGGAATTTCATCCAGCGAAGTTTTTCGAACAAAAGCACCAATAGAAGTTAAACGTTTTTCGTCAGGCAATAAATTTCCTTTTTTATCTTTCCTGTCGTTCATGGTTTTGAACTTGATCACCTTAAATAATTTTTTATTTTTACCTGGGCGTAATTGTATAAAAAAAGCTTTACCATTATTCGCAATCAGCAGGATAAGCCAAACAAGCAGAAATAGGGGTAATAAAATAATAAATCCGGTAAAGGCGATGAGAAAATCGAGTAGTGGTTTAAAAAAAGAACGATACATGAATTTTTATATTAACCATTTTATTCTTGTTACAAATGCATTTCAATACATCAACCCAAAATGCCACAAGGGAATGGTATTTAGGTAACCATGCTCAATATCATCTTTTACTACAAAAGCATTCTCAACAGTACGGAGTTGTTTATTTTTCTTCTTTCTGCCCCCTACCTCAAAAGTTTTACCGTCTATTAAAAAATCTGCCACCGGCGACGCTGTAACAGTATGTTTTACCCGCAACTGGTTAAGGAAAAAAGTCTCTCTTATATTTCCCTTCTCTGATGTATCTCTTGCCATATTATATACCAGGTTCGTGTTATCCAGGTAAATTTTATTGACTTTCCCCAACCCCCGGATTCCTCCTGTATCGTCTCTTAACTGGGAGATAAGTCCGGCTTCTTCAATATAAAGGCAATAATCTGCTATGTTATTACGACTCGCCCCAAGCATTTCTGCGATTTTACTCATATTGGGTTTGAAGGGTACACTTTGAGCTATGATCGCCAACAATTGTTTCAGTTTCCTTCCGGTAGATACGTTCATATCCGCATAAAGAGGTATGTCAGTTTCCAACGTTTGATTAATGATTTGCTGCAGCCGAAGATCAAAATCTTCTTCTTTTGCAAATGGATAATAGCCGGTTTTTAAATAATCAGCAAAGAGAGGGAGCGGATGAGGTAATTCCGGTATTTCTACCTTATGCTGAATGATCTCATCAAGGTCGTATGTTTTTGTGTAGATATGGTGAAATAAACTTAAATATTCCCTGAATGACAACCCCTGCATATTGTAAATCACGGCTCTCCGGCTGAGGTCGGACGTTCCTTTTTTAATATCCAATACCGATGATCCGGTAAATATTACATGCAATTCCTTGTGATAATCATAAATCAACTTTAATTCCTTTGACCACTCTTTGTATTTATGAATTTCGTCTATAAACAAGTATTTCCCTCCTAATTTCACAAAAGCATCAGCCAGGTCGGTAAGGTGGTTTTCTACAAAATAGAAGTCCTCGGCAGTAACATATAAAGTTTCAGTAAGGTTGAGTTTGTTCTTAATATATTGCAGGATCAGGGTCGTTTTACCAACTCCTCTTGGGCCTATCAAACCCACCATTTGATTGTTCCAGTTAATTTGATCGTATATATAACGAAAAAAAACTTCTTCAGTTTCTTTTACCAGTTTATAGCAACGTTCAAATAATTTTTCCACTGCCGTTAAGTTTCTACAAATTTAGTTATTTTTGCACTATGATGGTGCAATTTTATAAATTAATCGCATCTTTATAGTGCATTAAATTGTTTTTCGAAAACTAATAGTTTATTTCGTCTTCAAAGAAAAAAGAAACGTGATCTACATACCAAACATCATATTCAAACTTCTTTTCCCAGCTTATAGCGTTCCTGCCATTTACCTGGGCCCAGCCTGTAATGCCTGGCCTCACTTCATGCCTTCTTTTTTGAACTGTTCATACAAGGGAAGATACTCTACCAATAAAGGACGCGGCCCTACCAAACTCATATCTCCCTTGATTACATTTAACAATTGAGGAATTTCATCCAGCGAAGTTTTTCGGACAAAAGCACCAATGGCAGTGAGGCGTTTTTCATCGGTAATAAATTGCCTTCTTTATCCTTTCTGTCGTTCATTGTTTTGAACTTGATCACTTTAAAAATCTTACCATGTAATCCGGGACGCGATTGAAAGAAAAATGGATTACCCTTATTAACGATACTCAATAAAACTACTATAAATAAAAAAAACCGGACAAATAATATAATAAAACCGGCAAGGGCAATAATAAAATCTAAAAAAGGTTTAATGTAAAATTTATACATGTACTTCTCACCTTACTTGCGATTAAATTATAGGAAATATCTACGGTATATATTCATTCTCTAGCAGTATTCTCGCATTTTCTTTCATTAGTAATAATTCCGCTTCACTTTCCACAAGGCTATGTATCGCAAGTATCATTCCCTTTAAATCACCAGACTGAACCC
>CAWEQV010000038.1:0-129269 GCA_963811285.1 uncultured Chitinophagaceae bacterium | reverse complement strand
CAATTTATGGTGCCACTTTAGGTAATAATCCTTCCGGCGTTGGGCTCGGACTCCAGACTTTCTTCAACAATAAAACAAAGTTTAAACCGACAGTAGAAATAACTGGTGACATATATCTTGAAGATGATAAAGTTTATAGGACTGACCTCAATGGCACACCATTAAATGACGTGCCAAGCATGGTTAATGTTTTTATAGGCTCGTCATTTCAGCCGACACAAAACTTCTTTTTATCATTTGTTGCAGGGCCAAGTTTCATAAGCGGTCAGACTTCATTCGGAATAAAGCCGTCAATTGGTTTTTACTTTTCTAAAAATCAACGTTGGACAGGAAAGCTATCTTATATCAATATCTTTAATCAAGACAAGGTGACTAAAGAAGATTTTGGAACTATAAGTTTTGCAATCGGAGTTAAACTATTTTGACATGTACATCAGCCAACATGCGCATTTATGCAAGCCGGTAGACGTGCTAACAATGAGCTTTAGTGCATGTTTCAGCGATAGTTCGGGGCTAAAGGAACTTTGCTTGGCGATAGTGTAACAATGAACTTTTAATTATAAATTTGGCAACGGTTCCGGCAGACGGGAATTCTAATATCCCGGCCTGCATAAATGCGTGGCCGTTGTACGAAGCCTTCTAATTCAGTAAAGGAAGTATTGCATCAATATTAATATTTTTTTCATCTAGAGGAATTAGTTTTTTATTTTGAAGTATAGTTCCTGATTTTCTAAACTCAAATTTTTCAGTAAACTTGGAATACGAGTTTTTTATCATATTTAGAATCTCGTTCCTATCTATCGCATCATCAAGATCTATAACATACGAGTCTTCTCCTACATAAAATAGGATTGTTTCATTTCCATTTAAGAATTTACAACTGAACCGGCAAGCAATTCCCTTTTTTGTCTGTGCGCTTTTCTTCATTACTTCCAAAGAAATACTGGAAGTAATTTTATCGGAATCCGATAAGTTAACTGGAGGGATATAAATCCATTCTTTGACAATAATATCTGTTTGTTCTATCATCGCTAGAGTTTAGTTGTTAAAAGGTTGGAGCTTCATGGTTTCGTACAACGTTTGAGGCTTGGCGATGGGCTGATATTCAATGTACTTTCCGCCCGAACGTCAGCCGATTGAAAAACTAAAGATGAAGGTATGCACAAAAGCTGAGTAATGAAAGTCCCGCCCGAACTGCTGCTGATAGCATTACAAAAGATGAGGATTCGCAGTTCAGCCAGTATTGCAGCAAACCATCTGTAGGTGCTGGCGATTTTATGAAGAAGTTTTAGGAGTTTCTTTTGCTAAATAAGCTTTGAATTGCTCGAAAGTCATTCCCTGAATTTCTTTTGAAATCTTTTCTTTGATTTCGCGAAAAGTTTTAACCGTGTCAAACTCTTTTATTTTTTTATCATTCGTTTTCATAACCGACTATATCTTTTGGTGAGCGTATTTCAAGTGTTCCATGTCCTAATCGTAAATTTACAGAATTATAGCCTCGAATTCGAAATATATTTACAATATGTTTGAAATTCCAACTGATTAAAATGTCAACCTTGCTAAGCGTTGCAGTGGCAATGTGAATGCAATCGTCGAGGCTTGTCTGTCCAACCACGTTCGCATCGATATAAGCCTCCCCCAGTTTGAAAGTTTCGGGAGTTACTTCAATCCGCTCAAGGTATTTGTTGTCCAACTGCTGAAAGAAATTTCTAACATTTTCAGGTGCATTCTTCAATTCCTTTTCAGTTAGGTCCGAATAAACGCATATTATGCTCCCAAGTTTAACCTTTTCAAAAAGTAAAAGAGTTTCCTCTTCAAATTCCGAATCGAAAACTCCTCCAAAAACTGACGTATCAAAATAAAAGCGTGAAGTCATGTATCAAAAATAAGATTTTAAAGCGAGTAGGACCTTAACATCGAAGTGGAAGTAGCTTGCACCTTACACAATATTATCGACCTCCCCACCTTTCCAAGAAAATCCAACTGTTGATTATCAAACCTTTTGTATTGCGTTTTTTGTATTGTCGTCGCGCCAATACGAATTTTAACATTGTCGCAAATTCAACCGGTTGTTATAGGTGACACCTTTCGAAAAGATGTTACCTCTCTACTGAAAACGCCCGTTCCATTAACCTACATCCGGCCATTTGGTTCAAGTCTCCATAGGGGAGTTGCAATACAAACTTTTACCTATTCTTGAGAAATTGAATAAAGGGTAACAAAATAAAACCTTTTTGTAATCGTTAGAAAATTCAAACCAATTATATCAAATTAAAAAACTGTCTTATGAAAAAAAACATTTATTTATTTGCAATTCTTTCCTCCTTTGTTTTAATTTCCTGCAAAAAAGAAAACCCGGCAACGCCCGGCAACAGCAATTACAAGCTAAAAAGCTACTCTGAAAAACTTGTCTACGGTTCCGATTCAATTTCTGTCAATTACAACTTTACTTATGATGCACAGAACCGGATCACTTCCATGTTTATGGCCAATAACCCTTCTGAAAAGTTTGTGTACACTTATAATTCAGACAACAAGATAACAATAGATATCTTTAGTGGTTCGGGCAATATCCATGAAGAGAGTTTCTTTAAAAATAACCAGCTGGATAGTACTTATCAATACGACGATACGCAGGATACCACCACTGAAAAGTACATTTATAATGCAGGCAATCAGTTGACTACATTGTACGAATACGACTATTCCAACGGGCAGGCTACCTTGTCGAACACAACAAGCTATACATATGATGGCAGCGGCAACCTGGTAAAAACTGAAGATACTAATGCTGAAGTGGACACTTATACTTACTATCCTGACCTGGTTAATATGATGCCTCTTATTTCACCGGTTTTACCTTCGCAGAAAACCAATTTGATAAAAACCCATTCAATAACTTCAAATGGTTATCCCTCAGGCACTGTTACTTTTACTTATACATTTGATGCACAGAACCGCATAAGCACGGTTACACAAACTGAGGATAACGGAACTATAACAACCAGTACTTTTACTTATTACTGATTAACACAGTAAACAAACAAAAACAGATCTTTTTATTTTTAGAGCGGGTGTGAATTTCACACCCGCTTTTTTAGTGCGTCAGGCATGTATATCAGCTATAGGGTGCAAGTCCCGAATACGCTTTACAGTAGGGAGTATTAGCCAAGAGCAAGGGTGTCCACTGCGAGGTGGAATCTGAAGGAAGCTGGCGGCAAACATTTGGGCCTACGAACAGAAATTGCATATAAGGCAGGGTACTGTGGGTGATGCTGCTAAACAAACAAAAGCCCAATACTGTACAGAACAGTACCATGTAAATGCAGAGGCTACATGAATGGAAAGCGGATATACTTACCCTGAGAGGTCCCGATAAAATCGGGAAGTCAGCAGAGGTCATAGTAATCCGGAAACGAGCTGCACCCCTGAATGGGCAACTGCGGAGGTCTCACGCAAGGACGAAGGGCTGAATGTTAGAAAGGAGGGAGAAATTAGAAGGTTTATGGCAAAAGCTTTGAGCAACCGAAACACTTTAGAGAACTACTCACGCGAGGATAAGCCGGAAGCTAAAAGTAAAACGTGAGAGGAGTTGAGCTAAGTCATGCATCCGATAAGGACTACCCCCGGTAGGAAGTTTTTTTTTAGTAATATGCTTGAAGAAATATTAGACATCCGAAACGTTACCAAAGCCTTGAAGCAGGTAACTGCCAACAAGGGAGCCGGAGGTATAGATGGTATGCAGACCGATGAACTTCGAGACTACCTGAACGCTAACTGGCAAACGCTAAGGAAGGATATCTTAGAAGGCAATTACAAGCCGCAGGCTGTGCGCAAGGTAGAGATACCAAAAGCACAGGGCGGGTCAAGAATGTTAGGAATACCCACAGTAGTTGACAGGTTGTTGCAACAAGCCATTGCCCAATGGTTAAGCCCGAAGTATGAAGAAGAATTTTCCCAATACAGTTATGGGTTTAGAGAAGGTCGCAATGCACATCAGGCGGTGCTGCAGGCGCAATCAAATTTAAACGAAGGATATGAATGGGTGATAGAACTGGATTTGGAAAAGTTTTTCGACAAGGTACATCACGACCGGCTGATGAGTACGCTGGCAAAGAAGATAACAGATAAGCGAACGTTAAAGCTTATACGCAGTTATCTCAGCAGCGGTATCATGGAAGGCGGTGCGACAAGCGCCCGCACGGAAGGCACACCACAGGGCAGCCCGCTGAGCCCGTTGTTATCAAACATTGTTTTAGACGAACTGGACAAAGAGCTACTGGCAAGAAGCCATCGATTTGTACGGTATGCCGATGATTGCAGTATCTATGTAAAGAGTGAGAAATCGGCGCGACGGGTTATGGAGACAATCATAAAGTTCATAGAAGGCAAATTAAAACTGAAAGTAAATCGTACAAAAAGCAAAGTAAGCAAACCGACAGAAAGTTCGCTGTTAGGATTTTCATTTTACAAAAAGGAGAACAGATGGGAGACACGCATTTCTCCCAGGTCATTAGTAAGAATAAAGGAAAAGATGAAGGAGAAAACCAAGCGTAGCGACCCATCATCAGCGGAAGAAAAGATAAAGAAAATGGAAGCAATAATCAGGGGTTGGGTAAATTATTTTGCGATAGCCAAAGCCAAAAGTAAGATGGAAGAACTGGACAAATTAGTACGGACAAGACTAAGAATAGGTATATGGAAACAATGGAAAAAGTCCAAGACAAAACGGATACAGTTAATAAAATTGGGCATTCCAAAACAGAAGGCTTACGAGTGGAGCAACAGCCGCAAAGGACTTTGCAGAGTAGCTCATAGTCCGGTACTCAGTCGTGCTCTGAACAACGAATACTTTACACGGTTAAAGTACATCGGGTTTACTAACTATTACTATTGGAAAACGGAACATCAGAGGAAACTTTTCTAACAAACCGCCGTATACCGAACGGTACGTACGGTGGTGTGAGAGGACAGGTAGTCAGTTAATGACTACCTTCCTACTCGATTTTACTGTTAATGCTTAGAAGCACAAATGTTTATTATAGGCAAACGTTTCTGCGATACACGCCACGCCATTACACCAAACCGCTGTTACCTATTATACTATTTTGCCTTTATTTTATTTCCTTTTGGATCGTGGGTTACTTCTGCAAGCCCGAGGGCTTCCATCAAGGGTGGTATATACATACCAACTCGTCCACGAAGTCCTTTTTTAAGCCCATACCAACCACCAACAGGATTCTTTTCAGAACGTCCCCACGCTTCAACTGTTCCTTCTTTTGCTGGTTTTTGTTCATCAGCACTTCCCAGTTCCATCCATTCACCGTGTTTTTTCAACATCTTATGCAAGTCGTCTAAAATGTTGATATTGTATAACAACACTGTCTTGCCAACTGTACAAACTAAAACATCGTTACCATCTTTTTGATCAACGTGCATAGTATATTCACTCGTCAATGGAGGGGTTTTTAAAACCATTGGTTTGTCTTTTGTTCCTATTTTGTAAGCCATATTTTAATGTTTTATTTTATTTTTCAAATTCTTTGGTGAATTGTTCGATTGCCATATACCATTTTTGCCTGGTGAATGTTAGTTGGTCGTTTGTGAGCATTGCTGCTAACTTTCGTATTACCGAAAATACGAACTTATAAAGGTATTTTGCTATAATAAATTTTGTCTCAGCCGGCTCTCTCGCAGAGGGCTCGGCGTAGGTGAACTGTTCTATGTATTGTACGCGAGTCCCTTTCAGGAGACCCTGCTGAAAACCGGGCTTTTAACATGTATTTCTCTCAAAAACTATCAATAGAAAAAATTTTCACGGCTTTAGAAAAAATTTTCACGGTAATAGAAAAAAAATCACGGCTTTAGAAAAAATTTTCATGGCCATAGAAAAAATTTTCACGGTAATAGAAAAAATTTTCATGGCAATGGAAAAACTTTCCGCATATGTTTTTAAACTTTCCGCATATGTTTTTGAACTTTCAAGAAACATATATTATTAGAAAAACTTTCCGCATATGTTTTTAAACTTTCCGCATATGTTTTTGAAAAAACTTTCAATAGAAAAAATTTCACGGCAGTAGAAAAAACTTTCACGGTAATGGAAAAACTTTCCGCATATGTTTTTAGAAAAAAAACTATTAACAGAAAATGTTTTCACGGTAATAGAAAAAATTTTCACGGTAATAGAAAAAATATCACGGCCATAGAAAAATTTTTCACAGTGATAAAAAAATTTTCACGGCCATAGAAAAAGTTTTCACAATGATTTTTCTCAGAAACTATTAACAGAAAAACTTTCCGCATTAGCTGAATCTCTCGCAGAGGGCCTGGTGTAGGTGTACTATTCTGTCAAGCTAATCCTATAGGTAAAAAAATCTGTTTCAGGTTCTGATTTCTTAAAACCTACCTGTTTGTATAAACTTTGTGCCGTATAGTTATCAACCGCTGTTGATAGTTCAACGAATTTCGCACCATTTTGCCGGGCAAAGTCCATTGCTGTCTTAATCAGATTTTCACCAATCCCTTTATTTCTATATTCTTTGTCAACATACAGGTCGTTAAGTATCCAGTTTTTTATAGCTCTCGCTGACGAATACTTCGGATATAGCTGAGTAAACCCTATTGGCCTGTTAGTGTTTGTGTCAAGAGAAACAAAGATTACCGATTCGTTGTTGTCAAGCCTTTCCTGTATAAATTTCCTGGCAGTTTCTATATCTGGTGGTTGCTTATAAAATACCCTGTATTTGTCAAACAAATCAAAAACCAAATGCCCTTGTGTTTTGTCAATCCTTACTGTCGTCATATGAAAGTCGTTTATAGCCTGTCTGCCCGAAAACCCTGAGCCTAAAGTAAATGAAAAAGTTGATTATTTATTCGTTTACTGGTGGAATTCGCATCGGGAAACATTCAACCACTTCGTCTCAGCCGGGTCTCCTGGAAGGGACTCGGCGTGCTCACTTCTTGGCGGGTGTCCCCACCCGACTTTTTTTAGCCTTCGTAGCTGTTCACTTTTCAATCTCGTACATAACGGGATAGCCCCGTATGGTCTCATGACCAACGCATCACCTAAAAACATCCCCCGGCATGCTGTAAAAAAATGAGGAGATTCTCTTATCATTCCTGAATAATTCAAATTAAAGATAAGGGCTTTGCCTGATTGGTTTTGTTGGTGAAGTTCCGCTCTTATCCGCGCTCAACACCAACAAAGGACTCTTTTACTATTTGGAAGACCAACAAGGAGAAAATTTTGCTAAACAAGATTAATTAGCTGTCCTCGTTGCAATCGAGGACTAGTTGGGGGATCACATCTTTCAATTATTTATGCTTTTGTGGGAGTGTTCTGATATAATTAACCAGTTCCCACCTTTCGCGATCAGTTAGTGATACTTTAAACTTTGGCATGGGTGTGTGTCCGGTAGAAATCATATAATACAAAGCTCCATCAGTATCGTTGGGTTCCCAGGGAGTTGTAAGGTCAGCGGGCCGTGTTTCAAGCGATGATGATCCGGGTCCATCGCCTTTTCCATTTTTACCATGACAGGGAGCGCAATTGCTTACGAAAAGGATTTTACCCTTTCTTATTGAAGCAGCATTTCTTGCCACAGGATTTTTGACTTTTGAGGCGCTTTCCGGCACCTTCCATGGCTTAGTTTGAGCTTGTATACATTGATGGCCAATTAAAAATAATATAGCGATAGAGATGATTTTTAAAAATTGAGTTGAAAATCTTTTATCATTCATGATGGAAAATAATTGGTGTTAAATAGTAGATCAATTAACGAGCCGAATCGAAACAGCAATAAATCTCCCTGCTTCGTCTCAGCCGAGTCTCCTGAAAGGGACTCGGCGTGGCAATATCTTCAGCTGCTAATAGTCAAATCCATCTGCAATACCTCCATAATATTATCCAACGGATAAATTCCTTGCACACTACTTTCGTAATAACCTGCGGAACTATGAACATACTCGCCTGGAGAATGAACAAGTTGCCATTTTCCTGTGCAGGGATTATTATCGATGTAATCTATTTTTTGCAAGAGCAATTTTTTGGTAGCACATTCTTTTATATCAAAAGAAGGTTCAAACACTTCGTGGAGTTTTCCCCGCTTCTTTTCAAAGTCTGTAACAGCCCGCGATAACTGACCCAATAAATCGATGGCGTTTTTCTTTTTCAGCCTTTCTATAATGTCATAGGCCATAAACCGTTTGCCGTTTGCGATAATGCGGTTAATATTGTTCGTAATCCCGGAAAATGCAACGATAACATGAAAATGATTTGGCATAATAATATAGACCGGAATGTAATGTCCTTTCTTTTTTAATACATTAAACCAATTATACACTGCATCATACGCTTCGGCTATCTCAAACAAATGCTTCCAACCATGACAAGTGACGGTTATGTAATACAAACCATTCGTTTCGGTTATCTGTTGTTTTGTTGACATACTATTTTTTGCTGCCCGCTACATCTTCTCGTTTACGCCGAGTCCCTTGCAGGAGACTCGGCTGGGATTGAAACACTGCATGATTCCAAAACCCTTCCTGAAGTATTAGAGCAATATGAAAGGCTTAACGGACATGAAGCAAAAGAAGTAATTGTAGACAGAGGATACAAAGGAATAAAAAGTTATAAAACTTCAAAAATTTATGTACCAAAACCGATAAAGATATAAGCAAAAAGCAGCGCAAAAAACATAGTAGAAGAGCGGCCATAGAGCCGGTAATCGGGCATTTAAAACAAGACTACCGCTTGTGTCGGAATTATCTTAAAGGAATCAAGGGCGATAACATGAATGTGATCCTGGCTGCTGCGGCAATGAACTTTAAACGAGTCATGAACCTCTGGCGTACAGAGGCAATCAGATGTTGGTTACTTATTTACAAGTTTATTGTAACTGCTTATTGGAATTTTATTGCTCAAAATTTAAAATGGACTTTTTGAGGGGCAACTATTTATTGTATGCCGAGCCCTTTAAGGAGACTCGGCTGGGAGTGAAGTTTTTATCGATTTTGTTCTTTCCGTAATTGCTTTTCTAGCTCCCTTACAGTTTTGAGCTTCTTCCCATGATATTCATAAAACATAACATCCGGCTTAAATTTGGCTTGAATAGGAAAGGCAGGATTAGGGATATATTCAACATTTCGCAAGGTAAACTGAAAAATATAGTAGTAATTCTTCCATGAAACAATATATCTCCAGATGTGGTCATAATATTGATGCTTGTTATCAACTAAAATTTGGTTTAGAATCAAGGATGTGTCAGAAGGCAGGTATACGTTTAATGTATGGGCGTAATGATCATGAGGATCAGTGACGCGCTCAAAATCCACGTACTTAATCTCGAGATTATTGATAGGATACTTTCCTGAATTTTTAACTTTTGTTATCAACATTACTTTTCCTGTAAATTCCCCGCCTAATTTTTCAAGTTTTGAACTAACTGTAATAAGAGGTATTGAATTGCCACCTGTAATTTGGTTAAAAAGCTCATTTTGCAACCTTATCGTATGACCTTGTGATCCAATAATTTTCTTTTGTGAGGTAATCAACTCATCATTTTTTAGATTCAAAACCTCTGAAGTTGAATCTAATTTTTTTGTTAGCGTGGAAATTGTATCCTGTTTCACATTCATTATAGAGTCTTGTAGTGATTGCAGTGAATGGTTTTTCATTTCTTCATCTTTGT
This sequence comes from uncultured Chitinophagaceae bacterium, assembly GCA_963811285.1. Taxonomy (GTDB): domain Bacteria; phylum Bacteroidota; class Bacteroidia; order Chitinophagales; family Chitinophagaceae; genus Ginsengibacter. The sequence continues at coordinate 119,577 of CAWEQV010000038.1, read as the reverse complement.
GATTATAAGTTTCGAAGATTGCAAGCAGCCCTAATAAAAAAGTAAAAAGTAACCGTATTCTGTAGAAGGATTTTTTCTTTTGGCGCTCCTCATTGCTTTTTGCTTCCTCTTTTTTTTCTCGATAGTCGATCCAGATAAAAAATATGCCAAAAAACAGAGCTACAATAAAGGTAATAATTACCTCGATAGATAATAAAACCTCGTAGTTAATTTTCATAAACATATCGCCTGTACTTAATTTCAATTTAGTTAGTGTTGAGCTTAGAATTTAAAGCATTCGCTTCCGTCCTGAGGTTACTTTCTCAAAAAAAGGTCATCTCCCCAGCAAACCAATAAATTCCCCTTATTTTTATTTTTGGGTCTTCAGTTAGTTTTCAATCGTGAGGATCTCTATAAGCGTCAAGGTATTTTTTTATTACGATAAAATTACATAAAAAATATTCACAGGGCGTTGATAATTGTGTGTATGTTTTTTCCGGCGTGCAATTATTAATGAGAGTTTACACCCTTTAGAAAAGGTGTTGGTGTGTGATTTAGGTCTACCTATTACCATTTACAGAACTATACCTCCTGCCTCAACACTTCCAGCGGCGGTTTGTTCATAATGCCAAAACTATTTACAAGCCCGGTAACTACCGTTAATGCACACACGATTAATCCGAGGATCAAAACCGGAAGCAGGTTAGGATGAAAAGGCGTTTCGAAAAGATAATGCGCCAAAGCCCAGCTACCGGCGAGCGCCAAAAGAATGCCCGTGAGCGCGGCCAAAGCGCCAAGGAAAAAATATTCGAGCGCGGTGATGGCAAATATTTGTTTGCGGCTGGCGCCCAAAGTGCGCAGCAACACGCTTTCCTGCAGGCGCTGGTATTTGCTGATCAATACAGAAGAAATTAAAACCACCAATCCTGTAAGGATACTGAAACCGGCCATAAAGCGGATAACAAAACCAATCTTACTCATGATGGCGTTGAGCACGCGCAACACAAGCCCAAGGTCGATGATGGAAACGTTAGGATATTGCTGCACCATCTGTTGCTGAAACTTCGCCGACACTTTTTCCGAAGGTACTTTGGTGAGTATTACTTCAAACTGCGGCGCATCGTTAATAACGCCTTCAGGAAAAACCACCAGGAAGTTAGTGCGTATGCGGCTCCAGTCCACTTCGCGAAAACTTCCGACTACCGTAGGAATCATTACGCCCTGCACATTAAAAGTAATCGTGTCCCCGATGTTGATGCCGTTCCTGGTGGCATAATGTTCTTCCATCGAAATGGGTGGAAGGCCTTTCGCTGGCGCATTTCCCGTCCATTTGCCTTTGGTGATCTTTTCAGTAGAAGTGAGCGAGTCGCGGAAAGTACAACGGTATTCCCTGGTAAAAACATAGCGCGAATAGGGCAGGGTAGAATCTTTTTTAAGATCACTTGCCGTATAACCATTTACCTGTTCCAGCCTCATGTTTACAATGGGGATCATTTCCTGTACCGGCATGCCATTGTTTTTCACAAGGCTTGCCACGCCTTCTTTCTGGCTGTTTTGAATGTCGAACAAAACCATATTTGGCTGGTCTTCGCTGGTAGCAACAGTAACCCGCTGAAGCAAAATCGACTGGACAAAAAACAAAGTACTTATCAATGCCGTTCCCAGCCCGATAGAAATAATGAGAATGGTTGTTTGGTTATTCGGGCGGTATAAATTGGCTAATCCCTGCCGCCACAAATAACTCCATGAAGAAGGAAAGAATTTACGAACCAGCCACATCAGCAGCCGCGCAATAGCGGTAAGAACCAATAACGCCGCTGCAATACTTAGTGTGAAATAAAATGCTTGTTTGGCATTGCCCATTTCAAGCCACGAAAAGCCATAGACGAAAAATACCACGAGCGCATAAATCGTCCATTTTATAAAATCGCGTTTATTGGCAGCCGGTTCATAAGAAGCGCGCAACGCCTGCAGCGGCGATACTTTGCGGATAGAAACCAACGGCAGCAACGCAAACAAAACAGAAATGCCGATACCGAGAAAAATCCCTTCAATAACGGCGATCCATGAAACAGGCGTATGAATGGCAACCGGCAAAAAATCTTTAAGAATGACCGGCAAAAATTGTTGAATCACCACACCAAGCGCCGCGCCGGCAAGGGAACCGATAAAACCGATACTTACAATCTGCACCAGGAAAATAATGAACGCCTGCGACGCTTTGGCTCCAAGGCAGCGAAGGACAGCGATGGCATTTATTTTCTCTTTTACGTACACATGTACTGCGCTGGCAACACCTGTGCAGCCGAGCAACAAAGCGATAAAACCAACCAGCGATAAAAATTTGGTAAGGTCGGCAAAGGAACGGCCGGTATCTTCTTTCTGCGTTTGGATGGTATCGTAATGATAATCGTTACTTTCCAGGACAGGCCTTATTTGATCAACCAGTTTTTGTTCGTTTACTGCATGATTGAATTTGACAAAATAATGATAACTGATGCGGCTGCCTTTTTGCATCAGTTGGGTTTGTTTGAGATAGCGAAGCGGAATGTAAACGATGGGCGCGATGGAAGACGTAAAACCGGTTTGCCCCGGCGCACTGATTAACCTTCCCGCGATAGCAAAAGTTACTTCACCCACTTTTATCGAATCGCCTGGTTTGGCATTGAACTGCAACATCAACGTTTCATCCACCAAAGCTTCCTGCTTATTGCGAAAAGAAGAGGCTGCGGAAACAGGTTCCGTTTCAAGTGATCCATAATAAGGAAATTGGCCGCTTAGCGCACGCACCTGTATCAGCCTTGTCCCCCCGTTTTTAAGAAACAAAACCATGGAAGCAAAATTCCTTTGCTGTGATTGGTTCGCCACCGAGAGAATCCAAAAGATTTTGAACAGGTTCGGGAGCAGGCTGGTTCCCCGAGATTTCCAAATCCGCACCAAGCAACGAAGCGGCCTGGTTGTTCACTTCATCGCTCAAATTATTTCCAAGAGAATAAATAGCTACCAACGCGGCAATACCGAGAATAACGGAAGAGATAAAAAGAAAAAGTCGTGAACGGCTTCTGCGGCTGTCGCGCCATGCCATCTGCAACAGCCATTTGAAATGAAGCGCATTCATTTTCCGGTTATTTTGTTCGTTTACTGGATCACTCTGATTCATCTTATCTTTTTATGCGCATCAAATATTATTGCTGTTGATTTGGGTGGGTTTATCAGAAATAATTTTGCCACCTTTTAAATGAATAATCCTTTGTGTGCGCGATGCCAGTTCATCGTCGTGCGTCACAAGAACTAACGTCGTACCGGCTTCCTGGTTCAGGCCAAAAATGAGATCGACAATTTTGCTGCTGGTTTCCGCATCGAGGTTTCCTGTGGGTTCATCAGCAAATAAAATAGAAGGCCGGTTGGAAAAAGCACGCGCAATAGAAACGCGTTGTTGCTCGCCACCGCTCAGTTGGGCAGGGTAGTGATGGCTTCTTTCTGCCAGTCCTACTTTATCCAAAAACTCCATCGCTCGTGGGCGCACTTTTTTTTCTCCGCGCAATTCCAAAGGCACCATTACATTTTCAATCGCCGTTAATGTGGGCAACAATTGAAAGTTTTGAAAAATAAACCCGACATAACGGTTACGCACAGCCGCCAGTTGATCTTCATTTAATGATTCTAAATGATTTTGTTGTAGTTCCACACTTCCGGAAGAAGGCTGATCAAGACCGGCGCATAAGCCAAGCAAAGTTGTTTTTCCGCTTCCTGAGGGCCCGACAATCGAAATGGCAGAACCTTTCTCCACCGAAAAAGTGATGTCATCAAGAACGGTTAAAAGGCTCCCGCCGCTTTTATAATTTTTGGTTACGTTTTGAAGAGAAAGAATAGTTTGCATTGAGTTTTATTTTCAAACACCGTAAAAAAATACATCACGGTATCTTTGCAACGGACGATTGATGTGAAAGAAAGTGTTGAATAAAAATAATTAATTCTGTTTTAATGATGATACCCTCTTATTTAAACGGCGGTTTGAAAAAATCTTTGCGCCTTTTATTGTTGCTGGCATTTTTTTCCTGTAACAATAACAACAGCAAAAAAGCAACCAGCGAAAATCAACCGGTTTCAAAAGATACCACCGTTTCTTCCACTGCAAAAAAGAAAACGATTTTGTTTTTTGGCAACAGCCTTACGGCAGGTTATGGTGTTGATCCTTCAGAAGCTTACCCGGCTTTAATACAAGATGAAATTGATTCTCTTGGCCTTAATTATAAAGTGATCAATGCAGGCGTAAGCGGTGAAACTACTTCAGATGGCAACAGCCGCATCGACTGGATATTAAAACAACCGATTGATATTTTTGTGTTGGAACTGGGAGGGAATGACGGCCTCCGTGGCATTCCTTTAACGGAAACAAAAAAGAACCTTCAATCCATTATTGATAAAGTAAAAGCGAAATACCCCGACGTGAAAATCATCCTGGAAGGAATGCAAATCCCGCCAAATATGGGTCCTGCCTACACTTCAAAGTTTAGAAAAATTTATCCTGCAGTAGCAGAAGAAAATAATATCGGCCTTGTTCCTTTTTTATTGAAAGGTGTTGGCGGTGATCCCAAACTGAACCAGCGTGACGGCATTCATCCTACTGCCGAAGGGCATAAGATCGTTGCGCAAAATGTGTGGGAGGTGTTGAAGAAAGATCTTTAAATTTTTAGTTCAGTGTATTTAGTTCGTATTTCATAGTTTTTAGTTGTTTTGAGGCGACGGCTTTCGCTAGCTGATTGCCAAATCCCCCATCTGAAAGCGATTACCAACAGGGAATAAATAGTAGTAAGTGAAATCCATAATGGCGAATACAAAAAGGAAATATTTCTTCGCCTGCTGTAACGATAGCTGGTATTGAATTACCTGCTTTCGTTATTCTTTTAGCCATCTTAATCATCCAACCATACCTCTTCATCGTTTGGCTGTTTGGCCGCACAGGCTTACCTTCGCGCTTCTTTATGAAAATCAGTTGCAAAATATCTATTCCTACTCCACCTTAATATTCATTTGCGGAAGATTTTTTTCTTTCCGGTTGTTAAGTGATAGCAACGGGTAAGACGCCTTATTTCTCATTTTTTCTTTTTTATTAAATACCTATTATGACGTTTGTTGAAACACTGCGTAAGCGAAACATTAATGCCAAAGACGAAGTTTTATCCGGACTAACCGTTGCCCTTGCTTTGGTTCCTGAAGCAGTTGCCTTTTCGATCATTGCCGGTGTAAGCCCTTTGACGGGATTATATACCGCATTTATCATTGGCCTTATCACTGCCATTCTTGGAGGAAGACCGGCGATGATTTCCGGCGCTACCGGATCTGTGGCAGTGGTGGTAGTAAGCCTGGTAGTGAGGCATGGCCCGGAATATCTTTTTGCTGCCGCGGTGCTCATGGGATTGATACAAATGTTGATAGGTTTTTTAAAAATGGGAAAGTTCATCCGGCTTGTGCCACACCCGGTAATCTTTGGATTTGTAAACGGTTTGGCAATCATCATTTTCATGGCGCAAATGGTACAGCTAAAAACGGTTGACGCAGCAGGAAACAGCCATTGGCTCACCGGCGCTCCACTCTGGATCATGCTGGGATTTATTGTGGTCACAATGGCCATCATTCATTTTCTGCCAAAACTTACAAAGGCAATTCCTTCCTCTTTGGCAGCTATCCTGGTTGTTTCGGCCATCATTATCGGCTTCGGCATTCATACAAAATCTGTAGGCGATATTGCTTCTATTGCAGGTGGATTACCGAAGTTCCATCTGCCGCAGGTGCCTTTCAACATGGAAACATTGAAAATTGTTTTTCCCTACTCACTTGTCATGGCGCTTGTTGGTTTAATTGAAAGCTTACTTACACTTGCGGTTGTAGATGAAATGACTGAAACGAGGGGAAGAGGCAATAAAGAATGTATCGCCCAGGGAGTGGGAAATCTCGCAACAGGTTTTTTTGGCGGTATGGGAGGCTGCGCGATGATCGGGCAAAGTATTATCAACGTGAGTTCAGGTGGCAGGTCAAGGATCTCAGGCATTGTCGCGGCTATTGCTTTGCTCTTGTTTGTATTATTTGGTTCTTCCTTGATCGAAAAAGTTCCTATGGCTGCGTTGGTAGGTGTAATGTTTATGGTATCAATCGGCACGTTTGAATGGGCAAGTTTAAAAGTGTTTAGAAAAGTGCCACAGACAGATATCATTGTAATGATACTCGTGACTTTGGTAACAGTTATATTCGAAAACCTTGCAGTCGCTGTTCTGATTGGTGTGGTGATTTCGGCATTGGCATTCGCCTGGGAAAGTGCCAAACGTATCAGGGCAAGAAAGATCATTGACCAGAATGGTATCAAACATTATGAGATTTTCGGGCCCCTGTTTTTTGGTTCAGTCACCACCTTCCAGGAAAAGTTTGATGTGCTGAACGATCCTGACGAAATCATTATAGATTTTAAAGAAAGCCGGGTAGTTGATCATTCTGCAATTGAAGCACTCAATAAGGTTACCGAAAGATATAGAAAAGTAGGAAAGAAAGTTCATCTGCGCCACCTGAGTGAAGACTGTCTTGTATTGCTAAATAATGCGTCTGAAATCATTGATGTGAATTATTGGGAAGACCCGCATTATAAAGTGATTGAAAACAAACTGGAAGGGTAGTGGGTTTAAAGGTGTCACCTCTGACCATGACAAAATTCTGCTAAATAAAAATCATGTTTATTTTCTGCTATACTTGTAATCGTCAAAATTTACTGATGCATACTACCAGTTGCAATCATCCAATGATGCATCTGGTGGTGGGCTCCTTCAGCTAATAGTCCTATATATCCTAATGCCCGTATTTTTTCAACTTCAGATTTTTCGTTTGTCGTACAGGTGATGGTCCACAATTGCCCATTCTGCTTTGCCGTCATATCCCAATCTTTTTCCATCTTTAACATTGCCGGGTGCATACTAAACAATCGCTTTAAAGCTTCACCAGCACGTTCGCTTTGAGGTTGCACTTGTACTTCAACTCCATTATCAATCGGTTTTTTCGAAATTATATTCACCTCTTCCGTAAAAGCTTTCATATCCAACAGGTGTTGTCGCAGTGCCTCAAGGTTGACCTTCGACCAGTCTGTATTTGGATTCGCTTCAAGTTTTTTGACAACCTCTTGTATCGTTCCAAAAACATCATTGCCCGGCATTTTTAGCGGAGTGGAATCTTGCATTATATGTTGATGTTGTGCATTGGCACTTTGCATCAGGCTGATGGCAATTATAAAAAAAATGCCTTTGAACCTTGTTCTGATAATTCTGCCACATAGCATATTATATTATTTTAAGGTTAAACAATTAAAAAAAAAGAAAATAAATTATCTAAAGTTACAATCAGTAAAGCAACAAATTGTACCGATTTTAAAATCCACTGATTCCTCATTTTACTCCGTCAAAATAATGCGTAAAACCGTCAGAGATCATATAATCAGTAAGAATTAGTTGTTTATTTTGAATCGTATAAATCTCTCCATTTGGGCTGCCTAAAAAATCGGGATTGAAGTGAACTACTTTTCCATAACTTGTATCGAAAGTTATACCATATTTGCCGTTTGAAGTAACGGCTCCATTCTTCATCCGGTTATAAGTCGAATCAGAGTTGATTATTAAAATATCTTTTTCATTTCCTCCGGGTTTTACAATGCTGGTAGCGAAACCTCCTCTTGAATAAGTCCATTGCCACTGGCCGGTAAGATTTGAATTCGTCTTTTTACAGGAATTAAAAGTGAGGAAGAAAAAAGAGGTTATTAAAAGTATAAGCGTGTTTTTCATTAGTATTTTAAGATAATGACAGCATCAAATGGAGATTCGTTGGATTTAATATGAGACCAAAATTATTAGAGTTTTCGGTAAAAGGCTGGGAGAGACAGCACGATAGTAAAGCAACAAATTTTACCGATTTTTATTTTGATAAGGTGTTTTGAATTTATTCATTTATTTTTTTGGGTAGAGACGCGATGCATCGCGTCTCTACTGATGTCACCAATTTATGAACCATAGATGCCATGTAGCCGTTTACAACGAATTCATTCGATCAACCCTAAAATCCCCATCCTGACAAATAACGGTTACATACTTTTTATCTTGATGACAATTTTCCGGTCCCGTTGGTTGTTGTTTGTGGTTATGCCCGGGCGGTGTCCTGTTCCCGGAAAGAAAAGGAAAAAAGTGCCGGGTTTTGCATCGTAAAGTTTTCCGGGGCCACTATAATGCGCGATGTCTTTTTTGTCGCTGTAAGGTTCTGTAACGGTTAACCCTGAAACCGGGGCGACACCGATCTTTTCTTCACCTGAGATAACATATTGCAGATCGATATATTTTTTGTGCGATTCCCATTTTGACTTATCAAAATCTTTCGTAGAATCGTAGGTAACAATAGCATATACATTCTGGCCGTCAATCGGATAATTTCCGGGAGCCAGTTTGTTAAGATCGTGGTTCTTCATAAATGCAAAAGCTTCATCAAAATATTTTTGGTTGGCATGGTATTGCTTTGCGAATTCCTGCACATCCACTGAAGAATGAGGTTGCAGTTTTAAACCGCCAAGCCATTCTTGGTTTTTAAACCACCTTTCATTTTCTTTTTTTGTTTGAGCACTAACGTTAAACGTAAAACCAAAGGACACGAGAACGAGGAGAGTAAATAATAATTTCTTTTTCATGATTATCAGTTATAAATTTTTAGGATTAAAAATAGTTTTTTTTTATGAAAGATAGGTAAGAATTGGTCACAAAAAAGCAAAAGGCAAAAGGCAAGAAGCAAGAGGCAATAGTTGCGCACTGTCATTGCTCTTATAAAATATTCCAGGTTTTGTCGCCGGATAAGATTTTATTTAAAGACTGTTTTCCTTTTTTATATTCTGCTTCTTCGATCTGGTGTTCCATATTTTCTTCGTAAACCGGCCTTTCATCTGCATATATAACACCAAATGGGCGTGGAAAATAAGTGCCATTAAAGCTGGTATCAAAAAAACGGGAAATAAGATTGGCTTTGGTCTTGTCCTTTTCATCATGTATCCATAAGTCATCTGCTGTATAGCCATTCCTGTTCAGGTCAACAAGCACAGGCGTTAAACCATCAAGGCGGATGCCTTTATTTTCATTTATGCCGAAGATTAACGGCTTTCCATTTTCCAAAAAAATGCGCTTCGTCTTTTTTGGTTTCTTTATCTGAATAAGCAAAGAAAGTCCCGTCGTTAAACACAGGACAGTTCTGGTACACTTCCACAAATGAAGTGCCTTTGTGCGCATGTGCACGCTTCAAAATAGCTTGCATATGTTTGGGATCACGGTCAAGCGTACGCGAAACAAAAGAAGCTTTTGCTCCAAGTGCCAGTTCAGAAGGATTGAAAGGTTCTTCAATAGATCCGTAAGGAGAAGATTTGGTGATCTTTCCACGTTCGGAAGTGGGAGAGTACTGCCCTTTCGTGAGGCTGTAAATCTGGTTATTAAATACCAGGTAATTGACGTCAAAATTCTTTCGCATCAGGTGAATGAAGTGATTGCCGCCAATTGAAAAAGCATCGCCATCACCGGAAACAATCCACACATCCAGGTCAGGATTGGCTGCCTTTACTCCGGAAGCAATTGCCGCCGCGCGGCCATGAATACTGTGAATTCCGTAAGTATCCATGTAATAAGTAAAACGCGAAGAACAACCGATGCCGGAAATAAAAACAAATTTTTCTTTTTCAACTCCCAGGGCAGGAAGGATGGTTTGTACCTGTTTAAGGATGGAGTAATCACCGCAACCGGGGCACCATTTTACATCCATCCCTGAAGAAAAATCTTTGGGAGTAAGGCTTTCACTATCTAACGTTTGGTTTTCCATTTTTTTTATCTTTATGACATCCTGATAATTCTTCCTTTTATTTCACTGGTGGTAAAAGGCTGGCCCTGCACTTTTGAAAAACCGGTGGCAGGTATCAAAAATTCTCCTCTTATCAATTGCAACAATTGTCCGGAATTCATTTCAGGAATTAAAACTTTTTCAAATCCAAATAATAACCAACCCAGATTTTTAGGCAAAGGATTGATATAACGGATATGTATATGCGAAACATCAAATCCTTCATCAATGCATTCTTTCACCGCGGTTTTGATAGCACCATAAGTTGATCCCCAGCCCAACACGAGGAGCTTTCCTCTTTCATTACCATTATCCACTTTTGCCGGCGGAATAAAATTCTGAATACTTTTTATTTTTTCTTCCCGAAGCTTAGTCATTAATTCGTGGTTCTTTGCTTCATAAGAAACATTGCCTGTTTCATTTTCTTTTTCCAATCCGCCTATGCGATGTTCCAAACCTTTTGTTCCTGCTTTTATCCATGGCCTCACGAAATTTTCATCGCGTTTATAAGGCAACACTTTTCCGTCGGGACCATTTGCTTCTTTTAAGAAGTTTACCCGGATATCGGCCAGATCTTCTTCTGAAGGAAACCGCCAGGGTTCCGAACCATTGGCAATATATCCATCGCTCAGAACGATCACCGGTGTCATATGTTCCACTGCAATTTTAGCCGCTTCATAAATCGTTTCAAAACAATCCGAAGGAGAAGAAGCAGCGAGCACCGGCAAAGGCGCTTCACCATGCCTTCCATGCATTGCCATTAAAAGATCAGACTGTTCTGTTTTGGTAGGCAAACCCGTTGAAGGGCCACCGCGCTGCACATTAATTACTACCAAAGGAAGTTCCAGCATAGTCGCCAATCCTAATGCTTCTGTTTTTAAAGACATCCCCGGGCCTGATGTAGTGGTAACAGCAAGGCTGCCGGTGTAAGAAGCGCCAATGGACGAACAAATTGCGGCAATTTCATCTTCGGCCTGGAAGGTTTTTACGCCGTTGCCTTTGTATTTTGAAAGATCATGAAGAATATCCGTTGCGGGCGTAATAGGATAGGAGCCAAGGAACAAAGGCAGCCCCGATTTTTCCGAAGCAGCAATCAAACCTATAGCTGCCGCATGGTTGCCTGTTATATTCCTGTAAGTTCCGGAGGGAAGTTTGGCTGGCGCAATTCTAAATTGCATCGTAAATATTTCGGCACTGTCGCCATAGTTCCAACCGGCTTTCAACACTTTGATATTGGCATCAGCGATCTCCGGCTTCTTTGAAAATTTATCCTGTATAAAGCGGATGGTATTGTCAAGTGGCTTATCAAACTTCCAGAAAAGCAAACCCAGCACGAACATATTTTTACAACGTTCGATGTCTTTTATTCCCAATCCACTATCGGCAAGACATTCTTTTGTATGCTTTGTAATATCAACTTTATGGACAATATAATTTTCAAGCGAACTGTCTTCCAAAGGATTTATACCATCAGGATATTGGGCTAAAGCGAGATTTTTTTTGTCGAACCCCTGCAGGTTAGCGATGATAATTCCTCCTTCTTTTAATCGTGGAAGATCAACTTTTAGCGCTGCGGCATTCATTGCTACCAACACGTCAAAGCTGTCGCCGGCGGTATATATTTCAGTACTTCCAAAATGCACCTGGAAGCCGGAAACACCGGCAACGGTTCCAATGGGGGCACGTATTTCAGAAGGATAATCGGGGAAAGTGCTTATGTCATTTCCCGCCAGCGCCGCCGTATCAGTAAACTGCATCCCGGTAAGCTGCATTCCATCACCGGAGTCGCCGGAAAACCGAACAACGATCTTTTCAACTTGCTTTATCGTTTTGATCTTTTCCGGCAGGCTATTTATTGTTTCCATGATTGATTTGGTATGTAAATTAGGTATGCAACAATTCTTTTCTTGCCAGTAATTGTTCGGCAGTTTCTGAATGGTCTTCATCAGGCACGCAGCAATCAACCGGGCAAACAGAAGCACACTGTGGTTCTTCATGAAATCCCTGGCACTCCGTGCATTTGTTGGGCGTGATGTAATAAATATCGGAAGAAAGCGCCGGCAAACGGTCGTTTGCATTTACAACCGTTCCATCAATTAATACATAGCTGCCGGTAACGGTGGTTCCATCCGACATACTCCAATCTGCGCCGCCTTCATAAATAGCATTGTTAGGACATTCGGGCTCACAGGCACCGCAGTTGATACATTCTTCTGTGATTTTAATAGCCATGAAATATTAATTTTTAAAAGGTGATTTATATGAAATAAAGTGTAAAGAAATAAAAATCCTAAGCTTGATTTTGTGATGCAACTCATTGAGCCACATGATTTAGATCATATTGGATTTTAATTTATTAAAATTTATTATTGGTCAACCGGAAAGTACTTTCTGTTTAATGGTTTTCGAAGCACTGGCAGAAAATAAAAATCATGATTATTAGTTGGTTCACTGAAATAAAAAAAACCGCTTTTGATCATTCCGCCAACCCTCATCAACTATCTTTTTAAACAGCCAAAAAATGCAGCTACCAAAATAGTTACTATATTTATTTCCAAATTGAGCAGAGCAGAGAATGAAAAATCCTGATGGGATTTACTTTCTGATTGCTTGAAATCCTTGCTGACAAAGGATGGAGAAAATGAGAATAATGTAAAAAAGATTTCAGTTTTTTATAGCATGATGAAAATCATGCAACCTGAAGATTTGAATCATGTTGAAGAAAAGAATTTGGAAAATTTTCATCACTACTTTGCACTCTGATTGACACTAACTAATAGAATTATCTATGGGAGCTTCATCAATGATTGTTTTGATTTTGGCCGCGCTTGCATTTTCTTCCATTGCCATCCTCATCGCTAAAATTCTCACGAAAGCCACTACCAATCCACAAAAAGGAGAGCCTTATGAAAGTGGAATCCCTACAAAAGGACAAACATGGATTCAATTAAATGTTGGATATTATTTGTTCGCATTGATTTTTTTAATTTTTGACGTGGAGTTGGTTTTCCTTTATCCATGGGCGGTTGTAGCGAAGAAGGTTGGATGGTTTGCTTTAATAGAAATAATTATTTTCTTTTTCATATTGTTCACAGGATTTTTATACGCACATAAAAAAGGTGCATTGAAATGGATGTAAAAACAAACACAGAAAAAAAAGATTTTCCCGGGCAAATACATGAAACGCCGGGAGGAGGAATTGTGTTAAGCAAACTGGATGACATCATCAACTGGGCACGTTCTAATTCTCTTTGGCCATTAACCTTTGCTACCAGTTGCTGTGGCATTGAAATGATGTCGGTAGCGGCATCCAAATATGATTTTTCACGATTTGGTTTTGAAGTGGCGAGGGCTTCTCCACGCCAGGCAGACGTTATCATCATTGCCGGAACCATCGTGAATAAAATGGCGCCGGTTTTAAAAAGATTATATGACCAGATGGCCGATCCCAAATATGTAATTGCCATGGGAGCATGCGCCATCAGCGGCGGCCCGTTTTTTTACAATACCTATTCTGTAGTAAAAGGCGCTGATCATGTGATACCGGTTGATGTTTATGTAGCTGGTTGCCCGCCACGGCCGGAAGCGTTGTTGAATGCGTTGATAACACTTCAGCAAAAAATTAAAAGTGGGTTAACAAGAGAACAAATAAAAGTGCCGAAAGCAGATAAATGAAAAATGAATGTCTGACGAAGAATTAAAAATAAAGATCACCGAATTGTTACCCTCTGCAACATTTGAAGAAGGAGGAGATCCGATAGCTATCGGATTTTTAAATATCAATGTTGAGGCGAATGATTGGCTGCCTTTTGCAAAACAATTGAGAAATGAACAAGCACTGTTTTTCGATTATCTTTTTTGTCTTACCTGCATCGATTGGATCACGCATCTTACAATGGTTTACCATCTTTCTTCAACAAAATTCAGGCACAACGTTGTAATAAAAATTAAACTTGACAGAACCAATCCTGAAATAGAAACGGTAAGTAAAATATGGCGCACGGCCGATTTTCATGAAAGAGAAGTGTATGAAATGTTTGGAGTAAATTTTTTAAATCATCCTGATTTGCGGTTGCTGATTCTTCCCGATGGCTGGGAAGGCAAAAACCCGATGAGAAAAGATTTTGAAGACCCGATAAATATGATAAAACTGTAGCTGATAAATCTCCGCAAGGAGAAAACGAATAATAAATGTATAGAGAAAATGAAATAATGGATGGTATCTCCGACGAACAAGCGCGGCGTGAAGCGGGTGAAACCGGGAGATATCATCATTAACATGGGGCCGCAACATCCGGCTACTCACGGTGTGTTGCATCTTGTTGTTACGCTTAAACGGAGAAACGATAAAAAAAGTAGAACCGCATCTCGGTTTCATTCATCGCTCTATTGAGAAAATGTGCGAAAGCCTTACCTATCGACAGTTTATATATGTTACCAGCCGTATGGATTATCTCTCTGCTCACATTAATAACCATGCCTGTGCTTTGTGTGTTGAAAAAGGTTTGCAGGTAGAAATACCTGAAAGAGCCCAGGTGATCAGGGTTTTGATGGATGAACTTACAAGAATTGCGTCGCACGAATTATGGTGGGGAGCCATGGCAATGGATTTGGGCGCATTCACTCCGTTCTTCCATGCATTCAGAGAGCGCGAAACTATCAATGATATCATGGAAGAAACCTGTGGCGCAAGATTGACAATGAACTACATGGTGCCGGGTGGCGTGATGGCTGATATTCATCCGAATTTTCAAAGAAGAGTAAAAGACTTTTTGGTTCTATATAAAAGGAAAATTAAAGAATACGATGAGTTGGTAACAGGCAACATCATTTTTCAAAACCGGATGAAAGGCGTTGGATATTTATCAGCAGAAGATGCGATTTCGTATGGCTGCACAGGCCCGACAGCCAGAGGCAGCGGCGTGAATTGCGATATAAGGAAGTTATATCCATATGAAGTGTATGACAAAGTTTCCTTTGATGAAATATTAGAAACAGAAGGTGATTCATTTGCGAGATACATGGTTCGCCTGCGCGAAATGAATGAATCGATAAAAATCATTGAGCAATTGATCGACAATATTCCCGAAGGTGATTTCCAGGCTAAAACAAAAGCAGTTTTGAAATTACCTAAAGGAGAGTTTTATACAAGAGTGGAAACGGCAAGAGGAGAGTTGGGAGTGTATATAGTAAGTGAAGGAGGAATGACGCCTTACAGAATTAAATTTCGTTCACCGGGATTTTCAAACCTTTCCGTGTTGGATCATATGGCAAGAGGAAGCAAGTTGGGCGATTTGGTAGCGATGATGGGAACATTGGATTTGGTGATACCGGATATTGACAGGTAAACAAATTATGCAGGTTTCAAAACTTCGATATTCGATATTCCTTGTTCAATATTCATTATTTATTGATTGGTGAACATTGAATAGTAACCCGGGAATTTGAAGTTGAAAAAATATCGAACATCGAACAAGGAATAATGAATGTTGAAGTAAGAGAAAAATTTATGAACTTTTAAATAATAATTTCCATTTCCCTCTCCTTTGGAGAGGGGTTGGGGTGAGGCCAATAAAATGTGGAGCTTTAATAACATAGCAAATTTTGTAAACGACTGGTTAAGTCAAAGGCTGAACCCAACCTGGGTAATCGTTATTGAAATGGTGATAACAGGAATTTTGGTTATTTCTTTGTTTGCTGTACTGGGATTGGTTTTGGTTATCATGGAAAGAAAAGTTTCTGCATGGATTCAAATACGCCTCGGGCCAAATCGTGTAGGGCCAAAAGGAATGTTTCAATCGCTTGCCGATACTTTAAAATTGTTGGTAAAAGAAGGAATGACGCCTTCAGGAGCAGATAAATTTTTATTCAATCTTGCGCCTTACATTGCGATGATGGTAGCGATGTTATTGATGGCGCCGCTGGCTTTTGCAAAGAATTTTCAAATGTGGGATATGAATATTGGTGTGTTGTATATTACCGCTATTTCTTCCGTTTCAGTCATCAGTGTTTTAATTGCCGGCTGGTCGAGCAACAACAAATATTCTTTGATGGGCGCGATGCGTGCAGGCGCACAAATCGTGAGTTATGAATTGTCTGCAGGACTTTCCATTCTTTCTGTTATCGTATTAACCGGCAGTTTAAATATCAACAAGATCATTCTATCGCAGGCAGATGGATGGTGGATATTTAAAGGACATATTCCTGTAATTATTGCTTTTGTGATTTTCATTATTGCTGTAACTGCTGAAACCAATCGTGCACCTTTTGATCTTGCGGAAGCAGAATCAGAATTGACTGCAGGCTTTCATACAGAATACTCAGGGATGAAGTTTGCGTTGTTTTTTTTGGCCGAATATGTAAATGTGTTTATCGTGTGTGCAATTGGTGCAACACTTTTTCTGGGTGGTTGGATGCCTTTCCATATTGGCAACTGGCAAGGCTTTAATCATGTGATGGATTTTATTCCTTCCAGCATTTGGTTTTTTGGAAAGACGTTCTTTTTAATATTCCTGATCATGTGGTTTCGGTGGACGTTTCCAAGGTTGCGTATCGATCAGTTGCTAAACCTTGAGTGGAAATATTTATTGCCGATAAGCATGTTCAATATTTTATTGGTAACTGCAATGGCAATTGGAGGATGGTATTTTTAAAACTAAAAATAATGAATAACGAACAAGGAATATCGAATGTTGAAGTTGAAAAACAGCGCATTCACTTCTTTATTTATTATTCCTTGTTCAATATTCGATATTTATAAATCATGTTTATAGTTAAATACATAAAAGAAGTTTTTGGAGCGATCAAATCTCTTGCAACAGGGATGAGGCGTACGATGTATTATTTTACGCATCACAAAGAAATCATCACGCGAACAATATCCGGATAATCGTGAAACGCTGATTTTTCCTGAAAGATTTAAGGGCGAAGTGGTGATGCCTCATGATGAAAATAATGAGCATCGCTGCACCGGTTGCACCGCTTGCGAATTCGCTTGTCCGAATGGAAGTTTGAAAGTGATTACTCAATTTAATGTAACGCCTGAGGGTAAACGAAAAAAAGCAATTGATAAATTGGTTTATCATCTCGAACTCTGTACGATGTGTAATCTTTGCGTGGTGGCATGCCCGTCCGATGCAATCAAAATGGCGCAAACCTTTGAACACAGTGTGTATGACAGGAGTGAGTTGACTAAAATATTAAACAAACCTGGTTCAAAAATTATGGAGGGCGTCGAATAATGGAAGGATCAACTATCATATTTTACCTGCTTGCAGCGCTTACTTTGGTAAGTGGAATTCTTGCAGTTTCTACCAGGCAAATCTTTCAGGGCGGCGATATTTTTATTGTTTTCATTGATAGGCATCGCGGGTTTATATTTCTGGATGCAATTTCAGTTTATTGCAGCAGTTCAAATTGTTGTTTATGTCGGCGGCATTACGGTATTGATCATCTTCTCGATTTTCTTAACGCAACAAGCGGGAGAAAAAATGCCGAAACAAAAGATTGGACAGGCAAGTATTTTCGGCACTTGCAGCCTTTTGTGGTTTCGCTTTGGTAATGGTACAGGTTTATCAATATGATTTTTCTTCTGCCACGCATCTTCCGGTTTCTCCAACGGTAGAAAATATAGGAACTCGAATGCTGTCGGTAAATGAAGGAGGATTTGCATTGCCTTTTGAAGTTGTAAGTATGTTGTTGTTGGCAGCGTTGATAGGTTGTATTGTAATAGCGATGCGCAGCCCGAAGAACGACAGTGAACGAAGAAAAAGAAGAGATTTTTATTGAGGAGGAAATTGATGTTATTGGATGATGGTTTTTACACTTCAATATTTTTTATTCCTTGTTCGGTGTTCGATATTAAAAAGTGAAAGTGTTGAATAATGAATATTGAACAAGGAATGTGGAATAATGAAGTAGGGAAGTAGAAGTAACTAATGAATCAAGGAATAATGAATAATGAATAATAAAGCTTTGAAATAATGAACAATGAAAGAAAATATGATTTGGAAGATCGGCTGGTAGATTTTGCTGTGTTGATTATTAGAATTACTGAAAGCCTAATGAATACAAAAGCAGGTAACTACATCGGAGGACAATTAGTGCGATCAGGAACTTCTCCTGCTTTGCATTATGGAGAAGCACAAAGCGCAGAATCAAGAAATGATTTTATTCATAAACTCAAAGTGTTATTAAAGGAACTGAGAGAATCAAGAAGCTCGATGAAAATAATAAAGAAAGCTCCTTTAATTGAAAATATGGAAATGGTTGATAAAGGGATGATTGAATGCAATGAACTGATTTCAATCTTTGTAAAAAGCATTGAAACAGCAAAAAAGAATTTGCAGAATAAAAAATCTCAAACTATGCCAAATTGAACAGAACTAAAAGAATAAATGAACGTCAACTTCAACATTCATTATTCCTTGTTCGGTGTTCGATATTAAAAGAAAAGAAGTGAATAATGAATATTGAACAAGGAACGTAGAATAAAAAAGTAAATACATGTTACAACCAGGCCTCTATCACATCCTTTTTATCAGCACCGCGCTTTTCTTTATTGGCGTTTATGGTTTTTTTACAAGAAGAAATCTAATTACTGTTTTGATGAGTGTAGAACTGGTACTCAATAGTGTGAACCTTAATTTTATTGCATTCAATAAATATTTATGGAGTGATAAATTGGATGGCTTGTTCTTTACCATTTTTATTATTGCCATTGCGGCAGCAGAAGCTGCTGTTGCCATTGCTATCATTATTAATTTATACAGAAGCCATCATTCAATTGATGTGAACAAAGCTGAGGAAATGAAATTTTAATTTATAAAACTGACTAAGCAAAAATGCTTAACGAGACTTACTTACTGCTCATCCCTTTACTTCCTCTTGCAGGATTTGTAATATTAGGATTGTTTGGAAGAAAATATTTTAAAAATGCTTCAGGCATAATCGGAACGGTTTTATTGCTGGCATCAGCGCTGCTGGCGCTTTACGTGGCTTACGGCTTATTTTTTTGAGTTTGGAAAAGTGGATGGCGTTTATCAAAAAATAATTCCCTTTCAATATACATGGTTGCAATTCAGCGAGGGTGTTTCAATTAATATGGGGGCTCTGATTGACCCTATCAGCGTAATGATGCTGGTGGTCATCACTTTCGTTTCGCTGATGGTTCATATTTATAGTTTGGGCTACATGAAAGGTGAAGAAAGATTTGCAACCTATTATTCTTTCCTCGGGCTTATTTACTTTTTCCATGTTGGGATTGGTAATGTCTTCCAATATTTTCCAGATCTATATTTTCTGGGAATTGGTGGGTATTTCCTCTTTCTTATTAATCGGATTTTATTACGAAAAACCCAGTGCCGTGGCGGCTTGCAAAAAAGCGTTTATTGTTACCCGTTTTGCTGATCTTGGATTTTTAATTGGCATTTTAATTCTTTCTTTTTACTCGGGAACATTGGATTTCAATACGCTTATTGAAAGATTGACAAATCCGGCATCTTCACAATTTCAAACAGCAATCGCTTCTTCTTTTCTTGGAATGTCAGCTTTGACATGGGGAATGGTTTTGGTTTTTATCGGAGGTGCCGGAAAAAGTGCCATGCTGCCTTTTCATATCTGGCTCCCCGACGCAATGGAAGGCCCAACGCCGGTTTCAGCACTGATACATGCAGCTACAATGGTTGTTGCAGGCGTTTATTTGGTGGCAAGATTATTTCCAGTTTTCGCTTTGTCCGCTCCTGGTGCTTTGCAACTGGTGGCTTACGTTGGTGCTATCACTGCATTGTTTGCAGCGATAATTGCGTGTACGCAAACCGATATAAAAAGAGTGCTGGCATTTTCAACCATCTCACAAATTGGCTACATGATGTTTGCGTTAGGCGTGGCAGGCTATGGGGGAGAGAAGGGTTTGGGTTACACAGCTTCTATGTTTCATTTGTTCACACATGCAATGTTCAAAGCGTTGTTGTTTCTTGGTGCGGGTTCCGTAATCCATTTTATTCACAGCAACGAAATGAAAGACATGGGCGGCTTAAGAAAATATTTACCGGTTACTCATATTACTTTTTTAGTGGCCTGTCTTGGCTATTTCCGGCATTCCGCCATTTGCAGGCTTTTTCAGTAAAGAAGAAATTCTGCTCGCTGCTTCTCAAAATAACCAGCTCATTTACTGGATCGGAACGATCACTTCCGGGCTTACCGCATTTTACATGTTTCGTTTGTACTTCAGTATTTTTTGGAATAAAGCTCCCTCTCTTCAGGAGAGGGCGGGGGGTGAGGCCGCAGAAGGTGGTTTCGTAATGATCCTTCCTTTGATCTTATTGGCCATCGGCGCAGCTTTCGCAGGATTCATTCCTTTCGGAAATTTTGTTACTGCTTCCGGAAAACCGCTGGAACCAACAGTGCACTGGCAATTTTCTGTGCTTCCCGTATTCCTTGGCCTTACCGGTATTTTCATTGCATTCAGAATGTATAAAAACGAGAATGCGCTGCCGGGTAAAGTGGCTGCGGCTTTTGGAGGATTTTACAAGGCAGCCTATCACAAATTTTATTTTGATGAACTCTACCTCTTCATCACGAAAAAAATAATATTCAATTTGATTGCAAAACCTGCCGCGTGGTTCGACAGGAACATTGTGAACGGATTAGTGAATGCCTCCGGCAATACCACAGAAAAAGTTTCATCAAAAATAAAAGGAATTCAATCGGGTAAAGTACAACAATACGGCCTGTACTTTTTAGTCGCGACAATAACTATGGCCGTTTTGTTTATCTATTGGTGGAAATAAAAACTGGCGAAGAATGAACTTATCACTACTCATATTAATTCCTTTGGTTACCGCGGTTGCTGTTTTATTGATGCGTACAAGGCAGCAGGTAAAATGGGTATCACTCATTGGAGCAACTATACAAATTATAATTTCGCTTTTATTGTTTGTTTACTATCGAAATGCAGTAGCGGCAGGCGATACAGCGCAAATGCTTTTTCAACAAAACTATGAATGGTTTCCTGCATTGCATATCGGATTTCATTTGGGTGTAGATGGTATTTCTGTTGCATTGATCATGCTTACCGCTTTTGTGGTTATTGCAGGAATTCTCGTTTCATGGAATATTGAAAAGATGACGAAAGAATTTTATTTTCTTCTTCTTTTGTTAAGTGTGGGAGCTTATGGCTTCTTTATGTCACTCGATCTTTTCATGCTTTTTTTCTTTTTGGAAATTGCGGTTATTCCAAAATATTTATTGATCGGTATCTGGGGAAGCGGTAATAAAGAATACAGCGCCAACAAACTCGCGTTAATGCTGATGGGCGGTTCTGCATTGGTTTTGGTGGGATTGCTCGGACTTTATTTTAGCAGTGCACTGAAAGAACTTTTGATTTACTGAAATTATCCGCCACCAATATTCCCCACAACGTTCAAATGATATGTTTTCCGTTGTTGTTTATTGGCTTTGGTGTATTTAGTGGCTTGTTTCCTTTTCATACGTGGGTTCCTGACGGGCACTCTTCCGCGCCTACTGCAGGTTCTATGTTTTTGGCAGGAATTTCTATGAAGCTGGGTGGATACGGCTGTTTGCGCGTTGCTGTTTATCTTTTGCCTGAAGGAGCGAAAGAATATGCAAACATTATCATCGTACTTTCTGTCATCGGAATTTTGTATGGCGCTTTTGTAACGATGATGCAAAAAGACTTGAAATACATCAATGCTTATTCCTCCATAAGCCATTGTGGATTTGTTTTATTGGGAATAGGAATGTTAACTAAAACTGCGTTTACTGGTGCCGTTATACAGATGGTGAGCCATGGTTTAATGACGGCTCTTTTCTTCGCAGTGATCGGAATGATTTACCAACGCACCCACACAAGAATGATCGATGAAATGGGCGGGCTTCTCAAAAAACTTCCCTTCATTATTACTGTTTTATTTATTGTAGGTTTTTGTTCTCTTGGGATTACCCGGGCTGAGTGGCTTTGTTGCGGAAATAACGGTTTTCATGGGCTCGTGGGAACACACTGACATTTTACATCGAGTTATAACCATACTTGGCTTGTATGAGTATTGTGGTAACGGCAGTCTATATTTTAAGAGCTGTGACGAAAGTGGCAATGGGACCGATAAAAGCAACTTTCAGCCATTTGAAAGATGCCGCATGGAATGAAAAATTAGCTGCCGTTATTTTATTATTTGGCATCATTGCCATTGGTGTTGCGCCGTTTTGGTTGAATGATTTGGTAAGGCCGGGAGCAGAAATCATTATGCAGAAAATTACAGGAGGACAATAAACTAACCGGAATGAATGAATTTATATCATTGATGAAACCTGAACTGGTACTGGCTGTTATCATTTTTGTTTTGCTGTTTATCAAACTAAGCAAAGGAGTAAAAAATGATTCTTTATTCAACATCATCCAGTTTTTATTACTCTTCAATTTTGCTGCCGGATTCTTTTTTAACCATGAAGGAAGTTTGTTTGGTGGAATGTATCACACCGATGCTTTGATCGCCCTACAAAAAAATATTTTAAGTCTTGGGGTTTATCTTGATCTCACTGTTATTTGCTGACTGGTTTAAGAAAACAGCAGCATCTTGCTGAATTTTTTATCTTGCTTTTATCCGCTTTGCTGGGCATGTTTTTCCTGGTTTCAAGCGGCAATTTTTTGATGTTCTTTTTATCACTGGAACTGGCAACCATTCCTGTAGCGGCGATGGCAAATTTTGATCTTCATAAAAAAATATCTTCCGAAGGAGCGATGAAATTTATTTTATCATCAGCCTTTTCATCCGGCATTTTATTGTTTGGCATTTCATTGATCTATGGCGCAACAGGAACGATCAGTTTTACTGAACTTCCTGCATTGATCACCGGCAACTCGTTTCAGATACTGGCTTTCGTATTTTTATTTACCGCCTTTGCTTTTAAAATGTCCATCGTTCCTTTTCATTTGTGGACAGCCGATGTATATGAAGGTTCGCCGATGGCAACTACTTCTTTTTTATCCGTTATTTCCAAAGGTGCGGTCGCTTTTATTTTTATAACCGCGTTGTACAAAGTGTTTCAACCGATGCAGGAAGTATGGTACAATATGATCATGCTGCTTGTCCATCATCACGATGATCACCGGAAATCTTTTTGCATTGCGGCAACAAAACATCAAACGGTTTCTTGCTTTTTCTTCCATCGCGCAGGTAGGTTTTATTTTGGTCGGCATCAGCGGCAATTCGCCGGAAGGGCTTACTTCCGTTGTGTATTTTGTTTTGATTTATGTGTTTTCAAACCTTGCGGCTTTTGGTGTGGCAGCCACTATTTCATCGCATACCGGCAAAGAAAAGATCAGCGATTACAAAGGTTTTTATAACACCAATCCTTTCTTAACCTGGATCATGGCGCTGGCCTTATTTTCGCTCGCCGGCATTCCGCCAACAGCAGGATTTTTTGGAAAATTATTTTTGCTGAAAGCCGGTGCCGCCAATGCCAATTATCTTTTTATCACGATAGCGGCGTTAAACCTGATCGTTTCATTGTATTATTATTTAAGAGTGATCAGGTCGATGTTTATGGATAAAAATGAAGCGCCGATAGAAAAAATAAAAGTGCAGCTTTCCACCAAATTCGGAATGTACCTCTGTGCGGCAGGCATTGTTTTTGTAGGAATATTTAGTTGGGTTTACGATTACATTCAATCACTAATGTGATAAAAAATAAATGTTGCCTGTAAAATTAAATTCAGCATTTAAAATAATTAGATATGGCCATCAATAAAAATCATTTATTTGAAGAATTCGACGGCATTAAATGTGGCATTGTAGAAAAAGAAGTTGCGCCGGAAAGAGTTGAGTTCTTGAAAAAATTGTTGGAGTATAATGGTTTCACCGTTGTAGCCGTTCCTTCTCCGCCGCCGAAAGCACCACCTGCGAGGCCGGCCGTAAAAAAAGAAGGAGAGGAGCCTGCCCCTCCGCCGCCTGAAGAACCCCAACTTCCTGAAACCTTTACGGTGGGCGTAACCGATTATACTTTCAATCCCATCAATGCTATTTTTGGAAGGCTTTTAAAAACGCCCGACGGACATGTGGTTACGCTTGCTTACTGGGAGCAAAAAGAAAATGAAAGCCATGATGAGATTCCGTATTTTGAACATGAATGATCAGTAAACAAAGAAATAGTTGTGAAATTTTTTCCCGCTGCTGTTGGCGTTCCCGCCAACAGATAACAGTTCTTCTATTTAAAATGAGTTAAAAAAGAAAAATCCTTTATTCCGTTTTCGTAGAAACCTGCTGAAGACCATTTATAGGCTTCGGGTGTAGCAGAAAGGTTCCAATGAGGATGGCAGGGGTTGGGGTAATGGCTTTCGGAAAGCGGGTTTTATACTTCTGTGGGTATGGAGCAAGCAAAATTCGCAGCGGGAAAAACATTCACATAACTTGTCAACCCGTTGTGAATATTTTTTATGTATTTTTATTGTAATAAAAAAATACCTTGAACGCTTATTGAGATCCTCACGATTGAAAACTAACTGGAGATTTACAAAATAAGAAGAAGGGGAATTTGTTGGTTTGCTGGGGTGGTGTTTTTGTCTGATGCGGTTGGTCAGGAAGACCAGACGGCGGCTCCCGTTATAAATGGGATTAAAAAGAGAATATCCACGGCGGCTAAAAACTTCATATCATGAATTCTAAGCGTAGATTATTATCGTTGTTTATCAGCCTTGCTTGCATTAATGCTTCAGGGCAAAAAAATAGTCTTGCAAATTTGGTAAATGTAATATCACAAGAGTCTTGCAAGTGTCTCTCTGAATCTGGCACTCAGAATTTTGATTCATTAAGCACCTATATGTTGAGCAAATGTTTATTCAAATCCATGATGGCACACAAAACCCTTGTTTTGGAAGTTGCAAAAAATGTTTATGGTGATACAAGTGATGCTACAGGAGATAAACTTGGACATCAACTCTTTAAGTCAGTATCCTCTGAACTCGTTTATGATTGTGATCTATTTTATGATGCATTATCAGAAGATAGAAAAGCAGATTACAAAAGCTATTTTGGATTAAGCAAAGATTCTGTAAGAGCTACCTTGGAGAAAAAATATGAGGTGCCTACCAGGTTGCGTGATGGGAAATATTATCATTTGAGAGGTTGCGACTATTTTAATTTACAGGATTTTCTAAAGCGGTCAATGATTTTGACAGTGCTGAAGTTTTGGATGAAAGTTTTTTCGACATTGATATTTATTATAAAGCGCAGATCGACGAGATATTAGGAAACTATGCCAATGCCATAATCGAATATAAGATTTTTGCAAAGGATGAAAACATGTATTTGTTTCATCTTTATGCTGATATGCTGTCGAGAAGGATTGGACAAAAGGGTTAAAGAGAACAAGTTAGAAATACGAAAGATGGTATAAGCCTTGGCGAAAGAACTGATTTCATTTCCGACTGTATGAAATCGGCTAATAAAAAATCAATTAATATACATGGGATTGAGATTAATACCCTAAATTATTGTGCCTGTGTTTATGACAATTTAATGCCCACATTATCCAGTTATGAAATTAAGGCAGCCCTAAAAAATAGATCACTGGATAATCTTTTATCCAATGACAAAAATCTCAAAATATTAATTGATTGTTATAATAAAAACTCAATTGTTGATCAGGCATTGAAAATTAGCCAACTTGATGATTCTAGCGGTATTGCCAAAAAAGTTGCAATAACAACATGTGTAAATGGGATATTGGAAGATTCAATAAAATCAAAAACGTGGTCAAGAAAGAATGCGGACGATTATTGTGCGTGTGCAGTTGGAAATTTGTATACGAAAGGATATTCTTTGCGTGATATTAAGCGTGACCATGATCAGAATAATGAACTTTACAATGAAATTGTAGTTCCTTGTTTCAATTTAGCCCTGACGGAAGGAACAAAAAATGAAAATTTAAATAAATACCGGCCAGGAGATATAATCGGAGATGATTTTTCATCAAAAGTTTTTTTGCTTGATTATTTGAATCAGGGATATAAAATAAAAATTTCTATTGCGGGAAAGGTGCATTACTATGTATTTGATACAGGAGCTAGTGATTTAATTATTGATAGAGATTTTGAACGAGAATTACTTCTTAATGGAATTTTGACAAAAGAGAGCTATTTAAATGCAGAAGATTATACTTTGGCCAATGGACAAAAAGTCAAAGTTCAATTGGTGAGACTAAATAATGTAAAAATTGGCGATTATATAGTGAACAATGTAATTGTTGGCATTTCCGATGGAAACATATTATTATGTGGTAAAGGATTTTTAGATAAATTCCGTAAATGGGAATTTGATACGGATAGTAAAATTCTGACTCTTTTTAAATAGTCGCTAATCATCCGAACATGTCCCGATTGGAATAAACATTAAAGTTTTTGAAGTAGCAATTCACTTTATATGATTGATATATGCCCTTTAACAGGTAAGAAAATAAAACTTACACAACCGAATCCGAGTGTAGCAGAATTTTTTTATGAGACTCAATTGACAGGAAAAGTAACCATCAGTGATGTTGCGTTTATGTCTGCAGGAAGTCTTAGTGAAGAAGAAAAATTGATACTAATAGGAATATGCCGAAATAAAACGTTAAGAAAAGAGTCTTTCAGCATATCTTCTTCTCTATTTAGTCAATTAAAAAATCAGCCCATCCCTTATTCGTTTGAAGAAAAGTCAAATTATTTTTTACAATATCTATATGACCATGGAGGAAAAGAATATCAAAGCCACGATATTTATTCAGATATAGATGCGCCAATAACATATTCATCTCAAGATGAGTTTGAAAGGATAATAGAATATTTGCTGGAAAATGGATGGGTTCGCTCTAAAGGAATTTTTCCGTCAAAGCAGTCAATCTTTTATAATGGTTTACGGATTAGCAAAGAGGGCATTGAAAAAATTGAGGGAACCTCAACAGAAATCGAAATAAATAATTATAATGAAACAGAGTTAAATAATTCGGTTGACAGCATTGAGTTAAAAGTACGAAATCTTGTTACGTCTACACTTACGCTTGAAACTGGAAAAAATAATTTCGAAGATTTGTTAACTGGAGAGCCGAAACAACAACTTCGCCGAAGAATTCGACTTCATCTTGAAAATCACCCCAACTTGCGCCCGGATGATTTTAAAAACTTATCCAAATCAATTCAATTTTGCGACATTGAACACCTAAAAGCAATAATACTAAAAGACGAATACTGGAATTTTTTTGCGCCTCAATTTAAAAATAGAAGCTTAGTTGAGAAATACTTCAATCAATTCAGTCAATTAAGGCACTCTCTAAAACACTCTCGCCAATTAACTGATTTAGTTGCATTTGAGGGAAAAGCTGCCATTACTTGGTTTACAATGGTCTTATGATAAATTTCTTCCCCAGCTATTCTTAGATTGCCAGAATAATAAAAGAGTCGCTGTCCTGAGTTTGCAACCGTTGCAAATTCAGGGCAGCAGCTACTTCTACAGTCGGTATAATAAATTTAAGGATAGCAAGGGAAGCTTATAACTGGAAAATGAGAATGCTACTTATTATACATTTCCGGTGAATAATTTAAAGTAAATAGTGAACGATTATTTTTATCAAGAAAATCATATATAACTAAAACCTGGTAATCTCTGAAAACCTTCAAATCTTCACTCATAATAACCTCCTTTAGCAATTCTGAATCCATTAATGCTTTTACTTTCCTTATATCATACAGATTCGTATCAACATTCAGGTTTGCATAAATCTTTAGAATATTATTTGGCAGAAATTCAACACTTGTGTATTCCGTGAATGAATCAACCTTTATGGGCATCAATTTATTCATCCTGTCAACTTCTTTCATTACCCTGACCGTAAACAATCTTTTGTTTGCAGGAGGATTTGTGTTGCTTAAATAATTTGTATGTGAAACTGGAGAGGGAAAGAATATTGTTGCCATAAGCTTATATACAATGAAAATAATCAAAAACGTACCAAAGGCTGAGAAGAAGGTTGAAACGAAAGCTTTTAATGGCTTTTTTTTATTCTTTTCCATATTTAGTTCAAGATTTTAAGTTTCATTTTCTTTTGTGTTCCAAACCTGGTCAGCAAAAACAAACAATGATGCAAATAGATACAACCAAAAATAACCGCGTGTAGAATCTTTCAGTCTTTTATTCAATTCTGTGAAACTGTCTTGCAAATTGGTTTGTTCCATGGAAACTTCTGTTGAAAAAGCAGCGGTTAAACTATCGTTAAAATTGCGCATACTATCAAAATTTCCGACTACTGCGTTAAATTTTTCTAACTGCCATTGGTTTCGGTTTCTGATTTCGTCAACACTATCTTCATCCATATCGTGCATTACATTCATGAGTAACATGGCTTCAATTTCAGTTTGTATTTTACTTTTTGAAACATTCATAAACTGTATTTGAAAGTTGTTTTTACTTGTATAACGGAATTCATTTTGAATGATTCTGATTTTCCTCAACTTCTAATATTCTTGATTTGACTTATCATTATTTGAATTGATGTTTCCATCCGAATAAAATTCGAAATTTTGCTTTGATTATCCTCAATAATCCTTTTCTGTAAACCAAACACCTAAAAATAAAATTGACCCTATAATTCCCAGGAAATGTTTGGAAAAGAATAGCTGGAATTTTCGGTTAATAGAGATTGACTTTTTCTTCATTTTTTAAAAATTATTGTATCCACAGCAATCTTATTCGTGAGTGATTTATAGAATCGAATCTTTGATTTAAAACTTTCAATTCGCCACCGTCTGGTCTCCTGACTAACAGCAAACTTGCATTATTCCCAATCAAATACTTTTTAAAATGGCATCTTAGGTAATTCAATAAACTTCTGTGCTCATCCTAACTGCCATAAGAAATTTTAATCACACATCCAGTTTAGTTGGTAGATAAGCAAAGATGTCTTCTAAAATGTGGGCGTCTTCCTTATATTGCTCCAGTTCATCAAATTCAACAATGCTTTTTATAGAAACCAGATTTCCGTTAGATAAAGAAGCTAATAATGTATGATTATCGACGTCTGATATCAAATGAGGAAAACCAACAAAATTTCGATTTGCTGTAAATTTGAATCTTGCTAACTGTGGATTTTTGAAAGAAACAAAAACTTGATCAACGAAAGCATCATAATAGTTTGAATAAGTGCCTTCCAAACTCATAAATTTAGGAAGCAGTTGTTTTGAAATTTTTAACGTCATAATTAGTTGGTTTTAATTATGTAAAGATAATATTTTTTGGAACACATGTTCTTCTATTCTTATACAGTTCCCCTGCTTTCCTTAGAATCCTTCAAATAAAAACTCAATCGCTGTCCGTAAGTCTGCGACTACAGACAAAACATAAATTCCTTTATTTTCTTTGTTTACTGTAGCTATCCAAATTCTTCAGCGTGATGACCTTTTTATTGTTTCTCCGATTGATAGGAAACATATAAAAATACTCCTGTCATGAAACAACTTTTATGCTATTCCTTTTTCCTGGTAATGCTCATTGCAAGCTGCAAAAAAACTGTACAAGAGGACCCTTCCAATGGTAATCCTGCAGACACTACAACCGTTACAC
Organism: uncultured Chitinophagaceae bacterium; assembly: GCA_963811285.1. GTDB lineage: Bacteria > Bacteroidota > Bacteroidia > Chitinophagales > Chitinophagaceae > Ginsengibacter. The sequence continues at coordinate 90,094 of CAWEQV010000038.1, read as the reverse complement.
CAACTGGTGTCATCAAGATTCACATTGAAGTGCCCGGGGGCAGCACGTTCAGCCCGGCCGGTTGCACGGCCTTTTCGTCGCTCCAATCCGCCGATGTAGATGAAAAAGGAGATGCAAACGCTTATGCATATAAAGACAAAGCAACCCTTGTGTGGGTATTTGATAAGGATGGAAACCCGGTGCTGGCGGGATTCATCAGCGACAGCTCAACGGTGATCTCACCGGCTACCACGGCAAAAGTGCTGCTGTACTTCGGACTGCGGTTACATTTTCTGCCCGGCGGCGCAGCAGCAGCCTATATCAATTCTGTGGATAAGATACCAGACGCCGTTGCCTGGGAACAGAAATTTGAAGACATTTTTAAAACGGATCCGATGACTTTATCCACCGGCACTTTTCAGGACGATCTGAAAGATGCGTTGAAAAAGCTGCGGGATAGAAATACGGTGGACATAAATCCGGAAAAAGCTGCAAACCTTACAGTAGATAAAAACGACGTACGCAGCGGACTGCAGATCATTGATGACGAGCTAAGCAAGTTTTCTATAACCAATAATTATCACAGAAGGACGTATGGCTACCTCTACAAAATGAGCTATAAGGATCTTAACAACAACCTCCACTACCATATTGCAAAGTATTTCTGCGGGCACAAAAGCTACCAAAGATTTTGAAGTAGCCTCCGCCACCGGTGTTACCAGTTTGTTAGGTGAAATGGGAAAATATATAGAAGGGACTCTGGGTTCATCAGCCGTGGTAAAAACAGGCCCAATGGAATTATCACTGGGTGACAACGAAAGCGAAGCACTTTATAAGCTGCGCATCATTGGCCCGGGGAGAGTCAACGACGTATTTATGACAACTACCGAAAAGGACAAGCTTGAAAGTCTGGAGGATCAAACGTTTCTTCTCGATTACGTTATTCCGGCGTTCTCTATGTTGCTATCCATAAAAGGCGCCGATGATCCTGTTAAGCCGGATCCAACATCCGTAGAGCGGCTTATCGCTCTGTTAAGAGACAATCAATGGAAAAACATTCCGGAACTTTACGGGGAGATCAAGCAGGGACATTATTACAAAGCTTATGAAAAGTTCAGAGACTACCTGTATACTGATGCCGGCAAGCAGATTCTGACTGAATTTTCTGAAGGACTCGCCGAAACTTTTAAAAAGGATTCTAAAAATGTAAATGTCAAGTCATTAAGCAAAGTAACAAAGATCATGGCGGTTGTTGATGGCATACTAACCGCAAGTGATTCCTTTATCAGGATACCTATGGACATTGCCGCTTCCCAATGCGTGGAAGAATGGAATATCACGGCCCGCTCCAGCATGGTAACCTTAGAGCCGAATGAGGAAGTTGCCTTCCCGGGCAGCACGAAGAAGTTCGCAGCGGTCATCAAAAACCTGGGTGAAACAGGCGACACACATCCGTATTTTGAATGGAGCACTTCGGGAAAGTATGGCTACCTCACAGATACAAAAGGGCACCAGGGCGCTTCATTTCAAAGCCAGGATGCTTCCGTGGACTATGAGTGCAATACCACTGAAAGTGCATTAGGCGACGGCGCAAACCCCGAATATATCTATGTGAAAGCCTATTACGGAGGCCAGCTTGTCGGCACGGATACTGCTACAATAAACGTGCAGAAGCTGGCTTACAAAATAACCCCGAACGTTATTACTTTGTCGGGGAGGAAAGGCCAGGTTAATGAAGTCGCCTTGCGTCTCATGCGGAAAGACGGGGTATCTGACATCGGCAACAATTCAGACTTTGATTTTAAAATAGTGTGGACTACGGCAGGACGATACGGTAAGCTGGCAGGCCGGGAAACCGAAGGGCAAACCACCATTACCACCTACAACGATAATGAAATGTGGTATGATTGTACAGATGATCAAACCAAAGAAGCCGAGGAGACTGTTGAAGCACGTATCTATTTCAAAGAAAAAGGTGATGAAGAATACCTCCTGATGAATGATGCGACCGCTACCATAAAGATCCAAAACGATCCGAATAAAAAAATATTCTATGTACCCCTTTCTGTTACACACTGGGGGCCTGAAAATACCGGTTTATATACCAATTTTGGTGTGCAATCGGCTTTTTTGATTGATCCGGTTGAGCATGCAAAAAGCTATACCGCTACTGTTATCGAAATGAACGCTGTTTGGAATCCCCGGGTACTCGGAACCTCCAAAACATGGTTAGCCAGTGCACCATTAGATGACGACGGACAATATCGATGGGGTATTGGCAGCGGAACCTCCGAAAGCATCCTTTCAAATAAATACCATTCGCAAGACTTGCAAGGTCTCATAGATACATATAGTGCCTGGACAGGTACAGCTGAAGTGGTGGTAACCCTGGAGCCCCAATAACATATAAAACATATAACCGGAAGTTTTTGTTAGAATAAAACTTCCGGTTTCAAAACTCAATCGCTGTCCGTACGTCTGTGACTACGGACAAAACATAAATTCCTTTATTTTCTTTGTTTACTGTAGTTATCCAAACTCCCCGCTGCTGTGGGGGTGCAGGTGATTTTATCGGCGGCATAGGATCTGCATCATAATTAACCTATACCAATTACCCCGACTAACATAAACCATCGGCTCAATTTATACCCGATATTTTTGTAATATCTTAATCAAGTTTAACTAATTTATTTCTTATTTTTGCTAAAAAACGGAATTATAAGAAACAATTTATCATATCACCAATTCAGAAAAGAACTGATCCGGTTCAAAGTATTTTCGCTTATTGATGTAAAAAAAGTCTTTACGGATTTTGACAGCAAGCGATTGGTAGAATGGCAGCAAAAGGGATATATAAAAAAACTGATCAATAAATGGTACCTGTTTTCGGAAGTTCCCGTTAGCGAGGATTTGTTATTTCGAATTAGTAATTGCCTTCACAACCCTTCCTACATTTCGTTGGAATCAGCCTTGTTGTATTATCATTTAATTCCCGAGCAGGTATACACGGTTCAGGCAGTAAGCACCCGCAAAACAATCCTTTATCAAACTGTGACAGGCAACTTTAACTACCGGGCTATAAAGGCGCCATTTTATTTTGGTTACCAGGTGCTGCACGCGAAGGGCTGCCGATTTTAATGGCTGATTTGGAAAAAACTATTTTAGACTATTTGTATCTCAACGCCCGAATAAAAACTATTGAAGATATCCGGGGGTTAAGATGGAATATTGAAGAATTGAAAAACCGGCTTGACCTTGAAAAGCTGGACCGCTATGCTGCTGTCTTTAATAGCCCAACGCTGAATAAAAAAATAATGATGCTGAAAAAAATATTTTAAATGCTCACACTTTCTGAAATCGAAAAATTTTACCCTGAAAATTTGCGGAATTATAAACGATTCCTGCTGCGGGAATACCTGCAATACAAAATACTTCAGATTATTTTTGAAAGTGAGTATGCAACGAAACTTGTTTTTCTGGGCGACACCTGCCTTCGTGTCGTTTATGGGAACAATCGTTTTTCGGAAGACCTTGATTTCGATAATTTCAGAATTGAAGAAGCAGCATTTAAAAATGTTTCGGAGTTCATCAAAAAAGAACTTTCGAACGAGGGTTATACTGTTGAAATGAAAACGGTTTTTAAAGGCGCCTATCATTGCTTTATTCGTTTTCCGGAACTATTGTATAACGAAGGACTGTCCGGGACACCTGGAGGAAAAAATTTTAATACAACTGGACACTGAACCGCAAAATTTTGACTTTGTTCCTGAACGGTTTTTATTAAACCGTTTTGATGTTTTTACTGAAATTCTGATCACACCAAAGGATCTTCTGCTGGCACAAAAGTTTTATGCCGTATTGAACCGCCCCCGCAATAAAGGCAGAGATTTTTTTGATATTGTTTTTTTGCTCAGTCTCACCAACAAGCCTGATTATGATTATTTAAAATTGAAATTGAATATTGCAAATTCCAAAGAACTAAAAGAACGTGTACTGGAGCGCTGTAAAAACTTAAATATGCAGCAAATGGCCGACGACGTTGCTCCTTTTTTATTTAGCCCTGCGGACGTGAAAAGAATAATTCACTTTCCGGAATACCTGCAACAGGTAACGTTACATTAAAGGTGCTCCGACAGTTAGAGGTTACAACAAACAAGTACAAATTAAGCATTTTTGTTTTTAGGAGTATATCTCAAACAAATTCTATTTTCATAGTATGAAAAATAAATAAAGATTAGATGATATCAAGATATTTATTTTCTCACCTCTACGGTAGGTAACCAATAATTCATTCCCTGCGACAATCAGTTTTATTTCAACTTCACTCTTCCATCAGCTTCTTCCGCAGCATCAACAATTGTTTTTTCCTGGGGATATTGCAGGTTTTTTGTTCCCAACGCACCAAAAAGGTGGCCAGTACAAACATACCAGTTATTATTAACCATTTCTCCAACGGAGCTCCCACAACAACCATTTTTGAGATAGTTAAAACGGCCAAAGGAAGAAAGTATCCTACAAGCATCATGTAATTGAACCTGATAATGGAGTTGGTATTCGCTATCGCCTGGTCCAGTTCGCCTAACATGCTTCGGTCAAATGTATTTTCGATTGTTTTTCTTTTCCAACGGAAATACCGGACATAGGCAACCGTAATTATCATTATTCCAAAATTAATAAAAGCCCAGTTGTGCGAACCGCCCAGCGCGAGAACTAATAAAAATATCGCGGTTAAACTGTTTATAATAGTTAGCCCCGTTTCAACCCTGTTAATTCTTTTGCCGGCAGCATTTTTCTTGCGCGTTACACTTCTGTGAAGTGCAGTTTCGTTTATTGCATACATAGTTTCTCCTTTTTGTTCGTTCCAAATTTTTTGCATTTCTTCAAACTCCATCATATTCGTATTGTTTAGAGTTGTTTACTAATTGTTTCTTGATCCGGTGGATCTTCACTCCGATATTGCTCTCTGAAATACCCATCATTTCTGCCATTTCTTTATAACTATATCCATCGAGCAGCAGCAGGGTAAGCGACCGGTCTATTTCATTTAACTTCTTTATTTCAGCGTATAGCCACGCAACGCGCCCATCTTTAGGTTCGTTATGCGCTTTCAGCACGTGCGCCACTTTCTCTATTTCCTGGTGCCCCTCAACATGTTTCTTTTCCTTCGTGCTCCACTTAATGGCCGTGTTTAATGCAATGCGGTAAAGCCAGGTAGACACCGCAGATGCTGCTTTGAAATTGGGAACAGATCGATACATTTGCAGGCATACTTCCTGGAAGAGATCATCGCGGTCTTCCGCATTGAAAGCATATGCGTTAATGACTTTGAACACCAGCGCGCGATATTCATCAAGCCATTCCTGGAAAATTTTTCGCTGTTCTCTTTCTTTCATTTTTCGAATCGTTACCCCATTAGTCCGGTATTAAATAAATTTCTTACAAGGAAATTAAAATTTTTCATTAAACAATGTGTCCGGGCTATTGAAAATTGTTCTTAGTCGTGAAAAAAACACGGATTGCGGGCAAACAAAAAGAAAGGCTGGGCAAGATGAGATGTCACTTTTGATAATAGCTCATCCAATCACACAGTAAACCAACTTTTACTAAAGATTTTTATTTCATAATAATCTTCCCATCTTCGCACATATTTATTTTCCCATTAGAGGTTACTGAACTTCGGAGGTAATACCCAACAGGTTAATAAAAAAATTTATAGTATGAAAAAAAAGCTTTTTCTTTTTTTGGCTTTGGCAACGACACCTATCCTGTATGCACAAATTGGCCCCGACTATAGCCAAATAAAACTTGATAAGCCCGATGATTACAGCATACAGCAACAATAATTTAAAAGCATTGAATAAATTTAAAGGATTGCTTTGTCTGTTTAGTGGTACCAAAATTAATTTGCGTAAATGAAGTCAAATACTTCGATAAGATTGCCCGAACCAGTTTTGCAGATCAATGAGGCAATTCTTCCTTTTTGGTCTTTGACAATTTCGTTTTGGTAAGTTGTTGCTGAATAAAAATAGGAAATATTACCACTAACGGTGAATAAAGAATCGGTATATGATCTACATATTCTTTGAAAATAGTAATAAGGTTCTTTTCCGCTTGTGTTTTCAGAATAGCGAACGGCTATCCTGTTCCAATAGGCGTCTTTTGCGTTCATAATTGTACCTAATAATTGTTTAAGATCATCAGAGTTGTTATCATAAGTAAAAGTTGATCTGAGTTCAGCAGTTGGTTGAAAATAAGCATGTGTATTGTCTTGTTGCATAAAACCATTTTGTATTAATAATCGCCTGCAATCATTTGTACTATCTAAATAATATTTGTAAGAATTTATGTTGCTTAATTGAAAACCAGGAATTAGGTTGTTAAAAGGATAACTGTGAAAATCTCCGATATCTATTAAATGTACAGCACCACTGTCATTTAGGATAATTTGATACGAAAGAGTACTGTTCAAATTTTGATCGTATAATAGTATTCCCGCCGGGTACAATCGATCAGGAGAAAACTTAAAACCAGGCCATTGAGAGGTCATTAAGTAGTTTTTGTAATTGATAGTAGTGATGGTGTCGGGATAATCTTTATGGCTGGAATAATCAAAAATGTTATCCCAGTTTCCATTGATGTCTGAAGATAATGGATCATTGTTAAAAAGTTCTGCAGTCCTGGATGAGGATTTAAGAAGATGTTTGGTAACAGGATCAAAATCAAATTCAGTATGATTGGTTGTTGACATGGTAAAGTATATATCACTATAAAAAGAATCAAGGCGATTATATTCAATTTTATTATTTGTTAGAGTATCAGGAAAAGTGTATACAGATTTCTTTAGAATCTGTTGCGCAGGCGTATATTGAGTTTGTAATACACGAATGGGTCTGTCTATTTTAATGTCAGGGGGCGTGATGGTGTTTCCTCCCTTCTTGCAGGATATTATAATTACTGAAGAGAACATTACGGTTATTAGCAGGTGTGATTTCTTCATGCCATATTTTATTGTAAAAAAATCTCTGACATAAATTTATTTCTTTTATTTATTAAACACATATAATTTATTATTAGCAGTACAGATTCTGTTCAAAAATAATTGTTGAATATTCTTATTGCAAAAATTAAATTTATCTGAAATGGAGCATAACTATAAATGAAATTTGCCACCCCTATCCGCAGATTGCTCCGCGCTGTAGCAGGTTCCCGACCACAAGTGTTCGGAACCTTTTTCATCCTGAATTAAAGAGATGAGGGGCTTTGCCAGGATCTCCTCCACAAAGTGTTACTATTGTTTTGATAATTTCATTCTCTAATTTATTTCAAACTTTAGGTTGGTTATTGTAAATCCTTTTATTCCATTGATTTTTTCATATGTAATGATCAGAATAGCCGCGATCATAGTCATATAAATCATAACTTTTATTCCGTTCTCGTTTCCTGATACCAGGTGCTTTGCATTAAGGTGCTGCTTTATAAATTTAAAGGTTTCTATCTCCCATCTTTGTTTGTACCATTTAGCAATGGTATAGCAATCTTCGTCTGATAGGTTGGTAACAAAACAGATTTCTTTCTTACTTTAGTCCATGTCACCCCTCATAACCCTGTAGGTATGTTGTGTCTACTTCTGTTTCCTGTTGATTAGAAACCCTAATCCGGCTAAAGATCTGCAGGAAAACTTATCCAAGCTCAAACGTGGTGATGCCAAATACTTTATCCAGGTCTACATGCGGCGGTTTGCCGTAGTACATTCTCGCACATTCAAAAACATAGGTGGTCGAATACTTTGATACAAGTTTGACAGAGTCCTTGTTTATTACCGGGATATCAATAAATAAAGATTCACCCCTTACCGCATTTAAACAAGCCTGGTAAAGCTTTTCTGCAACTTCAAAATTATCCGCAAAAAAAGCCCCCGGGGTCTGTTTGCCAGAAAATGTCTGCATCATGCAAACCGGGATTCCAACCTTCCTCGCGGGCCCACTGAATTAATATTCCCAATCCATGGAAATCCAGCCTTTTAAACTCCAGCTTGTTGATATCTATCATTGTTATGGTTTGAAATATTCCTGGCCTTGCTGCATCAATATTACTTTAAAACTTTACTTCCCAGCCATGCTTTCCTGAACTGGTTGATCACTGCAGTTACCGGTTTCTCTTCTTCTTCATAAGTTACCACTTTTAGTGAAGGATCTTCCTGTAAAGTAATTATCGCTTCATTGGGCACTTCACGATGAATGTATTTCACACTTATTTTATCGCCGGGCTGATGAGCACTTAACACAGACTGTATGTCTTCTGCACTGGCAACCGGTTTGCCATCCAGTTCAGTGATCACATCGTTATAATCAAGTCCGGCATTGTAAATTGGCTGATCTTTTAATGTATTGGTGGTAATTTGTAAACCATTGTCAGCAGCTTCCGTTCTGAAACTTCCCATCCATGCTTTGCCGGGATTCGCTTTTACCAAATCCAGTCCGGCATTTTCCAATTGCGTTTTATAATCATTTTTTTGGGTGCTATAAATGTATTTTTGAAAGAAGCTGTGTGCAAAGGACGGATCTTTGGTTACCTCTCCCAAAACCTTTTCCAATCCTTCATTCGTATAAGGGATATAAGGCTTGCCGAATTTTTTCCACACAGCACGCATGTAATCGTCTAGTGTAAGATGGTACTGCGTGCGCAGCCTGAAATCCAGAGCCAGTGCCGTAACGGCCCCGTAATAATAATAAGTGGTAAAAATATTTGGGTAGTTAGTGCGGTCAACAGAAACGCCTGCGTCAGTAAAGACCGCCTGGTTGCTCATCGTTACTTCGGAAAATTCTTTAGCGCCGGGATTGTTCAACACATAATTCAACATACCTCCAAGAATGCGGCAATATTCATCGAGATCTTTAAAACCCGCGCGTTGCAATACCAACTCGCCGTAGTATTGAGTAAAGCCTTCAGCAAACCAAAGGCTGCTGCTCATATCAGCTTCTTTAAAATCAAAAGGTTCGATATCAAGCGGACGTATGCGCTTCACATTCCAGCAATGAAAAAATTCGTGTGAGGAAGTACTTAGCACATCAATTATATTGTCTGCTAATTGTCCTCTGTAAGTTATAAAAGTAGAATTGCGATGTTCCATTCCATCGTCATACACAAAAGGATTTACATTCTCAATGAAAGTGTAAGCGCCATAATCATAATCTGGTAATCCACCAAAAACCGCCTCTTCTTCCTTCACGACTTTTTGCTCCATCGCTGTATATTCATCCATCAAACTATCTGATGCTTTTGCATGCATTACCAGTCGGAATTCTTCAGGTTTTCCGTCTGTATTTTTTACTCGCCATGTGCGCAAATGATAATCACTAAGTTCGGTTGGCGAATCCATCAAATATTGAAAATTGGGGGCGTAATAAGTATTTTCAGCGGGCATCTGTTTTAGCTGTGTAGCTATTTTCCAGTGCAGTGATTTCGGTATATTAAATTTGATTGTAAAAGGATCTTTGTCATGTCCTTCAATCCACATAAACGTTGCAGGCATATTTAAATGTGCTTCCGAAGAATCAATATCATCATAAGTACCATCAGCATAATTGCCATATAAAGTATAAGTAATTTTTACTGTTGAAGGATGATGTGATACTTTATAAATATCACCTGAAACTCTTTCTACTGATAATGGTTCATCGTGGACATCAAAAGCTTTTACATCATATACATTCTTCCCAAACTCAGCAGTGGCATATCTTCCGGCAGAAGAACGGCTCATCCGGAATATTGCCGGAGCACTGCTGAGCTTGTTTGCCACCAACTCCACCTGCGCTTCATGGTGACGGTAATTGGGAAAAGAAATTTGATATTGAACAGATGACTGGCCAAAACTTCGTGTAGCTATCAGCGTTATAACTAATAAAAGAGAAAGAAATTTTTTCATTGAAATGATTAAGAAAGTTGGCGGTAAAAATAATGCATTGTAAAAGGTTTTATCCATTCAATTCATAAGATTTATACCACTTGAAAGTTGCCATTAAAAATTCTGCTACTGCTGCTGCTGAGCATAATCAGTGGAATCAGATATAGAACTGGTTTCGACATTTTTTATTGCTAATATCGAACTAAAATAGGGTCTCTTATGAAGATAGCTTTTTGTATCGTTTAAAAATAAAATACCCGATTGCGCCAACTAAAAGAAGCAAGACAGTTATTAATAATAAATTCGTCGAAGATTTATTTTTTAAAATCACCGGTGAAGTATCCCCCATTATAACAAACCCGGCCCAATATTGAGGAGCCAGCATTCTTCCTTCCGCCTTTTTCAAGTAACTAAGTTTTGCCTGGCGCAGCGCTTCATCTTTGGACATGCCTTTGAGCAGGTTTTTGTAGAAAAAACTTAATAATAAAGTGCTTGCCTGCTCGTCAATTTTCCACAATCCCGTCAAAATACTTTTGCTGCCGGCATAGTTAAACGCATGAGCCAGTGATATCATTCCTTCTCCGTCCTGGTAGCCGGGTTTGCCCGATTCACAGGCGGTAAGTACAGCAAGGTTAGAAGTCAAATCGCAATTATAGATATCGTCTACAAATAGCGAATTGTCTTCTTTTTTTGCAGAGGTATTTTTAGCAAAAATCAATCTTGAAAATTCAGGGTAATCATTATTTGATTCTGCATGCGTGCTTATTTGTATAATTTTGTGGTGCCCTGCATTGCTGATGAAAGCGCTCTTGGTAGATGTTTCATTAATAAAATATTTTCCACCCAAAAGCTTTTCCATTTTTACAGCAAAATCAATGGAGAACGGCTGTGGCAATAAAGAAAGATAACCTCTGTCTATTTCGATATTATTTTTTGCGATAGATTTATAATTTTGTTTTAACCTATCAGAAAAACCCGGAGCAAATGCCACAAAATTTTTGGCTGCCGGAATAGTTTTGCCTTTTTGTTTTAACAGGAATAAACTATAGTTATAGGAAAAAGTATAATCGGCAAGCAGGCTTTTAGATGACAGTTCAGCGAAGAATTTTATGGGATGAGGAGTAAGAATTTCAAAATTCAGATTGTACAAAATGCCATCAGGAATTACAATTACTTTTTTATAATGAATCTTTTTGGACAGAGGCTCCCATAATTGGCGGTAAAGTGAATACAATGTTGCTGAAATTTTGGGCTCGTTCATGGCCTGTTCTGTCAAAAGAGTTATTTCCCTCCTGACTCCGTTTGTATCAAGCGGAATAATAATTTGCTCTTTTTGTTCGGCTACTAAAGCGTACAATTTTTTATCGATAAAAAGATAACGAACCAGTGTGGTCGAAGCGGGAATCAGATCCTCTATATTGTCCAATGATTTAAAGATAGAGGCATATCGAAGATTATAGTAATCCGGGTATTTGATTTTCAACTGTTCCTTAAAATGATTCCAGTTGTCAACTGCCTCCAGGTAATGATTCATCTTTTCATCATGCGTTCCTTTTACTTTCAACGCCCGGGTAATTGCTGTTTTTAATTGTTTTTCTGTTGCAATTGTTTTAGCGGGAATATTTATAAATTGTAAAGAATCATTTTTATCTAGCCTTGCACGGATCCTGTTATACATTCCCGATTCATAAAGGCTCGCCAAACGCTGTAAGTACGCTTCTTCTCCGGTCAGGTAGTATAATTCTAAAGTAATTTTCTTTATGAATTCCAGCAGATCTGAATTGTCAGACATGAGGAGACTAATGTCTTCCGGATCGTTTAGCAATGTTTTCTGCCTTTCTATTATCTTCAAAGCATCATTCATTTCATTGGAAAGGGCAGACAGGCTTGATGAGTCTTTATTTTTGAGAAGCGCATACTCGGCTTTTGCTTTTTGCAAAATTGCCTTTGGCTTTTGCAGTTCCATACGAATAGAATCCAATAAATTGTCGCTGGTGCTGATGATTTTATTTACCTCTTGTAAACTCTCTTTACTATATGCTAACGATTTTTGAAAATCAGCAGACAAAAAATAAATTTCAGAAAGATTTAATAGCTGATAAAAAGCAAGAAGCGTATGTTTTCCCTGCGTTTTTATTATATAATTAAAAGCCTTATTTGCTTTTGCTATTGCTTCACTAAGTTGGTCGTTTTGGGCAAAAAATAATGCTTCATTTCTCAAAAACTCAAGATAAATATTATCATATTCTCCTTGTGCTGACTCTTCATACAGGCTATCGGCTTTTTTATAAAAGAAAGCTGCGTTTTTGATATCGTTCCTTTCATCATACAGGAAAGCGAGTGTTTTAGATGCTTCAGCCTCCCAATAAAGATAATCGCCTTCTGCCTCAGAAATTTTATTTAAACCGCTATGCAGGAATTGTAATGATTTATCGTAATCCCTTTTAGAAAAATAAAGCTGGCCTAATAATATTTGTGAAATAAAAATGGCGGGATTATCCCGCTTTAAATTTTTTTGTTTTTGCTGATAAGAATATTCAAGTAGTTCTCCAGCTTTTTTCAGGTCTCCCAATTCCTTATAAATTCCTGCGAGGTTATCGGTAGCTTCAAATTGGAAAGGAATAGCGGCTATTTTTTTGGGGTTCGGTTCTTTGGTAGCAAGAAACTGCATAATATTATTGATAGTAGTTTTCATCGCTTCAATTGCCGCAGAAGCGTTTCCCTCAAGTTGATATAATCCCGCTAAATTATTCAGAACGATGGCCGGCCTGTAAAACCGGTTCATCGGAGTTTGTGGCGATTTTTCAAGTGCTTGTAACGCCTTTTGGTAGTAATACAAAGCGCTGTCTTCTTTTGAAATATACCACATAGCAGCGCCCATTCCGTTGTAAGCAAAATAAAGGTTTTCATTATTAGGCTGCGGGTCTGACAACAGGTATTTCAGCCCTTTGCGGCGGTGCGAAATTGACAAATTTAAATCGCCCATTCTTTGAGCAAATATGGACAGGTTATTTTCAATAAGAGCCAGTTTTGCATTTCTTTTTTCTGTTGTTGCTGTAATATATTTTAAAGCTTCGAGGTCGGCATCGTAACCTTTTTTATTGAGCCCGATCAAACCATAAAATTCTCCTGCCTGGATGTATGTTTGCTCAATTGTTTCCTGTTGCGGCAAAAATGATTTTATTTTTTTAATAAAAGCAGTTACTTTCTCAACCGCATGCCTTGAATCAGTTTTAGCTTGCGCTATTTTTCCAACATACACAATATAGTTAACCAGCGAATCTGGTTTGTCTTCTCTGGAATATTCATCAACAGCCGATTCTAGTACGGTTTCCGCCTGTTCAATTTTATTGGCTTTTAGCGCTTTTTCAATTTCAGCTATGCCTTTGTTTTGGCCTTTTGCAAAATGAAAATTGAAGATGACTAAAAAAAATGCCGGGAAATATTTTATTATTTTCAAAATCATGTAATCTGAATTTGAACCTGATTCAAAAAACTAATTGCTTTTTAGCTTCTGCAAAAACGCTTCTTTATTTGCATGCTTTGCTTTTTGAATATACGGAATAGCTTTTTCGCTTTTTTGTTGCTTTACTAAAGCCAATCCTAAATACCAGTAGGTATCGTTTAGGAAATAAGAACTACTATCTGTCAATACTTTTTCAAAATAAGGAACTGCAGCCTCGGCTTTATGGTTCGCTAAAAGAGCGGATCCTATAAAGTAATTTAAGGTATCATTCGCTGGTTTTTCTGCCAGCAACTGTTTCCAGGCTTGTATCGCCCTATCATAATTTTTTGTCTTATAATCAATCATTGCATGGTCAAATAAATAATTTTGTGAAATGCCCATTGCTGTGATCAACCCGGGATCGGGCTTGTAATATTCATTAAATAATTTTTCCTGGCTATTAAAATGATTAAAAAATAGCAGCGCGCTCAAACCGACTATGGCAATAACAGAAGCGGCTACCAGCAATCGTTTCAATGAAAACACTTTTGCAGCAGGCTTTGCCTTTTTTTGTTTGAAAGCAAGGGTTTTATGAAAATCGTTTATCCTATCGGTTAATTCCGCTTCCTGTATGCCGACTAATAGGAGCCGGGTATTTTTAGTTTTCTCGCGGAGATCCTCATCTTCCTGTAGCCTTTTAGTAAAAGCATCGTATTCATCCTGCGGCATTTGTTTAAAAATATATCGCTCAATGTTGGCTAATTCCTGGGGTGTTATGTCGTTATTTCTGTTCAACGATTTTCTATTTTTTTAATAATTCGCGAAGCCGTTGAAGGCAACGGTATTTATTATTTTTTGCAGTCGCTTCTGTCCATTCAAATTTTTCTGCTATCGTTCTCATGGATTGTTTTTTATAATAAAACCTTGTAAGTACTTCTCGACAATTTTTTCCGAGTTGCCTGAATTTATTTTTTACTTCAGTAATGTATTGTGTATCTTCTTCTGACAACATATCTTCCGGCAAGGTTTCCGCTGTCTCTTTTAATTCGATTGTTTTTTTATAATGTGCAGAACGCAAATGGTCCAGCCATTTATTTTTTGCAATGCGATAAATATATCCTTGTAAGGCACTTTCATTTTCAGGATAAAATTTATCCAATTGAATGTTTCTCCATGCTGCTATAAAAGCTTCCTGGAAAATATCTTTCGCATCCTGGCTTGTTCCGTTATTGTTCAACACATACATTTCTACCTTAAAATAATTGTCTTCGTATAAACTTTTAAGTGCACTTTCATCATTCGCTTTTATAGCGTTAAAATGCTGAAATTCGTTGATATTTTCTGTTGATGTTTTTTGCTGCATTTTGGTAAATCCAGCAAAAGATAAAAAATTTTATCAGCACAACAAACTATTGAATTTTTTTTCCTCAAATATTTGTAATTAATTCTATTGAATTAAAAACGTTTGGTTTCCTGATTCCATTCTTTCGGTAATCCTTGCCAGGTAAACGCCTGCCGATAAATTCAAAATGTTTATTTGAATTAAGAATTCATTTTATTTTCTTCGGTTATCAATTTGTTTTCTCTATACTATCGTACCGGGGAGAGAATGGTCATCAGGACAATTGAAATTTTATTTAATAAAAATAATCCAGTGAGTTATTCACCTATAGTTATTTTATCGTTACCGCCTGATGGAGAACAGTAAAGCATTTTTATTAACACCGGGAGATGAAGGTAAATCCTGCAATTTGCTCAAACTTCTAATTATCCTTTATAATTTTTCTTAAAACAGCCTTTTTATTGATGACCTTTTAGAACATCATACGATGTAATCTATATAATCATTTAAAAAAAGTTGTATGAAAAGTCAATTTATATTTTTTGCTTTTACCTTATTCGTATTGACTGCATGTAACGGGGAAATAACCCGGGAGGATCAGGGAAATTCGTATACGGCTGAATCAGGTTTTGGAAATGATAACAATGAAATTGCAGACAACGAAGACAATAGCGCCACTGGAGGTTTGCTTTCGGAGACAAGCGGGGGCAATAAAACAACTCACAAGTTTGTGGATGCAAGAACGGGCCTCGTTGTTTATCGCTCTGAATTCCCTTCTGCCTGGGAGGTAATATCAAAACCAAGCTATACCATGGATCAGAAGTTACCCAATTTTTTAATCCAGATACAGGGGCCGCATAATTTGAAATATTTTAATATCCCGCAAAGCATATATATTTCATATGACGATCCTCAAACCAATCAGTATTTTCGCCGCACGAGTCTGGCGCGAATGATAAAGCCGGAGGCGTCAATAGAGCAGATATTGCAAGGTGAAGTTACAGGCAGAATGAAGCATACCGGGTTTAGTTACATCGGTGGCAGGAATATTCCGCAACTCGCTAGGTATATTCAAAATGAACTCAATAAAACCGGGATTCCCAATCTACGCTTCAAGCTTTTAAATACAGAGTGGAAAAACAATTCCGGTCAGAAAGCATTGGTTATTGTTTCTAAATTTACACTGCGCCAAACTGCTCTCTATTCACAAGGCATGTCAGTTTGGTATTATGAGGTAGATTATTTGTTTGTTGATGAACCTGAATATGAAATTGCAGTCAAAAACATAGTGGATGCTACATTGAGTATAAAATATAATCCTGAATGGGAGCGATACAGGAATTTGCTGGTGCAGGAACGGGCCCAACAACAACACCAACAAAATATGCAAAACCAGCAATCTGCATTTGAAGCGCATCAGAAAAAAATGCAGGGAATTTGGGCTGCTGAAGATGCTAATCATGCGGCATTTATGAACAGGACATTTGGAAGCAACAATAGTTCTGATAATTCACAGCAACAATTCTTAAATATGATCAATGAGGAGGAAACGGTCACTAATCCTGCTACAGGAAAAAATTATCAGGTTGAAGCTGGTTCAACACAATACTGGATGGATAATGATGGAAACTACATTAAGAACGATGATTTGTTTTACAATCCAAATGGCGATATTAATCTTAATGAACGCGAATGGACAAAAGCCCAGGTACAACCCTGATGTTTCTATGACTTGAAAAGTAGGGAGTCTACAAAGTCATCTTGCTACTATCCTCTGTCATCCGGCGGAGGCATACCATCATCTGTTCCCGGACCACCTATGCTGTATTCATTATTTTCTTCATCTTCTTCGCCAATGTCTTCATTGGCATCATCAAGTTCGCTGCCAGGCACGTCAAGATCTGAAGCCGAAATATTATTTTTAAAACTCTCTTCATTCAAGGGAGCGCCGTCATCGTCCCGGTTGTCAAGAGCCGCTTCGCGAAGATTTTCATCGTCTCCGGGCATATCGTCAAATGTTCTGCTCAGGGTTTCCTGTTCTTCATCAGAAACATTTGAATCAGGGCTGTCGATAATTTCTTCATCCAGGTTTTCATCAAAAACTTCATCACCTTCCTCATCAGCAGAAGAAATGGTAGTATCAGCTACTTCCCCAAGAGGCGCCGGCCTAAAATCTTCCTGACCGGGAATTTCATGTGCATCAGGAATGTCTATAGTAGCTGGCTCTTCTCTCAATTCTTCTTTATCATGTTGGGAATCAATTTGATCAGATAATTGATGTTTTCCAGTGTTTTTATCTTTTTGTTGCATAATAGAATTTTAATTTATGACAGAAAATATAGTGCCAAACGGGTTGGAACTATTAAAGATTCTTAATTTTTGCTATAACCAATACTTTATTTATTGCTCTAGCAAGCAGATGTATAAACTGCATTTCGTGATTAAAACCAAGGTTAATTACTAAAATAGCTGCAGTAGCTATATTACAAAACATGCCCTGGCTGACTAACCGCACAACAGTTTAATATTTAATTTTTGCCTAATGGTCATTGTCTTTTTTTATCTTAATATTAAAATCAGGTGCGTTGTAATCTTTTGAACGGTAACCCGAAGGAATGGTAGTTTCGTTTCCATCACGTGCTGAAAAATAGTGGGGCGACATGATCTCAATTCCTTTTTCATTACAAACATCCTGGATGTTTTGATACAGCGAAGAGTAAATAGTTGCCTGTTTGTTAGCTTCGTGTATGTATGCATTGATTTGATAAGACACATAAAAGTCCTCCAAGCCTGTCTGGAGTACAAAAGGCTTTGGTTCCTTCAGTACAAATTCTGTCCGCAATGAGGCTTCTATTAAAGCTTCATGCATATCTCTCCAAGGTGTATCGTATCCGATAGTAACCGTTGTATTGATGATAAGACCAAGTCCCGGTGCATCGCTGCTATAATTAATTGTATGACCGTTCATCACTGCTGAATTAGGGATAGAAATGATTTCATTTTTTATAGTTCGGATGCGGGTCACCAACAATGATTTTTCAATCACGTCGCCCACCTGCTCTCCAATTTTTACACGGTCACCTATTTTAAACAAACGCATGTAAGTAAGAATCAATCCTGAAATAATATTGGATAAAGAACCGGCAGATCCAAACGTAAAAAGGAATCCAAGAAAAACAGAAACACCGCGAAAAACCGGCGAACTGCTTCCGGGGAGATAGGGAAAAACCACGACAATCATAAATGCAAAAACTAATACTCTTATAATTTGATAAGTTGGGTTTGCCCAGTCAGGATAAAAACCGGGAATTTTAAGTTCTTCATTTTTTATTTCATTCCTAAGATATTTCAATCCTTTTAAGACATAACGAAAAACGATTAAAATGATAATGATCGTAATCAGATCCGGCACAAAATTCCAAAAAGAGGCAGCGATTTTTTTTACAGGATTCAGAATATAACCGAAAAGCGTAGACGCATAATTTTTTGTCCAGGGGAAAATGCCGAAAATAGCCGGCAGCGCAAGGTACAGCACCAAAAAGATTAGGAACCATTTCAACACATTGTTTACATTCAGGAAAAATTTCACTTCCATTGACGCATCAAACAAAGTGTAGTTTTTTATCTTAATTCCTTTGAAAAGCTTGTCTTTTTGTTGTCGTATTTTCACTCTTGTCCACCGGAAAAGTCTTGCAATATATTTTATTACAAATCCAAAAAGAGTGATTAAAAAAAGAGCAAGCAAAACTTCTTTTGCCAGCGTGGTAACTTTTGTAGCATTGTAATACTTAAGCTCCTCATTGGTAATAATATGTTGGTCCCGGGCGGCCAACTTATCGCGAGTGGTATTTTCCCAGATGGCGTCGTTATCAGAAACGCTCATGATCGTCTTATCATTCAGTACCAGATCGGTAGATGTTTCATTGGAAAAAAGTTGTATTGAATCTTTTTGGAACCTGTAGTTTTTCGCGAGCGCTTTTATCCTGTTTTGGATTGCATTCGCTCGTTCTTGGGCGGAAAAGCTTCCGGATTCATTAAAGATGAAAAAAAGTGTATCATCAAAAAAACCCGTAACCGGGTAAGCACGTGCGGTTGTTCTTAACGAATCTATTTGTTTCTTTTTTTCTTCAAATCGTAAAGCCTCCTGGTTTTTTAATTGTTCTAACTGCCTTTGTAACTCTTCCTTTTTTAAATTGTCGGTGCTTTGGAGCGAGCCTATTTGCTTTTCAAGATTGGCTTTAGTGATAGAATCAGCAATACGTAGTTGTTCTATTTCGTTCAGCTTTGTATTGAAATTATGAAGAATAGCTGCATTTAAAGAATCACTTCGTTTTGCAAGGCTGTCTTTTGTCCGGACTGAAATTGTTGTATCCTTCTGGGCATATAACGATGTTGTTACAAAAGAGAAAAAAGCAGTCAATAATATAATCGATGTTATTTTTTTCATCTGCAGATAGAATTATTAAAAGTAAACTTTGTTAAAGATAATCCATTCACCATTCACAATTAATCACTCAAAAACGTCCGCATCAGCTTCAATGCCATTACAGTCATCACTTCGATATTTTTTGCACACCCAAACCATTACTTGAATTTTTGCGCTATTTATTTTGATTTCATTGTAAGGTCGGTTGTTCAGTAGAAATAAAAAATTGTGCTATTCCCAGGTTAGGTATTTTTTATCTTCGTCGAAATAAATAATCTTTACGGCAGGATAGTAAAATTTATCATGAAAAGAATAAAAAAAAGCATTTTTAAACTATTAGGCTTAAACCTATACCTCAAATTATTGCACAAAGGATTTCGCTATGCTTACTTGTCAGGATTCTTAAAGAAAGATTATATTTATAAATATCATTATTTCGACAAGCATTTTATCAGGGAAGGTGATTATGTACTTGATATCGGCGCAAACCTCGGCTATTACACAACCTTATTTTCTAAATGGGTAGGTAAAAAAGGCAGGGTATACGCAGTAGAACCTGTACTTCCTTTTTTTAAAACCCTTCAATGGGCTACTCAAAAATCCGGAAATGTCACTTTATACAATTGTGCTTTGGGTGCTGAGGAAAAAGAAATAATGCTTGTAACACCTGGCAGATTTGGTTATTTGAGAACCGGCCTGGCTCATGTGTCTGAAAATGAAGAAGACAATCAGCAAGCGGAATTTACTTTTAAAGCTTCAATGAAAAGAGCAAGCACATTATTCATATCTCTGCCTCGTCTTGATTTTATTAAGTGTGATATCGAAGGTTATGAAGAAGTAGTATTACCTGAAATGAAAGCCGTTTTGGAAAAATTCAGGCCTCCTATACAGGTCGAATCGTGGGGAGATCATAAATCCACTACGGAATTGTTTTTAACAGGTATAGGGTATAAAATGTATGGCCTTGAAGGAGCAACTTTAAAACCAATAGCACAACTTACGGATAAACGTTTTGGTGATTTTATTTTTATTCATAAAGACAATGAAACCATACTTACGCGACTGGGAAACACTGCAATCACCAAAAACCAGTAATTAAAACAAATAACTACCGATCGATAAAATTGTAAAATTGTTATGCAAAATCTGCAACAAAATTTCGATACAAAAGTAGTTTATTGGTCACAGAGGCTGAATGAATTTAGATGACACTTCTTCCAATTGCTTTTCATTTAAATCCAATAAATCCAAATGTTTGATAGTCATTGAAATTTCTCTTGTTAATATTCCCTTCCAAATTCTTCATAAGATTTCTCTCATTTGTGGTTTCGACAAATAACAAATCTATAGTAACTTAAAATTTGTAGCATTAACAATGCTACTTTTCAGTAAAAATGCCTTCATTTCTTACGTTTCCATTGAATATTTTTAAAATCTTTTTAAAATGAAAGATTTTTTTGTTTTTTACTTCAATCAACCTACTTTTGCACTCCCAAAATAAATTTGGATAAAAAAAGTTCTTTAAAATGTCTCAGAGAATAAGGATAAAACTTCAGTCTTACGACCATAACCTGGTTGATAAATCAGCAGAAAAAATCGTTAAGACCGTACGCAGTACAGGAGCAGTAGTAACAGGACCAATTCCTTTACCTACTCATAAAAAAATATTTACCGTATTGCGTTCTCCGCACGTAAATAAAAAAGCGCGTGAACAATTCCAGTTATGTACGCACAAGCGTTTACTGGATATTTATACCAGCAGTTCAAGAACTGTAGATGCGCTTTCAAAATTGGATTTGCCATCTGGTGTGGATGTTGAGATAAAAGCATAAAAGTTGCCTTCCCTCTCCGATCGCTATCGGAGAAGGACGGGATGAGGCTTAGTTCTTATAAAAAAATTGTAACACTCATCTCCGGTTACTTAATAAAGTAAATTCCGGAGCGCTGGGTATAATAAAATAGAAATGAAAAGTATTATTGGAAAAAAGGTCGGCATGACCAGCATTTTCGATAATAATGGCAGGCAAACGGCCGTGACCATTATTGAAGCAGGCCCATGCGTGGTAACGCAGAAGAAAACCAAGGAAACTGATGGCTATAATGCTGTTCAGATTGCTTTTGGTGATAAAAAAGAAAAACACACCCTCCTCTCAGAAAAGAATCATTTTGCCAAAGCAAATACATCGGCAAAAAAATACGTAAAAGAAATCCGCGATAGCGAAACAGATAAGAATGTTGGCGACACCATCGGTGTTGACATATTCGCCGAAGGCGACAAAATATCTGTAGTAGGCACCAGCAAGGGAAAAGGTTTCCAGGGTGTCGTAAAGCGTCATGGCTTTCATGGTGTTGGTGAGCAATCTCACGGACAGCATGACAGGTCAAGGGCGCCAGGCTCTATTGGGGGATCTTCCTATCCTTCAAGAGTATTCAAAGGAATGCGAATGGCAGGCCGCATGGGAAATGATAAAGTGCAGTTGAAAGGCCTTAAAATCGTAAAGATTTTCCCTGAGAAAAATTATTTGTTAATCAGCGGTTCGGTTCCCGGACATAACGGTTCAATCGTTTTAATCCAGAAATAATATGAAATTAGATATAATAAATATAGAAGGAAAAAAGACTGGCAGAACGATTGACCTGCCGGAAGAAATATTTGGCGCTGAGCCCAACAGTCATGCAATATGGCTTGCAGTAAAACAATATTTAGCTGCACAACGCCAGGGTACGCACAAAGTGAAAACCCGCGCTGAAGCACAAGGTTCTTCCAAAAAATTGCACAAGCAAAAAGGTACAGGTGGAAGCCGTAAAGGTAATCTGCGTAACCCGCTGTATAAAGGTGGTGGTACTGTTTTCGGCCCCAAACCGCACGGATATGATATTAAGGTGAACCGCAAAGTAAAAGACCTGGCTAAAATCGGTGCGCTGAGTGCAAAAGCTAAAGACAACAAAATTATTGTGGTGGAAGATGAAGCAATAAAAGTTGAAAAGCCGGCTACGAATGAGTTCAGTAAAATGTTTGTAACCATCAATCCTGAAAGCAGAAAGTCATTACTGGTAATGGCAGATTATGATGAAAATGTGTACAAGAGCTTTCGCAACATTCCTTCAGTTTGTGGTACTTTATTAGGTGATATCAATACCTACGATATTTTAAACGCCGATTCATTAGTATTTACGGAGAGCGCTGCAAAAATATTTGTAGAAGAAAACGCTGAAGAAAATAAAACAAAAGAAGACGCAAAAGAAGCTGCAGAAGCGTAATTAATGTGAGATGGAAATTGCAGCGGAGAGAAAGTGAACGAACAAATAGTTTAAATTTTTATTCGGATAAAATAAAAAAATAGGATAAAAAATAAATCTGGAAATAGGGAATTGGTTGTACCGTTTTCGAGTTTTCATCCCGATAGTTATCGGGACAAATTTTAAAATCAGAAACATGAAATCATCAGATGTTTTAATAAAGCCGGTTTTATCAGAAAAAGTAAACAAGCTTTCTGAAAAGTACAACCGTTATACGTTTATTGTAAACAGGAAAGCCAATAAACTGGAAATTAAAAAAGCGGTAGAAGAATTTTATGGCATTACAGTAGAAGGTGTGAATACGATAAATGTACCTTCTAAAGTAAAACAAAGGAATACAAAATCAGGCTTGCTAACAGGACGTAAACCTGCAAAGAAAAAAGCGATTGTTACAGTAGCAGAAGGTGATACAATTGATTTGTACGGCAACATTTAAGCGGAATTGAATTTAATAATTAAGAAATAGAATAATTCCGATGCTTCGTCGGAAAAAAATAAAAAATCATGGCTTTAAGAAAATACAAACCGACTACCGCAGGAACCCGCTGGAGAATTGGGAATGCTTACGCGGAAGTGACTACCAATGAACCTGAAAAAAGCCTTCTTGAGAAAGTACATCATACTGCCGGTCGCAACTCACAGGGACGCAGGAGCATGCGCTACCTTGGTGGCGGACACAAAAAAATGTACCGTGTAGTTGATTTTAAGAGGAATAAGAAAGACATCGCTGCCACTGTAAAAACAATTGAGTACGATCCGAACCGCAGTGCATTTATTGCTTTGGTAGTTTTTGCTGATGGTGAAAAAAGATATATTCTCGCTCCCCAGGGTTTGCAGGTAGGTGCTTCTATCATTAGTGGAGATGCAGCAGCTCCTGAATTGGGAAATGCCTTGCAATTGAAGAATATGCCTTTGGGTACTGTGGTTCACAATATTGAAATGCAACCCGGACAAGGTGGAAAATTAGCGCGCAGCGCCGGATCATCTGCCCAATTGACCAACAAAGAAGAAAAATATGCTATTCTTAAAATGCCAAGTGGCGAGTTAAGAAAAATATTGATCAACTGTTATGCTACTGTAGGTGTGGTTTCCAACAGCGATCACAGTCTTGAAAGCAAAGGTAAAGCAGGAAGAAACAGATGGAAAGGAATCAGGCCAAGAACAAGAGGTGTGGCTATGAACCCGGTAGATCATCCGATGGGTGGTGGTGAAGGTAAAGCTTCAGGTGGCCATCCGCGCAGCAGAACCAACAAGTATGCTAAAGGAGAAATCACCCGTACTCGTGGAAAAGGTTCAGATAAAATGATTATTCAAAGAAGAAACGGTAAGAAATTACCTAATAAATAAGCATAAAAGCATAAAGCTGAAGGCTGAAAGCGAAAAGCAAAAAAATAAAAACAAATGGCTCGTTCAATTAAAAAAGGTCCTTATGTAGAAGCAAAGCTTGAAGATAAAGTTCTTGCTATAAATGAAGGAACTGCAAAGAAAGGTGTGATAAAAACATGGTCGCGGCGTTCAACAATAACTCCTGATTTCGTAGGCCACACTTTTGCAGTACATAATGGTAATAAATTTATCCCTGTGTATATAACTGAGTTTATGGTAGGGCATAAATTGGGAGAATTTGCACCGACAAGAAACTTTAAAGGACATTCTAGTAAAAAGATTGCTTAAATACTGATAGCAGGTATTTAGTATCAAGAAATAAAACAAATATGGAAGCAGTAGCAAAACTTAATAATTATCCGACTTCACCACGCAAAATGCGTTTGTTGGCTGATTTGATCCGTGGGATGGAGGTAGAAAAAGCATTGGGGATTTTACAATTCAATCCAAAGCATCCGGCAGTACCTATGTATAAATTATTAAAGAGCGCCATCAACAATTGGGAACAAAAGAATGCTGATGAAAAAGTGGAAGATGCCGGCCTGATTGTGAAAACAATCATGGTGGATGGAGGAAGAGTGATAAAAAGAATGCGTCCTGCTCCACAGGGCCGTGGATACCGCATCCGCAAACGTAGCAACCATGTTACGATTGTGGTAGACAGTATTCATGCAAACGGGAATGGCGTGGTTAAAAAGAAAGCTGAAAAAACTGAACCTGTGCCTGTTGCAGAAACAGTAGCAGAAAAACCGGTTGCTGAAAAACCAAAGAAAGCAGCTCCGAAAAAAGCAGCACCAAAAAAAGCCGCAGCACCAAAAGCTGAAACAAAAGCAAAGGCTAAGCCTGCTGCAGAAAAAACAGAAAAGAAAAAAGAAGACAAAAAATCAACAAAATAAAAACCGAATAATGGGTCAAAAAACAAATCCGATTGGAGCCAGGCTGGGAATCATCCGTGGATGGGATAGCAACTGGTTTGCAAATCCAAAAGATTATGGTAAAAAATTGATTGAGGACGATAGGATCAGGACTTACCTGAATGCGCGTATCAGTAAAGGGGGAATAGCGAAGATTGTAATTGAGCGCACACTAAATAAATTAATCATTACTATTCATACTTCCAAGCCTGGAATTATTATCGGAAAAGGTGGAGGAGAAGTAGACCGTATAAAAGAAGAATTAAAGAAATTGACAGGTAAAGAAGATGTTCAGATCAATATTCTTGAAATACGACGTCCTGAACTGGATGCAGCGATTGTAGCTGACACCATCGCCAGGCAAATTGAAAATCGTATCAATTATAAAAGAGCAATCAAAATGTCTATCGCTTCTGCTTTAAGAATGGGAGCTGAAGGAATAAAAGTGAGAGTGGGCGGCCGTTTGGGTGGAGCTGAAATTGCACGTAGTGAAGAAATAAAGCAAGGTCGCACTCCATTGCACACTTTAAGAATGGATATTGATTATGCCAGCATTTTTGCACAAACCGTTTACGGAAAGATTGGGATTAAAGTATGGATATGTAAAGGAGAAGTTCTTGCGAAAAGAGATTTGAATCCGAATATCATAGCCGGCGGAGGAAAAGATCATGATGGTCACGACAGGAGAGGAGGATTTGGTGACAGAAGAGGTGGTGATCGTGGTGACAGAAGAGGCGGAAGAGCCGGAAGAAGCGGAAGAAGATAATTTTTTTAAAAAACTATTAAGAATGGTTCACCTTCTGAAAGGAACAGTGAACAAACAATAAACGACAAATTATGTTACAGCCAAAAAGATCGAAGCATAGGAAAATGCAGAAAGGACGTATGAAAGGCGATACAAAACGCGGAAATACCATTTCTTTCGGAACGTTTGGATTAAAGGCACTTGATTCTGTATGGTTAACCAACAGGCAGATTGAATCTGCAAGGCAGGCGTTAACCCGTCACATGAAACGTGAAGGAAATGTATGGATCAGAATTTTTCCTGATAAGCCAATCACAAAAAAACCGGCGGAGGTGAGGATGGGTAAAGGTAAAGGTAATCCTGAATACTGGGCAGCAGTAGTTCAACCAGGAAGGATCATTTTTGAAGCTGATGGAGTCCCTTTACAGGTGGCAAAAGAAGCTTTTGAACTGGCAGCACAAAAACTTCCTATTCAAACAAAATTTGTAGTAAGCAGGGATTATGTAAGTTAATGTGCAGATTAGCTAGGAGCTGATTTGCTGATTAAAGAAAATTATCAAATTAAAACAATGTCAAACAGAAACGATTTCGTAAACAGTTTAAAGCAGATGACTGAAACTGATTTGAAAGCAAGAATCCAGGAAGATGAGTTACGAATAAAAAAATTAAAATTTGCACACGCTGTTTCTCCGCTTGAGAACCCGATGTCAATCCGGGATGTAAGAAAAGACCTGGCTCGCACAAAAACAGAATTAAGAAAAAAACAAAATAATTAGCAAATTAGCAAATTTGAAAATTAGCAAATAAAAAAGCAAGTTGGCTTCATTCATTTTCAAATTTTCTGATTTTCAAATTTTCAAATTAATAAAATGTCCGAAAGAAATTTAAGAAAAGTAAGAACAGGTGTGGTTTCCAGCAATAAAATGGATAAAACTATCACCGTAAAAGTAGAAAGGAAAGTAAAGCATCCTCTTTATGGAAAATTTGTAAAAAAAACCACAGGATTTCATGCCCATGATGAGAAGAACGAATGTAATATCGGCGATTTGGTGAAGATTATGGAAACAAGACCATTAAGCAAAACCAAGCGCTGGAGATTGGTCGAAGTAGTAGAAAAAGTTAAATAAGATTTTAAAATCAAATAATTGTTTTAAATGCTCAAAGTTGAAAGCTGAGAGCTCAAAGCTAAATAAAAATGATACAGCAAGAAAGCAGGCTAAATGTAGCAGATAACAGCGGCGCGAAGGAAGTGTTGTGTATACGCGTACTGGGGAATTCCGGCCAGGACTATGCTCATGTTGGCGATAAGATAGTTGTAACAGTAAAAGATGCTATTCCTGCAGGCGGAATAAAGAAAGGAACTGTTAGCAAAGCCGTTATTGTGCGCACAAAAAATAAGCTTCGTCGTAAAGATGGTTCTTATATCCGGTTTGATGATAACGCTGTAGTACTTTTAAATGCAACAGATGAGCCAAGAGGAACGAGGATTTTTGGTCCTGTTGCCCGTGAATTGCGCGACAAGGGTTACATGAAAATCATTTCATTGGCACCAGAAGTTTTATAATATAATTGTATCTTTGCACCCCTTAAAAAAAGGGTATTTAATAAGTAATTAATCAAGACAAATATTTGTCAAAAATGAAGACAAGATTTAAACCAAAGTTCAACATAAAGAAAGGCGATTCAGTGGTAGTAATTACCGGCGAAGATAAAGATCTCAAGAAACCACGCAAGGTGCTGGAAGTAATAACCGATAAAAACAGGGTATTAGTAGAAGGCGTGAATATCGTTACCAAACATACGAAACCTTCAGCTCAGAATACCCGTGGTGGAATTATGAAAGTAGAAGCGCCAATCGCTATTTCAAATGTGATGCTCTGGGATTCAAAATCACACGGACCTTCTAAAATTAGCAGAACAAGAGAAGGTGGAAAATTAATAAGAACAGCAAAAAAATCAGGGGAGGTAATTAAATAATGAGTACTGATAAATATACGCCGAGACTGGAAGAAAAGTACAAGAAAGAAGTTGTACCCGCATTAATGAAAAAGTTTTCATACAAAACGGTAATGCAGGCACCTAAGCTTGCCAAAGTTTGTTTGAACCGCGGTGTGAACGGCGCTGTTGCGGATAAAAAATTAATTGATATCGCTATTGACGAATTGACAACCATTACAGGCCAAAAGGCGGTTGCCACAATGTCTAAAAAAGATATCTCTAATTTCAAACTGCGTAAGAATATGCCGATTGGTGCAAAAGTTACTTTACGTGGCGACACCATGTATGAATTTCTTGACCGCCTTGTTTCTGTTTCTTTGCCTCGTGTGCGCGATTTCAGAGGCATAAATGATAAATCTTTTGACGGCCGTGGAAATTATACTTTAGGCGTTACCGAACAAATCATTTTCCCTGAAATTGATATTGATAAAGTGAATAAAATAACCGGCCTTGATATCACTTTTGTAACAACAGCAAATACCAATGAAGAAGCATATGAATTGCTTAAAGAACTGGGATTGCCTTTTAAAAATATAAAAAAATAGAAATTAATTAGCAAATGTGAAGATTAGAAAATTAGCAAATAAAAAAAGCAGCAATTTTCACATTTTTACATTTTCAAATTTTCAAATTAACTTATGGCTAAAGAGTCAATTAAAGCAAGACAAAGGAAACGCGTAAAAATGGTAGAAAAATATGCTGAAAAAAGAAAAGCATTAAAAGAAGCCGGTGATTACAGAGCGTTGGATCTTCTTCCAAAAAACGCATCTCCTGTTCGTCTTAAAAATCGCTGCCAGCTTACTGGTCGTCCGAGAGGTTACATGAGGCATTTTGGCCTTTCAAGAAATATGTTTCGTGACATGGCATTGGAAGGAAAAATTCCGGGAGTAAAGAAAGCAAGCTGGTAATAAAGCTGAATGCAGAAAGCGTAAAGCCTGAAGCAATAAATAAGGTATCAATGGATATCGCATTGTAAATAAACAATAAACAAAGAAAAAACAAACAATGGTTACTGATCCAATCGCAGATTATTTAACAAGAATACGAAACGCGCAAATGGCAAGCCACAGAATTGTGGAAATTCCTGCCAGCAATTTGAAAAAGCGCATTACCGAAATATTATACACACAAGGGTATATTTTAAAATACAAGTTTGAAGACGATTCAAAGCAAGGTGTTATTAAAATAGCGCTTAAATATGATCCTCAAACGAGAATCCCCGCTATTGAAAGTCTTGAAAGAATAAGCCGCCCCGGATTACGTACCTATTCAAAACCAGGTGAGTTCAAAAGAGTGAAAAACGGTTTGGGAATTTCTATTATCTCTACTTCAAAAGGCGTGATGACAGACAAGGAAGCAAAAGCACAAAACGTGGGTGGAGAAGTATTGTGTAATGTTTATTAATAAATAATGAATTCAGTTGTTGGAGTATTTATCGTCTTTCTGGCTTTGTTCTTCGCAATAAGATTTGTCTTAAGAAGCTCCGGCAAAAAATAATAAAAGTATTGGTAAGATAATTAAGCCTTAGTCGTGGCTGAACACTACCAGATTAAAAACAAAAAAATTAAACCGACCATGTCCAGAGTAGGAAAAAATCCGGTAAAAATTACAAAAGGGGTGACCGTAACTGTAGGATCCGATAATGTTGTTACCGTAAAAGGCCCAAAAGGCGAATTAAAACAGGAAGTTGATCCTGACATAAAAGTAGAAGTAAAAGATGACAAGGTAGAATTGGTTCGTCCAACTGATCAGATAAGGCACAAGGCCATGCATGGATTGTACCGGTCGTTGATTAATAATATGATCACCGGAGTAACAGAAGGATATAGCAAAACACTTGAACTGGTTGGCGTTGGTTATAAAGCTTCTCACCAGGGAAATCTTCTTGATCTTTCTTTAGGTTATTCTCATAACATCGTTGTTGAAGTACCAAAAGAACTTTCCGTAAGTACTGCCCAGGAAAAAGGTAAAAACCCAAAAGTAATTCTGTCCAGCGCCGACAAGCAATTGCTAGGCCAGGTAGCTGCAAAAATTCGTAGTCTTCGTAAGCCTGAACCTTACAAAGGAAAAGGGGTGAAGTTTGAAGGTGAAGTACTACGCAGAAAAGCAGGTAAAGCAGCAGGTAAATAGTTGTAGTAAACAAATAAATTAGCTGAATTTTTAATCAGCTTCAAAAATAATGAAAAAGATTCCGGCAGAATCGGAATTGTAAAATAGAATAAAATGAACTCAAAAGTTAGTGCACGTCAAAAGATAAGATACCGCATCCGCAAAAGGATAAGCGGCACTGCCCAAAAACCACGCTTAAGCGTTTTCAGAAGTAACAAGGATATCTATGTTCAGTTAATTGATGATGATAACGGAACTACTATCGCATCTGCATCTTCCCGCGAGAAAGATATTGCTGCGCAAAAAGGAAATAAGGTGGAAACCAGCAAAAAAGTGGGCGAAGCAATTGCAAAGAAATCGCAGGAGTTGGGAATTAAGAATGTGGTATTTGACCGTAGCGGATATTTATATCATGGCCGCATAAAGGCAGTTGCTGATGGAGCGAGAGAAGGTGGTTTGGAGTTTTAAATCATTTTGATACAAAAAAATAAAATTTTTAAACAGTTATAATGTTGAAATCAAATACACAAAGAATTAAAGGCGCTGATCTTGAATTAAAAGAGAAAGTGGTATCTATAAATCGTGTGGTAAAAACAACCAAAGGCGGAAGGGCATTTAGTTTTTCTGCTATCGTTGTGGTAGGAAATGAAAGTGGCGTGGTAGGGCACGGATTAGGAAAAGCAAAAGAAGTTCAGGAAGCTATTTTGAAAGGAATAGATGATGCCAAAAAGAACCTGATTAAAATTCCTTTGTTGCATGGTACTATTCCCCACGAGCAGTGGTGTAAAGATGGAGCTGCAAAAGTTCTCATCAAACCAGCAGCTGCCGGTACCGGTGTAATTGCAGGAGGTAGTATGCGTGCGGTGTTGGAAAGCGCAGGTATTACAGATGTATTGGCAAAATCTCTTGGATCTGCTAATCCTCATAACGTGGTAAAGGCTACAGTAAAAGCTTTACAGATGTTAAGAGAGCCGGCAGCAGTTGCCAAAACAAGAAACATTTCTATGAAGAAAGTTTTTAACGGATAAAGAAGCAAGTAGCAAGAAGCAAGTAAGTCAGAGACAGAATTTTAATCACTAATTGCTACCAAACATAAATTAAAATGAAAAAGATAAAAATTACACAGGTAAAAAGTGGTATTGACCGTTCAGAAAGGCAGAAGCTTACATTAAAGGCTTTGGGTCTTACTAAACTCAATGCAACCAAAGAAGTGGAAGCAACACCTCAGATTTTGGGAATGGTAAAAAAAGTAAATCATTTATTAAAAGTAGAAGAACTGGCTTAACCCGGTTTTTTCTTTTTATAGTAATTAATAAAGCGAGCTCCCGGTACAGGGGGCGTAAGTAAAAAAAAGTACAATGAGATTAGAAAGTTTAAGGCCTGCAAAAGGGGCAACACACAAAGTTAAAAGACTTGGACGCGGAGAAGCTTCCGGAAAAGGAGGAACCTCTACAAAAGGTAATAAAGGTGGCCAAAGCCGTGCAGGTTATAAAATAAAAATGGCGCATGAAGGTGGCCAGATGCCTATTCAAAGAAGACTACCAAAGCGTGGTTTCAAGAATAATAATCGTATAGAATATAAAGTTTTCAATCTTGGTCAGATTGATCAGTTGATCGAAAATCACGAGCTCAAAGAATTTGACCCGGAGAGTCTTTATATCAACAATCTTATCAGCCAGTACGACAGGGTGAAGATCCTGGGAAATGGAGAATTGAAAGCAAAAATTGCTTTTAAGGTGAATGCAGTAAGTAAAAAAGCGAAAGAAGCTATCGAGGCTGCGGGCGGTTCAGTAGAAATAATAAAATAATTAATTGATATTTGCAACCCAATCATAATTGCAAATAATTAAATCTTTATAATTCTGTGAAGAAATTCATCACAACACTTAAAAACATCTGGACCATTGAAGAACTGAGAAGTAAAATTATTGTTACTTTATCACTCATTTTGGTTTACAGGGTAGGTTCCTTTATTGTTCTTCCCGGAATAGATCCCAACCAACTGGCCAACCTGCAAAACAGTACGCAAGGTGGAATGCTGGGCCTTTTGAATGCGTTTGTGGGTGGCGCTTTTGCAAAGGCATCCATTTTTGCTTTGGGAATTATGCCTTACATTTCTGCATCTATTTTCATGCAATTGGTAACAGTTTTGGTTCCGCAGATTTCAAAAATTCAGAAGGAAGGGGAGAGTGGACAGAAAAAGATAAACCAGTGGACCAGGTATCTTACAGTTATTGTTACTGCAGCACAGGCAGCAGCTTATATTGGCTTTCTTGAATCATCCAGCCAGGGCGCATTGCTTGCAGCATATAAACCCTATTTTTGGGTATCAACCGTTTTCCTTCTTACATCCGGTACTATGTTTGTAATGTGGCTGGGAGAAAAGATCACGGATAAGGGATTGGGTAATGGTACTTCATTAATTATCATGATTGGAATTCTTGCCCGTCTTCCGCAATCATTTATGCAGGAATTTTATGCAAAACAAACTCACGGTGGCGGAGGTTTATTAATATTCCTTATTGAAATTGCCGCTTTTATTGCTGTAATTCTTGGATTGATCGTGCTGGTGCAGGGTGTAAGAAAAGTACCGGTAAATTATGCCAAACAAATTGTTGGCAACAGGCAGTTTGGCGGCGCAAGGCAATTTCTTCCTTTAAAAGTAAATGCAGCAGGTGTAATGCCGATCATCTTTGCACAGGCAATTATGTTTTTACCTACTATTTTCGCGGGCTTCCAGACAAGCGGAAAGAGTTGGGCAATTTATTTTACTTCACCTACTAACGCGGTTTACATGATAGTTTATAGTATCATGACCATTGGGTTTACGTTTGTGTATACTTCTCTTATTTTTAATCCGAAACAAATGTCGGATGACCTGAAAAGAAACAATGGATTCATTCCCGGCGTTAAACCAGGCCAACCTACTACAGAGTATATCGGAACAATAATGGACCGGATTACCTTACCCGGCGCCGTATTATTGGCTATTGTAGGTATTCTTCCCGGAATAATGCAGATACTTGGTGTAACACAGGCATTTGCAACTTTCTACGGAGGAACTTCTTTGTTGATTATGGTTGCGGTAGTTTTAGATACTTTGCAGCAAATAGAAACTCAGTTACTCATGCGCCAGTACGATGGACTGATGAGCGGTGGACGTATACAGGGCAGAACAGCCGCACCAGGTGTTACCGGCGGAATTTGATAGAAGCTTCTTACAAATATTTTCAAACCCTGGCCAGTTTATGCCGGGGTTTTTTTAAATTATAAAGAGCATGATTCACTATAGAACAAATGAAGAAGTAGAATTGATAAGGCAAAGTTGTATCATCGTTAACGACAGCATTGCCCATGCAGCGTCTTTTATCAAGGCGGGCATTTCTACAATTGAACTCAATGATATTGCTGAAGAATATATTCGTGATCATGGTGCGGTTCCGAATTTTAAAAATTATCATGGATTTCCTTACGCTTGTTGTATTTCAGTGAATGATGCAGTGGTTCATGGTTTTCCAACAAAAGAACCATTGAAAGAAGGAGATATTATTTCGATTGATTGTGGTGCACTTAAAAATGGCTATCACGGCGATAGCGCTTATACATTTGCTGTTGGGCGAAATTTCGAATGAAGTAAAACAATTGCTTCGGGTGACAAAAGATTCGTTGTATATTGGTATTGGCAAAGCGGTAGTTGGCAATCGGATTGGCGATATTTCTTTTGCCATCCAGGATTATACTGAAAAGCAACATGGATATGGCGTGGTTCGTGAATTAGTAGGACATGGAATCGGAAAAGAATTGCATGAAGATCCGCAAGTGCCCAATTATGGAAAAAGAGGAAAAGGCAGCAAGTTAAAAGACGGGCTTGTTATTGCTATCGAACCGATGATCAATCTTGGCGTGAAAGAGGTTTACAATGACAAAGATGGCTGGACAATCCGTACCGGCGACGCAAAACCTTCTGCCCATTATGAACATACAGTTTGCGTGAGAAAAAACAAAGCTGATATTCTTACTTCCTTTGTATCTATTGAAGCAGCAGAAAAAGCAAATATCAATTTGAGTTCTGATTATTAAACAAAAATAAAAATTCCTGTTTTTTCTTCATTTACTGCCATTTTATTGTTGGTGAAAACGACGTTGTTTCTGCGAAAGCTGTTTTAAAAAGCTACTTATCATTAAGAATGGAACACAAAAAATTAGTAGTTATTGGTGGAGGCGCTGCAGGATTTTTTTGTGCAATAAATGCCCGCGAAAAAAATCCGGGATTAAAAGTCACAATCGTAGAAAAATCAGGAAAAGTATTAAGCAAGGTAAAAGTGAGCGGTGGAGGCCGCTGCAACGTTACTCATTCCTGTTTCAGCATTGCTGAGATGATAAAAAAATATCCAAGAGGAGACAAGTTTTTGAAGCACGCGTTTCATCGTTTTTTCACTACCGATACTATTTATTGGTTTGAAAAAAGAAACGTACAATTAAAAACAGAAGTGGATGGGCGAATGTTTCCTGTCAGCAATTCTTCTGAAACAATAATCAATTGCCTTTTACAAGAGGCAAATAAGCATCATCTTGAAATTTGCATGAATAAAGAAATCGTGAAGATTGAAAAAAATGCTGATCAATTTAAATTAACGGCAAAAGACAATTCGATTTTGAATGCAGATTTTGTTTGTGTGGCTTCCGGTGGTTTTCCAAAATCTTCTCAATACAACTGGCTCACCGCGTTGGGGCATTCTTTTGAAAGCCCTGTCCCTTCTTTGTTTACATTTAATATTCTAAAAGATCCTATTTCCGCATTAATGGGAATTTCTGTTGAAAAAGTTTCAGTAAAAATTACTGGAACAAAATTTTCACAAAATGGTCCGATACTAATTACTCATTGGGGGTTTAGCGGACCTGCTGTTTTAAAACTATCTGCTTTTGCAGCGCGTGAATTGGCAAAAATGAACTATGATTTTTCAATTTCAATTAATTGGCTTGCAGATTACCATGAAAATTCTCTTTTGGAAAAACTTAAATCGGTAAGAAAGGAATTTGCTGCGAAAAAAATAATCAACAAAAATCCATTCGCGCTTCCACAGCGGTTATGGGAATATCATTTAAATCAATGTGGAGTTGATTCAGAAATTCGTTGGGCCGATCTTCCGGCAAAACAACAAAACCAATTGGCAAAACAATTAACTGCACAGCAATTTCACGTAAAAGGTAAAACCACTTTTAAAGAAGAATTTGTAACCGCCGGCGGGATAAAATTAAATGAAGTGGATGCGAACACTATGGAAAGCAAGATTATCCCTGGTCTTTTTTTTGCGGGTGAAATTTTAGATGTGGATGGAATTACGGGCGGCTTTAATTTTCAAAATGCCTGGACGAGTGGATGGATTGCCGCATCTTCGATTGCTGATTATCAAATAGGAAAATAAAAATTCTGGTAATTTCTTGCTTTACTGCATGCATATTCACTTACAGGTAATTTTCCTGGCATATATTTTTATAGTAATTTAACAAGAGAACTATTTAAAATATATGTCATGGCTGAAGTTGCAGAAGCAAAAGATTTAATTATAGCAGGAAAAAAAGCAAAGTTCCCTCAAAAGATAGCGCCGATGCTGGCAACGCTGGTTACCAAACCTTTTGATAAACCGGGTTGGATTTATGAAGTAAAATGGGATGGATATCGCGCCATTGCTTTTATCAAAAATAGTGAAGTGAAACTCTCTTCAAGAAATTCAAAATCGTTCGACGATAAATTTTATCCCATCCATGATGAGTTGCAGAAATTCAAAATAGATGCGGTGCTGGATGGAGAAATTGTTAGTCTTAGTGAAAAAGGAAAAGCGGATTTCGGAAGTTTGCAAAGCTGGCGCAGCGAAGCCGACGGTAGTTTGGTTTATTATGTTTTTGATATTTTATGGTATGATGGAAAAGATTTGATGAAGTTGACATTAGGTAAACGCCGTGAAATTTTAGAATCGGTTTTGCCTCAATCTGACACAATAAGGCTCAGCGAAAATTTTGAAACGAATGGAATTGATTTTTTCAAAGTGGCAAAGGAAATGTCTCTCGAAGGAATAATGGCAAAGCGCAAAGACAGTTTGTATTTTCCCGGAGCCAGATCGAAAGACTGGTTGAAAATAAAAACAGAAGGACGACAGGAAGTAGTGATTGGAGGCTTTACTAAAAATGAAGGTTCATCAAAATTATTCAGTTCACTTTTAGTCGGTTTTTACCAGGATAAAAAATTGGTTTTTACAGGAAAGATCGGAACAGGTTTTACTAACAGGCTCCAAAAAGAATTAATGGAAAAATTTGAACCGTTGATTATTCCTGAATGCCCTTTTATAAATGAACCGAATGTAAATGAGCCTTCCCGTTTCCGGCCTAATCCCCCAAAAGCAGAAACGATTTGGCTGATGCCCAAACTGGTTTGCGAAGCGAGTTATCGCGATATTTCAAAAGACGGAACGATGCGCCATCCTTCATTCCAGGGATTGCGGGATGATAAAAATCCAAGGCATGTAGTTTTGGAAAAAGAAACTGAAACTCAAAAAGTGATCGATGAAAAATCGGAAATTTCCAGGAACAAAATCATAAAGCCTACTGCAAAAAGTGTTAGAAAAACACTGCTGAATCCAAGTCAGAAAACACAAGTAAGAAAGGTGAATGGCAAAGATTTAAAGTTTACCAATCTTTCTAAAATTTTCTGGACGGAAGAAAAGATTACGAAGAGAGATTTGATAAATTATTATTACCAGGCAGCACCGTTTATTCTTCCTTATTTGAAGAACCGGCCTCAGTCTTTAAACCGTTTTCCGAATGGAATAAAAGGCAAAAGTTTTTATCAAAAAAATGTAACAGGAAAAGTACCTGGCTGGGTTGAAACATTTCCATATCACAGCAAAGTAGACGGGGATAAAAATTTTTTGGTAATTAGCAACGAAGCCAGTTTGTTGTATATCGTTAACCTTGGTTGTATTGAAATCAATCCATGGAGCAGTACGAAAAAAAAACCTGATCATCCTGATTGGTGCATCATTGATCTTGATCCTGATGAAAATACTTTTGAACAGGTAATAATTGCGGCGCAGGTTACTAAAAATGTTCTGGATGCGATAGGAATTGAAAGTTATTGTAAGACTTCAGGTTCAACCGGTTTGCATATTTATTTTCCGTTAGGTGCAAAATATACTTATGAAGAATCGAAGGAGTTTGCAAGAAAAATTGCTACATTGGTTCATCGAGAATTGCCGGAGTTTACAAGTATCGAAAGAATTGTAAACAACCGTAAAGGTAAAATGTATGTTGACTTTCTGCAAAACCGGCCGCAAGCTACTTTAGCCGCTCCTTATTCTGTCAGGCCCAAACCCGGCGCAACCGTTTCAATGCCTTTACATTGGGAAGAAGTGAAACCAGGATTAAAGATGAAAGATTTTACAGTAAAAAACGCCATTGCAAGAATGAGAAATGAAGGTGATATTTTCAAACCGGTTTTAGGTAAAGGAATTAATATGAAAGCAGCTTTGACAAAGTTGGAAAAGATGTTGTAACGGTTATGCTTATACGAAAAATAACCTTTATTATTCGGAAATAAAAAATTCAAATATTTGTTGTTTTACTCATCACATTAATTAAAAAAAATCCCGTTGTTTGACAACAACGGGATTTATATTTTAGCAAAGAAACTAATTAAGCTTTGTCATCTTCTTTTGTTTCATCTTCTTCTTCTTCTGCTTCTTCTTTCTTGCTTCTTTGCAGCGGCTTTTTCAGCTTTCGCCTCTATCTGCTGGGGTTCGTTGGCAGGCGGAGGAGGAGTTTGAACTAAAGTAGCTTCAGCTTTCTTTTCTGCATCAGGCTTTTCTTCATTCTTCACCTCTTCATCTTTCTTCTTCTTTGCTGCGGCTTTTTTTGCTACAGGAGCTTCCGCGGTGCCTCCGGAGCTTCTGCTTTCGGTTCCTCAACTTTTGCTTCCTCAACTTTTGCTTTTGGTTCCTCAGGCTGCGCTTTTGGTTCTTCTTCAGGGGCAGCCTTATCCATTTTCTTTTTGAGATCGGCTAACACGCCAAGATCGCCCAAAGTGGTTTTTTCAACCTTGCTCTGAATGTTCTTTACGACTTTCTTCGTATTTTCTGATTCGGCTCTTTTTTCATGAAGTTGTGCATTTTTTTCATCAGCTCTCTCTTTTTCCCAGATGCGGCTGTGGCTTAAAATGATCTTCTTATCGTTGCGGTCAAATTCAATAACCATAAATGGAGCTACTTCATCCAAACCAATTACTTTATCATCTTCGCGACGAAGGTGACGCGCCGGAGCAAATCCTTCCAAACCATAAGGAAGCTGAACGGTAGCGCCTTTGTCATCGCGACGGGTTACGGTTCCTTCATGAATACTTCCAACAGGGAAAGTTTCTTCCAAAGAGTTCCAGGGATCTTCTTCGATTTGCTTATGCCCCAATTGGAGTTTGCGGTTTTCTTTATCAATGCTCATAATGATCACATCGATAGTTTCACCAACTTTAGTATATTCATTCGGGTTGTTGAAGCGTTTCAACCAACTAAGATCACTGATGTGGATCATACCGCCAATGCCCGCTGAAAGTTCAACAAATACACCATAAGGAGTAATGTTTTTCACCAATCCTTTGTGCTTGCTTCCTTCAGGATATTGAGTTTCGATCGTGTTCCACGGATCCTCTGTCATTTGTTTGATAGAAAGGCTCATTTTGCGATCTTCTTTACTCAAAGTCACAATTTTCGCTTCATATTCATCACCCAGTTTAAAGAATTCTTTTGCATTGATCGGAGTATTAGCCCATGTGATTTCACTCACGTGAACCAAACCTTCAACACCCGGATAGATTTCGAGGAATGCACCGTAGTCTTCTATATTAACTACTTTACCTTTTACAATTTCGCCTTCTTTAATGTTTTCAGGCAAAGTATCCCAAGGATGCGGAGTTAATTGTTTCAATCCAAGACTGATACGCTTCTTATCATCATCAAAATCAAGAACCACCACATTCAGTTTCTGATCCAGTTTCAATACTTCACTTGGATGATTGATACGTCCCCAACTGATATCTGTGATATATAATAATCCGTCTAAGCCGCCAAGGTCGAGGAATGCACCAAAATCGGTAATGTTTTTGATCGTTCCTTCAAGTACCTGTCCTTTTTCAAGTTTGCCTATAATTTCAGCTCTTTGTTGTTCGATATCGCTTTCGATAAGTGCTTTATGAGAAACAACCGCATTCTTAATGGCTTCATTAATCTTCACCACTTTAAATTCCATTGTTTTTCCAACAAACTGATCATAATCAGTAACCGGCTTCACGTCAATTTGCGAACCCGGAAGGAAAGTTTCCATTCCAAATACATCCACGATAAGGCCGCCTTTGGTTTTGCTGGTAACTGAACCGGTAACGATTTCGCCACTCTTATGCATTTCCACAATTTTTTCCCATGCACGGGTTGTGCGGGCTTGTTTGCGGCTAAGGTGAAGATTGCCATCTTTGTCTTCTTTTTCTGCAACCATCACTTCCACTTCATCACCTATTTTTAAATTAGGCATATCGCGGAATTCGTTCAGGCCAACAAGACCGTCACTTTTAAAACCGATATTGATAACAACATCTGTTTTGGTCATCGCAACAACGGTTCCTGTAACCATTTCCCCGTCATTAATCTGCTTAAAGGTTTTGTCATAAACCTCGTCATATTTTTCCCTTTCAGAATTGTTGTAAACAGTAACATTTCTTTTGTCGA
This sequence comes from uncultured Chitinophagaceae bacterium, assembly GCA_963811285.1. Taxonomy (GTDB): domain Bacteria; phylum Bacteroidota; class Bacteroidia; order Chitinophagales; family Chitinophagaceae; genus Ginsengibacter. The sequence goes on along the minus strand of CAWEQV010000038.1, from coordinate 50,782 downwards.
TACTCCAGTCAAAATCGTCATGAGGAGTTGAAAGCGCTTCTTCATGAATTTCAACTTCTGAAGGCTGCGGTTCAGTTGCCGCCTGTGTAGATTCTACATCCGGGAAATCAGGAAAAGGAACGCCTTCGATACCACCTTGGGGCCTGTTGTCAGATAAGATTTCCTGTGTTTCTGTTTTGGTTTCTTTGTTTTCTGTATCCATTATATTGTAGCGGGTTATTTTTGTATTGCTGTATCCGCCTTTGGCGGATCCTGCTTATCAGCATTTTTTGGTTATAAATATATTTCTATCATTTTTGTTTTTTTTATTTTGGAGTGCAAAGGTAAGAAAATGCACTATAACAACAGCACCTGCTTGCCAAAACATTTGTGAATGTCGTGCTTTAAATAAAGCGGCAATTCAGTTTCTTTGTAATGGGTTGAGTTGGAATATTTTTTTCGTTTGTATACACAAAAATCTATTTTTTTTACTTACTGCCTGAACTCAGGCAACCTTTTCTAATTAAAATCCGATCTTTTAGTAAAATCCGAAACAAATAATCAATAAGTAAGCAATTGTTTTTCAGGGAGTTCAATCAAGAAAGTAGCCCCTTCTTTAAACTTTCCTGAAGCGGTTATGAAACCATTGTGTTTTTCTATAATTTTTTTGCAAATGGACAAACCAACGCCGGTTCCTTCAAACTCATGGAAACTGTGGAGCCTTTTGAAAACCATAAAAATATCTTCGGCATATTGTTCATCAAAGCCGATACCGTTATCTGAAATTTTGATTCCATAATACCTGTTGCCCTTTACATATTTATCGTGGAACTTCGATTCTTCGGCTTTCATTTGACTGCATGTAACCCGAATCACAGGTGCCTGGTCTTTCTTTTTAAATTTAATCGCGTTGCTGATCAAATTATAAAATACCTGGCGAATTAATTCAGGAACAGCTTCAATCGTTGGTAGCCGGTCTTTATAAAAAACAACCTGGTTTTTCTCAATTTCTACCTCGAGTTCTGTGAGCGCCTCCGCCAGCATTTCATCCAGGTTTACGTTTACAAAATCTCCCGGGTTAAGTGAATATCTTGAAAATTTAAGTAAGTTGTTGATCAGCGATTGCATTCTTCTTGAAGAACTGCTGATTTTTTCCAAATATCTTTCTACCTGTTGCTGATCCTCTTTTGCTGAGGTTATTTTATCGCTGAATACGCGTATTTTTCTAAGCGGTTCCTGCAGATCATGAGAGGCCACATAGGCAAATCGATCAAGTTCTTCGTTCACGTTTTTCAGGTGGTCATTCTTTTCGATGAGTTGCCGGTTTAGCAGGTTTATTTTTTCTTCAGAGAGTTTTCTTTCTTCAATTTCTTTATGAAGTGTTTGGTTTGCCGAAAGCAGTTCTTTTTCGTTGGTCATTAATTGTTCGTTTTTGCGGTACAACTCAACGAAAACAGCCACTTTTGCACGGAGCAGATCGGGATTTATCGGCTTGTAAATATAATCCACACCTCCCATCTGGTAACCTTTAAAAAGGTAGTCTTCATCGTTAGAGTAGGCGGTAATAAAAATGATAGGAATGCCTTTTAGTTTATCTCTTTCATAAATAATTGTCGCTGTTTCCAGTCCATTCATTTCGGGCATTTGCACATCCATCAGGATGAGTGAAAAGTCGTGGCGATGGAGTAGCATTTTTAAAGCGGATCTTCCTGAATTAGCTTTGAAAATATTATAATGATCCTTTTCAAGAATTGTTTCAATTGATAACAGGTTGTCTTCCCTGTCATCAACGACGAGGATATTGATATCCTTATTTGACTTTACCTCTTTACCTGTTTCAAGCGTCATGGTCTACTTTTTATAAAGCCAAATTCTCATGAGTGACATGAGCTGGTCTATCTTTAAAGGTTTTGTAATATAATCTGAAGCACCGGCTTCGATGCATTTCTCCCGGTCGCCTTTCATTGCTTTTGCAGTAACGGCAATAATGGGTAATGTATGATTTTTATGTTCTCTCCTGATTTTGCGCGTAGTTTCATAGCCATCCATTTCCGGCATCATAATATCCATTAAGACAATATCCACCTGCTTGTTATCATTTAAGATATTCATCGCTTCCATTCCACTTTCTGCAGTAATCGTGTTAATATCAAATCTTTCAAAAGCTGTGGTGAGCGCAAAAAGATTTCGTACATCATCATCTACTACCAACACATTTTTATTAGCGAGAACATCAGTCTTTGAACGAAGACCTTCAATCAGCTTTTTCTTTTCAGGTAAAAGATCCTCATGTGAAATATGTAAAAGCATTATGCTCTCCTCCAAAAGCATGTCCAATGAATTAACATCCTTTAGTATGATCTTATTGGCATACTGCTTCAGTTTTGAATTTTCGCGTGCCGAAAAATCTTTTGCAGAATAAATAATTATCGGCGTCATCTGTTGCTCCATTGTTGCGCTTATTTCAGTTATTAATTCCATTCCTGTAATATCAGGCAGCATATAATCAACAATGATCGCATCGTAAGTATTTTTTTTGATCAGTTGCAATGCCTTCTTACCGGTATTCGCAATTTCAATTTTTACCTGCTTGCCGTTCGTAATGATCTTTGTCATTTGTGAAGCATCAAATTCATTATCTTCCACAATCAGTAAACGTCTTGTTTTCCTGTTGCTGAATTCTTCAATATCTGAGAAGAGAACAGAAAGCGCTTCTGTTTTGAGTGGCTTTAAATGGAAACTCCTTGCTCCGCGCTGCATAGCGAGTAAACGGTTCTCTTCACCCGAAATCAAATGAATCGGGATATGGCGGAAATTCATATCGTTCTTAAAAAGATCAAGTATACGCCATCCACTTTCATTTGGTAATTTTACATCAAGCGTAATAGCCGTTGGAATGTGTTTATTTGCCAGCTCAAATACTTCGCTGAAGTTAGTTGCTATCAAGACTTTCAAATGATTTTCATGTGCTTTCTCCATCATGATCTTTGCAAAACGGATGTCATCTTCTATAAGAAGTATAATTTTATCACCTTCTAAAATATTGTTTCTGTCATCTCCAATTTCATTGATGATCTCATTGAGCGACGTTAATTCCGTTGTTTCCTGGCGGTTACTGATTGGGGAAGATGCCTTCTTTTCTCTCGGATATTGAAGGGTATATTCGTTTTCTTTTTGCTCAACCGGCTCTTCTCTTTGATGTGTTACGACCGGAGTATAATCAATGGGAAGGAACAGGGTGAATGTGCTTCCATGATCTACTTCACTTTCCAATTCTATGCTACCTCCCAAAAGGTCGGCGAGGCCACGACTGATGGACAAGCCCAATCCTGTACCACCGTACTTTCTACTTGTAGATCCTTCTGCCTGCTGAAACGCTTCAAAGATGATGTTTTGTTTTTCTTTTGAAATTCCAATACCGGTATCCTTAATTTCAAAAGCTACAACACGTGAAGCATGGTCAAGTGCGGGATGACTTTGTTTCCAGTTGCGGTGCGCTTCATAAATATGTAAACTAACTTCTCCTTTTTCTGTGAACTTAAATGAATTGGACAACAGGTTCTTAAGTATCTGGTTAAGCCGTTGTGCATCAGTTTCCAGGCTTTGGGGAAGGTCCTTATCAAGTTGGATTGCTAAATTTTAAATTTTTGCTTTCGGAAATGTGTTTAAAAGTAGTTTCAACAAAGGCGGTGATAGTACTGAATTTGATGTTTACAAAATCAGTAGAAATATATCCTGATTCAATTTTTGAAAGATCCAGGATATCGTTGATCAATTGAATGAGATCGTCACCACAACTGTGAATGGTTTTTGCATAATGCACCTGTTTGTTAGTCAGATTTCCTTCATGGTTCTCGTACAACTGTTGTGCTAATATCAGCAAAGAGTTTAAAGGCGTCCTGAGTTCATGTGACATATTTGCAAGGAATTCAGATTTATATTTTGAGGTTAACTGCAACTGTTCTGCCTTTTCTTCAAGCGATCTCCGCGCTTCTTCCACTTCTTTGTTCTTTCCTTCCACCTCTTCCTTCTGCTTAATCATCAACTGGGCTTTATCCTGTAATTCTTCGTTAATTCTCCTTAACTCATCTGCCAGCGATTGCGATTGTTCAAGTAGTTCTTCGGTCCTTGAGTTGGCTTCAATCGTATTTAATACAATCCCGATACTTTCTGTAAGCTGGCTCAGGAAGTCAAGATGGGTTTCGCTGAACGTATCAAAGGAAGCGAGCTCGATAACCGCTTTAATCTCATTTTCAAACAGTACAGGGAGGATAATTAGGTTAACAGGATTGGATTTACCCAAACCTGAACTTATCTTGATATAATCTTTCGGTACATTGGTAAGAAGAATTCTTTGTTTGTTTACCGCACATTGGCCTACGAGTCCCTCACCGAGTTCAAATTCCTGTTGCTTCTTGGCTTTATCGCCTAATGCATAAGACGCAAATAATTTTAGCTTTTGGTTTTCCTGGTTTTCATCCTGCTTCAAAATATAAAACAAGCCTTTTTGTGCGTTTACTACCTGTGCCAATTCAGAAAGAATACGTAAGGTAACTGCATTAAGATCTTTCTGGCCCTGCAGCATTTGAGTAAACTTGGCAAGGTTGGATTTGAGCCAGTCCTGTTCCTGGTTACGAAGCGTTGTCTTTTTAAGGTTAACGATCATCTGGTTGATGGTATCTTTCAATTCTTCCACTTCACCTTTGGCTTCCACCCTGATCATTTGTGTTAAGTCACCTTTTGTTACAGAAGAAGCCACTTCAGAAATAGCGCGTACCTGGGTAGTAAGATTTTCCGCAAGCTGGTTTACATTCTCTGTCAGGTTCTTCCAGATTCCGGATGCTCCGGGAACACCTGCCTGTCCGCCCAATCTTCCTTCTACACCTACTTCACGGGCAACGGTAGTTACCTGGTCGGCAAACAGAGCGAGTGTATCAATCATTTCATTAATTGTATCTGTTAACTGTGCAACCTCACCCTGTGACACGATTGCCAGTTTTTGTTTCAAGTTTCCGGTTGCCACTGCTGTCACTACTTTGGCAATACCCCGAACCTGGTTAGTCAGGTTGGTGGCCATCATATTCACAGAGTCAGTCAGGTCTTTCCATGTTCCTGCTACGCCCTGAACATCTGCCTGTCCTCCCAGTTTACCTTCTGTTCCCACTTCTCTTGCTACACGCGTAACCTCATAAGCAAAGGAGTTAAGCTGATCCACCATAGTGTTTATGGTATTTTTAAGGTCGAATATTTCTCCTTTTACATCTATCGTTACCTTTTTTGAAAGGTCACCTGATGCCACCGCTTTGGTAACTTCGGCAATATTTCTCACCTGTGATGTAAGGTTACCTGTCATTTGGTTCACTGAATCTGTAAGGTCTTTCCATGTTCCTGCTACTCCCGGTACAAATGCCTGTCCTCCTAACTTTCCGTCGGTACCTACTTCCCTCGCCACACGTGTAACCTCAGATGCAAATGCGCGCAGCTGATCCACCATAGTGTTAAGTGTTTCCTTGAGTTGTAAGATCTCTCCATGTACGTCCACCGTAATTTTTCTCGACATATCACCATTTGCAACGGCAATAGCCACATCTGCAATATTTCGCACCTGGGCGGTAAGATTACCGGCCATTTGATTCACTGAGTCAGTAAGATCTTTCCATGTTCCCGCAACTCCGGGTACGTTTGCCTGGCCACCTAATTTTCCTTCGGTACCTACTTCTTTTGCCACACGTGTAACTTCGGATGCAAAGGCACGAAGTTGTTCCACCATCGTATTAATCGTATTCTTTAATTCCAGGATTTCTCCTTTTACATCTACCTGTATTTTGCGGGAAAGGTCACCGTTCGCCACGGCAGTAGTTACTTCGGCAATGTTCCTTACCTGCGAAGTAAGATTAGAAGCCATTTTATTTACTGAATCTGTAAGATATTTCCAAAGCCCTTCAACACCGGGCACATCCGCCTGGCCTCCCAGTTTTCCTTCCGATCCTACTTCTTTTGCCACACGGAAAACTTCTGAACCAAATGCATTCAACTGGTCAACCATCGTATTGATGGTGTTTTTCAATTCAAGAATTTCACCTTTTACGTTCACCGTTATTTTCCTTGAAAGATCACCTTTTGCCACAGCCGTCGTCACCTCAGCAATGTTTCTCACCTGTGCTGTAAGATTGGATCCCATTTGGTTCACTGATTCTGTAAGATCTTTCCATGTTCCTCCAACACCTTTTACCTTCGCTTGTCCACCAAGTTTTCCTTCCGTTCCTACTTCGAGTGCCACACGGGTAACTTCTGATGCGAAAGAGTTTAACTGGTCAACCATCGTATTGATGGTTTTTTTCAATTCAAAGATTTCTCCGGAAACATCCACGGTGATTTTTTTGGAAAGGTCACCATTTGCAACCGCTGTTGTTACTTCCGCAATATTTCTAACCTGTGCTGTCAGGTTGGAGGCCATCTGGTTTACAGAATCGGTAAGGTCTTTCCATGTTCCTCCAACACCTTGCACTTTTGCTTGTCCACCTAGTTTACCTTCTGTTCCCACTTCCAGCGCCACACGCGTAACCTCGGAAGCGAAAGAGTTCAACTGGTCCACCATTGTATTGATGGTATTTTTCAGTTCAAGAATTTCCCCCTGAACATCCACTGTAATTTTTTTAGAGAGGTCACCGTTGGCAACTGCTGTCGTTACTTCAGCAATATTTCTTACCTGGGCTGTCAGGTTGGAACCCATTTGGTTTACAGATTCTGTAAGATCTTTCCATACACCACCTACACCTTTCACCGTTGCCTGTCCACCCAGTTTCCCTTCCGATCCAACTTCCCTTGCCACACGGGTTACTTCCACCGAAAAGGAATTCAACTGATCCACCATTGTATTAATGGTATTTTTGAGTTCAAGGATTTCTCCTTTTACATCCACTGTAATTTTTCTTGAAAGGTCGCCCCGTGCTACCGCCGTAGTTACTTCAGCGATATTACGCACTTGTCCTGTCAGGTTTGATGCCATCTGGTTCACGGAATCCGTCAGGTCTTTCCATGTTCCCGCAACACCTTTCACTTCTGCCTGTCCGCCCAGTTTTCCTTCGGTACCAACTTCCAGCGCTACCCTTGTTACCTCCGAAGAAAAGGAATTGAGCTGGTCAACCATTGTATTGATCGTATTTTTAAGTTCCAGGATTTCACCCTGAACATCTACCGTAATTTTTTTGGAAAGGTCACCTTTTGCCACAGCCGTCGTTACTTCCGCTATGTTACGCATCTGGCTCGTAAGGTTTCCTGCCATCTGGTTCACAGAATCGGTCAGATCTTTCCAAACACCTGCCACGCCTTTGACTTTGGCCTGTACACCCAATATACCTTCGGATCCCACCTCTCTTGCTACACGAGTTACCTCCATAGAGAAAAGGTTTAACTGTTTCACCATGTGGTTTACTTCTTTCGCAATTCTTCCAAATTCTCCTTGCAGAACATGGTCTCCGATCTTCAGCGGCATTTCATGAGAAAGATTTCCTTTCGCAACTGAACTGATCACGCTTGCTATCTCAATACTCGGATGTACAAGGTCAGATATCAGGTTATTGATAGATTCTACGCCTTCATTCCATGCGCCTCTTGCATAGCGCGGCAATTCAACACGGTGGTTAAGATGTCCTTGCTTCCCTATTGTATTCCTTGCCTTTTTTAATTCATGAAAAAGAATTTCATTTAATGAAATAATGTCATTCAGCGTATCACAAACTTTTCCGTTTATGCCTATTCCGCTTGCAGGGATCCGCACAGTGAAATCACCGTTTCTAACCTGGTCCAGCACTTGCAGAAGTTGCTGCATTTGAACGGATTCCGTTTCAACATCCTCATATGCCACTGAACCATTATGGGTTTTTGGCTTGATTTTTTCAGTTCCAACTGTGGCATGGCCATTCGATCGGTGGGTGTTTGAAGTTTTTGAACTTGTCGAAGTGGATAATATACCTGCCCTGTTTTTCGGAGAGCCATTTGAAGTTTTCTTCATACGAAAGTTTTAAAGGATATAATCAGAAGTAGTTCAAATATACTATCAATCTTTTAAAATTAACTCGTAGAATAACCGTAAGACAAATACTTTTCTGCAGCACAGAAATTTTTTTATTGTCAGCGGTAACATATCTTTAATACAATTATTCTCTCTATGATCAATGGAACAAGAAGTACAAATGAAAAGTATAAAAATCTTATCCTTATTGGAGAGGATGATATGGATGATAAGGAGATTATTGAAGAAGCTTTTACTGAAATCGATCCTTCAGTAAAAGTTCATTTTGTGAACAATGGTAAACATCTTCTTTCCTTTCTGAAGGAAACACCGTCTGAAGATCTACCTTCTTTGATTGTAATTGATTATAATATGCCGGGATTGAATGGAGCTGAAATATTAAAATCGCTTGATAGCAGCATCAAACTCAAAAATATTCCAAAAGTCATCTGGAGTACATCCGGTGCCAGCCAGTATAAAAGTACCTGTCTTTCGTTAGGCGCTTATGATTACCTTGTAAAACCTTCGTCTGTACATGAACTTGAAAACCTGGTGAAATACCTTTTATCTCTTTGCAAACTGCTTAAAAATGATTAGGCAGCCGATATCATACCTTTAAAAAAATCTGCCAGTTTTCTGAGGGAAAGTGGTTTTTCCCAAACTTTTACATTAATCAGATTTTCAACTTCGGGGCATGATTCTTTATACGCACTAATAAGATTAATCTTTAGTGAAGGATATTTTTTTAAAAGATAATTTGTTTGTTGCCATCCTTCACCATCAGGCAGATTATTATCAAGAAATAAAACATCAGGGAACTCTTCATGGAGAAGCCGGAGACCATCTGAAAGAGACCCGGAAGTCAATACCTCAAGTCCGATGTTTTTAAAAAAAGATCCGACGTTTTCACAAAAATCTTCTTCATCATCTATAATTAAAACCTTTACTTTTGACATGAAACGGTTTTTATAACATACTGAGAGTGCTTCAAATATAAAAACATGGGTGGAAAATTCCAGCAGAATGTGCAAAAAAATATCGATTTGGAGGAAAAAATCAGCTTCCTCAATAAGAGGATCAAAGAGCTCACTGATGAAAAGGATAGATTTCTCCAGCTTGCTTCACATGAATTAAAGTCGCCCCTTAGAAAAATAGCCACCTTTGCAGATATGCTGGAAAACAAGTTTGCGGGAGAAATTCCTGATGATGCATTGACTTATCTTCAGAGGATAAGGAAAAATATCATTTCCATGCAATCCATTATTGATGGTATTACTGAATTGAATTCAATCACTCGTGGTCGTTTAAATGAAACTTGTGATTTGAATGAAGCATTTACGCAAGCACTTAGACAATTATCCGGTCCTGTTACTGAATCTAAGGCGAGCATTCGGGTGTCCGAAATGCCGTTAATAAAAGGATATTGTTCGAATATTAAAACTGTTTTCAGTAACCTGCTCAGCAATTCTATAAAATTCGCCAGGCAGGGTGAAGTACCGAAAATTAATATTAGCAGTTCTGAATTATCCGGAGAAGAAAAAAATAATTTTAAGCTGGCATTTGAAAAAATCTATTATAAAATTAAATTTGCTGATAACGGAATAGGATTTGATAAGAGATATGCAACAAAAATATTTGATCCTTTTGTGCAATTGAATGGAAAAAGTGCAGTGGGCGGTAATGGTCTTGGCCTTTCGGTTTGCCGGAAAATAGTTGAGATGCACGATGGTATAATTTATGCTGAGAGTAATAATACTGGTTCTTCATTTACAATAATTTTGCCCAAATAGGCCAATAATGCTCACCCAGGAGAAAATCAAAGTTTTAATAATTGATGATGACGAAGATGATTTTTTTATCATCTCCCGTTATCTTAATGATATAGATGGAACTCAGTTTATTCCCCATTGGTGCAACAATTATAGTGAGGCCGTTTCAAAGATCAAAAAAGCAGATTATGATATATACCTTATAGATTATCGTTTGGGAGCCCGTACCGGCCTTGATTTATTAAAAGAAGTTTCAGAGATAGAAGAAGGTAAACCATTAATTTTATTAACGGGTAAAGGCAACAGGCAGATTGATGTGGAAGCGATGAAGTTTGGTGCAACAGATTACCTTATAAAATCTGATCTGGATTCTGAAAAACTTGAAAGATCTATCCGGTATTCGCTTGACCGTTATGCCTCTTTAAAAGCACTTAAGGAGAGTGAAAATAAATACCGAAATCTTTTTGAAAGTTCAAGTGATGTATTGTTTATTGCTAATAATGATTTGCTTTTGATTGAAGTCAATGAAACGGCTGTCAGTTTTTTTGGGTATGACAAAGACCGATTGAAGATGCATGTTTTATATGATTTTATTCCTGATCTTCTAATCAGGGAAAAAATAAATTGCTGGGTAAAGGATAAGAAAAATATTGATGAACTCGAACTGGAAATTGAAAACTCTAAACGGGAAAAGCGAAATTGCATACTTTCTTTATCGATTGAAACCAAAACTATCGGCTCCAACTTGTGCAGAGGAATTATTCATGACATAACAAACATAAAAAAAGCTGAACAGATCAATCTGCAATCAGCGAAACTTGCTGCCAATGAAAGATTGGTCAGAATCCTGGCACATGAAATACGAAATCCATTAAACAATATCCAGCTTTCTGCCGAGAATTTAGAATTTCTTTTGGGCGAAACATCCAGCCATCAACCCTTAATTAACATCATTAACAGAAATACCGGCAGGATAAACCAGATGATTACAGAACTACTTACGTCCACCAAAACTATGGAACTCGAATTTGAAAGACATGCCTTACAAGATGTGGTGGAAGAAAGTTTATCGTTTGCAAAAGACAGAATCGAGCTGCAGAAAATAAAACTTAACCGGCTTTTTTTCCCAAACCCGTTATATGTTTGGGTTGATAAGCCGAAACTTCAGATTGCATTTTCAAACATCCTTATTAATGCAATTGAAGCAATGGAAATTGACAGGGGAGAATTGTCAGTTTCTGTTACAGATGCGGCAGAAACTTACCGTGTTGCTATAAAAGACAATGGGAGAGGGATACCTGCTGAATATTTGTCTAATATTTTTGAACCTTTTTTCACTATGAAAAAAAATGGCATGGGGCTGGGTTTGTCAGCAGCTTATGGTATTTTTCAATCTCATAAAGCTACTTTGCAAGTAGAAAGCCTTCCCGATAGTGGAACTACTTTTATTATGGATTTTAATAAAAGCAGTGAATAGCAGTTTGAATTATCTTTTTATTTTCATTGGACTTTTTTCAGTTTTTCAGAGATGGTTTCCTTGGAAAAGTCTATCAAATGACGTCGCTATCACATTAAAAAAGCCATTCGAAAAAAGAATAGCTTTTTTAATGTCGGGATGACTGGATTCGAACCAGCGGCCTCTTCGTCCCGAACGAAGCGCGCTACCGGGCTGCGCTACATCCCGAAATGATTTTTATAGAATTGTGAGTCTGCAAATTATTGAACTATCATTACCTAAACAAACGATTATTCTTTCCAGGGCCTGATTTTAGTAAAGGGAAGTTTTAGCAAAAATTCACTTGTCAATTCTTTTGGATTGCTGTAGGAAGGAACGCCGATCACAATTTCGTGCTGTGGTTTATTTAAATCAAGGGTGTTGTGAATCCGGTCCCATGCAGAAAAAATAACGGAATAATTGCTGTCGGTTTCATGTTTCAGATTGGAATGATGTATGCCGTGCATTCTTGGTGTGACAATAATTTTATTCAAACGCTTTTCAAACTCATAGGGTAATTTCCAGTTTGAATGATGAAATTGCGTTTCTGCTTCAAACAAAATTTCATACAACAAAACAGTTAGGGGAGTGGCGCCGGATAGAAAAGCAAATCCTCCACGGAAAAAGACCGAACCTATCAGTTCGCCAAAATGAAAACGCAACGCGGTACTTACGTCAAGGTCTACATCTGTATGATGGACCAAATGAAAACGCCACAAAAAAGGAACGCGATGATTAAGCCGGTGCCATAAATAATTAGTGTAATCCATTATTAAAAAAGCAACAAAACCTTTTATCAAGGGGATGAGCATTATACAGATAATTAAAACCGAATTTTAATTTCTTGTTTTTTATTGCCACCCAAACCATTACAGGAAGCAATAAAAAACGAAGAAGCGAAAAAGAAGGAACTGCTACCACAGCATTTATTTCAACACGTTTCAGTCTTGACATTTTTCTTTGTCTCAACCGGCTGTTTGCTTTCTGCAATAAATAAAGCAACAAAAACAGCGGCCAGATATCGGTGCACCTTTTTTGATCGAATACGCTCTTGTAGTAATGCCCATACAATTTTTTTCATTTTTGAATCACAATTACCAAACCAATAAGCTTTCCGCAACTGTTTAAACTTTGTGCCCCCGGATGAGTCTGCGATGTAACTGCAACAACTTTTGTTGTGGGTAACCAAGGTAATACATCAGCCAGATGACGAAAAATATTCCTTGCATCCTGTAAATTCCATTATTAAGATATTTTCTTGCGGATGTGATAACGCTGCCATTCATCACTTTAAATTTCCCGTATTTTTTTAATCGTCCAATAATCTCCTGGTCTTCCATCATTAAAAGATCTTCACGAAAACCACCGGCCCTTTCAAAAATATTTTTAGTAACAAACAAACTCTGATCGCCGAAGCGAACTGCATTTACATTAAAACGGGTGAACCAGCAATTAGCTTTTAAAAACCAATGATCATAATCGAATGAAAGCCTGTAACAACCAGCGCTAAAGCCCTGTGATATCGCTTCGTGAATGTTTGAAGAAAAATTTGACGGTGGAATTGTATCAGCATGAACAAAATACAGAACGTCGTTTTTAGCTACAGATGCACCATAATTCATTTGTGCGGATCTTCCTTTTGCCGGACTTTTTATTACGGTTGCGCCAGCTTCTTTTGCAACAATCAACGTATTATCCCTGCTTCCACCGTCAGCAATTATAATCTCTTTTACCAGGTTTAATTGATCATATTCCTTCAATCGTTCAATTGTTTCTTTAATGGTTGATTCTTCATTCCATGTGGGAATAATTACGCTGATCATGATACATCTTTCTTCATAAATAATAACGATGGATGATTTCTGATATCTTCTTCGTTATCAATATCGTTTAATTCAGGAAGCAGGGAAACCGACAGTTTTAATTTTCTGCAAATAACAATTGTTTGATTGAAAACTTTGCCGGTGCTCCAGTGGATATTTTCAAACAAAGCCGGATTAAATTTTTTCATTCCTAACAGGTAATAACCTCCGTCAATGGCAGGCCCTAACACAATATCAGCATCATCCAACCGGCTAAAAGCGCTGAGAATATTTTGCGTTTCCAATTCAAAACAATCGGTACCGATGATCACCACTTTGTCATAATTCTCAGTAAACGAACTTTTAAAAGCAGTTTTCATTCTCTCTCCGAGATCGGTTCCTGATTGAATTTTTTTCTTATAAAACTCTTCTTCCCAATTGTCTTTCTTGTCGATCCATTCAGAATAAAAAACAGTTTTATCAATGCTTACTTCTTTTGTAACTGCGATAGTATGTTCAATAAGTTTTTGATAAATAAAAAGCGTTTGTTCTTTACCGATAGTTGCTGCAAGCCTTGTTTTTACTTTGCCATATTCAGGATTTTTTGAAAAGATCAACAGAAGGTCTTTCATTTATAAACTTTTTATTGTTTCTAAAAAAAGCCTTGAAAGTTTTTCATCCGCCTTTTGCGCGACGGCAATAATTTCCTCAAGCGCTACCGGTTTTAGATTGTCAGGATCACATTCATCCGTAATTACGGAAACCGCTATACACGGCATTTGCATGTGATTGGCTGCAATCACTTCAGGAACAGTGGACATGCCAACCATATCTGCGCCGATAATTTTCAGGTAACGGTATTCGGCTTTGGTTTCCAGGTTCGGCCCGTGAACTGCCGCATAGACACCTTTCTTTAAATTGATATTTAATTCATCCGCTTTTTTCTGCAATGATTTTATTAACGAAGGATTATAAGGCTCACTCATATCAGGAAAACGTGGTCCCAGTTCGTCAAAGTTCTTCCCCGTGAGTGGATTTCCATACAGCAAATTGATGTGATCATTAATGATTACCAAATCGCCTTTTTTAAAATTAAGATTAATACCACCGGCCGCATTGGATAAAAATAAGTTTTGAACGCCCAGCAATTTCATTACGCGTAAAGGAAAAACAATCTGATCCAGCGAATAGCCTTCATAGGCGTGAAAGCGACCCTGCATCATTAAAACTTTTTTGTCCTCAATCATTCCGTAAATAAGATTGCCTTTGTGAAACTGCACAGTCGATATAGGGAAACCCGGAATTTGTGAATAGGGAATTGTTTGTTTGACATCTACAAGTTCCACCATCCTGTCAAGGCCGGTGCCTAATACAATTCCAATATCTGCGCTTTCAATTCCTTTTAAAATCAATGATTCTTTTGCCTTATTTAATTTCTCCATTTTTTGAATTTGTTATCAAAGTTAAAGCGTTTGGTTGGGCTTGGATTTGTGGAACGCGGACTTTTTAAAAACTGTTTTTATCTACGGCTTAATTATTGATTTGAAAAAATTATTTAAAAATATAATTATGGATGCACAAAAAATACGCAATTCTTTAAGGGAAGATTCTTCAGAAGATATGGAAAGAAGAAGAAAAATAATTTTTTTATCTGCTGCCGGCCTTGCCGATTTCAGTTTAATCTCTTTATATCAAACCGGCGTCATCAAAAGGCTTCCCGACCTTCCTTTTTCTATTTTCGACAGCAATAAAGTGAATGCTTCCCAATCGGCTTACCGGCTCGGAATTCCTGACGGACCTGTAAGTTCTTTGGCTTATTCGGCAACGATGGTTCTGGCTTCAGCAGGTGGAGGTGAGTCTGCGGGACGAAAACCTCTTTTGGATGTGGCATTAGGCGCAACAGTTGCCGGCAATGCGATAGGCGCAATCGTTTATTTGAGTGACATGATTTTTAAACAAAAGAAAATTTGCCTTTACTGTCTTACAGGCGCTGCTATCAATTTTGCTTCTGCTATTATCGTTGCACCGCTGGCTGTAAGAGGTTTAAAGAAAATATTCCAATAGGAACGTTTTTCAACTTGTTATTTTTGAGATGATTATGGTTTCAAGTTTTTTGGCTTCTTCTTTTGTGTCAGACGGAGATATACCTTTCTCTAAGATATTATTGATCAACTTTGTTTGCCTGCTGTAATTCCTGCAGCCGGAACACATCGGAAGATGGATGTTCAACTGCAGGCTTTTAGCAAGGCTCAAGGGCAAATTTTCGCGCTCTTCTATTAGCAGTGTCGCTTGTAAGCACGACAGCATTATTTTGTTCATTAGCTTCATCATCATAAAATGAAAGTTTTAAGCCGGAACCGGAACAGGTTGATAAATTTTATAAAAGGAATATCCTGCTACAATTCCAAAAATAAGATGCGTAGTCACTGTCACCCAGTTTCGCGCCATAGCAAACCACGGAAAAACGCCGGTAAAGGCAAAGAAATTTATAAAATAAAGTGCGAGACCGAAAACAGCGCCAACAATGATTGCAGTTCCAAGCCTTAATTTCTTACAGAACCAGCCAAGTATAATTGCATAAATAATTGACATAACAAAATGAAGCATTATTGCTACCATCATCACTCCAAAGTTAAAGGTAACCGCTTCACCGGGCATCGGCAAAACACTTTTGCCCATTATGATAGCAGCAATCATTCGTGGTGGCCCCCATGGGCTTCCATTCATAAAAATGGGAACCATTATCATCTCCAGCATCATAAAAACAGCACCGGCAATTAATCCGGCTATTACAGCAGCTTTAAAAAAATTCTTGTCCATAACATATAAATTTGGTTCACTAATAACGTCGTTGTATTTTCTCATTCCTGACAATTGTGAAAAATGTTTTCATTTTTTGTCGCTGGCGGCACACTTTTCTAAATTTGTTCCAAAATAAACGAAGGCTTATGCTTGTGTTTCGGTGAGCATTTCATGTGTCGGCAAACTATGGCCGGAATCCCGCTATTCCACCTGGATAATAAAAGTCCAAGGGTGAGCCCGAAAGCCACATGGGCGAGAGTGACAGTAAGTAAGAATTGATAACCGTCTTTGAAATCAATTCCAAAAAAACCGATACCTAAAGATTTTACGACCGGGCTCACCATGAAACCTGCCGCAATAATCAATCCGTACAGAATGCCTTGCCATGACTTGCTTTGCCCGAGCAGTAGGCTAAATATTACTCCAAATGCAGCGCCATTCCAGAAGTGGTATGACCAGCCAGCGAGGTCTGACCAAATATCGGGTCCGCTGGCAAAATGGTTTAGCATTAGGACGCCCATTAACCTCGGCAAATCCCCGGGCATAGCGCCCATTCTGAATCCAATTTCTCTGACTATTTCCAGTGCAATAGTTGACAAAAATCCAGCTACAAGTCCGTTAAGAGCCATTCGTTTTATATCATAATATTTTAATTTTTTACTCACAAGAATCATTATGACAATTAGCAAAGCAGATGGTAATAATAGTTGCAAAGCCATTGTTGAAAAAGAAGAAATTCCGGCTTGCGCGGCAGGGAAAATATTTGGAGAAATTGCTGCAAGCAAAAGAAAAGCGAGAGTGATAATTAATTTTTTGGATTGTGTTGCCATGATCTTTCTTTTTTTAAAAAATAAAAAAGGATGGACTTGTTGTAAGTCCATCCCGTTAATTGTTACATTGAAAACATGCCGGTAAGCATGGCCATTTTTTTATCCAGCTCCTGGCCAATCATTTTAACTTTATTTCCCTTAAAGTTGTCAAGTTCACTCGAGGGCGTAAAATAATTAATGTAAGTCGCGCCGTTTTCTTCGTACACATTTACACGGATAGGAATGGCGAGGCCAACTGCCTTGTTCTCAGTAAATGCTTGTTTACCGACATTCGGATTTCCAATAAACAGCGATTCTCCTTTTACAGATAAACCCGTCATGGAAAGTATTTTGCCATGATTGATTTCTGCCAAAACCATCATGCCGGCATCGGCAACGCCTTTCTTAATTCCGGCAACAGTCGCATCAAAACTTTTTGACGATTTTACTGTTTTGAGATTGGTCTGCGCGCTTGCCTGTTGAAGACTGAAAAGCCCGATGACCAAAAAAGTGAACAGCGCCCGGGCGATTTTTTTCTTTGAAATTTTTTTTGAAGAGATGGAAGCAGAGGTATGGCTGCCTGCAACGTTAGGTGTAAAACCAGTGATTTTTTTCATTTTTGTAATTTTTTAAAATGTTATTGATATTTAGTAATACCATAAACTTTAAAAAATCACCCGGGGTAAAAATATTTTTTTAAATTTTTGCAGAGCTATCCGCTTCCTTCACTTTCCGCAGTTGCTGAATACATTTATGTTTTTGATTTTGAGCATTATGCCTGGTGGAGTAGCCAAATTCCAATTGTATCTCTGCAATATTTTTATTTTTAAAAAACATGGCTTGTAGCAAATGATTGCAATGAGCCGTAATCTTATTCATATAGTCATGTAGTTTTTCCCAATAGGATCTTTCCTTTTCAATCGAAAGTGATATTTCGTTAAAGAACCTGTGGGAGAGGGTTTCAGTCATTTCGGTTTCATAGTAGTTGGAACCATTTCTAAGTTTTTTAAACCATAAATTTTTGCTGATTGCAATAAGATACGTTTTTAAAGAAGCCGTAAGCCTAAAGTTATCCAGCCTTATTTTTTCGATTAATACGATAAGCGTATCCTGGAAAATATCTTTAGCATCGTTTATCGTTCCACTGTTTCGTAATATAAATTTTTCAACAGAAGGGTAGTAGTCTTTGTAAAGAGTTGAGTAAAAATTTCTATCACCATTTTTGAGTGCGACGATTATAGTTTCATTTTTTTCATTCATCAGCCTGATTTTTTTGTGTGTTATATACGCTTTTCCCGGAAGAAAATAATTGAATGAATAGTCGCGGATTTATCAGTTTACTGACAAAATGGAAAAAATTATTTCCTGAACCATTTTATTTCAAGGCAGTTTCTGAGTTGCAGTTTTGCGCGATGGATGATTTGCCAAAAATTAGAGGAAGTAATTTCGAGTGTGGAACAAACGCTTGGGGAATCGTGTTCTTCAAGGAATTTGAGCCGGACAACCGAAGACCATTTTTGCGGAAGCATATCCATGCAATGGTTTAATGCTTTTTTAAACTCTGGATCGTCAGGCAAATCCTTTTCTCCAGGCCATTTCACAGGTTTACATTCTTCCTTCCACCGGTCGTTTTCATCAAAATAATTTCGGGTGAGAGAAGATGAAGGTTCAATTGACTTTTTATATTTCGACCTGAAATGATCGGCTATCTTGTGTTTCAGAATAGAGAACAACCAAGTTTTGGGTGCGCTTTTTCCTTCAAATTTTTGGTAAGATTGATAAGCAGAAAGAAAAGTTTCCTGCACCAGGTCTTCAGCAATTTCCTTTTGTCCCACCTTTACAAGCGTGAATGCATATAAGTCAGAAGTATAAAGATTTACCCAGGAGATGATATCGTTTTTGGAAGAAGGCATGAGGAGGAACAAAAGTGAAGCATTTTTATAACTTATAAAAATCTACTTAATTAAGAAAACTTGTGGAGAAATTGTCGAAACAGTAAACCAAGAAATAAAAGGGATTTTTGTTTTGTTTGGAAAAAGTTTGTTTACTGTCTGTGCTTTTCTTTGAATGAAATTAATAGGAAACCGCCGCAACAAATAATAAAAAAAGCAATTTAAATTGCACCAAAAGCTATTGAGAATAAATTACAAATATGAAACGAATTTTCAGCATTGATTTCGCGCGGGGATTAGTGATGATCATTATGCCATTGGATCACGTGCGTGATCTGATGCATATATACGCAACTACACAGAGCCCGACAGACTTGACAACTACCACGCCGCTACTATTTTTCACAAGGTGGATTACTTACCTGTGCGCTCCGATATTTGTTTTCCTCGCAGGCACATCTGCTTATATTTCTAACAAAAAAAGAACCCATTCAGCAAGTAGCATATTCCTGGCAAAGCGCGGACTTTGGCTTGTAGTGCTTGAATTTACGTTTGTAAATTTTGGTATCTTCTTCGATCCGGGTTTCCATAATTTCATTTTTGAAGTTATCGCTGCAATCGGCTTTGGGTTTCTAATATTAAGTGTGATGTTAAAGCTGCCGGCAAAAACAATTGGCATTATCGGCCTTGCCATTATTTTTGGCCATGAATTGTTTTCGTTGATTCCGCTGGCAAATAATTCAATTGTAAAAACTATTTTAAGTCCGCTGTTTACCCTCACTATTTACCCGGTAACGCCACATACTACTTTAATCATCGCGTATCCGCCAATTCCGTGGCTGGGAATTATATTGGTCGGCTTTGCCTCCGGAAAATTCTTTGAATTACCTGAAAGAAAGAGATTCAACTTATTCGTTAAGATCGGCATAAGCGCTTTGTTATTGTTTGCAATTCTTCGGTTTATAAATGTCTATGGTGATCCGTTAGCCTGGTCTTCACAGAAGAATGCAGTTTTTACTTTTCTGTCATTTATGAATATTACAAAGTATCCGCCGTCACTTATGTTTTGTTTGATTACGCTTGGTTTTATGTTTTTAATATTTGCGTTTGCTGAGAAAGTGAAAGGCAGTTTTATGAATTTTACATCAGTTTATGGTAAAGTTCCCATGTTTTATTTCCTTGTGCATTTTTACCTGATCCATTTTGCGACCGTCGTGCTGATGTTACTGCAGGGTTTTAGCTGGTCTCAACTGGATTTTGCGTCAGGAACTTTTGGACGACCGAAAGGTGTTGAAAGCGGTATTCCTCTTTGGGCTGTTTACGTCGTATGGATAATTGTTGTATTGGTTTTATACAAGCCCTGCCTTTGGTTTGCAAAATATAAAGCCAGTCACAAACAATGGTGGTTGAAATATATTTAGAAAGCCTGAAAGGAAGGTATTTACAGCAACGGGTTTATCTGTAAGCTGCCGTCGTCTTTTGCCTTCGTCTTACGAAGTGTTTGTTTTCGTTGATCATTAATCTGAAATCCAGTTCAGTGACTTGCCTTTTGCATTCTGATTGTATTACTTTCTGAAAAGCTTTAATACCGCGTGAATCAAAAGGATTATTTTGAAGAAGATCAAGTAACAGTATTTCAAATGATGCTGATGGAAGCCACTCTACATCACGCTTGTAGCCCATGACAGCAAGTACTTCTGTCTGGTCCATAAAATTCTGAACTCTTTTTTTGCTGAGGCTCAAAGTGGAACAACTTCCAAAATGAATAATAGATCGCGAACACGTATTTCCGATTAAATTTCCCAGATCGATTAAAGTGATCTTTTCTTTACCCACTTTAATAAAACCCGGTTCGCCATGAAACCCGAGATAAAGAATCGGATATTTATTGCAAAAGGATTTTGTTTTCCAACGATTGATTGAATATTCAAATTCGGCTTTGGTGTTGCACCTGTGATGAATAAAAGGCATATTGCTGTGTTTGCCTACTAATTCAAGCACCGGTGTTACAGAAATCAGATCCCTGTGATCGCCATACCAAAATCCTTCCAGACAAAATACACCCTTAGGTTTAATTCTCATTTTGAGTTAAAAAATTAAAGAAATGAATGATCGAATTAGTAAACGGGTTGGTAGGCTTTTTGTAATTCTTTTTCAATCCAAATAATTGAGAAAGTAAAAAAACAAATAAATCTCTAAAGCAACAAATAAATAAAAGTGTGATTGGAAAAAATTTCCCGGTAAAGCAATAAATAAGGAAGATTTTTATTTTGAAGTTCCAGGGATTAGCAAAAATTTTAAATGAGTTTTTTTACAAACAGTGGCTGAACCACAAACAAAAACACATATTTTTAATATTTATGTATGTTCCTAAAATATAAAAACCTGCCCCTTGTACCGCTGTTATTTCTTTTAATTTTTATTTCTTCGTGCGGCAACCAGCAAAAATTAAATGCCTATCATTTTACAAAACGACTACCCACGCCTTACTTCAATTTCTTTTTTGGTTTCTGCCAGCCCAATAGCAAGCAGGTTAAAACAGCCCGCTTGCAGTAGAGTTCCCGGGTTCCGCTGCAGGAATTTTTGCGAATATGAAGTACGCGAAACTTCCTTTTAAAAAATTGATTGAGCCAGCTTTTGATTAATAAGATCATTGCTGTTGCCGATTACCGTGGAGATGACGGCGCTGTCGGTTATTAATTTGATTGTTACAGGGTAATTAAAGTACTTTTATCGTATGGCTTTATTGCATTCAAAACTAATATAACGTATGGCTTTTTCTAATTTAAAAAAACTGCATTTATTGATTTTCGTAGCAGTATCATTTTCAACACATGCACAGGATTTACCCATTAATCAAAAACTCCTTGATGATAATTGGAGTGCCCACTGGATCAGTTGTCCCGGTATTGTTGAAAAAGCTTACGGCGTTTATTATTTCCGAAAAACCTTTGCTGTTGAAAGTTTGCCCACTAAATTCATCATCCATATTTCGGCCGACAACCGATATGTGCTTTATGTGAATGGAACTGAAATTGGCCGCGGCCCGGCACGGAGCAGTTTATATAACTGGAATTTTGAAACGTATGATATCGCAGCTCAACTTCGCCCGGGAAAAAATGTAATTGCCGCTTTGGTGTGGAACATGGGAGAATATGCGCCTGTAGCTCAGATTTCTGCCCAGACCGGTTTTTTATTGCAGGGTGATGATAAGCCGGAAGATGTTGTTAATTCTGATAATAGCTGGAAAGTTTTACATGATACTGCCTATACTCCGTGCGCCACAAATATCGGCGCAGATTTGCGTACATACATGGTCGTTGGCCCGGGTGATGAAGTGCACGCAGATGTCTATCCGTGGAATTGGCAGAAACCCGGTTTTGATGACAGTAAATGGCTACAGGCGAGCTTATTAAGTGCACCTGTTGTGCTACAAGGTTATGGCTCCGATAATATCTGGACTTTAGCGCCACGAACCATCCCCCAAATGGAAGAAAAGATGCAGCGCATGACGATGATCCGCAGTAAACAAGGAAATAACAGAGATTCTTATTTTCTAAAAGGTGGTTATCCGCTAACGGTTCCTGCTAATACTCATCGGACTGTTTTGATCGATCAGTCATTCGAAACAGTCGGTTATCCTGTCTTGAAAGCCAGTAGTGGTGAAGGTTCCATGATAAAGATGACGTATGCCGAGGCTTTATTTGACTCAAACGGCAGGAAAGGAAATCGTAATATTATTGAAGGAAAAACGCTAAAAGGTTTGTATGATATTTTTTATCCTGATGGAGGAAAAGAAAGAACTTTCAGCCCATTGTGGTTACGCACATGGAGATATATTCAGCTCGATATTGAAACAGGAAATCAGCCACTTGTTTTGGAAGATTTGTATGGAATTTATTCCGGTTATCCTTTTGTGCAAAAAGCTTCTTTTGAATCCAATGATTCTTCTTTGAAAGAGATATGGAAAGTGGGTTGGCGCACGGCTAGATTGTGCGCCGGTGAAACTTATTTTGATTGTCCTTACTATGAGCAATTGCAGTATGAAGGCGATACCCGAATTCAGTCACTCATTTCTTTATACAATACCGGCGATGACCGGCTAATGCGCAAAGCGATCAATGATTTTTTCAATTCACGGTTACCGATGGGACTTACACAAGGCCGTTTTCCGAGCAGCCGGTTGCAGGTAATTCCTCCGTTTTCATTGTTCTGGGTTTCAATGTTGCATGACTACTGGATGCTGCGACAGGACGACGATTTTCTCAAAAAATATTTGGATGGTGCTAACATTGTCCTGCATTGGTATGAGCAGCACATAGACTCAAACAAAGAAATGCTTGGCCCCATGAAATGGTGGAGTTTTGTAGATTGGAACGATGCTTTTCCCGGAGGAACGCCACCGGGCGCCAATGATGGCCATTCCTCAATTATCACTTTGCAATATGCGTACACTTTGCGGCAGGCCGCTGAATTGTTTAATTATTTTGGAAGAAAGGAAGACGGTGCTCATTGTTTGCAACTGGCCGATCAATTATCGAAAAGTGTTTATGAGCATTGTTTTGATCAAACCAAAATGGAAATGGCTAATACGCCTGAAAAAAGCGCTTACAGTCAGCACGCTTCAATAATGGCTATTCTTGCTGATGCAATTCCTGCAGCAGACGAACAAAAAGTGATGAAAAATATTTTATACGATACTTCACTTAGCCAGGCAACTTTTTATTATCGTTTTTATCTTACACGAGCTATGGTTAAAGCAGGCATGGCGGATTTATATTACTCGCAACTAACACCCTGGCGGGATATGTTGAAGATTGGCCTCACCACTTTTGCCGAAAAGCCTGATCCTACAAGGTCTGATTGCCATGCCTGGTCTGCCAGTCCTGAATACGATTTTCTGGCTACAATTTGCGGTATTATGCCTGATGCACCAGGATTTTCAAAGGTGAAGATTGAGCCGGCTTTGGGAGAATTGAAAGAAGTAAAAGGAACCATGCCTGTTCCTGATGGAATGATAACGGTAATGCTTACACGAAAAAATAAAGACGGAATTGAAGGGGAAATCATTCTTCCGGAAAAACTAACCGGAAGGTTTGTTTGGAAAGGAAAAGAAATTCAGTTGCATGGCGGAAGCCAAAAGATCAGTTTATAATTTGAATCATAGTAAATAAAAATACTTTTCTGATTTTTATTTTCAAATAACCCCGGTCATTTCATACTATCCAGTCGATATAATAAAGATAAAAAGTAGGGTTATAAATTATTTTTTCAAGCAGGATAAGCAATGGCAAGCCACAGTCCGGGCGGTCTGGGCTTAAAAGAGATTTATTTTTAAAATGTGATTTTTATATTTAAAAAGAAATTAGATTTGATAATTCTTTTTAGCTGAAATGCTATTTCTCACCTCTTCTTACCAGAAAAAAAATTTACTCCATTTCGATGAAAATATAGCTGGCTTGAAAACATAATTATTTTTAAAATTTTAAAAAAAACATTATGAAAAAGTTTTCAGTTTGCACGCTCATTATTTTAATGAGTTTTATTTTTTCCAGGTGTAACCAGGGACAATCGGATAATACAGGAACAACGGAAGATTTAACCCAAACCCAGGCTGCTGTGCTTCCTGCAAATGGTGGTTTAGAAAGCCAGGTGGCATGGGGAAAGCACATTGTTACTATTGCAGGTTGTAATGAGCCGCAATTCTGAGTTAGACATTCAATGAATATCAGCACAGCAGAAAGCTTTCACATTAGCTGCAATAAAACACAAATAGTATGAAACATTCAATAACACTAATTATAATATTAGCCTCTTTTACAGTCAATACTTATGCGCAAAAAGAAGCAATAAAGAAAACAAGAATTGTAATAGGACTCTCGGCTCCAGAGCTTTTACATGCAGGTATTGCGTATAGAATAGCAAATATTAGTCAAGTCGGGATAAGTTTGGGTGCAGGACCTTCTGGTTTTGGGGGTATATGGCCGACAATAAATTTAGAACATCGTTTATATTTTGGAAAAAACTCTGATAAGACCAATCAGAAAATCTGGTTTTTCCGCCAAGGAACTACCTTTTTTTCTTCCGGAGAGCCTTCACAAAAATTCTCGTTGAATCTAACAGTCGGGAAAGATATCATTTTTAAAAATGGTGGAATCACTATTGATGCCGGCGTTTTCTATCTGCCCAAAAGTTCAAATTCATCCATAATACTTGTTAGGTCACTGAATCTATGGCCAGCTTTACGGTTTGAGCTTTACGGCCACTAACATTTGTATTGCAATAGTGCGGCTGTACATTGGGCAATCACCTTGAACGCTTATAGAGATCCTCACGATTGAAAACTAACTGTTGATTTCCAAAATAAGAATAAGGGGAATTTGTTGGTTTGCCGGGGTTGTGTTTGGAAGACTGCAACCTTGGACGGTTTTAGAGCTTTGGATTGCATTGCCATTTAGGCAATTATCAATTTTCTAAATAATTATTTTTATGGAAGAACTAAAAATTGAAAATAAGCAGGAGTATTTTGACAAACACTATCCATTTGAAGACCCACCAAAATTAGCAGAAGTGAAAATTAAAAGTAAAATATGATGCAACGTTATCCTTTGAACCGCGGTCATGTATAAAAAAAGGAGCTATGTATGTGGAAAAAACAAGCGGGCTTATCAGCCCTTATCGTTCTGGCAGGATTATTTTCGGCATGTACCAAATATAGACTTCCGGCTGGTGACTTAGATGCTGTGGCGCTTCATGAATGTTCGGCAAAATTGGTGGAACCTTATATTTGTTTTGATTCTTTGTTAACTGACAGCAGATGCCCGGCGGGAGCTGTATGTATATGGCAGGGCAACGCGTTGATAAAAGTTACTTTCCATGAATCGATGGCTGCGCATACTTTCGTGATGTCATTGAAGGGATACCCTTCCGGAGGTTTTCCATCTGACACAACAGTAAATGGTTACCAGATTAGCTTTACGAATTTGGAGCCTTATCCCGACCTTAACACGCCCGGGCAAACTGAGAAAAAAGCTTCGTTTACTATTACCCGTTAGCCTTTGCATCGCGCGAACTTCCATTCCCGGGTTCTTCACAACATTTCTTCCTGGCAACTCATAACCATAAGCCAAACTGAAAATGGCAACCATTTTTAATAACTATATAATAATGGGCGGAAGCTAAAAGATCAGTTTGTGATAAATCTTCAAAACTGTATTCTCACCGTTGCTGAGTCACCACGCTTGCCAATCCATTTGGGGCCATTCTCTAATAACCTGGTAGCTTGTTTTTCACATGCTTTGCAGGATGATTCAAGTACTTTTATCTGTGTGGGTTTACCCTTTCTGTTTAAAGTAAAGGAAAGGAAAACATTCGCGGTAATTCTTTTTCCGGTTGAATCAAAAACCGGAACGGCATTATCCTCAACGTATTGGTCAAATTTTTCTTTTCCATTTTTGGGGTAAGGAGGCGCGGCAGTTATTTGAACCCCACTTACTTTACCCTGCAATACTTTGTTATCTGATTCCTTCATATTTTTTTTCCTCTGGGTTCCGTAACCGATAACCACAACTTCGTTTTGTGCATCAGCCTTTTCATTCATTGCCACTTCCGGGAAGCTACCGCTGTCATTTTTTTGCAGGGAAGCTGCAATCAGCGCTGTGGTATCTGGTGGATGAAGAAGTGCTTCCTTACCCGAATCTTTCAGTATAACATTCGATGAAGCGACTTTATCGTTATTCATTGCCACGCTGTTTTTGTCCGTGTCTGTCAAAACTTTCTCGGAAGCGCTTCTTTCTTTTTCCGTTTTTATTTCCCCGGCTTTCGTTTTTCTACGCGGGGATACTTCCATGGATTTTTTAGTTGACGCGGGCAATTTAGCCACGCGATTTTCATTTTTGCCTGATGGTTTTTCAAAAGCAAGATCATCTTCTCTTGCGGTCGTATCATTCTGTGCGGGAGAAATGGCTACCGGATTTTGCTTTTTGGGCGCATCGGTTTTTACCACCAATGAAGTTTCTTTTTCGGAATTAGTAGCATAAAAATAATAGCCTGCCCCGGCAAATAAAATAACCATAGCGGCAATTTTCCACCACGTTCCTGATGAAAGAGAAGAAATTGTAAAGACTTTTCGTTTTTTGCTTTTTTCATCCAAACGCATCTTTATTTCATCCAACTCTTTCTTAGTATCTTTTGAATACACATAACCATCCAAAGCATCTGCAAGGAAAGGATCTTCCAATGCTGCTTTCTCCAGCGCGTGCATTTCCTCCGGCGGCATTGCGCCAGAATGGTATCGTGCAAAATCAATTGCGTTATATTTTTTATTGTTTTCTTTCATGGGTCATGCTTTTTCCAAAGCCTGTTTTTCCATACATATTTTTAAATTCCTTCTTCCGTTTTGAATGAAACTGCGGACTCTGTTAATTTCCGTTCCTGTAAGTTCCGCAATTTCTTTATAACATTTTTCCTGGAGATAAAACAATTGAATCGCGAGCTTCTGTTCCGCCGGAAGTTGTTCGATACAGTTTTCCATTCCATTTAATTGGTTTTCTTTTTCTGCTATATTATCAAGATGATTATTTTCCCCTAAATGCATAATGTCAACATCCACCACGACGGGTTTCGATTTGCTGCTACGTATTTTCATGAGGCAATAATTCTTTGTTAACTGGTACAGCCAACTTTTAAAATTGGTGACCTCATATTTTTTGAGCTTGGTTACCAATTCTTCGAAGATGTTTATCACCGCGTCTTTGGCTTCTTCCGGTTCTTTAAAATATTTGAGGCAAACGCCATACACCAAATCCATATAGCGGGTATACAATTCGCCTAAAACATTTATGTCTCCGCCCGACTTGTATTTTTTTACAAGGTCAGTATCGTTTTGGGTTGATAATATTTTTTTTAAAAAGGCCACGCGGATTGAAATTATTAAAAATAAATTTTCCTGGGTTATGTAATCTTAAATAAAGATGCATCTTTTTTAAAATTCACCATGCGGTCAGCGCTTTTTGTTACTACTGATTGCAATAAAATAAAAAATCATGAAAAAAGTTATTTTACTGCTGTTGCCTCTTTTAATATGCATTACAGCCTTTCATTTTGCCAAAGATATTACCATTACAGGAACCGTAACTGATGAATCCGGAAACCCGGTAAACGCGACGGTTCATGCAGGTAAAGTGTATGCAGTTACAGATAGTGCAGGCCACTACCGGATATCCGTAAACGAAAATGAAAAATACCTGCTCTTCTCTGCTGTCGGATTCGCAGATCAGAAGATAAAGATCGGGGCAAAAAAAATTATTGATGTTAAACTTAAGTCATCTTCAACAGCTATGCAGGAAGTTGTTGTAACAGGTTATGGTACACAGAGGAAATCTATGCTTACCGGCGCGGTAGCAGGTGTTGTGGTTTCAAATTCACCTCAATATGACCGTATCTTCCAAAATAATTATAACACTGAAGATTATGATAACATAACTGAAAATGGATTTAAAAAAGTAACGGATAATCCTCTTTCCACTTTTTCTATTGATGTGGATGCCGCATCGTACAGTAATGTGCGACGTTTCTTAAACAATAATCAACTGCCACCTGCCGGTGCAGTGCGCACGGAAGAGATGATCAATTATTTTAAATACCAATATCCACAGCCAACGGGAAATGATCCGTTTTCTATCAATACAGAATTGAGCGATTGTCCATGGAATCCGCAAAACAAATTATTGCTGATTGGTTTGCAGGGAAAGACAATTCCTACAGATAAACTTCCACCTTCCAATCTTGTTTTCCTGATTGATGTTTCCGGTTCGATGATGGACTGAAAACAAATTGCCACTGGTAAAAGCTTCAATGAAAATGTTGACGGATCAACTGAGGGAAAATGATCGTATTTCGATAGTTGTGTACGCAGGAAGGGCAGGAGTGGCTCTGCCGGCAACAAACGGAAGCGACAAAATAAAAATCAAAACTGCCATTGATGCTTTGGAAGCAGGCGGCTCTACTGCCGGCGGCGAAGGCATACAAATGGCCTATAAAATCGCGCAGCAAAATTTTATGAAAGAAGGGAACAATCGTATTATTCTTTGTACAGATGGTGATTTTAACGTCGGCGTGAGCAGTGATGACGGCTTGATTAGATTGATTGAACAGGAACGTAATAAAGGAATTTATTTAACTGTACTGGGATACGGAATGGGAAATTATAAGGATAATAAAATGCAGCAACTTGCTGACAAAGGAAATGGAAATCACGCCTATATTGATGGATTAAACGAAGCTAAAAAAGTATTGGTAAATGAATTTGGCGGAACCCTTTTTACAATTGCCAAAGATGTAAAATTGCAATTGGAATTCAACCCTGCGTTGGTAGCCGGTTACAGGCTCATTGGATACGAAAACAGGATGCTTAATAAAGAAGATTTCAACGATGATAAAAAAGACGCGGGGGAATTGGGTAGCGGGCATACAGTTACCGCTCTTTATGAAATCATTCCTGCGGGAGTAAAATCTCCTTTTTTAAAAGATGTGGATCCTTTAAAATACCAACATGAACAAAAGAAAAAACCTTCTTCTTTTAATGATGAAATTGTAACTATCAAATTTCGATACAAAGTACCGGATGGCAATGAAAGCAAATTGATTGTTCATCCTGTGAAAAATGAATCGCTACCTTCTGAAAATGTTTCCGACAACTTCAGGTTTGCCGCTTCAGTAGCGGGTTTTGCCATGTTGCTTCGCAATAGCGAATACAAAGAAAATACGAAATATAGTATGGTATTACAGATGGCCGAATCCACTCTTGGAAACGATCGCGAAGGTTACAGAAAGGAGTTTGTAGGCCTTGTGAAAAAAGCAGCCGGGTTGAAAAATAGTGTAGTTAAATCTGAAGATGAATAAAGGTTTAGTTATTAGACGGTAGGGGAGTACAAAAAAAATGAAAGGATGTAATGGTGAATTCCGTAATTTGAATGATAACATATTCAAATGAAGTAAATCTCCTAGATAAAATACAATGGCCAATAGCGCGGATTGCATGTAGAAGCTGAATGTCGCCCCTCACTGCTGCAAGTCTCGCTTGTGCGCATAAATGACTAATATTCTTTATTTTCGGGACTGTTCTCGGATATGTTTGATGCGATTAATAGTAACCCATAACCAATGGAAAATATTTATTGCGTTTATGTCGTAAAAGCAGAAAAGAAAGAAAAGAAAATAATAAGTTATATCATCAAAAATAAAAAAACGGGTTCGATAGAAAAGAGATAAACCGCTGTAAAACGGAAGCCAATGGAAGAACAAATCAGGAAATTTCTTTTTAATCCAACGATTGGAAAAATTGTTGCTTTTCTCATCGGGATTGCAATTATCTGGACTGTTATAAATGTTCTAAAAAGAAATTTATTTTCAAAGATTAAGGGAAACGAAAACCGGTACAGGGCGAAAAAAGTCAGCACTTTCATCGGCTACATTTTGAGTATTTCTCTGCTAGCTTTTATTTACAGTGATAAGCTGGGTGGGTTCACAGTTGCTTTAGGCGTGGCTGGTGCGGGTATTGCGTTCGCGTTGCAGGAAGTGATTGCTTCTTTTGCCGGATGGCTGGCTATTTTATTTGGAGGATTTTACCGCACAGGCGACAGGGTGCAACTGGGCGGCATCAAAGGAGATGTAATGGATATCGGCGTTTTGCGAACTACTGTAATGGAAGTAGGGCAATGGGTTGATGGTGATTTGTACAACGGCCGCATAGTGCTAATCGCCAACAGTTTCGTTTTTAAAGAACCGGTCTTTAATTATTCCGGCAATTTCCCTTTCCTCTGGGATGAAATAAAAATTCCGATTCAATACGGAAGTGATTATGATAAGGTAACCGAAATTTTGCTAACTGTAGCAAATTCTGTTAGTGAGGATGTCTCAGAATTATCTCTTGAAAAATGGCATCTTCTGCAAAGAAAATACCGTCTCGAAGATGCGCAGACGGAGCCGATGGTTTCTTTAACAGCAAATGATAATTGGGTTGAATTTACGTTGAGATATGTGGTCGGTTACAAAAAAAGAAGAACTACAAAAACAAAACTTTTTACCAACATCTTAAAAGCAGTAGACGCAACAAACGGAGCAGTAAAATTTGCTTCTTCAACCTTCCAGTTGGTAGAACCCCCGGAGTTTAAAGTTAAAGTGGAGAATTAAAGTGCCAGGAGAATTCATTCTGAATAACAGGAACTTTCCGCGCGTTGGTTCGTGACATGCGAACCAGGGCGGGGATAACATTCAGAACACTAAAAATAAAAATGGCTGAAATTTATTGCTTTACTGTTTACATTCATTGGAAAGAAAAAGAATTTTTTAGGAATACTCCTGCCAAGTCATACCGCTTTTAACCTCCAGGTAGCATGAATTTTTGGCGTCTTACCCAATCCACCCAATTGTTCGGGAGAAGCGGATGCAATGAGGGAATTTAATGAATCGAGGGTTGAATAATCAGGTTCAGCTTCTTTATCAATAATAAATCCTTCGTCCTCAAAAAAAGCTTTTGCACTCTCCATATTTTCAAACTTATTTTCTTCCACCTTATGTTTATCGAGGAAAGTTTGCAATTTGTCTTGCATTTTGAAAGAAGGATTGGGAGTCGACTGCCTGGTATAGATATCAGCGGTTATCCAATATCCGCCCCGTTCCTTCAATACCGAATGAATAATGGAACAAAGTTTTCTTTTTTCTGTTTCGTTCAGGTACACAAGTAATCCCTCGTTTACGATTACTACAGCTCCCGGAGAAAACCTGGAAACTATTTGGGTAAACGCCCTTTCATCAAGTGCGTTTAAGGGTAAAAGTTCTATTTTTCCTTTCAGGGAAGAAAGACCAGGTTGCAATTCCGACAGCAACGCTTTTTTCTCTTCAATAATTTCGGGCAGATCGGTATCAATATAATGAACAGTTTCATTTGTAACAGCGTCAAGTCCGCGAAACGAAAAACCTGAAGAAAGTTCGAGGATATTTTGAATAGGTAAACCTTCGAGCAAACGGTTGATACTTTTATACCGGTATTCGAAATGTACAACCCGTAACCAGAACTCAAAATCTTTTTTTTGAACATCCGGCTCAAAAGATTCCGGCCTCATGGCCAGCCTTGCCACGGTGGTGGCAAAAGGAATGTTGGTATGCCCTTTCATCAATAATAAACTTTTGGCTGAAGGGCTGATGCTCGTAAAGTTCTTTTCTGCGATATTATCGTTTGAATCTTTTTCCATAAAAAAAGTTGAAAATGGAAGATGAGGAGAAAAATTTATTTTGCCAATACTTTTTTGATCCCGTCACACATAGATTTTATTTCACGATAGCTTCTATCGAGCGTTACCATTAAAAAGCCGGGCGCTTTTTTTAGATAAAATGTAGTGTGATAATCAAGAGCCTGCGTGCATCTCCAAAAATATTTTTTATTTATTTATGGATTTTATGGCTTTCTGAATCCTTATAAAGGTCTTTAACTAAATTTTAAGTTATAAAATTCTTTTGTAATGATTAATTAGCTCACTTTTATAAAACCATTTATCCATCATTAACTAATTGCTTAATGAAAAAATTATTACTTCTTTTTTGGGCAGGTCTTTTATCTTATTCATCTATTGCACAAATGGCTAAAGTCTCGGGGCAGGTAAAAAATGCCAACGAAGATAAACCGGTGAAGAATGCTGTGGTGGCTTTGTTCACGCCCAAAGATTCTATCCTTTACTTGTTTACCCGAACGGATACTTCCGGAAATTACCTGCTGAAAGGCGTGGAGCCCGGCCCATATATTTTAATGGTATCCCAGCCATATTATGCGGATATGCTTAATAATATTGACGTCAGCAACGACACAAAAGTTCCCTTAACTGCGTTACTTTCTAAAAGCGAATTATTGCAGGAGGTAATTGTAAAAACCGGCTCGCCACTTAAAATCAGGGGAGATACTACAGTTTATACAGCAGATAGTTTTAAAGTAAGTGCCAATGCCAATGCAGAGGAACTTCTAAAAAAAATGCCCGGGATACAGGTAGATAAAGACGGGAATATAAAAGCCATGGGAGAAACCGTACAGAAAGTATTGGTTGACGGAGAAGAATTTTTTGGCAGTGACCCGGGGATGGCTGTAAAAAATATACGGGCGGATGCGGTAAAGGAAGTACAGGTGTTTGATAAGAAAAGTGATGAAGCGGAATTTACAGGAATAGATGATGGCAAAACGCAGAAAACCATTAACCTGAAATTAAAAGAAAATAAAAAGACCGGTTATTTTGGAAAAATTGATGTAGCTGCCGGCCCTGAAAAACATATTGATAACCGGTATAACAATAATCTTTTGTTTGGCTCCTTTAAGGGCAAAAGAAAGTTTTCCGCTTTTCTTTTAAATGGAAATACAGGCCAGGACGGGCTTAACTGGGAAGATGAACAAAAATATGGGGGCAATGATAATTTATCGCTTGACGTAAATGATAATGGTGATCTATCTTATACTTATACGGGAATTTCAAATGCTGAACCTTATATCAATCCGCAAAACGGTTACATGACTAATGTAATTGCCGGTATGCAATACAGCAATAAATGGAACGATAAATACAATTTGAATCTTTCTCCAAAATATAACAGTCAGCAGTACACGAATCACAAAATCACTTTTACTCAAACCCAAATTGGCGATTCGGTCTTGAACATGCATTCAGATGAGGAAAATAATGTGAACCGCTATAATTTTAAATTGCATGGCATACTGGACGCGACATTAGATTCTTTTAATTCTGTGAAAATAATCGCTAACGCTAATTATTATCATACGGAAGGCAATGACCTTCTCAACTCTGAAACAACAGGAAATACTGGCGTGCTTAAAAATACCAGCGACAGGCAATTACAAACCAACAGCGATAAAAACGCCCTTTCAGGAAATATCATTTTCAAACATAAATTTCATAAAGCCAGGCGCACACTGACATTTACCGGTTATTGGTATTCTTTGGGTACTACCGGGAACACGCTTCTAAAATCTTCTAACCAGGCTTACTTTGATGGCAATCCGTCCGGAGGCCAGGATTTGAACCAAAAAAAGAATTACCAGCAATCTACACAAAACTTGTCCGCGGGAATAACCTATACAGAACCGCTCAGCAAAGAACTTTCGCTGGAGCTTAAATACCAGTTGAGTTATAATTATGGCACTAACGACCAACTGACTTATAACTATACAAACGCTTCAGGGAAATATGATTTCCTCGTAGATTCATTATCTAATAATTTTAAACAAAACATCATTCAAAATATTCCTTCAGCAAGGATCAATTTTGCGAATAAAAAAATAAAACTCAATCTCGGTTCGGGATTTGGATTCACTCACTTTGATTTGCAGGACGTAACATTTAAAAAAGATTACCTGAGAAACTACACCAATTTCTATCCTTCTGCCAACGCTACTTATACTTATAAACCCAATCATAGCGTAAGATTGTATTATAACGGCAACACAAACCAGCCGACCGTTAATCAGTTACAGCCGTTAAGAAATAATAATGATTATTTTAACCAGGTAATTGGCAACCCTGATTTGAAACCTTCTTTTACGCATTCATTCAGAGTGGGGAACCAGGATTATAATTTTTTAAAGGATCTGTGGGTATATGAATCTGCAAATGTAAATGTTACTCAAAATGCCATCACCACCAATAGTATCATTGACCTTGATTCAGGAAAGACAATATCGCAACCTGTCAATGTGAATGGAAATTATTCTATTGGTTTTTATGGTGGATTAGAATTTAAGATAAAAAAGATCGATACCCGGTTTGATTTTTCACCTCGTTTTAATTTTAACCGGTATGCAAACGTTGTTAACAGTCAAAAAAGCTACGCTAAAACTTTTTCTCCCGGCATTTGGATCTATATATCAAAATCAAAAGAGAAAAAATATGATCTTACAATAAATGAGGGGATTAATTATAATTCCAACACAACAACGCAAAATGATACTAAAATCCATTACTATACAAATACATTATCATTTTACGGGACTATTTATTATAAAAAAGTTTGGTCATTAATTACCGATTACAATTATTATTTCAGGCAAAAAACAATTCAGTCAGATAAAAACCTTACAACGAACATCTGGAACGCACGCCTGCAACGCACTTTTAAGCATGATGAATTTACCGCGTATTTTTTAGTGAACGATATACTGAATCAGAATGTAGGCATAGATCGAAATTTTTATGGAAACACTTACACTCAGACGATTAATGACCGGCTTAAGAGGTATTTTATGATCGGCTTTACGTGGAATTTTAAAAATAAAGGCTCTAAATAAATTATTTTAAAATGGCAGGAATAAAAATCAAATTATTCATTTCAATAACGCTTCTGTTTTTGTTTGCGGGAGTTCACGCACAAATATTCATCAGCAAAGCAAAAATTGAGTATGAAGTAAAAGCAGATGTAAAGAAAACCATGGGCAATAATAGTTTGACTGATATGTTGAAAGATAAAGTGCCAAGGTTTAAGACGGGGTATTTCACTTTAACCTTTGCGAATGACAAAAGTATTTACCAGTTTGATCATTGGGGTGAACCTAAAGTGCCTGATTTTTTGTTACAGGGGGAAGATGAGGAAAAATCTTTTTTTAATTATGCTACGGATAAATATGAAATGCAAAAGAACGTGGAGGGAAGTATTTTAACTATTGCAGATTCCATTCCCAAATTGAAATGGAAATTAGTAAATGAAAACAGGGTGATTGCGGGGTTTAATTGCCGCAAAGCCTACGCAGTAATGCTTGACAGTGTGTATGTCTTTGCATTTTATACGGAAGAAATTACGCTACCTGGTGGCCCTGCTACTTTTCACGGATTGCCCGGAACTATTCTGGGAGTTACGATCCCCAGATTATACACTTCATGGATAGCAACGAAAGTGATGGTGAATGACGTAAATACGAGTGCTATTAAACCCATTGACGCAAAAAAAAGTATTACGATGAATGAGCTCAAAACGGTGGTTATAGATTATACAAAAGATTGGTACACTTCTGATGACCCTGATACTAATAAAGAGATTCAGGAGCGAAAAACGAGATTTATCTGGGAAGCATTATTATAAAGCTGAAGAACTTTAGTAGTGGATAGATTATTACGATTTTCAGATCTCCGGCACGAGTGAAGAGGTGCCGCCGTCTGGTCTCCTGACCAACGGCATGCTTACATTTATCCCCAATTAATTACCTGTAAAATGTGTCAGCATTTCAAAACCATCCAATCCATCTACATAACAACTCGCAGATGAATAATATTAACGACGTCTTCTCTTATAACCGATGCAGCATCCTCCCGGGCAGCATTATTATCGATTTAAGTAAAATGAAAACTCCTTCTACTGATATTTTTACAATCCTGAACGGCAATAGCAGTAGCCATATTATCGGGTAAAGTATCAGAGCCAGCAGCGCCAGCGGCCAGCAAAGCACAAAAAGGATTAGCCATAAAATAAAGGTAATCATGTGCTAAAGTTACTCATAGATGTGCAGCGAAAAACGGTAATTACACAAGCGGCACAGTGCGATGAAAAACAGCCAACACACATTTTTGAAAACTTATTTTCCTCTTGTCGGCATTTTACGATAGTGGACTTGTATATCGTCTTCCGAAAGCAAAAATGCAATTACATAAACGGTGTTATTACTCTCAAAGGAAGTTGTACATTGCTATACAAATTCCTGCATCATGAACCATCAAACTGCGCGTTACTGCCATCTGCCTGCTTCCGGGCGAGCCTCATTATGGCTTCTTATGATTATTATGCTTTTGATGTTTTCCTGTCAACAAAAACCAATGAAGCACTACGGCTTTATCACATTGCTTGGAAATGATACCATTTCTGTGGAGAGCATAACCAAACAGGGAAATTCGTTTACAAGTGATGAAGTGGACCGGTTTCCGCGTGTGCGTGTACGCCATACCGTAGTTGACCTTTATCCGGACGGCAGTATTAAACACCTTGTGATGGATATTCACACACCAAGTGAACCGGAAAACCAACGTGACCGAAAGGTGGTAGCCGATGTAACTGACTCCGCAGTACATCTTTCCAAAACGGATGGTACCGGTACGCTGAATACAATTTCCCGACAGGTGGCGCCCTGGTAGTGGCGCACGTGCCGCAAATGTACAGCCTGTACGAATTGTATTTTTCTGCGGCAATGAAATCCCATGCAGCATCCAAAACCGAAGCCGGTAATACCGTGCCGTTGCGGCAATTTTATATTGACCGCGAGTTTGACCATTTTCCTTTAGGCCACGCCACTGTGCGATTGTCGGGAGACGGAAGAGCAACGGTTAACCATGACTGGCTTTCCGGCACCGGGTGATGCAACAATGGACTCTTCATTTGATATGCTCAGTTACTCAGGCGCCAACACCACGTATAAAGTAGAAGTAAAGCGCGTGTCCACGCCACCCGATATAAAAAGTATTGCCAGCCGTTTTGAGAATACAGAAGCAAAGAGCGGCCCTGCGAAGGCGTTAAGCGTTCGTGATACGGCGTCTGCTAAAATTGGTGACGCATCATTTACTGTTGACTACAGCAGGCCATTGCTACGCGGGCGTAAGCTGCTGGGAGATGTAATTCCTTATGAGCGTGTGTGGCGAACCGGGGCCAATGCAGCAACACAGTTTACTACCCCGGTTGCAATAAAACTGGCAGGCATGGCAGTACCGGCAGGTACTTACACCTTTTGGACGCTGCCGCACACTAACGGCGTGGATTTGATTGTGAACAAACAGAGCGGCCAGTGGGGCACGCAGTATAATAGTTCCTATAATTTGGGTACCGCCAAAATGCAAACTGAAGAATTGCCTTCCCCGGTAGAAGAATTTACTATTTCAATCGTGCCGGTTGATAACCAGCACGGAACACTTTTAATTGAATGGGGCTCCTTCCGTTGGACAGCCCCGGTTGAAATGAAGTGATGAACAATCTTTGAGATTAAATAGTTGAAAGAACAATAAACCGGCCTTTTATAAAACCAGCAAAAGACAGTAAACCAACAAAAAACAATAATTTCTGTTTTACCCTAATCGTTTAATAAAGAGAATTTTACAGAAACCCTACATCCCCGCGGGGTGACGTTGCTGAGAAAAGTTCTCTTCTATCTTCATGAAAAAAGTGCTTTTAGAGAAGTATCAATTGTCTGCCTTCATGATCTTGCGCAAGTAAAGTGCAAAAATAAATGTAGTTTCAGTTATTCAATATAAAAATCATGAAGCAACAGCGAGAGCCACCCCGGGCGTTTCTATTAGATATAGTGTATCATCCCAGCATTCGTGTTTACTTTTTTTCCTTCCTGGCGTTGCTTACCGCCACGATGTTCTTTTTAATAGAATGGCCGGTCATAAGCAGTGATAGCGCCTCACATATAAGGCTTGTTTCTATGGGATGGCTTTTGTTTCCTCATATTTTATGTGGTTCGGTTGCTTTGGTAATCGGCCCGTTCCAGTTTTCGCACCGGCTGCGAAAAAATAATGTAAAGCTGCATCGCACGGCTTGGCAAGATCTATATCATTGCCATATTGCTGGCCGCGCCTCTTGCCCTTGTTACCAATCTCACCTATCCTATTCCGGGGCAAACGTGGAAAGCCACTTTTGAACAGGCGACGGTAGTCTTCTGCTGGATCACTACCACTTCCATGGCATGGTTTACCATCAGGCGCCGGTTGGTAACACTCCATAAAATATGGATGAGCCGCAGCTATGGTATTACCTTTTTCACCTTTGTGGTATCCCGCGTCATTGGGCCCATACCCTTTGTTGGCAAAATGGATTTTGACACCTTTACGATCCTGCTTTGGTTTTTCCTGGTTCTTGGCCTCATCGTACCGGAAATAATATTGAATTATAAAGAAGTATTTGGGAAAAGGAAAGTGGTTGGTAGATGAATAGTCGACACTGGTGATCCAAAAATATAAATGACTGTCCATGTAAAGTACACACTCGGAACAGGTTATAAATCTGCCCCAGAATCTCCTTATAATAAGTAACTTGTCATTGAGATACCTTAACCTAATAACATGCTCGTTAAATACGAAAATCCAGAAATATTAAATTCAAGGGATAAACCGGCCGCTATTGCAAACAAAGGCTTTCCTTATAATCATTTATCCGATTCAAGGCGTTTTGAGGAATTGCTTTACAGCATTTATAAGTGTGAAATCGAGAACAATGAGCTTGATGCTTTTGATAATATTACTTTAATGACAGGAGTAAGAGATAAAGGCAGAGATTGTGCATTATTAATAAATGGGAAGAACTATGGATTAATTCAATGCAAGAAATACGACCAAAATTATTCTAAAGATGAGTTTGGAAAAGAAATAACAAAGTTTGTTTTATATAGTATTTTAGAGTCATCACTGATACAAGACGTCAATAATTTTACTTATTACATAGCAGTCTCCTACGGATTTGCAAGTAGCTGTATAGATTTTATTAACAATTTCAACGAAGCGACACAAGCAGAAGTTAAACTCCGATCTTGGATAAATTGGAATTTAGCGCAAGCATCTTCTTTAAGTGGTTTGAAATTAATGGATTTTGACAGGGATTTATTACCTACGGTTTTAAATGTGTTTGCTAAGATTGATGTAAAAATAATTATTCCAGCAGACCTTGATCTTCTATTATTAAAAAGGGATAATATAAAAATACAACTTTTGTTTTTCGAGGTTCGATCAGTAACTGACAATACAGAGATACAACGATTGGAAGATAAGTTTGATCAATATCTAAATAAAAAGTTAGATGCCGATGAACTAAATAGTCAACTAACCAGAGGATCTACGAGCTTAAAAGTTGAAAAAAATGAATTTGAGGGAATTCCTGCATCACATATCCAGAGATCGGAAACTGAGGATTTGTATAATTGGATAAAATCGCCACTGTCGATAGATCAAAAAGGAAGGTGTGAAAACATATGCATATTGGCAGGAAATGCCGGTATGGGGAAAACAGTGATTTTAAAGGATTTATACGAGAGATTAATATTAGAAAAAATTCCTGTACTTGCCCTAAAAGCAGACATATTATACGCGGCTAGTATAAAAGAGTTACAAGATAAGATAGGGTTGCCAGTCCCCTTTTTTGAATTTGTGGAGCAGTGTAAAGAAAAGTTTCCGAAAATTATTATCCTTATAGATCAAATCGATGCACTTTCACAATCTTTAGCTTCTAACCGCAGCTTCTTGGATACATATACGCATTTGATTGGAGCTTACAAGAATGATGAATCGATAAGAATAATCATTTCGGTGCGGATTTTTGATCTTTACTATGATCCTAGCTTAAGAATATATAAAAAAATCAAAACTGTAGAGGTAAAAAAACTTGATAGTAATCTTGTGTTAGTACAATTACAAAAGATTGGTTTAGCAAAGGGAGATATTTCAAATAACCTGTTAGAACTACTTCGTGTGCCAAAAAATTTAGATGTTTTTTCGCGAGTTTTTGATCTGAGTACGGGCTTTGCAGGTATAACCTCTGTTCAAAGTTTGTATTCAGAATTATGGAATACCAAAGTACTTCATATCACATCCTTACCAGACATTAAATCCAAAAATTTGACTCGTCTCATTTATAAGATTTCAAAAAAGATGTTTGAGTCACAACAAATTACCGTTAATGCCCAACTATTTGAAAAATTTGCTAAGGAATTAAATTATTTAAGAAGCGAACAAATTCTTAAAAGCCAAAACAATGAAATTCAATTTTTTCATCAATCATTTTACGATTATGTGTTTGCAAAAAGATTTGTTGAATCCCAAAATTCAATTAAAGATTATTTAGCTAGCCAGGCTCAGTCTATAATGGTTAGGTCTGCCTTAAAAATGATTATAAATTATTTAAGAGAATTCAATAGAAAAAGATATATTAAGGAATTAAGATTACTAATCACAGATAAACAAATACTTTTCCATATAAAGCATTTATTAATTTCCGTATTCTCGGTATTAGAAACTCCGTCTCCTGAAGAAAAAAGATTATTTGATAAATGCATCGTAGAACATAAAAAATATTTCAAAGTCTTCCTTGAGCACACAAATAGCACCGAATGGGTGCATTATCTACTTTCAACTTATGGAAAAGACATTGAAAGAAGCATAAATTCATCTGATCAATTTGAATCCAATATTGCATTTCAATTCTTAAGACGAAATTTGGAAGAAAACGAAAACTTTATACTAACATACCTTATTAAATCAGATGCAGAAAAGATAGTTGTTTCCATGTTGTATAATTTAAAACAATGGAATCAACATGCTTTGGTTCTATTTGAAAAGTATAACGATGTTATTAAGAACGAGGAGCCAGCCTACTACCATATTCTAAGCAAAATCGCAGATTTCGATCCACGTTATTCATTTAGGACAATAAAAACTGAATTAGTATTTACTGATGTGAATCAAAATCAAATCATTGAGCATAATCTAAGAGAAATTTTAAAAAAAATATCTGAGAAAATCCCGGAGGATTTGATAAATCATCTGTTCAATTCTTTAAGTGACAGTCTTGAGGAAAAATCGTATGAGAGCCCGTATGTAGACATTATATCTGACTATCTATTTTCATCCAATATCGATCTGCAAGATGATGAACACTTAACAGGCAAACAATATTACTATCGAGTTTTGGGGAAGGCTTTGAGGTCTCAAGCTAGTAATTCAAGCTTATTTTTTAGTGAATTTTTAAATAAGAATCTATTTTTAAGTATAAATGTATTTTAAGAATAATTGTTTTTTCTCTGCAAACCAACGAAAAAGTCTATTCCGACGATATTTTCAATTTCATAATTTTTATGTCAAAACGGAATTTTTTTGACTATTATGGTAAATTAAACTTTGAAATTCGAAATCTTTTAAGAGAGGCTTTCTATCATTTCAACTCTAAACAAAAGGGTGAAATTATCGACATAGTGTCGAATTTAAAAGTGAAAGGTGAAATCCATATTTGGAACAACAATGGCCAAAAAGTTCTTAGCTCTCAATGGGGATTAACCAAATACATGTTTATCAAATGTTTACCTAAAGAAACAATACAGGAAGATCCGCGGCTTAAAAAACAGTTCAATGAACTCCAGAGAAGATTTGGTGATTTGGAAGATAGTAGTGGTTCCAGAAGCTGGGGCGGTGCAGTCCATGCTCCACTGACAATAAATGCTTATAAAAAAATGACCGTGACCGACTGGCTAAAATCGTTTAAAAAGTACAATAGTGAGGATAGGTTAACAAATTATAATAATCCGGGAGACTTTTTGAAAGGAGGTTTAATTGAGCATTCAAGGGCATTCGCGGATGCTGTTAAGTCTAATCCCGCGAAACATTTACAGATTATAAGTGATGCATTTGATGACCCGGATATTCCAATAGATTATACAATTAGGGGTATAGATGGATTGCGGCAAGCAAACTTTGACACAAATATAATATTGGAGCTTTTAAAAAAAGTCATTAAGAGAAATCTAGATTTGTCAAATTGTATGTATTGCATATGGATCATAGACGACCTTATCCGAAGAGATTGCGTAGATAGTGACCTTGTGGATTATTTGATTATACAAACGTTACAAAATCCAAATCCTGAGAAAGAGTTTAGCAGTCACGCTGAAAGGCAGTCCGCAGTTAGAGAAATAATTTCATCCGGCATCAATTCTGGTAGAGGAGCTGCCGCAAAAGTTTTGGTTCGTATTCAAGACAAAACTTACGAAGAGTTGATCTTTGAAACTTTGGGAAAAGTTTTTAGAAATGATTTTAATCAAGTTAGAGCAGCAGCAATTTTTCAAATAGCTTATTTGATGAATGTTAACAAGGAACGCACTTTTGATCTTTTTTTATCTGCGATTGAGGTTCCAGATAGTGATTCAATTTTATCTTCTGGTATATGGTCAGTGCAGTACCTTATTCACTACGACTTTGAAAAACTTATTCCTTATTTTAAAAGAATAACTAGATTAAAAGATTTGGGATCAGAAGATATAAATAGTCTCTCTACAATTTTATTTGCTGCATGGCTAAATGACTATCCTCATGCCAGTAGCCTGTTTTCAGAATTTTTAGAAGAACACCATGAGGCGGCTTCTAAGGCAATTCGGGATTCTTTTGATAACTTTTATTTCAAAGGTAAAAAATCAAAAAAAGCTATTAGTATCTTAAAAAAAATGACTGATTATTCAGATAAAGAAATAGTGCACAGTTTTCAAATAGCATTTCTTCATTTGGAAGATATTAAGTTTACAGATATCTCTCCTTTTTTATTTAAATATGTTCAGTCAAAAAGTTTCAAAATAGGAGACTATTTTTTACAATATCTTATTGCTAACTGCAATCAAGATATTCTCACTGCAATTGATATATTTGAGCTCGCTGTAAAAAATAAAAATGGATTGGAAGATTATAGAAATTATGCATTTCACTATGAAGAAAGCGCAACAAAATTTATCGTTGGTGCTTTCAATCAATTAAGGCCAAATCATGAGCAAAAACATTTGAGATATCAAACCAAACTCCTTAAAGCATTTGACAAGATTCTGAAAGATGACAGGTATAAAATTGATGCAGAGAATGTATTGGAAAAAATAATTGAATAATTCTATTTCCAGTTAAGCTATGTGTGCACAAGAATACCAACTATTTTTACTTTCCCTCCTTGTTGGTCTTCCCAATAGGAAAAGAGCCCTTTGTTGGTGTTGAGCGGGGATAAGAGTGGTGCTTCACCAACAAAAACCAATCAGGCAAAGCCCTATCTTTAATTTGAATTATCCAGGGTTTTCGCGTTGGATAATATTATGGATATACTGCAGATGGATTTGACTACGGCAGTTGAAGATATTGGCACGCCGGGTCCCTTTCAGGAGACTCGGCTGAGACGATAGAATTATCCTTTATTAATTATTAGAATTTGGTAGAAGGCACAAGCGGGACGTTCGCGCCAGAGTGGGGGAGTATGGAGAAAGCAGTAACTTTCATGTGTATAAAAAGAAATAAATAGAAGTTCAACAACAATTAAAACGTACGCAACATGAACATTACAAGAATAGGTTCCAAACCTTCAGCGAAAGGCCCCGAAGATTGGTTTACCGGATCAGTGAGAATAGATCCCTTATTTGATGCCAACGATGCAAGACGTGCGGCTGCCGCCACAGTAACTTTTGAGCCAGGTGCAAGAACGGCATGGCATACGCATCCACTTGGGCAAACTTTAATTATCCAATCCGGCTCCGGGTGGGTACAAAAAGATGGTGAGCCGATCGAGGAAGTACATCCCGGCGATGTAGTATGGTTTGAACCCAACGAAAAGCATTGGCATGGCGCGACGAAGACAAATGGCATGTCGCATATCGCGATCCATGAAAACAAAGATGGTAAAGTGGTTGACTGGCTGGAAAAGGTGAGCGATGAACAATATAATAAGGTGGAAAGCGCTTAAAAATCCAAACTGGCGCCGGTCTTCAGACCTGCGACTGTTCCTAACTCCTAACCGCAACTAGCATGGCACGCCGAGTCCCTTTCAGGAGACTCGGCTAAGATGAAGAGTCTCGCTTGTGCATGCTAATTGCAACAATTGAAATTAAAGCCAGATTAGAAAAACCGGTAGACAACTTTAAAGGAAGAGATTATTACAATAGAACAGCCTGCGAAATTTGGTTGAAGAGACTTGCGCCAGACGAGAAATTTTTATTGCAAAGTTGGGGGCATATAATATTGTGTTGTGTGTCACTTTGTTGGGTCTCCTGCAAGGGGGGGTAAACGGAGAAGATGTGAAGGGCAGCCAATAAACAATACAGAACATCCTAAACTATTGAGAGAGACTCAACAATATTAATCAACAAAAGCTTTTCAATATGGAATTAGACCCAAACAACAACGTAGTTAAACTCTGTGCCCAAGGCATGGACATGGAAGGAAAAGGGAGACCTGAAGAAGCAAGCAGGCTTTTTCTGCAA
The DNA here is from genome assembly GCA_963811285.1 of uncultured Chitinophagaceae bacterium. Lineage (GTDB taxonomy): Bacteria > Bacteroidota > Bacteroidia > Chitinophagales > Chitinophagaceae > Ginsengibacter. The sequence continues at coordinate 6,203 of CAWEQV010000038.1, read as the reverse complement.
GCATGGAACGAAGCGACAAACGACTTTGAAAAGTTTACTGCTGCTCATTACGTAGCCCGGCATCAAAACAGTGTTACAGACAAATTGAAATGGGACGAGACAGCGTTGCAGTTAGCATTGCAAATAAACAACGATACAGTTAAAGTGGCATTCCCTTCATTGTATTTAAACATTGCCAAATGCTATGAAGACTTAAACGACTTTGACAATGCAAGAAAGAACTTTGATTTAGCACTTTCATTTGCAAACCTGTTACCTGATGATGGATATGGGAATATGGTGAAGGGAGGAATATTGAAAGGTTTAGAAAGATTACCAAAATAATTTGCTTGACAAAAAAGCCAGCAGAAGAGATAATAACGAAGCTAAGAAGTGCATCCTATGTACCTAAAGTCGGCTGAGAAAGTCAGGTGTAATTTTTATATTTCTTTTGAAAAAGAAAGATTCAAAAGTGATTGAACCTCGCTTGTGCGTGCTAATTGCGCTATTGAAATTAAAGCCGGGTAGGAAACCCGCAGACAACTTTAAAGTAAAGAAAGAAATTATAAAAATAGAACAGCTCACGAAATTTGGTTGAAGATGAAAGGGAGAGTTGCACCAGGCGAGAAAGTTTTATTGGAAAGGTGGAAAGTTTCGTATAATGTGGAGAGTTTCGTATAATATTGTGTTGCATACTTTTCCTAAATTTGATTATCATGACTTATCAAGTTGATATATTAAACCCTAAAGCAGATAAACTTTTGCAAGATCTTGCAGACTTGAAACTGATTTCTATTTCAAAGCACTCAAATGATCCCTTCCTGACAGTAGTTAAGCGGATCCGCAAGAAAGCAGCGGCTGGTAGAACTCCGACATTAGACGAAATAACCAAAGAAGTTGAAAAGGTAAGGGCTAAAAGATATGCCAACAAAAACAAAGCATAGAATTATAATTGACACTAATCTTTGGATTAGCTTTTTATTGACAAGTAATTATCCAAAGATTTACTCGCTTCTTTCAAACGACAATATCTCACTACTTTTTAGCCAGGAGCTTATCGACGAATTTGTAGCAGTCGCACAACGTCCAAAATTCAGAAAATACTTTTTATTGGATGATTTAGAAAACTTGCTTCTCAAAGTCCGGTCAAAGGCTGAATTTATTTCGGTTACTTCTGTCGTAGAGATTTGTCGGGACACTAAAGACAATTTTCTACTGGCATTGGCACTAGACGGCAAGGCAAGTCATTTAATCACAGGTGATGACGACCTCTTAGTTTTAGAAAAAAATCGGAAAGACAAAAATCATTACATTAACTAAATATCTTTCAAAAAAATAGCACGGACGCCCAATATCAACTGTGTTAAAAATCAAATAAATAATACCTGTTTTAATAATTTATGCATTACTGCCACCAAAGATTGTTTTACCGGTTTTCCATTATCTTTTTAAGCGTCGTATAACGCTAAATAGCGCGCGTCTCGGGTGTGCATGCTAATTGCAACAATTGAAATTAAAGCCGGATTAGAAAACGCTTACTATTTTTTTTCTGCGAACGGATAAAAGCTATTTCTTTTCTCCTGTATAAGTAATTTTGAAAATCGCTCCCTTCAAATCATCTGCGACATATAAAGAACCATCAGGGCCTTGCGCTAAACCTATGGGGCGGTATTGAAGATCGCCTCCTGGTTTCGTTAAATCGATACCTGCAAAGTTATCAGCAAAAATTTCCCAATTACCTGAAGGTTTTCCATTTTTAAACGGCACAAATGCAACCAGGTATCCTTTATTTATTTCGGGAGATTTACTATGAAAGGCAATGAAGGCGCCGTTCTTATATCTTTCGGGAAACATGGAACCGGTATAAAATAATAAGTCGTCAGGCGCCATGTGCGCAGGAAAAGCAACGATAGGATCCAGGTATTTTTTATCAGCCGTTTTTTTACCATCGCCACCATATTCAGGTGCCAGTATCAGTTTCTTCTGAAACTGATCATAATACACAAAAGGCCAACCGGCGTCCGAGCCTTCATGAAGTTCATACAAAGTTTCGGCGGGCAATTCTGAACTTTGTTTGGCAGTATAATATTGCGGAAACTTATCATCAAAAGAGCCACGGCCATGTTGGGTAGCAAACAAACTATGGGTACTGCTGTTCCAATCAAGGCCCACAGCATTTTTTATTCCCTTTGCATAGTGAATGGCATCGCCATAGCTTTGATTTAATTTATCAGCTTTAAACTCCCAGATTCCTCCTGCGGAATCTAAAATGGGGCAACCCGGAATTCCTTTGCCTGACCCTTTCTGCCTGCAGGCATCATTATATGAACCAACATTTACGTACAAATTATCCTGGTCGTCAAGGGCAATAGATTTTGAATTATCGATTCCTTTATCCACCAGCCCCTGTACTATTTCTTCCGGTTTAGCTGAAGCGTCAATTTCTCCCTTGTCGTTCAATTTATAACGGTACACAGCAGAGTTAGACGCAGAATAGAGATAGCCGTTTTTGATCCTGATACCGGTGCCGGGATAATCTGCGAAACCAGATTTTATATCCATAGTTCCATTATGATCTGTATCGCTTAAAAAGTAAATACCGTTGCCGTCTTTCAGCGAACTTAATTTCACATAAATATCGCCGTTATCAGTAACGGCCATGTGCCTTAAGTGACCGAGCGAGTCGGCAATGATGGTTGCAGAAAAACCTTCAGGCAACTTCAGATCAGCTTTTGGAAGCGAAACACTTTTACTTTCAGTTGTTTTATCATTGCTTTTGCAGGAAGATAAATTCGCTAAGCAAAGGATTGCAATCAGCATGCAGAATACACCAAATATTTTTTTCATGTAACTTAAAGATGGATTTACGCCGAAGATAGTAAGTTAGGGTGAATGTAATCAAGGTTATCATTCAGGAAGGATAGTAAATGAACTTTTGTTGGAGATTTTTATTTGCTGATAATGAAGGTTGATTTTTTGAGGGAGTATTGGTGGCTTCGTGTAAGCGGGTGAAAGCAGGGATATGGGGTAGGTTTGATTAATGAATAACTCCTACTCAAATCTCCGTTTCTCAAACTCCTAATCTTACCAAATATGAACCCTCAAACTATCGGGACGATACATTGAATCTCCTGGATTTACATTAAATGCTTTATAGAATACCGGCATATTAGACATCGTACCATTTACCCTGAATTTTTCAGGTGAATGCGGATCGCCATTTATTTCGGCGAGTAAAGATTGTGGCCTTCTTTTTATCTGAAAGGCTTGTCCGGCTGCAATAAAAAACCGCTGATCAGGTGTTAACCCGTCAATAAGCGTGTCTTTATGCGCTTCGGCTGTTTTTTGAAAAGCAGAATAGGCAATAGCAAGGCCGCCGTTGTCGGCAATATTTTCTCCTTCAGTAAGATTACCATTCAAATGCACTGTATCCAAAACAGTGTAGCTCGCATACTGTTTTACAATCTTGTTCGCAAGCGAATCAAATTTTTCTTTATCACTTGTTGCCCACCAGTTGGAGAGATTTCCTTCCTTATCAAACCTGCTGCCTCCGTCATCAAAACCGTGGGTCATCTCGTGACCAATAATCCAACCAATAGCACCATAGTTCACTGCATCATCACCATTCTGGAAATAAAAGGGCGGTTGTAAAATGCCTGCCGGAAAATTGATATCATTGGAACGCTGGCTATAGTACGCATTCACAGTGGGTGGTGTCATAAACCATTCCGACCGGTCAACAGGCTTGCCCAACTTGTTGATATTGTATTCATACTTCCATCTGGCAATTTGCCTAAGATTGGCAATCAAGGAAGAACCGGTAATATGAATAGAAGAATAATCCTTCCACTTATCCGGATAGCCAATTTTTTTCACAATTGCATTCAGCTTGGCTAACGCCTTGGTCTTTGTAGAATCGCTCATCCAGTTCAGGTTCTCAATATGATCTTTGAAGGCTGCTTTCAAATTATCCACCATTTGCTCCATATACGCTTTTGCAGAGGGAGGAAAATATTTTTCTACGAAAATTTTACCTAATGCATCTCCTAATCCACTATTGACTAAAGCATCTGCTCTTTGCCACCGCGGTTCAGGCGCTGTCAATCCTGACAATGACTGTTCAAACTTAAAATGAGCATTAAAAAAAGGAGAGCTTAACCAATCAGCATAAACATTTATTTCATGAAATTTTAAATATTCTTTCCAAACGGGAACAGGGGTGCTTACAAGCAGGGATGACAATGCTTTGAAAAATTCGGGCTGTCCTACTGTGAATGTATCGACATTAACCTTTAATGCATTTAGCAAAAAATGCCAATCCAGTTGAGGCGCCATTTTTTCTATTTCATTTACGGTCATTAAGTGATAATTTGCTTCGGGGTCGCGCAGTTCCACTGGTGTTTTGGAAGCTTTAGCCAGCTTTATTTCCAAATCAATTATCTCATTTGCGTGTTGTGATGCGTTTGAATCTTTCTCACCACTTAGCGTTAGCAGTTTCGTAATTTCTGCCTGATAGGCTTGCAGGATGGCTTTCCCGGCGGAATCGGTTTTAAAATAATAAGTTTTATTTGGCAATCCCAATCCACCCTGATCAAAACCCAGGCGTTCCCAATTACTATTTTTCGAATCAGGCCTTACCCCATACCTGAACGGAGGAGGCGCTCCATATCCATCAACCTGGTCGGCAGAGATTACTTTAAGTATATCCTTTGTATTTTGAATTGAACCAATTTGTTGTAGCGATTTGTTAAGTGGAGCAAGCCCGGCTTTTTCAATGGCTTCGCTATCCATCGCACTTGCAAATAAGTCACCTATCTGCTGAGCAGGAGAGCCGGGAGTGGGATTTTTTAGTGAGGCACACGAGTCAAGAATATTTTTGATCTCGTGAGAAATCTTTTCCCGCAAAATATAATACTTGCCCCAGCCCGGCTTATCTGCAGGGATCTTTGTTTCTTTTAACCATTTACCGTTAACGTATTGGAAGAAATCCTGCGTGGGACTTTCAGTAGTGTCCATTGCAGACAAGTCAAGTACATCTTTATTATCATTTGTGTTGTCGTTAGGTGTATTACAACTACAAACCGTAAAAAATGCAGTTGCCAAAAGTAGCAGCCAGCTTAATTTTGGAAAATTCTTTCGCATAAATATTTCATTTTTTTTAGCGTATGGTGAAATTATAACAAAACCACTACTTTTTCATTTTCTATTTTAAAGCAATATTTTTCAATTCTGCAGATCTGTTTGATTAACAAAGGCTCGGTCAGTTTTAGTTAGGGTTGGCAACCCGGAAAATCTACAAGTTCCTTTCTACTGACGGCTATCCTGAGCGTAACCGTTGAGATGCGGTGCCGGGAAAATAAAATACTTTTCTCTACTTGTCCAAAAATTCTTCAACCAAACGGACAGCATTAAACGCAGGCCATTTTCCATTTACTAATGTTTCAAGGGCACCTAAATAATCACCGTGGCCGCCGGGAAAAATGGCCAGTTCACAATCGGGGATAAGGCGGTACATTTCAACAGCATGCTCCACGCTTCCAACATCATGATTGCCGTTGATGACCAATGCGGGTACTTTTATCGATCTCATTTGTTCATCGGTCCAGCCTTTAAAAGTTTTCATTCGCTGTACGTCTTTATTGAACATGTTTAATAAACCTGCTTCATTATTATTCGTAACGTTTAAATACTCTTCTTTTAAAACCTGTGGCAACCTGTTAAGTGTAGCGTTGATTAAAGCCATCCCAGAATTGGGGAGTCACTGCCTCCCGTTTATAAAATGCGGAAGCAATAATTATTTTATTGATTAATTCAGGGTGGCGAAGGGCCAGCTCTATAGTGGTTTGTCCACCGTTGCTAAACCCTAAAAAATCAGCCTTGCTGATACCGAGGTTTTTGCAAAGTGCTGCCACATCATCGGCATCCTGTTGGAAGGAAAGATCAGTGCTCCTGTCATTGGTACGCCCATGGGCCTGCAAGTCCATGGCAATAATTTGACGATGTTTTGCCAGTTCCGGAATGATATTTCCGAAAGTGGTGTGCATGGTTGAACCTCCACCATGAATGAGCACCAGCGGTTTTCCTGTTCCATAAATTTCATAGTACATTCTAAGGCCATTCACGTCAGAATAACCGCTTTTAAAATCGATGGTTTGTTGCATATTGCTTTCTTTAAGTCGGAACAAATGTAATTCTGTAGTAAAGAAACAAAAAAGGATAATTCT
>CAWEQV010000037.1:0-11985 GCA_963811285.1 uncultured Chitinophagaceae bacterium | reverse complement strand
CGTTTGACATAAAAATAATCAATAGCGCCTTGGTTACATTTGAAAAATCAGCGCTTCTTTTTTTATTAAGAAAAACCGGTAAACCATGAAAAAACTTGTACTCTTCATTTCCTTCTTTTCATTCCTTCAGTTTTCAATTGCTCAAAACATTCAAAAAGTGGCACCTGGCATTTGGAAAATAACTTACGGTGTTCCTGAAAAACATTTACCCACTGAATTTAAAGAAAAGCCCTTACTGGATTCTTTGAAAAAATTGCCGGGGGAGCAATCACCTCCTTTTAATTTGAAATCAATTCAGTTTTCACAAATGCCCTCGGGTGTTCTGGCTGAAATGAAAGTTGACAGCGCTGAACGTTTTTATGGATTTGGATTGCAGATAAATTCTTTTGAACAAAGAGGTATGAGACGTGAGATCAGAACGAACAGTTGGCCGGTAGGCAATGTGGGTTTCAGTCATGCACCGATGCCGTTTTATATTTCTTCAAAAGGTTATGGAATATTGGTTAACACATCGAGGTACTCCATTTTTTATATGGCCTCAAAAGGAAAATTGCAGCGGCAAGTTCGCCGGGTAAATACAGATTCAAATAGAAACATTAATCTTAGTACTGTTACATTATATGGAAAAAAATATTCTCGCTCAGATGAAGTAAGTATTCTTACAGAAGGAACGGAAGGCGTTGAAATTTATATATTCGACGGGCCTTCGATGATGAAAGTAATGCAACGTTATAATCTTTTTTCAGGAGGAGGTGCTCTACCGCCAATATGGGGTTTGGGCTTTGAATACAGGAACAAAGCTACTTTCACTGATAAACAGGTTTTGCATTTGGCTGATTATTTTCGTTTAAATCATATTCCCTGCGATATTTTCGGACTGGAGCCGGGCTGGCAATCTTCTTCTTATTCCTGTTCTTTCAAATGGAATAAAGACAACTTTCCACATCCTGATTCTTTTGTTGATAAAATAAATTCAGAAGGCTTTAAAATCAATTTATGGGAACACGCTTACACTAATCCTTCTTCACCTATTTTTAATGCGCTTGTTCCTTATTCATGCAATTATACCGTTTGGGCAGGCGCTGTCCCGGATTTCATTTTACCGCAAACAAGAAAAATCTTCGGAGGTTATCACGAAAACAATTTTGAGAAAAAAGGAATTGCTGCTTTTAAACTCGATGAATGTGATGCGGCCAACTATGCGAATGCCGACAGGGAATGGAGTTTTCCAGACATTGCCAAATTTCCATCGGGGCTGGATGGTATTCAAATGCGGCAGATCTTCGGATATTTATACCAGCAAACGATGCTCAATCTTTACAGGAAAAATAATAAACGAACACTCTTTGATGTACGCGCTTCTTATCTTTTCGCTTCGCCTTTTTCTTCCGTTCTTTATTCTGACATGTATGATCTGCATGATTACGTCCGCATGATTGTGAATTCCGGCTTCGCAGGAGTAAACTGGTCGCCGGAATTAAGAGAAACTTCATCTGATGCCGAACTGATTCGCAGAATGCAAACAACATTAATGTCTTCTCACATGGTTGCCAATTGCTGGTATCTTGATTTGCCGCCATGGTTGCAATACAATACTGATAAAAATGTGCAACATGAATTGCTTCCGAATGAAAAACAATTAGAAGCATCAGCAAAAAAACTCATCGACTTGCGGATGAGTTTGCTTCCTTATTTGTATAGCGCTTTTGCGGATTATCATTTTAAAGGAATTCCTCCGTTTCGCGCATTGGTTCTTGATTATCCAAATGATTCAAACGTTTGGCATCTTGACGATGAATACATGATGGGCAAAAGCATTTTGTGCGCCCCATTTATCGACAGTTCTTTTTCCCGCACCGTTTATTTTCCTAAAGGAAACTGGTATGATTTCAACTCAAATAAAAAATACGAAGGCGCAAAAAGTTATGTGGTAAATATGTCTTTAGATGAAATACCTATGTTTGTGAAAGACAATACCATCCTGCCTTTGGCTGATCCGGTAGAATTTGTTTCTCTATCTACAGTTTTCAATGTTCATTGTAAAGTTTATGGAAATGATCCCCAACCCGTTCATCTTTTTGAAGACAATTCTTTCAATTTTGATTATGAAAAAGGTGATTACAACTGGCTTACTGTTTCATCAGGTGGAAAGAAGATTAGTATCAAACGAAAAGGAAATTACCATCAGAAATTGTATACGATCAATGAAAATCCCGCAGAAGTTCAATAACAATTTATTCAGCGGCTTTTTCGCCTTGTTTACCTTCTTTTACTATATCGCCGTTTTTGAATAAAATTGGTTCTATAACAGTCTGCCATTTGGGCAATTTTCGAAGCAGGAATTCAAGGTCCATCCCGAAATGTTTAAACTCTTCCTGTTGCGCATCTTTCATTATGGCAATTGCGTCCGGATCTTTCTCCACAGAAATGCGCTGTTGATACCAGTTGATCGCTTCTGTTTCTTCTGTTAGTGAAGCAAACATTCTTGCCAGTGTTCTTGTTTCTTCTGAAAGTTCATTGGCCGGTTCGTGATATTGATTGAATCCCATTTTCTAAAAAAGTTTTAAAATGAATTAAAATATTTTCAGAAGCAACAACAATTGAACCAAAGTAAATCAACAAAAAAGCCGATAATTCTTTTACAGTAAACAAAGAAATTAAGATGAATTTTGTTTGTGTTAAAACTATAAAAAGAATAAAGGCTTTAGCTACGCATAACGCAACCGAAGCGATATTTTCTATCGCGTGATTTAAAATAAAAAATACAAGCTGAAGCGATTTAATCTGCTGAAGTCGGGTCTATCATCGTTTTCACTTCGCTTACTGTATTTGCGGGAAACCCTCCACGCTTTGCATGCTCACGGACCATTTCTTCATTAGGGGCAATATAAATGCAATAGATCTTATCCCCGGTTACAAAACTTTCAACCCATTGAATTTGCGGACCCATTTCATTTAAAACTCCATTGGAAGTTTGAGAAATCTTTTTTAATTGCTCTGCAGTAAATGAACCTGCGCCGGGAATTTCTCTTTCTATAACATACTTAGGCATAGTTGTAAAATTTTATTTTATTGAAAAGTTTTTTTTCTAAGGAAAACTGTTTTTCAAGTTGGCTGAGGTCGTTTTTCTAATAATTCAGGGGGAAGGATTAAGAATCTATTGCTTTCCAAATGTAAGAAATTTTTCAAGTGTTTTAATCAAGTAAATGTAAAAAGCGCTTACCAAATAAACATTATAATTTTATGGCATAATTTTTCTACTTCTCATCGTATGCAAAAAACATTGTTAGGGAAATGGGTGCTGGTGCTGCTGCTCATTTTTTTATCTTTCAGCATTTTGATCTATGCCAAGGTCCTATTGCTTCCGCTTACACTGGCCGGGCTTTTGGCGATGCTCTTTATGCCGATAAGCAGGTGGCTTGAAAGAAAAGGTATTGGCCGGGCACTGGCCTCGCTCCTTTGTGTACTCCTTTTAATTGCGATTCTTACTGCGGTTATTTATTTTTTTATTTGGCAAATAAATGCCATAACACAGGATGTATCGGCAATTCAACGAAACGTGATGTATAAGATACATGAATTGGAAATGTTTCTTTACAAGTCGTTTGGTATTACTCCTTCCAGCCAGGAAGAAATTATCAAAGGGAAAAACTCCGATGGTTTGAGCAGCATGATCAGTTCATTTATGGGCTCCCTGATTTTCTTTGTGACCAATTTTATCATCATGCTGGTTTATATTTTTATGTTGCTTTTTTCAAGAAGGCACTTAAAAATTTTTATCCTCAAACTTATCCCTGCTGATCAGAAAGAAAAAACTGAAAATATTATTTCAGCATCAAGTAAAGCCACACAACATTATCTTTTTGGATTTGGATTACTGGTTACTATGTTATGGGTTTTATACAGCATTTCCTTTTCTATTATTGGGGTAAAAAACCCCGTTTTTTTTGCCAGCCTTTGTGGTTTACTGGAAGTGATACCATTTGTTGGAAGTATTACAGGTATTACGCTTACGGTTTTAATGGTGATATCACAAGGTGGAAGCGGCGCAATGATATTAACCGTTCTTATTGTATATGTAATCATCCAGTTTACCCAGTTTTATGTTATACAGCCTTCTTTGTTAGGTGGGGAAGTAGATATTAATCCTTTAATAGCTATCATTGTGTTGATTCTTGGGGAAATGATTTGGGGACTGGGAGGAATGGTAATCGCCATACCCCTTACCGGGATGGCTAAAATCGTATTTGACAATGTTGAAGAATTACGGCCTTACGGTTATTTACTGGGACGGCACTCACATACAAAAGAAAATATCTTTCTCAAATTCAAACATTTGTTTAGAAGCAAAGCTATAAACAAGACAGAAGAAAAATAAATCATCTGAATTTTACTTCGGGCAGTCAAAAAATTGTTTTTCAATGGTACGATAATTGAAATTGGTGTAAAAAAAATATTATTATGGAAAACAATAAAGACAGGAAACCAACAGATAAAGGTTTAAAAAATTATAATCCGTCAAATCGTGATTTTGAAAGAACAGAAGATGAAACCGGGCGTGTTTCAGAATCTGAGATCGAGGAACGTAAAAGAGAAAAAGAAAAGGGAAAGAGGAAGTAAAATTGAGTAAACAAAGAAATAATCCCGATTCTTTTTTCAATATTTAAGTAAAAATACCATTTCGTAAAATACGTTGCCTTATTCATTTATAATTGGCACATTTATTTATTGTATGAGCGGGATATTGTTTCCGGCTTTAGCACGCGTTTTCTTTTTACTTTTTAAATACATAAATTTAACGCATGAAACTTGAAAGATCGACGGATTGGACAGACAGGAATAACGCGCCTTTTCCAAATGATATGACAATAGGTCTCAAATCTGACGGAACTATATTTGCCTGGAATAATATTGCTGAAAATATATTCGGTTACCCTGCTATCGAAGCCGTAGGTCAAAATATTTCATTGCTTTTTTCAAACAAGAATTTAAAAAAAGAAACTGAATTTCTGGAAAAAATAAAAGACGGAAATACAGAGCATTACGAAATCGCCTGTAAATCAAAATCAGGAAAGCAAATATTTATTTCTTTTTTCGGCTTCCCCCTGTTTGATAAAATGGGTAATATAATCGGCATTTCAAAAATTGCTTATGATATTTCTTTTCAAATTGAGGCCGACGAAAAGCAGGCAGCTCTTGCGGCGATTGTTAATTCATCCGACGATGCTATTATCAGTAAAACACTCGGTGGCATCATTACAAGTTGGAACTCCGCAGCCACAAAATTGTTTGGTTATACAGAAGAGGAAGCGGTTGGACAACATATTTCGTTGATCATACCAAAAGATTGCATGGTGGAAGAAGATCTTATTATTGAGAATCTTCATAAAGGTCAGAAAATTGAACATTTTGAAACGGTAAGGATCGCAAAAAATGGAACTGAAAAATTTGTATCTTTAACAATTTCACCTATAAAAAATAAAAAAGGCGAAGTGATAGGCGCTTCCAAAATAGTAAGAGATCTCTCTCTTAAAGATGGTGAGGAGGAAAAGCAGGCTCGTTTGGCTGCAATTGTAAGTTCATCAGACGATGCGATAATAAGCAAAACTTTAAAAGGCATTATCACCAGTTGGAATGAATCCGCACACCGGATGTTTGGATATACGGAGAAAGAAGCTATTGGTCAACATATTTCACTCATTATTCCGAAAGATCGCCTGGATGAAGAAACAAGAATTATTGAAGCCATCAGGAGGGGAGAAAAGATAGATCATTTTGAAACGGTCAGGGTAGCAAAAGACGGTACGAACAGGCATCTTTCTATAACCGTATCACCTATAAAAAACACCCGCGGGAAAATTATCGGCGCTTCAAAAGTAGCGCGCGATATTTCCTTAAGAATAGAGGCTGAAAGGCAGCAGGCTTTGTATACAGAACGATTACAGGAATTAAATAAGTACAAGGATGAATTTATGGTAATGGCAAGCCATGAATTAAAGACGCCTCTTACAGTGATAATGGCTAACCTGCAATTATTACAGGAATTAATGAAGGATGATGAGAATGCAATTTTTGTTGAAAAAACTGTAAAGCAGGTAGATAAATTATCGGAACTTATCGGGAATCTTCTTGATGTTTCCAAGATACAGGCAGGTAAGTTGGCGATGAAGCGCACAAACTTTGATCTAAATGAATTATTGGTGGAGGTAAGTAATAACCTGCAACAGACAACCAAAAGCCATAAAATAATTTATAATAGTGAAGGGGCCAAATTAATGGTTTGTGCTGATAGGGGAAAGATTGAACAGGTGCTCATTAATATTATTTCCAACGCAATCAAATACAGCCGTTTGCCGGGAGATATTATTCTGAATGCATACAATAAAAAGCGAACCATTACGGTAAATGTGACAGATAAAGGCATAGGAATTCCGAAAAAAGATATTGAAAATATCTTCCAGCGTTTTTTTCGCGTGAGCGGATCAGCCAGTTCTTTTTCCGGTTCAGGAGTAGGCTTATTTATTTCTTCAGAAATTATTAAAAGCCATGGTGGTAAGATTTGGGCTGAAAGTAAATTGGGGAAGGGATCTGTTTTTCATTTTTCACTTCCTGAAGTAAGTGCCGATTAATAACTAAACCGGCTTTTTAAGTACCGGTTTAGTTGTCTTATATAAGAGTTATTGAATAACCTAAGAATGTTTTTCCACCGGCTTTAATTTTTCCAAATATTCAATTCCATCTTTTGTAAGATGAATACAATGCAACACTTTATTGTCTACCAGTTGTTTTCTTACTTCTATCAGCCCTCTTTTAAATAATGGCGCCACAGCATAACTCATGTCTTCCATTGTATAAGGTTTCTCATTTTCTGCATCCAGTTCAGCCTGACGGCATTGTTTTAATTTTTGAATCATAGATTCGGAAAGGGGGCGAAAATACTTCATTGTATTTTTTTTAATTCCTCAAATTCTGAGAGGACCAATTGATCCGTTTTTCCTTGTTGCAATTTTGCTGCCACAAGCCTCTGAAAGCCGCAATTGTTTATTATTGTTTTGCTTTGAAGTCAAATTTCTTAAAGATAGAAGCTACTGCTTGCCTTACCTGGGATTCATCATTAATCATTTGCGGTTTTAAAATTCCTGAAGCATACCCCTGCCATGCCACTTTTCCGGATTTAGCATCAAGAATATTAATGATGAGTGTTCCGGCATCTATTTTTGTAGTTTGTACATTTTGAGGAGTCCTTACTGAATCGAGGCCATTATATACCATTTGATAACCATTGTAGGTTCTTAAATTTCCAGGTCTTTCCGTTACTGTAAAGAGTACCAGCAAATCAGGATTGCTTTCGTCTTTTTTATATCCTTTTGCACTTAATTCAAATTCAATGGCGTTCTTGATTTTGCTCCTTACTGACTCATTATTAAATACATAAACGCCGCTTGGGCTTACATAAATCTGGTCCGACGGGATCTGGTCGATATTTTTTGACCATGCATAAGTTGAGTAATTATTAAGGGAAGTTTGGAAAGAATTATCAGCGCCAACCACTACATTTTGCGATTTGATAGTAAAAGAAAAAAGGGCTGATAAAATAAAGAGAATTGTTTTTTTCATAGTTCAAATTTTTATAGGGTGTTCAAAATATCTACATACAAATAATAAAAGATTGTGCCATTACGCTTATAAATTTTTTTACTATTCCTCTTTCGACTATTGTTTAAGTTTGAAAAGATAAAAGTTGCGAAGGATATGAAAACTGCTTCTGGATGTAGAAGTGTTGAAATTTAATTTATTTCGGGAATAATTTCTACATATTGGTTCGCCAAAAGCAAAGCTGCATCTGAGTTTTAAAGCAGTGTTGGTTTTTCTTTTAACTAATGTTGATACACAATTTTGTTCTCTTCTTTGTTATTCAATAAATTTTACAGACAAAGAAAATGAGATATATCTATCACGGATAAAATCACTTTTAAACTGATTTTCCGGCACATTTTTTTGGGCTTTTTCTCTTACAATTAACAACAAAACTCATGGAGAAAATAATTTCTGAACCTCTTAATAAGAAAACCGTTAAAAGCACAAAGAATATTCTTGATGGAATATTACCATTTACTGAAAAACCAGCTAATGAAAACGAAAAGAAATCATATGATCGTGATCAGAAGCGTGCTTATGAATTGTTTTCCTATTTTACCGCAAACATCATTAAAGAAGAGACGACTTTTGTAAGATAGCTACTGTTTTTAATTACCAGTTTTGAAAAATAAGTCCAAAGCTTTCTTCAGTGATCACGTCCTTCCATTCGTAGATCAATTTTTTGTACGCTTCACCTACCGGCATTATCTTTCTTTCAAGATCATAAAGGCCAAGTTGATTTACATTTCCTGCATCATTTCGTAAAGCAGAATCCCAATCGACCTGGTGTGTAAGGCTGTACCATGTAAACCCGATAACAGGAATTCCATCATGTTTTAAACGGTGAACATTTGCCCATTGTTTAAGAAGCCATTCAGCGGAAGCGGGCATTCTTATATTTGTTTCCGTATGCATGATTGGCAACCTGTAACGGCGATAATATTGAGCGGTGATAACATAATAACCAAAAATTTCCCCTGAAGCTTGTGTGTGTCCATCAGCATGTACAAGATGTTCATTGGTAACATAATAATCGTTTCCCATCACGCAACGTCCTTTTACCTGGTTTTCTGTAAACCATCGGAATTCTTGGGGTGTCATTCCGTTGTCGATAAGATAATTATACATCGTCGCATTTAAAGGATAACCATAAGTAAGATCGAGAGATAAAAATCTTTTTTGATTGAGAAACCTTGCCAATGGCATTGCCTGCGGATCAACAGGATGAAAATATTCTGACGATTCACTTTGAATAAAAGTTGCCTCAGGCTGTATTCTTAAAATGGCGTGCATGGCCATCACGTTCGCTTTGCAAATATGTTTTAATGCAGTAACAAAAGCTTCATCCGATTGAAGGCGTTCATTCCACCAGCCGTATTGTGCTGAAAACATGGCGGCAATAAATATTTCGTTGATTGGAGTGTATAATTGCAGGTAAGGAAAGCGCTTCGCGAAAGCTTCTGCATATTCGGCAAAATAAAACGGGAAATCGGGATTTTGAAAATTGCCGATCCAATCCGGAACTCCAAAGTGGCAAAGATCCACGATTGGGCAAATTTCAAGTTCGCTTAACCGGTTAAAAACCCTGTCAGAAAAATCCCAGTCGTATTTCCCCGGGCCGATATGTGTGCTGAAAAGAGGAGGGCCGTATCTTAAATATTCAATTCCCAGTTCTTTCACTAGAAGAAAATCTGTTTGCCAATATTTATAATGGCCACACTTTTCCATTTCATCTACTCTTTTGATAGTGCCATCCGGCAAACGGATATTTGGATAACTATTTTCTATTCCTGTTGAAAACATGAATTTTGTTCCGGGCATAAATTAAACCTGTTTATTTTTCTCCAAAAACAACTCAACAGTAGATTAGTAACTACTGTTTTTTGTTCTTTTACTATAAATTATATTCGAGAGAAAAATCTTTGCCAAAAAAAATTTATATAAAAACTTACCGCTTCAATCAGGTTTGCATCATGTGCATTTTGTGTCCATTTACATGGTGTTCTTTTTCTTCTCCCGAAACCAGTTTCCTGAATAAAGTGAGCGCCTGCGCTACTACCTGGTCCATGTTGTAGTATTTATAAGTAGCCAGCCTTCCGGCAAAGTATACATTTTTTTCACCTGAGGCGAGAAGTTGGTACCTCTTGTACAACGCTGCATTTTCCTGCCGGGGTACAGGGTAATAGGGGTCACCTTCATCTTTTGGATATTCATATACGATGGAGGTTTTAGGATGTTTTTGACCGGTTAAATATTTAAATTCGGTTATCCGTGTATAAGGTTGCTCGTTAGGATAGTTTACTGTTCCTGTAGGTTGATAAACTTTTTGTTCCAGTGTTTCAAATTTAAATTCCAGCGAACGGTAGGGAAGTTTTCCATAACAATAGTCATAGTAATAATCTATCGGTCCGGTGTAAATCATTTTTTTAAAAGAAACTGCATTCAGTATTTCTTTATAATCAGTATTTAAAAGCACTTTTATATTCGGGCTTTCCAGCATTTTTTCAAACATCCTTGTATATCCGTGCAAAGGAATCGCCTGGTATGAATCAATGAAATAACGGTTATCACGATTGTTGCGTGTGGGAATCCGCGATGTTACAGAAGCATCCAGTTCTGAAGGGTCGAGGTTCCATTGCTTCCTTGTATAACCACGGAAAAATTTTTCATACAATTCTCTGCCCACTTTGCTTACCACTACATCCTCGGAAGTTTTTATGACTGATTTTTTTTCTGCTTTTGATTCAAGAAAAGCATCTACTTCACTGCTGTTTAAATTCAATCCATACAATTGATTAATTGTATTGAGGTTAATAGGAATAGGCACCAACATACCATCTACACTCGCAAGAACTCTGTGTTCATAGGGTCGCCATTCAGTAAATTTTCCGAGATAAGTAAAAACTTCTTTACTGTTAGTATGAAAAATATGAGGTCCATATTTATGAACCAAAATCCCATCTGTATTGTAATAATCATAGGTGTTTCCACCGATATGGTTTCTTTTATCTACCAATAAAATTTTCTTACCCATGGAAGCAAGCCGTTCTGCCAGAACGCCTCCGGCCAAACCCGCACCCACTATCATATAATCAAACATACATTTTCATTTTATTTTTTCTGTTCTTTGATTTCTGTTCTAATGTATCGTCTATAAGTGCCGACATTTTGCGCCATGTTTTATTCCATGAAATGCCTGATAAGTAATTATCCACTTTCTTAATCCAATCTTCTTTATTTTTCGATTTAAATATTTCTTCAGCTTCTTTTATAAATTCTTCTGCAGTATCAGCAATATGAACGAGATTATTGATTCCATAAGGATTTACCACATCTGTAATGGAAGTAGAAATTACCGGCTTGCCACCAGCAAGGTATTCGGGAGTTTTGGTAGGACTGATATATTTGGTCGATTGATTTAATGCAAACGGGAGTATGGCTATATCCCAACCTGATAAATACACGGGTAGCACCTCATAATTTTTTCTGCCCAAATAATGAATATTACCTTTTTTCGGAAGTTTTTCTTTGTTGATCTTAATTACAGGCCCAATAAGAACAAAATGCCAGTCGGGCCTTAACCTTGAAAGTTTATCAATGAGAGAAATATGAAAACGTTCATCAATCACTCCGTAAAAGCCAAAACGTGGATGTGGAATAGCAGCCTGATCTTCCGGATCGGAATGAAAAGTTCGTGCCTGATAAAAATGTGATTTATCTATACTGCTTGGAAATGCATGAATATTATGATGAAGATGTTTCTTCGCATTGTATAAACTTTGGCCTCCCGTAAATACCAGGTCTGCAATGCCCAATAAATAATTTTCTGTTTCCTTAATTCGTTTTGGCGGCGATTTAAAGGCTGACAATTCATCCATGCAATCATAAACAATTAATTCAGGGGAAAGATGATCTGTAAAATCCAGGGCCATCGGTGAATAATACCAAAGAATATATTTTTCGACGTGATTGGAATAAATGAATGAATCCAATAAAGCTTTTAATACATGATTAGTTTTTTCTTTTGAAGAACATTTCGAAACATATAACTGGATAACCCATAAGTTGGCTTTCGGATTCGGTTGGCTGATTTCGTAATAGTCAGACTTTGCTTCATATACTGGTTCTTCGATAACGAAAACCCGGTTGTTGATCGCAAAACGATTCAATAAGTGCTGAGGGCGTTGATATACAAAGTTCCACTTGATGTGGCTTAGACAGATAAGATCCATAGATAATAATTAATTGATTAAACAGAAAAAAAGTAAACTAACAAGGATTGGATAAGCCTCCTAAAATATTGATACTATTTATATGCCACTATTTTTTTGGGTAAAAGGAGCAAGA
>CAWEQV010000036.1:0-27873 GCA_963811285.1 uncultured Chitinophagaceae bacterium | reverse complement strand
CTCAGTAAACCAATAAATAATTCAAATTTTTCTTTCGTTAAAAAATTAGCCGGCTATTCTCTCTCAGGCTATTTACCAGGTTTTCTACAGCTGCCTTTATTGCCTGATAACTTATCGTAAAAATGTAATTAGTAAAGCTGCGAATGCAGCGAGGATAAATACCCACGCTGTTTTAAAGTACTTTTTAAATACATCATTGACTATTTAAGTTTATTCAATCGCTTTTTAATCCTGTAAGCTCAAATGCGGCAGCAAACCAACAATTTCCACGGAATCTTATTTTCTTCATTTTGTGACCTCTACCAATTCGTCGACTATACAAATATGCCAGCCTCCCCGGCTTCTTTTCGAAGTCTCTATTTCAACTCGTTCAGCCATTGCTGTGCAAACGAGCGTGTAACTTCGGTAACTTCTTTGCCTGCACGAAAAGCCATTTTCCATTCAGCACTTTTTGCTTCGTAAGCAGGATTTACAAATCGTTTCTTTCCGTACTGCTCGGTTAACTTTGCATTGAAATCCACGTCCTTAGTGGTTTCCAGCATTTGCTGCAGGCGCGCTTTAATCACTAATTTATAATCTTCCGGATATTTTGTTTCCCAATCTGCAAGCAGCCTGTTTATAATTATTCAGTTCGTTTTCCTGCGCATCTTTTTCGCCCTGGGCCATTAATTCCCACATTTGATTGCCCGGCTTTTTATAATCTTCCAGCGTTTTTTTATTCTCGGCGATGATCGGTACGTAAATTTTCTTCATATCGTCCGTCATGGTCTTCATGTCGCTCTCCATTTTCCTGATGTTTTTTTCCAACTCCGCAACTTGCTCTTTTTGTATTTCTTCTTTGGTGCGCAATGTTTTCAGTTGTGGCTTTGCGGGTTTGGAAGAAATTCTTTGCTTTTCGTAAATATCCTTAAACTGAGTGTTGATATACTGTTTGGTATATTCAAGCAAACTTTTCGCGACCGACACCTTGTTGCCAGTTGCAATATTTTTGATGTTTTTTGTACCATAGGTATACAAATACCCATTCAGAAAACTCTGCCTGATATTCGAGTTTGCCATCTGTTGCTCTATTCCCAGTTCCTTCCACAAGTCATCTATTTTTTGCTTGAAAGAGAAAGAATAAAGTGCAAGCTGCAATCAATATTAGGAAGGGCATTACTTGCGTTGCCTTCAGGGCAACTTTGCGATTGTTATCATTTTGTTTCATAAATTCTTTTTTTAAGATTGATATTTTAAAACACGAAGATGATGTCGAAACCCAGGCAAGAAAATGGCTTTATGAATGAATTGTTATTATCGGATGATGAAGCAGCTTATTTTCTTTATTCTCTCCTCTAAATTTTTAAAAAAGTTGCACGAGAACGCAGTTATATTGATCCACAACTATGGCAAATAACTATCAACCACAATTCATACAGCGTTAATAACAACTCATCCTGTTTTTTATGCAAATTGCTGCTGAAACGCGGAGTTTACAGGCGGTTAGTTATATTTGAAATATAAATTTATCCCTTGTTGCGCCGTTTGTCTTTATTGCTTTTGTGGTTTATTCCATCAGCTGTTTCCGCACAAACAGAACAGCAATATATTTTTCATCATCTTGGTGTGCAGGACGGCTTGCTTGCCAATGAGACACAAGCTGCTGTGCAGGATTCAAAAGGTTTTATCTGGATAGCAGGGAAGAATGGATTGCAACGATTTGATGGCAACAGGTTTTTGAATTTCAGGCACCGCGAAGGCGATTCATTATCACTCCCACATAATAATATTGTGCGATTGTGTTTCGATGCAAAGGACCGGCTGTGGCTTATTACTTCTGACTTTCACCTTGGTTATTTTGACATCCAAAATTTTAGATTTCATGAAGTAAAAATCAGCTTTAGAAATAAGCAACTTGCAAGAGCGGAAGGTGATTTTTATGTTGATGAAAAAAATAACATTCTGCTGGTGCTTAACAGGCACGGAAACGAAGCCTGGGGAGTGGTTGCTTACGACGAAAACCGGCATTTATTTACCACGGGAGATAAAAGATTCGAAGTACCCGATGACTGGCATATTACCTTTTTATCAATCGACAGCCTCCATAAGAATTATTGGTATGCCACTTCCAAAGGCCTCATAAAATATGACCCGGTTACCGGCAACTTCAATTACAGAGAACACAATCCTGATAATGATCCTGTCATTAACGCTCTTCAGCTTTTTACAGAAACAGGACATCCGCTTCCCGATAGAAATGGAAATTTCTGGATGACGACTTTCCAGGATCATCAAACGGTAAGACTTATCTATTATGACCGGAAACAAAATTCCGTTACTGATCGTACCAATGAATTGGAACAGGTTGTAAACAAGTATAACGAAATACACAACATTTGCCTGGGAAGCGACGGAAGTGTTTGGATCAGCGGTTTAAATTTACTTGTAAGAGTAAATGATAAAAATAAGTTTGAATCGGTGCCTGCTAATGCGCCAGATGAATTCAGTATAAGATTTGATGATCTTCATACTTTTTATAAAGACAGGGAAAAGAATATATGGATCACTACTGATAAAGGTGTCTATTGGTTCAATCCATTTGCAACCCTGTTTCATACGGTGCACAATAGAAGACCCAATTCCGATGTTGAATACACTCCTGACGTAACTGACATTAAGCAACGGATAAATGGAAATATAATTATCTCCACCTGGGGCAGCGGGATTTTCGAATATGATAAAAATTTTGAGCCGGTTAATTCAGCCGTAGTAGAACAAAGTCTTCAAAAAGGAGAAGGAATGACGTGGTCAGTTCTGCAAAGGCGGAATGGCGATGTGTGGCGTGCTCACCAGGACGGATGGCTATTTATTTATCACGCAAAAAGTAATACAACTGAAAAGTTACAAGATCCTGTTTTTAATAAAAAAACCATCAGGCAAATTGCGGAAGACAGGAATGGTAATTTATGGCTGGGCACACAGGGAGGAGCTATTGTGCGCTGGACGGCGTCGACAAATACTTTTACCCTCATGAAAAAAATGGATGGGCTGGTAAAAAGATTGTATGCAGATAAAAACGGAAACATTTGGGTTATTGCCGGCAAAGTCGAAGAAATAAATATTGACGACGGCACTGCAATGCAGGAATACAACGTTGGCAGAGCAGACGGTACCCACCTGCCTTCTGCAGATCTTTCTGACATAGTACAATACAACGATAGCATATATGCAATTGGCGGAGAACAATTGAGCATATTAAACACCCATACCAAACGTTTTAGTTATTTCAACACTTCAACAGGATTGCCATCGGATTATATTTCCAATCTTACTGTTTCTAAAAGCGGCGATTTATGGATCGCGACCGAGAACGGAATTTATGCAATGAATTTATTGAATGGTATGAATTCAAGTTACGGTTCAGAAGATGGAATTACCAATAGCCATTTTAACTATGCTGCTTCTTGTGTGCTGAGCGATGGCAGAATTGTTTTTGGCACTAACCACGAATTCGTTGTCTTTGATCCTTCAGGATTAAACAGCAGGAACTTCACTCCTCCTGGCGTGGAAATAACTGCAGTAAAACTTTTCAATAAACGGCTTTCGGTGGACTCGTTGTTGCATCTTGATAAAATAAATCTAAGTTATACAGAAAACTCCTTAAGCTTCCAGTTCTCCACGCTTACCTACCCTTCGAAGCACACCATTGCCTACAAAATGGAAGGTGTCGATAAAGAATGGATCAGCGGAAGTGCCGCCAATGAAGCGGTATATTCTTACCTGCCTCCCGGAAACTTCACGTTGCAGGTAGGTTCTCCGGATGCCAAAGGAGAAATCAGAAATATTCGTTCATTGTCATTTCATATCAGTGCTCCCTTCTGGAAAACGTGGACTTTTTACTTGTCACTGGTTGCACTAACGGCAATTGTAGCCTGGTATTTCTACAAAGAAAGAATGAAAGGAATGAAGGATATGCTCCTTATGCGAAATACAATTGGCAAAGACCTGCATAAGGAGGTGAGGACCACTTTAAAAAATATAAGTGTCTTAAGCGAAATAGCGGCAATGAAAGCAGATCAAAACATTGAGCAATCAAAAGATTATATCCGGGAGATAAAACAAAAGAGCCGGAGTACCCTGATTGCTATGGACGATGTAATGTGGAGCATCGATCCAGCCAACGATTCTATGGCGAAAACAATGGAACGGATTAACGAGATAGCTGAAATACTTCACAATGAATATGACACCCATGTGGAAATTGAGATTGAAAATAAAATGGAGCATTATAAAATGAGCATGAAACAAAGGCTTGAATTTATAATGATCTATAAAAGAGCGATGCTCATGCTTTGCAGGGATGTAAGAGCAAATACTGTTCATGTAATGCTTGAGTTGAAAAAGAAAGATCTGCTTTTGAAAATTTTCGCACCAGGCATTCAACTACCTAAAAATGATAAGAAAACAGATGCTGATGTAGCGGAAATAAAAAACAGGGCGGCATCCATTAGCAGCATGGCCGATGTACAGTCAGATGCAAAAGGGACAGCATTTATTGCTTTGACTACAAAATCGATTCAAAAATAAAATAATCAGCGTTTTTTGCTGAATAAGTGTTGAAAGAATAAAATCGCAAAATCAATTCAGACGCACCAATACCGGTTCATTCAAAAAAAATAACAGTTAAACGTAAAAGAATTCTAACGCTTGCCGCGATTAAATAACTTTATTAAAATGGCAATAAAACGATACAGTAAGCAAGAACCGTTGGTGTTTATCTGGGTCATGATACCTTACCTGGCCGGGATGAATTTGATTTTGTTTGGAAGTTGCGTATTGCGGTCATTCTCTTCATTCATTCTTTCATTTTTATTTAGCGCTGTTTACCTTTTTGCCGGCTATTTCATTTTCGGTATGGTGGCATTTCGGATACGGAAAATTTTTCCTTCGGCAGGTGATCTGTTCAGGCGGATAGCATTTATGCTTCCTGTCTTTTACTTGATGAATATTGGCGCAATAAAAGGGCTTGCCGCTTTGTACAACCATTTGCACTTCATTACCTGTAATGTAAACCCTGCCATGATTTGGTGGGCCATATTATATGGCTGCATCATGAGTACCGGCATAACATTCATCAATGAAGGAATGGCCAATTTTGATGCATGGAAATCGTCTTTAAATGAAACCGAGAAATTGAAAAACATGTATCAGCGAAGCAAATTGCTTGGCTTAAAAGGACAAATAAACCCTCATTTTCTTTTTAATTGTTTTAATACGCTGTCTGGTCTTATTGAGGAGGATGAAGAGAAAGCGGAAAAGTTTTTAGATGAAATGACAAAAGTGCATCGCTATCTTTTGCGGAGCGATGATGATACGGTTGTAGCAGCTGCAGAAGAAGTGAAATTTGCCGAATCTTATTTATACCTGATCAAAGAGCGTTTTGGCAACGCCGTTAGTGTCATGTTTGATACTGCAGAAAGTTGTCTGCGAATTTTGTTTGCCTCCGCTAAGCATGCAGGTGGTGCTGGAAAATATTATTTATTCCAATGCTGTAAATAAAAATGACCCGTTAAAAATACACATAAGCTGCAGCATGAACTGCCTGACAATTACTCATTCGGTGCACGAAAAGACCATCTTAAAAAACTTTGGTAACGACGAAGGATTAGACAACCTGGTCAACAAATACAGGCTGTTAAAGGCGGGTACCGTTGCAATAACAGAAACGGAAAAAGAGCGCACGATTGATTTGCCATTTATAAAAGAAACGGAGGTGCTATTATGAAAATTGCAAAGCCGACAAAATTTTATTCGTGGTGTTTTTGGCTGTCAATGCCGTTCATAACTTTTGCGCATTGTTACATAATGTACAAAGAAAGGCTGTTTTACGATTGGCACATTTGGTTGTATGGATACCTCATCATATATGCCATGGGATATATATCGTGGCGGCTGCATTATCAATACGATTATTTCTTGCAAACTAAATTTCCGGGTATAGACCAAACGAAACAAAGAGTAAAATATAAGGTGGCGATTAATATATTAATCATGTCCCCTTCGGTACTTGCTATTATGTTGGTATTTAATTATTTCCATATTGAAGGTTATTCCATCCAGCCCGGCAATGCCCGGAACATGCTGCTGGTAGGGCTTTCAGTAAATATAATTTTCGAAACCTTGTATGAAGTAGTTTACATAATAGATAAGTATAAAGAAACCGCTTATGAAAAAGAGATGCTCGAACAAATGAACCTGCAGCAGGAATTTGATAACCTGAAAGAAAAAGTGAATCCTCATTTTCTGTTCAATTGTTTTAATACACTTTCATCTTTAATTACTGAAAATAAACCACTCGCTGAAAAGTTTCTTGATGAATTAAGTAAAGTATATCGCTACCTGCTGCGCAATAATGAAGATGGAATGAGTTCGGTTGAAAGCGAAATGAAATTTATTCAAAGCTATTTTCAATTAATGAACACAAGGTATGGTGACGCGCTCCACATGAACATGCATATCGACAAAAAATATTTCTCTTACCTGGTACCATCGCTCAGTTTGCAGTTACTTGTGGAAAATGCAGTAAAACATAACGTGGTAAGCAAAAATGATCCGCTGTCGATAGAAATTTTCACGACGGAGGGAAAGCAACTGGTAGTTAATAATAACCTTAACCGTAAAATGCAAAAAGAAAAATCAACGCGTATCGGGCTTAAAAATATTGAATCGAAATACAAACTGCTAAACCTTGACGGCTTCCAGGTCGTGGAAGGCACAAAAACTTCATGGTGGTACTACCCATGCTGTGGAAACCCAAAAAATAATCTAAACATTTAAATGATCAATATGAAAATTTTAATAGTTGAAGACGAAGAACTGGCGGTAAAAAAGCTGCAAAAAACATTACACGCGATTGAGCCCGGCGCAGAAGTGGCAGGTGTTACGGATAGCATAAAAAGCACGGTAGAGTGGTTGAATGAAAATGAGCAACCTGACCTGATACTGATGGATATTGAGCTGGCAGACGGACAAAGTTTCGAGATTTTTAATTTGACGGAGGTAAAAAGCCCCGTGGTATTTACAACAAGCTACGATGAGTATGCCCTCAAAGCTTTTAAAGTAAACAGTATTGATTATTTGCTGAAACCGGTGCAAAAAGAAGACCTTGAAAAATCGTTGACTAAATTTAAAAATATTTCATTTAAGCAAAGTGAAAACTCCAACGGAATGAACATGGATAATATTATAAAAGAACTCCAACAACGATTGCAACCGAAGGAATATCGCAAGCGGTTTTTGGTAAAGAACGGCCAAAAACTAGTAAGCATCGAAGTTGCTGAGATTCGCTATTTCTTTAGTGACGGACGATTAAATTTTTTCAAAACAGGTGATAATAAAAAATTCGTTGTGGACTATACAATGGATGAATTGGAAGAAATGCTTGACCCTGAAAAATATTTTAGAATCAGCCGTTCCTTCTATGTCTCCATCAACAGCATTGAAAAAATTGATGACTATTTCGGCAACAGGCTCATCTTACAATTAAAGCCTGCTGTAGATAAAGAAGCGCTGGTAAGCAGGGAAAGAGTTAGCGATTTTAAAAAATGGATGGGCAAATAATAGTACGCTCCATATTTAAGTTTACCGACGTCAAAAAAAGATCTGACCAGACTTTGCCTGATTTATGGGTTGTTTCAGTATTAGCAAATTGTCACTTAGCTTATCTATAACCATTTCGCCTTCTTTAAATGTGATCGCTTGAAAGCGCAATAAGTAAACAAAGAAATAATCCTGATTTATATTCATTCTATTTGTTTAAAAATATATTCTCGATAAACTTTCCCGGTTATTTTCTTCCATTCTTTTCCCCTTTTCCCACGTACCACTTTATACGAATTATTTACAATTGATTGCTGGCAAATGGCAATTGGTTGCATTTCCCATTTTCAATACTCTTTATTCAGAAGAAATTGCATTGAAAATTTAATTATAAAGGGTTTCCAAAAAAGATTTTTTATGAACCGGAATGCAATTTTAAAATTTATCGCAACAACAATTGCATCAATCATCATGGCTTCTGCATGCAGCAAAAAAACGGAAGCTTCCCAAGGAACACAAGATCCTCCACCGACTGAAAACAACTTTAATGTCACCGTTACCACTATTGCCGGCAAGGTGAATGATCCAGGCAATGGCGAAGATGGAAATGGCGTCAATGCAAGGTTTCAAAACCCTACAAAAATGGTCTTTGACAACCGGAACAAAATGTTATATGTCGCAGATGGAACGTGCATTAGGCAAATAGATGAGCAAAACAATGTGCAAACTTATTTACCTCGCGGTGTGTTAAGCCCTTACAACGAAATTAAAGATATTGACATTGCGCCGGGCACCAATGGCGGCACCTTGTATTTTGTATCAAAAGAAAATGACCTTTGCAAAATTGAGCCTAACGGTGACAGTTACACTATAACGAAAATCATTGACAGGGTTTGGGGTGGCAACGAAACCGGGCCGGTAAATACCGCAAACCAACTTGACCTGCCTAACGGAATAACAACTGGCAACAACGGCATCATTTACTTTTTTAATACCGCCTGGAATACGATGCATCGTCTCAACTTTAAATTCACTTTTGCCTGTTACCGGTACTGTTGCCCCATTTGCAGGCAAGCCAACACCGACAAGCAACGGAGCCGCATGGCCTTATAAAGATGGCAATGGCGAAGACGCAACTTTTGGCGCAGGCGTTACAGATATTGCATCGGATGCTGGCGGCAATATCTATGTTGCTGATTTCAGGAATGATTTGGTTCGGATGGTTACACCGGCAGGAACAGTTTCCTCATTATTCCAATACGAAAATGGCCTTGGTGTCGATTTTGATGGCGCTGTAAATGTAGCACAGGCAAACCGACCAACGAATGTAAGCGCTACGCCGGATGGCAAAGCCATATTCTTTACTACTTTCGGCAGAGGTGGTAATTATTCTCCTGCGCTGCGTATGGTAAGGCCGGGTAAAGACGTGGTAACGCTGGTTCACACCTCACAGAATTATAGTGATGGCCAGAACGAATCGGCTGCACTGTCAACCGTTGGCGGCATAGCGGTAACACCCGATGGCAAAACTATTTACATATCTGAATATCTTAAAAAAGTAATTCGAAAAGTGACGATTCAATAGCGTGTATTGTATGCCGTTATATTTCCTCACGCCGCAAAGTGTAGTCACCACCTTCAATATGAAATCAAAATATTTTAAAATTAATTTTCTCCAAAAAAATTTGGTAGTGAAAGTGTAACTATAAAAGAAAAGTAAAATGGCCTTTAAAAATAAAACAATCAATAACTCTAAAACAAGACAAGAAATTAAATTTCTTCAAACCGCGAAAGATACCAACGGGCAACTGTTGGAAATGGAATCAACTTATCATTCGCAATCCAAAGAACCTGTTCCTCATTACCATCCTTTCCAGGTGGAGGATTTTATGGTTTTATCAGGCGAACTCACTGTACGAATTGACGGCCAGTTGAAAGTTATAAAACAAGGTGGCACTTTGCATATTCCCGAAAACAAAGTGCATGCGATGTGGAACAGTTCTACCGGCAAAACTGTTGTGAATTGGAAAGTGAAGCCCGCCATGGACACAGAATATCTTCTTGAAACCGGGACAGGGCTGGCAAACGACGGCAAAACAAATGAGAACGGATTGCCCAATATCCTGCAGGTGGCTTTAATGGCGAATAAATATGCCAATGTTTTCCGGCTTGCCAAACCGGCGTTTACTTTTCAAAAAATGCTTTTCATCATTTTAACTCCGTTTGCTTATTTATTGGGTTACAAGCCGACGTACAAAAAATATCTTGATTAGATTAGTTTACTATTGGATTGAAGGTTATAGTGGTTGTTGCATATTTATAGATAAAACAGGAAATGTTGATTATATAAAAGTAAAATAGCATGAAACAGTTACAACCTTTACAATGGACAGATTACCTATTCTTATACGGTTTTCCAACCCTTTTAAATTACATCGCATGTCAAATTGCGATTCCGTATCTGGGCAGAAACAGTTCATTGCCTATTGAAATCGTCTACTTTATTTGCGTTGGAGGAATGGTGTTGGTGCCTATGTTTTTTATGGCAATTTTTTTCTCTAAAAAGGAGAGCGCCTCAAATAATTTAAGGGCAATTTTTGAAAGAATGCGAATAAAAAGATTGTCAAAAAAAGATTGGGTATATACAGTTGCATCCTTTGTTTTGTTGAGCCTTTCCTCTTTTCTTATCGCTAAAATATTGATGCCAAAGTTAGATATGAATGCTACACCATTCTTCTTTAGAAATATGCCTTTAAGCGATGAAAACAGGTGGATTTTATATGCCTGGCCTATATTTTTCTTCTTCAATATTTTTGGTGAAGAATTTTATTGGAGAGGGTACATCCAGCCGAGGCAAGAATTACAACTTGGGAAATGGACATGGTTGGTTCACGGAATATTTTGGGCAGTTTGGCATTTGCCAATGGGACTTGACCTGGTGCTTGCTTCGGCGCCTATTTTCTTCTTTCTACCCCTCGTTGTTCAGCTCAGAAAAAATACATCGATAGCCATCGTAGTGCATGCCGTTTTTGGTGCATTCGGTTTTTTGGCGCTTGCATTAGGTGCCGTCAAATAACGGCTTTGAAATCAAATTCACCTGTAACTGAAATAAAAAAAACGATTATTTGTTGGTTTACTGTAAGCTTCCATTTTGGATGGCTGTGCATTCAAAGAATTTCAGCTGTAACTGATAGCTTCGGCGTAGTTCCTCATTCATGTTCTGGCGAAAATTGTTTGGATGAGAATTTTTGTTTTTGGATAATCCCAGAACAATAAATATATATTCCCTATTAGCATAAGTGTTGCTATGACTGTAGTTCCAATAAAATTCATTCCCAATACGATTAACAATATGTTTACTACAATCGGTAAATATATTATTGCACCAAGGAAAGATGTTTTTGGAATTACGAGTAAAACTGCAGATGTAAGTTGTACTATTCCCAGAAAATTCCAGATAAAATCCAGTTCTATATAATGCTTCAAAGAAAAACCCAACCTGAGTTTCAATACCCATTTGTGTAAAACGTAATCCTAACACTTTTTTTATTCCGGAGGGAATAAAAGCAATTGCAAGAAGAACACGCGTTAACCACGTAAAAGCTATAAAGACTTTCTTTGATCGAAGTAAAAAATAATGCCCATTGATTTGCATAAGTTTTTTTTGTTTAGAGTTGTTATGGATATTTGCTAACGCTGCTAATGTTTGATAAGGCGATGAGTTGCAGCCCAATTTGGCAAACCGATTTTACTTGCATTTCATTCATTCAGAACGTATCTGTCCAATTTATCTAAAAATCTTTCATCTCTCATACCGGTTCGATTAAACATAATTACACTTCCAATTCCGTTGTCGGGATAAACTCTTATTTCGCAATAATATCCACCTCCGCCCCCTGCGTGAGCATAATATTTTTTTCCGTCCAATTGTCCGCAAAACCAGGACAAACACATTCCTGTCGGTTTTCCCCGATTCGTGAAGTTTTCAGTAAAAAGCATTTTCTTATATTCATCTGTTATCAGTTTACAATTCGGCTTTAATAATTCCTGGATGTATTTCACAAAAGCACCAGAGGTCCCGATTAAACCACCGTAAGAAACACCATTGACATAGAAATTTTTAAATGAGTTCCATTTCCCTTCAGTTGCATCTATAAATTTCGATTTGTCAATCATAAGGCCCAAAATAACATTTGAGAAACTGTACTTTTTGTGATAACCTTTTGCGTGTTGATTCGTATTGGTTATGGTAAAATCCATTTCAGATTTCTCGATTCCCAAAGGGGTCAAAATATTTGCGTGAATATATTTTTCATAACTGATTTCGGAAACTTTTTCAATTAGTTGTCCAAGAAGCACATAACCAAGGTTGGAATAGGCATATTGCTCATTTGGTTTTGATTTTGTCTTGCTGTTTTCGGCAAAGATTTGCTTAAAAAAAGTGTTCCTGTCAAACGATTTGTGTTCATTTGCCAAATGAATCCAACTTAAAGGAATCGGATTTGGAAGGCCACTTGAATGGCTCAACAATTGTCTAATGGTAATTTCTGGTGAATAAGGAAATTCGGGCAAGTAATTAATTACGGGTTGTTCAATATCAATTTTTTCCTGTTCTGCCAACTGTAAAACAGCCAAGGCGGTAAATGTTTTGGTGACAGAATACGCATTATATGTTGTGTTTTCGGTTGTTTTCTTTTTGTTCTTTATGTCTGCAAATCCTCCTTGAAATTTATACATGTATACTGTGATTATTGAAAATCACATATTGAACAGAAGGCGTCTTATTCTTTTCAATTTGCTTCGTTAAAATATTTTCAATTTCGTTCATTTTCGCTTCTTGTGAGTTTACGTTTTATTTGTTTTTGTTCAACAGTATTGTTGCAAAATCGATCCAGTCGCTGTCTTTTGGTACGGTAAACATGGGTGCAATCCCAACAAATTCGTATTTAGATTTTTGGGGGTACATCGCCATAATGATTTTTTGAAATTGACTCAATCTCTTTTTCGTTTGTCCTGATATCAGAAAATAATAAAACAAAGATGTTTCGTAATTCATTTTTTCCCTCCTTGGCGGTATTTAAATAACTAAATAATTTCATTCTCACCTGTATCAATAATTATGGCTTTTTTCAATTCCGGCTCAGTAGCATTTTCAAATTCTTTTTCCATAAAATCAAATAGTTCAGGCGTTACTTCAAATATAAATGTCTCTCCCTTTTTATTGTTTCTGTCTAAAACACGTTTTCTCCTGGTTTCAGCAGGAGCATTTACATAATGTAACTGGAGCATCATATTATTCTCTGCTGCCAATGATATAAATAGTTCCCTGTTTTTAACTTTCATAAAACCAAGGTCAAGAATTACAGTACCGCCACAAATTGATATTTGCTTTGTCAATGCCCAAATCCTTTGTTCACATCTCTCAACCCTTTCCATAACCCAATTCAAGTTCATTGGTTTGGGTAAGTCCTTTCCATACATTTCCCACATCCACTCATCAATGGACATGTGAACTCCATTTACTTGCGCTGCAAGTTTTTTAGAATAGGTTGACTTGCCTGCACCCTGTGGGCCGAAAACTAAATGCACTTTATTCATTCTATATTTTAAGCTTTTGTATTAATTAATTTTTGTAAGATGATTACTATGTTGCTTTTTAAAATGATTGCCAACTGCTCTTGCTCTTCTGGTATTTCTATTTCGTTTTTTATGCCGCCAGGTTGAAAATTTTTTTTCGCATTACAATCAATAATACGAGCATTAAAAAAGTGAAGCTGGTTATAATAACAGGAGACCCTAAGATCCAATAACTACTTAGAAAACCGCTTTTCAAAAGTGAATTCATCAAACCAAAAATGATGGCTACGTCAAGCACCATCGGCGCTAAAAGAAAAATGATAAACCATGCGAACCTGTTTTTATTTTGAATGGTTTTAAAAGCTTTGAACAAAGGATAAATCGTAAAAATTAAAACGATCAACAACCCGGTTACCCATGCTAATGAATCATGATGCATTAAATATTTTAATCCTGAAACTTCATCACCTTTCCCGATGGCAGCAGTGAATATCCTGGCAAAAGGATTATTAGAAAAAATTAATGCAAACCCAAAAGATTTTTGACTGAGGGTCCTTTTTGAGTTGAGAAAATAAACGCCCGCCCAGATTGATAAATAAGTAAAGAGTGGCCCGGCAAAAGTGGCCAATACTGCCAAAGAATTATTTTCTGAGCAACCATCGCAAAGGCTCCAGGTATTAAAATCTCTTTGTCCCCAACATCCGCAAATCATTCTTCCTACACTTGTATGTACCAATTCATGAAGCTCGTGCATTGAATAACGTAATGCTATAAACGCAATAGCAAACGCAGCCGACATTTTTATTTTCATTTTGAAAAATTTTGATACTTGCAGTTACTTCAAAGCGATTTGTCAATTTTTATAAAGTCAGAAAGAATGCCTTTTCCCTGGACCGATGATTTAAAACCTGAATTTATACCTAACGTATAGCCGCCTTCAATTCCGGCAACAACGCTTCCGGCCTTGTTAATACCTTCTGCAATAACTGTTGGGTCAGTGCTGATTCCAACAGACGCTTTTCCTTTTAATCCGAAGTCGCTAAACTCATTATTATTATCAAAAGATACATACACCATCTGGCTAACATCCGCGCCTCCTGCGCCTGCAAAAAACTTTGCCTTAAGTCCGACTCCAGCAGATAGTGTGGAGGTTCCGGTTTTAAAATTATGTTCAAACCCGGCCCTGTAAATTTCACCTCCTTCAATTGCATAGGCTGTACAATTTGCTTTTATCTTACCTACCTGTACATCCAGCTCAAGGTTGAGCCAGTCAGGGCAATTGAAATCTATGCTATGAACAGCGGCAATGATGCTGTCAGATTGTGCAGAAGTCATGTTCGAATGGTGACATTCTCCCGGGCTTGGTTCAAAAGTTGCGCTCACATTTATAGTATTGAGAATAAAAGTGAAATATTCCGCTATGGTAGAATACACCATTCTTTTATTACCGCTGGTTGGGTTCAGCTTCACATTTGCAATCATTCCATTGATATAATTTTTCCACCTTACGTTCACGATGTTCCATCGCGTCTGTATGAAGGCATTGCGTTTACCCACATACGCATCCACAATAGGTTTATGCAGGTCGCAACATTTTTTCTCGTAGGCTGCAATCAAATCCGCCCCATGTCCGGGAATATTTGGCACTGGCGGGCATTTTGACTCATCCATTGCGGCATAATAATCCGTAATCATGTTGTGTAATTGATTGGATTCCTGGTCGGTCAGCAAGCCAAGAATTGGAATAAATTCGTCGCCCAATTCGCTGGTGAGTTCATCTTCAATATCAGCATATAAGTATGGGGACTTTTTGCCTTCCTGTTTCCGTTCCTCTTCCTCTGTATCCTTGCCTGCGCCTGCCCAGAACATATATTCACTTAGCAAAGACTGCAGATAAGATGCATGCTTATCCCGCCAGGTTTCAGCTTCATCTGAATTTTTAGGAAGGTCGGGAAGCCTGAATTTTGAAAAGCCGATTTCTTCAAAAAAATCACGGTGAGGGATACCCGTTCTTTTCAACCTGATTTTGTATAAATTAATCTTAATTCCCTGCCGCTTCAGCAATGCGAGCGTAGACCGCCGGTGCGCTACTTCAAGTTCTTTTTCAAAATATTTTTTGGCAACATCATATTGCTTTTGAACAGTCTTTATCATTCCCATGCTCCTGTTAGCTTCCGGGTTAAGCGGATCCTGAACAAGGCATTGGGTTAAATAATTTTCAGCTTTTGATATATCTCCTAACCCCAAATAGGCCTGTCCCATGTTATTTAGCAGCATAGGATTGTTAGGTTCAATTTGCAATTGGTTCATTAAAACCGGTACCGCTTTATGTTCAAGGCCCGACATATTATAAAGCGCCGCAAGATTATTCCACCCCGTCATTTGGGAAGGATTTTGTAAAGCTGAATTCATGGAAATCAATAATGCCTGCACAGGATTATCACCATAAAATTCAGCAATAGATGAACTTTGCTCCTGTGCCGGCGTTTCATTTGAAGTGATGGCTTTTACCTCATCCAGCACGGCTTTCGGCGTAACTGATTCTAATTGTTGTTTAGATTTTGCAAGGGCTTCTGTCAACTGCGCCATTGTTGGTGGCTGCGAAGGAATTAACGACAACCTCTTAATATCTTTTACGGGGAGTTTTAATTCAAAATCAGGCAAAACCATTTCGTTGATCTTGAAATCGTTTTGAGCTGCAAGTTGTTTCGCTTTTGTACTTGCCTGCTTCAGCATTTGTTGCTTATAAGCCTCCAGTTCTGACGGGCTCATCTTCATCATTTTTTGAATGTCGGGCATGGGAATATTTGCGCCCTTATTCTGAGCTTTCGAAAATGATACTAACATGATTGCCATGAATCCAACAATTACTTTTTTCATTTTATGACTTTTAGATTATGCCAAAGAAATAACAGAAGCAATATTTTAAAAATGAGATGTTGTATGAAATGAAAAAATAATTGCATGAATTGTCATAAAAAAAAGCCCCACAAAATGGAGGCGTTATATTTCCAAATCCAAAATCCTGGCACTTTAGATTACAATCAGTTTTTCATTTCAACTTGTTTTGATAACAGGTACCTGGTCATGAATATTCCTCCGTTACCGCTTTCGGTTTGACTAAGGGTAAGCGAAGTGACATGTTCAATTTTCCATCCGCTATCTGTGTAATATTTCAAAGTGCTGACAAGTTTGTCTTCGTTCTGTTTGATGTTTTTAAAATTAATCCCAACCATACTGAACAGATTTTCCATATCAGATTCCTTTTGAGATCCATCAGGATTGGTTACTATCATTTTTGACCTGCCTAATACCGCCAGACAATACAGACTCCACTGAAGTAACCTGCATGAATTGTTGCGATCTGAATGGCCTTGTATCCTGGGCTTTAACGTTGTCAAACGTTAGTAGTAAGCAACAACTGCAATCCTGTTATAAATTGTTTCATCTTGTATTTTATTAATTAGTGATCACATTTATTATACGAACGATCAGATTCTTCATCAACCAATTCGAGACTCATTGCCTGATTTTTTCATTACTTGTTTCTTCACATTTTCGCAAGCTTTTTCAAGTATTTCATCAACCTGTTTCAAATTGGTTTTTGGCTTTCTGCGCGACATACACGCCATGATTACGTAGATGTCTATGTATTTTCCTTTTTTCATGATTTTTGTTTTAAATTTTATTTTAGAGTTTTATACAGATAGTATTTTTATACTTCGTTTCATTAACGGTAACCGGTATACGAAAAGAGAGACGTTGGTTTTTTATTTCTTTACAATTTGGTAAATTCAACCCTGCGGTTTTGTGCTCTTCCCTCTTTGGTGTTGTTATCAGCTACAGGTTCAGTTTCTCCCTTACCATCAGTTTCAATTACAGAGGGTTCAATGTGAAATTCACTCACCAACAAGTCTTTTACTGCAGCAGCTCTTTTAGCTGATAATTCCATGTTGGCTTTGTCGTCTCCGTCGCTGCTGGTATGCCCGGTTATTTTTATTTTAACCGATGGATTTTCTATCAGCGCCGTAGCAATTTCTTTTACAACACCATAAGATTCTTCCTTTATTTTTGCAGAATTAACATCAAATAAAATCCCTGTTGTTGAAAATTTTCCTTCATCAATTAATTTGTGTCTTGTATCCGGCAAGCCTGTTGCGGTCTTAATATTTGATATGTAAACTCCATACTGTTCTTCATTGTAATTGGTTTGTCCCACTTTAAATAATAACTGGTTCATTTTATAAGACGTGTCTACTCCTTTTGGCACGTCAAATATTTTTGTTTCGTTCATCCACATTCTGAACCGTTGCTTCTGCACCTGTATGGCAACATGAACCGGTTGGCCATAATATTTATCCAGGTCATCGTAATTTTTTGCTTCACTTGTGAAATAATTTTTTGCATCTGTAAATGACTCAATCTTCACTTTGCTGGTACTGTTTTCAGCGGGATAAATAATGGCTTCTACCGAAGCGTACTTATTGTAATCTTTCAAAAAAATATTGTCAGTGTATGCCTCACCGTTAGTGGCAAAAATGCCTGTAGAAAAAGTCGGATACATCCAGCCATTATTCTTTAACTGCAGGATGATATCAAACTCAACGGTATAATTATCTGAAAGTTCTTTTGTATTTCCTGTGAGATAAATAAATGATTTGTGCATGCGCAGCCATTTGCCGGGATAATCTTCAAGAGTTACAACTTCTCCGCTTCCATTCGTATTCCATCCTGTTGGCAATTCAGCAATGCGCTTCCTGTGAAAAATCTTCTGCATAAAGAACTTTTTCGCCGGGAACAAAATCATATTTTGAAAAGCTTTTTAAACCTTTTGGCTTGTTTGCTTTTGAGGTGCCGGAATTATCTGTTTCAGCCGTAGAAATGGTTGAAGCGGTAGTTTTTCCTTCCACTCCATCAAGCGTTTTATCAATCGCTTTATCCACCCTGCTATCTATTCGCTGTGTGGCTTTCTGGTTTACCCGGTCCTTTACTTTGTTAATGAATTTGCCCAGTTGCGCGCTTGATAGCAGCGGACTGGTTACCAGTAAAAGCACTAGAAATTTTTTGAACATGACGATAAGTTTTTGTTATTCGGGAACAAAATTATCGCCACTCCACATCTGCTGAAACAGCCTCGTGAATGAATTGAATAAAGGGTTGGCTGAATTGAAATTTTTATTGAATTGACCAGGACTTTCGTCCACCAAAAATATAGAGGGAGATGTCATCCCGACTTAAACGAGCTATTCTTTTTTTGAATCGCTTTCTTGTTTGATCAACCTAATGACGAAGAAAACAGTTGTTTATTAATTCAAAAAAGCAGTTAGTTTTGGGTGAAAAGAAAACTGCCGTATCTACCTGATAAATTAGAAAACGGTGATTTTTGTTCGTTTACTAGTGAATTACAAAATGATATTCTCCGGAACCGGTTTCTATTTCAACATAACCATCCTTCGTTCCATTCATTTTAATTCCTTTTACTTCGGATAATTTTTTTCCGTTTTCAGTTATGCGGGAAGCATCTGTGGCAGGAAGAAATATCGTCGCCTTAGTGTTTACCGGTATGTCAACATCCATAATTGTTTTACCATCTTGCACTTTCCAGGAGTTGCTTACTTTGCCATAATATGTTTCAAGAGAGGCGGATGCATTGGTAAAACCACCACCAATATGCGGTTTGATTTTGATATGCTTATACCCCACTCCATCTTCATAAGTATCAATCCCAACCATTTTACGATACATCCAATCTCCAATCGCTCCATACGCATAATGATTGAAAGAATTCATTCCCGGATTTTCAAAAGTGCTGTCAGGTTTTTCACCGTCCCATCTTTCCCAAATCGTTGTAGCGCCCATTGTTACAGGATATAGCCATGATGGATACGTTTTCTGCAACAATAATTTGTAAGCCACACTATCAAAACCAAAACGTGTAAGGACATGACACAGATAAGGAGTGCCAAGAAAACCGGTGGTTAAATGATTATCATAACTCTTGATATTTTCAACCAGACGATTAGCGGCTTGTTCTCTCAAATTTCGTGGCAGCATGTCGAAATTTAGTGCAAGCACATAGGCTGTTTGCGTTCCTGAGACAAGCCTTCCGTTTGGCGTAACATATTCTTTCAGAAAAGCTTCTTTTATTTTTTTCAAAAGATCTGTGTAAAAATTTACATCATCTGTTTTCCCTAATACTTTTGCTGCATTGATCAACAACTGCGATGAATGAGCATAAAAACATTGAGCGATAAGATATTTGTCTGTAACTGCCGCTCTTCCGCTGTTGTCATCATCCGGCCTATAGAAAAGCCAGTCGCCAAAATCAAAGCCGGTGTTCCATAAATTATCACGACTTTGATTATGAATATAATCTACCCACTTCTTCATACTCGAATACTGATTCTCTAAAATCTTTTTGTCGCCATAAGCGAGGTACATATTCCATGGAACAATCGTTGCCACATCCGACCAACCGGCGGAACCTCCCGCATCAGGACCAAGAACATTGGGAACGACATGAGGAATTCTTCCATCCGGAAATTGATCTGCAGCAACGTCTTTCATCCATTTATCGAAGAAATTATTTACGTTCATATTAAAGGAAGCCGTGCGTGAAAAAACCTGTGCATCACCTGTCCAGCCAAGGCGTTCATCTCTCTGCGGACAATCCGTAGGAACATCCAAAAAATTTCCTTTTTGTCCCCAAACGATATTATGTTGAAGTTGATTGATCAACGGATTGGAAGTGGAAAAAGTACCAGTCGGTTTCATATCAGCATAAATAGCCACCGCGGTAAAATCATCAGGATTTAATTCTCCTTTAATCCCTTCCACTTTTATATAACGGAAACCATAGTACGTAAAATGCGGTTCGAAATTTTCTTCTCCCTTTCCATTTAATATGTAAGTTGACGTAGCTTTTGCTGCGCGCAAATTGGTGGTATAAAAATTTCCTTCTTTATCCAAAACTTCCGCATGTTCAATAGTAACGGTATCTCCCGCATCACCTTTTAATTTGACCATTTCCCAACCAACCAGGTTTTGTCCGAAATCAATTACTTTTTCTCCCTTCGGTGTTGTGATAATTTTTACCGCTTTAAAAGTTTCATGCTTTTTTGCAGGTTCATTGATAGTAGCAATTAAATTATCTTTTAAAAAGTTGGCAACTTTCACATCGCTCCAATTTGAATCATCATAACCCGGCAATGTCCAGCCTGTTTTAGCTTGCCTGTCATCAATCATTTCTCCATCATAAATACTGGAGCTGATAATACTTCCTGTTGTTGATTTCCAACTTCCATCAGATACAATTGTTGCAGTAGACCGTCGCTATATTTTATGTTTAATTGAAGCAACAGGGAAATATCTTTTCCGTAAATATTTTTATTGCTGCCCCAGGCAAGATGTCCACGATACCAGCCACTGCCCAAGGTTACACCGATGGCATTCTTACCTTCTTTCAACAGGTTTGTTACATCATAAACCTGGTATTGAAGCCTTTTGTTATAGCTTGTCCATCCGGGTGTAAAATAAGCATCGCCTACCCGTTGTCCGTTTATTTGCGCTTCGTACAGGCCGTGTGCAGTGATGAAAGCGGTTGCCGATTTTATTTTTTTCCTGGCAGTAAATTCTTTTCTAAACATTGGGCTTGGTTGACCCACGGTATCTATAAAACCCGGTTCTATCCATTTTGCTTTCCAATCATTGACGCTAAAAAATCCTGTTTGAAAAAATGCCGGAGAACTCCAGTTTGAAACGTCGCCATTATTATCCCAAACTCTCACTTGCCAAAAATATTTTTTATCAGATTGAAGCGGACGACCTTTATACTCCACGTGAACAGATTGATCAGAAGAAATCTTGCCGCTATTCCATTTTAAATCTTTCGATTTTGTGAATGCTGGTTCACTTTCACTTACTCTTATTTCATAAGCAGTTTGCATAACATCTCTTTTATCGGAAGAAATGATCCAGGTGAATTGAGGAGCTGTATCATCTACCCCTATTGGATTAGCCCGGTTTTCACACATAAGCTTGGTCACTTTTAATTGTGAAAAACAACAGGTAGAAACAAACAAAAACATTGATAGCACAAAGGATTTTCTCATAAATAAAAATTAAGAATCACAAATAGATTAAACGATTTCAACAGACGGTAAGAATATCTAAGTTAATATTTTAGCAATCAAAAAAGCTGATATTTTTCTACCTTTCGCTTTTAATAACCATTCGCATTCGTCGAAAATTTTTATGTCAAAAATTGTAAGCCCTTTCATTCTTATTTCATTTCTATTTTTCTCCTGCACCTCCAGCCGGCAGAATCAAAAAACACAACCGATTTCGCAACTGAAATTTTTAGGTCAATACATAGTTCCGTATAATTATCAATTCCAAAAGACCACTGTTGGCGGACTTTCAGGCATTGATTACAATCCTGCGAAAAATGAATATTATTTTATTTCTGATGATCGTTCTGATATTAATCCCGCACGTTTTTATGTCGCAAAT
The DNA here is from genome assembly GCA_963811285.1 of uncultured Chitinophagaceae bacterium. GTDB lineage: Bacteria > Bacteroidota > Bacteroidia > Chitinophagales > Chitinophagaceae > Ginsengibacter. Next base: position 6,207 of record CAWEQV010000036.1, on the reverse strand, counting down.
ATTTTAATCAACAATGATAAAATTGATAGTGTAATTTTTTTAAAAACCGTTTCATTTAAAAACGCACACGGAAAATTTTATCCAAATTCAAAACAAGATCCTTTTCACACGCCTGATCCGGAAGCTTTAAGATTTGATCCGAAAACAAACACGTTCGCCTGGAGTAGTGAGGGCGAAAGAATCGTGAAACCGAATGATACCGTTCTCGAAAATCCTTCCGTTACGGAGATAACTCCCGAAGGAAATTTCATCGATACTTTTGAATTGCCTTCACAGGAAAGGATGACTGCGAAAGAATTTGGACCAAGGCAAAATGGTGTTTTTGAAGGCCTTACTTTTATGGAAAATTATAAATCGTTATTGGTAGATGTTGAAGAACCTTTGCTCCAGGACGGGCCTGCAGCGGGAACCGGCGATTCAAGTGGCATTACCAGAATGATAAAATTTGATGTCGCTACAAAAAAACCGGTCGCTCAATACGCCTATAAAATTGATCCTGTCGCACATGCTCCAATAATGCCCGGTGGTTTTAAAATAAATGGCATTCCGGATATTTTATCTGTTGGGAACAACCAGTTGTTGGTGATAGAAAGATCTTATTCCACGGGCCATCTTTCATGTACAATAAAGGTTTACCTGGCCGACCTTTCTTCTGCAGAAAATATTCAAAATGTAGCATCATTAAAAAACAAGACAGGCATTAAACTGGTTAAAAAGAAATTGTTGTTGAATATGGATGACCTCGGAATTTTTATTGACAACATCGAAGGCGTTACGTTTGGCCCAACGCTCGCGGATGGAAAAAGATCGTTGTTGTTTATTGCAGACAACAATTTTAATCCCCTACAAAAAACGCAGCTTCTTTTATTCGAAGTGGAATAAAAGAAGCTGCGCGTAGAATAAAAATCTTTGGAATTTATTTGTTTACTGTAAAAGCGTAAACTATAAAATACTCTTATTGATTTTCTTGTTTAACGGGCGGCATTGGCGGCCTGTTTTCCTCAACCATTGGTGGTTTATTTTTGGGATGCGCATCACCGTGATGACATGTGTAACAAGTAACATATTTAAGCATGTAAGAAACATTGCTGGTATCTGTTGAAACGGGAGTCTTATCATCATCATCCTTCATCATATCCGCAATTTGCTGGAAATGATTTTTGTTGATATCAATAGACATCAACATCATTTTGCGGGCAATTAATTTTTCAGGTTTTTCATCACTTGGAAAATCCATTTTATGTTCTGCAGGATTTCCCGCGTGACAATAATTACATTTAACCCCAAGCGAATGAGTGAAGTGATGCATCACACTATCAAGCCCATCTTTAGAAATATCCTGCGGCAGGATCTTTAAATTTTTCCACTCAGGCTGGGTGTGAGTAGTAAAAGCCTGGAAGGAAAAAACACAAACTAAACAAGCGAAAACAACAAGGAAACTTTTTTTCATATTTTACGATTTAATTTCCGAAAGTATTAAAAAATTATTATCTGATGTTCTTTTTTACAGGTTGTTATAAAAGTTTTTAACATTTTTATTCTAATGTGAATAAGTAAATTAGTAATGTAAGATTTCAGTTTTTTATATTTGATAATGAACGAATCTTTATTTGTAACCTATTAAAACGACGCTATTGACTGAAACGATCATAAACTTAGAAACCGTTAGCCCAATCGAATTTTTTGGAGTAAATAACGGTAAACTGGATATTCTTAAAAAGAAATTCCCTCGTCTTAAAATCCTTAGCCGCGGCACTCAAATCAAACTCAGCGGCGCTCCCGAACAGATTGAAAATGCAAGAGATAAAATAAACCTGGCCGTTCAATATCTTGAAAGAAACGGCAACATGAGTGAAAACTATCTTGAACAAATTCTGGGAGGCGATGATGAAAAAGTCATCGATTATTTTATGGAAAAAAATCAAACAGATGTTTTGGTTTTTGGTCCGCACGGAAAAAGTGTGAGAGCCCGCACATCTAACCAAAAGAAAATGGTGCAGGTAATTGACAAGAATGATATTGTGTTTGCCATCGGCCCTGCAGGTACCGGTAAAACTTACACAGCCGTAGCACTTGCAGTGAGAGCATTAAAGAACAAACAGGTTAAGAAAATTATTCTTACTCGTCCCGCTGTTGAAGCAGGAGAAAATCTGGGTTTTCTTCCAGGCGATTTAAAAGAAAAGATTGATCCATATCTGCGGCCATTATATGATGCGCTCGATGATATGATTCCTGCAGACAAGCTAGGATATTATATGACAACGCGTGCCATTGAAATTGCGCCATTAGCGTATATGCGTGGCCGTACGCTTGACAATGCGTTTATCATTTTGGATGAAGCACAAAACGCTACAGATCTTCAATTAAAAATGTTTTTAACAAGGATCGGCGCCAGCGCAAAAGCGATCATTACAGGAGATGTAACGCAGATCGACCTTCCGCCGAAAGTAAAAAGCGGGTTGGAAAAATCAGTACGCATTTTGTCAAACATCGATGGTATCGGGCACGTAGTGCTTGATGAAGAAGATGTGGTAAGGCACAAATTGGTGAAAGCCATTATTAAAGCGTACGACAAAGAAAAATTAAAAGAGTTGCAGGACTTAAAATAAAAGTCGAGTATAATGTTGAGGCGGCATTTTTTGCCGCCTTTTTATTTTCCGGCAATGATGCTTTTAAAATAAAATTTACTTTTGCCGAATAAAAATTAAAAGAAATAGTATGAAGAAAATTATCGTATTAGCTGTAATGGCGTTTGCCATAATTCTTACAGGTTGCAAATCTGCAGGAAGAGGAGATCCACAAACAGTGCTTCACAATTTCCTTACAGCACTTTCACAAAAGGATTTTGCAAAAGCAAAAACATTGGCAACACAAGATAGCGACGGAATGATCAGCATGATGGAAATGGGAATGCAAAGTATGCAAAACATTAACCAGGGAGGCCATGCAGATAAAATGATGGAAATGATCAATAATATGAAAATGGGTTCTGCAGTTATTGATGGCGATAAAGCTACCGTTCCGGTGATTGATTCCAAAACAAATGAATCAACAGATTTTTTGTTGAAGAAAGAAAAAGGAGATTGGAAAGTTGCTTTTGATATGTCGACACTCATGCAAATGGCCAACAAAAAAATGAAGGAACATGGAATGCCGGGAATGGATACAACGCAGATGAGACAAGGAATGGATAGTGCGATGAGCCGGATGCAGGACATGCAACAAAGCCCGTCAATGCAGGACAGCAATCAATAATTCCAACTCGGAAAATATATTTTTAATTAAGAAACACCTTCAAAAGAGGTGTTTTTTATTTTGAACTCAAAGATTATTTACCTTCATCGAATAAAATAAAAAATGAAAAGAACTTTCATCATACTCTCTGTAACTATCTTTTTTTTAACTGCCTGCAGCAATGAGGTTCCGGTTGATAAAAGTGACCCGCTCACTTCCGGAAGAGGATTTATTGAAGCTTCGCTCAAAGGAGATTATAAAGTTGCCGAAAAATATTTATTGAAAGACAGTACTAACCTGGAATACTTTCACGGACTGGAAGATTTCAACAAAAAATTAGACCAGGAAACGAGGCGTGGCTATAGCGACGCCAACATTATTATCGATTCTTCGATTGCAAAATCTGATTCGGTAGATATAATTTATTACACCAACAGTTATAAAAATAAACCGTCAAAAATCAAACTTGTAAAGAAAGGAAATGACTGGCTGGTGGATTTTAAATACACTTTTAATGATAATTAAACCGAATTAGTAAACGTAAAATTTTAGAATGAAACTCATATTGGCAGTCGGTTTTGGAAGTTTTATCGGGGGAATCTCCAGGTATCTTATCACCTTGTTTATTCAAAATAAATTTCTTTCAACCTTTCCTTATGGTACATTATGTGTAAATATTTTAGGTTGTTTTTTGATCGGTGTTATTTACGGTTTGAGCGACAGGGGAAATGTTACTCCCGTTTGGAGGCTTTTCCTCGCGACAGGAATAATGGGCGGCTTTACCACCTTTTCTTCTTTTTCAAACGAAACGGTAAGTATGCTTCGCGATACCGAATATGTTTCTGCTTTTTCTTATGTGGCTTATAGCATCATACTTGGTCTGGCAGCCACTTTTGGCGGAATATCTTTAATTAAATATTTATAAAATGATCAATGATCCTAACGCGAAACTTCTTCGTATTTTTTTAGGAGAATCGGATAAATATCAGCAGAAGCCGCTTTATGAAACCATTGTTTTTGAAGCAAAAAAACATTCGCTTTCAGGTGCAACTGTTACAAGAGGAATTATGGGATTTGGAGCGAATAGCAAAATTCATACAGCCAAATTATTTGATATTTCTTCGGATCTGCCTATAATTGTTGAAATTGTGGATACGTTGGAAAAAATAAATTCGTTTGTAAAAATAGTGGATCGACTTTTTGAGGAATCAAAATCCGGCGGACTTATTACAATCGAAAAAGCAGAAGTGATCCGGTATAAATCCGGAAAAGAATAAACGAAAATTTTAAAGCTAAAATCTAAAAAAAATATTTATGTACGTTTTACATCCATGGCACGGCGCCTCTTACGGCGATGAAGCACCGAGAATAGTAAATGCGCTTATTGAAATTCCGCAAGGCTCTAAATCAAAATATGAAATAGACAAAAAAACCGGTTTACTGAAACTCGACCGCATTATTTATTCTTCATTTCACTACCCGGTGAACTACGGATTTATTCCTCAAACGCTTGGCAAAGACGGCGATCCTCTTGATGTTTTAGTGATGTGTTCTGAGCCGATACAACCGTTGTGTTTGGTAGAAGCGCTCGTGATTGGAAATATGCAAATGATCGATTCGGATATGATCGACGATAAAATTATCGCGATTGCAGTGAACGATCCGACCGTGAATTATATAAAAAGTCTCGACGAAGTGCCGCCGCATATTTTCAAAGTGTTGAAAAATTATTTCGAACAATACAAAGTACTTGAACATAAAAAAGTGGAGATCAACGATTTTCAAAACCAGGAAATCGCTTTTAAGATTATTGAAGAATCTATTGAATTTTATAAAGAGACATATCCAAAATGACATAAATGAAAAAAACATTGCTTGCGCTTTTTATCCTAACAGGATTTGCTTGCAAAAAACGAACTGCTTCTGAGGATAAAAACGCCGATCCCACCGGGCCGAAAATGAGATGCGGAACTATTTTGGCAACGCCAACTTTAGATAGTTTTGTCTATCCCACTTTCTACATCACCACTATTGTCGCTTTTCCGGAAGGAAATGAAATAGTGCATTTTAAAGGAGATGTAACGGGCGATCATGATGGCTCGTGGTATCTGCCGAGATATGACAAAGACAGCAGCTTGTGTGTTACCGTTCCTTAGTAAACGAACTTTTAGAATATATTTTTATTTTAGGTTAAACCCAAGCCAGGCAAAGGTTTTCGAAGAACCTGAAGTCCACCTGCAAATCTTTTCTTTCCTCTTTTATAAAATGAGCTTTTATAAAACCGCTTTCTGCTTCTAAAGATAAATGATCAAGAATCATGTGGTTTTTAAAATCAACTTTCCCTTTGCCATACCATTTATAGATCGCTTCCTTTGCGCTCCAGCAAAGTGTGAGATATTTTGTGTTGCAGTCAGGCAACAGATCCATTTCGTGTTGATTCAAAAATTTATCTTTTATCCGTTCAACTCTTGAGGTTATTATTTCCACATCGATGCCCACTAATTTATTTTCACTTACAATTGCTGCCGCATAATCGCCGCAATGTGACACTGAAAAATGAAATTCTTCATTTGCCAAGACCGGTTTTTTAGAATCTTCAATTTCAATTAAATGATAAGGAAAACCAGGTTGCAAAATTTCCAAAAGATATCTTGCCGCAAGGTGTTGCAATCTTTTATGAGGATGCGCAACAAAAATTTGCAGCGGAGCTTTTTCCAAAAAAAAATCTTCGTCTTCAGTGATGTGCCAAACCGCAAGTTTAGTTTCGGCGTTGATATTATGTTGATAAAACAAGGGCATGAACAAAAAATTATACGTCTATTTGCAATTTGATGAATTATTTTGCAACCATAAAAATAACCGCAATTAAATGATTTTATCCGACAAGAGAATTTTGGAAGAAATTGACAAGAAAACAATCATCATCAAACCATACAATCGCGAGAAATTAGGTAGCAACAGTTACGACGTTCA
>CAWEQV010000035.1:0-9908 GCA_963811285.1 uncultured Chitinophagaceae bacterium | reverse complement strand
CAATAATTTCTTATGGCTGTTATCATTGACTACGAAGACCAGTATTTGCAAGACTTTCAACGATTAAATCTTGAATGGCTGGAGAAGTTTAACCTGCTTGAATCGCACGACCTGGAGGTATTAAATCATCCGCGGGAGAATGTAATTGACAAAGGAGGTTTCATTTTTATTTTAAAAGAAGATGATGAGGTAATCGGTACTGCGGGTCTTCTTAAATTGAGCGATCACGAATTTGAGCTGATAAAAATGTTTGTTGCCCCGCAATATCGCGGCAGGAAATATGGCGACATGCTACTGGCAAAATGTATTGCCAAAGCAAGAGAAGTGAACGCTTCAAGAATCATCTTATTTTCCAACAGCCAACTGCAAAGCGCTATCCGGCTGTATGAAAAATTCGGTTTTAAACATGTGCCGGTAAAGGATGCCCCTTTTGTAACGGCAGACATCAAAATGGAGTTGGCGAGTTGGTTGATCTGAATACAGTAAACAAACAAATAATCACGTTTTTTTATCAGAAAAAGGTTGGAGTCATTTACCATGAACCTTCGGAGTTCATTTAACCTAAAAGAGAGAAGAATTTATAGACTTCCTAACTTTTAACTATCTCATTTTATTTCTCCATTCGTACTGTTCATTACTCTATTCCGTATTTCACTCATTCTGGTTACAATAAAGATCATGCTGCGTGTAGTTTTATAATACTTAAATGCCATTTCTTTTTCGTAATTTTTACGTACAGTTTATCAATTTTAAACTGGCACTTTAAGCACGTTTATGAAAAAATATATTTTGATTCTGCTTTTATTAATTGCCAGGTATGTGCCTGCCGTTTCCCAGGCTACAGATAGTTTGAAGATTGACAGTTTAGAAAAGCAATTGTTGTATCTGAAGGATTCTGCCAAAATAGATTGTCTTAACCTGTTAGCTCGAAAACTTTCAATTGTCGGTGGCCCCGCATGGACGAGTTGGAGCAAAAAGGCAGATTCAGTTTATCATTATGCTTCTATTGCATTTAACGAAGCAAATAGAATAGATTATAAGAGAGGCATCGCAACGGCCCTAACGAACCTGGCAACTGCTGAATGGTTGAAAGGAATTGGTTTGCGGATTCAAAAGAAGGATGATGCAGCAACTTTAAAAGGAATGGAGAAGTATTTATCACAAGCGATTCCATTGGCAGAAAAGCTACAAGACGATGAAATATTGGGTTATGCATATGAGAGTTGGAGTGATATGGTAAACATCAAAAATAAAAGTGGAAATCCTGATGTGCAGGCGGAATATTTTAAAAAAGCTATTGACCATTTTCATAGAGCGGGTAATGATCATAAGGAAGGAGAAGATTGTCTCTACCAGGCTGAAAGATATATGGAGAGAGGTTATTATGAAAAAGCAATAGAATACTTACAACCTGCCCTTGAACTAAATAAAAAGTCTCTGCCTGTAGTTCAAACAAATGAGGAAAAAAACTACTCTAATTATCTCTACCAACAATCTTTGGCAGACATGGCAGACCTGTATAAAACAGCTGGAGATTATGAAACAGCTTTGAGCTATCTCAATCAAAGTTTTCATTTTGGTTTGGCAAATAATACAGGCTGGAATATGGAAGGTGAGAAAGCAGAAGTATTTCGTTTATTGGGCCAATTTGACTCCTCTTTTTACTATTTAAATAAACAAAGAATAATAGAGCCGGAGAATAAATGGGTAACAGTTGGTTTGGGTACTACATTTTTACTCACAAAGGAATATGACAGCGCTTTGCGAATATTCATCCAGGTTCTACCAGCATTTAATAAGGTAAATGTGAATGGCAGGGTTCTGATTCCAATTCTGTTAGGCACCGGCAGCGCATATGCGGGAAAGAATGAATACAAAATTGCCCTGCCTTATGCAAGAGAGGGCTTAGCAATTGCCACGCATTTGGGAATGAGACCTCAAATTGTAGAGGGATATGAACTCTTATCGAACATTCATCGCAAGCTTGGGAATAATGACAGTGCTTATCAGTATTTATTAAAGTATTCACGTTTAAAAGACTCGGTTCAGAACAGGCAATTCTTATTCCGCCTTAACAATTATAAAAAAGCTGCAGAAGATGCAAAGCAAAAATCACAACTATTACTTTTAAGTAAGGACAACCAGCTAAAAACCCAGCAATTGGCACAGGAAGCATTAATAAGAAAGAGCCTACTTGCAGGCCTGCTTGGCTTTATAGCAATTGCTTTTTTCGTTCTACGAACTCTGTTTCTAAAACGTAAAAATGAAAAATTAAAACATGAACGACTAGAAAATGAAATAAAACTGCAGCATCTGGAGAATGAAAAGCGACAGGCGGCATTTCAGAAACAGGCAGCTGAATTAGAGATGCAGGCTTTGCGTGCACAAATGAATCCGCATTTTATTTTTAATTGTCTTAGTTCCATCAATCGGATCATCTTAAAGAATGAAAGTAAAGCTGCATCCGATTACCTTACCCGTTTTTCACGCCTGATACGCATGGTTCTTATCAATTCTCAAAAATCAATGATAACACTTGAAGATGAATTGCAAACACTTCGTTTATACCTTGATATGGAACGCTTGCGTTTCAAAAATGCTTTTGATTACAGTATCATTTTTACCAACGACATAGACGAAGGTGCCGTTCTTATTCCCCCATTATTGTTGCAGCCATTTTGTGAAAACGCAGTATGGCATGGGCTGATGCACAAAGAAGATCATGGGCATTTAAACATTGAGTTAAGTATGCAGGATAATGTTTTGAACTGTATTATTACCGATAATGGCATTGGTCGGGAGAAAGCTGCGGAATTAAAAAGTAAATCTGCTGAGAAAGAAAAATCCCTCGGACTTCAGATTACATCGCAAAGATTAGCTTTACTCAATCAAAATAAAAATGTACAAACTTTTTATTCGATTGAAGATATATTCGATGAAAATAAAAATATTGCAGGCACAAAAGTGGTAATTAAAATTGCCTACAATAAATTCATGGAAGAATTAGCGTAATTTATACGAAAAAAGCTTTGCGACTTATATGATAAAAGCGATAATCGTTGATGATGAACCTTATTGTTGTGAAACGATCGTTTCTTTGCTGGAAGATTATTGCCCCGAAGTTGCAGTTGGCGGGATTTACTATAACGGTGCAGATGCGCTGGCGTCCATTCTGAAAGAGTCCCCCGATTTGGTTTTTCTTGACGTGGAAATGCCAAGGATGAATGGCTTTGAAATGCTTGAAGAATTGCATTCTGTTAACTTCGATATTATTTTCACTACCAGTTACGATCAGTATGCATTAAAGGCTATCCGGTTCAGCGCCATAGATTATTTATTAAAACCCATTGACAGGGAAGAGTTGCAAAAGGCTGTTCAAAAGGTAATACAACGGTCACAGCGGACCATTTCGCAACAGGTGGAAATATTGATGCAGAAATTGCACCAGCCAGCCAAATCCATCAGCAAGATTGCTCTGCCTACGATGGAAGGTTTACAAATGATACCCGTTGACCAGATCATCAGTTGTGAATCAGACAGCAACTACACTATCCTTTATTTAAAAAATAAAAATAAACTAACGATTTCGGCTACCCTAAAAGAAATAGAAGAATCCTTAGAAGATTATTCTTTTGCCCGGGTTCATCGTTCCTATCTTGCTAACCTGAACGAAGTGGAGAAATATGTAAAAGGAGAAGGGGGCTATCTCATCATGAGTGATGGCTCTGTCATAAACGTTTCAAGAAATAAAAAAGAGTTACTGCTCAGGAGGCTTCTGCCAAACAGGGAATAGATGGTGATGTTATATTTTACCTCGCTACTCTTCACTCATTCATTTCTACCGTTTAATATTCCCCCACGTATTTTACTCATTGTAGTTGAATAACCATAATACAGCCATATAAATTTGGCTATCCTTCCCAGGGAACTAAAATATTTATCAACATTAAAAGCTGGTTGTTATGAAAAAAATAATACCACGTCTTATTCAGTTGTATCTTATTATTTACTTACAACAGCCCTCAAAAAGAATTATCAAAGCGGTTTGTTTAATTTTATTTTTAACGGGCATTATATCTTCTGCAGGTGCACAAACAAAAATTTATGGTAAAGTGTTTACTGTTGACGACAAACCGCTCGCTAACGCCAATGTGCTGTTGTTAAACATTAAAGATTCTTCCCTGGCTAAGGGACAGCTTACCAATTCAACAGGTGTATACAGTTTTGAAAATATTTCACCCGGTAACTATTTTATTTCTTATAGTTATACAGGCTATAAAAGGGAATCAAGTGATGCTTTTACAATTTCAGACAAACAACAGAATCTTAACAAAGGCACCATTAAGCTTACGGAACTGGCCCTGGAACTGAAACAGGTGACGGTAGCTGCGAAAAAGAATCTGTACGAACAGAAGATAGACCGTCTCGTGATTAATATTGCGGCAAATGTAACATTAGCGGCCAGCAATGCGCTGGATATCCTGGAACGTTCGCCGGGCGTAAGAGTTAATCCTATGACTAACACTCTATCCATAAATGGGAAAAGTGGTGTAATAGTTATGATCAATGGAAAAAGAAATTATATGGATATAGCTGCTGTTGTGCAAATGCTCGCTGGTATGCCTGCAGGTAATATGGAACGTATTGAGATAATTACCACGCCGCCTGCTAATTTTGATGCAGAGGGCGATGCCGGCATTATAAATATTGTGCTTAAATCAAACAATCAATTCGGCACCAATGGTTCTTACAGTGTAACAGCCGGATACAGTAAAGGAGAAGAGAATTCTGGCAGCCTGAACATTAACCACAGGAAAGGGAAAGTGAACGTATTTGGAAATTATTCCTTTTCCCGTGACCGTTTGCAACAGGTCTGGGATACTTATCATGCCGTTACAAATAACGGAAAGCTTCTGGAGAATTTCTCTGAGGATAAGAGACATGCGCTTACCTCCCTGCATGATGCACAAGCCGGCGTAGATTATGAGGCAAGTAAGAAAACAACTATAGGCATTTTACTTTCCGGCAGCTACAGGCACTGGAAAATGAAGTCGTTAAATAATGCATTTGTAAGTTCGGATAATCGTCTAGACACCTTCGTTAGTATTGTGAATCATGAATTCCATACTACCTTGTATTATGGTGCTAATCTAAACTTCCAGCACACTTTTAGTGATGGTGAAAAGTTGACCATAAATGCAGACTATCTCCATTATAAAGACGACAACCCGAATACCTATATTAATTTATACTACGATAATGCTGATAATTATTTATCAGGTGAAAATGTCCAAAGTGACAAAACAACTCCTCTTACAATATGGGTCGGCGCGATAGACTACACAAAAAAATTGTCTAAGAAGCTTGATATGGAGGCGGGTGTAAAAGATGCCTGGTCACGTTTCAGAGATGTAGTGGGCGTTAGTTCTCTGTCGCAGGATAATTGGTTAAAAGACACAGCACTTTCAGGCGATCATATGTTGAATGAAAATATCAGCGCTGCCTATTCTTCATTTAATTTTAAGCCTTCGGCAAAAACATCAATAAAAGCCGGAATGCGTTATGAATTTACGCATTCAAGACTTGGTTCACAAACAGATGGTGATATGATTAAACGCCACTATGGAAGAGTGTTTCCCAGTTTTTTCTTTTTACACAACATCAATGACAGTAACTCCGTGAATTTCTCTTATAGTAGAAGAATATGGCGGCCGGGTTTTTCTGAATTGGCCCCATGGGTAATTTTTCTCGATCCAAAAACATTCCAAACAGGTAATCCGGGTTTGCAACCCGCAATTGTAGACGCAGTAAAGGTTTCCTATACTTTTAAAAACAGAATTTTTTCGCTTTCCTATAGTTCTATTTCTCCTGCTATCACTCAACTTCCAAAAATCAACGAAGAGAATAATAAATTAATCATTGCCAGCGAGAATTTAAAAAGCTATCAATCCTTATCACTCAATTTTTCAGTGCCGTTTACTGTTACCAAATGGTGGAATTTCCAAAACAATTTGGTCGGCAACTGGATTAAAACAAAAACTCTTTATAAAGTGACCGTCCAACAGGAAAAAAGTAATTTTTATATTAATTCAACACAGACCTTTTTGCTACCTAAAATTTTTTCTATCGGCTTATCAGGCTTTTATAGTTCAAAATCGCTGTGGGGATTGTATACCTACAACTCCTACTGGTCAGTAGACATAGGCTTTCAGAAGAAATTGATTAAAACCAAATCTTTACTGACATTTAATATAAATAATATTTTCAACTCTCTTGGGGGAAAAAATTATGCAATAATACCGGAACAGAATCTTATGGTAAGGAATAACTATATCTATGGATACCGGGGCTTCAAACTTTCTTACACCCACAACTTTGGTAATGATAAAGTAAAAGGGAAAAGAGACAGAACCACAGGGGCAGAAGATGAAAAAGGAAGGGGCTATTAAAACAGGGGTATTTGCTTACGCGAATCTTCCTTTCATCCAGAAGCGTCGGGACTGTAAACTTTTGAATGTGCAACTTTTCTGTTGCAATTGAAGGGAGGAATGAGTTAAAAGAAGTATTCCTGTTTTTTGTTCGTCTGCTGTATTCGGTTTGTAACAAAGAAGGAAAGCGACCCGTCATGAAGTTGATATTCTACTGGTGGAAAATAACGGTGTCACAAAATAAGAAGATCCATAGATCTTTTCTTTTTCTACATAAAATTTTTTTATTGAACCATTGCCCGGCGCATAACGTTGCATTTGCCTGTTGTCCTTAGATTTGAAATACTAACAAAAAACTGTTCGCCAGGTTTGCAACCCGGTTGTGAAAATATTGACACCTTTTTTGCGGTTTAAAGATAGAGGTGTATATACAGCTTTTTTTATTTGAATCATTCCAAGCTGAATGGCTTGAAAAAATTTCGCCCTTGTCGAATCGTATGGCGCCGCGACTTAAAATTTCTATTCCTTATTCAAACTGTGATCTCCACACAATTTCCCTCAGGGTCTAACACCACACTTTCATAATATCCGTCGCCGGTAGTTCTTGGTTCACTTTCTATTGGGATAATTTTCGCGGCGCAATCTTTCCGTTAGTTTATTCACGGCATCTTCACTCCCCACAGAAATGGCAAAGTGTGCAAGACCATGCATTAACCTGCGCTTCCCGGGCTCGCCGGTAATTTCTTTGCGGTTCATCAACTCAAGACGTGTTTTGCCATCACCAAATGCGAGGAAGTAAGAAGAATAACCTTTCTTTTCATTGGTATATTTTTCGCCGCTGGCAAAATCAAAATAGGTTTGATAAAATTCTCTCATCAGTTCCAGGTCGCCAACCCAAATTGCCAAATGTTCGATTTTCATAAACGCGGTTTTAGTTGCTTTAAATGAATCACGATTTATTCTTTTTTCAAGTGGTTTACTAACGTTGATGGTTAAACGCATTTATCACTGTAAACCAACAAATTCAATTAATTTTTGTTTTACTCTTTCCGGTTGCAAACATACAGACAGATATTTATTCGTTGCAGAGATTTGCGGCGGCAACTCCCGCGTTCATATAACTAATGTTCTATTGAATCGCCTAGCGCACCTCAATAAATTTGCTTCAGTAATAAACCTTAAACCGATAAACAATGACAGCAACTGAACAAATAATTCCTGTAACAGGAGAAGATTCAGGAATCATTATCAAAAATTTTCCGCGTCCATCTGCCGACGTCATTAAGCGGCTTTCCAAACTTCCCATCGCCAACATTTCTGATGCAATGAACAAACACGGCGTAATGAACTATGAAATACGGCCTGTATGGCCCGGTTCCCAATTTTGTGGCCCGGCACTCACCTGCGGAAGCCTTGATCTTACCGTAAAGATCTATGCGCTTTCTTTAATTAAACCCGGAGATGTGTTTGTACAGGCTTCCGGTGGGGTTCATGAATATGCGTGTTTTGGAGAATTGGGTTCTACAGGTGTGAAGAGCCGCGGTGGCGTTGGAGCCATTGTTGATGGTGCAGTGCGCGACATTAACGGCATTCGCGAGGTGGGATTACCCGTTTTTGCCCGCTCGGTTACTCCACGCAATTATCATTATCCTTTTGGCCAGCCTTATGGTTCTGTAAACAGGCCTGTTGTCTGCGCCGGTGTTTTGGTAAATCCGGGTGATGTGATCGTTGCCAGTGATGAGGGTGTGGTAGTAGTGCCTGTGGCAATGGCCGAAAAAGTGGCGACCGCTGCAGAAGAAATCCTGGCAGGAGAAAATCAAAGACGCGAAGGTATCCGCTCAGGAAAGATCCCATATCATCAATTGGAAGAACAATTGAAAGCCGCCGGTTTTACTATCAGGTAGGTCTAAGAGACTACGAAACGGTTGCGGCGGTTAGGTTAGGTGAGAAGTAACCAACGGTCACAGGTCGGGAGATGTGCGCCAAAACAGAGAATGAATCGTTTTTACAAGTGGTTAAAGTAGAAAAGGAATTCTTGGTTTTTGTTCGTTTACTGTTTGATAACGTTAGTCGTCCTGAATTGCAAAACTGAGGACAGCAGTTCTATTTTGTTTTGTGAAAAAAATCCTGTAAATCCCCTCATCCAATAAATCCTGATTCCCACAAAATACCCAATTCTAAATATATCCCCTAAATTAGCACATCATAATTGCATTGATATGTACAAAATGGAACAAACCTGGCGCTGGTACGGACCTGATGATCCTGTCTCTTTGCAGGATGTAAAGCAAGCGGGCGCAACCGGCGTCGTTACTGCATTACATCATATTCCACATGGCGAAGTGTGGACAATTGACGAGATCAATAAACGAAAAGCAGAATTAGAAAAAGAAGGTTTACGATGGTCTGTTGTTGAAAGTATTACCGTCCATGAAAGCATCAAAACAAGAACCGGGAATTACCAGGAGTATATCGAAAAATATAAAACGTCTATTCGCAATGTAGCTGCTGCAGGAATTCCTGTTATCACTTACAACTTTATGCCGGTGAATGACTGGACGCGCACTTCACTTAGTTATAAAATGCCCGACGGATCGCTGGCGCTTTATTTCAATTGGGTTGACCTCGCTGTTTTTGATATGTATATTTTAAAAAGAAAAGGAGTTGAAACTTCTTATCCGCAAAATATTTTGCAGCAGGCGGAGGAAAGATTTAAAAGATATTCTGAAGAACAATTAGATGCGCTGGCAAATGTGGTGATGGCAGGAATTCCGGGAGAGAAAAAAGGTTCGACACAAGAGATGTTGAACAAACTGGAACTGTATAAAGACATTGACAGAAATGCGTTGCAGGAAAACCTTTGCTATTTTCAAAAAGAAATAAGCGAAGTAGCTGAAGAGGCTGGCGTTAAGTTGGCGATTCATCCTGATGATCCGCCTTTTCCGATTTTAGGTTTGCCACGTGTAGTAAGTTCAGCAGAGGATTTTAACTATTTTCTGAACAAAGTAGACAACAGCGCCAACGGCGTTTGTTTTTGCACCGGCTCACTCGGCGCTTCTGCAAATAATAATCTTCCTGAAATGATTAAATCCATCGGCGAAAAAATTCATTTTGTTCATTTAAGGAATGTTACCAAAGATGAAGAAGGAAATTTCTATGAAGCGGATCATCTGGGAGGCGATAATAATATGGTAGCCATCGTAAAAGAAATATTGAAACTGCAGAAGGAATATAAAAAATCACTACCTTTTAGGCCTGATCACGGCCACCAGATGCTTGATGATTTGAAAAAGAAAACCAATCCCGGCTACTCGGCCATTGGCAGATTGCGCGGGCTTGCAGAAATGAGAGGATTGGAATTGGGACTGCTTGATTCAATTTAGGAAATTCATTTTTTTCAATAAAAGTTCATTTACTAAAACAATTCTATGCAAAGACGTCAATTCATTAAAAGCACTGCTGTTGCCGGCGCAGCAGTTA
>CAWEQV010000034.1:0-98730 GCA_963811285.1 uncultured Chitinophagaceae bacterium | reverse complement strand
CTTCACGCATTGATCCGATGCTTCAAAATGCGTGGGGGCTGGCCTTCACGCCTAATGGTTTCGGATGGATCTCCGCCAATGGGTCAGGTACAAGTGTTATCTACACCGGTGAAGGAGCGCAGGTAAGGCCGGCAGTAACGATTCCATCAGCAAGTGGCTCAACCGGTGGCACTCCAACAGGCGTTATATTTAGTGGAAGTAACACTGATTTTCTGCTTCCTGTTCCCAACAACAAGGCTGCCCGTTTTCTTTTTGTGGGAGAAGATGGAATACTTTCAGGCTGGAACGGCGCCGCCGGAAATAGTGCAGTAGTGGTAAAAGATAATTCTTCTACTTCTTCTTATAAAGGCCTGGCTCTTGCAACGAATAATGGTGCAAATTATTTATATGCAGCTAATTTTAAAACCGCAAAAATTGACGTTTTCGATAAGGATTATAATTCTGTTTCAATGTCGTTTAGCGATCCTCAAATTCCTTCTGACTTTGCACCTTTTAATGTTCAGAACATTGAAGGCATGTTGTATGTGACTTATGCAAAAGTAGGGCCGGACGGCGATGATGTATCGGGAATGGGTAATGGATACGTCGACATTTACACTACGGGTGGTTCATTAGTACAACGATTCGTTTCCGGTGGCCAGTTAAATTCTCCATGGGGAATTGCAAAAGCACCTTCAACTTTTTTCGGGGATGATGATGAAGATCAAAATATAATACTCATTGGAAACTTCGGAAACGGCCGTATCAATGCTTATAACAGTCATGGCAAATTCATGGGTGAATTAGCGCAACATCCTTCTCCAATGCAACCTCACAAGCCGATTATTATTGATGGACTTTGGGCGATTTCCTTTGCGCCGGTCACAGCTACTTCCATCGATCCAAACAGGCTTTACTTTACTGCAGGTCCAAATGATGAGCAAGATGGTCTATATGGATATATTAAGAAAGATAGTGATTAATTGTGAGTATAAAGGAGCAGAAGTTCAAAAATCTCCTTTCCAGGAAGGAGATTTTATTATTATCGCCGGCGATTTGAATACTGGCTCTATTTATACCGGGAAAGTTTAATATTTACATCATTTATAGTCGATTCGCGTGCTACTACAAAGTTTGCTAGAAGCGACTTTACGATCGAATGCGATTCTCCTTTAGTCTTCAAACTCTTAATAAGGTTATGTTCCTTTTCCGAGCTCTTCTTTCGAACCGTTGATGTGAAACCATACTGCCGCTGGGCTAGACGAGTTATTTTTGTTAATTTTTCTTTTTATGAATGTTACAGAAAATTATCTAAACTTAGACTCATTTTACTTTAGTTTACGGTAAATCTTGAAATGGCTATATTCATTTGTTAATAAACCTTTATCCGAACGTGTTCAACATGACTGAGGTATTCGCTTTTACACTCGGTTTTACTAATTTTGTTTCGAGATTTCAATTGTGAACAAGAAAATGTAGAAGTATGAATGAAACGCCCATGCTGTTTCCAATAACTCCATCTGAGTTCTGGAAACAAATCAAGATTATTATTGAAAATGTAATTGCTGAAAAATTAAGCCAGCAAAAAGTTTCCCCACCCAACACACACCTCCCCGAAAAAGCTTTGCTGAAAGTCTCCGATGTTTGTGAGATTTTCCAGATATCCAAGCCAACCCTTTATGAATGGTTGAAACAAGAGAAACTGAAAAGTTTTAAGATCCATTCACGCAGGTATTTTACCCGCGCCGCCATCGATGATCTCATCGCAGGAAGAATGCAAGCTTAACAAAAATAATCTTTTAAAAGTGTGTGATGAACTGTGAACAAGCCAACCAATTGGACCTGGTTGATTACCTTAATTCCCTCGGGTACCAGCCGCAGAAAATAAGAGGATCAGATTACTGGTATTTATCTCCTTTCAGAGATGAAAAAGAGCCTTCCTTTAAGATCAACAGAAATAAAAATGTATGGTACGATCATGGACCTGGTAAAGGCGGAAAGCTGATTGATTTTGTAATGGAACTCTATCGCTGTGATGTAATCGACGCATTGCAAAAACTTTCTCCTTTTCACCCGCAAAATAATTTTAAAAATAAGCAGGTCAGACCGCAGTTCCACTTGCCTGAAAACTCTTTAGCCGATAATAAGGATGCAAGAGAAACTGCTATCAAGATAATAGCCGCAAAGCAGCCCACCCAGGACCTGATGCTTTGCCGCTATTTACGGCAAAGAAGGATCGATAAAAGTATTGCCGATAAGTATTGTTACGAAGTGCATTTCACGAATGCTGATAAAGAAAAAATATACAAGGCAATCGGCTTTAAAAATAATGCCGGTGGTTATGAGCTACGCAATGAATATTTTAAAGGAAGCAACTTTCCCAAGTATGTTACTTACCTCGATAACGGCGCAAAAAATATTTCAGTATTTGAGGGCTTTTTTGATTTCATGAGTTATGAAACCATGAATAAAAATCAGCGGGAGCATCTAACCGGTCTGCCTAATCGACACATGAATTTTCTAATCCTCAACTCTCTATCCTTCTTTGAAAGAAGCCTTCTGTTAATGGAAAAACATCAACGGATTCATCTCTTTTTAGATCATGATAACGCTGGAAGGAAATGCACCAGCCTTGCTTAAAAAGATCATTGAAGTTCAACGATGAAAGCAAGTTATATAAGGGATACAAAGACCTCAACGACTGGATGATGAACTTCGGAAAATTGGAAAAGAAAATCTATTCGGCACCAAAAAGGGGGAAACACCTCTAAACATTTTTATTAGCAAGCGGTGTTTTTGTGTTACAAAAACCCAGCTTGCTTTTTCTCCCGTTGGTCGCAAAAGAATATTACATAGGAAATGATAAGTGAAGCAGTGAAAATAAAGCGAAAGAACGGAAGGCCTAAAAAAGCTGTTAAGAAAGAAGTTATAGGAAGTGTGCGGTTCTCAAAAACAGAATATTTTATTGTCAAACAACACGCTTCCAAATCCGGATTAAAAATTACCGTGTATATCCGGCAGATGGCTTTGCATGGAAAATTAATTTCAAGATTATCTGAAGAGGAAAGGCAATTTGTCAGGCAATTAATAGGGATGGCGAACAACTTAAACCAGCTCACAAAAATGGGACACCGGGAAGGATTTATTACTGCAGTATTGATGTTTGAAAACTATAAAAACTTAGTGGGTGAACTTCTTGAAAAACTAAAAAGAAATGATTAGTAAAGTGGTCATAGGAAAAACATTTTACGGAGCCTGCAGGTATATATGCATGGACAAAAAAAGAGCGGTGGTTTTGGAAGCAGAAGGTGTAAGGGATTATGATTATAAACTTATGGCAAAAGATTTTGAATTACAGCAGTCCCTGAGGCCTTCCCTTACCAAAGCTGTTTTTCATGGCATCATCAGCTTTTATCCGGGTGAAAAAGTTGAAGATAAAATGATGGCGGAAATAGCGAGAGAATACCTGGCGGAAATGAAGATTACCGACACGCAATTTGCGATTGTAAAGCACATTGATAAAAATCATTTGCACCTGCATGTTCTTGCCAACCTGGTGAACAACCATGGAGAAACTATTAAGGATAATTGGATTGGTCTGAGGGGAAAAAAGATTGCTCAGAAACTGACCAAAAAATATGGATTGAAAGAAGCAATCTCAAAAAACTTAGCCTTAACAAATCTTGAATCCTTAAATGAAAGAGAAGCAAACCGATATATTATTTACCAGGCTATTCTGGAGAAGCTTCCATTGAGTAGAAGTATTGATGAATTAAAAGAAAAATTAACGAAAGAAAATATTGAAACCTTATTCAAATACAAGGGCCACACAAACGAGCTACAAGGTATTAGTTTTAAAATAGGAGATTATAAATATAAAGGCAGTGAGATTGACAGAAAATTTTCCATCAATAATCTTCAGAAAATATTGCTACAGCAACAGTCAGCGAGATTCATAAAATCACCGGTAGGTTCATTGTATTCAAAAAGTATTTCTCAAAATAAACAACCGGAAATTAATAAGCAGGTGAGAAAAGAAATGAATATTCTTAATGAATTAATAAAGCCGGAACAAAAAGATCAATCGATGCCATACGAATGGAGGTTACAAAAGAAGAGAAAGAAAAAATCAAAAAGAATGCATTTGTAAATTGAATTATAATGAGTGAGATATTGTTACAGGCAATAGTGGAAAAACTGGAATCCCTGGAAATTGCTTTATTAAAACAAGGTAGTGCAGGTAAAGTTGAAGAAACTTCAAATGAATTGAGCAGGCAAATTAAGCTGCTTCAATCTGAATTCATAAATTTTGCTACCACATTTACACAAAATAATGAAAAGATTAATCGCTTACGTGAAGACATACGTGGATTAAAAGTTAATTCAGGCGATCCTAGCCAAAATCAAGTCAAGCATGTCCATCATTTTCATAAGCAGGTATGGCTTTCCGTTAGTTTGTTTATCATTTCTTTATTGCTTGCTTATGCATGGGTTAATTGCAGTAACGAAAAGAAATCTTTTGAGGCAAACGATATGAAGTATAGATATTGGAAAGCTAATGGCAATACTCACTTATTAAAGATTATTTACTACACTGTAGCCTATATACCAGATAAAGACCATTTTATAGAACAGGTTGTCCGGTCGGAACGCCAAATCTCTGAGCAGGAGAATATGCATCGGCTTGCTGTGAAAAGAAAAAACTTAAAAAATGAAGGTGCAAAGTAAATTCTCTACCGCATCGATAACGACAAGGCACACACGAAATATTACCGTAGGGTTAGTAACTAAGCCCTAAAAACTGTGGAAATCATTTTCCTGAACAGTTGGGTGATATAGATGCAGTTCCAAATGTTCATAAAAAACTAAGAATTTCAGCAAAAAGCTGAGCAACCTTCAGGGGAAGGTATGTTCCGTGTTATTGCATTATATCTTTGCAACCGGCGTATCTTTTAGCCCCTGAGATACCAGGTAGCCGAGGAATTTTGCAAACAGAGCGATATCCTGACCAACGCTTGCGTTTTCGAGAGCTTCCATATAGGCCGCTCGTTCTTCTACAGGTATTACCGTCCATGGGTAACCGCCTGAGGCCAACATTAGGTTCATTAAAAAGCGACCCATACGGCCATTGCCATCCATGTAAGGATGAATAAAAACAAAAATAAAATGCCCAAGCACAGCTCGTACTGATGCTTCTGGCTCTTGCTTAAGCATTTCAAATAATGTGGGCATCGCTTCGCGCACAGCCTGTTTATTCAAGGGAACATGCTTAGAATTTCCAATAAAAACCTGGTGATTTCGGTAACCGGCCAGATCCGATGGTTTTAACAGACCCGCTGCTACACTTGGAGCAAATAATTCACGGTACCAATTTCCATGATCTTCATCCGCAACTACTCCAGCGTTTTCGCCATTGAGTATTTTCCTAAGGCTGTCTTCTACCTGTTGAAATGCCTGCCAATAACCCCTGGCGGCCATCGCATCCCGTTGCTTTCTGTCTTCCTCACTTCCATGAAGATTCCAGGCACCCGCACGTACCCGGTCAATCAATTCGGGAGTAACTAAATATTTTTCAATGGAGAGCGAATGGTAGGCATCGGTTAAATACATTTTTTCAACTTTTTTGAGATAAGTACCCTTATTCAAGGGAAGACCCGGACCCTTCGGAAAAATTTCTATAACCGGCAAACGCATCTGATTCCACATTAATTTAATCCGGTTTACATAAGGAGATTTTTGCCGAACTGATAATTGGATCTCTAATTTGTTTTCGAAGGGATCCGTTTCACGAACATCAAAACCCGCAGACCGCATTGTTTTTAAAATATCATCAGCAATCCGATCCTGTCTGTTATTTCTAAACGCTCCTGCAAGTCGTCCTGCAATGGTACTATGGCTACCCTCCAATAGCAGGTTCAATATTTGTGAAGAGTCAGCAATCAAAGAAAGGGCAGTCCTTGCATCGGTCTCATCCTGCAGGTAGGTGTTGGCGGAACAGTGGATCAATGAAGCAGGCAATGTGAGCATTCGCATTCCTTCTTCAACCATAGTTTCTCTTTTAACAGGGAGCTCCGATTTCATACTGAATATAGAAGTCCCATACAGAAGTACTGTTTTAAAATTATTAGCTTGGGGAGATTTAATGATCAATTGCTGTGGAACACTCCAGTTTCCGGCATGCAGCTGTACTGATTGTTCTGCGGAGATGCACCAGTTTTCGTTGTACTTTTTATTAAGGAACAATGAGCAGAAATGCCAGAAATTACTATACCACGATGTGGTGTCACCTGGCCGTTCATCGGGCCTGCTAATAAAGTACCACCCTTTTACCACTTCTTTCAAAAAACCATTTGCAACCAGCCGTTCCCTATGGGTTCTTGATAGTTCCCCGGATTCAAAAGCCGTTATTCCCTGTTCCTGAAATTCTCTAAGCTCGTCGAGAGAATCAGCCAATCGTTGTGCAGGAGTCGCCATAAGCCTGTGTGATTATTATAATTTAATGTTGTGGCAAAATTATAAAATAAAGTTGTACCGAAATTATAATTTCATGCTGAGCTAAAATTATAAAAATGTGGGGGAAATGAGTTTCGCTGCGTGGTTAAGCGATGAATCACACAAAAAAAAGACAACCAAAAGGACAACACGGGGTGATAGAAAAAATGTCAAAATACTTTGCCACACTGTGTTTCAGTCGTTTTTTAAAACATCTTGTCTACCCGACAAAAGAATCCTGAAACGCAGTATGGTAAGGCTTTTCAGGATTTTTTATTTTTAAATGGTTTCGTTTTTTAGCGATACGAAAAATTTATTTGGTTTTTTACACAGTTTGCATCCTGCTTTTCCTGCTGTTAGTTTTCTAAAATGTCTGTCACTGTCTTACTACCAAGTTGCTCAGCCAATCCAACAAGAATTCCTTCTGTCCCACGAACGTAAAAAAACTTGCTCTTGTCAAACACCTTTGATGGTTCAAAGAGATAATTCTAGATGGACCCGGAGCAAGGAAAGTAAAGGCAGGGACTAATACGCCAATAAGTCCTGAAAAACTAGATGGCCGGCAAGTTCACCCTGCCTTACTTTCTAAATATAATTCACATTTTCGGGAGTTATTCACACCCCTTTGCAAACCCCATTATAATAGTAGTAATATCTAAGAATTTAAAGGAAATAAAGTCCAAAGGCAGGTGGGAAATTAGAATTCCCGTCTGCCCTAACAAAGGACTCATTTCTTATTGGGAAGATTCAAAAAGGAGGGAAAAGTAAAACAGGGATTATTGTTTTTTGTTGGTTTACTTAGTTTGAAAAAAACCTATAAGGTTTCAAAAACCTATAGGTTTGTCTTCCATTTGCCTGCCAGGTCGTCCCGTTTATTTTGAACACACTCTACGATACGTTAATTAAACACCGAAGTGAAACATTAACAGCGATATTGCTGAATGCAAGTCTACCTTACACTTGTTGTTGATTATTCTATCAGCAAATAAATAATAGAAAATGTCAAATATAACACAGGTTGTAAACGAAGACAAGCACATGACCACCCTGAAGAAAAGCGTAACTGCGGCAGGATTAGATAAGGTGTTAACCGGTGCAGGCCCTTACACAGTTTTTGCGCCAACAGATCTTGCTTTTGAAAAGCTGGATAAAAATGTCTTGGACAGTTTATTAAAACCGGAGAACAAGGCGAAGCTTACCGATCTTTTGAATCATCACGTTGTTTCAGGAAAAGTAAATTTCAAAGACCTTAAGGATGGCGAAAAGCTGAAAACAGTAAATGGCAAGGAATTGAAAGTGCACGTAAAAAATGGCATGGTAACCATTGACGATTCTAAAATTCAAAGCCATGATGTACCGACATCTAATGGTGTTATCCACACGGTTGATACGGTGATAACAAAAGCGTAATTTATATTATGATTATGACAAAGCCACAGGTATATGCCTGTGGTTTTTTTGGGTAAAATCCCGAAAGAGAATTTGCACAGCCTGTGGCGAGATGTCCATACATAATCTGTAAGTTCCAACTCTTTAAAGAAACAAGGTACTCATAAGCCAATTTCATCCCAGAAAACAATAAACGTGCGAATTGATTCTAATAGCTTACCTTGTAGTACTCGCTGCCATCTTCGAAATAATTTCTTCCCTGACACGAAATCCATCCTCAAAATTAATTAACAATGCCAAATTTGATTCAGCCAAAATATATTATTGCTATTGGCGCCTCTGCAGGCGGAATGGAAGAAATTAATTCCTTTTTTGACCACACGCCATGTGATGGAGTTTCTTATGTAATTGTGCAGCATTTATCTTCCGATTTCAAAAGCCGTATGGTTGAGTTGTTATCAAAGCACAGTCAGCTCGTAGTGAAGGAGGCTAAAAACGGGCTGGCGGTAGATGCCAACAAAGTGTACCTTATCCCCAACGATAAGTTCATGACTATTAAGGAGGGAAAATTATATTTAACGCCAAAAGAAAAAGCCCACGGGCCTCATCTCACTATTAATACCTTTTTTAATTCACTGGCCGAAGACAGCGGTAAGAATGCAATCGCAGTCGTTCTTTCAGGTCTCGGTGCTGATGGCACTGAAGGAATAAAAGCGATCAAGAGAAATGGGGGAATGGTAATAGTACGCAACCCCGAAACTTCCAAATTCAGCAGCATGCCTTCTCATGCCGTTGCAACGGGTGTTGTTGATTTTATCCTGGAACCATTGCTAATGCCGGGTATTATTGAAAAGTATGTGAGAGAAGGAGGCATATTACCAGATTCTGTAAAGGATGAAAAAAGCATCACTACAATCCTGGATTTAATAAAAGATACCTCACCTCTTGATTTTTCAGACTATAAGCAAACAACGCTCATCAGGAGAATTAAAAGAAGAGCAGGTTATAAAAATTTTACCAGCCTCGAAAAATACGTTGAATTTTTAAAAGTAGCTCCAGAGGAAGTGGAAGCGCTAAGCCAGGATTTCCTGATAAGCGTTACTTCATTTTTTAGAAATAAAGAAGCTTTTGATGTTATTGAGAAAAATATTCTACCTGCAATACTCAGCAATCTTCAGCCCGAAGAAGAATTAAAAATATGGGTGGCGGCGTGTGCTACAGGGGAAGAAGCTTATTCGCTTGCTATCCTGGTTGCTGAGCAATTGGCTGGCGCCCGCCATGATACCGTAGTAAAAATATTTGCTACAGATATAGATTCTGTTGCCTTGATTCATGCAGGCAAGGGCGTTTATTCTGATACCATTGAGAAGGAAATTTCACCGGAGCGGCTTAAGAAATATTTTATAAAAGAAGGAGATCATTATAAAGTAAATAACCAAATACGCAGCATGCTCATCTTTGCGCGGCACGACCTGGTAAAAAATCCGCCCTATTGCAACATGCACTTTATCAGTTGCCGCAACCTGCTGATCTACATGACCCCGGCTCTGCAGAAAAAAATATTTTACATGCTGCTCTTTGGACTTAAAGTAGATGGCTATTTATTTTTAGGCTCCAGTGAAAACCCTATGCCGATTATGGAAAAGCTACAGGTAATAGATAAGCACTGGAAGATATATAAAAACCTGCAAACGCAACGAAAGATTCACTTTGATGGTTTTTCTATACCGCAAATGATTGATATAAAAGAGAAACCCGCCATAAAAGGAAACCATAATCAAAAGGGAAATCATTTTTTGCCGGAAGCAGTGAACCAGAAGCTGGTAGAAGAAACAGGTTGCCTCATAGTATGCGTAGATGTAAACGGGGGGGGGTAATAAAAACTTATGGCGATACCGGAAGATTTCTTCTTCAGAAAAATTTTAATACTCACCTGCCAGACCTTTTGCCCCATCCGCTTGATGTAGCCTTTAAGATATTGAGTGTAGAGGTTTTAAAAACCAATAAAAAAGCTACTAATAAAGGCATAAGGATTAAAGAAAATGGGAAAACCATCCGCGTTAATATGTCGGTAAGCTTATTAAAGGTGGAAAAAGGAGAGAACAATATCCTGATGGTTACTTTTAAGGAAGATAAACGCCGGAACGGTGCAGCAGACGAACCGGTGTTTGATAAAAAGATTTATCTTGATCTCTACACGTTAAACCTTGAAGACGAGTTAAAAGAACTAAAAAGCAAACTTCAATCTACTTATGAGCAATTAGAGCGTTCCAACGACAACATGCAATCTTTTAATGAAGAACTGTTGGCTGCCAATGAAGAAATGCAAAGTACCAATGAAGAAATGCAATCGGTAAACGAAGAACTTCATACGATTAACTCCGACTACCTGATAAAAAACAAGGAACTGACGGAAACGAATGATGACCTCAATAATTATTTCAGAAGCAACGCCAATGGCCAGTTATTTGTGAATAACGATCTACTGCTAATGAAATTTTCACCCGGCACCATCAAGCAGATCAATCTACGCGAATCGGATATTGGCAGGCCGCTCAGCAATATTTCTACCAATATAAAATTTGAAACCATAGCGGAGGATATCAGGCAGGTGATCGATAAAGGCGTTACGATCAGCAAAGAGATTGAAACAGACAATGGTAAATGGTACCAGATTGTGACCATGCCCTATATAACCGCCAATCACAAAAGAAACGGCGCCATGATCACTTTTAATGATATTACTGAATTAAAAGAAACGGAATTAGAACTCGATAAGATAAATAAAAACCTTTTCGCCATCAATGCCGACCTCGACAATTTCGTGCATGCAGCTTCTCACGACCTGATGGGGCCTCTCAGCAATATAGAGCTTTGTATAAGTGTGTTGGCTGACATGCAAATATCAGACGATCCAAAGTTGCAACAAGTGATGAAGATAATTGATACCTCTTTTACAAGATTCCGCAGGCTTGTAGCCGAACTGGGAACGATCGGCAAAATAGAAAGCAGCATGGCAGAAATGGAATTGATAAATTTAGACGAGTTAATAATTGATATAGAATTGAGTATTGAAAACAGGATAGTTGATTCCGGAACCAAAATCAAAAGAGATATTGGCATCAGCCACATTTATTTTTCGAAAAAGAATCTTCGCAGTATTATTTATAATCTTATCACCAATGCCATCAAATTCAGGGATCGCACCCGGCAATCGAAAATATGGATTAGTGCCAGGTCAGAAAATGGTTATTCCGTTCTAAAAGTAAAAGATAATGGAATGGGCATGAAAGAAGATGAATTTGAAACGATTTTCAGCATGTATGGCAGGCTAAATGATGATATAGAAGGACAGGGTATTGGTTTGTACCTCGTAAGAAAGATCATCAATGCCGCCGGTGGAAAGATCCTGGTAGAAAGCCGGCCAGGAAAAGGAAGTACTTTTACTGCCTACTTTGCCGAAACGCCTAATTATGGAAATTTTTCATTACCGGCCGCTAAGCTGCCAGCCAGCGGGACATGATAGACCCCAATCAGGAAAGAAATAAAAATATCCCATAAAAGTTTGTTTACTGCAACTACGAACGTTAAATATTCGGGGCACACCATCTCTGGACCTTGCTTTGTGATATAATAGTCAAACAATTTTATAATCGTTTTACGAAAGTTTTTCTTTCGTGAAACACAACCGATTTATCATGAAAAAAATATTTGTATTGTTGGTTATTTCCCTGGTTGCTACAGGCGCATTTGCTCAAATGGACGGTATGAACAACAAGATGGGTAATATGAAATCCGAAAAGGCCATGAAAAACAAGAATGGCGTAATGATGAAAGATGGGAAAATGATGGTGATGAAAAATAATCAAATGCAGCCGATGAACTCAAGCATGACCATGAGCAATGGCACGATGGTTATGCCAAACGGAACTGTAAGAATGAAGAACGGAAAAACCACGATGTTGAAAAATGGCCAATGTATCTATATGAATGGAGAAATGAGCAACATGAATATGGGAAATATGAAGATGCGGGGAATGACAAAAGATTCTGTGTGAACATTTTCTTCCCGCATGTTGGTGTTTCCTGATCCATCGTCTCTCCGGAGTTGCTGTTGATCAAAGCCTTATTGCGATTGCTTCACCATCGGATAAAAGTCAATAGATCTCTTTGATAATTCAAATCAAAAGATAAGGGGTTTGCCTGACTGGTTTGTTGGTGAAGCTGCGCTCTTATCCGCGCAACACTAACAAAGGACTCATTTCTTATTGAGAAGATTCAACAAGGAGGGAAAAAATTATTCAAACTTAGGCTTCGAACACCATGGTGTCCACACCTGCGCTCGTTGTTTTTTACCGCTTTACCACTGTTATGGAGGTCGTCACGGCATTATCAGTTCCGTCAGTAAGGGTTACCGCATGCCCGTTTTTCCAGTATTTTGCTACTTTAAAATAAGAGTTCGTTCCATTATTCTCCCATCCTGCTACATACACATCGCTGCCTACAACAGCTATGGAAGATGCCTCTGCATCCTTAGTCCCGTCAGTAAGGTTTACCGGCTGCCCGTTTTTCCAGTATTTGGCTACTTTATAAAAAGTTGCATTGTACTCCCATCCTGCCACATATACATCGCTGCCCACAACAGCTATGGAGTATGCCTCTGCTTCCTTAGTTCCGTCGGTAAGGTTTACCGGCTGCCCGTTTTTCCAGTATTTGGCTACAGCGCGATTTCCTCCAATGAGCCCCCATCCTGTCACATATACATCGCTGCCCACAACAGCAATGGAGTTTACTGCATATCCTCCAATAAGGTTTACCGGCTGCCCGTTTTTCCAGTATTTGGTGACGCCATTTTCACTTCCTGTCACATATACATCGCTGCCAACAACAGCAATGGAAAATGCTCCACCAGTAAGGGTTACCGCTTGCCCGTTTTTCCAGTATTTGCCGATGCCATTTTCACCTCCTGCCACATATACATCGCTACCCACAACAGCTATGGAGAATGACCTTGCACTATAAGTTCCGTCAGTAAGGTTTATGGCCTGCCCGTTTTTCCAGTATTTGGCGATGCCATTTTCATTTCCTGCCACATATACATCGCTGCCCACAACAGCTATGGACATTGCCTCTGCAGGATAAGTTCCATCAGTAAGGTTTACAGCCTTTCCGTTTTTCCAGTATTTAGCTACCTCTAGAACTCCAAGGCCCTCCCATCCTGCCACATATACATCATATACTGGGGTGGAAGAAGTACGCGCATTATTTTTTTTACAAGATGCTACAGTAAGGCATAACGATAATGCCATTGTAGATAATTGAAGCAGGCGCTTCGTGCGTGTTAGGTGATTTTGTCTCATAATACTTGATTTTGTCTACGGCAATTCCCTTTGGCTTGCAGGGATATTGGTGTTTAATTATTAATTAATAGTATTAGCAATTTATCATTCATGGATTTCATCGAAATGCTTACCACGTCGATTCATGTCTACCAATGATTTTATAAAGATATCGGTATTATCCGGTGGCTAATATACGCTACCGGATTTTATAATGCAATTTATTTTGTTCCTTTTTTACCAATGAGTTATGAAAAAAACGTGAGTTTGTCGTAGCGCTAATACGAATTTTGATATTTTGTTTCCCCCGATCCGGCTCTGCCTTAGCACAGTTTGATACGCCTCTTTTGCAACCGCTTCAGACTGATTTAATCCTTTACAATGGCCTGCTTGCAGCGATTGCTTCAGCAACGGATAAAATTAAAGAGAGCCATTTGATTTTTCATTTATATCTATTCTGCATTGCCTGGATAATTCAAATTAAAGATAAGGGGTTTGCCTGATTGATTTTTGTTGGTGAAGCTGCGCTCTTATCCCCGCTCAACACCAACAAAGGGCTCTTTTGATTTGTTGGTTTACTGCGATGTGATTAAAGTCATTCTTTGCGGATTTGTTTCTTCGTAATTTTAATTCAAATCACATTTATTATGGAACATAAAAAAGAGCTTGATGAGCTTCACAAAAAATCACTTGATAAGATTGATGAATACCTCGACACAAAGAAAAATTTGAGTGGAGAGCATCATGAAAAACTTGCCGAAGCAAAAAAGAAATGGCAGTCTTCGTGGACCGATCTTATGCAAGTTTTGATGTATTTGGAAACGCTGGAAATTTGAGCGTTACCAACAGGAACCAAATCTCTGCCACTCTAATATCGTTGCTGTATAAAATTGAGGAGATTCTGTTATCATTGCCTTGTATAATTCAAATCAAAGATAAATGCTTAACCTGATTGATTTTTGTTGGTGAAGCTGCGCTCTTATCCGCGCAACACCAACAAAGGATCATTTCTTATTGAGAAGATCAACAAGGAGGGAAATTCTAAGAAGTTTATGTGATTTCTTGGTTTCGGTTTTTTTTAAACGGGAATAGTAATTATTAATTCACTTCCGTTGCCGGGTGAAGCGTTTATTTGCATTTCTCCGCCAAACAATTCGGCTCGTCTTTTCATATTGGCGAGGCCAATTCCACTCTTTACCTCATTGAGGTCAAAGCCGGTTCCATTGTCGGCAATGCGCATTTTTAATTTACTTTTTTTAATACATACGCCAATTTCAATCTTCGTGCATTTTGCGTATTTTATAGTGTTTCTTAATTGCTCTTGTAATATCCGGTACAGATTTAATTGTAATTCCTGGCTTAAGAAATAATCTTTAACGCAATTATCAAAACACATTAAAACATTGTAACTGTCCTTGATATTAAAACTTTTCACAAGCCCTTCAAATGCTTCTTCAAGGGTAGTATTATCAAAAAATGCAGGTGCAAGGCGATGTGAAAGATTTCTGATTTCTTCTGTGGCCAGGCGAATGCCATCGGACGATTGATAATACAAATCCAGCTCAGAATTTTTTAAAGAAGCTTTTAACCGGCTCAAATAAATTCCTGCTGCTGCGAGAATCTGGCAAACATTATCATGAAGTTCACTTCCTATTTCAAAACGTTCATCTTCCTGTGTTTTGATAATTGCTTTGGTGATCTTATTTTCATATTGGTTTCTTTCAGTAACATCAATGGCTATCGTAAGAATACAATTCCTGCCTTCCAATACAATCGGTGAGGTATAAAGTTCCACTTCAATTTTTTCACCACTATTCTTGAAATGGCTGACATTGTACCTGTAGATTTTATTCAAGTTCCCTGATGGTTGATCTTTTCGGACTTTTAAAATGTCTTCTTCAACTTCGCGGTAATTATCTTCTTTTCTAAGGTCCATTACTGTTTTCTTCAAAAAATCTTCTTCACTAAAACCATAGTGTGCGAGAGCGGCCTTATTCACAAGCACAAACTTGTACGACACCGGATCAATTGCCCACATGGGAATTGGAGCCACATTGAAAAAAGTACGGAATTTAAGCTCAGAAGAAATCAACGATTCTTCAAGTTGTTTTTTCTCTGTTACATCATTGAAAAATCCCATGGTTCCGCTAAAAATCCCATTCTTATATTCTGCTACAATATTGCCTTCCAACGATACTGTTTTTCCGCTTTTAGTTGTAAAAAGTTTTTGTACATGAGAGATCACTTCCTCGCCATGCGCGGGAAACCGGATTAACTTTGAATCCTGATCGGGAGTTATGTCTGAAAAGGAAAGAGATGTGAGTTCATTATTATCATATTCAAATGTTTTTTTAAAGATCTCGTTTGCAAAAACAAAATTTCCGTTCTCATCACATTTCACTATTATTTCATTGGTTTGTTCAGTGAGGGCACGGTACTTTCTCTCACTTTCCTTTAATTCAGAATTGGTCCTCTTGTTTATTTTTCCAATCTTAATCAGGTTTATTCCGAGTGAGATCATTACCAGCACCAGGATTGCGCTTATCCATAGGTTTACATGGCTCAGCGTAATGATTTTATCTTCTGTTTTAGAAATTAATTTACGGTCATTATTATCGATTGTTTTTACAAGATCATTGTTCAGGAGTTGAAACCGGTTGTATAAAGCAGAGAGGCTGTTGTCATAAATTGCTAAAGCGGGATCATAATTCTTTTCATTTATTTGGAGAAAAAGAGAATTCAGGGTTTGCTTTTTTTCAACTGATAAAGATTTCAATTTTTGAAGAAGCTGTTTTTCAACCGGGGTATTTAAAAGGGTAACACCGGCAGTAAGAATACTGTCAACCTGTTTGATTTTTGAATAAATATTTTGTAAATCCTGATCCTTTTCTTTTTTTGATGAATTTAATAAGGTGAGTACTAAATTTTGCTCACTGATATTTTCATCATAACTTCTGCTAAACAGAGAATGGCGAATGTGAGACTTTGAAACAGTCTCAACAAGTGCGGAACTTGTTGTTCGCATGTTCCAAAACTGTATGTTTTTAATAACCACCAACAATACAAATAACGCCGAGTAAGAAATAAGAAGGACCCATAAGGAAGAGTGACCTCGTAAATCTTTATTCATTTTTTTGATAAGTTATTGCGGTGTTACAAAAAGCGCGATTCGTATAAATTTAAAATATACTGAATATGTATTTTGTTTAGGAACATTAAACTATTAGAAGAACGTAATTGTTAGAATGATAGTATTAAAAGAGAAAATAAATTTGTTTCCTTGTGTTGCGAAGAGTGAAGCAACAAATAAAGCGCTTTTTTATATTAGAGGTGTGTATTATGTTTGAACGTTTTTTCCATTGTTAGTGCTCACCGCAGTTGTTATTGAGCGCGAGTTTGGAGCGATTGCTTCACAAACGGATAAAGTTAAACCGGGCCTTGATTTTTCATTTATACTATTCTGTATAATGGCTAACAAATTCCCAATCATTTATCCCTTTTGAGTTTCAGAATCTTTTTGTAAAGCCAATATTTACTGTATAATCCGCAAAAGCTGCATCTCCCTGCGAATAGGTTCCTGTCATTGCTGTTTTAATTTTATCCGGTACGCTTTGTGTTCTGTTGCGCTCTAAAGCCACAGGCACAAAGGCATACAGGTTGAATTTTTTGAAAGAATAGTTTATGCCTGGCTCTATTGAAAAGATAAACCCGGGTCTGCGAAAACCTCCGCTACCGCCGATAAGATCGTGTACCGGCAAACATTCGTCTCTCATCCCTAAAGATAAACGTAAAGGACTGATGTTATAATTTATTCCTGCCCTTAACATATATTGATCAGGTACACTCATTGTGCTGCTTTCAGTCAAAATGGTACTTTGGGAAGGTGTGCCTCCTCTTGAAGTGGAAGTTCCGTTTTGTTCACGCGGATTGGCTAAGTAATACACATTAGCATAACTGGAAAACTTTTCAGTGAAGCTGTAAAAGGCGTTCATTTCAAAGGTGAAACCGGTTCCGCCGTCACCTAATTGTATAGATTGATCAACCGGCCCTAACACACGGGTTGAGTCGTTTTTATAGAAAAAGTCCTGGTAGTTGTAATCACCCGTGGGCAATTTAATTCCAAGTCCCAATTGAATATTTCCTCTCGGCATTTTTGCAGGATCCCACAACCAACTGTAAGCAGTGAGCCTTATATCACCTACTCCGAATGAATGTGTTTCATGCCTGGAAACATGATCATGTTCATAGAGTGAGGAGCGTGTGTTGGCAAGTATTGGAACATCCAATGAGAAAGACCACCACTTGTTCAAATGATAAGTGGGTGTGATATCCAATGTATAAGAATGGTTAATCACTTCTGTTCCAAGCTCAACGCGTTGTTTTTGTTCTTTGGTTCCTACAAAATGCCTGAAAGATTTGAAATAGCGGTTGTTGACATTGATATCCCATTTGTTAAGTGTGTCAAGTTGTTGATCCTGACCCAGCATGCAAACGCCGCCTGTACTTCGGATAGCGACGCATCCCTGGGAATTAGCTGTAGCTGAAAGGAACGTGAAAAAAGAAGAAATTATGGCCATAAAGAAGATCTGTTTCATAATATGAAATTTAGAATTAAAGAGTATGGGTGTATTTAAACCAGTTGAAGGAGAAAAGTATGAGAAAAAATATAGCAGTTATCTTTTTCAAAGCAATCGTTAAGAAATTACGTTTATATTACTTTTTTTTGTTAAAAGTAAGAAAATTTTCTGTTTTTTCTTTCCGGGAAATATTTGTTCTTTGTTTTCAATTTATTCGCTGCTTCTGGGCTTATACGTCGACTAAGTTATTTTTTTTAACTCCACCTCAATCCTCAGTTTCGTCATTCAATCTTTTAGAAAGGTAAAAGTTTTTATGTCATCTCATACACTTTTTACTCACATGCAAAATGATTTTGTTTCAAAAATGCAAGTTCAAGCAAATAGAAATCTCCTTCTTTTCTTCGTTTACGG
Organism: uncultured Chitinophagaceae bacterium; assembly: GCA_963811285.1. Classification (GTDB taxonomy): domain Bacteria; phylum Bacteroidota; class Bacteroidia; order Chitinophagales; family Chitinophagaceae; genus Ginsengibacter. Next base: position 80,543 of record CAWEQV010000034.1, on the reverse strand, counting down.
TAACTGTTAGTGTTTTCCTCAGCTTTTCAAAAAGAAAAAAAGCGGTGAAAAAAAGAAAATTTTTCTCTTTTTACTGAATCAATTGAACAAGTTTCCGTTCATTCACTATTCCAAAGTTTTTGCCCGCCTGGCGAACTATTTTCTCTTTCTCAAGTTCTCCAATCATCCTGGAAAAAGTTTCATAAGTAGTGCCGGCATAAGAAGCCAGGTCTTGTTTGGTTAAAGAAATATTAATGAAGCCATCCGTTTCGCCAAAATGCTTCCTCAGCATTAACAATGTTTCTGCCACTCTTCCTTTCACATCCATATGAACCAGGTTGCCCATACGCTTTTCTGCTTCCTGCAATTCGTTGGCATAAAACTGCATAAACTGGTAGGTGAGAGAATAATTTACCTGTAAGGTGGTTTCAAAAAATGCAGTGCTGATAAAGCAAACATTCACTTCTTCCAAAGTTGTAGCAGATACAGGATAAGTATTTTCTTTTCCTATTCCACGATAACCAATTATGTCTCCTTCTTTTGCAAAACGCAGAATCAATCGTTTTCCGCTGCCCCATTTTGTGTGAATCTTGACTTTACCGCGGAACAAAAAGTAAATGCCTGTCACAGCGTCGCCCTCAGAGAAGATGGATTGCCCTTTTTTAAAAATTAAGTTTTGCCTGTGGTTTTCCAGGGTAGGAAGCCATTGCTTAAGGCATCTTTTGCATAGAAAACAACTGTTAAGGTCGCAATTTATATTGCTCTTTTTCATGTTTTAGTAGAAATCGTATCAGAATTTAAATCTCGCATTATTTATCCAATTAAATACATATCATTCTGCAAAAATATGATTTATATCATACTTTTGCACTGGTTATAGCAATAATACTATGAAAAAGAACGAGAAAGAAGAGAAGATAATTCCTGTCTCAGTTTCCCTGGAGACAACGCTTCGTGCGACGGATATGCCTTTTGAAACTGTGGCTCATAAAAACCGCGTGCTTGTCATATCCCTCTTATCTATTTTCATAGCTGTTGCAGTTAGTATTGTGGCTAAGGGATTGGTTTACCTGATAAACGCCGTTACCAACCTGTCTTTTTATGGAACGCTATCTGCCGCTAACACCTCACCAGCCAATAACTCACTGGGCCTTTGGGTTATTGTGATACCCGCAATTGGTGGAGTTATTGTAGGGTTGATGGCGTTATACGGTTCAAAGGCAATCCGGGGCCATGGAATTCCGGAGGCGATGGAACAGATTCTTACCAATCAAAGTAAGATAAAACCCGCAGTTACCTACCTGAAACCTCTTTCTTCAGCGATAGCCATTGGAACGGGTGGCCCGTTTGGGGCCGAAGGCCCCATCATTGCAACCGGCGGCGCACTCGGTTCTACAGTTGGTCAGTTGCTGAGAATAACTCATAATGAACGAAAGGTATTATTAACAGCAGGCTCTACCGCAGGTATGGCCGCCATTTTCGGAAGCCCCGTTGCTGCCATCTTTTTGGGCATCGAATTACTGTTATTCGAATTTTCACCACGCTCGATCATTCCGGTGACAGTAGCTTGTGTTACCGGTGCTGCAGGCCATCATTTATTTTTTGGTTCATCACCTGTTTTTGCAATAGGGAATGTTATTGAAACACCCGGGAATGTGGCACTTGCAATTTATAGCCTTATAGGGATTTTAATTGGATTGGTTTCGGTATGGGTGACCAAAATAGTATATGCTATTGAAGATGGATTTGAAAAGCTGCCGGTGCATTGGATGTGGTGGCCTGCAATTGGTGGATTGGTTGTAGGTATAGTAGGTTATTATTCTCCACATACGCTCGGCGTCGGCTATGATAATATTACCAATATCCTTTCAGGCAAAATGACCCTTGGCTTTTTGCTGGGACTTTGTTTTTTTAAATTTATATCGTGGGCTGTTTCCCTGGGTAGTGGTACCTCAGGCGGAACTCTCGCCCCTTTATTTATTATAGGCGGCGCCGCCGGAGCTGTTTGCGGAAACCTAATCCTCCATTGGTTTCCCTCTTTCGGTCTTTCAGTTTCCCTTTGTGCATTGGTAGGAATGTCTGCTATGTTTACGGGAGCATCTCGAGCATTTCTTACGTCTGTCATTTTTGCAATAGAAACTACCGGCCAACCAAATGCGTTACTGCCATTGCTGGGAGCATGCGCGGGATCATATATTGTTTCCTTCTTCCTGATGAAAAATACCATCATGACTGAAAAAATTTCCCGTAGAGGTGTAAAAACCCCTGACTCTTATGAGCCGGATATCCTCGAAAAAATTACCGTTGGGGAGGTAATGCAGCCACCCGGAATAGTAGTGCGCTCTGATAACACGATCGAAGATGTCCTTGGCTCGCTGGGGACAAATCAGCCACACCCGGAATATATCATTATATCAGATCCTGGAGGTAATTATAAAGGGCTTTTAAAGTGCAGCGATCTTTATAACCGAAAATATGAGACTGGTACAATTATAAGTTCGATAGTCACCCAAAAAGATTTTTCTGTGGATGATGACAACACTCTTCGCAGGGCTGTGGAAAAAATGGCTGCAGGCAATGTTGAAGCACTGCCGGTAACGTGTGGCAATAATACCATAGCAGGAATCATTTCCTTTCCTGATATCATGGCAGCATACAGGAAAAACAGTGCCTTACACGGCAAAAACAATCCTGTTATCTCGTTAAAACGAAGAAGCCTGAAAGTGATTCTTAAAGGCCAGAAGATCTTTGGAAGCCGGAAAGGGTAAGATTTTTCATTTCTTAAGACAATATTAAAGAATTATTATTTCCTTCTGCAGTCTCAGATCTGTGACGAGCCGTTACTCTGCTTTTTTTCCATTGTTGGTGATTCGATTGTCGACTCACCCGCATTTGGTATTGAGCACAGGCATGGAGCGATTGCTTCATAATGTAATCAGACCTATAAGGTAGCGAAATCAACATCTGTCCGAAACTCAAGAGTCAATCGATGTTGTGCAAAAATCATTTGCAAAAGACTCATCGCAAGAGTAAATATCACTGTTGTAATTAGTACTTCGCTTTTAAAATTATCTCTGTTGTTCATCTTTTATGGTTTTAGTAAATGAATATATTTTTACTTCAAACCTAAAGAACGCTTCAATTAATAATAATGACTACTGTCACTTGATATAATGCTTGTTGTCCAAGTCAATACTATAGGAGATTTTGAAAATTTAGATGCTTCTTTTCAAACTGCGTTTTTCTTAATCCAAACTTTTCACTAAAACGGGAGGCTTGTAATCTTCAAGATGACTAGGTGTGAAATAATAAACTTTTTCAGCGACAGGGGAAACAAAAATCCCTACGCTTTTTTCGTGGTCCGGACAATCAACGCTTTTTATTGTATTTCTCAATTTAATTATTAAATCGGCCACTATTCTCCAGTGTAGCCGTTCAATAATTCCTGTTCGATTGCATCCGACTTTGATGCAAGTAAATCGTACAAGTACTTTTCGTTTTTCATCTTTCCTTCATAAGGAATAATCAATGAAATGCGTGGCATCGCTTCAATTTCGTTAGCGGTGCTTCGTAGCTATCTTTTTTTCATGATCTTAAATGGATATTCAATTTGGCAAATCTATCCGCTGTTGAGATGAATCTATGAGAAGGATTAACTAAAATGATAGTCCTCAGCGCGCACGGAAAATTCTCTTTCTGGCATGCCTCTTGAAGCAATTTTTAAAATCGATTTATTATGAGTGATAATAAAAATGATATTGGTAAACGCGACAGGGACAGGATTGATATTTCAGAACCGTATGAATTGGAATACTGGAAGAAAAGGCTGGGCATCACTACCGAACAACTGAAGCAGGCAATTCAAAAAGTAGGCCCAATGACAAAGGACGTTGAAGACTTTTTGGCCAGCAAATAATATTTCAAATCTCATTAATTTTGAAATTAGAAAGACCAGGTACTAATGAACGTGCAATATTGATCGGGAATAGTTACGGTAATATGACGTTCTTATGCTAATCTATGAAAAATGCTTTTTATTATGTAATGTTTGCATTTATAAATTTCATTTTTTACAATTGCTAAAATATAATCGCTTCTTATGTCACTAAACGCTCTGGTTTCCTGCCTGGCATTTTCTTTCCTTTTGCCGGCTTTCTCTTTTGCCCAGGATGATTCAATACCAATTGTCGATAGCCTAACCCAACTTTCACTTGAGCAATTAATGAATATTAAAGTCATTACTGCCTCAGGATTTATGCAAACTTCTGATGAGGCTCCTGCCACCATACAGGTAATTACAGCAAAAGAAATCCAGGAGCGCGGCTATGAACAACTGCAGGATGCTTTGCGTGATGTGCCGGGAATAGATATGATCCATTTGAATGGGTATGCGCCTACTCTTATTTATTTCAGGGGTATGTATGGCGCTGAAAATTTGCGCGCTTTGTTGATGATTGATGGAATTGCTGAGAATAACATTATCGGCACTAATGATATGGCAGGCCCTGCTTATAGCCTCCATAACGTAAAACGTATTGAAATTATCTGGGGACCTGTATCAGCTTTGTATGGAGCGGATGCTTTTGGCGGTGTCATTAATATTATTACAAAAGAAGGTGACGATATTAATGGGTTTACTGCTGAACAGGGATTTGGAAGTTTCAACACTACTTTTGAAAAGGTAAGCATGGGGCTAAAGAAAAATAAATTTGAATTCGATGTTGCCGGAACAATCTACAGCACGGATGGACCAAAATTTACCAACCGCGACCCTGGTTATTCAGCTTCTTATGTTGATAAAGCCTATTCTTTAAACACACGAATAAGCTATAATGCTAAGAACTCAAAAACAACTTTTGGTTTCAGAACCTATAAAACACCCATCGGCTGGGGAACATTTTTTAACAGCGCCACCACTTATCTCGGGCTTCCATCCCAGGGCTATCAAAATACGGGAGTATTAGGCATCGTTTCCAGTGATATAAGAGGTGAAAAACCGGGATTGCTAACTCCTTATTTAACCACTTATTTTCTGCAAAATGAATATAAGCCTAATGAAAAACTGAGCGTTTTAACCCGTTTGGTTTACCGTGAAACCGGGATTGGCGATGATTCTTATATTTATCTGACTCTTGACGGTAAAAAACTTATCCGTGCAATTTATACGAATTATTCTAATGAAGCTTTCGGAGAGGTGTCTGCAAATTATTCCGTTTCCGGAAACCAAATGTTTACCGGTGGAATTGAATATGAACGTGAAAATGTAGAACAAGGCAACAGGCGGATGAATTATGATCCCAATGATATTTACCTTATTGACGGAAAGGATTCTTTAGTTAATCTACACGCTACTTTTTTACCGCGCAAATACGATATAAGAACGAATCTTGGGACCTATCTTCAATATGTTTTGAATACAAAACTGTTGGGTAAAACGAATTTTACAGCCGGCATTCGTTACGATTATAATAGTTATTATGGAAACAGGCTAAGCCCGCGAATCGTCGTAGTAAATCAGCCAAATGACCGATTAACCTTCAAACTAATGTACGGTACTGCATTTCGTGCGCCTACAAATCTCGAAATCTATCAAAGCCCGCCGGATTTTCCGTTGAAAACTGAAAAGATAAACACTTACGAGGCAGATGCGATTTATTCGTTTTCAAAGAAATTCCGCCTTCAGTTAAACTTGTTCCGCAATGATCTTACCGACGTGATTGTGATTGGAAATCTTACCGGCTTAAACCCAAATAAGAACCCCGGAGCTGAAAACATCAAAGGTATAGAATTGAGTGCCAACATGATGCTTGCAAAAAACACCTCAGCTTTTGCGAATTTCACTTTCCAGGATGCAAAAGGAAAAAATTTTGTAACACATAACTCGGGATTTCTTCCCGGAGTTGCAAGGTTTAAAGGGAATGCTGGCTTGACGCTTGGCATAAGTGATCTTTTTACTCTCAATCTAATAGAGAACTGGGTTGGTACACGACGTTCACCAAGAACAGATCCATATGGTCCGGTCCCGGGTTATTTCCTTACAAATCTTACGCTAAGTACAAAAGAATTATTTAACAAGGGCATAACCGCAAGCATAAATATTCAGAACCTTTTCAACACAAAATGGCTTGACCCCGGTTTTAGAACTGCTGATGGCTTTCTTTTTTCAACCGTCCTCGAACAACCGGGAATCAATAGCATATTTAAAGTAGGAATTAAATTTTGATATTAAATTTTTCAAATTGAACTTTAATAATTAAATCAGCAGTACAGCAAAAAGAAAAAATGTTATTGAAGAAGCTCCTGTTTATTATCGTTGTATGTTGCTCAGCTCATTGTGTAATAGCGCAAAATGGCGAACAGGAAGCTAACCTGAAGGCAGCCTTCATATACAACTTCACAAAATATATTGACTGGAGTAGTTACAATAACAGGGATGTATTTGTAATAGGCGTGGTCGGCGAAGATTCTCGGGTTATTCCTGCGCTAAAGGAAATTTCAAAAACGAGGACGATAAATAACAAGAGAATTGAGATAAAGGTTATTAATACTCTTTCTGATATCACCGATTGTGATATTGTTTTTATTACAAAAAAATGCCGGTTTCCTTTGGCTTCTGTTTTAAACAGGGTAGGAAGGGGAGTACTTACCATAAGTGAGTCTAAAGGCTTCGCTGCGCAAGGAACGGATTTCAATTTCATAGTTGTAAACCAAAGATTAAAATTCGAAGCCAACCTTAGTGCAATTGCTTCATCAGGTTTAAAAGCCGGTTCTCAATTGCTTAAACTGGCAATTATTGTTGACGAGGGTAATATAAAAACGAGTTATTAAGATGCTGAGTTTTACAAATATGTCGATAAGAAAAAAGCTCATACTGATGCAGGTTTTTACAAGTGTGCTGGTTCTTGTAATCATGTTCCTCGTCTTCATAATTACTGATGTGAAAGCTTACAAACAAAGAAAAGTAGATAATATAAGGAGCATCGCCCAGGTTATTGGAACAAATAGTATTTCTGCAATTCAGTTTCAGGACCAGGCTGCTGCTATGCAAATGTTGAGTGAACTTCACAATGTTTCACCTGAAATCATTGAGGCAGCTATTATAAATAAAAAAGGTGAGGTCTTTGCGCGCTACTTAGCAAGCGGAAGTGTTCCGTTGGAGCTTCCGGCATCTATGAAAGATAGCGCTTATTCGTTCACAAAAAATCAACTGTTGGTGACTTACCCAATTGTTAGCAGCAACGAAGTGATTGGCAAAATTTTCCTGATAGTACGATTAACCGAGTTACAAAAAATTACCCGCAATAAATACAGGCTTGCATTTCTTTTGCTTTTGATGGCAATAGGATTCGCCTTCATTGTGGCAAATCTCATTCAAAGATATATATCCAAACGACTGTTAATGTTGGTCGATACAATGAAGAAGGTAAATAAAACAGGTGATTATTCAACGCCTTTAGTCGACGAAGGAAAAGACGAAATTGCAATACTTATCAATGCCTTCAACCGGCTAATGGCTCAGATAAAGGAGAATGTGAAGAAAAAAGATGAATTTATTGGTATTGCCAGCCATGAATTAAAAACGCCTCTTACGACAGTGAAAGGTTATATTGAAATGCTCAAATTGATGGAAGATGAGTACCCCAAAAAGCAATTTGTGGAAAGCGCTTTTAAAAATGTGCTCAAATTGGAAGAGTTGGTAAAGGATTTGCTGGATGTTTCCAAAATTGAAAGCGGGCAATTGCAATTGGAAATGGAAAAATTTGATATGAGCCTGCTGGTGGATGAAGCAATTGCTTCCGCGCAAATGATTTCTGCTACTCACAAGATCGTGAGGGATGGTGAAATTAAAGAAGAAATAATTTGGGCCGATAGAAAAAGAATAGAACAGGTTTTGACTAATCTTTTGTCTAATGCTGTTAAATATTCACCGGGAGAAAAGGAAGTGATAGTGAATCTTCAAAAAAAAGAAAAGGAATTGATTATTAAAATAAGAGATTTTGGAATTGGGATTCCTGAAGATGAACACCAGTTTATTTTTGATCGCTTTTACCGGACAAAAGGATCATCTGTTCATATTTCAGGATTTGGGTTAGGCCTTTATATCTGCCGGGATATCATCAGGCGGCATAGGGGTAAAATCTGGATTCAATCTATGGAAAAAGGAACAGTGTTGATTTTTTCTTTGCCGATAAACCATCAAACACAACACCTGAAGGCGTAATTCGTTTATGATTAAAGTAGTACCTTTCAAAAATAGAGTATGAATAAAATTCTTGTTGTTGACGACGATACTGATATTCTCGGGCTTGTTGAAATAATGCTTCATTCAAATAATTACGATGTCAAAGCGATTTCGCGCTGGCAGGATATTGATAACAGCATTCATAATTTTCACCCCGATCTCGTTTTGCTGGACGTTTCACTTGGTGGTGCAGACGGACGCGAAATTTGTAAAAGTATTAAGATGGCCAAAGACACCAAAAACCTACCGGTCATTCTTTTTTCAGCAAATCCTGATATGGGAAAATTTATCGAAGAATGCCAGGCTCAATCTTTTATTGCGAAGCCATTTGAGATAAGATACTTATTGAGTACGATTGAAAGTTTTTTGAACTAATCGCTATTTTCCTCAAGACTTCGCCTGTAAATTAAAAATTATCATTAATTGTTTGTTTACTATTCGCTTCCAATTTACTCTTTTATTACTTTTTTAATCAATCTCTGACTATTATCCAGGCGTAATTCTATAAAATACATGCCTGTTGCGTGTGGAAATTGAATTTTAAATTGTGAAACATTCTCAAAATTGTGATGGTATATCGTTTGCCCTAAAACATTTACAACATTGCATGAAACGACTTGTGCTGTTTCAGCCAACCTGACTGTAACGTTCTCAATTGTTGGATTGGGAAAAACTGAAATCCCATCGCTTGTAATATTACCAGTAATATCACTTTCGGTATTTAGAAGGTAGGATTCTGAAGTATCGGTTCCGCAGCCGTATGAAGTGGAAGCCAATGCATAGTTGCCGGAAATAGATGTAGTAAATGTGCGGTTGGTAGCGCCAGGAATAGTTGCATAATTATTATTGCAATCAAGCCATTGATAAGTGCAATTTTTATAGTTGGCCATTAAGGTGGAGTCATTTATCCGGGTTACCAACTCAGCTCCGCAAGCTCTTAATTTAGCAAAATGCCTGGCGGTTGCTGGGCTTATCAAATCGATATTGCCAAACGCCATGCTGTCAGGCGTTATCCCTGTTCCATCAAATAGTCCAATATAAATATTATCAAACGGATCTTTCCCAATTCCGTAAGCGATATCTCCATTATATTTTGTTTTATACTGATAGCTCCAGAGGTAGTTGCCCAGGCTATCGAGTTTTAAACTGTAGGAACTGAAGCTGGCAGCGTGAGGACTTGTCTCGTAAATTACCGTGTCGCTCCCCGGGTCAGCATCTATTGTTTGATCAAAAGTAGCGAGAGCATGAATATTTCCTTTGGAATCAGTTGTGATATTCACGGTCTTCGGGTTTATTGGCGCACTACTACCTGCATACAATAATTTCATCCATTTGTATGCTCCTTCCGGAGTAATGGTCAATAAAAAGTTTCCCGAAAAATAAGATGGGAAATTCATGCTGTCGGCCGTTGTCGCAGGGTCAAAATCTAAAGTATCATAGCCCGCTCTTCCGGAAATTACTAAAGCGTTATTGGCTGAATTGAAAGACAGGTCGTCCACGTAATCATTGCCGCTGGTTGCATAAGATTTTGCCCATTTAAAATTACCTGCTGTATCAAGCTTTAGTAAAAAACCGTCACGGCTGTTATTACTGCTACTCGCAAATAGCTCTGTTTTTCCCGCTGATTGAAAGTTTACTGAATCGCTATAGTAGTCAAAGTAATTTCCCCCGATATAAATTCCGTCATTAACATCAGTAACAATTGAGCTTACTTCAAACACCGGGGTTGTGACAGGATTATTGGTAGAGAAAAGCCATTGTTCCTGGTCTAAGGAATTGAATTTCAAGACAAATAATTCATAAAAGGGAGCATAATTTGGTGCCGAAGCGGGGATAAAAGCGACGGAATCAGCATAGTATCCGCTTAAATAAATCTCGCCGTTTTTAGCAATAGTTACGCCTGGCGCACCATCATCATAGATACCTCCGTAGGATTTCATCCATAGCCAATGCCCGGTAGTGTCAATTTTACCAAAAAAGATGTCTGTATAGCCTTTGGATGTGCGATACTCCAAACCATTAGGAGTTTCGTAATATAGCGTATCAAGAAAAGTTCCGGTAACATACAGGTTTCCTTTTTTATCAAGTGCCATACCTTTTATCTCGCTACGCATTGACGGGCTTCCGGCTTTGGTGGTTCCAAACACTATTGACCAAACATGATTTCCGTCAAGATCAAACTTTGAAATATGAAAACTTCTGTCGTAAGGCGCTTGCAGCATGTAGGTTGTTGCACTGTCCGGATCAAAATCGTTAGTATGAGAGAGAACTGTTCCGGCGACAAACAAATGATTGCTGTCTGCCTGGAAAAACTGGTTATAAATTTGATTTTGCCCATCTGTTTCTACATAAGTTTTTGCCCAATCAAATTCCATGTTTTGCGAGTAAGCGCAGTTTAAGGATAGAGTAGCGGCCATACAAATCAGTAAAATCTTATTCATTTTTTCTATTCTTGTCTTTTGGCAACGGCTATGGCTGCTGCGTTTTGGTACATTATTGCTATTCCGCGCAATGACAAAGCGTATGGACAATTGAGAAAATACCGATTGTTTCTACAAGTGCTAATTGATTACAGCTATCGGGCAGGTTGCTTTGCCGGCGAAACTTTTTAGTGAATTTTAAATTTGATTGCAGAAAAAAACACCGTTGTATTACCCGAAAAATAGAAACATCTCTATGATAAAAAGCCTTCAAAATGAGGATTTTATTTTAAACGTTCATCCGGCAAGAAAAATTGTATCGCAGTAATTTTCTCAACTTTTTTTGTAGCACGTCAGGATGAAAATAAAAATATTCCCAAAAAGTTGGTTTACTATAAAATAAAAACCACCTCGGAAAATGAATTAAGCTGCAAAATAAAAAAAGCTGTTATTTCTTGCTTTACTGTAACTGTGTCAGGATAAAAATCTGAAATAAATTTTGGGTAAAAAATGGATTAGAAAGGATAATCAATTCCGATGGTGGCATTGAAGTTTTCATAACGCCATATCCTGTTGTCAAGCGAAGTTCCAAAGAGATGCTTAAAATTAACAGCAGGAAATTGCCAGCCATCATTTTCCAAAACATCTGGTCTTTTAAAACGGAAGGCTACATCAAACCTGATAAGGAAATAAGTGAAATCAAAACGGAAACCAACTCCGGAGGAAACGCCAAGTTGTTTATACAAATTTTTAAATTTGAATTGAGTAGTGTCAGGTCGCCCGTCAGGTCTGGTGTTTTTAAAGTTCCAGATGTTACCAACGTCTGTAAACAAAGCCATTTTAAAAAGAACGGCATTAGAAAAAAGAGGAGCTACGTCAAATCGATATTCCGCGTTTCCTTCCAGTTGAATATCACCGGTTCGGTCGTTAAACCGGATTTGATTGCTTTTGTAAGGCGCAAGTGGTTGTCCGCCCACACCAATACCGCGAACAGGCCAGCCCCGCATACTGTTTGGGCCGCCGCCGAAATATTGTTTAAAGAAAGGTAAAGTGGTATCACTTTTTGACAAAGGAATTCCTACACCGGCAAACGCCCTGAAGGCGATGGCCGATTTGGGATGATTAATCGTATAAGAATAATCGATGTCAGCTTTGATAAATTCTTTTAAATATTTATTGAAAAAGTTTCCTGTCTGTGTGGTTTTGTTTTTTAACTTTAAAAGATCCCATATCAGTCCCGACTCTTCAAGGTTTGCTTTTACATTAGTAACCAATTTTGGATTTCGCGGATTAGCTTTTACGAAAGTATAACTAAGGCCGCCACCCATTACCAGCGCTGTGTTGAATGAATAACGTAAAAAGGGATTTTCATTTAATGTGCTGTCAAAACTCGCGGACCTGTTGAACAAACGCCGATAATCAAAGTTGAAAAGTTTCAAACTCCATAAATGCTTTTCATTGTTTGTCCAGTTGAAACCGTAGCTTGTATTAAAAACCTGCTGGTCAAAAAAATCAATCCTGTTGATGAGAGAAATATTGGTATTGATAAATGACTGGGTTGTTATCATATTTTTATTGTTGTAATTGCCCAGGGGGAAAATAAATTTGGGAAACAACAAAGTGTTTGAATAACTAAGTTCGTTTGAATTGATAAAAGTTCCGTTACTGTTGCGATGTGTGGTATTAAATTCAACACCCGCTTTAATTCCGTTCGTCATCCTAATGGCTGACTTTCCAAGATTTCTGTCTGTTACTGAAAGGTTCACAGATAGCCCCAAAAGGTTACCCGTTCCGGAAGTAGTGATGCCGCTTGTAGCGTTGTTGGCAGAATAACTCATTTCGATATTTCCTTCAAAAGCATATCTTTTTAAAGGGACTAATTTTACAACAAGGTTAAGAAGGTTGGTATCTTTTTGTTCAACAATGTCTATTGTCGGGCTTTCCCATACACCTAATTTATAAAGATCATTGATGGTCTTAAAGTAATCGTCCTGCCTGAAAACACTTCCTTTTTTCACAGAAAGATTTCTACGAAGCAAAGAAAACTTAAAAAGTTTGCGGTGATATTCGGCAATGTAATTTTCAAAAGCTTTGATGTGAAAAGTCGAATCTGTATATTTTTCGCCGGAAAGATAATCAGGCAACACATAAATTTGATTAATGTAATATTTCTGGAGATGGCTGCTGTCAGGTAAATTATTCAATTGAAAACCCAGCCGAATCGTTGGCTTATTTCTTTTCTCCTGCGCTTCGGCCAGCAAACGCAATTGTTCAAACGGATCTTCAGAAACACTGGTCAGCGCAGTAATGCTTGTATCGCCTGTCGCTCTTATTTCGTCTGCGGTAAATTTATAGTAGCCGTTGTTTTTGAAGAGATTTACGAGTCGGTTGGTCTCTTGTATGATACCTGATTTTGAAACCGGCGTGTTGGGTTGCAAGGGCGATTCCTTTTTTGTAGATACCGCAAGATCCTGCAGTTGAGGTTTGGTAAAAAGATAAGCTACCGTATCGATCATTGTTCGTTTTCCGGCGTTCACATCATAAGTAACAGTAACTCTTTTCTGGTATTTTTTTTTCGTGGTTGTATCATAACTGTAACCGATTTCAGGATTATAAAAACCGGAATTGATGAGCAGAGCGCGCATGCTGGAAGCAGAACTTGCAACTGCATCTGTATCAAAAACCGGAGGATTCAAATAGTAATGAAAAATGAAAAATTTATCTTTTACAGCAGGTCTTGAGCTGTCGTTAAGTTGCGTATAAAGCCTCGATTTGAGAAGAACTTTTTCATCTTTACTTACATTATCCGCGGTTAGCTTAATATTATTTTTAAAAACAAAAGGAACATTTTTTTGATACTTTTGGACAACAATACAACCGGGTAAAACGGCAAGAGAAAACAAAATACCTGTAAAAAAAAGTATGGAAACGGCGGAGTTAATCCCTTTCATAATTTAGAGCCATGTTGAGCAAAAAGATTGTCAAATATATTCAAAGTTTAAGCCACAAAAAATTCAGAGATGAAGAAGGGGTTTTTATTGGCGAAGGTCCGAAGGTAGTTGGTGAATTGCTAACGCAAAAAAAAATGAAATGCACCTTAGTTTGTGCGGAAAAAACGTGGCTTTCTCAAAATGAAATTTTGCTAAAAGAAGTTCCTCCCGAAAATATTTTTGAAACAGATGATCATTGGCTAAAAAGTATTTCTCAGTTGAAAACGCCCAACCAGGTAGTTGCAGTTTTTGAAAAAAATGAAGCAGGTAAAATCCCGAAACTTGAAGGAAAGATTTCTATTATGCTGGACGACTTGCAGGATCCCGGAAATCTCGGAACTATCATTCGTATAGCTGACTGGTTTGCCATTGAAAATATTATTTGTAGTGAAAACAGTGTTGAGTGTTACAACCCAAAAGTGGTCCAGGCAACCATGGGAAGCCTTGCCCGCGTGAATTTGTTTTATACTGATCTTGAAAAATTTATTGCTGAAAATAAAAGTGTTCGTGTTTTTGCAACGACCTTATCAGGTACTTCGATTTTTGAATTGCCGAAAATAAACGGAGGCATTATTCTCATCGGAAATGAATCAAAAGGTATACATAAAAATCTTTTAAAACACTGTCACCTGCAAATTACCATTCCAAAACTTGGGCATGCAGAATCTTTGAATGCTGCGGTAGCAAGCGGGATTATTATCTCACAACTTGTTAAGAACAATTAAGTATTAACTTTTAGTTGCTAGGAATTTTTTGATTTTAGAATTCCTTCTAATTAATAGTTGCAAGTTTCAATGAATAATCGTATGTTCAACCAATCAGGTAACCATTACCATAATCTCTTTCACTAATTGCTAAACAATTTTAAATGAACAATAATCAATTCCAGGATTTCGAAATACCTGAACCCTATGTAAGAATTCTTAGAAAAGTAGCTAAAAATATAAAACTGATTCTGTTTGCTATAGTTGTTTTGGTAGTTATTTTTGGAGCTTTTTTCCAGATAGAGCCTGAGGAATTGGGCTTGATCACCCGCTATGGAAAATATTCAAGGACAGTAGAGCCAGGGCTGAACTTTAAAATTCCCTTTTTAGAAAAATTGTATAAAGTTCCGGTAGAAAGGCAACAGAAAGAGGAATTTGGATTCCGCACTACCAGCGCAGGAGTGCAATCCTCATTTTCCAAAACAGATACCAAAGGAGAGTCACTGATGCTTACCGGCGACCTGAATTTGGCAGATGTGGAATGGGTAGTCCAATACAGGATAGACAGTCCTTATAATTTTCTGTTTAAAGTCCGGAATCCTGAAAACACTTTGAGGGATATTTCTGAAGCGGCTATGAGGCAAATAGTAGGAGACCGTACGGTAAATGAAGTATTAACAGTAGGCCGCACTGAAGTAGCAGATAAAGCGCAGGCACTTATTCAGAAATTAAGTACAGAATATTCGCTCGGTATCAAAGTGGACCAGGTAGTGCTGCAGGATGTAAATCCGCCTGACCAGGTAAAGGCTGCATTTAATGCAGTGAACCAGGCGCAGCAGGAAAAAGAAACACTGATTAATGAAGCAAGGTCAGCTTATAACAAGGTGATCCCGAAGGCACGTGGACAGGCAAAAGAAACGATTCAGAAAGCAGAAGGGTATGCACTGGAACGGGTAAATAATGCGCAGGGAGAGGT
This sequence comes from uncultured Chitinophagaceae bacterium, assembly GCA_963811285.1. Taxonomy (GTDB): domain Bacteria; phylum Bacteroidota; class Bacteroidia; order Chitinophagales; family Chitinophagaceae; genus Ginsengibacter. Next base: position 65,232 of record CAWEQV010000034.1, on the reverse strand, counting down.
GGCACGTTTCGATGATTTATATAAAGAATATATTAAAGCGCCTGAAGTAACACGCAGAAGAATTTACCTGGAAACAATGGGTAAAGTATTACCTCAGCTTGGGCAGAAAATAATAACTGATGAAGGAGGAAATAACGTGTTGCCGCTTCTTCAAATGAAAATGCAAAATGAAAAAAATGCAAAAACTACAAACGATAATTAATTATGACAAAGAAGAAACTCATTATATATATCATACTATTGGTCACACTGCTTGTGGGTATTTCACAAAGCACCTATATTGTAAATGAAAAAGAGCAAGTGGTCATCACACAGTTTGGCAAGCCCGTTGGCAAAGCTATTACTGAGGCCGGCATTAAATTTAAAATACCTTTTATCCAGGACGCCAATTTTTTTGATAAACGATACCTTGAATGGGACGGCGACCCCAACCAGGTACCTACAAAAGATAAAAAATTTATTTTCGTAGATACTTATGCACGCTGGGAAATTACGGACCCGCTTCAGTTTTATAAAAGGTTAACAAACGAGCGTGGCGCACAATCACGCCTTGACGATATTCTTGACGGGGAAACGAGAGATTATATTGCCAACAATAATATTGAGGAAACTGTCAGGAACAGCAACCGCATGCCGGTATTAACAGACACACTCAGTGAACCTGTAAGTGATTCACTGGTACATATAAAATCAGGACGTGAAAAAATAGAACAGATGATTCTTAAATCTGCCAATGAAAGGGCTTCTGACCTGGGAATCGCTATTTTGGATTTCCGGTTTAAAAGACTCAATTATGTGAAGGAAGTACAGGACCAGGTTTATAAAAGAATGACCAGCGAAAGATTCCGGATTGCCGATAAGTTTCGTTCAGAAGGGCAGGGAGAGGCTTCAATCATTAATGGTGAAAAGGAACGCGAACTAAAATCTATTCAGTCAGAAGCTTTTAAAGAGGCAGAGCAAATTAAAGGTAAGGCTGATGCGCAGGCGGCATCTATTTATGCGGCTTCTTATAACCAATCTGAACAATCCAGAAATCTGTATGCTTTCTTAAAATCAATGGAATCTTTTGAAAAAACCTTTGACGATAAAACTTCTCTTATCATTTCAACCAGGAGCGAATTTTATAAATTTCTGAAATCTATGAAGTAATGGTAATAGGAATGCGTTATCCTTCCCGTTTTATGATGATATTTCTGTTTTTATTCAAACATTGTCAGGGTCCAGGCTTTATAGTATCTATTATAAATAAATAGTTGTATTTGTTATCTTAACTGAAGCAACAGTAAACAAAAGAATCAGGGCGATTTTTATTTTAAAACCTGTATAAATTTCTCACAAGTTTCATTTTGATTTATGGGAATAAGAAAAATAAAAAGGCTAAGAAAGTTCGTTTACTCTTTCAAGTTAAATTAAATTATTGTTCCCTTAATTAAAATGGAGGATTGTATCGATTGCTCTTTAAGATGTAAAAATTTTAAAATTATGATCGAAGTTGCAAATTACAACTTTAGTTATGATAGGAATTTGCAAAGTGAGCCCAATCCGATTAATGATTATAGCTTTTATCTATAATGATATAAAATTTATAGATAAACATCGTGAGAAGATAATCGTAAATTTGATCAATCGATAATAAAAAATTTTTGAAAAATGGAAGATAATAGAAAACATGATCCTGTATGGGATGTAAATGAAAGTGAAGCAAAGTGCCCGTTTCATGGAGGAGCTGTAAAACACAGCGCAGGCGGCGGTACTTCAAACCACGACTGGTGGCCAAAAATGTTAAATCTTGATATTCTGAGGCAGCATTCTTCCCGCTCAAATCCTATGGACGATGGATTTAATTATGCTGAAGAATTTAAGAAATTGGATCTTGATGCAGTGAAGAAAGATATTATTAATGTGCTCACTACTTCGCAGGACTGGTGGCCGGCTGATTATGGACATTATGGGCCATTCATTATTCGTATGGCGTGGCACAGCGCCGGAACTTACCGCATTTCAGATGGACGTGGTGGCGCCGCTTCCGGCAGCCAACGCTTTGCCCCGCTCAACAGTTGGCCTGATAATGCAAACCTTGACAAAGCGCGTTTATTGCTTTGGCCTGTTAAAAAGAAGTATGGAAAAAAGTTATCCTGGGCCGACCTGATGATACTTGCCGGTAACTGCGCTCTCGAATCAATGGGCTTTAAGACATTTGGTTTTGGAGGAGGACGTGAAGATGTGTGGGAAACTGAGAAAGATATTTACTGGGGTTCTGAAGGCGAATGGATGGGGAACGAAGATCGTTACTTTAATGGTAATGATGATCTCGAAAATCCTCTTGCAGCATCTCATATGGGATTGATTTATGTAAATCCCGAAGGCCCGAACGGAAAACCAGATCCTATTGCCGCAGCGAAACATATTCGCGAAACTTTTGGCCGGATGGCAATGAACGATTATGAAACAGTGGCACTGATTGCAGGAGGCCATACCTTTGGTAAAACACATGGTGCTGCTGATCCTCGTCAATATGTAGGTGCAGAACCTGCTGCCGCTCCAATAGAAGAGCAAAGCCTTGGGTGGAAAAACACGTTTGGTACTGGTTTTGGCGATGATACAATTACCAGCGGGCTGGAAGGAGCTTGGACACAAAATCCTACAAAATGGACTAATAAATTTTTTGACAACCTTTTCGGTTTTGAATGGGAATTAACAAAAAGCCCGGCCGGCGCCTTTCAATATAAACCAAAAGACAATGCAGGCGCGGGCACTGTTCCTGATGCTCACGATCGTTCAAAAAGTCATGCTCCATTCATGTTGACCACGGATCTTGCTTTAAGGATGGATCCTGTTTATGAACCCATTTCCAGGCATTTCCACAAAAACCCGGAAGAATTTGCAGATGCGTTTGCAAAAGCCTGGTTCAAACTTACCCACCGCGACATGGGCCCGAAAGCACGTTACCTTGGTCCGGAAGTTCCTTCAGAAGATTTGATCTGGCAGGATCCGCTGCCACTGGTAAATTATCAACAGGTTAACAATGATGATATTGCGCAGCTAAAGGCTAAAATCCTTGATTCTGGATTGTCTGTTTCTCAATTGGTTGCTACTGCCTGGGCGTCAGCTTCCACCTTCCGTGGTTCTGATAAACGTGGTGGCGCAAATGGTGCGCGTATTCGCCTTGCTCCTCAAAAAGACTGGAAGGTGAATAATCCTGAGCAGCTTTCCAAAGTTTTGGACAAACTCCAGGGTATTCAAAAAGAATTTAATGATAGTCAAAGTGAAAATAAAAAAGTTTCTCTGGCTGACCTGATCGTGCTTGCTGGGAATGCGGGGATTGAAAAGGCAGCAAAGGAAGCAGGACAAGAAATTACGGTTCCGTTTACTCCCGGCCGTGTTGATGCTTCGCAGGACCAGACCGATGTAGAATCATTTGCAATCCTCGAACCAAAAGCCGATGGTTTCCGAAATTATCTCAACCAGATACACAGGGCTACTGCAGAAGAGATGCTGATCGATAAGGCTCAGTTGCTCACTCTAACTCCTCCTGAAATGACGGTTCTTCTTGGTGGCATGCGTGCACTCGATACTAACTTTGATCATTCAAAACATGGCGTCTTTACCAATCATCCCGGAGAGTTGACAAACGACTTTTTCCTTAACCTTCTTGACCTTGGTACAAAGTGGAAAGCTACTTCAGATTCACAGGAAATATTTGAAGGGCGTGATCGTTCCACCGGAAAAGTGAAGTGGACAGGAACCCGTGTTGATCTTATATTTGGTTCCAACTCTGAACTGCGCGCACTTGCAGAAGTGTATGGCTCTGAAGATTCGCAGGGTAAATTTATCAATGACTTTGTAGCTGCATGGACGAAAGTGATGAATCTTGATCGTTTTGATTTGAACTCAAAATAAAAAAGTACAATAAAGGTGGGTTTGCTACTATTATGTTGCAATAAGTCCCAAGGTGTCTGGCCACTTTGAGTGGCCTGACACCTGAAGCCTGCCCAATAATCGCAAAAGTCCTTAACTATTTTTTGGAACCATCATTCCCCGTACCAAACCTACCACTGCTCCTGCAATAGCCGCCATCACACCGAGGATTACAATATCAGCCCAAACAGACTGCATTGTCATAAGATGAGACGTTCCGTAGGAAGTGAAATCATAAGATGCTGCGAACAAAATTCCTAAAATGGCGCCTGCAACAAGGCCAGCCCCAAGTGTTCTGATCTTAGCTTTGATTTCTACGTAAGAAAGCAAAAATCCAAACAATAAATTTCCAAGAATGAGAGCCCACCAGACAAATTGATCCATCTGGCGTGCCACCCCCGAAGCGGAACCAGCGTTTCTGGTAAAAAAATCTGAAAAAAGCATTCCGTAGAACAGGTAGCCGAGGAGAAAAAAGGCAATTCCGCCGGCAATGCCGCCGAATAAAAATCTTTTTGTGTTCATAAAATTTATATTTTGGTGAGAAGAAACGATTTTAAAATTCACGGCTATGCTGCCGCTTTCATAAGGGGATTATTTTTGAAAAAATTTTCATTTCTACCACAAAAACGAGGGCAATGATCTAAAAGCAATTATCAAAAGAGGTGCGGCAGTTAAGTTTAGATAGGGGAAACGGGTGTAAAAAAATAGACTTTAATCAGCAAATGGTATTCTTTACGATATAAATATAATTCTTTATCATTCAGTTTCATTATTTTTCCTTAAAATATTTTTTAAAGACTTACAGCAGGCGTTTCTTCTTCAGCGTGGAGTCTCTTATTGATTAAGGAGGGAAGGGGGTGAGGAGATTTACAATCGGTAAAAATAGCCGTAAAACTAAACCAGGTAAATTACCTGTTAAGGGAATAAAAATTCATTAAATTCTGTTCAACTGTTTTTTTAAAATAAAATCGGCCGGAAAAAAAGTTTTTAGTTGCGCCGGGTAAATAAATAAACCAGGTTTTTATTTTCTTATAAATTTTAAATTACGACAAGTTCTTTCATTCCCGAATTTTTTATTATCGTTTCTTTAAAATAATCTTTACCCAATTACAAAACCATCAGGAACTACCACGTCTTTTTTGATAACTACAATTCCATCTTTTACAGTATATAATTCATGATCTTCATTTTTAAGATGTGAACCCCCGTTGATCCTCACATTATTTCCAACCCGTGCGTTCTTATCAATGATTGCGTTATTAATATAACAATTGTCGCCAACACCCAGTTTGGGAACACCCTTATCTTCATCATAACCCATGTCTTCAATAGTTTCATAATAATCACTTCCCATCAAATAAGTTCGTAAGATTGTGGTGCCATAACCAATTCTTGTCCTGATACCGACAACGCAATGTTCCAGCCGTTCTGCATGAATAATGCAACCATCGGCGGCAATTGTATTCAACAGTGTAGTGCCACTGAATTTAGCAGGAGGCAACATTCTTGGCCGAGTATATACTCTCTGTTCGTTATGAAAAAGATTGAATGGTGGCAGTTCATCAGTAAGCGCAAGGTTGGCTTCAAAGAAAGAACTAATGTTCCCGATGTCTGTCCAGTAGCCGCTGTATTGATAACTGCAAACATTGTGATCCTGGATAGCAAAAGGAATTATTTCTTTACCAAAATCCGTTGCATTTTTTTTCTCATTTTCGAGAAGATTAATCAGCACTTCCTTTTTGAAAAGATAAATACCCATTGAAGCGAGATAATTCTTTCCCTTCTTTTGCATCTCTTCACTTGTTTCACTCACCCAGTCAGGTAAAAGATCTAATCCCGGCTTTTCAATGAACGACGTGATCTTGCTGTCTTCATTCGATTTTAAAATTCCAAATTCTGTGGCTTCCTTTTCAGTTACGGGAATAGTTGCTATTGTAATATCAGCACCTTCTTTTACATGGTTGCGAAACATATTTCCAAAATCCATTTGATAAAGTTGGTCGCCTGATAAAATCAAAACATGATCGAATTCTCTTGTTACTAAATATTTCAGGCATTGTCTCACGGCATCCGCGGTTCCCTGGAACCATTCAGAACTTTCCGGTGTTTGTTCTGCTGCTAAAATATCCACAAAGCCACTGCTGAAATTACTAAACTGGTAAGTGTTTTTTATATGCTTGTTTAAAGACGCTGAATTGTATTGTGTTAGCACAAAAATCCTGTTGATATTAGAATTGATGCAATTAGAAATCGGTATATCCACCAAACGGTATTTACCGGCAATCGGCACTGCAGGCTTACTTCTGCTACGGGTTAACGGGTATAAACGTGTTCCTGCTCCTCCGCCAAGAATCACTGCGATTACTGATTTACTGATCCACATGTTTGCTTGCATAACTTTGTATTTATCAATTTAAAATAGTTGTTTCCATCATAGAAATATTTCCTCTGATAACTTAAAACAATTTTATGAATTATAGAGGTTAATATAAATTTCAGCGCTCTTTTCCCAACTGTGATCTATTTGCATTATATGCCTGATGATTTGGTTCATCTTTTTTTGGTCGGCATACAATTCAAGTGCACGGTGAACGGCGTTGCAGATATCACCAACGGAATCTACATTAAAACAAATTCCAAATCCTCCTTCTTCGCCAAAATCTTTTACAGTGTCCTGCAAACCACCCGTGCGCCTCACAATCGGGATAGTTCCATATCGTAGGGAATACATCTGGTTCAATCCGCAAGGCTCTATTCTGCTTGGCATCAATAAAAAATCTGCGCCCGCATACATCCGGTGGCTTAGTTGTTCATTATAACCAATTTGGGGATTATAATAACCAAATAAATGATTGTGTAAATGAGTTAACTGATCTTCAATGTACGCCTCACCACTTCCAAGCACCAGGAAATTCATTGCACCCTCCATATAATAAATCGAGTCTCCGATTACCTGCGGTAAAAGATCTGCGGCTTTTTCGCCCACAAGCCTTCCTATGAAAATGATCAAAGGTTTTGTCTCATCAAGATTGAAGCGAACGCATAACTCTTTTTTATTTGCCTGCTTTTGTTCTTTAAAATTATCAAGCCCGAAGTTGGCTTCCAAAAAATGATCCGTTTCAGGATTCCATACGTCAGTATCAATGCCGTTTAAAATTCCAAAACATTTTCCTCTTTCATAGTTAAATAAACTTTCAAGGCCATTCGCATTGTGCCGCAATTCATCCAGGTATCCATGACTCACTGTATTTACTTTAGCCGCACATTTAATGCCACAAGCCAAAGCGTTTATGGTATTGTTCCAGTCAAGCAATCCCCATTTGTATTTATCCCAATCAGGAATGTACCATGATTTGCCCCAATCCATCCAGCCCTGGTATTCCGCATTATGAATCGTAAGAATCGTTTTTACGGAAGCAAGATGACGATAGGCAAAACAGTTTTGCATCATAAAAGGAACAAGCGCTGCCTGGTGATCATGAACATGTACAATGTCAGGATGATGGTGCCATTGGCTCATCCAATCTACCACCGCTATCTGGAAGGCAACAAACCTTTCAATGTCGTCGCCGTAGCCGTAAATCTTTTCCCGGTCGAGTAAATTATTAATATCAACAAGGTAAAGATCAAAGCCAAGAACGTTGTTGGCTTCTTTAATAACCGTGTACTCAAACCAGTATTGAGCCATCCCGAAAGCGCCTTTGTGAACCACGTCAAAAGAATGTTCGTACAAAAATTTAGTACGGTACATCGGCATTACCACTTTTGCAATATGGCCCAGTTTATTCTGATATTTTGGTAAGGCACCTGCTACATCTGCCAGTCCACCTGCTTTTGCAACCGGGTAACATTCTGCACTTACATGAATAATTTCCATAAAAAATAATTAGCGCTTCAAATTAAGCATGATTTTTCTTATTAAAAAATTATAATAAAAATCTTTACTTTGAAAAAGTTGTATATCTTAATCCTCAATTTACAATTCAAAACTACATAGGTAATGGCCACTCCTTCAATTAATTTATCTAAACCAACTCCTGCTGCAAAAGGGAACTTGCAACACACCAATTACGGTGCATTAAGCACTTTGGTAGTTGTGTTTTTCTTCTGGGGATTTATCGCTGCAGGTAATAGTGTTTTCATTCCTTTTTGTAAGCATTATTTTAATCTTGACCAGTTTCAAAGCCAGTTGATCGACTTTGCTTTTTACCTGGCTTATTATGTAGGAGCTCTTGCGCTGTTTGCTTACAGTTCTTTTGGAGGTAAAGACCTGGTGGCCAAATGGGGTTATAAAAAAAGTATCGTGTACGGATTATTGTTTTCTGCTTTGGGAGCTGTAGCGATGATAATAGCTGTAAATGCGAATGCTTTCGTTGGAATGCTCGCCGGCTTATTTATTGTGGCACTTGGCTTTTCATTGCAACAAACTGCGGCGCAGCCTTTCGCAATTGTCCTCGGCGACCCTTCTACAGGAAACAGCCGTGTAAACCTTGGAGGAGGCGTTAATTCATTCGGCACAATGATTGGCCCGCTGGTTGTCGCTTTTGCTTTGTTTGGAACTACTGCCGCCATTACTGATAAACAGATTGCAGGCTTAAGCCTTAGCAAAGTAATTATTTTATACAGCGGCGTGGGCGTACTTTTTGTTTTGGCGGCTGCCCTTTTTTATTTTTCTAAAAAAGTTCCACATGGTATTTCTACAGAAAAAACGGAGAAGGCCAATAAAGCTTTGTATTCATTGTTGATAATGACCGGCCTTCTTATTATCATGTTCGTTCCGGTTTTTAGCAGTTATAAAGTCGACCTTACCAATGCTCCGGATTCCGAAAGAATTGCAATGGAAACTTACCGGGTAAAATGGCTGTTTGGTGCTTTGGCAGTGGTAATTCTGAGCATATTAATTTCATATGCACGCGCCCAAAGAAAACCTGAGGGTTGGGGCGCCATGCAATACCCACAATTGGTTTTGGGAATGCTTGCTCTTTTTTTGTATGTCGGTACAGAAGTCACCATTGTAAGTAATATCAGCGACCTTTTAAGTAAACCTGAATTTGGAAGCATTCCTTCGTCACAGGCCGCACTTTACATTTCTATGTACTGGGGCAGTTTGATGATCGGCCGTTGGGTAGGTTCCATCTCGGCTTTCGAATTGTCTGAGTCTACCAAAAAATTACTAACGTTTATTCTACCGATGGTTGCCTTTGCCATTGTTTTATTGGTTAATGCAGCTTCGGGTTATGCAGTACATATTCTCTACTATTATATCATTTGTGTGTTGATCCAGGTAGGCGCTTTTTATGTAAGTAAAGACAAACCGGCGCGCATGCTTTTGATCTTTCGGATTGTTAGGTGTAACCGCGATGGCAATTGGATTAGCAACGACAGGTAAAGTCGCTATTTACGCATTTATCAGTGGTGGTTTATTTTGTTCAATTATGTGGCCGGCGATTTTCACTTTGTCAGTTGCGGGGCTCGGTAAATATACTACGCAAGGTTCTGCATTTTTGATTATGATGATTTTGGGTGGAGGTGTCATTCCGCCTATCCAGGGAAAACTTGCTGATTTTCTTGAATCAAGAAACAGTGTTGCTGGTACGGGAATACATGAATCCTACTGGGTTCCCCTGCTTTGCTATGCTTATATTGCTTTCTTTGCCTTTTTTGTAAAAGGGGTTTTAAAGCGCCAGGGAATTGATTATGAAAATCAGGCTGAAGAAGAAATAGAACCTATTTCGCCTGAAGGTGGTCTTGATATGCAAGTATAAAGATTGAGAATTATTTCAAAAGCGGTCTTCAGGTAATTACATCCTTTTTTTCATGTTTTCTTAATCTTTATCAGCATGAAATTTCTGTGCATTGCGTTATTTTTATTTTAGTACTTATTCTCATGAAGCACATCGGATCCTATATCGGGAGACTCGTCTAACGAAAGAAAATAAAATAGTTCTGTTTTATTCGTTTACTGCCGGCCGTTATATATAGGAATTAATGCAGTGGAGGTCCGACAATTTCAATATGAAATTCTGCTGCTTTGCGTGTTAATTCTTTTACTGCTTCTTTGGACGGGGATTTTTGTCGCTCAGGCAATTCAATTTTATCTGCAGGCCTCCCTGTCGCTTTTACAAAACGTTCAAAATCACCTCCGTTTGTAATAGTAATCCACCTTCCACCGGCAGAGGATTCTATTTTATAAGTGTGCGGAATAGCTTTGGGAGCGGTTAAAATGTCACCGGCCTTTAAGTGATGCTTCTGATCTTTTATTAAAAACAGGAATTCACCATCGAGCACATAAAATACTTCATCTTCATTCTGGTGAATGTGCAGCGGCGGCGAATCATTTTGATAAGCGCGGTGTTCAAGAACAGAAATTCCATCGGAGTTGTCGTTACCAGATACCCGGATATTTATCAATGTATCGAGAAACCAAACGTAATTGTCTTTGCTTTTCATTTTTATTCATTTAATTATGGGAAGGCGTAAATTGACATGTAAAATTATTGAATAAAACAAAAAGGCCAATAGAACAAAGGTTACGGTGTGAAAAAAGCAAACCCTTTAAAAAAGCCCTCTCTCCAAACCCTGGCTCCCGCTGAGGACTCATACAATATTGTTTATCCATGAATGATGGATGTTAGATGGAATCTGATGAAGACGTGGAAGTTTTTTCATTTGCTTCCTGAGCTGCAATAAAAAGTGTGAAAATAAAAAACCTGCTTCTTTTCTTTACTGTTCATCTTCAAATATTGGCCGCTTCGTCGCAATATTCATCTGCTTTGTCGCAGTTTTCCACGAAAGAAGAATTAATATCATAAGTTTGAATTCTTTTTATAAAAGACATTTCTTGCAAAATGGAAAAACCCTGGTATGAAAAAAGATGGATGACGGTTCTTATGCATGCTGCTGCATGGATGCTGTTATTTTCTCTGCCTGCATTGTTGCGCCCCTCGCACAATCCTAATGAAATGGAAACTCCATCCCCTGTAAGCCCTGCTATTTTCTTTATTATTTCGCGCATAAGTGATGCATTACTCATTATCTTTTTTTACCTGAATGCACTTATATTAATTCCACGTTTTTTATATAAAAGAAAATATTTCGTCTATCCTCTTTCGGTTATTTTTTATTTCCTGCTTTATGTGATGATCATGTGGTTGCTGTGGGGCAATTTTACAAAAGCCGGCAGGCATATGTTATTCAAAACACACGTGCTTGTGAGCATTTTTATTTTTGTGTTTATTTTCGCGTGCAGTATCGCCTATAAAACGATAAGAGATAAATTTATTTCCGAACGGATAGCCAAAGAAAAAGAGACAGAGCATCTTAAAACTGAATTGTCTTTGTTACGCTCACAGGCCAGTCCACATTTTATGTTCAATGTGTTGAACAATATGGTAGCTCTTGCACGCAAAAATTCAGATCAACTGGAACCTTCACTTATCAAGTTCTCTTCTTTGATGCGTTATATGCTTTACGAAACAGGTGAAGAAAAAGTTTCTTTGGAAAGCGAGGAAGAATATTTGCAAAGTTATATTGATCTTCAGCAACAACGGTTGAGCAAAAAAGTAGCCGTAACGGTCAACTTGTGCAGACCCGATAAACCTTATGAAATTGATCCAATGCTGCTTATTCCTTTTGTAGAAAACGCCTTTAAACATGGAACCGGTTTTATAGAAAATCCTAAGATCGATATTGAGCTAAGGGCAACCGATAATATCCTTTATTTTCGTGTAAGCAATAGTTACGATCCGGAATTGCAGCAGCTAAAAGACAGAGCAAGTGGAATTGGCCTGGCAAATGTTCGCAGAAGACTCGATCTGTTACATTCGGGAAAGTATACTCTTACCATCACTGAAGAAAACGGAATATTCACCGTTTCACTTCAAATAAATCTCAATTAATGATACGTTGCTTAGCTGTAGATGATGAGCCGTTAGCACTGGAATTACTCGAAGACAATATCAGTAAAGTTCCCTTTCTGCAACTGATAGCGGCTTGTGATAGTGTAACGGATGCAATGAAAGTAATGGAGAAAGAAAAGATTGATTTGATATTTCTGGATATCCAAATGCCGGGGCTTACAGGATTACAGTTTATCGAAAGCATGACTGAAAAGCCGATGATCATTTTGATAACTGCTTACAAACAATATGCGCTTGAAGGATATAACCTGGATGTAACTGATTATTTGGTAAAACCGGTTTCCCTGGACCGCTTCATAAAGGCATGCAACAAGGCAAAACAATTGTTTGAATTAAAATCGAATCAAAAGAACATCGGTTCTCCTTCGTCGAATCCCGGCTATTTCTTTGTAAATGCTGATTACAGGTTGGTTAAAATAAATATGGCAGATGTCATTTACATTGAAGGTTTAAAAGATTACATCAAAATACATTTAAAAAGCACCCCACACCCTGTAGTAACGCGAATGCTAATGAAAGCAATTGAAGAAGAATTACCTGCTGACCAATTTATCCGCATTCACAAATCTTACATCGTTTCAGTTTCTTATATCACTGCAATACGAAAATCAAGCGTATTTGTTGATTCACTGGAACTTCCTTTAAGCGATACTTATCGTGATGCCGTTTCTTCCCTTACAGGCAAAATTTAAGGAAAGCTGCCATATTCTATAGAAACAATCCCCATTTCGTCGCAACATTTTAAGCACTCATCGCAATTGCTAAAAAAGGCATTTATCCAAGTATAGATTTGTACTAAAATTATAAAAAAATGAAAAAGTTATTTTTAGCAATTGCGATTTTTGTTACAGCAAAAACCTTTGCTCAATACCCCCAAATGCCTGCTTCAATAACAAGCAGCGGCCACGTTTATGGCAAAATAACTGATGCAGATGGTAAACCTGTTGAAGGTGCTTCGGTTTTGTTGCTCAATCAAAAAATGGATTCTGCCAGCAAGAAAATGAAAATGATTTTACTGAGTGGAGTGATTACAAAAAGCAACGGTGATTTCGATTTTACATCTGTTCCTGTTATGGGTAAACTTGAATTAAGGATAAGCAACAGCGGATACAAATCGCTGCAACAGGATTTTTCACCGTTTTCAAAACCGGCATCCGGCGCTGCTCCTTCTTTCGATAAAGACCTTGGCAATATCAAAATAGAGCCTGATGCAAAGATGTTAAGCACAGTTACTATCACTGCTGCCCCTCCCGCATTAAAAATGGATATTGATAAAAAAGTTTTTAATGTAGAGAAAAACATTGTAAGCGCAGGTGGAACTGCTGTAGATGTGATGCGGAATGTGCCATCCGTGCTGGTAGATATTGATGGAAATGTAAAATTGAGAAATGCTTCCCCTCAAATCTATGTGGATGGACGGCCAACAACTTTATCACTTGACCAGATTCCGGCCGATGCTATTCAAAGCGTAGAAGTGATTACCAATCCCTCTGCCAAATATGATGCTTCCGGAGGAAATGCAGGAATATTGAATATTGTTTTGAAAAAAAACAGAGCCACCGGTTATAACGGAAATATTTCTGCCGGTGTTGATACACGCGGTGGCATCAATGCGGGCGCAAATCTTACGATAAGGCAAAATAAAATCAACTTTTCCGCCTCCGGCATGATGCACCAGATGAAAGGTACCAGTACCGGAACCACTGACAGATTAAATCTTGCAGACACACAAACACACGTTTATCAAAGTGATATTAATAAGACAAACGGCGCCTTTCTATTTGGAAAATTAGGACTTGATTATTATGTAACGAACCGCGCAACCGTTTCACTGGGATTGATAAAAGTCCATGGTCAATTTGACCCGAATCAAACCATTAATTCAACTACTGACAGTTTATTCAACAGTGGAATTAAAAGCGCTAACAGTGTTCGGTATACTTCCGGTTCAAGAACGTTTGACGCCAATGGTTTGCAGTTGGATTATATTTACAATTTTCCAAAAGATGGCGAACAATTAACTGCGGATGCCAGCTATTTTTCCGAAAATAATATCGGCAATTCATTATACACCACCAACTACCTTAAAAACAGCAGTATCGCTGGTACGCAATTCCAAAAAGTGGCAACTGATGGTAATATAAATTTTTTGACCGTGCAGACAGATTATTCTTTACCATTTGGAAAACAAAAGCAATCTGAGCTGGAAGCGGGTTTAAGAGTTCAACAACATCAAAACACCAATAACAACAACAATTTTGCAGGTGCATCCGCTGAAACTCTTGTAAAAGTTCCGGGGGGAACGAATGATTATAAAAGTACTGACAACGTGTATGCAGCTTATGTAAGTGTAAAGAGCAGTATCAAAGATTTTGGATATGAATTGGGAGTAAGAGCTGAAAGTTCAAATTACAATGGCGAACTTATTAACACAGGCGAAAAGTTCAGCAACAAATACCCGATAAGTTTGTTTCCTTCTTTGTTTCTAAGCCAAAAACTTAAAAACAAACAGGAATTACAATTAAGTTATACAAGGCGCATTAACAGGCCTAATTTCTTCCAGTTAATTCCTTTTACTGATTATACAGATAGTTTGAATATTACCCGTGGTAATCCCGATCTGGTTCCTGAATTCACTAATTCATTGGAAATGAGTTATAGCAAAACATTTAAAGGTGGTAACAGTTTGCTTGGTTCCATTTATTACAAACATTCAGACAACCTAATCACCCGCTACCTGAGTCCCGGTACAAATCCTTTTACCGGTAAGCAAGATATAATTAATACTTATGTCAACGCGAATTCAAGTTACTCTTACGGAGCAGAAGTTACTTCTATTAATAAGCTGGCTAAGTGGTGGGATTTGACAACAAATGTGAATGTGTACCAATCAAAGATCAATAGTTCCAACATTGCAGCCACAGCTTCACAAAATGGTATGCTTAGTTGGTTTGGCAAATTAAACAATACTTTTAAATTGCCTGAATCTTTCAGCATTCAATTGTCTGCCAATTATCAAAGTAAAACAAACCTGCCCATAAGTAACAACCCGGGTGGTACTGGCGGTGGTGGTTCTTTTGCACAGGCACAAAGTTCTTCACAAGGATATATTAACTCCTCCTGGTCTACCGATATAGCAGTGAAAAAAAGCTTTCTTAAAAACAACGCGGCTAGTGTTAGTGTTAGCATGAACGATATCTTCCGCACACGCACACAGGACCAGTATTCAGCAAGCCCTTATTTTATTCAGAATTATAGTCGCCTGAATAATCCGCAAACGGTTCGCGTGAGCTTTACTTATCAGTTTGGTAAATTGGATATGTCTTTATTCAAACGCCAGAATAATAAAGCAAGCGGAACTCAGGAAGTGATGCAAATGGCACAGTAATTAAGTTCGTTAAAGTTTAAGAGGTTGATTCTATGATTCAGCCTCTTTTTTTTTGTAATAAAAATCATAAGAAAAAGCTTGTTTACTAATGCGCCTTAACTGTACTCCTGATGTATTTTATCCAGGTGTTGACGAAATAAGCATTGTCGGCATTACTCAGTTTGGCATCCACCAGGTGCATGGTAACTTTTAGTCCATCACAATTAGAGGTAAGAACATAATCAATGCGTTCGCCGGAAGCAAGAGGAAAAACTTTACCCGTAAACTGAGCGCATCCCACTTTATAATTTTTGGCAGGGCCGGTAACTTTATTTTTGCCTAAGCGGTTGGCAATTTCCTGAAGCACCTTTAAAAACTGCGGAATATCCTTAACGGGCACCGGGAAAAACTTCTTATATTTTTCGGCTTCATTAAGATGATTCGTATATATTGCCGGCTGTGAAATAGCTTCATCCAACAAAACATATTTTTGGGACTTTCCTAACGATGCCTCGCAGATTAGAACAATAATAAAAAGGTATTTCATAAAAATTAAAAAGATGATTTGTATTCGCCGAACACGTGCCTGAGAGTGTCAGCAATTTCTCCAAGGGTACAAAGGTTTTCAACGGCATCAATAACTACAGGCATCAGATTTTGGTCGTTCAGTGCATAACTCTTAATATTTTTTAAACATTCAGCCACTTTTTGATTGTCTCTTTTTTTCTTAAGCGCATTAAGTTTGTCTGTCTGAACCATCCTTATACTGTCATCCACTTTAAAAGCTGGTGTCACAGTTTCTTTATCAGAAATAAACGAATTTACCCCAATGATTATTTTATCTTTCGATTCTATCTTTTGTTGATAAGCATAGGCACTTCGCGCGATTTCATTTTGCATAAAACCTTCATCAATGGCATTTACGCTTCCTCCCATAGCATCAATCGTTCCAATTATTTTACACGCTTCCTTTTCCACCTTTGCAGTAAGATTTTCAACAAAATAACTTCCCGCAAGAGGATCGGCAGTTTCAGCCACCCCACTCTCATACGCAACTATCTGCTGAGTTCTTAATGCAATAGCAGCCGCTTCTTCGGTAGGAAGGTTGAGTGCCTCATCATAACCATTCGTATGAAGGCTTTGAGTACCACCAAGCACTGCCGCCAGGGTTTGTAAAGTTACGCGGCTGATATTGTTCATCGGTTGTTGCGCAGTAAGTGTGCTCCCGCCTGTTTGCGAATGAAAACGAAGCATCATGGCTTTTTCATCAGTTGCACCCAGCTCTTTCATTATTTTCGCCCACATTCTTCGTGCAGCACGAAACTTAGCGACTTCTTCAAAAAGATTGTTGTGTGAATTAAAAAAGAAGGATAATCTTTTACCAAAAACATTAATATCCAGGCCTTTCTCTAATGCCGCTTTTACGTAAGCTTTCCCGTTACTGAGTGTGAAAGCTACTTCCTGAACCGCCGTGCTTCCTGCTTCGCGAATATGATAACCTGAAATAGAAATAGTATTCCATTTGGGTAATTCTTTGCTGCACCATTCAAAAATATCTGTGATAATTCGCATCGAAGCTTTGGGTGGATAAATGTAGGTTCCCCGCGCAGCATATTCCTTCAAAATATCATTCTGCACAGTTCCTTTTAATTGTGAAAGATTGGCGCCTTGTTTTTTGGCAATCGCTACGTATAAAGCCAGTAGAATAAAAGCCGTAGAATTGATCGTCATGGAAGTAGATACATCATCCAGCTTAATTCCTGAAAACAAAGCTTCCATATCTTCTATAGAATCAATGGCAACTCCCGCTTTTCCTACCTCTCCTTCAGATAAAGGATGATCACTGTCGTAACCAATTTGAGTGGGAAGATCAAAGGCAACACTTAAGCCGCTCACACCTTGTGATATTAGATAATGATAACGCCGATTACTTTCTTCCGCCGTACTGAAACCTGAATATTGCCGCATCGTCCACGTTTTGCCCCGATACATATCAGGCTGTACACCACGTGTAAAAGGAAATTCACCGGGCATTTCTTCGCCAATATCTTTGGGAAGATCCTTGGCGGTGTAAACCTTTTTTATTTCTATTCCTGAATCAGTTTCCATTTTCTTTTATGCTTCCTTTGTAAAATAAAAATCTAAGATTTTTGTTCGTTTACTACATCCATTTTCACATTATCTAATTTTCAGATTATCACATCAGCTAATTAGCAATTAGCTAATTAATTATCACATTATCTTCTTTGCCTCATAATTGATGGCTTCCAAAACAATATTATGTAGCGAAGCATTTGAATTGTTGATGAGATAGTCAATAATGTGTTTGTTAAGATCCATGCCTGAAGCCTGTGTCGGAAGTGTGGCAGCCAACTGGTTAATAATGTAAATATTTTGTTCCTTCAAATTATTCACGGCTCTCCACACTTCCGGTGACACATAGATTTGTTGGCTCATATTATATTCATATTCCTGTTTGATAGAATCTATTAATGTCATTTGCATTTGCCGGCAGGTTAATCCGGGGTTTGTATGACGCGATAATAAATTTTGCAGCGCAATTCTTTCTGTAAGTAAAGTAATTCTTTCATATGCCTGTAAGCGCAGCCGTAAAGTTTCGGGATCATTGTTTTTATGTTCTTCCAGTTGTCTTTTCATCGCCGAAAACTCTGTCAATATCCAAATAAAACCCAAAAGCAGGATCAATATAAGGATAAGTATGATCGTTTCAAATGTTGACATAATTTAAATTTATAAACAAAAATAAACATTCCGTTAGTAAGGTTGTAATTTAGAAAATCAAATATTGGGAATAAAGAATTACTGCTCCTGCACTTCTTCTAAAAAGATTTAGGATGAAAACATTGCTGCTCTCTCAATTACCACAGCGCAAAGAAACAGTACATACTTCCAAAAGTGATTAGTAAAGAACGAATTGAAAAATTTGATTAATCCGACTGAAAATGTAAAGGAACTTTGAATTGTTACTTTTTCAACAAAATGACTTGAGCAAATATAGATACAACAGTAAACGAACTTTTAAAACAGATTTTTTATTTTTTATAATTGATTATAAAAAGACCTGGTCCTGTTTACTTTCAGGTCGCGAAGGATTGGCGATTTAGGACTGAGGTTAATGCTGTAATAGCGGTAAATACCTAGCGGTGTAATATTGATAGACATTTGCCAGCAATGCAAATCACGTGAAATAGACATAGTTAGAGGATTAAGTTGTCCCTGGGAAATGTTGTAGTAGCCGTTAATACCCATTTGCCATTTTGGAGTGATATTCAACGAGCCACCAAAGTTCAGGTTTTGGGTAAAAATTCCGGTGAATCCTTGTTTGTTACGGTCAAAAGTTTTGGAATAAGTTAATGCATAAGAAAGATTGATCGACCAGGGGATATTGAAATCGGCAAATTCATTGGGATTGTTTCTGATATAAGCAAGATCGCTGTTATATTGGTCCTGGCCATATAAAGCTTCATCCTCGGCTGTTTGATCTGGTTTTACTCCGGCTTTTTCGCCTGTTTGCTTGTTTCCCCCTTTGAAGGAACTGGATAAGGAAATGTTAGCATTGGTCATTCTTCCTAAAGAGATCGGTTTTCTTTTCCAGATCAAACGATTTATGTCTGTTCCCGTACTGTCAACTTCATAAGGGTCGAAATTAGCGCTGCTGGTAAAATTGATCTTGTTGAATAAATTGGTGGAAGCAACTGCCGAAATATTGGAGAAATGACGGAAATCTACCGGGAAGAAATTATAACTTCCCCTGATGCTGAAAGCGTCAAGAAGCGATACTTTCTTTAAAGTATTACTAGTGTCTTTTTTGTCGCGTACTTTCATGGAGAGATTATTTTCGAGCCCAAAACTAAATCCTCCAAAACGGCCATTTGTGTACGGGCCGTTGAGGTTATAATTACCGGGGAAAAAAGGCAGAATTGTTGTTTTGCCGGTTGAATCCAAAGTAGTCGTATAATAATTTCTCCTGTTGAAGTTGGGCTGATAATTGAGTGATAACGTAGGCCTGATCTCATGACGAATTGCCTGGATCCTGGCGTTTTTACTTTTAGCGGTTATCATTCCGAATATTCTTGTCGAAATACTTATGCCAAATCCCATTTGCCTTGCTGTATAAAATCCTTTTTGAATTGTGGTATCCACTTTTCCACGAGTGCTGTCCCATCCCATCCTTACTTTGCTTTGGTACCAGGTTTCATCATAACTTACCGAAGGCGATAACTGGAAAACTCCCATTTTTGGCAGTGATAAACTTATAGGAATCGAGTGATGCGCCCCCCATTGCAGGTTATTTTGAATCTGCTGAGTCAGACTTGGATGATTTGTTGAATCACTAAATGAAAAGTGATTTTTTGCATCGAGGTTATACCCGATACCTACATTTTCATACCACTTCAATTGTCCAACAGCGTCCTTTTTTCTAAAGGGGTAAATAGTTGTCATAGTAAAACCAAGGGTAGGAAGATTGATATCAAACTCTTTTTGATTGGTATTCTGAGAATGATTGGCGCTTAGGGTTAAATTGAAAGGCAGATCCTGCCATGTTTTTGAAAAAGAAATCGAGGAGGTTAATTGGTTCTGAAAATTAACAACAGGGTCATTCGCTACCTGTCTGTTGAAACTACTGCTTCCTGCATTCACGTTTGCTGAAAAAGTCACTCCGGGCCGTGATTTGGTATCGGCGCTATGGCTCCAGGTGATATGAAATGATTTGTTTTTCTGGAAATCGGGATCGCCCTTAAAATTCAAATTAAATTGTTGAATATCCAGGCCGAAGTTGCCTGCATAATGGTACCGTTTCGAATAACGCGGGTTCAAATGCAATGCCCATCCGCCATAAGAATAGATGTCAGACCGAACGACAATATCCCAATAATCATTGATGACTTTATAATAACCAATGCCTTCCAAACCAAGCCCTTTTTGTTGGTTTACCGTAAAGTTCGGTGATAAAAAACCCGAGTGCCTTCCCTGGTTGAGTGGATATATACCGAATGGGAAATAAATCGGTATAGGCACTCCTTCAAACTCAGGATGAACAGGGCCTGAGATGGCTACTTTGTTACTGATAAATTTTATTTTGTTGGCCACAAACGCAAAATGAGGTGTATCAAGATTACAGGTGGTAAATCTTCCGCGCAAGGCATAAAATACATCCGGGCTTACTTTCTTTATCACCTGGCCATAAACATACATTTCTCCCTGCTGGGTGTAAGTTCCTTTGGTTAATCCTTTACCGGTTTTCATATTAAACCGGATAGAATCACTTTGAGAGGTAAAATCAGCAGATTTGTAAGTGGGAAACGCAATCACTTTTCCGGTGCTGTCGCGTTTACCTGTAGCAATAATATTCCCCGATGCTTCGTCATAAGCAATTACAGGCCCGGTAAGTTTATTGTCCTGGTAATTGGTCGTCACGGTTTTTCCATAAAGCGTAACCATTTTTCCCGGCACGTCAATAACCATTGAATCTTCCGCCGAATAATCTACCGGTGCTGTTAGCGCATTTTTGGCAAGATCGTAATGAATTGTGTCGGCACTTTTAATAGTTATAGAAGTATCTTTTTGTGAAAGAGAATCATTTTTTTGTGAAAGAGAATCCTGGTTTTTTGATGGAATTGAATCAACAGAAATGTTATTTTTCAATGAGATTGTATCATTTGGGAATTTTTGCTTTTTTGCAACAAAAAAATGATTTTCCTTTGAAGAAAATAATTCAGTAACGGAATTATTGGAACCGCTGGAAAAAATAACTTTTTTAGAATTTTGCCCGCTGCTTTTTGCTGCTGAATTTGCAAAGAGAAACAGGAAAGCTGTCAAAGCAAGCGGTAAAATATTTTTGAGGCTAATTTCGTTTCTATTTTGCATAGCAGTAAGGCAACAAAAATAGAGATAATCCATTTAAGGTTATGTGAAGATTAGAAAGAATTGTATTGACCCATTAAAACCAATATTTGCAAATGTTTGAATTTAAAAAATCAAAGCTTTTTACTCCTTTTAAAATTGTCCTTTTTTCGCTTACTCTCATATTATTTTTTAATACCAATACTTTCTCCCAGGCTCCCCGTAAAATAAAAACGATTATTATAGATCCCGGGCATGGTGGAGAAGACCATGGCGCACATGGTGAATATGAAGGAACATTGGGTTCACTGGAAAAAAATATTACGTTGGCCATCTCAATGAAACTAGTGGCCGATCTTAAGAAAGCAATGCCTGACGTAAATATAATTCCCACAAGAACCACTGATGTGTTTATGAATGTGCATGAAAAAGCGCAATTTGCGAATGATCATCATGGAGATCTTTTTGTTTGCATTCATGCAGACGCAGTTGCGCTAAAAACCGGTTCACGGATTGTAGGTTATAAAACTGAAACTTATCACACTTATCATTATGTAGGTAAAGGAAAGTCAAGAAAAAAAGTATATACAAAGCACACGCGCAGAGTTGCCATCAGGCATTATTATAAAATACCAACCAGCCGGAAAGGCACGAGTACTTTGATTCTTGCCGCCAGGCAAACCAATGATAAGATCAAAGCTTTGGAAGAAGGCGATTTAGGTTTTAATACAGACGATGATGACAGCACTGCCAATATTAATTACGAGAGCCCGGAATATAAAGCAAGCGCTCTTTTGTATTCACAGAATTACTTTAGAAAAAGTTATCAACTGGCATCGCTGGTACAGGACGAGGTGGCAAAGGAAACAGGAAGGCCTGACCTTGGTGTATGGCAACGTGAAAAAGGCTTATGGGTGCTCCATGCTACACAAATGCCTGCCGTTTTGATTGAAACCGGCTTTGTAGCTAATTACGATGACGAGCGTTACCTGAACAGTGAAAAGGGCCAGGAAGAAATTGCACAGGCAATTACAGATGCATTGTTGAAATACAGGAAAATGGTTGAAACTCCTAAAACGCTTGCGAACGCTGACAATAATAATAGTGCTTCCAATTGATTCCGATTTTTTAATTGAATTTCCCGATTTACTAATGCAGTAAAAGCCATTTTATTCTTGATTCATTTGTTACTAACTGCGAATGAAGTTTCCTATTTTCGCATAATACTTTTAAAGGAATAAAGCCTTTAATATATTTATTACGAAAAAATACCAAATGAAAATAAGCAATGAAACAAAGATTGGCGTGATGGCGGTTATTGGGGTGGCGATGCTGATCATAGGATTTAAATATTTGAAAGGCAGTGGCATATTTAAAAAGGAAAAACATATTTATGCTGTCTATGCTGACGTGCAGGGATTGAAACAATCAAACCCGGTAGTGATCAACGGCCTGCAGGTAGGAAGAATAACAAGCCTTGATGGAGGAAAGGATATGAAACGGATTTTGGTAACAGTTTCTCTTACCAAAGATGTCAACATTCCATCAAATTCACTGGCTATAATAAATCCCAATCTTCTTGGAAGCCCAACTATGGAAATTCAGCTTGGTGATGCCGGTACTTTTTTAAAAAACGGCGATACATTACTTACAACTCTTAATGGGGGCGCTTTTGATCAAGCCATGAAAATTATAAACCCGGTTTTATATGAGGTGAGAAACGCCGTAAAATCTTTGGATTCTGTTCTCACTACAATTACAACCGTTTTTGATGTACAAACTAAAGATAATATAAAAAGTATTTTGGCAAATGTGAATGCGGCCACTGCTTCTTTCGTGGTTACTTCCCGTTCATTGGAAAAATTGATGGATATTCAAAACGGAGCCCTTGGCCAATCTTTAGAAAACATGAAATCATTTACTTCCAATTTGAATGAGAATAACAATCAACTCGACAGTATTATGAAAAATACGGAAGCGTTTTCAAATAAACTTTCAAAGCTTGATTTGGAGCGAACGATTGATACATTGCAGGTAGCTATTAATAATTTTAAAGCAGGATCAGCAAAGATCAACAGCAAGGATGGATCGCTCGGTCTTCTGCTTAATGATAAAGTTCTATACCAAAATCTTCAAAGTACTTCTGACAAACTCAACATTCTACTGGACGATATTCGCGTTCATCCAAAACGCTATATAAATTTTTCAGTGTTTGGCAAAAAAGACAAAGGCAACTATCTCACTGCGCCTTTGATTGATGATACCCTTAAAGTGGTAAAGAAATAACATGTTTCAGAAGCTGAAATATTTTTTCCTGATTTTTTTTTTAGAGTCAGGTTATGTTTCGTTTGCACAGGTTACACCTCCTCAAACTCCACCGACAACAGATACGGTAAGAGAGTTTGAGATCATCCGTGGACCCAGTATGCGCGCGATAAAAATCGATTCCAACACCACACTTCAAACCATTGCAGGCGGTGCTATCATCCAGCAGGGAACTACCATTTTTCACAGCGACAGCGCAGTGGTAAATCCTGTTACGCACATATTGGAAGCTTTCGGAAATATTGAAATCAACCAGGCCGACACGGTTCATACTTACAGTCAATATCTTAAATATTTGGGTGTTGAAAAAATTGCTTATCTTAAAAATAAAGTAAAACTTACCAATAATAGCGGCACTCTTTTTACAGATGATCTTGATTACAATTTAGGAACCGGCATTGGCAACTTTCACAATGGGGGGAAAATAATAGAAAATAAAAGCGTAATTACGAGCGAGGAAGGAACTTACTATGACGATACAAAAGATATTTATTTTAAGAAGAATGTAAAGCTGGATGAGCCCAAAAAACACATTCGGACAGACTCGCTTTTGTATAACATGCAAACCCGTCAAACAACTTTCATTAGTCCTACTAATATCAAAACTCCGGAAGCGGAAGTAAATACTTCAAACGGTACTTATGATCTCAATACCGGCAATGCTTTCTTTACAAACCGGGCTACTGTAAAAGACAGTAGCGGACGCTTATATTCAGCAAATACCATGGCGCTTGAAAATAAAACCGGTAATGCCCAATTGGAGGGAAATGCTGTCATTATTGATTCTGCAGGAGGTTATACCATCATTGCCAACCAGGTTTTCATGAACAAGAAAAAGAATTCTTTCCTCGCTACAAGAAAACCTGTTCTGATTATTAAACAAAAAAACGACAGCACTTATATTGCCGCAGATACCATTTATTCAGGCTTTAACACTTTCGTAAAAAATGAAAACAAAGTGTTGCAAAATGATTCGACTATCAATGTTGATACTTCAGAAAACAGGAAGGTGCAGGAAACAATTTCGAGCGATACAATAGAGCAATTCTTTCTGAAACAACATCAGCAAGCTATCGATTCAATAAAAAACGGTTTGCAGAAAGATACTTCTGAAATTTTTAAAGAGCGGAATGTGATAAAAAAAAATCTACTTGTTCCACAAAAAGATACTTCTCATTTAATTTTAAAAAAACCCCCGGACTCTTCTCTCATTGTAGGCGGTGCGGACAGCGCCCACCACGCACTGCCCCGGTTGGTGTCTCCACCAACCGGCGACAATGATTCGGCACAAAAAGTTACTCCTCAGGTTTCCAGGCGCCGGAAGGCGTTTAAAGAAAAAGTAATTATTCCACGGAAAGACACTTCTCAATTACTTTTGAAAAAACTCCCAGTTGATTCTTCTACAATTAAAGATTCAATGTATAAAGAAATTGACAGTACAATTATCTCAGATTCTATAAAAAATAAAATATTTACCGATAGTACTTTCGCTGATTCATTACGAACAGACTCTACAAAAAAGATGGCAGAACCACTTCCTGATAGTCTAAAAGCAGAAAGCAAGCACATTAACGATTCGACAAATAAGTCTGATACGGCGATAAGATATTTTCTCGCCTTTCACCACGTAAAGATTTTTAATGATTCGCTGCAAAGTGTTTGTGATAGTATGTTTATATCGTCGAAAGATTCAGTTTTCAGGTTGTATTATAACCCGGTTGTTTGGAGCGGAAATACACAAATAAACGGTGATACGATATATCTGTACACAAAAAATAAACAGCCGGCAAGATTGTATGTATTTGAAAGTGGATTGATAGTAAACCAAACAAAAGAAGGTTTTTTTAACCAGATGTCGGGCAAAACGATCAACGGATATTTTATAAATGGTAAAATTGATTACATGCGGGTAAAAGGCACTCAGGCTGAAAGTATTTATTATATTCAAAATGAAGACAGCGCTTACATTGGGATGAACCGGGCAACGGGAGATGTAATCGATCTTTATTTTGAGCACGACGATTTGAAGAAAATCCTTTTTATCAATGCTGTCAAGGGCACAGTATATCCAATGGACCAGATCCCGGAGGATCAGAAGAAATTAAAAATCTTTAAGTGGCTTGATTCGGAAAGGCCAAAAAACAGGGCGGAATTATTTGAGTAGCGAATAAACAAATAATCCGATTTTTTATTTTGGTAGTTTGCGTTTAATCTTTACCGTTAGCTTAGCGGATTATGTTTTCTATTCTTCAATTATTTTACCAGGTTCGGGGTTTTCATTATCGTTTAATTTTACATCGGGGAAAAAGGAAATAAGCAATAATATGATAGAACTGATGATGAGAAAGTAAATCCCATATTGCTTTTCAGGGCAATATCCTTTATAACAGGAAGTATAAATTACATACGTTTTTAACAGGTAACCGACATTAAGTGCTGCAAAAAATATCAATGTTCTTTTGGCCCATATCTTATTAATGAAAATAAGTAACACAGATATTACTGCAAAGAAAGTAAAAGCGATTCCCGGCTTACCATAAACATTTTGTTCAGAAAAAAAGCCGCTAAAAGATTTTTGCAAATCAGGATAATAAGCCCACGGCAGAAAACAACTAACAATAAGCGCGATACAGGCAAGCAGGCCGATAACTTTGTAATATTTCATATTAAAGCACTAAAATCGAAAATACTTTTGGCTGCAATGTTAGTTCAATTTTTTTTATTTGAAACAGCCTTACTATCTAAACAAATTCTGAAAGATTCCAATCACTAAGGGCTGTTCAAACAATGATCCCGATACAGATGAGAATGGGAGAGCTTTCTTTTTGAATACCTGCACCATTTGACTACCTTACATTGGTTCAAATATCCCTTTTTCCTTGTTTTTCCTCACTTTAGCCGCATCAAAATATTGACCGTTCATGGCAACATACACTCCATTCGGTAAGGTTTGTACAAAGGCAAGTGCGCTTCCCAGGTTAAAGAATCCGTCAGAACTTCCAAACTTATAAGGAATCATAGCTCCGGTAAGGACTATAGTTTTTGGAATTGCTTCTTTAGATAAAAATTTTCCGGTCACTTCCATCGTATCTGTACCATGGGTAATGATAATATGATTTTCTTCTGCTTCCCTGCAGCGCTTTTCAATTATACCACGCTCCTTGTTGGTCATATCAAGGCTATCAATCATCATGAGCGTTTCTACCGCCACTTTCACATTGCATCTTCCCCGTCTCAACATTTCAGTAAGATGAGTGTTTTTGAAAAAAAGCTGGCCGGAGCGTTCATCATATTCCTTGTCAAAAGTGCCACCGGTAACTAAAATCCTGATGCTCATAATATAAAATTTAAAACTCCCTTTAAATGACCTGGAAGTTTCACAAAATAAAAATCAGCGAAATTTATTTCTTTACTTAATTGTCAATCCAACATTTATAAATCAACTACCTGCACCGCTGTTCCATAGCATAATACTTCTGTAACTCCGTTCATTACATCATTCGCATCATAACGGATATTGATAATTGCATTGGCGCCTCTTTCATTAGCATGCTGAATCATGTGCCTGTAAGCTTCCAACCTTGTCTTTTCACAAAGGTCAACATATATCGAGATGGTGCCTCCAAATAAAGTTTGCAAACCTCCTGCAATATTTCCAAAAAGGCTTCTGGATCTCACGGTAATTCCACGAACAATACCAAGATGTTTTGTAATTCTATAACCTTCGAGCTGGTTACTTGAAGTGATTAGATTTTCGTCTACCATAAATTTTGATTTTAATTGTTTAAAATTGTATTTATATAATTAGAAAATGTTTACTTCCTTTTGTAGATTGATGTCAAATTTTTCTTTTACCGAGATTTTTATTTCTTCACTCAGATCATTAATTTCTTTCCCGGTTGCATTTCCATAGTTAACTAATACCAAAGCCTGTTTGTCGTAACAGCCCGCATCCCCTTTTCGAAAACCTTTCCAACCGCATTGTTCTATTAACCAACCTGCAGGTATTTTATAATTTTCGCCACTTTTATAATACGGAAATTCTACATCTTTCAAATCTTCTTTAAGTGCATCAAGTTTATCTTTGGCTATCACAGGATTTTTAAAAAAACTGCCGGCGTTGCCAATCAAAGCTGGGTCTGGTAGTTTAGAAGTCCGAATGCTGATAACTGCGTCAGAAATTGCTTTAATGCTCAGTTTTTCAACTTTCATTTTTTTTAATTCTTCTTCAATAGCTCCATAAGAAATATTGAATTCCGGATTTTTTTTGAGACGATAAGTAACGTTTAAAATGGCAAACTGATCTTTATATTTATTTTTAAAAACACTGTCGCGGTAGCCAAAATTACAATCGCCCAGATTAAATTTTTCAATTGTTTTTTCCTCTAAATGAAATGCTTCAAGCCCGAAAAAAACATCTTTAATTTCCACTCCATAGGCGCCGATATTTTGCATAGGAGATGCACCGATATTGCCGGGAATCAACGAAAGATTTTCAATTCCTCCAAAATTATTATTGACACAAAACGTAACTAAAGAATGCCATGAAACACCTGCGCCCGCCCTGACAAAAACATATTCATCGTCTTCATCCACTATATCAATCCCAGATATTTCATTTTTTAAAACAAATCCGTCAAAGTCTTTTGTAAACAAAATATTACTTCCACCGCCAAGGATCAATTTCTCTACAACTGGCATTTCATTCAGCATTTCCTGCAATTCTTCTGATGAAGAAAATTTAGAAAAGTATTTTGCATACGCTTCTATTCGGAATGTATTATATTTTTGCAGTGGATAATTTTGATGAACTTGCATAGTAATAAAATTAAGGGCAAAATACCAAAATATGAATGAACTATCGGCAGTTGTTCTTGGCGCTTCAGGACTTACGGGCGGTTTGCTTGTAAATGAATTATTAAAAGATAAAGATTATAAAACGGTCCGTGTACTGGTAAGAAAAACTTTGGCCATCATTCATCCGAAATTGCAGCAACAAATTGTTGATTTTAGTAACAAAGAAGATCTTTCAAAAAAAATTGGCGAAGGCGATGTGATATTTTCATGCATCGGCACCACTCAAAAGAAAGTAGAAGGTGACAAAAACCTGTATGAAAAAATCGATCATGACATACCGGTAAATGCAGCAGAAGCAGGAATCTCACATCATTTTAAAAAGTTTCTTATCATATCTTCCGTTGGTGCGAATGAAAATTCTTCCAATTTTTATTTAAGGCTAAAAGGCAAAACGGAAAATTCATTAAAGGGTTTCCCTTTTGAAAGCTTAAGTATTTTTCAACCATCGCTTTTAAATGGAAAAAGAAAAGAAACACGGGTGACGGAGCAAATTGCAGAAACTGTAATGGATCTTCTTTCATTTTTACTCTTAGGCCCTTTACAAAAATTTCGTGCAATTGGTGCCGACAATGTAGCAAGAGCAATGGTATATGAAAGCAAGCAGGATAAAACAGGG
Organism: uncultured Chitinophagaceae bacterium; assembly: GCA_963811285.1. Taxonomy (GTDB): domain Bacteria; phylum Bacteroidota; class Bacteroidia; order Chitinophagales; family Chitinophagaceae; genus Ginsengibacter. The sequence continues at coordinate 36,365 of CAWEQV010000034.1, read as the reverse complement.
GTTCATTATTACTACTATGGTGAGATGATGGATATGGCACGAGAACTAATGTCGGGGAAAGAAGAAAGCGCAGAACTTATTAACTCAACCAAACAGTGAACAAACAATTTTCCGGTGTTTTTATTTTGTTTTAATCATAAAGGATCTACATCAGCGATAAACACAACTCTTTTATATTTTTTTTCAGATTTCACGAGGTCAATATGGTTGCGGATTACTTTCTTTTGGCTTTGCAATTGAACCGCATCTTTTTGAACTTTGATCAAAATTTCCATCAGATACATATTACGTATGCGGTTCACAACAGGTGCAGCAGGACCAACCAAATAGTCAAAATCTTTTTCCAGGTTATTGGCAAGAACTTCTGCCGCTTCAAAAGCCAATTCTTTCAAGGAATGTTTTATTACGATACGAATCAAACGACTAAAAGGAGGATAGAAAAATTGTTTACGCATTGCTAATTCATACTCGTAAAATTTTTCATAATCATGTTGCTGCACAAATAATAAAACCGGATGATCGAGCTTCGATGCCTGAATCAATACCAATCCTTTTTCGGTCTTTCGTCCCGCTCTGCCACTCACTTGTTCCATCAATTGAAAAGCTCTTTCATTTACCCGAAAATCAGCAAAGGATAATAATCCATCGGCATCTAAAATTCCGACAAGGCTCACTTTTTCAAAGTCCAATCCTTTAACCACCATTTGAGTTCCTGCTAAAATATCTATTCTATGTTGTTCAAATAATTTAATCAATGTGTCATGGGCATTTTTTCCTTTTACCGCATCTACATCCATTCGCGCAATCCTGTTATTCGGAAAATCTTCTGCAAGCTCTTCCTCAATTTTTTCGGTTCCAAAATTTTTCTCCATCCAGTTCACGCTTCCACAAGCAGGACATGAAATCGGCTTGGGATATGTATTTCCGCAATAATGACAATGAAGTTTGTTAGAATATTTATGCAATGTGAGGGTAACAGAACAATTTTCACAGTGAGGAATAAATCCGCACGTGCCGCAAATTAATAAAGGAGCATATCCACGCCTGTTTTGAAAAAGAATTACCTGTTTGTCATTCTGCAAAACGGTTTCAATTTGCGCTTTCAATTGTGGCGAAATCATCACTTTTCCTTTTTTAGAAGCGGCCACAGTTTTTGTATCGATAATTTTTATTTCGGGCAATTGGCTTCCACCAAATCTTTCTGAGAGGGTTACTAAACCATATTTATTTTTTAATCCATTATAATAACTTTCTAAAGAAGGAGTGGCGCTTCCCATCAAAACCTTAGCTTTAAATAGCGAAGCGTAATACACTGCCGCATCGCGCGCATTGTATCTTGGCGCCGGATCCTGTTGTTTAAATGAAGGATCATGTTCCTCATCTATAACAATTAAACCAAGATTTTTAAAAGGTAAAAACAAAGCGCTTCTGGCACCAAGAATAATTTTAAGTTCGCCTGTTTTTATTTTATTCCAAATTTCTATTCGTTCGTTGTTATTGAATTTAGAATGATAAATTGCAATATTTCCTCCAAAATAAAACTGTAACCTTCGGATAATTTGCGCTGTTAAAGTTATCTCCGGTAAAAGATATAAAACTTGTTTTCCTTCACCCACAATTTTCTCTATTTGTTTAATATACAATTGCGTTTTTCCGCTGCTCGTTATTCCATGAAGAAGACAAACTTCTTTTTTTTCAAATGCTTTATCAATCCCGGAGAGCGCCTTTTGTTGCGATTCATTCAATTCAAAATGAACATCCATTTTTCGGGGAAGCGAAGGAAGCCGGTCTGTATTTCGTTTTTCAATAAAAAGAATTTTTTTATCAACAAGCCCTTTTAACTGCGCTGAACTCGCTCCTGATTTTTTCAAAAGCTTGGTTTGAGAAACTTCTCCTTCTGTTTTTGAAAAATGTAAAAAGCTTAGCAGCAATTCTAATTGTTTGGGCGCTCTACTTAATTCATCCATTAGTTTGTTCAGTTCTTCATCAGATGAAAATTCAGGATTTAGTAAAACAAAATTTTCTTTTTTTTCTTTAAACTTATCTGTAAAAGATTCCCAAACAAAACAAACACGTTTTTCAATTAATTTTTTAATCAAAGGGTAAACATGTACCAAACTCGCCACCTGCTGCACTTCTGTAATCCTGAGTTCTTTTTTTATCAGTAGCGCTTCTGCCACAAGATATTCTTCATTATCAAGGTCAGAAAAATCTTCACCATATTCTTCGTTATAAATCAAAATGGTTTCGCTGCTTAATTTTAAATGTGTTGGTAAAGCAGCCGACATCACTTCACCTTCGCTACACATATAATATTCACTGATCCATTTCCAAAGTTGTATTTGCTCAGGATAAATTACAGGTTCGTCATCTATTACGTTTAAAATAGACTTTGTGGTATAGGAAGGCTTTTCATGAGTTATCGATTTAATAATTCCTGAATATTTTTTATTTTTTCCAAATACCACTTCTGCACGACATCCGATTTTTATCTTCTTAACCAGTTCTCCTGGAACAGAATAAGTATATGTTTTTGGAATAGCCAAGGGAAGAATTACTTCCAGCCACGTTGATGAGTTTTCTTCTTTTTGATAAAATATATTTGGATCAGGTTGATTTTCAGAAATCATTATTGTAAAGATATTTAGAGTGGCTGACAAGCCCTTTTATGGAAGCAAGATAATCTACTTTTCTTTGATCCAACTTGCGTGATAACGGATAAGCGCTTCTTCCATTTGCTTAAATATTTTTTCTTTCAGCAAAGGCAAATCTTTCATTGTTAATCCTTCTGTAATCGTTCCCGAAAGATAAACGCTACGGCATTTACCGGGATTTAATGAAAAAATGGTTTTGTAACTAAGCCGGTCATAAGTATCTAAAAATAAAATTGGAAGAATCGGTTTTTGCGTTTCAATTGCAATTCGAAAAGCGCCATCATAAAACTTTTTTAAAGGACGATGAGTCATATTAAACGTTCCTTCGGGACAAATAAAAACAGAAATTTTTTTATGAATATATCCGATAAGTTCTTTCATGCTTTTTGAGCGTGCTTTTGCACTTGATCTGTCAACTGAAACAGCCCCTCTTTTATAAATCGATCCAAAAATTGGGATCTTAGTCATTTCTGCTTTACCAAGAATTCTCATTTTTTGTCCTTTTACTACCTTCATCATCATCGGAATATCCAGGTAGGAAATATGGTTGCTAACAAAAATATATTCATCATTAATATCATGAGGCTCTTCGTCGATATTTGAATACCGGATTCCAACCATAAAAAAAAATGCATCTGCCCAAAACCTGGAAATGCTATAAATAAGATTTCCGCCTTTTACCTTATCCTGCAAAAAAGCATAAATAAACAAAGGCATGAGGAGAAACATCCATAATAAAAAAACTGCAAAGCCATAAATGCTGAAGAAAAAACGAAAAACTTTTTTTAAAATCGTCATGGCAGGTTTTATCGTACGAAAGTAAAAAAGGGCAGTTGAATATACAAAACAGGTATCCTTTACAAGTTGGAAAACAATATTTTATGTAAAAATTTGAAAATTAGGTTATTTAATAAGATTTAGTATTAGAATTTGCATCGAAATTATCTTACATTTGCACTCCAAAAATTGGAAAAGTATGTTTGCTATAGTTAAAATCGCCGGTCAGCAATTTAAAGTCACACCAGGCCAAAGTTTATATGTTCCTCATCTTGCGGGAAAACAAGGTGATAAAGTAAAATTTTCTGAAGTGCTCTTGCACGATGACAACGGAAAAGTTTCTGTTGGTGGCGATGCAAATGTAAAAGTGGAAGCAGAAATATTGAATGAGTTGGTAAAAGGAGAAAAAGTGATCGCTTTTAAAATGAAAAGAAGAAAAGGTTTCAGAAAAAAACACGGTCACCGCACTCAATATACTCATATAAAGGTTACAGGAATTGCGTAAGCAATTTTTATTAAACAAAGTGAAAAACGATTTCATTTCTAATTACGATCATTTTTTAATTTAAGAATAATGGCACATAAAAAAGGTGAAGGTTCAGTAAAAAACGGACGCGATTCACAAAGCAAAAGATTAGGCGTAAAAATTTTCGGTGGCCAGGCCGCTGCTTCAGGAAATATTATTCTTCGCCAACGTGGCACTGTTTACCATCCGGGTAAAAATGTAGGTCTTGGAAAAGACTTTACCATCTTCGCAACTGCTGATGGGGTAGTTGAATTCAGGAAGACAAAAGGAGATAAAACTGTTGTTTCTGTCAATCCTTCAGAAGCAACTGCATAAAAAAAAATCAAATAAGTTTTGGCAGTTAACAAAATGTTTTTATTTTTATTTTTTATTTACTAACAATTAAATTCTAAAAACATGGCAACTGCAAAAAAAGCTGCTCCTAAAAAAGCAACTGCAAAAAAAGCCGCGCCTAAAAAGGCTGCTCCTAAGAAGGCTGCTCCTAAAAAAGCTGCTGCAAAAAAGGCCGCTCCTAAAAAGGCTGCTCCTAAAAAAGCCGCTCCTAAAAAGAGTGCTGCTAAGAAAGCTGCTCCTAAAAAAGCCGCTGCAAAAAAGGCCGCTCCTAAAAAGGCTGCTGCTAAGAAAAAATAATCAAATTTTTCTTACAGATAATTTAAGTCCCGAAAATTTCGGGACTTTTTTTTATCTTGTTTCAACGTAAAACATACGTCAAATAGCACTTTCAGGCAATTCTCTTAAAAAATAAAATTATTACAGTTTAAAAATTTCTAATTGTATCGCTGGTATTTTTAGGTTTTAAATTTGCTACTTTTAATCACATGAGTAATAAAGAAATTGCCAATCAATTTTCTCTTCTTTCCAAACTTATGGACATTCATGGAGAAAATGGTTTTAAGTCAAAAACATATTCAATTATTGCGTATAAAATAAGCCAACTAACGGTAGACCTACAAACGCTTTCTGAAAAAAAGATTGCTATGATAAATGGAATCGGAGAAGCGATCGCAAAAAAAATTATTGAAATTGTTTCTACCGGCAAAATGAAAATCCTTGAAGATTTGATAACAAAAACGCCTGCCGGGGTTTTTGAAATGTTAAAAATTAAAGGAATTGGTCAAAAAAAAATATCAGTAATCTGGAAAGAAATGGGCATTGAAAATATTGGTGAATTACTTTATGCCTGCAACGAAAACCGTTTACTTCTTTATCCCGGCTTTGGAAAAAAGACTCAGGAAAATGTTATTGAATCAATTGAATTTTATTTAAGCCAGCAGGGAAATTATTTGTATGCACAAGTGGAACAATTAGCAACCGAACTACAGATTTATTTTAAAAAATTATTTAATGCTGAAGAGATAAAAATTAGCGGTGATTTTGCGCGCCAGTCTGAAACAGTTGATACACTTGAATACGTTATTCCTTTATCTTCCAAAATAATTTCTGACAAAATAAATGTCCTGGAGGAATTTGAGCAGTTAGAAAAAAACGAAAACTTTCTGTCTTATCAATACAACCAGGGAATATTGATTAAAATTTATCCATCTACAAGTGCTGAACTGATTAAGAAAACTTTTGAAACAACCGGTTCCAATGAATTTGTATCGGCTTTTAATAAAGAGTACCGTTCGATTAATTTTCAAAAAGCTCAAACAGAAAAGGAACTCTTTCAGCAAGCTGGCATTCAATATGTACCCTCCTTTTTAAGAGAAAGCAAATCAATTTTGCCAGTTGCCAAAGAGCACAAAATCCCTGAAGTAATTCAACCGGTGGACATACAAGGAATCATTCATTGTCATAGTAAGTGGAGTGATGGCATAAATTCTATTGAAGAACTGGCATCTGCCTGTATAAAAAGCGGCAAAGAATTTTTAGTGATAAGTGATCACAGTAAAACTGCTAATTACGCCAATGGTCTTACTGAAGATCGTTTGAAAGAACAACATGTTTTAATAGATTCATTAAATAAAAAATTAGCCCCTTTTAAAATTTTTAAAAGTATTGAAAGCGACATTTTAAATGATGGAAATCTTGATTACAGCGATTCCATCCTTTCAACTTTTGACCTGGTAATTGCTTCAGTGCATTCGAATTTAAAAATGAATGAAGAAAAAGCCATGTTACGATTGCTAAAAGCGATTGAAAATCCGTTTACAACTATACTTGGCCACATGACAGGCAGATTACTGCTCAGCAGGAAAGGATTTTCAATTGATCATAAAAAAATTATTGATGCTTGTGCCGCTAATAATGTTGTTATTGAAATAAATGCGCACCCCAGGAGGCTGGATATGAGATGGCAATGGATTGAATATGCACTTTCAAAAAATGTATTACTCTCCATCGATCCTGATGCTCATTCTATTTCAGAATTTGAAAATATAAAATATGGAGTGCTGGTTGCACAAAAAGCAATGGTTACTTCAAAAGATAATTTGAGCAGTTTTACTTTGCCCGAATTTGAAAAGTTTATCGCAAACAACGGGAAATAAAAATCTCTGTATTTGTTTGTTTACTACGAAATTTATTTTCGTGTAGGCATTAATGTTATACATTATACTTCTCCTTCAATAGACTCAGGAACAACCGGCAATTCTACAAAGAAACAAGTCCATTCGCCTTCTTTTGTTTCAAACCATATTTTACCATTTAATGTTTCTACAATTCCCTTACACATTGCAAGTCCAAGACCTGTTCCTGAAGTTTTGGTGGTGAAATTAGGGGCAAAGATCTTATTGACCATTTCAGCACGAATTCCGTTTCCATTGTCCTTAATAGAAATGATGGCCTTATGGTCATTCAATTCACTTTTAATTTGCAAATTCACCTTCCTGTAATCCGGTACAGATTGAACAGCATTTTGCAAAAGATTTGTAAGCAACCTGTTCACTTGAGTCTTATCTGCTTCAATCATTATTTGCTGAGGATACAGTTCGGCCTCCACCTTTACTTCATCATTGGTTGAATAAAGTGTAATCGAATTTTCCAGCATCTGGTTTACATCAAAAACTTGCTTTTTAGTATTTCCGATTTTTGCAAACTGAGCAAAATCTCCGGCAATTTGAGAAAGATGTTCTATCTGTTCCAACAAGATTTGCGCAACGTATAAAGATATATTCTTCACGTCCGGCGAGTTTTTTTCTATTGCCATTTGCAAATACTGAAGGTTCAGTTTCATAGGAGTAAGCGGATTCTTAATTTCATGTGCTACCTGCCTTGCCATTTCGCGCCACGCGCCTTCACGTTCGCTCCGTGCAAGCATTTTAGCGCTTACATCCAATTTCCTCACCATCTTATTGTATTCTTTTACCAGATCGCCTATCTCATCTTTCCTGTTCCAGGTAATTTCTTCATTTCCGGTTTCAAGATTTACTTTCTTCATCTTATCACTCATTAAGGAAAATGACTGCGTAATCCTGTTGGTAATAAACAATGCAATAATTCCGGCAATTAAAAAAATAAAAGCATTTAGATTGATGATCGTTACCAGAAAATTTGAGATCTCGTCCTGTAGCTTGTTTTGTGATTCGAAATAAGGAATGTTCAAATACGCATATTCTTTCCCTGCTTCATTTCGTACGGGAACATAATTGTTTAAATATTGCAGGCTTCCGATTTTTTGTTCCTGGAAGTACTGAACATCTTTTAGTTTGCTTAAATGATAAAATGCAATAGGGTCCATTTTTTCACTCACAATACCTTTATTATAAGGCAAAGGAACTGAAGAAACCTTCAGGTTACCCTTAAGATCATAAACATTGAGATCCGTGGCATTTATGTTGGAAATTTTATTGATCGTTTTTGCAAGTTTACTATCCGACAAACTATCGAAATTCACCAACTGGTAATTATTCAATGGCATTGTATCGATTGAATTTCTTAGTTCGTTTTCCATTACATGAATAGTTCGGCTCAACTTTTCCCGGTTATTATTATGATAGCGATTGATAAAAAACAAGATGGTAGTGGTGGCAATAACAATAAAAGAAAAAACACTTACAAGGATAATAGTGCCATGTACCTGGTTTCGGATACTTAATTGAAAAAGGGATTTGAAATTCGGATTTAATATTTTCTCTGTAAGAAAATGATGCGCAAGATTAAAGAAAATAGCAATCAATAAAAAGGAACAAAAGAGGTACGCGAATAAAGTGACTGACTCAACGAAAAACCTGTCCTGGCGGGCAATCACAATTACTTTATCTGCACTTGCCTTATACCATAACTCTTCATATCCATTCTTTTTTACAATCCTGAATTCGTTATAAGTAAAGTCGTTATTATCAATATCCGTTGTGAACGGATAATCGTTATAACTGCTGCTTAATTTATTATTATTATAAATAGCATATGCATAAACAGGCGAGCTCTCAATTGCATTACTATTCCCTTTTGAAAATAGTTCAGGATATAAGGCATCACTTTTATATCGTTTCGGTTTGGAAATAATAAAAAGATAACCCTGTCTTAAACCGTGTGAATTAGTTACTTCTTTTTTGCTTATGTAATTAAACCTGTCATAAGAAATGTCATAATAAAAAAGGTCAGGGATATCGGTGGGCTGTCCCTGCGTTTGTACAATTGCATTTAATGCATTGAAAGTAGTTGAATCCTCATTGTATAAAGGCATTTCAGCAGCATTAAAAGTGTAAATTTTGGTGTCATATTTATCCAGATAACCGGAGAAGTTCTCATTAATAAGGCTGTCTTTTAAATAACGGTTTTGAAACGGATCTTTAAATCTTTCAAAAACATCCGAAAGGTAATCGTTGGTAAAATCTTTTAGTATAATGCTTACAATCACTGGTCCTGACGGATCAGCTTTGTTGGCAAGGTTTTCTGCAAAATGCTTTCTGTCCTCCAGTTCCTTTGACCGGTTTTGCAAAACAATAATTGCGGTGATAGAAAGTGAAAAAAAGAAAACCCAAAAAATAAATTTTGAAGATACCAGATTATAAGCTTGCAATAAAAGAAACCGGAAGTTAAGAAGGAAAATAAATAGCAGTAACCATAAAAGAACGGCAAGATTAAAACTTAAATGAACGGAATGGAGATTAAATGTCAGGATAAAAAGACCCACAATCGTGAGTATTAAATACAATTGATATCTTTTTCTGCCAATAAAAGTATTCAATGGCTGAAGCAACAGTGTAATGAGAAAAAAATAGCCTGTCGCCACACAACTAAGTACAATAAAACCAATAACACTGTAAATATTTAGTGTAAAAAAATTAATTACATCAAAAGAAATTTGAGAATCAGCGACCAGGCTTTGGACCGTAAAACTCACCAGCAAAGTGAACAAAACCATTGATGCACAAATGGCAACAATAGCAGAATACCTGTAAATTTTGGATTTGAATTTGATTTTTGAAAAATTGAATTTGAAATGCAACCTCACAAACAAAACAATCCAAATAAAGAGGATAGAATTGATAAGCAGATCGCCAAGCGATCTTAAAATAAAATTGGCGCCATATATTGACGGATCAAATAAATCAAGGTTTTTAAAGTTTAAAGGAATAGGAAACAAATAACTTATGAATCTTAATAAAATAAGGGGGAATACAAGAACAGTTAAGCCGGTCCAAAACCCCTTTTTTTGCACATAATAATTCGCAAGCCTGTGAATAAAAAACAGAACGAATATAGAAGCAAGTATTTTTAATAAGATAGCTAATAAATTATCGTGGCTAACAGGATTATTTAACTGCCGCAGATAAAACAAAGGAACTCCCCGTGAATCTTTAATTACGTGCGAGGTAGGTGTAAGGCTTATATCATAGGCCTTTTCAATATTGTTTTCAGCAACAAAAGTATTATGCAGGTATTTATTTTGGATATAATAATTCCACTTGACCGGGATAAGGAAAACAATTTTGTAAAAATCGCCGGAAGCGCTTTGAAAGGTTTTTTTATTAGTGACATACCAACCGTTCAATAATTTACGAAAGCCTGTTGCTTTATCAGAATGCAGTAGAAATGAATTGGGAGCAATCGATTGTGTATTCCAAAAAACCGGGTTTAAATTATTTCCCTGACCAATCTTATAAATAAAAATAAAATAATCTTTATTTACCAGCTTTTGTAATTCTTTTTCATCATACTTTCCGGATATGATCTTATTAATAAGGGAAGAATCTATGTAAAAGGCATTAATCTTTTGCAGTTTATTATTGATATCCTTTTGAATTGCTTTTTGGGCAGCATTAGAAGGTGAGTTTGCACTCCAGTAATTATCAACAATAAATGCAAAAGTGAACAACCATGCCGCTGCAATCAGCAAAAAAGAATTTCTTTTAAGGAAGCTATTGTTTTCGAGCCAATTCAAATTTGATTATTTCTTTTTTTTAATTTCATTCCAAACTGCATCCATCTCAGTTAATGTCATTTCACTCAGATTTAAACCTTTCTTATTTACCGCTTCTTCCATCTGGCTAAATCGTTTTATAAATTTTTTGTTCGTTAGCTCAAGTGCGTTTTCTGCATCTACTTTTAAAAACCGCACATAATTGATAACTGAAAAGAAAAGATCCCCTGCCTCCTCCTCTATACTTTCTTTATTGTCAGAATCTACTGCTTCCAGTAATTCAAGTTTTTCTTCTTCTACTTTTTCCCATACCTGCTCCTTTGTGGCCCATTCAAAGCCAACTTGTTTTGCCTTTTCCTGAATTCTCATTGCCTTTACCATTGCCGGCAATGATTTAGGAACACCACTTAAAACTGATTTCTTTCCCTCTCCTAGCTTTATTTGTTCCCAGTTTTTTTTAACATCCTCTTCATCATTAACCTTCACATTTCCATAAATATGCGGATGTCGCTTTATCAACTTTTCACATATTGCATCTATAACTTGACTTAAAGTAAACTTATTTTCTTCGGTTGCGATTTTTGAATAAAAAATAATGTGCAACAACAGATCCCCTAATTCTTCTTTGATGGCATCCCAGTCTTTGTCGGTAATAGCATCTGCAAGTTCGTAAGTTTCTTCAATAGTTTGCTGCCTTAAAGTGTGAATGTTTTGTTTCTTATCCCATGGGCACTTTTCACGCAACTCATCCATTATTTTTACAAGACGGTTAATATTAATATTTTGATTCATTAAAAAAATTTAGCTAAGTAAAATAGAATGATTCAGAAAAGCGTTTTCATTTTTATAATTTCCGGTTAAAAATAATAAACAAAAACCTGATTAAAGATTAATGAATTATTTTACACTGTTTACTATGTGTTTTAAAAATATGAGCAGAAATTCTTTATTTATTTTAACCTGTGTGATATTATTTATAGCAGGTATTTCTAATGTAAATGCCCAGTATTATTATAAGGACATAATGGGTACTATTAAAGAGAATAATGAATTTTCTATTCTTAAAAATGCAAAAATTAAGGATATAAAAATAACGAGCTTTGATGAAAATGATCAACCCAGTCAAGGCTTTTATTGTGAAAAAAAAATAAATAAAAATTTTTCGCAGTCTCAGTTGATGACCAATTCAAATATTACAGGTGAATCGTTGCTCGAAACCAATTATAACGAAAAAGGCCAGGTAGAGAAAACAACAACTACAACTCCGCATACTATTAATACTGTCGAATATAAATATGATAACGAAGGAAAGATAATTTCAATTTTTACAAATACAGTTGCTGATGGTGATAGCAATGGTATTACGGAAACACATGAATATTCTTATGAGAATGGAAGGCCGGTAAAAATGATTCGAAAAAAAAATAACGAGATTATTTCGACTATCACTTTTGTTGCTGATGATAAAGGGAATATAATTGAAGAAGATCCTTCCGGAAAAAGTAATGATAAAAAATATTACTATTACTACGACGACGACAACAGGCTTACAGATGTTGTATATTATAATCAAATCGCAAAAAGGCTTTTACCTGATTATATGTTTGAATACAACAATACCAACCAACCCAAACAAATGATTTCCGTTGATGAAACGGGTAGAAATTATTTTATTTGGCGCTATGCTTATGACGATAAAAAATTACCAGAAATCCAGAAATGTTATTCTAAAGAAAAACAACTGCTTGGAACTATTCAATACGAATATCAATAACTCTTTTCAGACTAATTGAGAGATATCAAATAAGATTATAAAAATAGAAATCAGCACTGTTATCAACATCAGGAAACGCAGTGATAATAAACGTTTCTGAAAACTTCTGGACGCGAGGATGATTGCGATAAGACAAAAAATAATAGAGATAATATTAACTACATGAATGTCTTTAAAAAAGCCTGAAAAATAATCTAAAAAAGTTTGCTGTTGATCAATTTCATTCATATCAGCAAAACGGATTGTTATTGAAATCCACATTATAAACAGTACCAAAGCCGGAAATAAAAAAACGATTGATAAAGTTGCAGTTACCTTTTTCTTTATATGAGTATTGGTTGACATCCTGGTAAATTGATTTATTAAAAGTAGAAGAAAAAAAATAAAACTGCAAAAAATGCTTATTTTTTTCATAGTATTTCACTTCATTTTTTGAAAGCTAATTCACTTGGTTTCGTATAAATCTAAGTGATTTAACAAAAGTTGTTTTTTATCATAAACGTTTGATAATGAAGGTAAAAAATCAAATTTACTTTCTGTTCTCTTTGCTTGCTAATAAAGAAATAATAAGAATGGCATGATTTTAGACTTTTAAGGGAATATAATCAAAAAATATTCTATAACCTCTATTCAAATTCTCTTTAATCACACATTTTTAATCCTTAAAAACTTTCATCATGAACGAGTATACAGAGCAAACTGATACTATCAGGAAAGAACCGCGCGATTCTAAAAACTTAATCATCGGTTTATTGATTGCAGCAATTGTTATCCTTGGTGGCTTTTTTGTTTTCGATCATAGCAAATCAAACGAAAATTTAAAAGCACAACAAACTGAAGTTGCAAAAGTAACTTCCGAAAAAAGCAACATCCAGTCAAGTTTTGATGCTTCACTTGCACGACTTGATTCAATGCAGACTGCTAATACTGACCTTAATGGTAAGCTGACTTCAAGCAATAAAGAAATTGCAAAAATGAAATCAGAAATTCGTAGCATTTTACATAAGAAAAATGTAACTGCTTCTGAACTTTCAAGAGCACGTACGTTAATTGCGCAGTTGAATGGAAAAATTACAGACCTTGAGTCGCAAGTCGCAATGCTCACACAGCAGAATGACAGCCTTCAACAAAACGTAGTGGTACTTACAACACAAAATCAGACGTTGTCTCATAATCTTGATTCTACCAATGTAGTAAAACAGGCACTCGAGAAAAAAGTGGATGTAGCTTCAACACTTAACGCTTCGAACATTTCAATCACACCTGTAAAAGTGAGAAACAATGGCAAAGAAAAAGTTATTACAGTAGCCAAAAGAGTAGATAAACTTTTAGTGACTTTTGATGTGAATAACAGGATTATTACACCTGGTACTACTGATCTTTATGTAGTAGTGACAGGCCCTGACGGAAAACCTGTTACCACTCCCGATACTTCAGGTAATACTTTCATGACACGTGACAGCAGCAGTAAAACATTTACAGCTAAATTGCCTGTTGACCTGGAAACAGCAAAAACAAAAAATGTTCAATTTGCATTTTCACCTGCCGGTCATTTTCAACAAGGGGACTACAAAATCCAGATTTATCAGAACGGGTTTTTAATTGGCGAAAAAACACGTCAACTGAAAAAAGGCGGATTATTTGGATAAGTTTAGTTAATAGATTCTTCCTATATCTCTAAAACCAAAGGGCAACCCGGATTTTATTCGGGTTGCCCTTTTAGTGCTATGCGTATTTTTTTAATATAGCAATACAATAAGTTTATAAAAAAATGGGTTTAATTGAATAGGGAATAGCCCTGCTTCTCATTTTTTAAACATTGAAATTGAAAAAGCTTTGATTTCTATTTGTCTTTGTCGTTTTTTTGCTCAAAAAACGGCTTTACAACTTAAAAAAGTCAGCATTTATTACAATCCTGGCAGGTTTAAATTGCGTTTTGCTAAAAAAATAACAAAGATAGCTATGAAAAAATAAAGAAGTATCGGTTTTTAGACAAAAGAGTTATACCCGTTAAAAGAATGATAATAATGCCTGTCCGGAGTTACTTTTTCAATTTATTTCAGTCTATAATTATAAAGTCAGAATTATGAAATATTTATACTACATATTAAGCTGCTGTATTGTAATAAGCATCTCATCATGCAGCAGCACAAGATATTCCCAAAGTTATCCGGATGGATACTCTCAAAATTATGATCAACAACAAACGATAACCTACCAGCAATTTTATAATGATTTAAGTCCTTATGGCGATTGGATAAATTATGACAATTATGGCTATGTGTGGGTTCCTTACCAGGCAAACTTCAGGCCTTATTATTCAAACGGACATTGGGTATACACAAATTATGGATGGACCTGGGTTTCTAATTATAACTGGGGCTGGGCTCCTTTTCATTATGGAAGATGGATCGATGACATGCGGTTTGGATGGATGTGGGTTCCCGGGTATGAATGGGCTCCGGCCTGGGTTACATGGAGGGGTGGGGGAGATTATTATGGATGGGCCCCACTGGGGCCGGGAATGGATGTTAATATAAATGCCGGTTCAATCCCTTATACGAATTGGACTTTTGTTCCACGGCATTTTATCAACAGTCCGCGAATTAATAACTATTACGTAAACCAGTCAAGGAATGTTATTATTATTAATAACACCACAATAATAAACGATCAGAACAGTGGCCCAAGGCGTGCCAATTATAATTCAGGGCCTCCGGTAAGGGAAGTGGAACAAACTACAGGAACAAGAATCAGGAGATATAATCTCGTTACCTCAAGTAAACCTGAGGCTACGCAAGTATCAAATTCATCAGTTAGGGTTTTCAGGCCGACCGTACAGCCGCAACCTGCTTCTTCTAATGCTCGTCCTCAAAAAGTTAAAAGCCTGGATGAGATAAGAGCAACAAATTCTGCTCCTGTAAGGGAGTTTCCGAAAGATCAAAGACCACAAATATTAAAAAATGAGCCTCCTGTACCTAACAATACTCCCGGAGTAACTCCTGAAAGAAATAATACTCAACCTGCAAGAGTTTTTCCAAAAACAAGCGAAAATTCTCCGGCTGAAAATCCGGCTGTTGCACCTAAGCCGCAGGGCCGCAACAATTCTCCTGCAAATAATCGTCCAGAGGAAGATAAACCGGTAAATAATCGTCCTGTAAGAGTTTTTCCAAATACTCCCGCTCCGCCGCCAGTGAATCAAAAACCGGACGAGGATCAAATAAGAAAGGCAGCGCCTAATGAAAAGCCACAAGTAAATCAACCGGAGAATAATAAACCGGTGAGAACATTTTCAAAGCCTTCATCAGTGGTAAAACCAAATGAACATCAACAAAACGAAAACAACTTAAGGCCTGTAATCACTCCGCAAAAAATGGTTAGCAGAAATCAGCAGCAATCAAAAGCTTCTTCACAGCCAATGCTAAAAAATAATACACCTGTTCGTCAACCGGTAAGAACCGTAAGTCCGAAAACTGAAACTGTTCCTCCGGCCAGGTCGCAGAAACAACAAAAAAAATAACAAGAAGAGCGAGCTTTAATTCTCAAAAAAAAATAATAGAGCGGACCCAATATCTTCTCCATTTTCCTGCCTTTGGCTAACTCGTCTACCAGCTTATCCAGGTACCGCACTTTTTGTTTTGCAGTTTATACGGCGGAAATTTCCTTGTACACCCGTGAGGTTGTGGTAAAATGAAATTATGAAATAAAACTTTGTTTACTGTGTAAAAGAAACAGCCACGAACCCAAATTTTTATTTCTAAATAGTCTTTTTTTTGATTGGCGTACTATTGATTTTACTGCAGTTGCAGATAACGAAAGTTTTTCTAAGAACGTCCATTGGTTCGATTTTAAGCAACTTGCTTGCATATTTAGCCAAATCTTCCAAACATTTCTCAGCCTGAAACCAAAACCATAGCTCTACATTTAATCAGATATATTTTCCAAGGCGGCGGTCAGTATTTTTAATGTTAATTGATTTCTGTTTAATTTTAAAAAAGGGATTAACAGAAAAATGATTTTCTGATAATCAATTATCAATACGGTTATGAAGAATGACTTGTTACAAAAAGGGCGGAGTGAGCTTTCCAAAGGTCATTGGCGGGAAGCTAAGGAGATCCTCAGTAAAGCGGTGAAGGAGAATCCTTCTGCAGAGTCTTACGAGGAACTGGCGCAGGCATGCTGGTGGGTAAATGATATCCAGTCGATACTCGAATATCGCGAACGCGCCTACCAGCTTTACCTGGAAAAGGGTGACAAACAAGCTGCATCCCGAAATGCCTCTGCCCTCGGTATTGACTACCTTGAATTAAAAGGAGAATTTGCAGTTGCTAACGGATGGTTCCAGCGGGCAGAAAACCTTTTGGAGGGGCTGGAACCGTGTCCGGAACTGGGTTTCATTATCTTATTAAAGGGGCGGAAAGCTTTTATAACCGAGCCAACGAATGAAAATGCATTGCAATTTCTGAATGAAAGTCTATCAATATGCCGCTCGGTAGAGAGCATCGACGGCTACATGATGGCTGCTGCTATGAAAGGATTTGTCCTTATTAGCGAAGGAAAAATAGATGAGGGAATGGCATTGCTGGATGAAGCAACGCTGATGGCCACAACGGAGGAAACCACCAATCTCAATTTTGTAACACTTACCTGCTGCATGTTAATCGAAGCTTGCGAGCGTGTACGCGATTTTGAGCGGGCAGGACAATGGTGTAGGAAAGTAAAGGAAATTTGCACGCGCTGGCAGTTTGATGCTATGTTTTCCTCCTGTCGAAATCTATATGCATCAGTACTAGTGTGGATGGGCGAATGGAAAGAAGCCGAAACCGAACTGCTTGCCGCTATGCAGGAATTAAAAAGGATGCGGCCGGCGTATGCGACCGCTTCGGTGGTCAGACTTGCAGATCTGCGCCGAAAGCAGGGAAGATGGAATGAGACACAGGATCTCCTCGATGAAGCTGGTGCTCACTCGCTTAAATTACTGCACTGCGCGGCGCTGGCTTTTGACCAGGAAGATTTTGCCACCGCGGCCGACTGTGCCGAAAGATATTTGCGCCAGATCCAGCCCAAGGAAACGATACGAAAGGTCGGAGGGCTGGAACTACTTTTGAGGATATATGTGGCACAGGAGAAAACCGAAGAAGCTAAATCGATTTTGGATGAGTTGAAAGAAGTGGCGGCAATGATAAATACTATCCCTATGAATGCGGCAGTGAAAAGCGCGGAAGGAATTTTACAGACAACCTTCGGTGAATACGAATCTGCAAAATTGCTGCTGGAAGACGCCATCGATATGTATGATGCTATTAATGCTCCGTTTGAAGCGGCTCATGCGAGACTCGGCTTATCAGATGCCTTAATTTTTTTGGGGCAGTTTCATTTGGCAGAGGCTGAATTGAATAAAGCGCTTAAAAGCTTTCAACGGCTGGGCGCAGAAAAGGATATGGAGAAGGCAAAGCTGCTGCTCAAGAATATGCATAAAACTAACGCAGAAATGCAGGCGATGGATAAGAAACTCCAGTTTACCGGCCGCGAACTGGAAGTTTTGCGGTTGATTGCTGCAGGAAAGAATAATGAGGAAATTGCGGAACAACTTTTCCTTAGCGTTCGTACAATTGAAAAACATATCAGCAATCTGTACCTGAAAATGGGCGTTTCGGGTAAGTCTGCAAGAGCTTTTGCAGCATCTTACGCCATCCGGCACCATCTGGTGTTTGCCTGATTGTGGGATCGTGTTGCTAAAAATACGTAGTGGTTAAAAAAAATTACGTGGTACCACGCTAACACCCGTTTTCTCCTGTTATTATTTTGCATCCATCATCAAAAAAAGGAGGTTGTTATGCAAACAGATTATACTGAAAATTACAAAGTAATCGTGATAGGCGGCGGACAGGCCGGCCTTTCCATGGGTTATTACCTGGCAAAATCAGGGATCCCTTACATCATTCTTGATGCATCTGAAAGAGTGGGAGATCCTGGCGTAAACGCTGGGATTCTCTCCGTTTATTTACTCCGGCGCGATACAATACTCTCCCGGGAATGCCCTTTCCCGCCCCGCGGCATTCATTTCCGACAAAGGATGAAATGGCCGATTACCTGCAGCAATATGCGAAACATTTTGGTTTAAAGGTGCGGTCGGGAACAAAGGTTGACGAACTTTCGCGTAACGGTAATAAATACTTAGTGAAGGCAGGTGTACTTCAATTTGAAGGAGAACATGTGGTGGTTGCGATGTCGAATTATCAGTATCCAAAAGTGCCGTCAATAGCAAAACAACTAAGCCCGGATATTGAGCAAATCCATTCCTGTGAATATAAAAATCTTTCCCAGCTAAAGGAGGGAGGTGTATTGGTGGTCGGTGCCGGGAATTCAGGTGCAGATCTTGCGATAGAAGCCGCCAAAACACATTCTGTTTGTCTCGCCGGCAGGGATACAGGGCATATACCTTTTGATATCGAAAGTAACATTGGAAAAAAATTTCTTGTCACACTTGTCATACGGTTTCTTTTTTACAGAATATTAAAAACCAGTAATCCATTAGGAAGAAAGGCAAGACAAAAGGTGCTTTCAATCGGTGGGCCGCTGATTCGCTACAAACCCAAGGATTTTCGTAAAGCTGGCATTGTTAGAACCGGCCGGATGACCGGAGTTAAAGATGGAAAACCGGTTGTTGATGGTAAAGTTTTAGAGGTTAGAAATGTAATCTGGTGTACAGGTTATTATCCACGGTTTTCCTGGATAGATCTGCCCGTTTTTACTGCCAATGATGAGCCAAAACAAAACCGTGGGGTGGTGGACAATGAACCGGGTCTTTACTTCCTGGGATTACATTTTCTTTATGCTTTATCTTCCGCAATGGTACATGGCGTCCCTCGCGATGCAAGGTATATTGCGAGAATTATCCGTCAACGGTTAAGTAAATCGGCAGTAGGAGGACAGAAAGTTACAGTTAGAGAGCAAACTCCTGCATTCTCATGAAGAAACAGTCTTTGTAAAAAACCGCTTATGGTTTTCTGCCTTCATTGGAGTAAACAAAGTATTTTATATGATTTTTATTCTGTAATAGCGGAAATGGCGAATTTCCCCATTCGTCAGTAGTAAAATTTCTTTCTAATCTTCAACCGTAAATGTTTTCAACATATTATTTTTCTCCGGATCAGCCACCTCAGAAACAAAAGCGTATTTGCCGGGAGTGAGATTTGCAGTGAAAAAAGCAGTGCTGCCCGCCGGCATTTCCTGCGTGCCTCCTAAAAATACTATTCCTTCCGGCACCGGCGAAACCAAACCCTTTGGATTCACCCAATTCATCCAATCACTTAGTTCTTTTACATCAGGGTCCTCGTTTAATTTAACCAGGTGCACATCATGACCAACAAAATTTTCGTGCACTTTTTGATCTCTAAAATGAACAGCAAAAACATGTTCTCCTTTTGAGAGGTTTGCCGGAAAAACAATACCACTATCTGATGATATTTCAATTTCATCAGTTGCTTCAGGCATAGTTCCTCCTCCGTCTTCGTCTGTTACATTAATTTCAGTTACCATTCCCATTGCAGAATGAAATTTACCGTTGGGCATCTTTACATAGCATTCCACCACGTAGTAGCCCGGGTTCAATTTAAAAGTCGTTTGAGTTGTAGTTCCAGGTGCTGTCAATCCTGCGCCTCCCACAAATTTTACATCATTGAACCATGCCGGAAGATTGGCGAATTCTGCCATTCCAGCCTTATTGTTTCCAGCCATTATTGAATCCATGGCTACATCAAAAACCGGAATAACGGTTTCTTTTGCGCTGTCGAGGGTTTTTCCTTCAGGATATTTTTCTAATACAAAAAAATGTGTGTTCGGTGATTCATTGTGGAATACAAAGGTGGTCCATCCCGAAGGAATTGTGTCTTTTACATCAAAGTTTAGTGATTTGCTTACTACTTCTACCGTTCCGGCTTTATAAGCATTATTGCTGTTATCTTCATTTTTCCCGTTATCGCATGAAGAACATAAAGTAGAAAGAAATAAAACTGTTACAAGGGAAATTAAATTGCCTCTCGAAGTGTTTGAGAATGTTTTCATTTTAGTGAATTTTTGAGTTAAAAAAAATTTTCTAAAAGCTCATTTTCAAATTTTCGGATTGATTTAAATATAATGATTTTTTATTTTTAATGCGACTACCATCAATAGTAAACCATGGATTTTTAAAACTTGAAGCTTTTTATTCTTCAAAAGAAGTAAAAACCACATTGCAAGAATTCATTAGTGAAGAAAAGACACCTTTGGAAAATGCAACGGCTTTGTCAACTTATGTTTTTAATAATTTTAGCTACCAGAAAGGAATTACCAATATAGCTACAAAAACGGATGAAGTATGGAAATTGCAACGCCGGACAACCGTCAAGCTTTTCAAAATTGTTTGCTCCACTTATGAGCAAAATGATGCGAAAAGCGAATGAAAAAGATCTGGAAATCCTAATGAAATGACGAACAGCCACCGTCTACTTGTGCCTTTAACAACCCGGTTGCAACCTTCAATTTAATTAACACAGATAGCAAACGGGAATGGAGACGCGACTTATGCTAGGGTTAACTAATGCCTTATTATCGCTGCAATCTTCATGCATTTTCCAGTTTGGGCATTACAGGAATAAGCCCATGCTTCGCCATTACCAACTTTAATTTTCCGATATCAGGAGGGCCGCCGGCATTTACAATTTCAGCCACTTCTTTAAAGTAGATAGGGCCGAGCAATGCCGGAGTAATAACCGCAAGGGCTTTGGCATCTTCCTGCTCAAAATTGTTGAATCCGTGAACAGCACCACGTGGAATAAAGCAGGTTTCACCCGGCGCGATGTCAACGCGTTTGCCTTCAACGGTAAATGTCATAACGCCAGCTAATCCATAAATAGTTTCATCAAAATGTTCATGATAATGCGGTATGGGAACTTTTGCGCCGGCTGGTACTGTAAATTCAAACATGGCTGCAGAACCATTGCTGTCTGCGGCTTCCAGCAGAAATTCGATAGTAACCTGGCCTGCTTTAATTGTTTCTCTTTTCATAATAATAATTTTTTATGATGCTAAGCTACCCGGTTGAAATCGCAAAGTTCTTGATTTGAGATAAGAAGTTATTTGCACGCAATTTTTTTTCTGATACGACTCAATGTTTCAGGCGTCATCGACAAATAGGCTGCTATGTGATAGAGCGGTATCCGTTGCAATAAAGGCGATTCTTCTTTTATAAACCGCAAATATTTTTCTTCAGGAGTTTCAACAGTAGCCTCCGCCAGCCTTTTCTTCAACATGAAATTCGTGTCTTGCTGTGCCCTTATAAAACCTAAAGTAAACGATTGGATCTGGCTTACCGCATAAATCCAGTTCTTCTGATTGATGATCTGAAGTTTACTATCTTCAAGGGCCTGCAGGTTTAATTCTGTGGGCTTATTATCCAGGAAACTTACCAATTCGCTGCACCAACCGTCTTCCACTTTAAAATAAATGGTACGTTCTTCACCATTATTATTAATATAGTATTGCCGCAGGCAACCCTTTTCTATAAAATAAACATACCTGGCTACCTGTCCCGACTGAAAGAGGTGTTCATTCTTTTTTACCTCTAATGGTTCAAATAATTGAATAAGCCTGGCGCAATCTTTATCAGGTACTTTATATACCTGTTTCAGTTGTGTCAACAGGGGGGAAGATTCCATATGTTTTTTCCGCTTTGTCTGACAGTTTAAAGTTACTATTTTGTGCGAATAAATTATTCTGGTCTCTGCTTTTTGCCGGCTTTTTTCCAACAATCCCTTTGGCCTTTCATTGTGATAATAACTTAACCACTGATCAGTATCTTTTTGCAGGCTTTCAAAGGCTATAATAGATGGATTGGCATTATACATGTTGATTAATGTTGCGAATCTCCCGGAACCTCCGGGATGCCGGGATCGTCAAGGATTTGCACCGCAGTAGCAGGGCCCAGGTCCTTCCAGTCCCATAAAACCCAAACTACTTTTTTGGCTGGAGTAACCTCCACCAATTGAGGCCCTTTGCCTTCCTCACCCCGGGAACAGATAATTGTATTGCCATTTGCTAAACGTGTACAACTTTGTGTATTAATGAAACGATATTCTTTCGGAATGTCTTCCCTTTTAAGCTCCCAAACTGTTTGTTTTGCAGGATTTACCTCCCTGGTCAATATGTCTTTTTCATCGGTGATAAGTGTGTTCCCATTTTTTAAGCGTATAGCTGCCCATGGCCGGTTGATGTTATAGCTCCATAGCTCTTTAAAATTTTTATCATATTCTGTTACTTTATCCATCAGCATAAAAGGGACAAGATAAGTGCCCTGTGCTGTATATCTTACCCGGCGAAATTCAGCATGCACACCCTTTAAAGAATCATAAGGCATTTCATGCTCTACCTCTATTTTGTTGGTTTTTATATTAAACACTATTAATTTGGGAGGAGTTCCGTTTTGCATAAAAAGCACTTTGTCCAGGCCTATTGGCTGGCAGGCATGTATCTCTGTGCCCTTGGGGGCATCATAACGCCATACCACTTCTTTTTTGGGAGTTATTTCGGCAATGTATTGCATTCGGGTAAATAAAATATTGCCGTTAGAGAGCATCCATACATCGTCATATTCATTGCCACCACCAGTTGAATAAGTCCAAAGTATTTTTCCTTTATTAGTTAAAAACATTTTGTTATACCCTTCTCCAATATATAACATGGGATGTTGAGCAATGCCATTACCTGGCAAGTTTGGAGGAACAGGAACAGAAGAATCCCATTTTTTTACCGGCACTTCATTTTCTTCAGGCCCTAAAATCGGCACATCCGAAGCAGTGAATTGATTTAACAACCCCATAAGTGGAGTTGCAGAGGATGGATTCCCGGAAGTTACTTTTTGTCCATAAGTTTTACTACAAAAAAATAAAAAAACAACTGCAATGCTGAGTGATGCAAGATGAGCCTGATTTCTTTTCTTCATAATTTTTCTTCGTTTTTAAGAAGATGAATTTATTAATTGTCTTTGATCTATTCTCATAATCGGAGGGATTGATTTTTAAAAATCTAATGATGATAAAACTATTTAAGCAGAACAATAAATGTTGTAATGAATTTCGATTTTGATCTCATATCTATTGTTTAGCCAACTATTTTATTGGAGGTTTTTCAAGCACAATGCATTCTTGATTCTCAGATGTTCTTATACATGAAATTTTATCACCAATCCGGTGTTTGCAGGAGATTCAACTGAAAATTGTTTTTCTAAAGCATCATAAATCCTGTTAATCTTTTCATCCTGTTAATCCGCATTCTGACAATTATTTGCAGTAAACCTACAATTATTTTAGATTTTTATTTTGGAACGGTGTAAAAAACTGTAGAAAGAAAATGGCTCCTGTAAGAAAGGCCTTCAAATCATCAGAGAAACAAAACGCTGCGTCGGAATTTTAATTTAATATTTGATTAAGATAAAGTATTGTTAATCACAAAACACTTCTTTGCGACAAGCTTGTTTTTCTATTTATTTGTGGAACAAAAATTAACTATTTATGAAAACAAAAATTTTATCAGCAATCTCCATTTTATTGATTGCCACCACCGGCACAAACGCCCAAATTACACAAGGAAAATATTTATTAGGAGGAAGTGTGAGTTATGCTAATAACCAGGATGTACAATATAGCGGCTCAGGCCCCCAGAAGTATTTTACTTCAAATATTCAAATTGGAAAAGTCCTTAAAGAGAATACAGTTGCCGGCCTTATTTTATCTTATAACTTCACAAATAATGGTCTCGCTACCTATAAATCAAATCTGTATAGTGGGGGAATTTTTTACAGAAAATATAAACCATTAACTAAAGGTTTGTATTTTTTTGGTGAAGCAGATGTTGTTTACGATTATTCCAGAAACACGCAGGCAAATTTTGAAATTGGAAGTGATGGAACCAGGTATACAACAAACGGAGCCAGAATTTCATTGGTTCCCGGTTTGTCTTATGCTGTTTGGAAAAAGTTGCAAATGGAATTGTCAATGAACAACCTGCTTAATCTTTCTTACAACAGGGTGAAAGACGAAAAAACTTTCACCAATTCCCAGGAAATCCTAACCTCGAAAGCAAATAATTTTTATGCAAATGCAAATTTAAATGCAAGCCTCTTAAACAATTTTGCCATCGGTTTTAAATTTCTTTTGGGAAAATAAAACAGCAATAAAAAGCCTTTAGAATAGCAGACGCTGCGTCTTCTCGTTTACGCCGGGTCCCTTTCAGGAGACTCGGCTGGGACTGAAAATTCTCCCACGCCATGGTTTTGTTTCTCATTATTGATGGCAGGCCGGATACCGTAAATTAATAAATAACCAACCATCCACAATTCTCCAACTGTCGCTGGTATCACAAGGATATTTGTATAAGGAGAAGTAACTCCCAGGCAGTTAATAAAAGTTTGTAGCAGATAGCCTATTCCTCCAATAATTAGTATCCTCCCGAGCCAAAGGGGCATTCTTCGCGAGCTGGTGACAATATACCCCATCGGGATAAGCCAAAGGCCAAAAAAAAGACCTCCAACTGACCAGGCATTGGTTACTATTTCCGTCAAAAGTTGTATCGATACAGCTTTCTCCCGCAAAGTAGGGAAAGCTGAGTTCGCAATCTCAATGGCAGCACTCATTGCTATCGCACTAACCACAATTACAACAGCATTGACGGTTCCCCAAATAGCCAATGTAGCAGCAGCCCACTTATTAATACGATAAAATAATTTGTAAAACCATACGGCAGCAAGGGCTTGAGAGACAATAATAACTAACTCAAACAGAAGCCTTATTCTTGCAACGGAACCGAGGTTGATCAAATTATTTACCGTTTTCTGCGGGTCGTCCGTTACAAACACCTGTGGATGAAAAATTACAAATCCCAAAATTCCGGAAACAGCCAGGATCAAATACCACACCCCGGTAATTCTTGCCGTAATAAGTAGTTGTTTTTGCTCCATTATCGTTTTAGTTTAAAATGGTCACTGGTTGGTGAAATCGTTTGGTTGACCTGCTATTTATTCCCTGCCCGCCGAATCTTATCGTTTTTCCATCTTATTTTGTACGCAATTATATTTATACAAATTACTATTACAACCAGGACGATTTGAAAGTTATAAGTAATGTTTTCCTGGTAAATAACCGGAATAAGGTACCTGGTAATAAAATCTTCTTTATAAGTAGATAGCCCTGCGTGTTGGCCAAAATAGTTTTCAAGGGCAGTAAGTGGGCATATTACGCCCGGCGATAGTTCTGCATATACAGCCCAGGTAAGTGAGCCCAAATGTATAATTCTAACCCAGCGTTTTTTATGTATAAAAAACCCACCTGCAATAACAAATAGAATGAATAATATATGAAAGATTACGGTGAGTTGTGTCAAGAAAAGATACATGTATTTACTCATCTCGAATAATTATTATTACATGTTCTAAAGTTAATTAGTTTATGCCAGCCTGGCGAAATGTAAATGGTTACTCATTATGCACCAGGATTGAGAGAAAAACTATTCACCATAAACAATATCATATAACAAACCCGGTTTAATTGAACCTCCAGATTTAGAAATCATTATTAATAAATACAATGCATTATTTCGTCTTATAAATAAAAGATCAGTCGAAAATTCTTTAAAGCCTAAAAGTCTTTGTTGACCTTCCAAAAGCATATCTACAGGGCAATTCTTATTATATCTAATAGAAAGATTTTTACATACTAAGTGATAAGCCAATGTACTATCATTACTTATGACCTTTCTTACAGAATCTCCAAAAAAAGTTAAATAAATTCTTGATACAGAATCTATACCATCTGATTCATATATAAATTGGCATGAACCATTTTTCAAGGTGTTATACACAATGTCTTTTGACATTTTTGCATTTTTTGTTTCAATCAATGCTTCTTCAGCAAGAGAGAATCTTCCTACAGTGCTTAATTTATTTATAAGAAGTATATTATCTTCTCCAAAATAAAGTTTAGCCACCGGGTATCTTTTTTTACTTTCATAAATTTGATCAACTTTGATTTTTGTTTGATTCTCTTTGTCAATAAGATTTAAATATTCAGAGTTAAGAGAATTTGTGGATGGCAATTCTTCACGATTAGATAGATTAATTCTTCTTACATCCAGCCATGTGCTGATTCCATAAAACAGAATTCCGCTTAACAACACAGCGTAAAATATAATTTTGATTCTTTGTTTTCCCAAGGTGATCGTTTTAATTGCTTTGACAGTTAAGGTGCAGCTCCATTCTGGCGCAAGCGTCTCGCTTGTGCCTTCAGCCTTAAGCCAGTTTCTAATTAATAAAGGATAGTTCTATCGAACCTTTTCCTTCATAGTAATCTTTCGCACTGCTATACAAGTACTCTTCCTGTTTTTCTACAAATCCTGCTTCTACAGGGTTTTGATGTATATATTCCAATTTTTGAAAAAACATTTCTTTATTCAATAATTCAACCGGATGATTGTGCTGTTGCCACAATTGCCAATCAGTATTATTGCTGTTTTTCTTTCCGGCTCTTTCCATTCCCGATGAATCGGGACAGGCTATCCACAGCAGCCATTCTTTTCTGCTCTCTGCTGCGTTATTTCTTATCTCTTTCCTTAAGCTACGGGATGTGAAACTTTTCATCTCACCCACAATTTTGTCCAAATTCCTGCCTCTACTTCCAATGATCATATGAACATGACTTGTCATAATGCACCATCCGTAGATTTCTAAATCTTTTTCCTTCTGACAGTATTTCCAACTTTCAATTAAAATTTCTCTGTATTCATTGCGCACAAACAAGTCAATCCAATATACAACAGCAAAACTTATGAAATGCAATTTACCGGGATCACCAAACCTGTACTTTCGACTCATTATCCGAATATAAAGAATATTCACGATTTATGGCACAAGCGAGACGCTTGCGCCAGTAGGGTGTGAAATGAGGAACACCGACGGTGGTAAAAGATATTTTTATGTATTGATATAATTTCCGTTAAGAGTTTCCATTTGCTTTGCTGTTTCAAGTAAAACCATGTAATGATCAAAGAAATATTTATCTCTATCTCTTACCAAATCATAGAATCTTACAATCTGTCCATTAGGAAATATATTTTGCATTGAGAATCGAAAATCTTTTACTGAATGCTTAATTATTAAAAGTCGCTCTTCATTATTTATAAAAGAATTTTTGGTAAAAAAATCCAACAATGTAATAACGCAGTAATTAGATCGCAAGGAAGGGTGAGGATGATTTAAGTTGGGTGTATGCTTCAAGAACTTCTTGTTAGCCGATAAAATATAGAATGTGGTATACACAACAAAAATTAGATACCGTATAGTAGCAACTTTGCTTTCAAAAAAAATTGAGTTGGCGTCTGATATTGAACTTTTATTTTCAAATGCGGTCATAATATGTTTTTCCCTAGTTCATGAATGGCGTATTTATCTGCATCCATTTCTAATACTTGACAACGAAGTGAATCGGAATTAATTTCGTTAATGCCATCGAATTCATAAATGGATTGTTGAGTTTGCTGATTCAAATGTCCAATCTCATGAAGAAGTACAAAGAAAATAAAATATGAAAACAATGCTTCAGAAATAATTCTCCTCCTATTGTTTGATGATGTTACTAATAGTGTGTCATAATCCAGTTTATTTTGCTCACAGAAATTTCGCCAGTCAAGAAATTGATCATATTCTATAATTATTGGATGTTCAGCTGAATTCTCTTTAAAAAGGTCTTTCATGAAAGAATTGCTTCTTAAAGTATTTCTGAAAATAAAAGATGAATAATCCACCAATCCTTTCGTAACACCAATAAAATTATGATGGTCTGTTGTTAATTTAAAAGCATTAATGTCAATTCCTTTTACCAAATAAAAATGAAGGCTTTTAACATTCAAATTTGAAAGGTTCTCATTAAGGAAATATTTGACTTGTCCCTCAAGCCAATTGTATAAAGTAAATCCAGGGTCATCTGAATGCGGATAATATATACCGAACGGATATTTACTTGTAATAGCTGTCTCGAAGATTCTTGCTGGCTCCATTATGTATTGCTGCTAACGGCCACGGCTTTGCGAAGGCGGGATAATAGATATTCGTCTGCCCATAACTGTTGCCAAATTTATAAATAATTGTTCATTGTTATTACTATCGCTCATTAGAGTTTGTTCAGCCTGAGCCACCGCTGAAACATGCACTGCTGCTGATTGTTAGCAGGTCTGCCCGCTTGCGCAAAACTGATAGTTGCCTGCAGTTTTCTTTAATATAACCCAAGCACTCTATCAGCTTCTCTTTCAATATACCTAACGACATCGGAGACATGTTTATCCCAGTCAGATCCTAGTTTTATTCCCTGTTGCGACTTAGAATAGCAATTAGGATTAAAATAGAATTCAATAAAAGAATATTTCTCACTTGACGAAGGAGATATTAATAGAGAAGAGATTTCTAAGCTTTCTTCCCATTTCTTGTTTAGCGCTCCTGTTTGATAATAGAACTTAATTTCAAGATTTTCATTTGTTAATGGGTCACGTCCTCTTGAGTTATATTCTGAGAAGGTTAACTCAGAAATTTTTTGTTTACAAATTCATTTAAGATCTTCCAAAACAGCTTTAGTAGGGCTTTTTATCGAATGCCACCATCGCTTTTCCAATCTAAAGCTCAGTGATATATAAGCACGATCGTTTGGTATTATGCCAGCACCATAGACAAAGAAAGTCATTCCTTTATAAGCCATCTTGTACTGTCTAGTGATATGTTTTTGTAGATCGTCAAATGATTCTCAAGTTTTGTTGTAAGTAATTCTTCAACAGCTGCAATTATTTGAGTTGGCAATTTAAGTTCGATAAAGGGAGAAAGTAGTTGTATCAATTCCTGCTCGCTAAACTTATTTTCAATCATAAAAAGTCTGTTTTATTTTAATCGAAATTGCAGGCAACGCTTGTATTTATGTTATTAAATCTAATAGTAGCAAAAGAATAATGATTCATTTTCAGCTATTTAATGTTATACTATTTATATTGTCGTTAGTACAATCCAATCCTTTAAAATTTATAATATAGATGTTGCTTTCTTCATCCCCCCAGCAAACCAACAAATTCCCCTTATTCTTATTTTGGATCAACAGTTAGTTTTCAATCGTGAGGATCTCTATAAGCGTTCAAGGTATTTTTTTATTACGATAAAATTACATAAAAAATATTCACCACGCGTGGATAAGATAATTTAAAAACTCTGGTTCGTGAGACCACGAACCAAGGCGCAAGACCCGGCTGTGCCACTGTTAATCAATATAATTCAATTAAATTATTTCTCGGTTCGTGTTGATGGCAGTTATCTTAATCTTCGGCAGACATCAAAAATATAGTGATTGTCTAATTGATGCAGATGATGCAATCCTACTAATCCTCTTTTAAAGTTTGGATAGACTGTAATTATTTTTTCTTCCATATATTCTTCTATATTCAATTTGATTATTTTATTAATGTTTAAACCATTTCCGTATTTACCATTTGAATTAACTTGACTGGGCCGGCAATATTGATTTTCATATTTAAAAATCGCACCGCCATTTCTTGCGGTTAATGAATCAATTTTAACAGGATTAGATTTATGGGATTCGATATGATTCAGTTGAAGAGAATCTACCCTGTAAATATGCAGCTCAGGTTTATTTTTATATCCTTTATTTACAAATAGCCAATTTATCCCATTTTCATCTGTAAAATAGGTTGTGTCAGAAATCTCTTCATTTTCAAATGCAGTTGAATATAACTGCCATTTGGATGGGAATTCGATACATTTATACACTTCTAATCTCTTGGTAGCAAGAGTTTCCGGAATCATATAAATTTCGTTATCCTGGTTAATTATAAATGGGTAGGATAAATGATATGACAGATTCAAGGCGTCTGTCACTTCAACAAAATTATTATCAACTATTCTCGCACAGCTTATTTTCCCTTTGGAGAAAGAATATTCATAATTTTCAAAAAATGCATATAATTCGTCCTTATGCTTTATTAAAAAGGGGTCTGCCCAAAATTCTTTTTTGGGTAACGGGATTTCTTTTTTTTTGTAAAGTTGAGATTCCAAAAAAATCCCTTTTGAGAAATATAATGACCAGCAATACTTTCTTTTATTCGGAATAAGTGATATAGTTCTATATAAAATTTTTGTCGATATGGCTTTGTAGAACTTGAATAGATAAATAAACACATACTTCAAGTTTGGTTTCTTGTATAAAGGATTGTAGTACACCAAAGATTTTTGGTAGGTGATTTGTCCGGTTTTTAACTTATTGAGGTTCTTTATCAATAAATTTACTGAACTCTCCAAAATGTCATGATTTGTGACTATATGCGAAAAGTCCCAATTATAATAGGCCTTATCAATTATTTTTCCGCCGTCAAGAGTAGGGGTCAACTTTTGTAAAGTGACGCCTATATATGGCTCATTCAGTACAATTTCCCAAAAACCGGCAGGGCCACCTCTGTTTACAGCATTATCTCCATGATGAAAACTCCAGATTCCATGTGTTGCACTATCAAGAATTTTGCCTCTTATGATATTGAATTCATGCCTTAAAATTAAATCAAGGTTGTATGATTTTACTATGTCACTTTCTTCATCAGAGAAAACGTCGAGGAATCCATTTCGTTGTGGATTAAGTTCGATGCACTTTACTTTATTTAAATACTCAATTGTTTCTGATTTGTTTTCAGTTTCTTTAAAGTGAAATATTTTTAATTCTATTAAATTTTGGATTTTAAATAATATATTGGCAAATATTTGCTTACTAAATATATTGCGATAAAGTCTATTTTTAGCGCTCGCCAGATGTTTTCTGCCATCTTTTATTAATAGCACCAGTTCTAGTTCAGGGTCAGAAATAATATAATTTATGATTTTAAATTCATAATTACTTAAAGTTTCAAACTCTCTAATAAAAACACCGATTTTCATCGGCTTCTGTTCTGGCTTTGTCATTTATTTTTACCTGTTTTTTAATACTTCCGGGAATTTTCAGCTTGCAGCTGACCGACAGGGTTTTGTTCAGTTGGGGATTTCAAAGTACCATCTGCTCAAACCCTCAACCGAATGTAGAATAAAAAAGTTGATTATTGTTCGTTTGCTGAAAGCATTCGCCCATGCCAAACTGCTGATGATAGCAGCGCGGCTGGTCCTTATTTGTAACGAGGACAGTTAAGAGCAAATCCTCAAATATGATTTTCTAATTCCCGTACATTTCCCTAAGCTTGATCAACCCGCCATTAATGTGATCAATCTTCATTTCAAAAGTTGCACTTGCATCAGTCGCAATAGCGCCGCCCCTGGGTCCAAAGTAAAGTGAAGCGGCGATTACGTCGCCGGCCCGGGCGTTTGTGTGGGCTCTGCCGACAAACTTGAAATCATCACCTGTTTTTGTTAACAAATAGAATCCGAAATCAGTGGCTATGAAAGGCGCTCCTTTCACTACAATAGCATAAGCGTCATTTGGGGTTAAAAGAACTTTCTTCCCTTTTTCGTTTATGAAATGCATCGATACCACTCTGATATTTTCCATGTCAACAATGATTGGTTTATCAGGCACCTGGTTCTTAAATGATTGCCAGGTGAGATAAAGACCGTCTGTAT
This sequence comes from uncultured Chitinophagaceae bacterium, assembly GCA_963811285.1. GTDB lineage: Bacteria > Bacteroidota > Bacteroidia > Chitinophagales > Chitinophagaceae > Ginsengibacter. The sequence continues at coordinate 4,652 of CAWEQV010000034.1, read as the reverse complement.
ATTCCGAAGTGTTGTAAACTTTTATTTTGCGTTTCTCAATGCTATCTATTTTCTCCAGGTCATGAAGTGAGTAAAAGTCAGAACCGGAAGGTTCCCTGGTAAGATTGTAGGCAATAAAATCGTTTATCGATTCACTGGCTTTTCTGAAGAGGGCTCTTGTTACGTCGATTGCTTTTATGAAAATAACCGTGTCTATTGAACTGATTTTTTGATAGCCGTTATTACTCTCAGAATATAGGTCAGCTCTTAAATAGCAGTATCCTTTCTCACTTGTGGTGCCTGTTAATTCAGCAAAGTTGAACTGCCTCAAATGAAAAAGTAATTGACCTTTTTCTGAATCATTTCCTGCCAGGGAATTTAATACGTTTTGCAATTGGGTAGAAAAAGGAATTTCAGGAATTACTTTTGCTTTTTTATTAAATGCGCCCAATTGTACAATGCCCATAGAAGTGGTATCGTATCTTGAATCGACCAATGCAATTGTTTTATAAAGGCTGTGTTCCACTTTTCGCTCAGGCAGGGTCATTTCAAAGTTCTCGGTAAGCCATTGCGAGAATAAATGAGTGGTAGTTACTAAAGTAAAAGTGCAAAGCAGGATTAGTTTTGTCATGGTTAGTTTTAATATCCTTTTGTGGTGTTTTCAATCACAAATATAATGATCCAAAGTACTGATGCAAACGATTAATCTGATTTTTTTTCTAAATTGAATTTTTCAGATTAAAGGATCATAAATGTAATTAGCCCTGCTTCTTATTATCCTGTAAATCGCCTTCCGGTAATAATTTACAGTAAACAAACAAAATAAAGGAATTTCTGTTTTGTTGTTAGTTACAGAAGTATGGACAGCAATTGTTTCAGTAGCAGGAGGAGTTGCAAACTGACGACAGCAATCTGTAATTCTTTGAATACATTCTATGAATAACCATGGCAAATTCACATCCTTCTCAGTATAAATTCTATTTTGGGCTATTTTTAATGATTGGATTCTTTCAATTTAGCCGGAAATAAATTTAGCATGAAAAAAGAATTTATAATAATTACCATTGTTCTTATTGCAATATGCAAAATTTCCGTTGGCCAGATAAATGAACCCGACAAATCGCATGGGCACTACGTTTATAATAATACCATATTCGCTATCAACAATAGTTTCATCCACGATGCAGATAGGAATATTTCCGGCTTTACTATTCAATATCCATTTAAGCCGGAACATCTTTTAATAACGGGTGCTGACTTAAAAATAAGTATTACCCAATTAAACAAGCAAGACAGCATATATGGAACATATGGGCTGTCCTTGTGGGGAAGAGATACCGCAACAATAGATTCCAATCTTTTTGAATTAAAGAATTTGCAACTGAGGGTAAAAGAAAATAATAAAATAATAAATGACTGGAATGATGTCCTTGATTATCCCTCTTTCCGCGATTCATCTATTGCTCTAAAAACTAACCCCAATCATTTTAAAAAAAGTTATAGGGTATTCAATGATTCTCTAAAAGTGAACGATAGCATACAGGTAGAATTCAGAGATAAAAATAATTTTCAGCCGCTTACCTCTTATTCTTTAAAAAGAATTGAAACGCCAATTGCTCCGTTCCTGGCGATGATGTGGCACGATTCATCTACAAACAAAAGCGCAGCCGCCTTTATACAAGAAGCGCTGGCCAGAAAAGACAACGAGATGAAAAAGTTAAATATTTTTTATGCTAATTGGCCGGCACGTTTCGGCGAGGGAAATAATAATGAAAGATATTTTCCATCTTCCAAACTGGCATTTTATTTCAGAAAACCTAATACCAATTTCCCTGATTCTTCCCTTGAATACAGGCTTATCGGTGGTGAAGCCAATGACACATCATGGCATAAAAGCGGGCATTTAATAATAATACCCAAATTGCAGTCAAACAGCCATTATGTTTTATCGGTGCGATATATTAATTACCCTGCAAATGTTTGGAAAAAAACCTTTTATGTGCCACCAAATTGGTACCAGACAAATACTTTTTATTTAATTGCTGGTTTTGCCGCCGCTTTATTATTGCTGTTTTTTCTGTTTCTATTGTATCGTGGAAGGCTAAAAAAAGAAAAAGAGCGGAAAGCAAAACTCAACCTGGAATTGCGTTCTATCAGGTCGCAACTAAATCCGCATTTTGTTTTTAATGCTTTAAGTTCAATACAAGGCCTTATTAATACCAATGAAATTAATAAAGCCAATCAATATCTTTCTGAATTCAGTAACCTTTTAAGAGATTCATTAAAAAGCAGTGATAAAGATTTTGTTCCTTTAGAAAGTGAGATACAAATTATTACAAGCTATTTGAAGCTGGAGCAATTAAGATTTGGTTTTGAATATAAAATCAATGTAGATAACACTATCAATACCAGTGAAATTCAAATTCCTTCTTTGCTCATCCAGCCGTTAATTGAAAATGCGGTTAAGCATGGAATAGCAGGGATGAGAGATAAGGGGAAAATATCAATAGATTTTTTCAGGGAAAATAAAACGATGTACATCAAGATAACAGACAATGGAAAAGGCTTTGATTTCAGACAAACGTCCAATGGATATGGATTGAAATTAACCCGTGAAAGAATTCATTTATTAAATCAAACCCACAAAGAAGAATCTATAGCGATGGATATAAAAAGTGAAAAAGAAAAAGGAAGTAATCTACTTTTATCCTTTAAAAACTATTTATAATAATAATGATAAACGCGGTAATAATAGATGATGAACAAAATAACATTGACAACCTCAAAAGCTTGCTGAAACAACATTGTGCTGAAGTGCAAATTTCCGGCACGGGAATAAATGCAAAAGAAGGAAGGGAAATTATTTCGCTCAACAATCCTGATATTGTTTTTTTAGATATTCAAATGCCGGAAGAAAACGGGTTTGAATTACTACAATCACTTTCTAACTATTCATTTGAAGTTGTTTTTGTAACAGCCTTTGACCAATATGGAATAAAAGCGGTAAAATTTGCCGCACTTGATTATTTATTAAAACCGATTGATATAGAAGAACTAAAAATCGCGGTAAAAAAAGTAATTGATAAAAAAGAAAAAGGCAATCAAAATAATCAGTTGGAAAACCTGATGGAATTGCTAAAAACAAATAACAAAGAACACCGGATTGCTTTGTCTTCAGCGCATGAGATCAAATATGTAAAACCGTTTGATATTATAAGGTGCGAATCATCTAACAACTATACCACCTTTCATTTTGTTTCAGGAGAAAAATTATTGATCTCCAAACCCATCTATTTTTATGAAGATTTATTGCAGGACTATAATTTCATTCGTTGCCATCAATCGCATTTGGTAAATAAAAAATTTATTACCAGTTTTATTAAAGAAGATAACGGCTACTTATTATTGGCAGATGAAACGCGCCTGCCCGTTTCAAAATCTAAAAAAGAAAAAATAAAAGAATGGCTTTCCAATAGATAAAAAGGCAGGGAGATTGGAGGGAAATCAGTTAATCCGTTGAATCAGTGGTTCAGAGTTTTTCTTATAGTTGTCAGCACCACAGATTGGCCTGATTAACTGAGAGCCCTGAATAGTGCGTAGCCTCACCACTGTTCACGCATTTTCCAGTTCTTCAATATTAAATTTTATGGATTTCATAACCACGTCCATCACTCTTTTAGCTTTTTCAGGATTGCTCATTAATTTGCCCAGCACCGTCGGCACAATTTGCCACGACACGCCAAATTTATCTTTAAGCCATCCGCATTGAGATTCTTTGCCGCCTTCGGTGAGTTTGTTCCAATAAAAATCTATTTCTTCCTGGTTGTCGCATGGCACCACGATGGAAACGCCTTCATTAAATGTAAATTGGTGCGGCCCGGAGCTTTCCATGGCGGCAAACACCTGGCCGTTCAAGGTAAAACGCGCATGCTTTATATGGCCTTCCACATCGCCTTCGCCTTTTTCGTAACGGCTTATCAATTCAATTTTACTGTTGTCAAACAGAGAAGTGTAAAAATTAATGGCCTCTTCTGCCCTGCCGCTTTGCTCCTGTGTAAACATAAATGACGGAACAATTTTTTGTCCCACCGCATCGTGCAACATCAACTGCCAGTTTACGCCATACTTATCCTGGCACCAGCCATATTTATCATTCCAGGGGTATTTATCGAGAGCCATCAACACGCTGCCACCATCGGATAACAGTTGCCATTTTTTATCAATCTCCTCTTCTGACTTGCAATAAACGAAAAATGAAATGGAAGGATTTATTGTAAACATCGGTCCTCCGTTTAATGCCATAAACAGGATGCCTTCCAGCTCGTACATAACCACTATGGGGTTTTCAGAAAGGATCTTTGAGTTGTCAAAAACGGAAGTGTAAAAAGTGGCGGCTTCTTTGGCTTTACCATCAAACCAAAGGCATGGATACAATTGATGTTGCATTGTTTTTAAGTTTTATTTCTGTTGTAAAAGTAATTTGAAAAGTGGTAACGGCGAGGGGTGTATTATGACTTTTTAAAAGCCATTTACGACAAAATTAAAATTACAGGAATTTATTGGTTTACTGTAGTAGCGGAGGTCACCGTGTCAAGCTTTTTAGTAACAGTTTCAATAAAGCATAAGGTTAAGACTAGAATAATGGCATAAGGTTAAGATAGTAGAGTAATTAT